>CAVRDS010000084.1:0-56571 GCA_963719865.1 uncultured Acidobacteriota bacterium | reverse complement strand
TCCACCGGCTTTAACAGCCGACGTATAATGCAGCCAGCTTTTTCGTCCACCATGAAGGCTTCGGCGCAGAACCTTCCCGCGAGAACTCGACTCGTTCTACTGATATTCGTTCTCTGCTGCCTGCTATCTTCGGCGCACCTCGTGATGGAAGCCCCTATCCCCGGTCGTGCCGCTCCCGACGACATTGCGCGGCGCTCCGATCTCCGGTTCGCTGGGCTGAAAGCCGCCCTGCCTCCGCGAGGCGTGATCGGCTACGTCGGAGACGCCGGAGAATCGGGCGTCGCCCCCTACTATTTAGCGCAGTACGCACTCGCTCCCCTCGTCCTTGACCGCTCGCCCAACCATCCCTTGGTAGTCGGCAACTTCCCTTCGGGCCCTCCGGATCGTTCGACTGCTGCAAAACTCCGACTGGTGAAGGATTGCGGAGATGGCGTTCTGCTTTTCGCCGGCGAGGATCAACCGTAAATGCTGGCTGCGCTGCTTGCACTGTTGTGTGCGGCGAGCGGTGTTCTTCTCGTCTTGTTGCTATGGCCGCGTGAGTCCGCCACGAGTGTGAAATTACTGTTGAAGGGCTCACTGTCGCTGGGCTTTGGCCTCGGACTTTTCTCGGTGATTTTTTTTGTGTCATGCGAGTCCGGCGGTAGCGGTAAGAATCTGCTTGCCGTCGATCTTGCTGTATTCGTGCTGCTTCTGGCCGGTTATCTCTTCCAGCGCAGCCGCACGGGCGCCGTCACCACCTTGTCTTTCTCTTTATCTCTCTCAAACGAGAATCTCTCAAACGAGAAAAAGGATCCCGGCTGGCTTCTTCTTGTCCTCCACGCAGCATTTGCCATCGCACTTCTCGCTGCACTCTACTCGGCGATCCTGCGGACCATCGCCCACCCCCACGGCGACGGCTGGGACGCCTTCGCCATCTGGAACCTCCACGCCCGCTTCCTGTTTCGTGGCGGCGCGCACTGGCGCGATGGCTTCACCGCGCTCATTCCCTGGTCTCATCCCGACTATCCCCTGCTCTTGCCGGCCGCCATTGCTCACTTCTGGACTGGACTGGGATACGAGAGCCAAATTGTGCCTGCCGTGATTGGTCTAGTCTTCACGTTCAGCACGGTCGGGCTCTTGTTTTCCTCTCTGGCTTTGCTCCGCGGCCAAATCTCCGCGATCTTAGGCGGACTCACCCTTTTGGCAACCCCCTTCTTTATCGAGCAAGGAACGGCTCAGTATGCCGACGTGCCTCTTTCATTTTTTATTCTCGCCACGATCGTCCTGCTATGCCTTTCCGAACGAAACTCCATTACTGAGCACTCTCGAGGTCTGCTCGTTTTGGCGGGAATTTCTTGCGGCTTCGCCGCATGGACGAAAAATGAGGGCCTGCTCTTTTTACTGGCAATCCTGGCAGCTCGTTTGCTGGTTGTCTTTATCACTCCAAGCAAATCAGTGACTTCGGAGGCGCCCCCGCAACGCAATAGAAATGATTGGCAAGCAAAAACCTGGTTCGCGTTTTTTCTTGCCGGCATCGTCCCACTTCTTCTACTCGTCGAATGGTTCAAACATTCGGTCGGAGTTTCCAACGAACTGTTCGCGTCAGTCGCCTTCCACAAGCTTTTGGATGCCTCGCGCTACCATGCCATCCTGAAGTGGTACGGCAAAGATTTCCTCCGTTTTGGAGACTGGCTCCTGATCCCGGGCACTGTGCTGCTAGCGGGCCTCTATTTCGCCGCGCCTGGCAAACGCATGCAAATCGCCGACCCGGGCGTTCGAGCTTCCCGCATCGCCCTAGCAGTGACGCTCGCTGGCTTTTTCCTCATCTACCTCATCACTCCTTATGATCTCTACTGGCACTTGCGTTTCTCGCTCAACCGCCTTTTCCTGCAGCTCTGGCCTGCCGTCATTTTTCTATTCTTCTTGCGAAAGCCGATCTTAAAACCTAGCCCTACCGACGCAGAATCCGTCTCAAAATGAGCCTGTTTTCCCAAAATGATCGATATTCTTAAAGAAATTCTCCCCTGCCCCTCTTGACTTGGAGTCAAATCCTTGTAATAACTATTCGGTCCATCCGGACGAGTTTGGGGGTGTGTCAGTTTGGCAGAAGTTAGGCTTCAAGAGGGCGAATCCCTCGAGAACGCTCTACGCCGCTTTAAGCGCAAGGTGCAACAGGAAGACATTATCAAGGAGGTCAAGCGCCACTCCTTCTACCTGAAGCCCGGCGAGAAAAAGCGCGTGAAGGCCGCGCTGGCTCGCAAGCGAGCTCGCAAGAAAACGCGCAAGGAACAGGACTAATGCAGTAAAGGGCCGCTCCCTCCCGGGGCGGCTCTGCTTGATCTGGCCCCCACCACTTTAAGCTGCAGCAGGGATTATTCATATTCATCATTCCTCCGGCATTGAAAATACGAAGTAGCTTTACCCGCGCTCCGTTCCAGGAGCGTGGCGGGCCGAGTCCAAGGGTGCAGTTAGAGGGGGAGCAGTAGACAACCTGCATTTTCGCTTTTCCACCGCAGTTCTTTCCCCGCGGGTGGGCGCGCGGAATGGGGCTGAAGGGAGCCATCCTCAATGGAATTTCAGGACAAGGTGCTCAAGTGTATCGACTGTGGGAGTGATTTCATTTTCACGGCTGGGGAACAGCTTTTCTTTCATGATAAGCAGTTCAAAAACGAACCTAAACGCTGCAAAGCCTGCAAAACCAAACGGGTTGCTGTACTCGGCGCACCTCCTGCGCCGGGACAACCCTACCGCTACACCAAAGTCGAGACCCAGGCCACGTGTTCGGGATGCGGAAAGCAAACTACCGTTCCTTTCCGTCCCACACAAGGCCGTCCCGTCTTTTGCCGAGAGTGCTTCCAGGCAAGGAGACCCGCAGCTTCCGCCTGATCCGCCGTCCCGCCCACGCCAGTGAGCAGGTATCGGCATCCGTGTGCGTTACCATAGAGTGTGCCCGGATTCTTTGTAGAAAACTTCGGCTGTCGCGCCACGCAGGCCGATGGCGCCGCTCTGGAACGTCAGTTCGAAGAGCAGGGACTGGTTCGCGCTTCTACGGCCTCGCGCGCCTCCGTGGTCGTCCTGAACACCTGCACCGTGACGACCGCGGCGGATCAGGATGCTCGAGCCGCGATCCGCAGAGTGCGCCGCCAAAATCCCGATGCCCACATCGTGGTGACCGGATGCTACGCCCAGCGCGCCCCCGAAGAAATCGCGGCGCTGCCCGGCGTGAGTGTCGTCGTGGGCAACTCGCATAAACACCAGTTGGCAGAAATTGCGCTGCAGAATGGCTTCATTGGGAAGGCAACACAGCCAGGCTTCGTATCGCTCTCAAAATTGACTGAGAACCGGGAACTGAGAACTGAGAACTCGATTTTCGTCTCCGACATCTTCGCTCATACCGAGCTGCTGGCCGCGCCCGTCTTCGACGCCGCCAACGAGCGCACGCGCCCCAATCTCAAAGTGCAGGATGGCTGCGACAACCGCTGCTCCTTCTGCGTGATCCCCTTCGTCCGCGGGCAAAGCCGCTCGCTGCAGATGGATCGAATCATCCGCGAAGTGAATACGTTGGTCGCCGCCGGATACCGCGAAGTCGTGATCAGCGGCATCAATCTCGGCCGCTGGGGAAAGGATCTGACAGCTCACGTGGAGACAGCTCACATGGAGACAGCCCATGTGAAGACGGCTTATGTGGGGACGGCCGCCCTCGGCCGTCCGGGCGAGCGAAGCTCGCCTGCTTCTCTGGTCGATCTCGTCCGCGCAATTCTGTCGGAGACCACTCTCGAGAAGCTGCGCATCTCTTCCGTCGAGCCCATGGACTGGTCCGACGAACTAATCCAAGTCGTAGCAACATCGCAGCGCATCGCCAAGCACGCTCACGTGCCCATGCAATCCGGCAGCGATGCTGTCCTGCGCCGCATGCACCGCAAATATCGCCCGTGGCACTATCGCGAGAAGATCGAGAAGATTCATGCAGCCATGCCCGCCGCCGCAATCGGCGCCGATGTTATGGTCGGATTTCCCGGCGAAACGGACGTGGAATTCGTAGCCACGCGGAAGATGGTCGAAGAGGCGCCATTCACCTATCTGCACGTCTTCACCTACTCGGCGCGGCCGGGCACACCAGCGGCGGGCATGTCGAATCAAGTTCCAGTGCAGATCGCACGCGAACGCAACCGGATCCTGCGCGAACTGGCCTCCGAGAAAAAGCTGGCCTTCATGCGCAGCTTCGTCGGCAACTATGTGGAGGCGATCACGCTGAACGTCATCGGCAGCGATGCAGATAGTGAGTTCACCGAGGCCCTTACGGACAATTACTTGAAACTCCGTCTCCGCGGCCGCCACGACGCTAATCGCTGGCATATCGCGATCGTAAAAGATGTTGTGAGCGGCTCACTCATTGGGGAATAGCGCGGTCATAGCGAGATTGCGCTACCTGCCTGGCGGCGTTGCTTCGATGGGGAAGATTGGCTCAGCAAAGCGGTCGATCAGAGCCCAACATTCATCGAAGATTTGATTGCGAAAGCGCTGGTTCGTGGCTTCAAGGATAAGGTCCTTTTCGCGAAGGGTTTCACGGTCCCAAAGCAGTCGTTCCGATCCAAGCGGCAAGCCCACGACTTGCCCCAAGTACTCATGGAATATCGTCGGCAAGTCCTTTTCGTAGGGCGCAAGCCAACTAAAATTCCGGTGCATCAGTCGACAGCCTTCAGAAAGACCGATCTGATAGGTGACGATGGATCTGGCGGTGGCGACTACCTTCCTGGCGCCTGAGTCGCGCTTGCTAGGGTTGACCATTTCGCTTGCTCCGAGTGCAGGTTCATCACAATGTTCACCAGCGTGCCTACCGAAGCAGAACAACACCAATCGTTCCCGATAGGGTTCCACGAAGCCCCTTCGTTACTGTCGTAACGCTCTGTTTTTTGCAAACAGGTGTCATACTAAGCCAACGCCGTATGACTCCCTATCTGCATCAGAACCGGCGGGCCACCCGCTTCCGTCTCGCTGAGAGAACTTCAGTTGTTCTTCAGTTCCGGGACTCTCACGTCATGCAATGTGAGTTGGACGTTATTTCCAGAACTGGCGGCATCGTATCCGCGCCGCGCGTAATCGATCCGGGGCTCCAAGCGACTTTGATGTTCCGCACCCACAAGGGCTTGTTGTTTGCGACGGTGGAGATGCTTTCCGCGTCCCCCACCCAGCAACCCTTCCGCTTTGTGGATCTCAGCGATCACGACCAGCGCACCCTCCAGTTGGCATTTCAGTCTGAACTTTATCGAAACACTCGAGAAGAAGAACTAATTGAAGAGTTCCGATCCGCAATTGCGACTTGGGATCCCCCGCGCCCCAGGAATTTCGTACGTCCAGTTCTTGCTGTCGCAACGCTAGCCGCCCTTTGTTCCAGTGTGA
Source organism: uncultured Acidobacteriota bacterium (assembly GCA_963719865.1). Classification (GTDB taxonomy): domain Bacteria; phylum Acidobacteriota; class Terriglobia; order Terriglobales; family Acidobacteriaceae; genus Sulfotelmatobacter. Next base: position 51,192 of record CAVRDS010000084.1, on the reverse strand, counting down.
TCTACATCATCGGCGCTCACCTGCGATGAACTCCAGATAATTCAGAATCTCTGGGCGTCGCACGGCACACGAATGTGATTGAGCGCCGCTCCGCCTGCTAACTGCCGAACTCACTTCTTCAGCGAAATCCCCAGCTCTTTCAATTGCCGCTCGTTAACCGGTGTCGGCGCATCGCACATCAGGTCCACCGCACGCGCCGTCTTGGGGAATGGAATCACCTCGCGCAGACTTTCCGCCCCGGCAAGAATCATGACGATACGGTCGAGTCCCAGCGCAATCCCTCCATGCGGAGGCGTACCGTACTCCAGCGCCTCCAGAAAAAATCCGAAGCGCGACTTGGCCTCTTCTTCGGACATCCCGAGCGCACGAAAAATCTTCCGCTGAATGTCCTGCCGGTGAATACGAATCGATCCCGATCCCAGTTCGGTCCCGTTCAGCACCACGTCATAGGCCAGCGCCCGCACCGCGCTCAGCGTCGACTGCGGATCGTTCACCGACTCCACTCCCTGCTCCAGCAGGCTCATGTCCTGATCGTGCGGAGAGGTAAACGGATGGTGCGCCGCCATCCACTGCTTCTCGCCTTCATCCCACTCGAACATCGGAAAATTCGTAACCCACAGAAACCGGTAATCCTTGGCCGGATCTCCGGTCTTCTTGAAGATGCCATGCCGGTCGGCATACTTCTGCGCGAGCGCCAGCCGCAGCAATCCCGCCGAAGCATAAATCGCCAATTCAGACGGCGTAACTTTCCGGTGCGCCGGCATCGCAGTGTGCGGCCCCGCCTGCGCCGCGCCTGCCACCAGCACCATCAGGTCGCCTTCTTCCATCGTGGTCTTTTTCGCAATCGCCGCTGCCGCATCCGGATACTTATTGCCAATCCGCTTGAAATCTTCGTAGACTCTCGCCCCGCCCTTGGAATGAAACATCGGCTTGATGTCATCCCGCTCTTTGCGCGAAAGCTCTCCAACCTTGGGAGTGCGAATCGCGATCACCGGCAGGTTCGCATTGATCGCCAGTTCCTGCAGGTTCTCCGGCGTGAAGCAATCGCGCACATCGGTAAATGCCGGCAGCCGCAAATCCGGCTTATCGATCCCGTACAGCCGGATCGCTTCGTCATAATCCATCCGCGGAAACGAGGTTGCGATCTCTTCGCCCGTTGCCAGGAAGGCCGCCTTCAGGAATCCCTCCACTACTTCCCAAACGCGCTCCGCCTGCGGATACGACATTTCCAGATCGATCTGGGTAAACTCCGGCTGGCGATCCGCGCGCAGATCTTCGTCGCGGAAGCAGCGCACGATTTGAAAATATTTGTCGAATCCCGAAATCATCAGGATCTGCTTAAACAGTTGCGGCGACTGCGGCAGCGCATAGAACGTCCCCGGCTGCACCCGGCTGGGTACCAGATAATCGCGCGCGCCTTCCGGCGTCGATCGCGTCATAAACGGTGTTTCGATTTCGAAAAATCCCTGTGCCGAAAGATAGTCGCGGATTGCCTTCGCGACTTTATGCCGCGTCTCGATGTTGAACTGCATCACATCGCGCCGCAAATCAATGTAACGATACTTTAGCCGAGTCTCTTCATTGGTCAGCGCGGTGTCCGAAGGCAGGAACGGCGGCAGCTTCGATTCATTCAGAATGCGGAGTTCGTCGACCACCAGCTCCACGTCGCCGGTCGGAATATTTTTGTTCACCGTGTCGGCGTCGCGCAGCTTGACCGTACCGATGGCGGCGATCACATATTCATTGCGCAGCAACTCCGCCTTTACGTGGGCGGCGGCATTCAATTCGCGATTGAATACGACTTGTGTAATGCCCGTCCGGTCGCGCAAATCGATAAAGATAATGTTTCCCAGATCGCGCCGCCGGTTCACCCATCCCATCAATACGGCTTTTTTCCCGGCGTCGGAAACGCGCAACGTCCCGCACATGTGCGTGCGTTTTAAATCTCCTAAGAAGTCAAGCAAAGTGAGTCCTTGCAGAAAGAGTTCCGGCGGTGAGCCGGACCCACGATTATAAACGCTTTCTTCCGAAACTTACGCCGCCGGCGCCTAGTTCGCAGTGGTCAGTTCCATTTCCTCAAGGCGAGATTTCTGAGAGGCGTCATCCTGAAGTCCCGCGTTTTCACCAGCGGGGCGAAGGATCTCCCGCGCGCACGCAGTCGACGAAGTTCAAACTGACTCACTACCGCCCAGTTTTAAGCCACGTTCAAGCGCCACGAATAATTTGTCTTTATCTTTGCCCTTCCGGCTATCCGGATTCTGGTTTCCGCATCTACTATAAACAGATGTCCGTCGGGCCCGTCCAACAGATGCCGCAGACCGCAGCCGTCCCGCGGCTTCTGGTCGAATTACCTTCGCGCCCGCGCGTTTTCTTTAGCAACCTGCGAGCCTTGGTTCTGCCAACGCCTGGGCCTCGCCTCGAGCTGCAATCGCCTCCTGCTGATTTCTGGCCCGATGTATTCGTGAAGCGCAGCCTTCCGTGGTATGGATTTCTGAAATCCGGCGGATGTCACGTGCTCGCGGGCGCGCTGCTCGTAGTTCTCACGCACATTTTTTCTCTTCAGCCACGAGTGGTCCCGCCGCAAATCTTTGATCGCTCCCAGGTGGTCTACTACCAGGCGCCGGAGGATCTTCCTCATCTCGACACCCGTGATGAGTCCGCTGCACGCCCAGCCCACGCTGACCCGGACTTCACCCAGCAGCCCATCATTTCCGTGCCTGCCGAGTCGGACAATCACACTCAAACGGTGGTGACGCCGCCCAGCGTGAAATTGCAGCACGATGTTCCCCTGCCCAACATCGTGGCCTGGTCCGACGAGGAGAAGCCGAGCCTGGAAATTCAGCCGCCTCCGCTCACTCCCGCCGCAGAGATCACTCGCATGACGCGTCCGCTGGACTCCGTCGTGCCCCCACCGCCGGACTTGCGCGCCTCCGCTGCAACTGCCCCTCAGTCTTTGCAGCCTGCACTCATCACGCCGCCGCCCGCGGTTGAGACCTCTCGCGAGCGCCCACTCGATGATCTCAACATCGGACGCAGCCCGGTCATCGCTCCGGCGCCGCAGCTTCCTGTTGCGGAACAACGCGCACGCGCGTTGCCGTCTGCTGTTGCCGGCATCGGATCCCAGATCGTAGCTCCTCCACCGTCGCTGACCTCCTCGGCTTCCGGTGCGTCCTTCGGATCACGCGGCCGAGTTGTCGCGCTGAATCTGCATCCCACGGTGGGCGCGCCGTCCGATCCTCCTGCCGGCAACCGCCGCGGAACTTTTGCCGCCACTCCCGAAGGTCATCCGGGAGCATCAGGTTCGCCCGGTGCGGCCGCAGGCAACGGCAGCAATGCGAACGGAAATAACTCGACGCGAAAGGGAACCAGCGATCTTCCGGCGGGTCTCTATGTCGGGAAAAACGCCAACAGTTCTCCGACTGGAGTCTCCGGAAGCGGCACCTCTACCCAGACAGTCAATCCCAACCTTCTAGCCAGCGCCCGCCCGCCCCGTGTCGGCGTTCCATCCACTCGCCCGATGCCGGCAGAAAGCATTGCCAGTCTTTCCCCGGCCGAGCGCGCCGTCTTCGGCAACCGCAAGTTCTACTCGGTCCGATTGAATATGCCCAACCTGAATTCCTCGGGCGGAAGCTGGGTCATCCGCTTTGCCGAACGCGATCGCGAATCCAATGGCGCGAGCGCTCCCTCTGAAGATCTTTCGCAGCCCATGGCCACGCGCAAAGTCGACCCCGCGTACCCTCTGCAGTTGATGCACGAAAACGTTGCCGGCACGGTGATTCTCTACGCGGTCATCCGGTCTGACGGCACCGTCGGCAATGTTCGAGTGCTGCGGGGAGTGGATCTTCGCCTGGATCGATACGCAAGCGAAGCCCTCGCACAGTGGCAGTTTCAACCGGCCATGAAGAATGGCTCTCCGGTTGATGTTGAGGCGACATTTCAGATTCCATTCCGACCAAGCCGCCAGGGAACGGATTTTTAGCTGGGGAGACGCTGTGGGCTACGTTTCAGATGTGATCACCTAGAGTCACTGCACAGCGACGACCGGCGAAGGGGAGGGTCAGCCCACAAATCGTCTAGCCGCGCCCGACGCCCTTTCGTCTTTCCAGTGCCGCATAAATCGCGGGATCGGTGCAGATTTCGTAATACGATCGCTCCGTCCATCCCTTCACCGAGAAATCCGCCGAATTAACGCGCGGAATGCGGCTTTCGCGCACCACGATAATTCGGAAAATGTCGCGATCGACCGGCACCGTCGCGCTGAACAGCCGGTACTCCCCTTTGTCCGACGACGCAAACGAAGCCGGCAACCGTACCTTCAGGTGCTCCAGCGTGATTTCCTTCTGCAATTTGGCGAACGCGGCTTCGTTCATTCGGATTCCGCCCAGGTTGAAATTCAGAATCACGTCTTCCGGATTGCCATCCTCGTCCAACTCCGCCGACTGAAACGCATACACGTGAAACGGTCCAGCCTGCGGCTCCATCACTTTTCGCGCGCGTTTGTTGCACGACGACAGCCGGTCGCTCTCGTTCAGCGCCTCCGAGATCATGATCTGATGTTCGCCATCCATCAGGTACAGCGGCGCTGCTTCCTGCAGCGTGATACCCACTCCCAGCTCCAGTTGCGGCATGCCCGAGCGCTGCATCAATTCGTTATACCCGCGCACAATTTCAATGATCTCGCGCGCCAGCACGCACATGCGGCTCACCGCCAGCCCCGGCTCGCCCTCCCGCTCTAGAATGGCCAGGATGATCGCGTCGCCTTCCAGAAACACTTTCTGCGCGCCGTATTTCTCCAGCAGCTTGTTCACTGGATCGTAAAAGTTCAGGCTGAAATACGACGCCGGGTTTAATCCCTTCTCCATCATCGTCCGGGTCAGCCGCGTCGAATCGCGCACGTCTGCCTTGAGGACCACGTGGCGCAGCACGCGTTCCACGTCCGTCTTGCCCTGCTCCTCCGGAAGCAGGAATTCATACAGAGTGCCGTTTACTCGCGACAATTCCTGCAGCCGCTCGTTCCCCACCAGATTCACTGAGTCCAGAGCCGCATTCAGGATTTCTAGGCGCCGCAGGTCGCGATGATAATGGAAGAAGTCGCCCAGGAATCGCGCCGCCACCTTCGCCCGCTCCGCGCCGCGGCAGCTCGCCACCTTCGCCACTCCGGCATACAAACTGTTGGGTGACAGCCTGCCATGCTCCTGAATCATTCTCTCCACGCGATCGCATTCCGTCCGGTCGATCAGCGCATTCTTCAATTGTTGCGGATTGATGCGAGGCGCGTATTCGCTGAGCAGCGGCACCACGTGGTACGACGCGATTACATTCTCCATCACCCGCTCATCTTCCAGCAGTCGCACCCACGCAGCTAGCCGCTCCTGCTGCGCGAATCCTTCGGCGGAATCCTCGGGCGTCCCCGAACCTACCAGCTCGCGCGCATTGTCGGGAACGTTCATCCACGAGTCGAGGGTGTCCGCGCTGACTTCCTCGCCATACAGCGAACGCAGGAATCCGGAGACGATCTCCCGCAGCCGTCCGTACCGGTCCGGATCGCGATCCCAGTTGCCCAGCATGACGTAATGCTCGGCGCACAGATAATCGTCCCGCCCGTCTTCAGTAAAGAGCAGCCGGTTCAGGAACAGCGGATAGGTGAAGTAACTTCCGCCGTTGGTCTCTTCCCCAAACAGCGATCGTCGAGTGCGCGACAGCGTACTTTTCTCGACCTCGCGCAAAGTTTCAAAAAGTTCCTGCCCTGTCTTGCGCAGAATGATCTTTTTTCTTACCTGGAATCCTGCAATCCGTTCGCGATATTCATGGGCCCGTTGCGCCCGCGCATTGTCATAACCCTTGAGCAACACGCGGCAACGTTCCACGACCTGCGCAAACTGCAGGTTCATCTCCGCGCGCAAAAACTTGGTCACCGCCAGACGCGCCAGCAGATCCACTGACAGCTTGAATTCTTTCTTGGCTCGGTTGAGGGAAGAAACCTGCAGCTCGGTCAGAGCCGATTTCCACTCTCCCGCATCAGGTTTCAGCTTGGTAACTTTCCCCAGCTGGCTTCGGATCCACGAAGGCCCTTGCGCCGCCTGTGGCGTTTCCGCTCCCAGCAATCCTTCCAGCTCACCGTGACGCGCGATCAGGTGCGCAACCTGAGCTCGAGCCAGCTCCACAAAACGCGGGCTCAGCACCACGTCATGTCTCAGGTTATCGACGCCGACCGAGATTCCCTCGAGCGCGACAAATGGAGTCGACGCAGCCAGGTCCGGCAACGCTGGCTTGTCCGGCCGGCCCCCTAGGCGAAAGATGGGAATTTTCGGCATCCGTTAAAGGAGTCTCTTTGGAAGTTGCTGATTTAAAACGTACATAACGAGGCTAGCACGGGGTCGGGCACCGCTAAAGTTACCTCGGTTACGCCCCCAAAAACACTGATTCCAATAGGCAGACCGGCTGCAATCCGGATCTATAGCTTGAGATCTTTGAGGTATTCGCGGAAGGGACTACCTAGGTCCGAGCGCTTGAGAGCGAATTCCACCGTCGCTTTCAAGAAGCCCAATTTGTCGCCTGTGTCGTAGCGCTTTCCTTCGTAAACGTAGGCGTACATTTTTTCCTGCTTCAGCAGCATGCGCATGCCGTCGGTGAGTTGCAGTTCGCCGCCGGCCCCGGTCGGAGTCTTTGCCAGGCAATCGAAAATTGCCGGAGTCAGAATGTAACGGCCAATGATCGCCAGGTTCGACGGGGCCTCTTCGGGTTTCGGTTTCTCGACCATGTTGCGGATCTCGAACAGACGCCCATTGAATCCCTGGGCGGGCTGCGCGTCGAAGACGCCGTAAGAAGAAATCATCTTGCCCTCGACCACCTGCGCCGCGATCACGCTGCACTGCTTTTCGTTGAATACGTTAACCATCTGCTTGAGCGCCGGCACGGGATTGTCGATCACGTCGTCGGCCAGCAGCACCGCGAAAGGCTCGTTGCCCACCAGTTCACGCGCCATAAGCACCGCATGGCCCAGGCCCAGCGCTTCCTTCTGGCGGACGTAGGCGACGTGCATCATGTCGGAAATGTTACGCACGATGTTCAGCAGATCGGTCTTGTGCCGCTCCTCGAGCATTTTTTCGAGTTCGTAGCTGACGTCGAAGTGGTCCTCGATCGACTGCTTGCCTCGTCCGGTGATGATGAGGATCTGGTCGCAGCCGGAGGCCATCGCCTCTTCGACCCCATATTGGATGATCGGTTTGTCGACGATCGGGAGCATCTCTTTGGGCTGGGCTTTGGTGGCGGGCAGAAAACGCGTGCCCAGACCGGCGGCTGGGAAAACGGCTTTGCGGACTTTCATCGTCATGAGATCGCTTCGCGCTGCGGGATCAAAGGGCCGCCCAATTGTAACTGCTCAACTCGACGGCCTGCCATCCCTGCTAACTGCGAATTGTTTCTGATGCCGCGTCACACTCCCGCTGTTGCTCGATCTTTCCGGGAGCAGCCTCGCAACAGTCAGGCAACAACCACGGCTTCACTTCCCCACGACTAGCACCACGAAAGTGTCCGGCACAATTGATCGCCGCGGATGTGGATTCTCCGCCGTCGCTGCCGGAGGTGGTCCAAAGTCCGCCGTCACCACGAACACTTTGTGAGTTTTGGAGTCAATGGCCAGGGTGCGTGCTCCCTTCTGGGTGTTCACGTTTTCCGCAACCCTGAATTTTTCCGCTGAGTCTTCTTTGACTATGGTCAGAACTCCGTCGGCACCGCAGGAGGCAAATGCCAGGCCGGTTTCGTCGTCGAACACAGTGGCGTCAACGCCCTCGCCAATTGGCGGCGTCGCGAGAACTTTGCCATTGTCCGCATCCACAACCGCCATCATTTTGTTGTCGCATCCCACAAAAAGTCTGCGGTGCTTCCGGTCGATCGACAGGCCACTCGGCTCGGTGCACGGAGCCAGCGGCCACGTAGCCTTCACTTCCAGCTTGTTGGGATCGATCGCCACCAGTTCGCTCTTGTCTTCGATGTTGACGAATATCTCTCCTTTGGCATCGCTGGCGGCGAACTCCGGTTTGCCGTCAAGCTTGATCGTGCCTAGCACCTTGCCGCTCGCCGCATCGATTGCCGATGAATCGTGGCTGCGTCCATTGAACGTGAAGACCCGCTTGGTCGCCGGATCGAACAGAATTGCGTCAGGATTCTCGCCGACTTTCACTTTGCTGATGAGAGCCAGCGTCTTGATGTCGAAGATGCTCAACGTGCCTTCGCGGCCATTGCTCGTGAAACCGCGCCCCAACTCCGGCGCCAGCGCGATGCCATGGACTCCCGGAGTATCGGGAATGTCCCCCAGGTTCTTGCCCGAGTCCAGATCGAGCACGATCACGTGCGTGGCGCGAGAAATATACAACCGCCGCGCACTGGCGTCAGCGGTCAAGTAATCCCAGCCGCCTTCTCCGCCCACTTTATAGGTCGTCACCACGTGATAGCCCGCACCCGCTGCGGCCACTGCTCCCGCCGCCAGGCAAATGCAAAGCACAAAAATCCACAACTTCGATTTCATCATGATTCCCTCCTGCTGATTTCAGTGCGATTGGCGATCGGCCGGCCACACGCTCTTGTAAACGTAGGGGCCGCATTCGTGCATCGAATCCACCGGAGCCGAACCGAAGTAACTTTACCCTATTTCGGCCATCACCCTAAACTCAACTTGGTATGGATGTATCCCAGACATTCTCCTCGAGCGCGAGCACGCCAACAAATACGAATGTGGCTGTCGATCCGCGCCTGCAGCCAACGCCTGATTACGGGACGCTGGGACCGGGCTCTGACGCTGCCGGTCTCGGCTCGAGTCCCAATCCAATATCGGTTCGCAAGCCCGCGTTGCCGCTGCTTCACCTGCTGGCGATCGCCATCGGAATATCTGCCGCGCTGCTCGCTGGAACGATCCGCAGCGTTCGGCCTGCATGGTCCGGCTTTCAGACTCTGTTTTCGTCTCAACCGCGGCATCCGGCGACCGCTGCCGATCTGCAACAACTCGACCGCATGAAGCCGCAGAAGCAAGCGGAAACGCTACTCGAGCTCGCCGTGGGAAATACTGCCGGTGCGGTCGAGCAGATTTCGTCGCGAGTCGATCGCTGGCAGGGCAAAGTCCAGTGGAATTCGCAGATTGCCAACCTCAGCACCGCCGCGCTGAATTCCAACGACATGCGCGTGCGGCAGTCCGGCGTCGAAGTGGAACTCGCAGCCTATGGACTGGCCAAGAACCCGGCCAGCCTCGACTATCTGCTGAAAACCGCAAACTCTCCCAATCATGCGCAGAAAATCTGGGCGCTCTGGGCGCTAGGCTTGATGGGAAATCGTGGGGTGCAGGCCGATCGCGTTGTCGAAGCATTGACGTCGCATCTGGCAGACTCGGACGCGGACTCGCGTCATTGGGCGGTCGAGGGACTCGCGCTCACCGGAAGCGATCAGACGATCCAGCCCCTGCTGCAAACCATGCACAACGATCCTTCAGCGATGGTGCGCGAGCGAGCCGCCTGCAGCCTGGCGCAGTCCGGCATGTTCACCCAACAGCAGCGCTTTACCGCGGTTCCACAACTATTGAATTACACCGACGACGCTTCCCTCGACTCTCAGACGCACGCCTGGGCGTTTCAGGCGCTGAACGACATCACCCATCAGCGCTTGCCCAACGACTCCGCTGCCTGGAGAAACTGGTATCAATCCACCAGGAACGATTGACCGCCAACCCTCCGCGACCGCACGCCCGCGAAACAGTCACTCCGCCATCTTCGCGATGTGCACGTCAAAGCCAGTCTTCGGCAACAAGGACGTCAGCACGAATGCTTTGAATCCTTCGCCGGTCACCTCGGTGTGACGGTAAACTCCCGGCTCGCTCTCGATCATCTCCCTTCGCCCTTCCATGTCACCGAGAAACGCCTGCGCCTGCTTCTCCGTGACTTCCATTTCTTTTGCGCGCGTCACGATCGCCTCTGACGCGTACGAACGCACCAACTTCGGCCAGTACTTCGCCAGCAGATCCGTGCTGGCAAAGACATCGGCCCAGATGATGCGCCCGTTCACCGCCACCACCACGCCCACGGCATTGCGATCGCGCAACTGCCCGATCAGGCTCTGATAGCTCTGCTCAATGGGCTTGGCCACCGCGTCAACCTGCTTCTTCACTTCCGCGTTTTCATTAACTTTAGCGTAGGAACTGATTTGCGCCATCTCCGTTTCGACCTGCGGCGCAACGCCTGCGACTTCGACAGTCATCGCTGCTTTTTGCTTGTTCACCTCATTCCACAATTCGTTCTGATCTTTATCAGCCATAGCTTTGGCGCGTACCGAGGGCTGCGCCATGATCGCCATCGGAGGATTCGCAGCTCCGTGGACAGGACCGCCGACGACACTGCCGTACATCGCTTCCGACGCTCCGAAATGCTCACTGGTTGCGACCCACCGCCCGGGCTCAACGCAGAAGACGCTCAGATCAATCGGATCGCTCTCCGGGGGAACAATCCGATCTTTTCCAATGACTCGATCCTGCTTGCCCCCCGAAACGATCTCCCCGGCGAGCAAGAGCAGCGGGCGCTTCGAATTATTCACGAGCACCAACCGGTTCACCTCTGCGCCATCGTGGCGAATGCCGTTCGGCGGCTGTCGCCGGATCAATCCCTGCACGCCGCCCGCTTCGGTCACGATGACCTCGCCCGAGCGCAATCCTTCATCCAGCGTGAGAAACTCGCTGGTCGGATAACTTTTGGCCGCGACCACCGGAAATACCGTCAGATTGCCGTGCCGGATCGGTTCGAGCACCCTGTATCCCGGCGCCGCCGTGGCCTCACCCGCCCGCGCTTCGCGCTGATCCACGACCACCAAGCCAGCCACAATCAACAGGGCCATCCCAGCCATGAAAATCTTCGGACTCATAACGGCTCCTCTCTGATCGGACGAGCGCGCCAGTTCCCAGGAGAAGACGTCAGCCGTTCTGCCGGCATGACGCAGATCAGGCGCACTCGCCCGTTTCTACTCCGCGGATGGAACGGATCAAACTGCGTTGCTTGCGGAAGAAATTTGGGGAGTGCAGGTTTCAAGGTTTCAGAGTTCAAGGTTTGAAAGACAAAGGCTCCGTGGGCTTTGTGGGATTTGGGATTTGCCACTTTGAAACTCTGAAACCTTGAAACTTTGAAACCTCAATCAGCAAACCTCCGCTGCATGCAATTCCCCTGTAAAATTGAAATACCAACTCCGGAGCTTGCTTCCGCATTGTCTTTTCTCGACCAACTGAACCCGCAGCAACGTGAGGCCGTGGAAACCACCGAAGGCCCGCTGCTGATCCTGGCCGGAGCCGGCAGCGGCAAGACCCGCGTCATCACCTACCGCATCGCCTATCTGATCGAGCACAAGAGTGTGATGCCGGAATCCATTCTGGCCATGACCTTCACCAACAAGGCTGCTGCGGAGATGGGCGAACGCGTCGACAAACTTGTAGGCGGCTTGAGCATCGCCAAGCCCGTGATCTCGACCTTTCACTCATTCTGCGTGCGCGTGTTGCGGCGCGACATTGAAGCTCTGCGCATTCCATCCGCCGTCCCAGGCCAGCCGCCGATCGGCAACACAAAGAATTTCGTGATTTACGACGAAGCCGACCAGCAGTCCGTCGTGAAGTCGCTGATGAAGCGCTTCGGTCTCGATGACAAGCAACTCACTCCTCGTATCGTGTTGTCGCGCATCTCCTGGGCGAAGAATCACATGCTCAATCCCCAGGAGCTCTACCTGCAGTCGGCCGATCCCAAGACCGAGCGCATTGCCCACTTATTCGAGGAGTACCGCAAAGAGCTTCTCAAAGCCAACGCGCTCGATTTCGACGATTTGTTGCTCGAAGCGGTGCGCCTGCTGAAGTCTGCTGCGCATGTGCGCGAATACTACAACCGCCGCTTCCAATATCTGCTCATCGACGAATATCAGGACACGAATCGCCCGCAATACGAACTTATGCGCATGCTCGCTGGCCAGACGCACAACGTGTGCGCCGTCGGGGACGAAGATCAGTCGATCTATTCCTGGCGCGGCGCCGACATTCGCAACATCCTGGAATTCGAGGAGGACTTTCCCGAGGCGAAGATTATCCGGCTAGAGCAGAACTACCGCTCGACGCAGAATATACTGCAGGCCGCATCGGCGGTGGTTGCCAACAACGTCCGCCGCAAAGGCAAGAATCTTTGGACCTCGCGCCAAGGTGGGACCAGGATCGGCTACTACGAAGCACCCGATGGCGAGAACGAGGCGTTATTCGCCGCCGACTGGATCGCCCGCTACGTGCGCGAGGCCACCGAGCGCGGCGACACTCCCCGCGCCGCCGTGCTCTACCGCACCAACTCGCAGTCGCGCCTGTTTGAAGAAGCCATGCGCCGCTATGGGTTGAAATATCACGTGGTCGGCGGATTTTCTTTCTACGAGCGTGCCGAGATCAAAGACATGATCTCGTATCTCAAAGTCATTCTGAATCCCGACGACTCGATTTCTCTGCTGCGCGTGATCAATACTCCAACCCGCGGTATCGGCAAAGGCACGATCGACACGCTCGAACGGCTGGCGCTCGAAACCGGATTATCGCTGTGGGGAGCCATTGGGGAAGCGATCAAGCGGCAGTTGCTCCCGCAGCGGGCCGTGGCCTCTCTTAAGAATTTCCAGCAGCTTATTGAGGACGCCCGCGCGATGCTCGCCGGAACGTTTGTGGAGCAACTAGACGAAAGTGTGGCGCGGGCGCCCTCGCCCGCGCACTCGGCGGAAATAACGGACAGCAGCGAGCAGCAGGTCAACAGCCCCGAAGGGACGGAATTCATTAGGCCCGGACATAAGTCCGGGGCAGGAGAGACAGAAGAGCCGAGTCCCGACAGGGACAGCGCCGGCGACGCGACCGCCTTCGATCCGTCGGAGTTTGGAAACTTTTCGTTTGATTTCGGAGAGGCAGAGCCGGAATCTCTGCCCGACGATGCGCACGCGGAAATCCCCCGCGACGAAAAGCCTGAGGCCGCCGCTACGGCCGATGCCGAGATGGCGCAAAGCGCGGACACGTCATTCCCCGCTCCTACGGTCTCTACCGCCGACCTCCTCAAATTCCTGATTGACCGCACGGGCTACATCAAGCTGCTGGAAGAAGAGGACACGCCCGAATCCTTCTCGCGCATCGAAAATTTGCGCGAACTGGTCAACGCCGCCATGGACTCGCGCGATCGCGCTGAAACCCTCGACCAGTTCCTCGATCACGCTGCCCTCATCGCCGATGCTGATGATTATGACGCCCGCGCTCAGATCACGCTGATGAGCCTGCACGCCGCCAAAGGTCTCGAGTTCCCTCTCGTCTTCCTCAGCGGCCTGGAAGAAGGACTCTTCCCGCACTCGCGTACCATGCTCGTTCCCGAAGATATCGAAGAGGAACGCCGCCTCTGCTATGTCGGCATGACTCGGGCCATGGATCAACTGATCCTGACCCGTGCCGTATATCGCCGTCGCTACGGAACGGATTTGCCGGAAGCCAGCGTCCCGTCGCGCTTTCTGGAGGAAGTTCCCGGGCCGCTGATCGAGGAGTTGGGAAGGCGCCAAGCTCGTGTGGGGACGGGCGCCATCGGCCGTCCAGCGGGACGAAGTCCCGCCGCCTTCGATTCGGAAAGTACACACTATTCCTACGAAGATGAAGATCAAAGCGTCTCCTGGCACAGCGGCGACGCTGGTCGCGGCAACACCCGTGCTCCGAAACAAACCGTTGCCGCCCGCGCCTACAACTCGATTGAGAACATCGCCGAGTTCTTTGCTACGCGGGGCAAGAAATTTACCGTCCCTAAAACTCCAGGCGAGGAGCCCACGGGCAAGCGCGGATTCCGCCCAGGGCAGAGGGTCCGTCATCCGAAATATGGCGAAGGAACCGTTTACCAGCGCGAAGGAGAAGGCGAAGAAGCCAAGATTACGGTACAATTTCCACGCTTCGGCTTGAAGAAGCTGGTGGAGAAGTATGCTCAGTTAGAGCGCGCCTGAATGGCAATTTGGTAATTTTGTAATCGGGTAATTTTGTAACCTTCCGGGCAAACAGCCTCGGCTTTCAAATTACAAAATTACGCAATTACCAAATTACAAAATTCACTAGAAAGAGTACATGGCAAACACGATAAAACTCAGCAGAGAAGAACGGAAGAAATCCAAACGCACGGCGCGCAAGAAACGCAAGGCGGAAAAGCCGCTGAAGCCCCGCGATTATCCCCGCGGATCGAAGAAGCCCAAGGTCAAGAAGTTGGCTCGCGGCCAGGCGAAACGGTAAGCGTAACAGCACACTCGTGCGGGGCGGGCACTTTGTCCTCCCCGTCACGAATTCGCGCTGCCTCAGTGCTGATGACCGAGAGCTGAATTCAGGAGACCAAACCCGCTTGTCACAAATCACGGAACCCGTTGAAGTCATCCGCACTTCCGATAAACAGGTCTTCTGTTGCAAGTCCATCGACAAGCTGATCTCCGAAGCGGAGAACCCCGAACACCGGCTCAGCAAATCATTGGGCCCGTGGTCTCTGACGGCGCTCGGTATCGGTGCGATCATCGGTTCCGGCATTTTTGTGCTGACGGGGACGGCCGCCGCCGGAGAGTTTTTCCAGGCGCCTTCCCTCCTGCATGCGCAGGCGCTTGACGTAATCGTGAACTTTCTGCGCACCGGCAGCACCGCTGGCGCGCTCATGCACGGACGCCCGCCCGCTGGACCATCGATTGCGATTTCGTTCTTGCTTGTAGCGATCGCCTGCAGTTTCGCCGGATTATGCTACGCCGAACTTGCCTCGATGATCCCCATCGCTGGCAGCGCCTACACCTACTCGTACGCCACGCTCGGCGAAATCTTCGCCTGGATCATCGGTTGGGACCTGATCCTCGAATACGTCGTCTCGAACGTTGCGGTCGCGGTTGGCTTTGCCGGTTATACGAAGGCGCAACTGGCCGTCTTCGGCCTCAATTTACCGGGAAAATGGTCGAGCCCGGTCTGGGCCGGCGGCCAATGGACGGGTTCCTATTTCAATCTGCCCGGCTTCCTTATCGTTTTCGTTCTCACGCTGCTGCTAGTGCGCGGAGTGAAAGAATCGGCCGAGACGAATAACATTATGGTCGCCGTCAAGATCGGCGCCATCCTCACCTTTCTGGTGGTCGGTGCAATGCTGGTGAAGCCCGCGAACTGGTCGCCGTTCGCGCCCTCTGGTTTCGCCGGAATCGTGACTGGAGGCGCCATCGTTTTCTTTACCTACATCGGATTCGATTCGGTCTCCACAGCCGCCGAAGAATCGCGTAATCCGCAAAAAGATTTGCCGTTCGGCATCATCATGTCGCTGGTGGTTTGCACGCTACTCTATGTCGGCGTTGCTATCGTACTGCTCGGCATGATGAAGTACACAACCTTCGTATCCGGTGAAGCCGCCGAGGCCCCCGTGGCCTATGCGATGAAGTATCTGGGCGTGCATCCCTTTTTCCGCTCGGTCATCGTGATCGGAGCGCTGACCGGCATGATCTCTTCCTTGCTGGTCTTTCAGTACGGGCAGGCTCGCATCTGGTACGCCATGTCGCGCGACGGCTTGCTGCCCAAGCTTTTCTCTGCCGTGCACCCGAAATATAAGACACCGCACTGGTCCACATGGATCGCCTGTTTCGCTGTGGGAATTCCCGCCGGCCTCGTCGACATTGGGGATGCCGCCGACCTCGCCAACATCGGGACGTTGTTTGCGTTCGTTCTGGTTTCGCTGGGAGTAATCTTCCTCCGGCGCAAGCAACCCGATCGCAAGCGTGCGTTCCGAGTACCGTTTGTGCCCTGGTTCCCGCTGATTTCAGTGGCGCTGTGCGGTGGCCTCATGTTCGGGCTGACCCTGATCACCTGGCTGCGCTTCGTGATCTGGCTAGCCCTCGGCCTGATGATCTATATCTTTTACAGCCGCCACCGAAGCGAGTTCGCTAGGAAGAATCGGTGAAGTTTTCCTCTGTGCCCTCTGTGGTCCGGCTTGTGCGACGCGAGAACGCAGCGGATTATTTCACTCCGGCTAACGCCCCATTCTGCTCGTTCTCCAATCGCTCCACCATCCCCTTCGGAAGCCCGTGTAGCAACTCGGTGAAAGCGGCATTCGTCCATCCGAATCCGACTACATTCATTTCATATCCGAGCGCTACGTGCGCTTCCGACGACCGTGTCACCACGTTGTACTTCTCCCGTATGTTTCCGTCGCGCCGAAAATTTTCCGCCACCATCGACAGGAATTCATAAGAGATCCGGTCGGCGTCGTCCTGATCGCCATAGCGCCGCAACCCTGCAATCGCCAGCATCTCAATATTCCCCCACCCGTAGGGCAAGTCCCATTGCGTGCCCGAGTCATCGGTGCTCATCGGAAGTCCGCCCGGTTGCTCGAATCCCTTCAGATTGCCGATCACCGCTTTCGCTTGCTCGGGCGTTGCCAATCCGGCCCATAGCGGATAAAACATCGTGGCATAACGATAATTCGAGATTTTCCCGGTGACGAAGTTGTAGTCGAAAAACGAGCCTTGCTCCGCATTCCACAGATAGCGCGTGATGAGTTTCTTTCGCTCGTCCGCTCGCCGGCTCCACTCCTTGGCATTGTCATCGCGCCCGAGCCACAGGCTGATCTGCTCCATGTCTTTTTCCGCTTTGTACAGCAGGCTGTTCAAGCACACTGGAGCATAGTGATGCGTCGCCGATCCGAACGGGCCAAAGCGGAAACTCACGTCGAAGCCCGACTCCCTCATCGAGCGGTCGCCCTTGTAGTAATCCTTGCTGAGTTTGAATTGCTGGGCCGGTTCGCATTGCGGCGCGGCCATGATCATCGATTTTTCGCAAACCTGCAGCGAATACGCCGCTCCCGTCACCGCTTGAGCTCCGCCCGGCTCGCTCTCCACCACATATTCGTCTGCCTCTGCAGGATGAAAAAAGAAATACTGCGAGACTTTTTGATAGAAGCCGGTTTCATCCTTCACCGCCTCTTGCGGCGGACCATCTCCAAAATCGTAATAGCGCGACAATCCTGTCTGCCCCGCCAGATGCGGCTCGCGCGTCCACATCTCATAGTCCTTATCGAGGTCCGTGTACGCTCGCTCCAGCCACGCTTTGTCGGCCACGCTTTTCTCTACTGGTTGCTTCTTCATCGCCTCGTACACGTCCACAACCATCGAACTCATGAACGGAGGCTGCGATCGCGTCAGATAATACGTGCGGTTCGCGTTGAGCATGGCGCCGTAATTCTCGATTTCGAAAAAGAAATTTTCGACCATATCGCGCGCCAGTTCCACGCGTCCCGCTTGCAGCAGACCGCGGATGATGAAGTAACTGTCCCATCCGTACATTTCGTTGAAGCGTCCGCCCGGCACAACGTATTTGTTCGGCAAATACAGCAGCCCCGGTGGATCGATGTTGCCAGTCGTGATCTGGCCCAATTGATGAATCCCAACCGGCAGATGCTCCACCCGCACGTTGCACTTGCCGCTCAACTGCTGCACCGCCGGTGGCACCGCAAATCCCGCCGGCACGTACAACACCGCAGGCGTCGCAATCTTCGGATCCGCAATGCTCTGACACTCCGCCATCGAACGCGTCAGCGTGTCCCAGGCAGTAGAGATGTAATTGAGGATGGGCTTCAGTCCCTGGCCTTCGGCAGCCGCCGCCGGCGACGCCAGAACGTGCGCCTCGGCCAAGAATCCGCAAAGTACGAATAGAATTGCTGCCCGCACTAGAGCGGGAACCATACGGCGAATCATTGTTGAATCCTGCCTGACGAAAACTTCGTCATCATAAACGCGTTGCGAGAGTCCTTCCAAACGAATTCGCTCCAGGCAGTCAGCTTCATCGGATGCCAACTATCGTCACTGCTTTTTTGGTTTATGCTATCTACTTTGCCGTTTGTTGCCTGAGGGGGAGAAGGTGAACCGACCCGGGGTAATTCTGCGTCTATTGGTGTCATCCGCCATTTTGTTGTCTGCGGCCGTAGCCTGGTCTCAGATTCCCGAAGCGGCTTATCAGGAATTGCACTGGCGCATGATCGGCCCGTTTCGCGGCGGACGCACGCGTGCCGCCGCCGGAGTTCCCAGCCAGCCCAACGTCTTCTACATGGCGCAGGTGAACGGCGGCGTCTGGAAATCGGATGATTATGGCCGCACCTGGAATCCTATCTTCGACAACGAATCCACGCAGTCGATCGGTGCCATCGCCGTCGCTCCCTCTGATCCCAACATCGTCTACGTCTCCAGTGGTGAGGGATTGCATCGTCCCGATCTTTCCGTCGGCAACGGCATCTACAAATCCACCGACGCCGGCAAAACCTGGACTCATCTCGGCCTCGCCGACGGCCAGCAGATTCCCGCGCTCGCCGTCGATCCTCGTGATCCCAACAAAATCTTCGCCGCCGTCCTCGGCCATCCTTACGGGCCCAGCCCGGAGCGCGGCATCTATCGCTCAAGCGACGGCGGACAAAGCTGGCAAAAAGTCATTTCTAAGGACGAAAACACCGGCGGCTCCGACGTCGAGATCGATCCCTCCAATCCCGACACCGTCTATGCCTCTATGTGGGAAGTTCGCGAAGGCCCGTGGGAAGACCGCAACGAATATAACGGTTCGGGCGGCGGACTTTTCAAATCTACCGATGGCGGCAACACCTGGCATCCTTTGACCAACGGCTTGCCCAAGGATCTTTCCCAAATCTACGTTGCCATTGCTCCCAGTGATCCTCGCCGCCTCTACGCAACGCTTTCTACCGCATCAGGAAAATTGTCCGTGTATCGCTCCGATGACGCGGGAGACAACTGGTCGCAGATTACGACCGATCCTCGCCCTTCCGGCCGCATCGGCGGCGGCGATCTGCCCATTCCAAAAGTTGATCCGAAAAATCCAGATCTGGTTTACGTCGCCAGCACCGTCACCATGCGCTCCACAGATGGCGGAAAAACCTGGTCCGGTTTTCGCGGCGCTCCCGGTGGAGACGATTATCAGAATCTCTGGATCAGTCCCAACGACGGCAACATCATCCTTCTGGTCAGCGATCAGGGCGCCCTCGTGACCGTTAATCGCGGCGCTTCCTGGAGTTCCTGGTACAACCAGCCGACTGCCCAGCTGTATCACGCCATCGCCGACAATTCATTTCCCTATCGCGTTTGCGCCGGACAGCAGGAGAGCGGATCCGTTTGCATTTCGAGCCGCGGCAATGACGGCGCGATCACTTTTCGCGACTGGCATCCCGTGGGCGTAATTGAGTATGGCTATGTCGCTCCCGATCCTCTCGATCCTGACATCGTCTACGGCGCTGGCCGTACGGAGGTATCCAAGTTCCATTTCTCCACCGGCGAAGTGCAGAACGTCACGCCCATCCCGCTGCGCAATCCCAGCTACCGCGCCGATCGTACCGAGCCGCTGATGTTTTCTCCCGTCGATCCTCATCTGCTCTATTACGCGACCAACGTTCTATTCAAGACCACCGACGGCGGAAATTCCTGGCAGACCATCAGCAAGGATTTAACTCGCGAGAATCCCGGCGTTCCGGCGAGCGTCGGATCCCTCTTGAATAAGGGCGCCGAAAAACAGCGCGGCGTCATCTACGCGCTCGCTCCTTCGTTCAAGACGGTGAATACTCTCTGGGCCGGAACCGATGACGGTCTCATCTGGATCACGCGTGACGCGGGGAAAACATGGGCCGACATCACCCCAAAAGATTTAACTCCCTGGAGCAAGGTCACCCAGATTTCAGCCTCGCACCTCGACGAGCAGATCGCGTACGCATCCGTCAGCCGCTTTCGCATCGACGATATGCGTCCCTACATTTATCGCACGCATGACAGCGGAAAATCTTGGAAGCTCATCACCGCCGGCCTGCCCGAATTCGGCCCCGTCGACACCGTGCGCGAAGATTCTGTCCGCAAAGGTTTGTTATTCGCCGGCACGGAAAATGCGATCTGGGTTTCTTTTGACGACGGCGATCACTGGCAGTCCCTGCAACTGAACCTTCCCCACACTTCCATGCGCGATCTCTGGATCCATGACACCGATTTGATCGTCGCCACGCACGGCCGCTCCTTCTGGATTCTTGATGACATCGCTCCTCTGCGCGAACTTGCGGCCGCTCCGTCGAACGCCGCACATCTGTTTGCCCCTGCTCCCGCTTACCGCATCCAGCGCGACACCAACACCGACACACCGCTCCCCCCCGACGAGCCGATGGCAGCCAACCCGCCCGACGGCGCAATTCTTGACTACTACCTGCCCGCTGCAGCATCGTCGGTCTCAGTGGAAATTCTGGATGCGCAAGGTAAACTCATCCGCCGCTTCACGAACACAGACAAGCCTGACGTTACTGAAGAAGAACTTCAGAAGCAGTTGATCCCGCTCTACTGGACTCGCACTCCCTGGCAACTCCCTACCACCACCGGCATGCACCGCTGGATTTGGGATCTTCACTATCCCGCGCCGGCTGCCGTTCGCCACGACTACCCCATCGCCGCCATTCCCCACGACACGCCGCGTTACCCCCTCGGCCCGACCGTTCTGCCGGGAAATTACACCGTCCGCCTGACCGTTGATGGAAAAACGTCAACCGCGTCTCTAATCCTGAAGATGGACCCGCGCGTCAAAACTTCGCTCGTCGGCTTACAGAAGAAGTTCGAGACTGAGAGCCGCCTGGCAGCAATCGTCAATGAGTCGACCCACGCTGTTCTTCAGGCAGGATCGGTGCGCGATCAACTCGCGAGGTTAAGCCCGCAGGTGAATGCCAGCGCCAAGACCGCGCTCGAAGATGCTCAGAAGAAACTTGCGGCGCTGCTCGGCGCACCGGGCGGATTGTTCGCTCCACCTTCTCAGGAACTCACTCTGAGTCGCCTCAACGGAGCGGCCAGCACTCTATATCAGGCAGTCTGGCAAGTGGATGCGGAACCAACGACATCTCAATTGCAAGCGTTAGCAACCACGGAGCACGACAGCGCCGATGTGCAGAAACGCTGGAACGAATTCAAGTCCACGGATCTGCCCGTCCTCAACCGCCAGTTGCGGCAATCGCAAGTGCCGGAGATCACCATCGAGTCCGATCCGCACCATGACGAACCGATAGGAGACGAAGAATAGACTATCCTGCGGAGATCGCGCCGCCGCGCGCTTCACAGCGGCTGAAAGTACTTCACAATTCTTCGACGGCCTTCTGCAGCGCCGCCGCGATCTTTTCTGCATCCAGGCCCACCGGAAATTCGAGCGGCTTCCCGATCTTCACTCGAATCTTCCCGGGCGCAGCAAACTTTTTGCCGGCGTTTTTCACCTCGAACAGTCCGTCGATTCGCATGGGCAACACCGCGATCCCAAGATTCTGCGCCAGCAGCCCAATTCCCGCACGAAACGGATTCATCTTTCCATCCGTGGTATGTCGACCCTCGGGAAATACCAAGACGCTATATCCCTTGTCCACAGCTTGCCCCGCGTAGGCAAAGCTCTTGCGGAATCCGGCTTCGCGCGGCAAGGGAAACAGGTTCAGCAGCGCCACTCCCAGGAACCACTGCATTCGGTCATACGCTCCACCCAGCAAACCGCGCTCCTGACGCGGGCTCCGCAGCGCCTCCAACGCTTCTCCTCCGGTCGCCGTCGCTATCCGGTGCCGAAATCTCGCTGGCAAAGCCGTCAGAACAAATCCCGGGTCCACATCGTCGATATGATTCGATACAATCAGCAACGGACCTTTCACACCACGCAAATTTTCCCGCCCCTCGATTCGCGGCCAGCCCAGCAGCAGAATCGCCGGACGCATCAGCAGAGACTGCGCCGCCAGCCGCACCCACCGCACCGGCCATGACAGCGCCCAAGCCGGATAGTGATATCCCTGCACAGTCACCGCTTCTCCGCGCAGCATTTTCTCCAGGTCGCCCATGGTGCGCACCGCACTGAACTGCGCCTCGCTCAGATCGACCTGATATCGATCTTCCAGCGCGCTCATCAATTCCACGCGATCCAGCGAACTCAACCCTAGGTCGGAATCAAGGCTCGAATCGGCCCGCAGCCCCGGCACCGCTCGTCCCGCAACCCGCGAAATCAATTCGCCCAGCGGCCCGCTATCGCTTGCGTCTCCTTTTCTCGAAAGCGTTCCCTCCCCTAGCTTGCGTAGTACCGCCTCCGCAATCAGATTGCGACGCGGCTTTTGCGTATTCGTCCGCGGGAAATCGTGCTGCGGCCACTCCATCCAGATGCGCATCCGCTGATATTCGGCCAGCGACCGGTTCGCCCGCCGCACCACTTCTTGCACTTCACTTTTTTCCCGCAGGATCACAACCGCGCACGCCTCCGCGTTCCCGCCCCGCTCGACCCCCACCACCACGCAATCTTTCACCTCCGGCTCGCGCCGTAACGCCGCCTCCAGATCCTCGGGATAAACATTCATCCCGCTCGGCGTTACGATCATCTCCTTCTTCCGCCCTTTGAAGTAAAGATTCCCTCCCGCGTCCAACTCGCCAATATCACCGGTGCGATACCAGCCTTGCTCGTCCGCAACCGTGTGCACTCCGCCCTCGTCCCAGTACCCGGACGCCACTCCGCCACCCCGCACCAGGATTTCTCCATCCTCGGCCAGCTTCACTTCGCGCCCCGCCAGCACCTTGCCAATCGATCCTTTGCCCAATCGGAACGGATGATTCACGCTGATCAGCGACGTCGTCTCTGTAAGCCCATATCCCTGGATCACCGCATAGCCCAGCCTTCCCCAGAATTCCTCGGTCTCGCTGTCCAAGGCCGCGCCGCCGGAAATGAACGCCCAGAATTTCCAGCCGAATCGCCGTCGGATCGCGCGGAAGATATACCAGCGCCGCAAGAAATGCTTCCCCGCGGCCGACGCGAATCGCCGTCGAAACGTTTCGCTACGTCCTTCGCTCTCCAGATCGCGCTCGACTTTCTGCTTCAGCGATTGCAGCACTCGCGGCACGCTGACCAACACCGAAACCCGTTCCCGCCGGATCGTGTTCATAACTTCCGTAGGATTCAAATCGTCCTGGAAGATGACGGCCCCGCCCAGCAGCGGAGGCAAATACATTCCGAGAAACTGCCCGAACACGTGGCTGAGCGGCAGCAGATTCAGGAACCGCACGGGATGCACCCATCGCTCGTACTTGAGATAACTTTGCATCTCCCGTTGCAGCGGATCGATGTTCGCCAGCACGTTGCCATGAGTTATCACCACGCCTTTCGGATCCGCCGTGGTCCCCGACGTAAACACAATCTGCAGAATTTCTTCGCGTTCAATCGCGATCTGGAAAGGCGCCGCCGAACGCGACGACAACGTCGTCGTCAGATCTTCCAGCACCAGGCTGGCAATCGAACGCTTCTCCGCAGCCCATTCCTCTACATGTTGCCTCCCGCCGACCACCAACTTCGCACCGACCTGCTCAGCGACCCGCCACCCAAAATCCGCCGACGCCCCATCGTCCATCGGCACCACCACAGCTCCCTTCAACGCGCATCCGAAAAATGCCGCCACCCACTCCGCGCAGTTGCGGCCCCAAACCATCACCCGGTCACCTCTCGCCATCCCCCGCGCATCCAGTTCACGCGCAAACCGCCAGGACAAATCGGCTACCTCGCGATAGGTAAACGACTCCACGCGATACCCGCGCCGCTGCCGGTAAGCGCACTCCTCCCGGTGCTTGTCACAATTTTCAAGAAAGAATTCGGCCAACGATTCGGACATGGACAATCCCGCGTGGACCTTGCTCTCAGCCTCAAATCAAGTCTAGTGGAACCGGTCTTCTACCATCTTGCCCGACATTCCCCTCTGCAACCATCAAAGGAACTTGTCGGGTCCATCGGATTGTGCGAAATACATCTATGCGCACTTGCCTCCGCTGCGTACTGATCGTCTGTCTGCTTCTCGTCTCCGCTGTCGTGTCCGCGCAAGAAAAATCGGACGCCGCAACCGTCCGCGCTCTCGAACTGAAGTGGACCGAATCCTACAAGCAGCACAACATCGAGATCCTCTCCTCGTTGCTATCCGATGAATTCGTGATCACCGTCGAAGATGGCAGCGTCTACAGCAAGGCTGGATACATAAGCCACAGCGCCGACTCTGGCGTTCACGTGCAAGTGGCCGAAATGTCGGATCTCAAAGTCCGCATGCACGGCGACACCGCGATCATAACGGGCTCCTACCACGAGAAGGGCCAGTCCAACGGCAAGCCCTACGAGTACCACGACCGCTTCACCGATGTCTGGATCAAAACCGCAGGCAAATGGCAGGTAGTCGCATCCCACTACAGCGTTCCCTACAAACAGTGACGGGAAACCATCTCGCCTCTGCATGTCATCCCGAGCGAAGTTGTCCGTGTGTCATCCGAGCGAAGTTACCGTCCGGCGAAGCTGGACGACAACGCAGTCGAAGGATCCCTACCCACGTTGAAAAGCGCAGACCTCGCAAGGAATTCTCGTTTGGAATTCGCGCATCAAGAAGCCGCGTTATTTGCGCAAAATCATCTCCACCACCAGCGCAGCCGCCATCGCCACCGCGCCGAGCGCAGCGTTGTACTCGCGATGCTTGCGGTAAAGGTCGAACGAGAATCCGTCGGAAGCCTCGCGCGAATACGCCGTGATCCGCGGGAACATCCGCGGCACTCTTCGCGCATACTCGTCGAACTGCGGAAACTTCTCCCGCAGGAATTTTTCTTCGCCACGAATCACAGGAAGATAAATCGCGAAGAACATCGCCACCAGGACAACTCCCACCCACCAACTCCGCGCCGCGACTGCGAATCCGATTCCTATCAGGAGCGAGCCCAGATACAACGGATTCCGCGTATACGCATACGGCCCAGACGTCGCCAACGCCTCGTTTTTGCGTACATGACCGGAAGCCAGCGCACGAATCAGCAGTCCGGGCACAATCAGCACCGCGCCCAGCGCGAGCCATCGCCAAGTCGGCCGGGCCAGCCAGAAGTACAGCACCGCAAATACGAATCCCAGAGGCACCCGGATGCGTCGCGCCACTCGCGACCACTCAGCCATGCGCAACTCCCCTGTGGGGCGGGCACTCTTGTCCGCCTTTCCTGCTCGCCAGCAGACTGCGAGCAGCGTCGACGACCGCATCCACGCTGATCTCGAGCATCGCTTCATCCGGCTGTGCACGCCGCGCGTGCGTCGTTGGGCTCGCCGGATTCCGCAACACCATACTCTGCGTCCCATATGGCCCGTTGCGCGCCGGATCTGTCGGTCCAAAGATCGCAACCACTGGAACCCGCAACGCTGCCGCCAGATGCAGCGGCCCCGTATCGCCTCCGATGAACAACTTTGCCCGCCGCGTCAGGGCAATCAATTCGCTGATCGAACACGGCAGTGCTTTCGCACTTCCTCCGCTGGCCCCCTCCACCTCGCGTGCCAGTCGCTCTTCACCCGGACCGTAATTCACCACCGACCGCACACCGCAGTCCGCAAGCGCGCGAGCCACCAGGCCATAACGCTCCGCGGGCCACCGCTTCGCACCCCATCCCGCCCCCGGATTCACCATCGCGAATTTACCAACTCCATCCTGCCCGAGTCTCTGCTCCACTCGCTCCTCGGCCTTCTCATCGCGAGGAAATTCCACCGCCGGCGGCCTCAACCGCCTTCCCGCGATAGCTTCCACGATGGACAAATTCTGCTCGATCACGTGCGCTCCGCGCGTCACCACAGGTCGCGTATACCAGAGACTCGCAGGAGCCTCGCGCGCCTCTGTCGCCCCATAGATCACTCTCGCCCGGGACCACCGCGCCAGCACTGCTGAACGAATCGCTCCCTGCAGATCGACCGCAACATCGTAGTGCGCCGCGCGAACATCGTTCCAAACCTTCGCGATCTGCTCCAGTGTTGGAAGGCGGAAAAGCGACTTCCGCCATCTCGCAAGCTTCACCGTGTGCACCCAATCCGCCAGCGGCCTCTGCGCCGATCGCGGCCCGCGTCGCGGCGTGCCGGGCGCGCACAAAAGCTCAGCCCACCGTTCCTCGATCAGCCATCCAATCGTCGCCTGGGGAAATAAATCGCGCAACGCCTGCGTCGCTGGCAGGGTATGGATCACGTCTCCCATCGCGCTCAGGCGCACGATGAGCAGGCGATCGATTTCAGGATTTATCTCCGCGCTCGCGATCAATGGCTCCTCGGCAACAGCCGCGTGCGGATAATCGCGCTGGTGGAGTGATCTTTCGGATCGCCGACGATCGCAACGCGCCCGCCGTATTCGGCGACCGCATCGCGCTCGGGCACAGAATCGGCCGTGTAGTCGGTCCCTTTGGCTTGCACATCCGGACGAATCTCGCGGATGATAGCGCGCACGTCAAGCTCGGGAAAGATCACCACGGCATCCACATCGGCCAGCGCAGCCACGATCTCGGCGCGTTCATTTTCCGGCATTATCGGACGCCCCACGCCCTTCAGCGCCCGCACCGATTCATCAGAATTGATCGCCACCACCAGCCGCCCGCCCAGCGCCTTTGCTCCACGCAGGTAGCGCACGTGGCCCACATGCAGCAGGTCGAAATTGCCGTTGGCCAGCGTGATGCGCTCGTCCGCCCGCCGCCATTGCTCCACCTGCCGGCGAAGCTCGTCGCGCCCCAGAATTTTGTTGTGCTCGCTCAATGAGATCTTGTGGAGGGCGGAGTCTGGGCGATCGCGTGCAGCAACTCCTCCCGCGACACCGTGGCCGTGCCCCGCTTCATCACCACGATTCCGCCGGCGTAGTTTGCCAGTTGCGCCGCCTCCTCCGTCGTCGCTCCAGCTGCAAGTGCCGCCGTGAATGCCGCAATCACCGTGTCTCCCGCGCCCGTCACATCCGCGACTTGATCCGATCCGTAGATCGGAATGTCCACCGGCTTGTGCCGGTGATTGAATGCCACCATCCCGTCGCGCCCCCGCGTAATCACCAGGGATTGCAGCTTCATTCTGTTCATGACCTGCTCGCCCGCAGCCAGCAGCGTGTCCCAGTTGTGCCCAATCCGAATGCCCAATGCCTCTTCCACTTCCGACTCATTCGGAGTCGCCGCCGTGACGCCCGCATACTGCAGCATGCGGTAGCGGGAATCGAGCACGATCGGCACCGCTGCCAACTTGCCTTTGTCCCGCAGCGTGCTCACGATCGCGGGCGTCGCCGCCCCATATCCGTAGTCGGAAACCAGCAGCGCATCCGACGCATGCGCGTAATTCCGAGCCGCCAGATAAAGTTCGCGCGTCAGGTGCGAATTCGGCGCCTCCTGCGGCTCACGGTCCACCCGCACCACCTGCTGCCGGGCCGTATGCGTCATCCCCGCCAGGATGCGCGTCTTGGTCACCGTTGTGTAAGCCTTGTCCTTCAAAACCCCGCTCACCGCAATCTTCTTGTGCCGGAAATATTTCAGCAGCAGCCGCCCCGGCTCATCATCTCCTACAATCCCAACCGGCAGAACGTTCACTCCCAGCTCCGCCAGATTGTTCGCAGCATTGGCTCCGCCGCCAGGAACCACCGTTCTTTCCCGATGCTTCAAAATCAGCACCGGCGCCTCGCGCGACACGCGCGAGATTTCACCGAAGACAAACTCGTCCGCTACCAGATCCCCCAGCACCGTCACGGTGATCTTGGGGAACCTTTCCACAATCTTCTTCAGTCGCTCCGCTTCTTGAGGGTGCCTGGTCATCGAATCAGCGCCGCGCTCCGCAACACCGAGAGAATTCTCTCATGCGCCGTGCCTTCGTTCCTCGATCTTGCGCAGAATACTGTCAACGGCCTCAGCGGGATCGGCCAACTTCATCCGCACCGGAACCACGCAAAGCGGCTCCAGCGCCGAAAGATAAGGCCCCAGGTTGATAGCATCCTTCTCGGTCGTGACAAAGCCGCCCGCTTCGCTGCGCTGTTTGAGCGTAATCAATTCCCGTATGTCGCCTTCCGAGTAGGCATGGTGATCGCGGTAAAAAGCATGCGCCACCGCCTCTACATTTGCCGCTCGCAATTGCAGCATAAAATTTTCGGGACGCGCAATCCCGCAGAAAACCACCGGCCGCACAGGAATATCCTTCGGAACGATTCCTCGCCGTACGCGCCAGACCTCTTTCCCCGCAATCGGAAGCGTATCGGCAACGGCTCCGCTCGTGAGCACGACGGCATCCGCTCGGCGCAGTGCGCTCAGCGGCTCCCGCAAACGCCCCGCCGGAAGCAGTTGGTCACTCGCATCCTGCTGCGTGACTAGCACAATGTCGAAATCCCGAGCTAACCCACGATGCTGAAAACCATCGTCCAGCAAATGCATCTGCGCCCCAAACTTGGATTCGGCAAATCGCCCTGCCTCGTACCGATCCTCCCCAACAATGACCGGAACCTCCAGCTTGCGCGCGATCAACAGTGGTTCGTCGCCAAACTCCTGCGGCAAGCCCCCCGGATCCACCAGCAGCACGCCCCGGCTCGCGCGCCCGTATCCCCGCGACAGCACATCAAACTTGATCCCCCGCGCCTTGAGCAACTCGCCCAACAGCAGCACGAAAGGAGTTTTCCCCGATCCACCCGCGGAAACATTCCCTGCGCTGACCACCGCACCTTGCAGCCGACGAGCTTTTAGAAATCCCCGATCGTAGAACGCATTCCGCGTTTGCACGATCCCGCCGTAAATGATGGAAAGTGGGTTCAATCGTGATCTGCCGCCTTCGCGGACTTAGACAAGAACTCGCTGCGCTGCGCCACCAATGCCCTCAGTTCCTCCACTGTCCGCAAGGTCGCTCCCATCTGCGACTGGATCGTCTCTTGCGCACGCCGTCCCAGCGCCCGCCGTTCCCCGTCGTCTTCGAGCAGATGCATCACGGTGAGTGGCAACTCCGCCAAACCCACAATCCGCACCGCGTCTCGGTTCTGAAACAAGCCCACGATATCGCGAAAGTTCTCCGTATGGTTCCCGGTCACGATCGCCACTCCATGCTGCGCCGGCTCAATGATGTTATGCCCACCTCGCGGAACCAGGCTTCCTCCCACGAACGCAACTTCCGCCAAAGCATACAGCGCAGCCAGTTCGCCAATTGAGTCGACCAGAAACACTCCGCCCGCCAGCGGCTCTCCCTGCCAGCGCGAACGCCGGTGCAACGCGATTCCCATCTGCTGCACCAGGATCGCGACATCGTCGAAGCGCTCCGGATGGCGCGGCGCCAGGATGATCACCGCACGCGGATGGCTCACTCGCAGATTTTCAAATGCCTTCAGCAGCGGAGCCTCTTCATCTTCCACCGTACTCCCGCAGACCAGCACAGGCCCAGCACCCTCCGCCGCCAGCGAGCGGCGAAGCGTCCCCACAATCTCTGGAGGCGCCGGCAAGCTCACATCAAACTTAAGATTGCCGGTCACTCGCACTCGCTGCGGATCCGCTCCCAATGCCTCCAGCCTCTCCCGGTCGGGTTGCGTTTGCGCCAGAAACAAGTCGACGTCGGCCAGCATGCGCCGCAACGCCCAGTCAAAGCGCCGGTAGCGCGGCCAGGAACGGTCCGAAATCCGCGCATTCACAACTGCAATCGCTGCTCCGCTTCCATGCACCAGGCGTAAAAAGTTCGGCCAGAATTCGGTCTCGGCCAGAATCACCAGCTCAGGTTTCAGGTCCCTCAGGTATGGCCGGATCGCAAACGCCAAGTCCATCGGAAAGTAAAAAACGTTCTCCGCGCCGAATCGTCTTCGTGCAAGGTCCTGCCCGGTATCGGTCGTAGTCGACACCACGACTCGATACCTCGCAAAACTTTCCCGCATCTTTTCAACCAGCCCGGACACCGCCAGCACCTCACCGACGGAAACCGCATGGATCCAGATCACCCGCCGCCCATCGTCCCCGGCCACTTTCAGCCGCGACGGCACTTCCCCTATGCGCTCCGCAAATCCGCGCCGGTATTTCCCGCGGTGCACGATCTGGTAGAGCCAGTAAGGCAGGCTCAACAACATTCCCAGCGCCAGCACCAGACTGTAAAGAAAGTAGCTCAAGTGGAGCCATTTTAAACCGCCGAGTCGGCGTTGCTCTCCCCGGCCTTCTATAATCGGTAAATGCCGCTCTTGCGCACGCAATTCCGCTCGATCCTCTTCATCTCATTGTTCTGCGCGGCCTGGTCCGTCCCGGCCCTCTTAGCCTCGAAGAATTTCGTCAGGCCGGTCGCTCGCGCCGCCATCAACTATCCGGCGCACGACTTTCACCGCGACGAGAAGGTCGCGATCGCCGCCGATCCCTACGACACTCCTGAAAGGGCGAAGATCTTTACCATTAACTTCGCGGACCACGGTTTCCTCCCCATTTTCTTTATCGTGACCAATGACGGCGACCAGCCCGTTTCCATCGCCCATATGGACATCACCCTCGTCACCGCGAATCACTCCAAGCTCACTCCCGTCACCACTGACGATCTCTACCGCCGCCTCTCCAACCCGCAAACCAGCACTCGCCCCAGCCCCCTGCCCCTGCCTAACCGCGTCAAGGGCACACTCAGCCGCAAGCAGATGGATGAGATCGACAGTTCGCAGTTCGCCGCCAAAGCGGTCGAGCCCCATTCCACGCAATCGGGATTTCTCTACTTCGATATTGGCGGGATCGCCTCGCCCCTGCGCGGATCCAGCATCGAGATCACCGGCGTGGATGACGCCCGCGGCGACGAGCTGATGTTCTTCGAAATTTCCGTCGACAAATACTTCAACGCGCCATCAAATCCCTAGCGCTGGCGGTTGCTCAGGGCCGCGCAACTCGCGCAGATTATAATTTCCTTTCTATGGCTATCCGCGCGGAGACCTCTATCGCCGCCCATCCCCGGTTCGAACCCGTCATCGGGCTCGAGGTCCACATCCAGCTTCTCACCGTCACGAAGATCTTTTGTTCCTGCTCCACGCGCTTCGGCGCTCCGCCGAACACCAATGTCTGCCCCGTGTGCCTGGGCATGCCCGGCGCTCTGCCCGTTCTCAATCGGAAAGTCGTGGAGTTCGCCACCCTGGCGGCCATGGCGCTCAACTGCCGCCTCAACGAGACCTCCATCTTCGCCCGTAAGAATTATTTCTATCCCGACCTGC
This sequence comes from uncultured Acidobacteriota bacterium, assembly GCA_963719865.1. Taxonomy (GTDB): domain Bacteria; phylum Acidobacteriota; class Terriglobia; order Terriglobales; family Acidobacteriaceae; genus Sulfotelmatobacter. Next base: position 20,179 of record CAVRDS010000084.1, on the reverse strand, counting down.
CCAAGGGATATCAGATTTCGCAATACGACAAACCGCTCGCCGAGTTCGGATTCATCGAAGTCCCCACCGAACGTGGCCGGAAAACAATCGGCATCACCCGCGTGCACCTCGAAGAAGATGCGGGCAAGAGCCTGCACGAAGGCTTCCCCGATTCGGATGAAAAGACCGCCATCGACCTCAACCGCACCGGCGTGCCTCTCATCGAAATCGTCAGCGAACCCGACATCTCGACCGCAGACGAGGCCTACCAATATCTGACGCGTCTCAAGGAAATCATCCTGTACACCGGGGTTAGCGATTGCAACATGGAAGAAGGCTCGCTGCGCTGTGACGCCAACGTTAGCGTGCGCCCGCGCGGGCAAAAAGAATTCGGCACCAAAACAGAAATTAAAAACGTGAATTCGTTTCGCTTCATTCGCGAAGCGCTGGAATACGAAATCGCCCGCCAGATCGATGTCATCGAATCCGGCGGCAAAATCTCGCAGGAAACCCGCCTCTACAATGCCAAAGAGGGCAAGACGTACAGCATGCGTTCCAAAGAGCAAGCCCACGATTATCGCTACTTCCCTGAACCGGATCTACTCCCGCTGGTCGTCGATGACAAATGGAAAGCGGAAATCTCGCGCGCGCTGCCCGAACTCCCTGAGACCCGCCGCGCCCGACTGGTGAAGGATTACGGTGTCACGGACTATGACGCGCAGGTTCTGACTTTTTCTAAATCGCTCGCCGACCAATTCGAGCAGGCGGCAAAAGCAGCCAGCAATCCCAAGCGCGTTGCCAATCTCGTCCAGGTCGAACTCATGGGCCGCCTCAAAGCTAAAAATCTCGGCATCGAGCAGTCGCCTATTTCCATGGCCGGCGTCGCCGCTTCGGCGGATCTGGTCGAATCCGGCGCCATCTCCGGCAAAATGCTTAAAGATCTTTACGACCTGTCCTTCGAACTCGGCAAGGATTTTCCAGAGGTCTACGAACAGCAAGGCCGGCCTGTGCAATCCACTGACACGTCGGCGCTCGAAGCCATCATCGACCAGATCATCGCCGCCAATCCCAAGCAACTCGAGCAATACCACGCCGGGAAGAAGACTCTGCTGGGCTTTTTTGTTGGGCAAGTCATGAAAGCCTCTAAAGGTCAAGCCAGTCCACAACTCGTAAATGAACTGCTGCTGAAGAAATTGGAATAAAAAGCGTGAAACCAACGCGTGTGCCGGTCCCGAAGCCCCCACGTCACACCAGCCGACACATCCCTTCGGTCATCTGATTTTCTGCCCGCCACCCGCTAGCATTAACACTAGCCATGAAATTTAAACTGGATCGCATCATCAGCATCGCTACGCTCGTTGCATCGTTGATTGCCATCGTGCTGGTTCTTAAGAGGCCTGCGCCCGTTGCCCAGCCGCAGCCCCCCGCTGCCATCGCCGAACACGCCCAATCCTTCGATCAGAAAATGGCCGATTTTCAGCAGGCGGTCCAGCAATCCAGTGGGCCAACTGCAAGCGCGCCCACTTCCGCGGACCAGCCGCCTTCTCCCGACTCCGCATCTCCGAAGCCCGAGGTGCGCATCACCTCTGATGAAATCAGCGCCGTACTGGCGCAATCGCTTGGCAATACTGGTGAATTAAAACCCGACACCAACATCGGCGCAGGGGCACCGACCATCAAAGATCAGTCGGTCAACTTCGAGGGCGATACCGTGCACGGACAGTTCCTCACGGAGATCGCCGGCAAAGATGTCTGGATTACCATTTCCGGCCACATTGGCGAGCAGAACGGCTACGCCACCTTCGAACCCACAGAATTTAAAGTTGGAGACCTCAACGTCCCCGTCTCGCTGGTAAATCCCGCTCTTCAGAAAAAGCTAGCCGAGGAAAGAGACCGATTGAAACTCCCCGATAGCGTCGGGGGGGTGAAAGTAGAAAACAGCGAACTAGTAATGCAAGGGAAGTAACGGGCCGTCGCACAAATTCCGCTGATCCTCTCAGCGTTCTCTGCGCAACCTCCGCGTACTCTGCGGTTTGAGATTTTGCTTTGTTCGAGAGTGCCCGAAACTACCGACCAGCAGGCAACGCATTGCGCGCAGCCATCTTCGCGTACCACCGCCCGGAATCTTTGATCGTTCGCTTCTGCGTCTTGAAATCCACGTACGTCAGTCCGAACCGCTGGCTGTATCCATCCGCCCATTCGAAGTTATCCAGCAAACTCCACGCGTGGTAACCGCGCACGTCCGCTCCTTCGGCCATTGCGCGCGCCAGCGCTCCCAGATATTGCCGGTGATAATCCACCCGCCGGCTGTCGCGAATGGCTCCGCTCGCATCCGGCCCGTCGTTGTACGAACATCCGCTCTCCGTTATCTCGATCACCGGACGCTGGTAATCCCGAGTGATGCGCATGACCATGTCATACAGCGCCTTCGGCCACACTTCCCATCCGAAGTCGGTCTTCGGTCCCTGCTCTCCTCCGTCCATCTTCACCGGAAAAAGCCATTCCTGCGCGTGCGCTGCCCTCTCCACCGCACCCGGCGCCGAAGCGATCGTGCGGTAATAGAGATTGATTCCGATAAAGTCCAGCGGCGCCCGCGTCTTCTCCATGTCGCCCGACTTAATTCCCATCGCGGTTTCCGGCAAGAACGTGAGCGCATCCGGATACCGCCCGCGCAATGCCGGCTCCAAAAACCAGATATTCATAATGGCGTGCGCTCGCTCCGCCGCCAGCTTGTCCTCCTCGGAATTGCTCGCCGGCTCGCACGGCGACATGCTGAACGCGGTTCCTACTCGCGCCGCCGGCCGCACCGCCTTCAGCGCCCGAAATCCCTCGCCTTGCGCCAGATTCACGACATGGGTCGCCCGCAGGAAATCGACGATGCTCTTCCGCCCCGGTGCATGCGTCCCGTCCAGATACCCCAGGTCCACAAACGCATCTGGCTCGTTGAACAGCATCCAGTCCGTAACCCGGTCTCCCAGCGCCCGAACGACCGTCTGCACGTAATCCGCAAACCGCCCCACCAAATCCCGGTTCGGCCAGCCTCCCGCATCTTCCAGCGCCTGCGGCAAGTCCCAGTGATACAGCGTGACCAGTGGCCGAATTCGCGCCTCCAGCAGCGCATCGATCAAACGGCTGTAGTAATCCATCCCCTTCGCATTCGCGGTGCCCGACCCCGACGCTTGAATCCGCGGCCAGCTGATCGAAAAGCGGTAACTGTTCTGGCGCATCGCGCGTAGCAGTTCAATGTCCTCGCGCCAGCGATGATACGAATCGCATGCTAGATCGCCGGTGTCGCCGTTCTTGATCTTCCCCGGAGTATGCGTGAACCGGTCCCAGATCGACTCGCCCTTGCCATCTTCATTCCATGCGCCCTCGATCTGATAGGAGGCCGTCGCCGTCCCCCACCAAAATCCTTTGGGAAACACGGCGTCTGTAGCGGTCTCGAACGTCGGACCCGTCCTGCTGAACGCCCCTGTCGTGCCGGCTTTCGACGAAACACTGCAACCGGGCAACACGGCCACCGGCAGCGCCAGAGCGCCGGCCTTCAGCACAGATCGCAAAAATTTACGGCGAGTGAAATCCAATCGACTCTTACCTTTGGAAATTTATTCGTGATCGAACGAATCCAAACAACATCCCGGGCACGGGGAATTCCCGGGACATTCTAACGAACACTTGCTTTCACAAGAGCAGGAATCTCATCCGTCCGGTTACTCCGGATTCAGGCTGTCATACATCTTCCACAGCTTGTCGCCGGTCGCGCGATAAATCACCCACCCCGTGCCGATATCCGAGGTTTCCCGCAACAGCAGCTCGCCGCGCCCATCCCCATCCGCATCCACCGCGTCGATCAACTCCATGCGCGGGGTAACATCCAGATGGAATTTGTCCGTCACTCCAGAGTAAAGCTTGTGCAGGTTGTTGTAGATATCGGGATAGGTCACCAGCAGAATCGAATATTCGAGACCGGCATCCGCCTCCGTATGCGCGCTGCCCGCCACTGGCGGAGGCATGTGAGCTGTGGCGCTGAACACAATAATCGGCTGATTCGAGTTCCACAAATCGTATCCGATCATCTTCACGTTTTCGAGAATCGGATCCGGCATCTTCACCGCATGTCGCGCAGTTGAGGGATGCGCCGCCTTCGGCCCGATCCGCGCTTTGGCCCGCGCCGCTACATACGCTCGCACCTCTGCCTTCGCCAGATCAAGCACCTGTTTGCGCCGGTCGTCTTCGTCACCTTTGACCCATTCGAATGTGAGGGAACGAGGCTCAGGACCGCCCGCATCCGAGATCGCAGGTACGATCTGAGAGTCATCCTTGGCCGGCGCGCTCTCCGCGCTCTTCGTCGCAGTCGCCGCCACCGGCGTAACACCCGGCTTGCTGTATCCGGGCACCTCTTCATCGGCAAACGATTCTACCGGCTTTCCCCGCCGCAGAATCGGCCGGTTCGCTTCCTTCGTCCCGCTGTCTGAGGCCGGAATGTTTACTTTGTCATCCGCCTGGTTCGCGCCCGCCTTCGAGGGTGGTGCTGTGGGCGCGCCCGAGGAATTCGGCGCTGGCTGGCTCGCCCCCGTTTGATTGGATCCCGGCGACTCCGGCGCCGGCGCGCTAGGCTTGGTCAGCCGCGGCGGGCCATCCCCCGAGTTCGAACTGCCGCTGGGCTTCTCCGATCCAGACGACGCGGTCGATGGAGTCGAAGACGACGGCGACGGCGCCGTCGTCGGCGCCGGAGCCTTCCCCGAGTCCGGCGCGCCGCTTGCCGGAGCGGTATTCATCGGATTATGCGTCAACCTCGGCGGCTGGTCCACCGTATCAATGTTCGCTGGCGCCGTCTCCGCCTTCAACACCTTCTTCGCCGGTTCCGATCCCGCCGCGCGCCAGACTCCCGTCGCCAACCACGGTGTCGGCACGTTGACTGAATTGCTGTGCAGCGCGCTTCCGATGGTGAATAACCCCAGCGAATTCCCTGATCGCTCGCCTTCGTACACCGTCCCCGGTTCCAGCGCCATCGGTACGGGGTCGGCTTTATATGCGCTGGCGTCCCAGAACTTACCGTTGATCATGATCGCGATCGGCACCAGCGATACTTTCCCTTTGGCGTCCATCCTCAGGACAGCCACGGCTCGCGGCCCCGCATCCTTTTTCCGTGAAACTTTTCTCTCGCCCGGAATGATCTGCGGCCGTTCTTCCTGGGCGCCCGCCGCGACCACCAAAATAAAGCAAGCCAGCAATCCGGTGATGACCGCGCACAACGAAATCCTGCGGTGTAGAATTCTGAAGATCTTCGGTGGCCTGGAATCTGCCGTCGCGGCTCTCCCTGCTCCCGACTTCTTTCTTCCCGGAGAAATTCCCATGAAAGTCAATGATAAAGCCCCCGACTTCACTTTGCAGGATGAGAACGAAAAAGAAACCGCTTTGAAGGACCTGCGCGGCAAAACCATCGTTCTCTTCTTTTATCCGAAAGCCAATACTCCCGGCTGAACCGTCGAAGCTCGCGGGTTCCGCGACACATACTCTAAGATTCAGAAGACTGGCGCCGTGCTGCTCGGCATATCGGCCGACACGCCCAAAGCGCAAAAGAAATTCAAAGAAAGTCAGAACCTGCCCTTCACACTGCTCGCCGACGCTGATAAGAAAGTCGCCGAGGCTTTCGGCGTCATGAAGGAAAAGAACATGTATGGCAAGAAAGTCTGGGGCATTGCCCGCACTACATTCGTCATCGGCCCCGACGGCAAGATTCAGCACATTTTCGAAAAGGTCAAGCCTGACGGCCACGCCGAAGAGGTGCTGGCGTACTTGAAGGAGTCAGCCAAAGGCGCCGCCTAGCGCCGGGGCCTCAGCCGCGAAAGCCTGCCCTGAGCGGAGCCGAAGGGCGACGCAAGAATGCAGCCCACAGCGCACGCTGTTGTGGTGGAGAACCACAAACTCGGCAAGCCCCGGAGGGGCGGAAGAAAGCCACACCCCCGGGCTTCGCCAGATGCCCGAACGCTTATCGATTCCCACAACCTGGCCGGTAGCCATTAAGATTCTGTCATGCCCGAGCCGCAGGCATCGATGCGCGCAGCCGATATTCATCCCCTGGTCCGCGCCTTCTTCTCCCGCGATCCCCGCCGCGTGGCCCGCAGCCTCCTCGGAAAGGTTCTGGTCCGCCACACAAAAGATAAGCGCCTCACCGCCCGTATCGTAGAAGTCGAAGCCTATCTCGGCGCCGAAGATCCCGCAGCCCACTCCGCCTCCGGCCGAACCGCGCGCAACGCAGTCCTGTTTGGCCCTCCCGGATACGCCTACATCTATTTCATCTACGGCAATCATTATTGCCTCAACGTTTCCTGCGAGCCCGAAGGTCAGGCTGGAGGCGTCCTGTTCAGGGCCCTGGAACCGCTGTCCGGTATCGATAAAATGGCGGAAGCACGGGGCCTCACACTGCGCGGAACGGAAGACTGGCCCAAACTCACCAGCGGGCCAGGCCGCCTCTGCCAAGCTTTTGGAATCACCCGCGCCCGCGACAATGGCTGCGATCTCGTCTCACCGGACAGCGAACTATGGATCGGCGACGACGGCTATCGCGTTCGCAATATCCTCGTTACCCCACGCATCGGAATCACCAAAGCGGCTTCGCGTCCCTTACGCTACCTGATCGACGGAAACCGTTTCGTATCCGGCAAAATCCACCGGAAAGTAGCGCTCTAATATCTTCCCGAGATGTTTGCGGGATTAAGACCGAAGGCAACTCTCAGCGTCCTCGGCGCGGAGTCCTCATCGTTCTCTGCGGTCAAAGGCTGTTCAGCCCCTCTCTCAAAGCCGGGTTCCCGGCTCTCCTTGACTTTGGGTGTACACTCTCCAGCGGGGTTCGAACAAGCCAGAAGCCTTGCCAGTTAAGGGCTTTCGGCCGCCACTACGGGCAACGTCAAAACGTCCAGTAATAGTTCTGCCGCATCCCTTTCGTGGCGCGAATCATCTATCGAATCAGGAGCCCGCACGTGCCTCGCCTCGCACGAGTTCGGATGCTGACTGCGGCTGTCCTCCTGCTCGCCCCATCACTCATGGCCGGCGAAGGTGGTCTCGCAAACCAGCACACCTCGCCAGTCTCCTACATCGTCATCGGTTTCGCCGGCGGCTTTGTCCGCCACGACAATCTTCATCACGGCCCGGTTCAACTCGCCCAACGCATTCAGCAAGACGTCCCCAAGGGCACCTACATTCGTGTCTTCGAAAATCGCCACCGCAAGGCCGCCTACAAGACCATCCTTTCCCTGCTCGACCGCAATCACGATGGCATTCTCACCGCGGAAGAGAAAGCGCAGGCCCGCATTATCCTGTTCGGCCACAGTTGGGGAGCCTCCGCCGTGGTCCTACTCGCCCGCGAACTGGATCGGGTTGGCATTCCCGTGTTGCTCACCGTGCAGGTCGACAGTGTCGCGAAACTTTGGCAGCATGACGGCGTCATCCCCGACAATGTCGAGGACGCCGCTAACTTCTATCAACCGCACGGCCTGATTCATGGCCGCTCTGTCATACGCGCCGCCGACGATTCCAAGACCCGCATCCTCGGCAACTACCGCTTTGACTACCGCCAAACTCCTGTCAAGTGCGGGCAAACTGCCTGGCTCGAGCGCACCTTCATTCCCAGCCACATGCAAAGCCAATGCGATCCCCATCTTTGGGCCGAAGTCGAAGGCCTGGTCCTCCAGCGCCTGACGCCCGAGCCCGGAGTCATAGCTTCCATTCCCCACCCGTAATGTTCCTCTTCGTCAGACGGCCCGCCGCCCGTTGACATTCTTCCCGTCCTTCACTCAGAATGCCCTACCATCCTCAGGAGCTCTCGAAATCATGCGCCGTTTTCTTCTCCTCACTCTTCTCGCTCTCGCCCCGCTGGTCCTCGCGCAGGATCGCAGCAACGCCCGCTCGATGGTCATCTCTCCTTACGGCATCGTCGCCACCAGCCAGGTGCAAGCCTCGCAAGCCGGAGCGGCAATCCTTTCCCACGGCGGCTCCGCCGTCGATGCCGCCATCGCCGCCAACGCCACTCTCGGCGTGATGGAGCCCGACATGAACGGCATGGGCGGCGACCTCTTCTCCATCTACTGGGACGCCAAGACCGGCAAGCTCTACGGCCTCAATGCCAGTGGATGGGCTCCCAAAACTCTCACCATCGAGCACCTGAAAGCGAGAGACGTCACCAGAATGCCCGTTGAGGGCATCGACACCGTCACCGTCCCTGGAGCGGTCGAAGGCTGGAACAAATTGCACCAACGCTTCGGTCGTCTTCCCTGGAAAGATCTCTTCACGCCCGCAATCTTCTACGCCGAAAACGGATTCGCCGTGCAGGAAATGATCGGCGCCGATTGGATGGCGGCGCAATCCAAGTTGCAGCAAGACCCCGAATCCCGCCGCGTCTTCCTCATCCACGACCACTCCCCGCACATGGGCGAAGTCTTCAAGAATCCCGACGTCGCAAAAACTCTCCGCATCCTCGCCGATCAGGGCCCGCAGGCCTATTACTCCGGCGAAATCGCCAAAGCCATCCTCGCCACCGAGCGCGAACTCGGCGGCACCATGCAAGCTGACGACTTGAAAGAATTCTCCGCCGAATGGGTCGAGCCCATCTCCATCACCTATCGCGGATGGAAAGTTTACGAACTCCCGCCCAACGGACAAGGCATGGCCGCGCTCGAAATGCTCAACATTCTGGAACAGTTCCAGCCGGCGAAAGCCGGACCGCTCAGCACCGAAGAGATTCACAAGCGAATCGAAGCGATGAAGTTAGCTTATGCCGATCTGGCGCGCTACAACGCCGATCCCCGCTTCGCCAAAGTCCCAGTCGCAGGCCTGCTCTCGAAGGAATACGCCAAACAACGCGCCGAGCTCATCAATCCGCAAAAAGCCAACTGCAATCCTGAAGCCGGCATTCCTCCTTCCAGCGATACCACCTATCTCACCGCCGTCGATCGCGACGGCAACATCGTTTCCCTCATCCAGAGCAACTTCTCCAGCTTCGGCTCCGGCATCACCGTGCGCGGCATGGGATTCGCCCTGCAGAATCGCGGAGCTCTCTTCATGCTCGATCCCGCCAAGCCCGACGCCCTCGCCCCGCGCAAGCGTCCCTTTCATACCATCATTCCCGCCTTTATGGAACACGGCGACGACCACATCGGATTCGGCATCATGGGCGGCGCCAACCAACCTCTTGCCCACGCCCAGTTCGTCTCCAACGTCGTGGATTACGGCGCGAACCTGCAAGCCGCCATGGAAATTGCCCGCTTCACCGTGCGCGACAATTTCGATCTGAGCTGCAAGATTCTCATCGAAGATCGCGTCCCCGCCGACGTCCGCCAACAATTGACGTTGATGGGCCACGACCTGAACGTCCGCGGCGATTTTTCCCTCCTCATGGGACGCGGCCAGGCCATTGACCACAACACCAAGACTGGCCTCAACTTCGCCGCCTCCGACGCCCGCACCGACGGCTCCGCCGAACCGGAATTTCCCCCCGGCGTTCATCTCCCCTGACGGCGCCGCGAACCAGCCCTCGGCCACCGCGCCGAAAAACACACAAACTCGTACGAACGCCGCAACCGCTTTTCCCGTGCCATCGGACAACTTCCCGACTGGATCTGGATTCCAACTTAGCAGTACTATTGGGAAAGGCGGTTCGCCTCCCCGGCAACCGTCGCTTGGGTGGAGGGAACTCCGATGCGAAAATCCACCTTCTCCAACGCGTTTCTTGCCTTAATCGCTTCCTTGGCCCTCGTTTGCTTTTCGGTTCCGGCTCAAGCTCAACATGGTGGCGGGGGTGGCCACGGTGGGGGTGGTGGCGGAGGTTTCCACGGCGGTGGCGGCGGCTTTGGTGGCGGAGGCTTCCATGGCGGCGGATTTTCCGGCGGTGGCTACCGTGGTGGCTCGTACGGCGGTTATCACGGTGGAGGATACGCCCGGGGACGCGGCTCTTACGGCGGCGGCTACCGCGGAGGATCCAGCTACGCGGGTGGCCGCGGTTCCTATGGTGGAATGCGCGGCTCCGCCGGCTCCTATCACGCCTGGGCATCCGAAGGTCAAGGCGTTCGCAACACATCGCCCGGCTGGCATTCGTTTGAAGGATCTGGTCGCAGTTCAGCCATGTCCGGAAGGTCGGGTGCCGCGGGCAACGAACGTGGCATGAACTCTGGCCTGATGGCCCGTTCAGGTGCCGGAGAAGCAGGGATGGCCGGTCGATCTTCTAATTTTCACTCCGCCATCGCCGATGGCCAGTTCCACTCCTTTGGCGGCGCACGCGGCACAGCCGCGGGTTCCACTTTGGCTGGCGGCCGATTCGCCGGCAACGGCTTCAATCATGCCGGATTCGTGGGCGGCAACGGAGCCTGGGGCGGTGGTTACGGGCGTGGCTTCGGCTACGGTCGTGGCTACGGCTACGGTTGGGGTGGTGGCTGGGGCTGGGGCGGCGGTTGGGGTTGGGGCGGTTGGGGCCTTGGTTGGGGCGGATGGGGATGGGGATGGGGTTGGCCTTACTGGGGCTGGGATCCCTACTGGAATCCCTATTGGAGCTGGTCCCTCTACGGATACTAGCGAAAAGCAAAAACGAGAAGGAAGACTGTGCGTCATCCCGAGCGAGGCCGCCTTTCAGGCGGAGCGAGGGATCTCCCAGACGACCTGTCACCCTGAGCGTAGTCGAAGGGATCCCTACCCCCGCACCCTGCCCAGCACCACGTTATCGATCAGCCGCGTAGTTCCCACATACGCCGCCACCGCGACCAGGGCCCCGCGCGAAACATCTGCCACCGGATCCAGCGTATCCGGATCCACGATCTCGAAATAATCTACCGTCACCCAATTCTCCCGGCCAATTTCTTCTCGCCCCGCTTCGATCAATAGCTCCGCCTTGCGCTCCCCAGCCTCCGCCAATTTCTTCACTCGCATCAGCGCCCGATGCAGCACCGGCGCCCGTTTCCTCTGCTCTCGATCCAGGTACGCGTTCCGCGAACTCATCGCCAGCCCGTCCGGCTCGCGCATAATCGGACAAACCACAATTTCCACCGGCAGGTTCAGATCGCGCACCATGTGGCGAATGATCGCCACCTGCGCCGCATCCTTCTGCCCAAAAAACGCCGCATCCGGTTCCACCGCGTGAAACACCTTCGCCACAATTGTCACCACGCCGCGAAAGTGCCCTGGCCGCGAACGCCCGTCCAACTTCTCGCTCAGCCCTTCCACCGTCACCCAGGTCGCTGCTCCGGGCGGATACATTTCTTCTACCGGCGGCGCGAACACGAACTCCACTCCCTCGCGCTCCAGCAATTCGCAGTCCCGCTCAAAGGACCGCGGATACTTTGCCAGATCTTCATTCGGTCCAAACTGTGTAGGATTCACAAAAATCGACACTGCCACCACGTCGCTGGCCTCGCACGCCGCCCGCACCAGCGAGAGATGTCCCTCATGCAGCGCTCCCATCGTCGGCACCAGTCCCAGCCGCTTGCCCGCGCCCCGCGCCGCTCGCGACGCCGCCCGCATTTCATCGATCGTTGTGAGGATTTTCAATCGGGAATCTTCCGTGTGGGGAATTTTAATCCTGGGATTTTTGGAATGTGGGGACAGCCGCCCTCGGCTGTCCGTCGAGCGAAGCTCGACAAGGTTGTCGGGTGCCCCATTCCAAACTCGCGCTTTTTGCGAGTTTAGAGTGGGGATTTTGACTTCTACTCACGCCGACGGCACCCACGTCACCACAATGTGCGCCCCTTCCAGCATCCCGCCCACAATCCCTTTGTTGCGCCGGATCGCAATTCGATCCGTCTCCGAACTCCCCGTGCCGCTTTCCGCCGCTGCCACTACTCGCCCGTATGGCCAATTCGAGGCCGGCAACTTCGCCAGCGCCGGCAGCAATTCCTCGGTCGTCAACATAATCTCCGCGCTGTCCGCCGAATCGTACAACGCTACCCCATTGGCCCGCACGATCAGATACGGATTCTGCCACTTCTTCATGTCTCGGATCTGTTCGTATTTTGCGGAATCTGCCGTGGGAATCGCCTGCAGAATGGTCTGGGGATCGGGCGCCTGCGCTCCGTGTTGCTGCGAACAGCCCCCCAGAGCGACCCCGGCCAACACCATCGACGCGAAGCGCACGTGCCGAGTGATCACGAGCCTCAACTCACCTCGCCACCACGGGAACATCGTTCTTGGCCGCCCACACCAGCGCGACGATCCATCCAATCACACTCCAGCCCAGAAAGAAATTCAGCAGAAAGATGGCCAGCGTATCGCGCTTGCTGCGCGCCAACGCAATAATCGACGGCAGGAAGTACAGAAGCAGGGGAAATCCGAAAAAGAACGGGAAGAAGAAAAGATGCGAGAGAATCATACCTACCTCCCTCTCATAGCCTAGCACCATCGCGTTAAGATCTGCACGAACCCTGGCGGGTGCGACTACGCTTACCTAATACTACGCAGTCAATGCAAGTATTGTTCCCTTGCCGGTTTGTCCGCGTAGATCCGCGCGAATCCGTGGCAGACAGGTCTAACGGCCCCTACCGCCGCATGGCCCGCTTCCGCTCCATCACGGTCTCCAACGCAGCCTTGGTGTCCTTCGGCAGATGATACGACTCCTCGTCCAGCGGATACTTTCGTGACCGCACATCCGTGCGATAGGCCTGCACCGCCTGGGTAATCAACGCCGCCGCATCTCCGTATCGCCGCACAAATTTGGCCGGAGGCCCAAACGTCAGATTCACAATGTCATGAAACACCAGCACCTGCCCGTCGCAATCCGGACCGGCCCCGATTCCAATCGTCGGCGTTCCCACTTCCGCCGTGATCATCGCCGCCACTTCCCGCGGAATCCCTTCCAGGTACAGGCACGCGACTCCCGCCCGGTCCAGCGCCACCGCATCGCGCATCAACTGCTCGATCGCGCCCAGATCCTTCCCCTGCACTTTGTATCCGCCCATCACGTTCACCGACTGCGGCGTCAGCCCAATGTGCCCAGCCACCGGAATCTCCGCGTCGATAATGTGCCGGATCAGATCCGCGCGCTTCTCCCCGCCTTCGATTTTCACCACCTCCGCGCCGCCTTCTTTCACAAAGCGCGTCGCATTGATGACGGCATCTTTGGCATCGACTTGATACGACCCGTAAGGCATGTCGGCAATCAGCAGCGCATTCTTCACCCCGCGCCGCACTGCTTTCACGTGGTGCAGCATCTCGTCCACCGTGACCGAGAGTGTGTTCTCGTAGCCCAGCATGGTTTGCGCCAGCGAGTCCCCCACCAGCACCATGTCGATGCCCGCCTCGTCCACTAGGCGCGCGGCGGCATAGTCATATGCGGTTAAGCAGGTGATGGGATCGCGACGGAGTTTGCGTTCCCGCAGAGTTGCGGTCGTGACCTTCTGGCCGGAGCCGTCAAATAGACGTCCGCCAATCGGGGTGATACTCATGATGTCCTCCAGTGCCCCTCCGGCCTCGCCGGATAGAGCCTGTGCACGCATCGTGGCGTCCTACTGCTATTGGATGACGCTGGGGTTATTGTAGCCGCAAAGGCACTGAACGTCGACGCCGCATTTGCCCATTTCGGAATCGGTACAAAAATGACCATTTTGTTAAATTACCCTAATTATTACTTTCAAATAAGGGTAAATTAGTGTATAACTAAAGACATGGCAGAACCCAGTGTGTTCGAGGTAGCACTCCAAGAAGCGCGGAAATCGCTCAAGACAGCCTATGAAGAGCACGCTGCAATAGAGCAACGCATCGTGAGCTTGAAGCAGACGATAGATGGACTTGCAACTCTCTGTGAGCCAGAGCCACGCCTATATACCCAGGGGCGCGATACTCGGACCGGCTTCGACATTCAGTCTAGTTTCAGCCTGTCCTTCGCGATTCGGCAAATATTCTCCGATTCCACGAAATACCTAACGCCGACCGAAGTGCGTGACGCGTTACTCAAGATAGATGGCAATTTTGCGGAAAGATACAAGCAGCCGCTGGTACCGATCCACAACACATTGAAGCGTTTGGAGGCCCAAGGTGAGCTAGTCTCTTTCAGAGATGACGCCGGCGATCTCCGATATCGATGGGTATCTCCTCTCGCTCGAGCCGTCGCTGAGGTTGACTCGAATCACCCGATACACAAGCTGAAAATGCGGCAGGTCAATCCTGGTGCAAGCAACCGTATGGAGCAACTTCTTCGCCTGCACGAGACCCCGATTGGTCAGGACGCCCTGCCGCCTGAGATTAGGGCTGGACTCTATGGTCCGCAAACGAAACCTGTATCGACGTCTCCCTCCGGAACTAAAGACGGCAAGAAAAAATGACTCTTGGTCTCGGCGAGAAACGTGAGCGTGATTTGATTGCCAGATACAAAAAGCTTTTCCGTTCCTCACCAGAAGCCGCGATCTTCGCGGTCTACGGAATGATCCACCTGATCGTGCTGCTAGTTACCGCTGAGGTCGAGCAAATGAAATCGCTTCTTCACGCCCTAGGACTTCGGTAATCAGAAAAAGGGAGTACGAAATGTACACGGGCCGAATCACCGCAAGAGGTCAAATCACCATCCCAGCCGAGTTGCGCAAAAGGTTGGGGATCAAAGCGGGCACGGTCGTCAACTGGATCGAAGAGAAGGGCAGGCTGGTGCTAATCCCGGTGACCGCGCGAGCGATAAAAGAAGCCATGGGATTTCTCAAGCCGAAACCCGGCGAGCCGTCTGCGTTTGAAGAATTGCTCAAAGAGCGGGCGCGGGAGCGGCACCGAGAAGATCTTAAAGCGGCACAGTATGAGGCAGAGTTCAAGGGCAAGAGGGTCAAAGCAGAGAAGATCATGCAACGCTATCGCAACACTCTGCGCTCGCTGGCAAAGTAAAAGCTGACGCTGAGCCAACGACCAACGACTACCGGCCAACGACCGCCGCTACGCCCCCACCGCGTCCTGACCGCCCAGCGGCAAAAAGTATTGCGTCCCCTTGATCGGCTCCGTCACCTTGCGCAATAACTCCTGCAGATCTTCATTCCGATCGACAAAATCAATCTCCGACGTATTCACGATCAGCAGATCCGAAGACGTGTAATGAAAGAAGAAGTGCTCATACGCCTTGATCACTTCCTCCAGATACTCATCGCTCACCGCCCGCTCGCCCGGAGCGTTCTTCTTTTTGAGCCGCTTCTTCAACACCTCGGGCGTGGCCTGCAGGTAGATCACAAGATCCGGCGTCGGCAACTGTTCACGAAAATGATTGTAGTAGCGATTGTAGGTATCGAGTTCCTGGTCGGTCAGGTTCAGGCAGGCAAACAGCTTGTCTTTTTCAAAAATAAAATCCGCCACCACCGTGCGCTGCGACCGCGCCCCCAGATCGAGGGCCTGCAGCTGCTCGAATCGTCTCACCAGAAACGCAAACTGCGCCTGGAACGCCGCTCCCCGCTCGCCTTCATAAAACGGCGCCAGAAACGGATTCCCTTCCGGCTCCATCACCCGCTGCGCGTTCAACCGCTCCGCTAAAATCCGCGCCAGCGTGCTCTTGCCGACTCGTATGGGACCTTCCACCGCGATGTACCGGGGCAGTTCGAAAAGATTGGCCATGGACTAGTAGCGTTGTTCTCGGAATTGGCAGGATATCTCGGATAGCCCCCAGTGGCAATTGCGCGAAGAGTTAACAGGGATTGTGTACTTGGGAAATTTAATAGGTGTGCAATTGATTCCCTCGAATTGTCATCCTGAGCGAAGCGAAGGCCCTCTGCACTCTTTTGTTGGGGCACGAGCGCGTGGATGAACACGAATCTCGATCCGGCAAATGACAATCGCACGATCACCCGATACCCCAATGACTCAATCCATTACAATCGCTCCATGCTCGGAAGCCTGCTCGCTGGAACCGCCGCCACCGCTGCTGCCGTCGGCGCCGGATACCAGTCCATGGCTCCCACCGGCCAATGGTACGGCCGCACGTACGCCGGCCTCGCCCGCGGCACCAGGCAACTCGCCCTCACTTACGACGACGGGCCCAACGATCCTCACACCCTGCGCCTGCTCGAAACTCTGGCCAGACATGATGTGCACGCCACTTTCTTTCTCATCGGACGCTACGTCCGCCAGCGTCCCGATCTCGTCCGCGAAATCGTCCGCGCCGGACACATCGTCGGCAATCATACTTTCACGCACCCTCTCTTGATCTTCAAGAGCGCGGCTGAAACTCGCAAGGAACTCGCCGCCTGCCGCGCCGCCCTCGAAGACGCCATCGGCCAGCCTTCCAATCTTTTTCGTCCGCCTTTTGGCGGACGCCGCCCCGCCACCCTGCGCATCGCCCGCGAACTCGGTCTCCAACCGGTGATGTGGAATGTCACTGGCCACGACTGGAATGCTCCTCCCGCCGCGGTGATCCAGAAGAAGGTTGAAAGTCAAATCCACGGCGGCGACGTCATCCTCCTGCACGATGGCGGTCACAAACAAATGGGCGCCGACCGCTCCCAAACCGTTCTTGCCACCGACCAACTGATCACGCGCTACAAATCAGAAGCCTATAAGTTTGTGACTATCCCGCAGATGATGGAAGATACTCGTGTGCGAGGCGGGATTTCGCACTGAGGAGTCTCCCCATGAGCCGTGCCCTTCTTCTATTCGTTTTCTCCACCGCCATCTTCGCCGCCGCGCAACCCAAATCCCTCTTCTACATGACCGACAGGCCGGATTCGGTGAAATCATTCATCGACCACGCCGACAAAGTCGACGTCCTGGTGCCGGCCTGGTACAACGTCGATAGCAATGGCCTGGTCTGGGGAGGCCCGAATCCCGATGTGCTGAAGACCGCTTCCTCCCACCACGTCCCCGTGATGCCCATCGTCGCCCTGATGACCCAGTCCGAGTTGCACAAACTGTTCACCACTCCGTCCGCGCGAGGCGCCTTCATCGCGGCGCTGCTCAGCGAGTGCAAGCGGTATGGCTACAGCGGCTTCCAGATCGATTTCGAGAACGTCGACTGGATCGACCGCGATCTGCTCTCCAGCCTGGTCGCCGACACCGCCGCCGCTCTTCACAAAGAGAATCTGCAACTCACTATCGCCACCGTGCCCAATGCTCCCGGCTTCGCCGGCAAGAGCAATTATTCGCACTGGCTCTACGCGAACTGGCGTGGCGGCTACGATTTGAAAGCGCTCGCGCAGTCCGCCGACCTCATCTGCCTCATGACCTACGACCAGAACACGCGCTGGACTATGCCCGGCCCCGTCGCTGGATATCCCTGGACCATGCAGAATCTCGACTACGCCCTGCAATTCGTCCCCAAGGAAAAATTGTCCTTGGGCATCCCTCTCTATGGCTATCACTGGTTCGCCGGCGACCCCGGCAAAGACGAAAAGCCCAATCCGACCGCCGAATACATCGGACAGCAGCAGGTTGACGGCTTCGTTGCGGCCTATCATCCGCACATCGAGTGGGATTCCGCCGATCGCGTCGCCTGGTTTTATTTCTATCGGGATGATTACCGCGAGTGGGTTTTCTACACCGACAAGCGCGGATTTCAGGAGCGTCTCAATCTCGTCCGCGACCGCGGCCTGCAGGGATTTTGTTCGTGGGTGTTGGGAACCGAAGACCCCGAGATCTGGTCTCTGCTCCCGTCGCACAAATAAAATTTGTCATTCCGACGCGCGAGCGCAGCGAAAAATCCTTGTCATTCCGACACGCGAGCGCAGCGAGCAACCCGTGTCATTCCGACACGCGAGCGCGGCGAGCAACCCGTGTCATTCCGACACGCGAGCGAAGCGAGCAAGGAGGAATCCCTACCCTCATTCCGACTCCCGCCTCTACCCCCGCATCCCCGCGAACGCCTGCTTCGCCGCCGCCACCGTCCGCTGCACATCCTCCTCGGAGTGCGTCGCTCCCAGAAACGCCGCCTCATACTGCGACGGCGGCAGATACACACCCTGGTCGAGCATGCTGCGGAAAAATTTCCCGAACGCTTCCGTATCCGATTTCGACGCCGTATCCCAATCCGTCACCGGACCCGCCTGGAAGAACCACGTGAACATCGATCCGACCCGGTTGTGGCACAGCGCAACTCCCGCTTCTTTCGCCGCCGCGGCCACTCCCGCAACCAACTCGCCACTCAACTTTTCCAGCCGCGGATAAACCTCGCCCTTCCGCTCCTGCAACTGTTTCAACATCGCGCAGCCCGCCGCCATCGCCAGCGGATTCCCCGACAGCGTCCCCGCCTGGTACATTGGCCCCAGCGGCGCCACCAGATCCATGATTTCCTTCGGACCGCCGTACGCGCCCACCGGCAACCCGCCGCCAATAATCTTTCCCATCGTCGTCAGGTCGGGCTTGATGTTGTACAGCTCCTGCGCTCCGCCAAGGGCCACGCGGAACCCCGTCATCACTTCGTCAAAAATCAGCACCGACCGCTCGCGTTCCGTGATCAACCGCAGCCCCACCAGATAATCGTCCGCCGCTGGCACGCATCCCATGTTTCCCACCACCGGCTCCACGATCACGCACGCAATCTGATGTTTGAACTTCTGAAACGCGTGCTCTACCGCCGACAAGTTGTTAAACGGCAGCGCGATTGTGAACTGTATGAACTCTTCCGGAACACCCGCCGATCCCGGGATTCCCAGCGTCGCCACTCCCGATCCCGCCTTCACCAGCAGCGCGTCCGCGTGCCCGTGATAGCACCCTTCAAACTTCACAATATATTTTCGTTTCGTATAAGCCCGCGCCAGCCGGATCGCCGACATGGTCGCTTCCGTCCCCGAACTGACGAAGCGCACTCTCTCCATGTGCGGAAACGCGCCCAGCACCAGTTCCGCCAGGTCCGCCTCCGACGGAGTCGAAGCCCCAAAGCTCGTCCCGTTACATGCCGCCGCCACGATCGCGTCCAGCACGTTCGCCTCGGCATGCCCGAGGATCAGCGGTCCCCACGATCCGATGTAATCGATGTATTCATTCTCGTCCGCGTCCCATATGTGCGATCCCTTGCCGCGCACAATAAATGGCGGATCTCCCCCGACCGCGCGGAACCCACGCACCGGCGAATTCACTCCGCCCGGAATCATGCTCTCCGCCCGCTTCTGCAGGCGTTTCGATTGTTCAGTTTTGCGCATTGTGCTGGTAGGCATCAAATCCTCTCGGCTCGGAGAAAACAGATGTCAATCGCCCCTGGCAGCTGTAAGCGAATACTATAGCAGCGCCCGCTTCTACCAATTCATCAGATATTCACGATTCTGCAATCCCTTTGCAATATCTCGTCAGTACCCTAGGGTCATCTGCTTGCCCTTCTAACCGGGAGGGTTTGAAGGACAGTCTCGGGGGCTCCGGGCTGTCCTTTTTTGCTTTCCAAGAATTCCCCTGTGTCCCCCTGTGCCCCCTGTGGTGGAACCGCTTTCGAACCACTCCCCGGCATTAACCATAATTAACTCCCCGTCGTATAATCCCCTTAAATGATCACCGTCTCCAAGGAGGATTACCTCAAGTCCATCCTCGAGGCCGAGACCGAAGGTGAAACCGTCATCTCCGCCCGTCTCGCCCACTTGCTCAAAGTCTCGCCGCCCGCCGTCACCATGGCCCTCCGCCGCCTGAAAAAAGATGGCCTTGTGCGCGTCGAGAGCAGCGGAGAAGTTCGCCTCACCAATGAAGGCCGCAAGATCGCCCGCAGGCTGATCCTCCGCCATCATCTGATCGAACGCATGCTGTCGGAGATGTTCGGCATGGAGTGGTGGAAAGTTCACGACGAGGCCGAGCGCCTCGAACACGCCGTCTCTCCCGATTTTGAAGCTAAGCTCCTCGCTAAATTAGGCGACGCCGGCGCTTGCCCGCATGGCAATCTCAGCGAGATGGAAAGCTCCGCCAGCCGTCGCCGCCGCGGTCTTGTCCTGCTGGCCGATGCTGAACTCGAAAACACCTACGCAGTCAGCGGGATCTATGAGCGCGACCGCGGCCTTCTCGAATTTCTCGAGCATCGCGGCATCCGTCCTGGAGCCCGCTTGCGCGTCCTGGAACGCAACTACGATCAGACCCTCACCCTCTCCACTCCCGCCGGCACCGTTTCCCTCGGCCCCGCCGCCTCAGAAAGAGTCTGGCTCTCACCCCCAGCTCGCCCCAAACACTAGTCACCTGTAGACGCAGCCAAAAGAAAGAGAGAGAGAGAGAGAGATTTTTGTGGGGACAGCCGCCCTCGGCTGTCCAGCCGCGAAACGGCGGCATGTGAGCCCAGGACGGAAGTCCTGAGTCA
>CAVRDS010000083.1:0-186992 GCA_963719865.1 uncultured Acidobacteriota bacterium | reverse complement strand
CGGTTCCTGGGCCCCAACTAGTTTTATCTCAATAAACTTCACAATTTGGAGGGTAGGCTGTGCTGCGCAAATTCGAACTCTTCACCATATTCTTATTGGTTGGACTTACTTCGGCCTCGTGGGCGGACCAGGTTATTTTGAAGAACGGCGATCGATTGACCGGTACGGTGGTCAAGTCCGATGGCAAAACGCTCGTCCTGCATAGCGACGCCGCCGGCGATGTTACGCTCAAGTTTGACGCGATCCAGGAAATCGAGACCGACCAGGAACTGCACGTTAGTCTGAAAGGCGGCAAAACCGCCGTTGGTCCCGTCACCACCTCCGATGGCAAACTGGAAATCGCCACCAAAACCGCCGGCACTGTCGAAGCCCCCAAAGACGATGTTACCTTGATACGCAACGACGCCGAGCAACTGGCCTACGACAAGTCACTGCATCCCGGCCTCATGCACGGGTGGAATGGCGGCGCCAACGTGGGATTGTCAGTCGCTCGCGGCAACAGCCAGACCGAAAACCTCGCGCTCTCCTTCAACGCCGCGCATCCCACGCTCAACGACAACATCATCCTCTACGCGACTTCAATCGACACGAAAAACGATCTTGCCACCCCGACCACGGTGGCCAATCTGGAAACTGGTGGACTCCGCTACGACCGCAATGTGAATCCGCGGTTGTTCGCCTTCGGCGCCGGCGACTTCATGAGCAATGCCCTCCAATTCCTCGATCTGCGCCAGGTGTATAGCGGCGGCTTCGGCTACCACGCCATCAAGTCGGACCGGACGATTTTGGACTTCCTCGGCGGAGTGAACTACACCCACGAAACCTACTCCAACGGAAACGAGGTTCCGCCCACTCCTCCCTCCACCACGCCGACGGGAATTTTCGAATCTTACGGCAAGACCAATCGCTATGTGGCTTTGACCTTGGGAGAGGAACTCAACCAGAAATTAGGCAAGAGCACCGTCGTCACGCAGAATTTTGATTTCTATCCCAACCTGCAGCAGACGGGGCAATATCGCGGCACCTTCAATCTCGGCACCGTCACCAAGATCAGCAAGTGGCTGGGCTGGCAGAATCAGTTCGGCGACATCTACGTCTCCAATCCGCCGATCTCCGCCAAGAAAAATGACGTTATTTTCACCACCGGCCTGAATGTATCGTTCACCCACTAGCGCGGGCCTTACAAATAGCATTGAAAGGGTGCGGCTTCGAGCCGCACCGTCGGAGCCGCAAGGTAGC
The DNA here is from genome assembly GCA_963719865.1 of uncultured Acidobacteriota bacterium. Classification (GTDB taxonomy): domain Bacteria; phylum Acidobacteriota; class Terriglobia; order Terriglobales; family Acidobacteriaceae; genus Sulfotelmatobacter. Next base: position 185,753 of record CAVRDS010000083.1, on the reverse strand, counting down.
GAGTCAGTTTAAACCTCATCAGCCGTGTGGCCACGGGAGATCCCTCGTCCCGCTGATGAAAATGCGGGCCTTCGGGATGACGCCTCTCTGACCCAGGGTTCATTTGATTCCACCACGCGGGTGCGAGTAGATTGGTCTGTCTCATGGAAGCGACCGCAAATCCCCCGGAGAATTCCCATGATGAAACGTTTCACTATCTGCCTTTTTCTGTTCGCTGGTTTCACTCTGTTCACCTTTGCCGCCGATGATCAAAATGTCTGTAAGGGCGATCCCAACCAGTGGCGGCAGCTCTTCAACGGCAAAGATTTGACGGGATGGAAGCACGTTGGCCCCGGCGGCGACACTGTGGAAGACGGCCTCATCCGCACGCACGGCGGCATGGGCCTGCTCTACTGGACCGGCGGCAAGATCGGCAACTGCGAGATTCACGTCGTCTACAAGATGCGCGACGAGAACGACAACTCCGGCGTCTTCGTCCGCATTCCCCTCGAGCCGCGCGAAGAGTGGATGCCCGTCCACTACGGCTACGAAGTCCAGATCGACAACCACCCCGAACGATCCACGCCTAGCGAGGATGAATATCACGAGACGGGCATGCTTTATTCGCTCACCAAGCCTTTGGTCAAGAACGCGGGGAAACCCGGCCCGGAGTGGAACACGATGGACATCACTCTCGACGGTCCGCGCACCATCGTCGTCCTCAATGGCGCGAAGGTCACGGATTTCAAAGAGGGCGACCCAGTACCGGAAAGAAAATTCGATTTCGAACCGCAGCGCGGACCACGGCCGCTCCTGGGCTGGTTCGGCCTGCAGAATCATAGCGACAACGACATCGTGTTCTTCAAAGAGGTCGCCATCAAGCCTTTGAAAAAGTAACGAATCTAGACGAACGGATCACAGTTCATTCCACATCGGAGGAATTGGCATGAAACGCATTCTTTCTCGACGCGCCTTTTTGCAAGGCAGTGCCGCGGCCGCGGCTGGCGGCCTTTTGATCTCGAAAACCGTGCAGCTCGAAGCTCATCCTTTGGGCCGGGCTGTTGCGCCGAGCGATCGCGTGCGCTTTGGCATGATCGGAATCGGCATGCAGGGATCCGGCCTGCTGACGCAGGCCATTACCATCCCCGGCGTCGAATGCCTGGCCGCCGCCGATCTCTACGACGGCAGGCATACGCTGGCCAAAGAAATTACCGCCAATCCCAGCCTGCCGACCACCCGCCGCTATCAGGAATTGCTGGACCGCAAAGACATCGACTGCATCGTAGCCGCAGTCCCCGATCACTGGCACCGGCGAGTGGTGGTCGACGCCTGCAATGCGGGAAAAGATATCTATTGCGAGAAGCCGATGTCGCACAACGTGGCCGACGGACTGGCGATGGTCGAAGCCGCGCAAAAGAATAATCGCGTCGTGCAGATTGGTTCGCAGCGCGTCAGTTCTGTGCTTTGCGAGACGGCCCGCGATCTCTATCAGAAGGGCGCGATCGGCGACGTCGAAATGGTCGAACTCACGCTGGGACGCAACGACCCGACTGGCGCGTGGGAATATCCTCCGCCCACCGATCTCTCTCCTGAAACGCTCGACTGGGACACGTGGCTCAACGACGCGCCCAAGATTCCCTTCAACAAGCTTCGCTTCGCCCGCTGGCGCTGCTGGAGAGCCTACGGCACCGGCGTTGCCGGCGACCTCATGGTGCACCTGATCAGCGGCATGATGATGACCCTGGGATGGAACGAGATTCCGCGCTCCGCCACCGCGATGGGCGGCATCTTCCGCTTCACCGATGGCCGCGACATGCCGGACTTCCACACCGTGCTCTTCGACTATCACGGCATTCCTGTCTATGTGCGCCTCGACCTCGGCTGCGAGACGCCGGAATTGGCGCGCTTCCTGGGGCCGAAGGGTCTGCTCGAAGCTGGAGAATTTGAGTTGCGCCATTCGCCGCAGACCGGCCTCGATACTGAGCCCAGCTACTACGCGCAAAGCTTCCCGGCCAAGATGCGCGAAGAGTACTTCAAGCAGTGGCACGCCGACCACGATCCGCAAATCGGCAAGGAACCAACTCGCGAAGACACGCTCTACAGGGGCCACGACTGGGACGACATGCGCCCGCACCTGAACGTCTTCTTCCAGTCGGTCAAGTCGCGCAAGCCGGTAACCGAGGATGCGGTATTCGGAAATCATGCCGCCATCGCTTGCCACATGGCGAATGAATCCTACTTCCGGCAGAAACCGGTCACGTGGGATGCGGCGTCAAAAACCATCAAGTCGTAAACGCGGGAGGAATCATGCGTCCCACTTGTCTGGCCGGGCAGAAACGGAGAGCCATTCCGCTTCTGCTCGCTTTTCTCATTCTCGCGACCGTTTCCGTATTTGCTCAGGACCTGACCGCTGCTAAGCCGGAATCGCTCGGGCTTTCTTCCGAACGCCTCGATCGAATCGGTGCGGCTGTTCAACAGGGTATTGACGGCAAGCGCATCGCCGGAGCCGTCACACTCGTCGTCCGCCACGGCCACATAGCTTGGTTCAAATCGCAAGGCATGCTCGACCGCGAAGCCGGAAAGTCCATGCCCACCGACGCCATGTTCCGCATCTGCTCCATGACCAAGCCCATCACCAGCGTCGCTGTGATGATGCTTTACGAAGAGGGCAAGTTCCTGCTCGATGATCCTGTCTCTGAATACTTGCCCGAGTTCAAAAATCCGAAGGTGCTGGTGAAACCTGCCAATGGCGCGCCTTACACCATTCCCGCCACCCGCGAGATCACGATTCGCGACCTTCTGCGCCATACCTCCGGACTCACTTATAACTGGAACGAAGATCTCGGCCCGATGTACGAAAAAGCCAACGTGGCCAGCGGCTTGCTGGAATATGACGGCACTATCGACGACAATGTGAAACGCCTGGCCGGCGTTCCGCTGTTATTTAATCCCGGCGACCGCTTCGAATACAGCCTCAGCGTCGATGTGCTTGGACGCCTGGTAGAAGTTCTCTCCGGCAAACCTCTCGACGAATTTTTCCGCGCGCGCATCTTCGAACCGCTCGGTATGAAGGACACGTATTTCTATCCACCCGAGGACAAACTCGCTCGCCTGGCCACAGCCTACACCTACTATCCAGACAAGGGACTGAACCGTTTCCCTGATACTCCGATTCGCGAAGGGTCATTCGTCTACTCGGCCGACTATCCCTCCCGCGGCCCGAAAAAACTTTTCTCCGGAGGTGCCGGCCTGGTTTCGACAGCGATGGATTATGCCCGCTTCTGCCAGATGATGCTCGACGACGGCAAGATCGGTAACACTCGGCTATTGAGCCGCAAGACGGTCGAACTCATGACCCACGATCAACTTGGAAAGATCGGCCCGGAGCAGGGATTCGGCCTCGGATTCGGCATTGAAGGCGTGAAAGGCCCACTCGATGGCCTCGGATCGGTCGGGGAATATAACTGGGGTGGATTCTTCTACACCGGATTCACCGTCGATCCCAAGGAGCAGATGATCGTCATCTTCATGGCGCAACTGCATCCCACCGGCGACTTGACCCTCGACCGCCGTGTGAACCAGCTCGCGTATCAGGCGATTGTCGATTAAACGGGCGCGTGGAATTCCTTTTCTCGGCGCTTATCGCGAGTTCTCGGCACACTCGCAATTAAGGTTTTTCTCGGCAAGGTATATCATTTTGGAAAAGGCAACCGTCAGCCCATCCGCCGTTGTAGTCCTAAGTTCTGGGAGTCCGTAATGGCAACGATTCATCTCGCAATCAATGGAAAGCCGTACCACGTCGAAGCCGACCCGCAAACCAGCCTGCTCACGGTTCTGCGCGAGCATCTCGACCTCACGGGAACCAAATATGGTTGCGGCGAAGGCCAGTGTGGCGCCTGCACGGTATTGATCGACGGCAAGGCGCAACGCTCGTGCCTGACACGCGTCGGCGTGGTCGCCCAAAAACAAATTACAACCATTGAAGGCCTCGCCGCCGGAGATCGTTTGCATCCCGTGCAGCAGGCTTTCCTCGATGCCGGCGCGATGCAATGCGCCTACTGCACCTCTGGAATGATCATGTCCGCCGTCGCTCTGCTCCAGAAAAATCCCCATCCGCAGGAAAAAGAGATCATCGATTTCATGGACGGCAATGTCTGCCGCTGCGGAACTTATCCGCGCATCGTCGTCGCCATCCAGAAAGCTTCCCAGGCGGACGAGCCCGCCGTCGCGAAAGGAGCCAGCCGATGAGCAATCCTCTACAAGCCCACATTCCGCTGGAGCCCGAGCGCTACGAACTCCGGGCTGCGGCTCCCTATCGCTTCGACCTCGACCGCCGCGATTTTTTCAGATTTCTGGGAGCCGGGCTCGTCGTCGCTTCGGTGTTGAAGCCGGCGCTCGTCGCGCAAGAATCCGGCGGAGGCCGCCCGCACCGGGGAGAATCCCTTCCCACCGAAATCAATGCCTGGCTGCACATCGGCGACAGCGGCAAAGTCACCGTGTACACCGGCAAAGTTGAAGTCGGGCAAAACATTCGCACCTCGCTGACCCAGGCGGTCGCGGAAGAACTCCACGTGCCCCTCGGCAGCATCGAAATGGTCATGGGCGACACGCTGCTCACACCCTTTGACATGGGCACATTTGGCAGCCGCACCACTCCCACGATGAACCTGCAACTGCGCAAGGTCGCGTCGGCCGCGCGGGATGTCCTGATCGGCCTTGCCGCCGCTCATTGGAAGACCGATCCGCAGCATCTGGTCGCCGCCGAGGGAAAAATTACCGACCCGCAAGGCAATCGCTCCGTCGAATATGCCGCCCTGATGAAGGGCCAGCAACTGACGCAGACCCTCCCGGTCGAGGATCCGCTGATCCCCGCGGCGAAATGGACCGTTGCCGGAAAATCCACGCCCAAGGTGGACGGCGTCGACTTTGTCACTGGAGGCCATCGCTATCCCTCCGACCAGACGCTGCCCGGCATGCTCTACGGAAAAATATTGCGGCCTCCCGCTTTCGACGCCACGCTGGTTTCGGTCGACACGCAGAAGGCCGAGCAAACAGGCGCGACCGTGGTGCACGACGGCAACTTTGTAGGCGTGGCTGCGCCCACTTCGAAGGCCGCAGCCGATGCTGTCACCGCCATTCACGCCGAATGGAAATCCGATCCGCAGATCTCGAACAAAGAATTATTCGACTATCTCCGCAAGAATACGGTCGAGGGAAAAGATCCCACGGGGGACGGCGATCGCTACGATATCGGCTCTGTTGATCCGCCGCTGGCTTCTGCCGATCACAAGCGACAGCAAACCTTCACCGTTTCCTATATCGCGCACGTTCCGCTCGAACCTCGCGCCGCGCTTGCCAAGTGGGACGGCGACCAGTTGACCGTCTGGACTGGTACGCAGCGTCCCTTCGGCGTTCGCGGGCAACTCGCCGAGGCTTTCCACATCCCTGAAGATCACGTGCGCGTGCTGATGCCCGACACCGGCTCCGGTTACGGCGGCAAGCACACCGGAGAAACCGCGATCGAAGCAGCGCGCCTGGCGCGGGCCGCCAAGCGTCCGGTGAAAGTCGTTTGGACCCGCGAAGAAGAATTCACCTGGGCTTACTTTCGCCCTGCCGGAGTCATCGATGTCACCAGCGGCGTGCGCAACGACGGCACCATCACGGCCTGGGAATTTCATAATTACAACTCCGGATCGGCGGGCATTCGTCCTTGTTACGACATTCCCAATCAACGCATCGTGTTCCATGCGGTGAAATCCCCTTTGCGCCAGGGATCGTACCGGGCGCTCGCTGCGACCGCAAATCATTTCGCGCGCGAGTCACATATGGACGAACTCGCCCACACCGTCAAAATGGACCCACTCGAATTCCGTCTGAAGAATCTGAAGGATGAACGCCTGCGCGCTGTATTCCAGGCTGCGGCCAAGCAATTCGGATGGGGTCAAAGCAAAACTGCGAACCAGGGTTTCGGCATGGGCGGCGGCTACGAGAAACTCGGGAACATCGCCACCTTCGCCGAAGTCAGAGTCGATCGCAAATCCGGCGACGTGGAAGTGGTGCGCGTTGTGTCTGCGTTCGAATGCGGCGCGATCGTCAATCCGGATAATCTGCGCAATCAGATCGAAGGATCGAACGTGCAGGGCCTGGGCGGAGCGCTCTTTGAAGCGATCGAATTCGAAAACGGCAAGATTCTGAACGGCCGCTTGTCGGAGTATCGCGTGCCCCGCTTCAGTGACGTTCCCAGGCTCGAAACCGTGTTGCTCGACCGCAAAGACATTCCTTCGGTCGGCGCCGGGGAGTGCCCGATGGTGGGCCTTGCTCCCGCCATCGCCAACGCAATATTCGACGCCACGGGAACGAGGCTGTGTGCTCTGCCTCTGGTTCCGAACGGATTGAAAACCAGTTGACGCCTCGCGGACCGATTGCCACGCGATGCGGGAATCGACGTGGGAGTCACGCCTGCCTCACGCCATTGCAATTTTCAGGTTTATTTTTTCGTACTCAGAGGAGCAACGAATGAGTGAATCGTCTTCCATCAACCGTCGCACCTTCCTGGAGAAATCCGCTGCCGCTCTTGCCGGGAGCGCGATCCTGCCGCGCACCGCGTTGTCCTACGAACGAATCGTTGGCGCCAACGACCGCATTTCGCTCGGCCACATCGGCATTGGAAGCCGGGGCGGCGATCTCGATTTGATCGCCTCCAAACTGAAATCCAGCCACAAGGTCGAGATGATCGCGGTCTGCGATTTGTGGACGTTCAACCGCGACAAGGCCGTCGCCACCAACACGACCTATTACGGACGAACTCCTCGCGCCGTTCAGCATCCCGAAGAACTGCTGGCCATGAAAGACGTCGATGGCGTTCTCATCTCGACTCCGGAGCATTCCCATTCGCCGATCTTGAAAATGGCGACAGAAGCCGGCAAAGACGCCTACGTCGAGAAACCGATGGGCAACGTTCTGTCCGAGGCGAAAGCCGCGCGCGACGCCGTGCTGCAGGCCAAGACCGTTGTGCAGGTCGGAACGCAGCATCGCAGTGAACCCTATCAGGTAGCAGCGCAGAAAGTCGCGGCCAGCGGCGCTCTCGGCGACGTCAGCAAAGTGGAAATCGTCTGGAATTATCACGGACCGCGCTGGCGCGGCCGTCCTGAGGTTAAGGAGATCCGCGAGCAGGACACCGATTGGAAGGCCTGGTTGATGACTAAACCTCCGCGCCCGTTCGATCCGCAAATCTATTGCGAATTCCGCCTCTACAAGGAATTTTCCAGCGGCATTCCCGATCAATGGATGAGCCACGCTATCGACACGGTGCACTGGTTCATGGGCGACAACTATCCCACATCTGTCGTCTCGCACGGCGGCGTTTTCGCCTGGCATGACGGACGCGAAACCGCCGACACCTTTCAGACGCTGCTCGAATATCCCAAGGAATTTCTGGTCAGCTACTCCACCAGTTTCGGTAACGATGCGCCCAGCTTCACGCGCTACATGGGCAAGAACGCCACGCTCATCAATATCGGGGGCGAGGGCAGCCCGCGTTATCAACTGGTCGAAGAAAAAGGCACGCACGAAGACGATTCCGACATCGACCAGAAGCGCGCCTCAAAATACATCCTGCTCCCCGGCCAGCAAGGCTTGCCGCCGATGGGCATCGACGATCTGTCGCTCGAGCACATGGGCAACTGGTTCGACTGCATGCGCTCGCGCAAGGAGCCGAATGCGTCAGTAAACGCGGGTTTCGCGCATTCGGTGGCTTGCATGATGGCGGCGGAATCCTACTGGACAGGGAAGAAAATATTCTGGGATGCGAAAACGGAGACGTTCTCTGACAGCAAACCCGCCTAATTTCCGCAGGCCCGGGCCTCGCCCGCCACGCACGCGAAGTCGGCAATGGGCAAGCATCCGGATCCTCGAGATCCGGATGCTCGTCCCAAATCCTACAGGTCTCCCTTTTTCAGTTGCTCGACCGCATAATTGCAAGCGCGTGGGTTAGCGCCATATAGGTGAGCGACGGATTGACACACGACGAAGACACCATCGCTCCTCCATCGGTGATAAAGAGATTCCTGACGTCGTGCGCCTGGTTGAACGAATTGAGCACCGAAGATTTCGGATCGCGCCCCATGCGGACGCCTTCACGCGCTCACTCGTCAGGTCCTGGCCGTGCTGATGCAGATCGATGAAGCCCGGAGCGACCACGAGCCCGCCAGCGTGAATTACCCGGCGTCCGCTCAGCGGTGACGCGGAGATGCTTGCGATCTTCCCACCGCGAATCCCCACATTGCGGACTGCGTCGAGTCCGCTCTCAGGATCCATCACGCGCCCGCCTCCCAGCACGATGTCGTACTGTTGGGCGAAGAGCAAACTGCCGGTGAAAAGAAAGAACAAACAGAAGAGATTGCGCATCGGAATGAGTCTCCAAAGCAAGCGATCATAGGCAGGGACCATGTGGGGACAGCCGCCTCGGCTGTCCAGCCGCGACGGGGTTCGTCGCGGCAGCGCTCTCACACTCCGCCAAATTCCTTTTCGATTCACGTACACTAACTGCTCCGCTTGAAAAAACTCACACACATCCTGGCGCGATACACGGCGTGGATCCTGGGCCTGATGAAGGTCCTCGGCATCTGGGGAGTGTTCGTCATCGCGTTCGCTGACAGCGCCCTGCTCGGCATGCCGGTCGATTTCATCGTCGCCACCTACGTCTATCAGGATCGCAAGCGCCTGCTCCTGTACATCGTCATGGCGTCTCTGGGTTCAGCATTGGGCAGCATACCGCTGTACATCATCGGCTACCTGGGCGGCGAAAAAGTCCTGCGCAAGCGCATCCCGGAAGAACGTTTCCTCAAGATTCACCGCTCGTTTGAGCAGCATGAGTTTTGGGCTCTGATGTTCCCCGGCATGCTGCCCCCGCCTATGCCGTTCAAGATTTTCGTGCTGGCCGCGGCGGTGTTTGAAATGAAGTTCCGCGACTTCCTCGTCGCGATCTTTGCCGGAAGGTTCGTCCGATTTCTGGTGTTATCGGTGCTCGTACTTTGGTTCGGGCCGCAGATCGTGGCGCTCTTCGGAGGCGTATTCAAGCGGCACTGGATCTGGGTCGTAACCCTGGCCATCGGAGGCGTCAGCTTATGGCTGGTGCTGCGCCGCCGGCGCGGTGCGCGCGCCGTGGCGACGAGAAGTGAGGTCTAAATGAAACGGCCGCGACGACTGTCGCGGCCGAGAAACCGAAACTCGAATCAGCTATACCGTCGCTCCCTGATGTCCGGAGCAATGCAACTTTCCAGCAACCGCGCCTAGTAACACGGGCACTCCGAACATCACGGCTGTGAACAGCAGGTCTCCCGCAACCGCGTGCCGGAAGAACGGCACGCCGGCCGCATAGCAGGTCATCAGCCCAGCCAACGTCCGCGGATACATCGCCCACGCGGCCCACACGGCGAAGTTGCTGATCACGAAAAACGATACTGATCCCGTCAGCGCCGTCCCAAGAATCCGCAGCGGTCCCGCGTTCTCTCTCAACGTGGTTCCCAGCCACAGCATTGCCGCATACCAGCCCCAAGTCACGAAATGATCCCAGCTCAACGGATAACGGTAGACCAGCGTGGTCAAAACCACGTCTGAGGCAGCCAGCAGTGCGAGCGGTACCCAAACTTGCCGGCGCGGTCCGCGCGCGCCAAAAAACAGCAGCGCCGCTCCCACCGGAGTAAACGCCATCGGGTGAGGCATAAATCGAAACGCAACCGCGAACAGCAAAAAGATATAAGCCAGCATAATCACCTCGGAACTGAATTCTTATTCTGTGCGCTGCGGCGGCTGCCGTCAAGCGCCGTGAAAGTTAGGTAATGGGTCAGTTTCATCTCCATAGCTCGAAATTTCCAAGAGGCGTCATCCCGAGGTCCCGCGTTTTCACCAGCGGGACGAGGGATTCCCCCGGGAGCATTCAGCCGACGAAGTTCAAACTGTCCCACGACCGAAAGCTACTGCGATTTCCGCCGCTCCCAATCCGTCGCCAGCCTAGCGCCCGTCGGGTTCAGGCACGACAACCTGCTCCTTTCCGGTGTCGTACACATCGCCAACGATTCGCAAATTCTTGTCCAGCTTTATCGCCGCGCCAAGCACGCGCCGTCCACGATTTCCATCAATTGCTCTGGGCACTCCCACATAGCGCAAATCCTGGAACCGGACAATATATCCTTGTTCCGTTCCGTCCAAAATCTCTATCTCTGTTATCGGATACCGCGCCCAATCCAGATACACTCGCCCCAGATAAGAATTTTTTGCCGCCAGTGTCGCTGGAGTTTCTTCCGGCTTGTAGCGAATCTGCATCTCGCCCTCGGGATCCACCTCCGGACCGAGCGAGTCGACCGGCGCCAGCGCAAAGAAATTCGGCGTCTCCACGACTCCATACCATTGAAATGGATTGGCCCATGTCGGATAAGCGGACACTCGCAGCGGATCCACTCCATTGTAGGTGCGCGCCTCAAGTGCGTTGACAGCGCGCCGGTGCTCATAATCGCGCACTCCCCAGAGCAGGACGATTCCGATCAACGCCAGTGTTGCCCCAAGTCTTCCGCGCGGTCCGCGCTGCCGAACGCCGATCTCCTTATCGATCAATGAGAACAGCAACGGCGCGACTAACCCCAGCACCAGCATGACCAGCATGACCGGCTCGACAATAAACACGATGTCCCACGAATACCATTTTTCCGAAAATGGCCAGAACGGCCGCACGCCGTAGTTATTCGTGAAGTCGAGCAAAATGTGGCTGAGCCCGGCCAGGCACGCATAGAAAAAAAGAATTCCCCAGCGTGGCGGCAGGTTCGGATCGTTCGTGCGACGCCCGCGCAGCCGCCACACCAGATAGACGAAACGCACAACCAGCAGCGCATCCAGAGGCACGCCGAGAAATGAGTGAGTGAATCCGCGATGATGCGCAAAGCTGAAAGCCCGACCGCGTATGCTAGTCAGGATGTCCAGATCGGGCGCCTCGGCCGCGAGCGTCAGCGTGAGAGTCGCGAGCGCTGTCCTGCGATTGAGTCCGGCGCGCCCAAGGCACGCGCCGGTCAGAAAATGGGTGACCGGTTCCAAGGATGAAAGTTTATATTAATTCGCCGATCTGCCTTTTGTGGGGACAGCGGCCTTAGCCTGCCCTGAGCGAAGTCGAAGGGGCTGTTCGAGTGTGCGAGAACTGAATTCTCGAAACAACGAGGGAGTAAGCACCAGCCAAATGCAGCCGCGCAGCGGCGGTATGTGAAAGCCCGGCACGGGAGTGCCGGGTGAGGTGGGGGGAAATTGACGCGAGCCCGGTAGGGGCGGCACCTGTACTCGCGCAAACTCTGTTCGCCATGCGTGACCGGGCTAATCTGCGGCACGCTTCCTCATCGCGCCGGCCCTAACACCGTCAACGCGTCCGGAACGATCGTAAACTCCGCCGGCAAACTCCCCAGCAGTTCCCCATCCGCCTCGACGTAGATCTTCCGGCCCGCTTCCGCCGATGTCGTATAATCGCACGTCGCCTTCATGCTGTAAGCCCGTTCAATCCCCGGAATGTTCCAGGCACGCCGCAGCATGCTCCCCGTCACATAAGCCAGATACGCCAACCGGCTGCCCGTCTGGGCGAAGACCAACCGGATGTCGTTGCGATCGAGCGACGCCCCCGGCGCCAGGTGCTGCACTACTCCTCCAAAATTCCGGATGCGTACCGCCAGCAGCTCGGTCGCCTCCGTCGATTGCGGCGCGCTCGAACCCGTTTCGGTGTACTCCACTCGAAACCGCGTCATGGGATAGGTGAACCACATGTGCCAGGCCTTCGCGTAATACGCAGCCATGCCCATCCGCTGTTTCACCCCGCTGTGTAGTTTATAGAAAAGATGCGCGTCCACCCCCACTCCGGCGGCGACAGTGAAATAACAGGTTGTCGGAAGCCCACTCAGGCCGGCACAAGTAACGCGTCCCAGCGCGATGCGCCGCGTCGCGCCGTGGAGAACCGCCTTCGCCGCCGCCGGCACGCTCATGGGGAGGCCCAGATCGTGGGCCAGGGCATTGGCCGTCCCCATCGGCAGAACTCCTAGAGCGACCGGAGAATGTGCCATCACCTGAATCATATTGTGAATCGTGCCATCCCCGCCGCAGGCGAAAATCGTGTCGCACCCGGCGGCCATGGCTCTCCGCGCCTCATCCCCGGCGTGCTCCCGCGAGTCGGTGGGAAAAAGGTTCGCCTCAATACCGCCGCCTCTCAGAATCTCGAGCGCAGATTCCAGCTCCCGCCGCCGTTTCCGGCTGCCGCCTGAGTCCGGATTATAGAGCAGTGCAGCCTTGCGCATACCGTTAGCGAAGCAGGATTGTACCTGAGACACGCTCGTGTGGGGACGGACGCATTCGTCCGTCCCGCGAGCGAAGCGAGCAGACTCCAGATCCGCCTATAATCTGTGGCGATGCCTGCCCCAAAAGATATCGAAAAGAAGATCGAAGTTCTCCGCGAGAAAATTCGCCACCACGAATATCAATACTTCGTGCTCGACACTCCGGAAATCAGCGATCAAGAATTCGACAAGCTCACCAGGCAGCTGAAAGACCTTGAGGCCGAGCACCCCGAACTCGTCACGCCCGATTCTCCCACCCAGCGTGTCGGCGGCAAGCCTCGCGAGGGATTCGTCAAAGTCCGCCACTCCTCGCCCATGCTGTCCCTCGACAATACTTACAGCGAGGAAGAATTGCGCGCCTGGGAGCGCCGCGTGCACGAGCTCAGCGGGCGCCGCGATGTCGACTACGTCTGCGAACTGAAGCTCGACGGCATGTCGCTCGCTCTGTCTTACGAGAATGGCAAGCTGGCCCGCGGTGTGACCCGCGGAGATGGCACTACCGGAGAAGATGTCACCCTCAACGTTCGCACCGTGCATTCCATTCCGCTCGCCATCAATAAAGACCAACTGAAGAAGGCAGGAATCCCGGCCGCCTTCGAAACCCGCGGAGAGTTGTTAATGCCCACCGCCGCATTCAAAAAACTGAATGAGGAGCGCGAGCGCCAGGGCTTGGCGACATTCGCCAATCCGCGCAATTTCACCGCCGGGACGGTGCGACAGCTCGACTCCAGCATCACTGCCCAGCGCCGCCTCGATTTCTTTCCCTACATTCTCCTCTCCAACGGACGCACGTACTTCGATCGCCACTGGGAAACGCTCGGCGCCTTGGCGAAGGCAGGTTTCAAAGTCAACCAGCATCGCAAGCTCGTCCACTCCATGGACGAGGTCTGGGCCTTCATTCAGGAGTGGGAAGCGAAGCGCGACTCGCTGCCCTACGAGATTGACGGCATCGTCGTAAAGGTCGATCGCACCGCCCTGCAGGATGAACTCGGCTTCACCGGCAAAGCTCCGCGCTGGGCCATCGCCTACAAATACGCCGCCCGCGCCGGAATCACCAGGCTGGAAGACATTCGCGTGCAGGTCGGACGCACGGGAAAACTTACCCCCGTCGCGATGCTTGCTCCGGTTGCGATCGGCGGCACGACCGTTCGCAACGCCACGCTGCACAACATGGACGAAATCGAGCGTCTCGGCGTCAAGATCGGCGACTACGTACAAGTCGAGCGCGGCGGCGACGTGATCCCCAAAGTCGCCAAGGTCATCGTAGACAAAGATCATCCTCGCGGCACCAAAGAATTCGTCATGCCCGAGAAGTGCCCGGTCTGCGGGACGAAAGTTGTGCGCACCGAAGGCGAAGTCGATTACCGCTGCGTCAACGCCAACTGCCCCGCCAAGCTCCTCGGAACCATCCTGCATTTCGCCTCGCGCGGCGTGATGAACATCGACGGCATGGGCGAATCGCTGGTCACGCAGCTGATCGACCGTGGCCTGGTCAAAAACGTCGCCGACATTTACGACCTCACCAAAAAAGACTTGCTCAGCCTGGAACGCTTCGCCGACAAGTCTGCGCAGAACATTCTCGATGAGATAAGGAAATCGAAAGACCTGCCGCTCGAGCGCGTGATCTATGGACTCGGCATTCGCATGGTCGGCGAGCGCACCGCGCAATTTCTTGCCGAGCATTTCGGATCGATGGAAGATCTGGCCAACGCCAGCATCGAACAGTTGCAAGATGTGAACGAAGTCGGCCCACGCATCGCCGAGAGCATTGTCGAATTCTTCAGCAACGCAGCCAATCGCAAGCTGATCGAGCGCCTGGGAAAAGCCGGCCTCACTTTCAAAGGCAAAAAGAAAGAGCGCGGGACGAAGCTGGCAGGAAAGACCTTCGTCCTCACTGGCACGCTCACGAAATACACGCGCGACGAAGCCAAAAAGATGATCGAAGACGCCGGCGGCAAAGTAACCGGCTCAGTGAGCAAGAAGACGGACTACGTCGTCGCCGGCGCCGATGCCGGCTCGAAGCTCGACAAGGCGAAGGAACTAGGCGTAGCCGTCATCGACGAGAAAGAAATGGAGAAGCTTGCAGGCTAAGGCTGGTAGAATCGCCTCGCGAAAGCTAAATCTCATGGAAGCCACACGCAAATTTATTCAGATAGTCCGATTCGTTCTTGCCGGGGCAGTTGTGATGTATTTGTTCGTAGTCCTGCGGCTTCCTTCCTCGGCGAAGCCGAATCCGGTCATACTTCGAGCGCTTACTGTTGTGGCCGTCTCAATGGCAATCCTGATCCTTGTTATGCGGAGAATTCAGGTTCTTCCAGCGGAGGCGATCCTTCAGGCTCAGCTTGAAGACAAAAGAGCGCTAGCCCGTTTACGGCAGGGTTATCTCATTACATACACTCTGAGCCTATCGATCGCCCTTTACGGTTTAGTGTTGCATTTTTTTGGGTTTTCAATATCCCAAGTCGCGCCATTCTTCATCGCTGGTTTCGCGCTGATTCTTTACTACGGTCCAAAGCCGATTACGAGTAGTACGTTGCAGGCACAGTCCGGGCCGATCAAGCCCCTCTGACGTTGGCTATTTTTCCATCGCCTCCCGCATCCTCCCCCAAGTCACATCCAGCGTCTCCGGCAACACCCGCGTTTCCCCCACCACCGACACGAAATTCGCGTCGGCCACCCAGCGCGGTAGCTCATGCATATGGATGTGTCCCGCGATCCCGGCTCCGGCGGCCTTGCCAATATTCATACCCAGGTTAATCCCGTCCGGATGATACAGCTCCCGCAACACCGACTCCATCCGCTGCGACAGCGCCATCATCTCGTTCGCGGCCTCGCCCGGCAGTTTCCGCAATTCGTCCAGATGCGCGTATGGCACAATCATCACGTGCCCCGGCGTATATGGATAAGTATTCAGAATGACGTAGCAGTGCGTGCCGCGGTGCACGATCCGCGCCTTCGCGTCGTCTTTCTCTTTCGGCGCCTCGCAGAACACGCATCCCGTAATTTTTTCCGTGCCCGAAACATACGCGTAGCGCCACGGCGTCCACAGATAA
This sequence comes from uncultured Acidobacteriota bacterium, assembly GCA_963719865.1. Lineage (GTDB taxonomy): Bacteria > Acidobacteriota > Terriglobia > Terriglobales > Acidobacteriaceae > Sulfotelmatobacter. The sequence goes on along the minus strand of CAVRDS010000083.1, from coordinate 170,362 downwards.
TCCATAGCAAGGCAGGTTAGCAGAACGCGCCAACCGAGGAAACAGAAGCTCAATTATCAGCGTCATCCCGAGCGCAGTCGAGGGACCTTGTGTCACCTGACCGCTGAGAGGATGTGCATTGAAACACTCCTGTAACACGCGCCAGATTTGCGTTTGACACTCTTCTCTCACGGTTGTTATAGTCGAAGAGTTCCCATTGGACGCGGGTTCTTTGTTAAACGTCCGACAGCTGGGATTGTCCAAGCTCACTCGCCAGGGTGAGCCCACTACAACCTAACGACTCGTCCAGCAGTCCGCAGAGCAGGCCCCGCATCCGATCATCAGAGAGGCATAACCTTGTTCGACGACACCACCGCCCCCAATTCCGATTCCACCTCCACCGTCATGACCGAAGCCGAACCAACGACTGCTGATCAACACCAGCCCGAGGCCGCCCCCAACGAGCAGGCCGAGACAGAATCTTCGGCTACCGCCTCGTCAGAGGATAAGCCCGACGATAAGCCGGCTGCCGCCGAGGATTTTGCCTCCGCGCTCGAGACCTTCACCACCGAAGCCGAAGAGGCCGTGAGTGAGGATCGCGTCATCAAGGGCACCGTCCTCAAACTGACGGCCACGCACGTTGTCGTCGATATCGGCGCGAAATCGGAAGGCATGCTGCCGCTGGCGGAAGTGCTCGATTACGAGGGCAATCCCAAGTTCAAGCCCGGCGACGAAATCGATGTCATGCGCGTCAAAGGCGAGGCCGAGGAAGGCTACATCAGCCTCTCGCACCAGAAGGCGCAGCGCATCCACGCCTGGGAAGAGATTGAGAAGTCTTACAACGAGAAAAAGCCCATCCAGGCAGTCGTGATCGACCGCATCAAGGGCGGGCTCACCGTCGACATTCACGGGGCTCACGCGTTTCTTCCCGGATCGCAGGTCGATCTGCGCCCCATCCGTAATCTCGACGGCATGAAGGGACAGACCATCGAAGTTGCAGTGATCAAGCTCAACAAGAAGCGCGGCAATATCGTGGTCTCGCGCAAGGAATTGCTCGAAGGCGAGCAGAACGAAAAGCGCTCCAAAACCTTGGAGCATCTGGAAGAAGGCTCGGTCCTCACCGGCGTAGTCAAGAATCTCACCGAGTACGGAGCTTTCGTCGATCTCGGAGGCCTCGACGGCCTGCTCCACATCACCGACATGTCCTGGGGCCGCCTCACTCATCCCAAGGATCTCGTCAACGTCGGCGATCAGATTCAAGTCAAAGTTCTAAAGTACGACAAAGAGAAGCAGCGCGTCTCCCTCGGATTCAAACAGCTCACGCCCGATCCGTGGCTCGATGCCGAGCACCGCTATCCCGAGGGCGCACACGTCGGCGGACGAGTCATCAGCGTGACCGACTACGGAGCCTTTGTCGAACTCGAGCAGGGCATCGAAGGCCTCGTCCACGTCAGCGAAATGACGTGGTCGAAGCGCATGAAGCATCCGTCAAAGCTCGTCAACGTCGGAGATCAGGTCGAGTGCGTGGTTCTCAATGTGAATCCGACCGAGCGCCGCATTTCTCTCGGCATGCGGCAACTAGCAGCCAATCCCTGGGATTCTCTGCACGAGAAGTTCCCAGTCGGCATGACTGTCGAAGGACGCGTCCGCAACCTGACCGACTTCGGCGCCTTCATCGAAATCGAAGACGGCATCGACGGCCTGGTCCACGTCAGCAACCTGAGCTGGACCAAACGCGTGAAACATCCTTCGGAAGTGTTGAAGAAAGGCGATCGCGTGAAGGCAGTCGTGCTCGCGATCGAGCCCGACAAGCGCCGCCTGTCTCTCGGTGTGAAGCAACTACAGCCCGATGTTTGGGAATCTTTCTTCGCGGCGCATCACGTCGGCGACGTGGTCCACGGCAAGGTCCTGCGCGTAGCTGCATTCGGAGCGTTTGTAGAGATCGCGGAAGGCGTGGAAGGCCTCTGCCACAAGTCCGAAGCGACCGACGAAAACGGCCAGCCACTGCACTTGGAGCCGGGCCTGGAGCACGACTTCAAGATCATCAAGATGAATCCGGAAGAAAAGAAAGTTGGCCTCAGCATCCGCGCCGTAGGGGAAGAAGCCTCCCGCTCGGAAGTCGAAGCCTACAAGCAGCCGGTCTCCAGCACCAGTTCCACCATCGGCGAACTGATCTCCTGGAAGCGCGCCAGCAACGAAGGCAACTAGTCCGGTATTGTCATCCTGAGCGGAGAAACAGCCTCGCGAAAGCGAGGCTGTTTCGCAGTCGAAGGATCCCTACGTGCACGAGCTTCTAGTGGGCTAATGTGTCTGGCCCTCTTCGTTGTTTCCGCTCGCTTTCTTCGGGAATAGCCAATGCCAGGCTGCGAGAATGGTCTTCGAAAGAAGCCAGGCGCCCAGTTCATCCAGATCACAGAAGAGCTCTATCAGGTCATGCATACAGGTTGGAACCGCTTTCAATTCTATGCTCTCACTGCGCGTGTGAGCCAAAATCAATGGCCTATCTCGCACTCGTGCAATTCTGCGCCCCCCTGTTCTAGAATCCTAAGTTTGCCCAAACTCATCTCTTCCTATAGAGGACGACCTTGCCCGACACAATCTACGACGTAGCCATCATCGGCAGTGGCCCTGCCGGATACACCGCCGCCATCCGCGCCGGCCAGTATGGCCTGAAAACCGCGTTAATCGAAAAAGACGGATTCCTAGGCGGAACCTGCCTTCACGTAGGCTGCATCCCGACCAAAGCTCTGCTGTTCAACGCCGAACTCTGGGATCACCTGAAAGAAGCCAAAGAATTTGGCATCGAAGGCGTCGACGCCCGCAAGCTGAACTGGGCCGCCATCCAGGACCGCAAGAACAAGATCGTCTCCAAGCACACTAAAGGCCTCGAATTCCTGATGAAGAAAAACAAAGTCGAGACCCTCAAAGGCTACGGCAAGCTCACTGGCCCGGCGCAAAACGGAATCCATACCGTCGAAATCGCGAATGACGGCAAGACCGCACAGATCAAAGCGAAGAACGTAATCCTCGCCACCGGCTCCGAGGCCCGTATGCTTCCGGGTCTTGAAGTTAACGACCGCGTCCTGACCAACATCGAAGTCCTCAGCCTCAAAGAACTTCCCAAGTCGATCGCGATCGTAGGCGCAGGCGCGGTAGGAGTCGAATTCGCCTCGATCTACCGTTCCTTCGATTGCGAAGTTACCGTCATCGAAATGCTGCCGCGTCTAGTCCCCGTTGAAGACGAAGAAGTGAGCAAAGAACTGGCTCGCGTCTATCGCAAGCGCGGCATTAACTTCCACACCAGCGCGAAGGTCGACAAAGTCGAGAAGACGAAAGCCGGCGTCACCGTCACCATCACCGTCGAGGGCAAGCAGCAGAAGATCGAAGCCGAGAAGATTCTCATCGCGGTCGGCCGCAAGCCGCGCACCCAAAACATCGGCCTCGAGCGCACCAAAATCAAGCCTGACCGCGAGTTCATCAAAACCGATTCCTGGATGCAAACCGCCGAGCCCGGCGTCTACGCCGTCGGTGACATCGTTCTCGGAACGCCGCAACTCGCCCACGTAGGAGCCATGGAAGCCCTGGTCGCCGTCGCGAAAATCGCTGGCAAGCCCGGCAAGCCCATCAATCCCGAACACATCCCCGGCGCGACGTACTGTCATCCGGAAATCGGCAGTGTCGGTCTCACCGAAACCAAAGCCCGCGAAGCCGGATACAACGTGAAAGTCGGCAAGTTCCCTTTCACCGCCAACTCCCGCGCCAGCATCGTCGGCCAGCACGAAGGCTTCATCAAAATTGTCTCCGACGCCGATTACGGCGAGATTTTAGGCGTCCACATCATCGGACCCCAAGCCACAGAATTGATCGCCGAAGCTGTAGCCGCCATGGAACTGGAAGCAACTGTAGAAGATTTAATGTGGACGATCCACGCGCACCCAACGCTGGCGGAAGCAATGCTAGATGCCTCAAACAGCGTGTACGGAATGGCAATTAACGCATGAACTTTTGATGCACATAGGACAGGAGTGACTCGCTTCAAAGAACTGCAGCGAATCGAAGACGCCATCAAGCACAGGAGCGAGTCCGAGCTTGAGTGGGCTCTCGATTATTGCAAGAAGAGGCTGGGAATTGCATTCCGCAAAGATCACCAGAAGCATTGGCGAAATCTTGAGCGGAAAGTGCAGGACGCTCTTAGTAATGTGCAGGCAAGAGCAACTTGACCCTCAGCGTCCTCCGCGTCCTCTGCGGTGAGTGCTTTTGAATTTGATCTCCATCGTCCAACTCGGCACGATCAACTACGCCACAGGCCTAAGCCTGCAGCAGAAGCTGGTCGCGCTCCGCAAAGAAGAAAAAATCGGCGACGTCCTCCTCCTGCTCGAACACAAGCCAGTCATCACGCTAGGCCGCAACGCGAAAGCCGCGAACGTAATAGCGTCCCCGGAGCTCCTCGCCCAGCGCGGCGTCGAACTTTTCGACTGCGACCGCGGCGGCGACGTCACCTTCCACGGTCCCGGCCAGATCGTCGGCTATCCCATCTTCGATCTCCGCGGATTCGCGTGTTCTACCAACCAAATGTCATCGCGAGCGGAGTCGAGGGACCTCGTGTCTCCGAGACGCAAGACTCTTGGAGTAATCGAATTCGTCCGCCGCCTGGAAGATGTCCTGATGCGCACCTGCGCCGACTTCGCCATCGCGACCAAGCGAGTCCCCGGCCTAACCGGAGTCTGGACAGACCCCCAAAGCGGCACAGCCGATGTGGGAACGGCCGCCCTCGGCCGTTCGGTCGAGCAAAGCTCGACAGCTGCAGCCGAAACCGGCACAGCTTCAGAGGACCAGCAGAACCGGGAAGAGCACGACTTCAGTCGTGCCGAAAGTGTGCAAAGAAAACAAGCGGCTTTAGCCGCTGAGGGGCGCTCTCCAAGTCAAGCCCCCGAGGCCAAACTAGCCGCCATCGGCGTCCACATCTCCCGCTCCGTCACTTCCCACGGCTTCGCGCTCAACGTGAACACCGACCTCAGCTACTTCAACCTGATCATCCCCTGCGGCATCGCTGCGAAGCCCGTGACCTCCATGCAAAGAGAACTCAACCGTGAACTAGATCTCAACGCCGTAGCCGAGTCCATCTCCCGCAACTTCGGCGTAGTCTTCCAAAGCCAAATCCTGTGGGTCGATACCCTCGATGCGCTCCTCGGTCACACCGTCGGCGTCCCCATGAAGCCCCCCACCGAACTCCGCCAGCTCCACAAAGAAGACGACACCACTTGGGCGTGACGTTGTGTGGGTGCGGGCGGTTGTGCGTGGCGCGGGCGCCCCTGCCCGCGTGCCCTAGCCCTCCGACCTGCTCTCGCGATACCATCAATACATCGCGCCCAAAGCGCCGCCTGACATGGGGAACAACAAGAAGAAGTCCAAAGCAAGCCACAACGGCAATCGTCCGCACAACGGATCGAAAGCAACCACCACGGCTCATGTGGGAACGGCCGCTCTCGGCCGCTCGGTCGAGCGCAGCTCGACAGCCTCTCCCAGCCAGCACCTCCGCACCTACACCATCCCCGACTTCCGCCTGGAGCATCCGAATTTCACGGTTCGCCAGCGCGCAGAAAAAGATCGCCATGGCCAGCAGCAAGTCCGCTACGAAGTCGAAGGCGATCTAAGCGCCCCAGTCCCGCCCATCCGCGACTCCAAATATCTCGACAAGCTGCAAGCCATCGAGATCTACCGCTACATGTTGCTCAACCGCAAAATGGAGATCGCCCTCGAAAATCTGTACAAGCAGGGCAAAGTCGTCGGCGGAGTTTATTTCGGACTCGGTCAGGAAGCCTGCTCCTGCGCCTCCGCCTACGCGCTCGACAAAGACGACTGGTTTGCGCCCATGATCCGCAACCAGGGATCGCTTCTAGTCCGCGGATTCGGCGCCAGCGTCACCATGATGCAGTACATGGCCAAAGCCGATTCGCCTACGAAGGGCCGCGACGGCACCTCGCACTTCGGCGACATCGAAAAGCGCAACATGGTCTCGCCCATTTCCATGCTCGGCGACCTAATCCCCGTCATGAGCGGTGTAGCGCTCGGCGCCCGCCTGCAAGGCCGCAACCTCGCCGTCATGACCTACATCGGTGACGGAGGCCAGTCCACCGGCGTCACCTACGAAGGCATCAACTTCGCCGCCGTGCAGAATCTAGGTCTAGTGCTCATCGTCGAGAGCAATCTATGGGCATACTCCACGCCCTCGAACATGCAGTACCGCTGCCAGGACCTAGCCGAACGCGCCATCGGATACGGCATCCCCGGCGTGATCGTCGACGGCACTGACGCCTGCCAGGTCTACGACGCTGCCCACGAAGCCGTCGAGCGCGCCCACTGTGGCGAAGGCCCCACAATGATCGAAGCCAAAATGATGCGCATGAAAGGCCACGCCATCCACGACGCCGCCAGCTACGTCCCCAAATCAATGTTCGAATTCTGGAAAAAACGCGACCCGCTGGCGAGATTCGAGAACTATCTGGTGAAAGAAAAGAAGTGGCTGACCCTGAAAGAGAACGAGGCCCTGATCAAAAAAGTAGAAGAAGAAATCGAAGCAGAACGAGAAATAGCCGTGAACTCCCCCATGCCCACGCCGGAATCAGCTGAAGGCGGAGTGTTCTGCGAAGACGGCTGCCACGAAATCAAACCGAAATACGGCATGCCCAAAGTAAAGAAGGGAACCGGCAGCTACAAAGAAACCGAAGCCGCCGCGCACTTTAAATAGATCGGTGTAAATCCGCGTAAATCCGTGGCAAAGAATTTGACTATGCAACTCACCTATCTCGAAGCTATCCGCCAGGGAATCTGGGAAGAAATGGACCGCGATCCCACCGTCTTCTGCCTCGGCGAAGACATCGGCATTTATGGCGGCGCCTTCAAAGTCACCGACGGATTCATCGACCGCTTCGGTCCCGAGCGTGTCATCGACACGCCCATCGCCGAGTCCGCCATCGTCGGCGCGGCCTTTGGAGCCTCTCTCACCGGCATGCGCCCCGTCGCCGAATTCCAGTTCATGGACTTCATCGGCTGCGCCTTCAACCAGATCAGCAACATGGTCGCGAAAACGCACTATCTCTGGGGCGCGCCCGCTCCATTAGTCCTGCGCGGACCCAGCGGCGGATATGTTCACGGCGGCCCCTTCCACTCCCAGAATCCCGAGATGTGGTTCGTCCATAATCCCGGCCTCAAAGTCATTTGCCCGGCCACCCCCTACGACGCTAAGGGCCTCATCAAAGCCGCCATCCGCGACAACAATCCCTGCGTCTTCTTCGAGCACAAATATCTGTATCGCAGAATTAAAGAAGAAGTCCCAGCGGATGATTACATAGTCCCGATCGGGAAGGCGCGAGTAGCAAGGGAAGGCCGCGACCTCAGCATCATTACTTACGCCGCCATGGTCCACACCGCCCTCGAAGCCGCCGACATCCTCGCGAAAGAAAATATCGATCTCGAAATCCTCGACCTGCGCTCGCTCGTTCCCATCGACCGCGAAGCCATCGCCCAAACGGTAAAGAAGACGAACAAAGTGATTATTCTTCACGAGCACTCCCGCACCGGAGGCCTCGCCGGAGAAATTGCCGCCATCATCAACGAAGAAGCTTTCGACGACCTCGATGGCCCCATCGTCCGCATCGCCGGCCTTGATTCTGCGATTCCGTTCTCCCCTCCTCAGGAGCATCACTACCTGCCCAAGGTCGAAGACGTAGTCCGCGAATCCCGCCGCCTGAAAGCTTACTGATGGCGAACCAACTTGCGAGCCCAGCGCAAACCGTATCGAGTACACCGGAGAAGAAGCAAGCCTTTCGCGGCGTGCGCTTCACCCTTGCCGCAGTTCTGATGGCAGTCTCAGCAAACTGCTTTCTCAAGTACCTGTGGTGGACGGCTTGTTTTAGCGCCTGGAATGGAATACCGAAACTCGCCGAGCAGTGGAAAGCGGCTGGTGCTCGCGCCTCCTTCAATGGCTGGAGCTTCATCGTGCTTGAGATCGCAAGCATCACAATCGTCTTTGCGCTCATTCGCTTGCGCCTTGCCAATATGCCAATATTTTTCAAGAATGCGGTGCGTCTCGTTCTCTCGCTCGCAGTGACGAGTGCCGGAACAGCACTTTTTGTCTGGGTTCTAACCTGGTACAAGCAGGGCACTCATTAGCAGTCCAACTAGCGCCCCGCCCCGCCCATCTGCCACAATACTTCTTCATCAAACTCCCGGAGGCTTCATGGGCAAATTCCTTCTCGGCGTCATCCTCACGCTGCTTGTTCTCGTTCTGGGTGTACTCGGCATCGCCATGCTCGGTTTCTTCCCCACTCCCGCGAATGTGGAGCCACCTCATCTCGAGCGCCACTTCGTGATGACTGCCGTTGACGCCTCCATGGACCGCCATGCTCCCCGCGTCAGCAACCCGCTCACCCCGACCGATCCGAATCTCGAAGACGGCATGAAGATCTACACGATGAATTGCGCTCTCTGCCATGGAGGCCTCGACCGCAAGCCCTCCACGCTCGCAGCCTCGTTCTACCCGCCGCCGCCGAATCTCATCTCCGATCCGCCCGACGATCCCGAATGGCACATCTTCTACACCATTCGCACCGGCGTCCGTTACACTGGCATGCCCAGTTGGGACAAAACTCTTGCTCCGCAGGACATGTGGAAGATCACCATGTTCCTCTCTCACATGGATAAACTCCCGCCCGCCGTCCAGGACTTCTGGAAAGCCAACTTCAATGCCGCACCGGTCGCCGAAGACGAAAAGAAAGATGACGAGAAGAAAGAAGCCAAGGAAAAGCATGACCATCACTGAATAGCGACCGAGGCAGGAAGTGCTCCCAGAAGTCCTTCGTGATGCTTAGTGTCCTTAGTGGTTAAAGATTTTCGCCCACAGGCCGAGGAACCGAAGTGCGACCTGCGCCCGCTCCCGCCAACCCGCTATAATATCCGTTTGCGCCCAACCCTCTTTTGAGGTCCGTGGGCCCATTGGAAGGAACTCATGCCAACTGACATCATCATGCCCCAGATGGGCGAATCCATTGTCGAAGGCACCATCACGAAATGGCTCAAGAAGCCCGGCGACAAGGTCCAGCGCGACGAGCCTCTGTTCGAAATCTCTACCGACAAAGTCGATGCCGAAATTCCCGCCCCAGCCTCCGGCGTTCTGCAGGAAATCAAAGTCGCCGAAGGCACTACGGTCGGCGTGAACACCGTCGTAGGCACAATCGCGGTCGACGGCGAAGCCGCCAAGCCCGCGAAAGCCGAGCCGGTAAAAGCCGCGCCAGCAGCCGAAGGTAGCGCTGGCGTCCCGTCGGCTGTCGCGTCTCGCCCGCGCCCGCCGTCGCCCGAACCGCCCCCACCCGCCGTCCCCGCCGCCCAAGAAGAGGAAGAAGAAGCTCGCTCCTCCCCGTTAGTCCGCAAGATCGCCCGCGAGCACGGCGTCAGCCTCCCCCAAGTCACCGGCACCGGACTAGGCGGGCGCATCACGAAACAAGACATCATGCAGTTCATCGAAAGCCAGGGATCACAGCCTGCCCATGTGGGGACGGGAGCCTTCGCCCGTCCCGCCGAGCGCAGCGAGGCGCCTCCCGCCCCCGCCGCTCCGGCCCCACGCCCGGCAACTCCCGCTCCCTATCCCGGCGATCTCGTCCCCATGTCGAACATGCGCAAGCTGATCGCCAAGCACATGATCGAGTCCCGCCGCACCAGCGCGCACGTCCACTGCATGTACGAAGTAGATTTCACCCGCATCGTCAACCTCCGCGCCAAGCTCAAAAACGGATTCGAGCAGCGCCACGGCGCCCGCCTCACCTTCATGCCGTTCTTCGTCCGCGCCGCCGTCATGGCCCTGCAGCAGTGGCCCATCATCAACGCCAACATCGATGGCGACAACATCCGCTATCACCGGCAAATCAACATGGGAATCGCCGTCGCTCTCGATTGGGGACTCATCGTCCCCGTCCTGAAAAACGCAGGGGACCTCAACTTCCTCGGCCTCCAGCGCGGCATCACCGACCTCGGCGAGCGTGCCCGCACCAAAAAGCTGAAGCCCGAAGACGTCGAAGGATCAACCTTCACCATAACCAATCCCGGCCAGTTCGGAGCCGTCTTCGGACTTCCCATCATCAACCAGCCGAACTCCGCCATTATGGGCGTCGGCGGCATCACCAAGCAGCCCATGGTCATCACCGACAAAGATGGCAACGACTCCATCGCCATCCGCTCCGTTGTCCATCTCACTCTAGGCTACGATCACCGCCTGATCGACGGCGCAGTAGCCGACCAGTTCATGGCCCAGGTCAAAAAGAACTTGGAAACCTGGAGCGAAGAAGTCGGCTGAAGGTAACGACGAACCCGAGGCCCCATCCTAACCGCGTTTTTTGCGGTTAGGGTGGGGGGGACTTTCTGAATGGGAAACGCGGATTTTGTGAGCGGGAATGAAACGGGGAGACTTTAAAACCCTTATTCGCAACTACGGAGTGGCGACCGTGGAAGGCGCCGCCCCATTCTTTGCCCATGCGGACGCGTTCATGCACATCACCACGCCGTCAATAATCTGAGAAATTCCATTTTTGAATTGTTCCGGCTGAAGAATTTCTCGCGAGGCAATGGCATCCGTCATGCTGATGGCGTCTTGCAAAAACGTCATCGCCGCATCTTTTTTCTCCGCCCCGGATTTACTCGCGCACATCCCCTCGATACCCGTCACCAGCGATGGAATAAAGCCGATCGCCCGCAGCAGCAAATTCACAAAATTCATAACTCCTCCTTGTTACCACCCTGAAACCTTGAACCCTCACAACCTTGAAACCTGACCCTCCTACTTCTGCGCAATCTCCTTCTTGCTCGCCTGATCATGCGCCTGATCATGCGCCTGAATCATCGCCTTGATCTCGTTCTGTCCCTCTCTCAACTCGCCCAGCTGAACCTCAGTCCTGATCCGGCCCTCGGTATTCGTGGCGGCGATCTGCTCCAGTCGCAGCACCCGTGCCTTCGTCGACTCAAGGTCGGAGTCCTGTCTGGCCGTGTTCCGTGCATCTTGAACGACGAACCCCGCAATGGAGAGGGCAATCGCCCCCATGGCAATCAGCGTCCGGCTGTCAAACTTCAGCAACCGCTGTTCCTTCACCGCCTCCAGTTTCTTGTTCCAGGATTCCTCCAGACCTGCCGCCAGCCCTTGCATCTCCTCCAACCGGTCCAATACGTCGAGTTGGAAGTCCTTCGCCGTGTACTGCACCGCGGGATTCGCCCTCTCCGCACCGCGCGCCCGCTGCCGGTTCAAAATCGTCCCTTCGTTCATAACGGATAATCCACATGCAGCGCCGCCGCATACCGCGAATAGCGTGGTGGAGAAGAAGAGTCATACAGCCGCAGAAAATAATTCTGCGTCCGCGCCAGCCGTGCCACGCTGAACGTCTGCGTGTTGTAGCGTCCTACAAGATTCCGGTCGTTCCCCGCCCCCCATCCATAGTCATGGGCGCGAACTTCAACTCCACCCGCGTCTCGTTTTTTCTGTCTCTGCGATTGCCATTCATCACTTCCTCCAGGATTTAAAAGTATGATTTCGCTTCCCCCATCCCGGCCGTTTCCTGCAGCCGGACTGGGGATGCTGCCTGCTTTGAAAATGCCTCGTGCGCCCAAAATACAAAAGCCCCGCGTCGATTTCCGCGGATGCGGGAACCAAACGCAGGGCTCGTTTCTCTTACGATGACCTGCTTCAGCTATTTACTTTTTTATGTGTTCCTAAAATCCTGCCTTGGATCTTTGCTGCTTACCCTCATTATGCCATCTCGTCGTCTACGCCCGCACTCGACCGCTGTCGGAAGTATCCTTCCTCGTAGCCCGACTTCAATACTCGCCCGTTTTGCATCACCACGCTCACTTTTCCTGTGAAGCGCAGCGACAGCAGCAACCGCTCCATGGACGCCGACAACACTTCGGCCGACTTTACCTTTCTCCGAAATTCTCCGAAGTTCCTCTCTTCGTTGATGTTATCCGTCGTATCCATCATATTCTCGTCCCTGGAGCATATTGGCCCCTAAGATGCCGCGATCCTATCGCTGTGGATTTTCTCAGTCAAGGTTACATTGACCAAACTCGCCTGTGGAAAACTTTCCCACGGCTAACCCCGCCCCACCTACCCCACTTTTCCGCGCTCTTATCGCTGAAACCGCGCCGCAACATCGACTTACCTGACGCCCCCAACCCGCATCCCGCACCGAAAGCCGGATGTTATACTCCGGTTAATGAAGTTCAAGGCCCTGCAAGACAACCTCCGCAAAATCCTCTGGGAACGGATCGATAGCGGCGAACTCACCGGACTCCGACTCGCCCAGCAAACCGGATTCAAACAAGCCCACATCTCCAATTTCCTCAATCGCAAGCGCGGTCTCAGCATCGAGGGCATGGACAAAGTCCTTTCCGTTCAACATCTCTCCGTCCTCGACTTGCTCGATCCCGCCGAAGTCAACAAACGCGCCTCCATCGTCGCCCCCAGCCCCGACGAGTTCGAAGATATCCTGCTGGCCGACCCCTCCACTGCCATCCACCCTCTCATCACCGCCGATCAGGTGCTCGAGCTCCTCAAATTCAAAAAATCCTTCCTCCGCAAGCTCAAGCCCGAACCCGAAGGCGATCGTTCCGACTGGACCCGCTTCGTCCTCATCAAGCTCGATCCCCGCGACGCCACCAGCATGTTTCCCCGTCTTTCGCCCGGGTCCACATTGCTGCTCGACCGCCATTACAACTCACTTAAGCCCTACCACAAAGGCGAGTTCAATATGTACGCTGTTCTGAAAAACGATACTTGCGTGGTCCGCTATGTCGAAGTAGCCGGAAATCATTTACTCTTGCGTCCCCACAATCAGTCCTGTCCCATCGAAGTTATCGCCCTGCCCCCAGGCAAATCCGCCCCCGACTACCTGATCGGCCGCATTTGCCAAATCGGCATGGAATCCTGATGCAACTGTCATCCCGAGCAAACTTGTCATCCGGGCACACTTGTCATCCCGAGCGCAACCGAGGGACCTTGGGTTTGTTTTTCACTCGGCCCTCATATCGCGAAGAGATTCTGTCTCTGCGTTCTCTGCGAAGTCCTCAGCGCACTCTGCGGTTTAAGATTTTGCGTTGCAGGCTAAGCAAACAAGAAGAAGCGAGCACCTTGCATTGTCATCGCGAGCGAAGTCGAGGGACCTTGCGCCTCTTACCCGAACCCCACAACCGCACCATCAGCCACCCCGAAGCCGCAAACAAAAACGGCGAAGAATAAAATCCCGGCGCCGGACGCGCGAACCTCACCGCCTCCACCGTGTGTCCGGCAATCGTTCCCAGCGTATGCCCCAGGGCATTCAAAAACTGAATCCCCGCATACACCCACGCCAGCGGACGCATCCATCCCACCCCACGCGCCGCCAGCGACGTCAGCGCGAAACACAACAGAACCGCCACGATCAATCCCACCAGCCATTCGCGAAATTGAAAGTTCGGCATCGGAAACCATCCCCACCGCTCCCGCAGCGCCGTGACCGTAGGGTTGTAGACGTCGAGAAATCCAGTCGCAGCTTCATCCCATACATGCAGCGCGAACGCAACCGTCAGCGCGAACCACGCCCACCCGAATCCCTCCCGCGCCGTCTCCTTTTCCATGACTCCCCCCGGCCCATTATGCTCTAACGGCAGATCGGCACCAATTGTCATCCCGAGCGAAGTCGAGGGACCTTGCGTTAAGCTTGACTCCGTCAAAAGCGCGAAGAGATTCTTTCTCTGCGTTCTCTGCGAATCCTCAGCGCACTCTGCGGTCAAAGATTTTCTCGCCCGCGGCTGTGGAAATCCCCCCGCAATTCCCCCTCAAAATCGCCTAAATCCTTCTCTCTCGTAAGGAAAACCGCCGTTACTAAAGGCATATGTACTGTCAGGGTCCCGCTGACGGATACTTAATAACAGTGTTTGTCCAGTTCCGGGTTTATAAGACGAGTTGGCGGTTTCGGTGAAGTCCTCCCCGTTGGGCCATCTGTACATTCTTTGAGCGAAAGGATCGCTTTGTCTCGCACCCGCGCCCTCGTAGCTGTGTCCGGCGTCTTGTGGCTGGTTCACGTCGGTGTGGCTCTTTTGCTCGGATCCAAAGATCCCGGCCCTACATTATCCGACTTGATTCAGCTCATCCTGGCGGGCTTGCTGATCTTCGCCATCGCCGACGCGGCCCGGCGTTCCGAAGGAATGGGGCGCGCTTTCTGGCATCTCGCTTTTATCGCCTATGCGTTCTTCACCTTCGCGCAGGCTCTCAGTGTTTATAACGATATCGCCCCCGTCCCCATTATCGAGGGCGTCACCAAACTCCTGTTCTCGTTCTGGTTTGCTCCCCTTGCCATGGCGCTCTTTCTCGATCCGGAGCATGAGACCGGACGTCTCGACGCTCTCATGGCTCTGGATTTCGTGCAGGGTGTGCTGGTCTGCGTCGCCGCTTACCTCTATTTCTTTTACCTGCCCAAGGCGGCGGAGAATCCCGCCGAGCTGGCGCATTCGGTCTGGGCTCCCTACTTCGGCGGCTACGGCCTGGTGGCCTCCGCTTTCGTATTGCGCGGGATCGTCACTCGCTCGCGCGACGCCCGCGTCCTGTTTGGCCGTATGGGAGCTTTTCTCGCTCTCTCCGGCTTCGTCGACGGCCTCTACTACTATGGTCCCGGACGCAATCTCAAAACTGGAGCCTGGTTCGATCTTCTGTGGAGCGCGCTCCTCATCATCCCCATGCTTATCGCCGTGACCTGGAAGCAGGCAGAGGCTCCGGAGCTTCCCGTCGAGCCGCTGCGCCGCGAGAAGAGCACTTACACTGACACCTTCTTCCTGTTGTATCCGCTGCTGGTCCTGTTCATGTCGCTGCGCATCGCGCGCGAACGGCTGGGGCTCGCCGCGGCCGTAGTTCTGTTCTCGTTCGTCTGCTCGAGCGCGCGTCTTCTGGTCACTCAGAATCGCCTGCTGCTCGCCAAAGACGCACTGCGCCGCGAAGCTTCCCGCGATAGCCTGACCAGCCTGTGGAACCGCAAAGCGATCATGGGAATTCTCGAACGTGAGTTGCTGCGCGCCGAGCGCGATCGCCAGCCCGTCGGCCTGATCATGATCGATGTCGATCATTTCAAGAACATCAACGACAGCCGCGGACACGCCGCCGGCGACACCGTTCTCCGCATCATCGCCAGCAGCATCGCCGCCGTCGTCCGCCCTTACGATTCCGTCGGCCGCTACGGTGGGGAAGAATTTCTGGTCGTCGCTCCCAATTGCGGCATCGGCGAAACCTGGGAATTAGCCGAGCGCGTCCGCGTCCACGTGGCTTCCTGCAACATCAACGTTGCCGGATCGACTGTGAACGTCAGCCTCAGTCTCGGAGTCGCCACCGGCGAGGCTGCCGGCGATGTCGAAAAAATCGTGTCTGCCGCCGATGCCGCTCTCTATCTCGCCAAAAATGCCGGGCGCAACCGCGTCGAGCCCAGCCTCGGCCGCGCCGCCAGCGCCGGCAACTCCACCACCCCCAACCGCGACTTCTGGCTCTGATTCCAATGCCATGCTGAAGGAGAAATGTCCCGAGCGAGGAATGTTCATGCAGAGCGAGAAATGTCACGGGGCGAGCAATGTCATGCTGAGCGAAGAACGAGTTCGCGAAGCGAACCCGTTCGCAGTCGAAGCATCCCTACCATGACGTGATCACTCTGCCTGGCGTGACAGGTGGCGCGGACCCGCCCTGAGCGGAGAGTCGAAGGGACTCCTGCCCGCGAAGGTTTGCGCGGGACGTCGGCAGTAATTCAGTCCGCCCCGCCTCCAGATTTGCTCGGCGATCTCTGCGAAATCCTCAGCGTTCTCTGTGTTTAAGCTTTTCCCCGACCGAACCGAAGAAGCCAACTTCTCTCTGTTCGGCTTTCGTAACAAAAACCGCCGCCTCGCGCTTTTCAGAACGCCGGGGCCTAAGATGCGGGCGGACGTAGTTACTCCCTCAATACGCTGATGAAACGCGCACCGAGCTGGCGAAGCAGTTCGGCGCGCGTTTCTTCTTACACCGTGATCCCAGTTCTTGCCGAAGGAGATCTCCCATGGCGGTCAGGAAAATCAATCTAGCGCTTCCCGATTCGCGCAAAAGTGTAGCGCTGCGCACTGATCCCACGCGGGTCGATCCCAAAAAGCTGAAACTGGGCAAGCAGGTCGCGCGCCACGATCCCCGCACCCTGCTGCTGGCGTCCTACGTCACTCCGGCGCTGCCCGCACCGCCGGCCCAACGCGATCTCACGTCAAAAATAAATTCCTGGGGAATGATGGAGAACGATCAACTCGGCGATCGCACCTGCGCCGCCGCCGGACACCTCATCATGGAGTGGACCGCCAACGCCGCCAAGAAAATGGTCACACCCACCGACAAGCAGATCGTCGCCGCCTATTCGGCCATCACCGGCTACAATCCCGCGACCGGCGCCAACGACAACGGCGCGGTCGAGATCGACGTCCTCAACTACTGGCGGCAGAGTGGCATCGCCGGTCACCAGATCGGCGCCTACGTCGCGCTCGAACCCTCGAATCACATTCAC
Source organism: uncultured Acidobacteriota bacterium (assembly GCA_963719865.1). Classification (GTDB taxonomy): domain Bacteria; phylum Acidobacteriota; class Terriglobia; order Terriglobales; family Acidobacteriaceae; genus Sulfotelmatobacter. The sequence goes on along the minus strand of CAVRDS010000083.1, from coordinate 153,809 downwards.
ATCATGGATTCGGTCTACATCTTCGAAGGCTGCTACATCGGCTTGCAGTTGCCGGTCAGCGCGCAGGCGCAAGTGCAGAATCATCAGCCGTGGTCCGTGCCGCCGGGAGGTCCCACCGGCGACGGCAAGCCCGGCTCCTGGGGAGGACACGCCGTTCCCGTGGTCGCGTATGACGCGCGCGGCGTCACCGTCGTCACCTGGGGCGCGCTGCAGATCATGACCTGGACGTTCTGGGAAGCGTATTGCGATGAGGCTTACGCCATCATCAGCACAGATTACTTGAACGATAAGCAGGAGAGCCCCGCAGGATTCAACATGCAGCAGTTACAGGCCGACCTGGCCGACTTAAAGTAAGCGCGTCGCGGCCATCCCGAAGTCCCGCGTTTTCTCCAGCGGGCCACCGAAGCAACAGAAAATGGGTGCCCCATTTCTCGCCGCTTTTGCGAGAAGTGGGATTTTCGACAGAGCGAAGCCGAAGGGATCTTCCGTGGACTTACCGCCGCCGAAGTTAAACGGACTTACTACCCAACGACGCTGTGCACGCGTCCGACAGCCCAAGTCACCCACCCCGCCGCTCTGCTATCATCGCTAGCGGAGTCATCCAGCGTCGTCATGGGCATCAGAACCATCCTTCCATCGCGCTTTCTCCGTGCGCACGGCTATCGCCTGCAGGACGAAGACGAAGAAGACGACGCCATCCCCGTCATTTCTGGTAGAGGAGAGGGCATCATGGACGAAGTTCCCGCCACCGGCTCGGGCCACGCCCGCCGCAATGAAGACATCGCACTCGATCTGATGAAGTTTGTCGCCATGACCACCGGCTACGGCCGCACCTCCAGCAGCGGCGGTGTCGGCTTCACCGGCGGAGGCACCGCCGCCAAGCCCGAAGATTACGCCGAGAAACTGCTCGAACTCTACGGCCGCTGCCTGGGCGCAGTGAGTGGCAAAAAGTGAGTCCAGATGTGAGTAAAAGAGTCGGGCTCCGTCCGCTCCGGGGTAAATGACCGAATGTTTTTGTCACGCTGGCTCGCCAGCCTGCTGTTTGCCGCGTTAACCATTTCATCCGCGCCGGCTCAGGGGAACGCTGACCAGAAGCAGCCTGCCGCCACGCCGGATTTTTCCAAAGAAGCCTACGTCATCGAGCGCGTAACGACCCGGGTTCGTGCTGAGAACGACGGGACCGGCACGCGGGAAGCTAGTGCCGCGATCAAGATACTCGCCGACGCTGGCGTGAAAGCCTTTGCCGTCCTGAATTTTACTTACACCAGCGCCAACGAACAGGTCGAGATTGACTATGTTCGCGTACGCAAGCCCGATGGCTCCGTGGTGAAAACTCCCGACTACAACATTCAGGACATGCCTGGGGAAGTGACGCGAACCGCCCCGCTCTACAGCGACATCCACGAAAAACATGTCGCCGTCAAAGGCCTGGCGATCGGCGATGTGCTCGAATATCTGGTCCGATACCGCATGGTCAAAGCTGAGGTACCAGGACAATTCTGGTTTGAGTATTCCTTCACCAAGAACGCCATCGCCAAAGATGAGCGGCTGGAGGTTAGTCTTCCCACTGCCAAACATGTAAAAGTTGTCAGCCCCTTATTGAAACCACAGATCACCGAAGAGAGCGGCCTGCGCGTCTACCGCTGGACGCACCAGAACCTGATCGTCAAGGAAAAAGAGCCTGGCGAGGTGCCGCGGCGTATTCCTCCGAATCCTGACGTGCAGATCACGACCTTCGCCAGTTGGGAGGACGTTGGGCGCTGGTACGGTGATTTGCAGAAGGAACCGCTGCAGGTCTCACCGCCGATCCAGGCCAAGGCGGCTGAGTTAACTAAGGGACTGAAGACGGACGACGAGAGGATTCGCGCGATCTACAGTTTTGTCGCTTTGAAGATTCATTACATCGGCCTTGATTTCGGCATCGGACGATATCAACCACACGCAGCGGACGACGTTCTCGACAACGGCTACGGCGACTGCAAAGACAAGCACACACTGCTGGCGTCACTGCTGAAAGCGTCAGGCATCGAAGCCTGGCCGGTCCTGATTAACGCCAGCCGCAAGCTCGATCCTGACGTTCCGTCGCCGGCGCAGTTCAATCACGTAATCACCGTTGTATCTCAAGGCGACAAGTTGCTCTGGCTCGATACGACGCCGGAAGTCTCGCCTTACGGATTTCTGCTGCTGGCCTTGCGAGGCAAGCAGGCGCTTGTGATTCCGTCCGGCAAGCCGCCCGTGCTGATGACTACTCCGCAGAATGCTCCATTCCAGCAAGTGCAGTCTTTCTCGATGCAAGGCACGCTGGATGCAGACGGAACCTTTACCGGCCACGCCGAGCAGATGTACCGAGGCGATACGGAGGTCGTGTTGCGAGCATCCTTCCGACAGATTTCGCAGTCGCAGTACAAAGAAGCGGTGCAGCGATTCTCTTACGGCCTCAATTTTGGCGGCGATGTCAGCAATGTGAACGTCACTTCACCCGATGACGTCGATAAGCCATTCAGTCTCTCGTATGAATACGAGCGTAAGCATTACAGCGACTGGGAGAATCGGCAGATTACTCCGCCCATGCCGCCGATGGGGATCGAGATGAGCCAGGACGCCAAAGAACCGCAAGAGCCGGTCCTGCTTGGCGGACTCGGGGAAGTTGTCTACAAGGCCAAAATTATTCTGCCTCCCGGCTATTCTGCAGAAGCTCCCAGCAACCGCGATCTGGTGCGGGCTTACGCTGAATACCATGCGTCCTACAGCCTGGAGGCCGGCGTGCTTTCGGCCACCCGCCGGCTCCTCATCAAGCAGCCCGAGGTCGAGTTGAGTAGTTGGGAAGACTTTCGCGACTTCGGCAAGGCCGTTTCCGACGATGAAAATCACTACATCGTATTGAGCGGAGCAAATGCAGGAGTCACCGGAGCACCGCCGAAGAACGTGGAGGATCTGAATAGAAAGTTCCGCGAAGGGTCCGAGGCCCTGCAGCAGCGCGATTTTCAGCGGGCACAAGAACTGTTCGAAAAGATCATCGCCAGCGATCCCAACTACAAAGGGGCGCACTTCAACCTTGGCGTGGCATTGGCGTCCCGGCGGAATCTCACCGATGCCATGGAGGAATTCCGTAAGGAGGAAAAGGCCTCACCTGAAGATCCAAGATCCTACCAGGTGGTCGCAACCTACATGATGCAGATCAACCAGAGGGATGAGGCGATTCTGGAGTGGCGAAAGTTGCTTAAGGTCGATCCCCAGAACCGTACCGCCGCATCGACATTGGCCGGGCTGCTCTATCGCGCGGAGAAGTATCCCGAGGCCGTGGAAGTGCTCGAGACGGCGGTAAAGACGGCGCCGGATAGCTCGGGCCTGCAACTCCAGTTAGGGGATGCGTACGTCAAGGTTGGACAAGGGGACAAGGCCGTCGCTACCTTTCGCACGCTGCTTGAGCAGAAGGGCGACGATCCGGAGATTCTGAACGAAGTCTCGTACACACTTGCGGATAACAAGATCAATCTGGACATGGCGCAGCAGTACGGGGAGAAGGCAGTCGAAAAACTCGAGGAGCAAGGGCGGGACGCCGAGTCTTCCGACGATGCCGAAATGCGGGTCACCTATCAGCTGTCTCTGGTTTGGGACACTCTGGGCTGGGTTTACTTCCAGCAGGGAGACGTGAAACGGGCTGAGCCCCTGGTGCGGGCCGCATGGCTGTTGGGGGAAGACGAAATCGTTGCGGGACATCTTGGCGAGATCTACGAGAAGGAAGGCAAGACTCAGCAGGCGGCACACGCGTACGAAATGGCGCTGGCGGTCTCGTCCGCCGTTAAGCCGATCCCAGGTTTCTCCTCACCCGATTCGCTGAATGCCGGCCTCAAGCAGGACGAGGAAATCATTGCACGCTACCAGAAGTTGATGGGAAAGAAGCCCTCGCTGGAAATCCGTCGTCTGCCCAACGGGGAGTGGACCCAAACTCCGGCGGAACAGCTTCGCCACACCCGCGAGCTGAAGTTGACCAATGACGAGAAAATTACGGGTTCGGCCCAGTTTGCAGTCACCTTCAAGCCGGGCAAGGTGGATTCAGCGGAGTTTGTGAGTGGCGACCAGAACCTCAATAAACTGGCCGGCAATTTGAAAGCGGCGAAGTACCCGCTGGAATTTCCGCCCGACAGTGGCGCCGTGCTGGTGCTGCATATCGATGTGAAGTGTGATCGCGGAACCCCCTGCATCGCGACCCTCGTGAATCCTGTCGCGCCTTCGAGGTCGCCCGCAGTCATGATTCGGTGATCTGGGTACTGACAATAAAACCGCGCCCTGGAAGGGCGCGGCTGATCTGCGGCACCGTGAGCGGGAGGCGCTCGCGGCTGCGGTAATTCTTAATGGCGCTTCTTGCCTTTTTTCTTGGCCGGCTTCTTCGCCGCTTTCTTGGCTTTTTTCTTGGCCGGCTTTTTGGCAGCTTTCTTTTTGGTAGCTTTCTTTTTGGCAGCTTTCTTCTTGGCCGGTTTCTTTTTTGCCGCCGGCTTTTTCTTGGCGGCCTTTTTCTTCGCGGGAGCTTTTTTGGCTCCTCCGCCACCACCCGTGGGTGCGGGTTTGGGTGCGGGTCTAGGAGCAGGAGGCGCGGGTACCGGCTCGGGTTCTATCGATTCAGAGGCCGGCATGCCGGGCTCTTCTTCCTCTTCTTCTTCCTCTTCAAAATCTTCTTCGAGCGACTCGCTGTAGGCGCCGCTGTCGCCGAACTCTTCGTCTTCGTCACGTCCGTAGAGCGTGGGATCGTCGAACGTCATTGCTCCTCCTGATTTCAGTTGCGGCCGTGCGGCTGGCCGCCTCGGCTGCGGGCACGAGAGAGATTAAAAAGACCACCGGAACCTTCTGCTGTAACGGCGCCGGATTATAGCACGAGCCTCGGTATCGACTGCAAGGACTCCAATTACAGGGAACGATGCAGACTGATTCTGGAGGTCATCCTGAGCGGAGCCGTTTTTCAGGTGCAGCGAAGGATCTCGCAGGGCCCTTAAAAAGCGGGGATGACCCCACACTTCCGCCAACCACTAGGTTTCCACGTTTTCTTCCGCCGTCCCGCAATGTTCCCAATAGGTGAAGGGCTCACCGTTGAGATGGCTCATCCGAGCGATGCTCCACACCCGGTTGAAGCGGGTTTCGTGCTGTCCCTCGAAGACATCCTTGTAGCGGATGAATCCCGTAAAATGCACAAAAGATTTGAGTTGGCGGATCTCGTCGATCTCATCCGGGGTGAAGGGATGGAGCACATCCTGCGCCGCCACCACCGGATTCTGCGCCCCGATGACGCTGGGAATCGGCATGGGCCGGCCATTGACGGCACTGCGATCGGGATCGCGCGAGGGGCTGACATAGACCGACACGTGCGAATCGACCACAAAGGCGTCGGTCGAGCCTTCATGCTGAATCGTGTAGCTGGCGGGCGAAGGTGCGCCGAAGTTTAGGTAGAAGGGCTGCAGTTCGACGCGCAGGCGGGCACGTTCCTTAGAGATGATCCGCTCGATACTTTCCTTGGCGGCCACCGCGCTCGCGCTCGCGGCGCCGGCCGTCTCTTTCACCGCGGCCAGTTGCTCAGTCATGACTTTGAGCTGTCCATCGAGCACCCGGCTTTGATACTCCATCTCTTGGCTGTGCGTGCTGCTGGCTTTCGCGATTCGCTGCAGGGAGAATGTCTGCCAGAGCAGCGTGAAGAACTGCAGCACCGCGACTGCGGCTAAGGTGCCCGCGAACCACGTCAGCTTGATTTCAAGATCGGAACGCCCACTGGCTGTGCGCAGGCCGGAGGACTGGTCATCGGGGACGACGGAAATTGCCGGCGACTGGGCCGGCGCGCTATCCGTTTTCTTGGCCATCGCTGGATTATTCGCGCGTACAGCTGCGCTCTTTGCGGCGGCGCCGCTGTTGGCAGGCCTCGCCGCTTGCGGAGCAAATCCCCACACTAGCACCGCGGCCAGGAACAGCAACTTCATAACCGCAAAGTGTAGCATCAAGCATTTTTGTCCACTCCCCCACTAAAGTGCCGGGCGAATAGATGGCGAATCGTTTTCGGATAACAGCCTTCGGAGAACAAAAAAGCCCTCAAGCTTGAATCCCTGAGGGCCCATGCCTACAGAAAAAATCGCGGAGAAGTTACTTCAGCGACTTCACGTAATCGGCCACGGCCTTGGCGTCGTCCGCCGCGAGTCCGCCGATGGCTTTCTTGTGCGGGGCTTTCTTGGCATCGTCGCCCTTGGTGAGCAGACCGGTGATCTGATCGGCGCTCAACGCGGTGCCCTTCAGTGCCGGGCCGATCTTGCCTTGCCCTTCGGGGCCGTGGCAAGCAGCGCACTTCGCCTTGTAAGTGGCCGCTCCGTCTGCCGCGAAGGCAGGCAAGGCGATCGAAATGGACAACGCAACGACGACCAACAGAACAATCAATTTGGTAATCCTCATGAGGTTCCTCCTAAGAGTAATGAAATAAAAATTTAAATCAGGGCCGAGCAACAACCCGAAATTGTACGATTGCGGGCATAAGCCGGAATGTGATTGCGCGCACATGAGTTTGGAGAAGGCGCGCGTGAGGGGGAAGTGGAATTTTGTTTGCGTAGGAAACTCAAGTTCTCCACCCCTTCGACTACGCCCAGGGCAGGCTCTCTCGCACACTTCGCGAGAAGTGTGGGTTACCCGGTTGTCATTTATTTCTCAAACCGGGGCACTCTCCTTGAATGTCAGGCTCTTTGGCTCTCGCGTTTCAATGCGCGCTCGAGGGTTTGGTCCAGGGCAGCCTTGGTCTTTTCGTATTCCTGCTGGCTGATGCGCCCTTGTTTGTGCTCGACTTCGAGGTCGAAAAGCTCTTCCTTTAATGCCTGGAGCAACATGGACGAGGAAGAACGCGGAGCGGCAGGCTGGACGCGGTCTTCAGCCATTCGAGATTCCTGGCCGGCACGCGAGTCGCGAACCGGGGCCGGGGCAATCACATATTCGTCTTCCAGCTCCGAGGAACCCGTGGCGCGAGCGGTGCGACCGGATTGCTGGCGGAAGGCGACGAAAACTCCGCCTGCGGCAAGGGTCAGGCCCAAGACGATCAGCATGGGCAGTTGGTAGCGCTGCAGCGGATTAGGAGCGTCAATGGGTGGGCCAAGTCCGCCACCGGGGCGGCTTTCGGCTTGCGCGGAGCCCGACGCGCTGGGCTCGCCGGCGTTTTGCTGACGATCCTGCAGAGTGCCTTCTCCGGAAATTTTGAACGCCAGTGGCTGGCCGAGGCCGGCACCGGAGGCGACCTGCACGTTGGCGTCGGGCTGCTGCGGATCGCTCATCGGCTGGAACGTGGTGCCGGGCGCGGCGGAAAACTGCATCGACTTGGGAAGAATGGCGACGAAATGTTGCAGCGGGTACACGCTCTTGGGATCGACATTCGCGCTGCCGGTGTAGGCGACCTGATACGCGACCTCGAACTGCGTGGTGCCGGGACGAAGCGGAAAGAGAAAAGAGTAACGGGTCTTCTTGTCGTCCACCGGGACGGGCGCGGAGTTTATGGGCTGACCGTTGGCCGTCATGGCGGAGCTTTGGATGATCTGAGCGCCTTCCGGAACGTAGAACTCGAGATTGCGTTCATTCATCTGGGTGCGCGGAGGTTTGGAATTATTCTGCACGGCGAAGGCGCGCATGATCTCGAGCTGTCCCTGCTCGACCTGCACGCGCATGATGTCGGCGACGACCTCGATGCCCTCGACTTTTTTGCTGACGTCATAGACTTCGACTTCGACCGACGTGGTTCCCGGAGGAGCCATGCGGTGATAAGTGACCTCCTGATGGATGACGCGGATCAGGTGCGGGCCCTGGGCGTCGAGCTTGAAACTGAAATTTCCTTTGGCGTCGGACTTGGTGCGTCCCGCTTCTTCCATGCCCTGGCCGAGGCTGAGGAGGACGACCTCGTCCCCGGCGGAGGGCTTGCCGGTGGTGGCGTTTTCGACCGTGCCGGTTAGGGTCTGGGCGGAGGCGGAGAGCGCGAGAAGGAGCACGGCGAGCAATGTCGAGAGCCAGACTTGCGGCGACAGCGGCCCTCGGCTGTCCGGCCGGGCGAAGCCCGGCAGTTGCTGGCAGGGAGAGAGTGCGGTCGAGCTACGCTCGACCGGACAGCCGGGGGCGGCTGTCCCCACATAAATCATCAATGCTTGGAGTCGGATCATGATCTCGCTTTTCTTGGCGCGGATGCGGCGCCGGATTCCAGGCGGGAGATTTCGGCGAGGAGCGTGGCGGCTTCCTCTTGCATGGACGCCTTGAGCGACTGGTAGTCGGCGTCCGGAACTTTGCCGGCAATGTATTCGAAGTTGAGGTCGCGGAGATTTTCGTAGACCGCGTCTTTGCGCTCGCGCAGGTACGAGGCGCGAGTTTTTTCCGGCCCGAGATAGACGGGACCGGGAATGTGGAAGATGTAGAGCACGGAGGCTACGGTAACGACAGCGCAGCAGGCAAATACCAGCATCATAAGTCAGTCTCCTTGCGCGCCTGCTCGCGGAATCGATCGAATTCCGCGCCCGTGGCGGGACGCAGTCCGTCCGCAATGGCCGGGGTTGGGCGGTTCTTCCAGGCACGGACGATCAGGATGACGATGGTCAGGCCAACAAACAGCGCCGCGAAAGGCATGATCCACGCGGTGCGGTTGAAGCCGATAGTCGTCGGCGCCGCGAGGACCGTGGGGCCGTACTTCTGCACGAAAGATTGCTCGACCAGGCTGTCGCTGTCGCCGCGCGTGACGGCGACCATGAGTTCGTTGCGCATCCCATCGGAGTCGGGGCAGCCGACGTGATTGCATTCGAGCAGGATCTGGTTGCAGCCGCAAATGCACATCATCTGGTGGCCGATTTCGTTGAAGCGGGTGGAGGGATCGGCCGCGCCGGAGAAGACGAAGACGGCTAGGCAGAGCAAGGCGCATTGGAGAGCGCGGCGGGGGATCGAGTTAGATTTCGTCGTCATTTCATATTTCGATTCATTGAGACGGATAGTGCCGTCCCTGCGGGACTCGTTTCCTCTTCGACCTTACCCGGCACTTCCGTGCCGGGCTTTCACATGCCGCCGCTAACGCGGCTTATGCGTCGGCCTCCAACATTTAGTCGCCAGTGGCTACTGGCGCGGCGTGTTCGATCAGCCTGGCTGCCGGGACGCGCGATACCGCTGGGGCGTTCGGGACCAGAGCCAGGACGGTGCCGCCGAGAATGATCCAGACGCCGAGCCAGATCCACATGACCAGCGGGTTCAGGTGCGCTTTGATGATGGGCTGTCCGTTTTCGTTTTGTCCTTCGTAGACCAGATAGAGATCTTCTTTGAAGGTTGAGCGGATGTCCGGTTTCGTGGACGCCTGCTGGCTTGCCTTGTAGAACAGGCGCTGCGGCGTGAGCGTGTCGATCATCTTGCCATTCTGGTACACATCCATGATCGCCCACTCGCTGGAATAATTCGGATTGTCATCCTGCGTGTAGGATCGGCAGACCAGGTCGTAACTTCCGATTCGCATGTGTTCGCCGTAAGCCAGGCCTTTTTCGGATTCCTTGTCCTGATTGAATGCGGAGCCGGCGAGGCCGATGATGACGACGACCACACCGAAGTGGACGATGTAGCCTCCGTAGCGGCGAGTGTTGCGATGCGTGAGCTGGACCATGGAGGCGAACATGCCCTGCCCGGTCTTTTCCGAGATGACGCGGCCGCCACGGTAAAACTCGCTGGCGACCGTGAGCGTCACGAGAACGGAAAGGCCGATGGCCATCAGCGAATAGAAATAAGAAACATCCTGCCAGGGGCGAAGTCCGAAGGGAGATCCCCAGCCGGAAGGAGTGATCATCAGGAATGCCATCACCGCGACGGCGCCAATGGTAGGCCACAGGAAATTGCGCTTGAGACTTTCCACGGATGTTTTGCGCCATGCGAGTAAGGGGCCGACGGCGGTGAGGATCAGTAGCAGGAGCGCAACCGGAATAGCCACGCGGTTGTAGAACGGCGCGCCGACTGTGACTTTGTTGCCTTGCACCAGTTCTGAAATTTTCGGGAACCACGTTCCCCACAGCACGGTGAAGCAGAGAAGAACGAACAGAAGATTGTTGAACAGGAAACTCGATTCGCGGGAGACCAGCGATTCGAGTTTGTGCTCGCTGCGCAGGTGGCTCTGGTTCTTGAGAAAGAAGAAAAGGAAAACAGCGAAGCTGATGGACAGAAACCAGGCAAACCAGCTTCCGATGGACGACTGCGCGAAAGCGTGAACGGAGCTGATGATGCCGCTGCGGGTGAGGAACGTGCCGAGAATCGCGAGCCAGAACGTGGCGAAGACCAGCCACATGTTCCAGACCTTCAGCATGCCACGTTTTTCCTGCATCATGACCGAGTGCAGGAACGCCGTGCCAACTAGCCAAGGCATCAATGAGGCGTTCTCAACGGGATCCCATCCCCAGTAGCCGCCCCAGCCGAGGACGGCATAGGCCCAGTGGGCTCCAAGAAAAATTCCGCAGGTTAAGAATCCCCAGGTCACCATGGTCCAGCGGCGGGTGATGTGGATCCACTTCTCGCCGGGATACTTCATGATGAGCGCGCCGAGGGCGAAGGCGAAGGGTACGGTGAAGCCGACGTATCCCAGATAGAGCATGGGCGGATGGATAACCATCTCGGGATATTGCAGGAGCGGGTTGAGGCCGCTGCCATCGGCGCGGAGCGGGCCTTGGAGCAAGCCAAAGGGATTGGCGGCGATATTGACGAGAGCCAGGAAGAAGATCTGAACGCCAGCGAGTACCACCGAGGCGTAGGCGAAGAGGCGTGGATCGGTCTTATAGCGAAGGCGGAGAACGAAGCCGTATCCGGCAAGCAGGAGCGACCAGAAAAGGAGAGAGCCTTCCTGACCGGACCACAGCGTTGCGAACTTGTAAGGCGCGGGAAGATCGCGATTGCTGTGATGAAAGATATAGGCGATGGTGAAATCGTCGCGGAAGGCGGCAACGACGAGAGCAATAGCGGCGAGCAGGACGGCTCCGAAGACGACGATGCCGGCGCGACGGGCCGTCTCCCCGAGACGTTCCCAGGCGGAATCCCCCGGAAAAAATAAAGAGATCAAGCCGATTCCAAACGAGTAGATGCTCAACGCCAAGGCGAGGAGCAACGCAAAACTACCGATGTACGCCATGTAAGGGAACCCCAAGGTATTTTTTCAGAAACGGGGGTTTGAGGCAAACGGCGAAAAAAAGTAGGAAGCGGCAGAATCTGACGCGCGGGTCTGAAGGTTCCCGCCCACGGCCGGCGGCCGGGGCCCGGCCGCCAAGGTGGTGCTCGGGAGCGTTAAGCGCTCTGTTGTTGGCGATAGCGCTGGCGGATTTCGTGTTCAGCGGCTAGCCAGTCCTCAGTTTCGTGACCGGGTTCGAATCCGCGGCGCTCGGACATGAGGTAGGCGAGACGGCGGATTTCCTCATCGACGTTGATGGGAACGATGCTGGCGCGTGGTTCCGTTTTTACAATCGTGGGCTTTCTGGATGGCTTCCTGGGTTCAGGTTGAGTGGTTTCTGGGGCATTCTTCTCCGCCGCGGTCAGGGTAGCCGAGGTGGCTTCCACGGGAGGAATGCCGACTTCACTTTTGGTCTTCTTGGGAAACTTCGATTTGGCCATAGTTGCGTACTCCTTGCAAGCTCCTAAGTTCAGAAATGATTGAATTGGTTGATGAAGGAACAACATGTAAATCGCCCCTACACTTAAATCGGTTGCAGGTGAAAGAGTTTTTTGAACGTGTTTTTACTATAGTACTTCTGGGCCTGTGGATGGGAGGGAGTCGCACAAATAATTTCGATACGCGCGCACCGAAATTCCAAAATGAAAACGCGAAAGTGCGGGCCTGGAGTTGGGAGAGCGTGGGCAGAATGAGAGAAAAGGCAGTCTGTACGCAATCGCGGTGAAGTGAGAGGAAGGGGAGCTTTGTTATAATAAAAAATCGTCTCGAGGGCGCTATCGTCTAGGGGTTAGGACGGAAGATTCTCAATCTTCAAACCCGGGTTCGATTCCCGGTAGCGCTACCAAGTTTCTTTCAATCACTTACAGCATTTCCTGACACAGTTGCTTCAGGCGACTGTGGCCACTTTTGTGGCCAACTATTGCACAGCTTCCACAGGCGCCGCTGACAACTGGTTCCGCCGCTCGATCGCTTCCCTGATCTGCTGCACATTGCAGTGCGTGTAGATGCGTGTGGTGTTCACCGACCCATGCCCCATCGCATCCATCACCGCCATCACGTTGCCTGTGCCTTCCATCGCATCCGTTGAGAAACGATGACGCGCACAGTACAGCACGACAGATTCGGGAATGCCCGCCAACCGCTTGGCTTCGAGCCATTGCTTCGAAACCTCGCGATCGGTGATATAGCCGGACTGGGCTCGCTTCGAGGGAAAGATCCACCCTTCGTTCACGCCTTCCTTGCGAGCCAACAGTGCTAGCTTGACGCGCTCGGTTAGCGGGACGTAACGCCGGGATTTACGGGACTTGCCACGCGGGTTGAAGATCAACCCTTTGTCCCAGTGAATGTTTTCCCAGCGCATGCGGAAGATCTCGCCTGGACGAAGACCGGAATCCAGCATGATCAACAGCACCGTTCGAAACGGCTCCCAGCCCACACGCGACTTCCGGCCTTTCCCGGTAAGACGCGAGCCCCCGGTAACCGCCAGCAGGCGCTGCTCCATCCAGGGCTCGATCAACTCTTCCCGCCCCTGTTCCTCGACGAGCTTGACAATCGGGACGGTAGATAGCAACTGCCACTCTTGCGCCTTTTTCAGCATGCGCCGAAGCGTGCGCAGAGCGTTGTTGGTGTTCGCGGCAGACGATCCCTCGATGGTCAAGGCGTGATCTGCCGCGATGTGATCGAGTTTCATACCAGCGACGGATGTGGACTCCAGGAGTTGCCAGCCCACCCGGTAATACCTGCGGGTTGGCGGTTTAGGCGGACGGTCCGCCGGCAACGACTCCAGCCAGTTAAAAAAGCGGTTCGAGAAGCCAGCCAGCGTTGGAACTTTTTTGTTCCACGGCAACCGACCGTCTTCCAGCAACCGCGCGAGCACCAGCGCTTCTACCTTTTTGGCTTCCGTCTGACGGGAGGTCTTGCAACTCCCCCGATAGCGTCTGCCCTTCCAGCGAAACGCGAAGTGCCATGTGTTTCCTCGTTTAGAGAGCGACATGTTTTTCCTCCATGGTCGCTCTCGCTTTTGAGACACGCAGGTTGCGCAGGATGAATTTCTCCAGCGCAACAGCATCATATCTCACCAGGCGTCCGAGTTTTACATAATTGGGACCGTCCCCACAGGCGCGCCAGTAGCGCAACGTGTTAACGCTCACGCTCAGCCGTCTCGACACCTCCTGCTCGTCCAAAAGTTGAATGTCTGTCATTTGCCTTTGCGCTTGTCCCGGCGTCTTTCGGTTACGGCTTCGACCGTAAATTTCCAAAGAAATTGGCGCGGATCAAAAAGTCCTGGCAACCGCGGGTGCATTGGAAGACAAGTTACCTCCGAACAGAAAATGCAAACCTGGGACGGTTTGTAAGCTGTTTCTCAAATTCGGTCAAACAAAGTCCTCGTTCATCTGGGTTGTGTGCATTTCTTGTGTTTCGTGCCATCGCGTTGATGGATAACCGCTGGCTAGCCGTGATTTGACCGAAATTTCAAATGGGCTTACCTTCTTCACGGCTCATGGCGCCCGCGTGGTGCCGGACAGAGGGACTTAAGGTATGTTTCCGTCCTTGGAAGACCTCGAGCAGGGGCTGCGAGAAAGCGGCTACATCGCGGATTCGGTTGCCACGACGACGGTTTACCTGGCAGCGAGACTGCAGAAACCATTGCTACTTGAGGGCCCCGCCGGCAGTGGAAAGACTCAACTGGCATATGCAGTTGCGGATGCAGCGCATACCACAGTCGAGCGCCTGCAGTGCTACGAAGGCATCAACGAAGAGAAAGCCATTGGCAAATTTGACGAGCCGCTGCAGAGGCTCTGCGTCGAGTTGAAGGCCAAGTCCAGCAACGTCGATTGGGAGTCCCTGCAAACCGAATTGCATGGACTGCAATTTTTCAGCGCCGGGCCGCTTCTGCGCGCGTTGCAGTGTGAAAGGCCTTGTGTCCTGCTGATCGACGAACTGGACAAGGTGGACCACGCTTTTGAGGCCTTGTTGCTGGAATTGCTCAGCGTGTGGCAGTTGAGCATTCCGAAGCTCGGCACCATCAAAGCCCGGAGCATTCCCTTCGTTGTGTTGACATCGAATGAAGAAAGACGCATCGGCGATCCTCTGCGCCGACGCAGTTTTTACCTTCGTGTTGAACACCCCACCGCGGAGCGAGAAGCAGAGATTGTTGCGCTGAGAACGCCTGATTCCACACACGAATTTCATGCCGGTATGGCGGGACTCGCCAAGGCTTTGCGCGGCTGGAGCCTGGAGAAACCGCCCTCCGTATCGGAAATTCTCGACCTCGCGCAGGCACTCAAAGTTCTGGGAACTGAGCAAATTACGCCGGAGATGAGAGACATTCTCCTGCCGTTGCTGGCCAAAACCGAGGCCGACCGACGCAAGCTGCTCTTGCGGGATGGGTTTGCCAGCTTGATCTTTGACGCGCAGCAGCACAGCGCCGAGGCTCTGCGAGGTAAAGCGGCATGAAGCTAGTACTCATTTTGGCCCAAGCGCTCTGTGCAATCTCGATCTGCTGGGCGCAATCGCCCAAACCACAGGCACGGCTCGAAGCCGAATACTACGTCGTTGCCTACGCCCAACACTATCGAGTGCCTGTCGCCTTGGTACGCGCCATTGTCGAACGCGAGTCGCACTGGCAAGCATGCGTGGTCTCTCCCAAAGGCGCTGCAGGACTAATGCAGTTAATGCCCCTAACCGCTCAGCGACTCGCAGTGAGAGACCGGTGCAGTGTCGATCAAAACGTTTCAGGGGGCGTGCGATACCTCGCATGGCTAATGCAACAGTTTCATAACGATCTCAGGCTAGTGGCTGCCGCCTATTATGCCGGCGAAGACGTAATCGGCAGACGGGATCTCGGCTATCGAAATCCCGACGTAATCGCGTACGTAGCAAGAATTAGAACAACTTACCTCCGCGAAACCGGAATTAAACCAAGAACTACGAACACCAGTTCGGAAAGAGATGTGAGATGAAAATTTGTTTGACTTTGGTGCATCTGACAACGATCAGTCTCTTGCTGCTGCATATAGCTTCAGCGCAGTCCGATCTTCCGCAGGCGCGAATCGTGAGCTTGAATGTTGACCCAGAACAGGTTGTGGTCCTGCACTTGCGGCCAGGATACGTCAGTTCGGTGCGGGTTCTGGAGGAGGTCAGCTCGGTCGTACTGGGCGATCCGGGGGCTTTTAAGGCCGACCACTCCGAAGCCGAGCCGCAATTGGTGTTTTTCAAAGCAACCAGCGCAAAACCTGCGCAAACCAACGCCCTGATTACCACCAGAGGAGGCCATGGGATCTCGCTTAGCCTGGTGAGCCAAGGCAAGTCAGACCGTAGTGAGCCCGTGGACTATGTCCTCAATTGTGAGCGCTCGCGCAGCTTTCTGATTGCGTCGACTCATCCCATGTTTGTGGTTGGCGAAACAAAAGACGTTTCGACAGAAAATCAGCCAACCAGCACTGCCCCAGAGAAGCCTGGCAGACAAGAGCAGGATTTGCTCAGAGCAGAACGGATTGAGAATCCACATTGGGAAGGCAAGCAACTGCAGGTTGCGGTAGGACAGGCGATAGAGAAAGACCAACAGATGGCCGTGCCGTTCGCCGTTCTGAATTCTTCTGCGCGGACTATTGAAGTACTGCCTCCGCAAATACAGCTTGCGGGGACATCGAAAGACAAGCACCGAAAGGCGATCAAGGCCGAGCCGGTTGCGATCAAAGACTACTGGATCACCTCGCGTAGACTCGCGCCCGGTGCCAGAGCCGACGGCATCGTTGTGTTCGAGCGTCCCACTTTCAAAGAATCCAGGGAACGGCTCTTGCTCGCGGTTGCCCAAGCGGAAGAGGTCGACCGTCCTGTCCTGGCCCCGATTGCGTTTGTGGCTCCGGTAACGGGAGGTGCAAAGTGATTCATCCAAACGGACACAACGGCAACGCTGCAGTCCTTCAGGAGCCAGCGGAAAATGAAGCTCGCAATAACGATCTGCCACTCCCTCCGGACGCAACCGTCCCATTGCCTGGGCTCGCAACTAGAGCAAAACAGAGAGCCAGGCAGCAGATCCAACAGAACCGCTTTGTAATCATCGGAGCGGGAGCGATCGTCATCGCGCTGCTGATCTTCGTTGCTACGTCTATGCCCCATCGGGGCGCGCAACAGAAAGTGAAGAGTCGTGACGCCACTGCTTCTGAAGACTTGGCCTTGGAGAGCGGCACCGCGACCAACGATAAGAGCCTATTTCCGATCACTGATTCTGGCCGGCCCGTCACAAAAGAATCTCACGAAGGCTTCCTGAACGAACGAGATCTACAACGAACCGCAACCAAGCCGGCAGCGGGAAGGACGGTGGCGACCGGAGCGGGAACTTTGGGATCGATACCGCCTTTCGGAGACCAGCAGACATGGCAAGCGCCGCCCTATCAGCCAGGCTCGGGCACCAGCGCCGGTCCCGAGACTCCAGACTTGGGTAAAGCAGAGCGCGAGGCCATGGAGAAGTCTTCGCTAATCTACGTGCGAAGCGCCTCTGCCAGTTCGGCCAGTGCTCAGGCTCGCGAAATTAATGATCCGGCATTGGAACTGGGATTGGGTCTGGCCACGGGTACGCGATTGCGTGCACGCCTGGAATCAGCGGCCAGCACGGCAGTGCGAACTCCGGTCCTGGCGGTGATCGAGTACAACTATGAGCGGGATGGAGAAATTATCGTCCCTGCGGGAGCAAAAGCGGTTGGGCACATCCGGAACGGAGATCGTTCAGGTTACGTTGACATCCAGTTCGATTCTCTGCTGATGCCGGATGGTGCAGTCGTTGCCATCGAGGCCGCCGCCACGGGTTTGGACTTGCGGCCGCTCAAAGGAAAAGTTGAGGGGAAGAACACGGGAAAGAACGTCCTGGTCAGATCGCTGTCAGGAATCGGCCAAGCTGGCTCGATGTTGGTGGGACAAGGCAGTCTGAACCAACCGCTGAGCGAGTCCGACCTAATGCGGGAGCGCGTCAGCAACAATGTCGGCGAGGCTGGAGATGAGGAGGTTTCCCGATTAGCGATCACCCAGCACATCGTGGTGACGATTTCGGCGGATACTCCGATCTATGTGGTACTCGAGCAGACACCCAAGACCAGTCGGGCTTCCCTGCAACCAAGTGCGAGGAGCGTTTCAACATCCAACTCCGCCAATGTTGAGCAACTGCGCCAGTTGTTGCAATTGCAGCAAGAGCTGAACCAACCGTCCGCAAGCAACCAACCAGCGCAGTAGACGAGCGGTTCTCAGCTATGAAGATTCGGCGGGAGCGTGTGTCGGCTGCGCCCGCCCAGGCGTGCTCCTCGCAACGTAGCTCAAGAGTCGACCGCGACTCGCGTCGCAGTTGGCGCCCAGCGCCCACGCAATTTCCAACTTCCCGGAAGCCGACTTCTGGCCCGTGGGCAGGTTTTGCATTCGGGCGAAGACGCCTAGTGTTACTCCGTTCTCCGTTCATCACATGCGTCGTCGCAGCCGATCAGGATCCTTCTGGAGTAACGCATCAAGGCTGCGAATGAGCCCCCAGAACTGCCGGAACCCGAAGTCCATCTGATTACTCGCGCCAGGAGGGTTAGGAAATGGGAATTCGAGAAACGCCACGTGAGTGTTTGTGTTCACATGCTCGTCAAGCGTTCGAAGGCGCCACAGAAACTCACTGGTTCGTAACTCCGACAGGGCCTCCAGAACTTCGGGCTCAAGGTATGCGGCGTAGATCTGCATAGCACGGTCAATCCGCTCGGTTCCACGGTCAGCGTTTCCCTTCAGTACCTCCGCCCACGGTACGTCGAAGGTACTACCGGAAAGACTCGGGGTCTTCGAGCGAACCTCGATCCGCATTACCAAAGCCATTCGGTCGCTTTCTTCGATGTGCTCTGGTACAAGCTGAAACTCAGCCTCCGCCGAATCGTCTCCGAACAGCGAAAAGAACGGCCAAGTGACTTGGCGCAAGGCGAGCCGAACTTCGGCGTGGGCGGTCCGCCGAAGCTGGCCGCGCTGAGTCGTCTGGCGATCCAACTCTCTTTGACGGATTCTCGTAAGGACTCCAGAGGAAACAAGCGCAGTAACCCCCAAGCCGGCCGTCGCCCATCCGAACGTTGTCACTCGGTGGAGGCCCGTCTGTGTCGCGTCCCACTTCGGGTTTGTACTCATCCCCATGATCACAGCGAGAAAAGCAACGACCGCTGGGATGTGCTCCATTGTTTTCTTCATGACTTCGTGTTCCTTGTCAGGTCTTGGTTCGGTCTAAAACTCAAACAGTTTGAGCTGGCGCTTAGACCGCCCGAACTCATCCAGAAACGGGCTTCGAGGAGATCTGTCCGGAAACGGGCTTGGGGGAGATCAATGGCGATCTCCCCGAAGCCGACTTCGGGACAACGTTGTCGGAATGAAAACGTAACTTCCGGGTTGCCCGTCGTCCGCTCACAAAGATTCCGGGACAGCACCCTTGGTAGAGGGCGACCCAGGCATTTAGGCGGTGGTGTCGCGTTCTCCGAGAAACTCGAACATCCGGCAAGCGTTGCCGTTCAGAGAGAGGGAATCGTGAATGTTCAGGAACACCTTCTCATAGGGGCTCATAATCTCGTTGAGTTCCTCCCTGGAGTGATGATGAGCTATGAACAGCATGCCACCTTCTCTGCCAGGCACGGCGAAATTGCCGGGCCGCCAGCCCCGCCTCGCACCCTCCCGGTACCGCTCACGGTAACTATCATTTTCGGGCGAAGCGATAAAATCATGGATGTAGATCAACCCACCACCAGCAACGCACTCAAAAGAGCGGGCCAGCAGAGCGCGCCAACACTTGAGCTGCGAGAAGCAGGTCAAAACCCGGATCATCACCACCAAGTCGAATTTGCCTAGATCAGTTTGATCCAGGAAATCGCCTTCTATGAAGTGCGTTTTGACGTTCGAGATATTGACCGATGCTCGCGCCTGAGAAATTGCGCCCGCATTGATGTCGATGCCCAACACATCGAGGCCATGGCTTCCCAGCCACATGGCCGTTCGTCCACGATTGCAGCCAATTTCAAGGGCTCTCTGCCCCCTGCGCAGGTAAGACTCGAGGTTGTCAACTGGAATATCGGGCAGCGTGGGCCTGTAGTCTATGCAACGCCACCGGGCGTATTCACTTGCCTCTTTGCTCATCGTAGTGAAAACCCATTTTATGCATAATGTTCTGGGTCTCAAAGAGAAACATGCCCTGGGCCCGCACGATTCATCCGCCACCGTTCCACAACAATTGGGGAAGGGTTGCCCGTGGCTCGGGCACAATCCGTTTATCGCAGGGGGTAATTGGATACTTCTCCAGGCTTGACAAGATCGAGCCCTTCGTCACAAGACTCGTTGCAGTCCAAACATGGCGCCATCTAGCGGCTTATTCGGCACAGTCCGGTCCGCTTGCGGTTGGCGCTACAACTTCTTCAACAACACCAACGTGAGGTCGTCGGCGAGTGAAGGCGTTTTTCGAAAGTCGATGACGGAGGTATAAATCGTCTCGATGAGCTCGCTAGCATTCTGTTGCAAATGTAAACTGACGATCTTTGATAACCGTTCTGTGGAGTATTGTTCCCCAGCTGGATTCTCGGCTTCCACCGCGCCGTCCGTATACAAAACGAGAACGTCTCCCTGGTGCAGAGTGATCTTCTCGTTCTCGTAGTGCGCATTGGGAAGCACGCCCAGCACCGGGCCTCCTTTGTCGAGTGGACTTGGATCTGTGCCGGCACGAATCACCAGCGGCGGGTTGTGTCCGGCGTTTGTGTATTCCAACGATTGCGATTGAGGGTAGAGCTTTCCATAAAACAACGAAATGAACCGGTGGCCGCCGGTGATATCACAAACGACGTTGTTGAAAGTGTGTAACAGATCACTCGTGCTCGGGAATCGCGGCGCATCCAGGCGGAGGGCAACCTCAATGGAAGGCATCAGCAGACCAGCAGCCACTCCTTTTCCCGAAACATCAGCAATCACCACCGCAATCTCCCCTTTAGGCAGCTCAATGAATCCGTAGTAGTCCCCCGCCACTATCTTGGCTGGGTACATTCGCGCCGCGAAGTCAAAACCCGGGACCTGTGGAATGGAACGAGGCAGGATGCCCTGTTGCACCTCGGCAGCCAACTCAATTTCGTTTGCCAGTTCGTCGCGTTGTCTTTCGGCCAATTCCGCTAGCCGTCGTCGCTGCGCTCCCAGTTGATTCACAACGACGACAACGAAAACATATCCAAGGAGGGTTATCGCGTCCTTTAACAAGTGTTCGGTTCCGACATCGCGCACGGAACTGACAAGATCGTGCAGAACTAGGCAGACAATCGAAAGCGCAAGACTGATGCGAAGCGGATGGACCAGAGCGCTCAGAGCTAACGGCAGGAAATACAGAGGAGCGAGCGAAACTGGGGCCACGGATTTGTCCGCGTAGGCCACGGCAGAGACCCCCGCCAGCACCACAACGGTGAGAACGAGAACGCTTATCCTCTCATTGATGTAGGGGCCTTCGGTCGTGACCCTGCGAAGAACGGTCGACCATCGGGAGGGCGTCATAGCGTCAAGTGACCACCGGTTTGGAACACCTCATTCACGCCCGTCACCTTCAGATAGACCCAATCCTTGGGCTTACAGAGACTAACGCTGATCTCAAATCGCTTCAATGGATTAGCCCAGGCAACAATTAATCTCAACCGCTTGGCCCAGCGGCGGCATGGGTTCCTTTTTGCTCCGATACGCTGCTCAAATTGACTCGAAGTTACAGTAATATCGGGGCTTTCGTTCCAGGGGAATAATGTAATAAACTGCTTTATATCAATAACTTGCACAAATATTAGTATCCTAGCGGCGTTATGCTAAGACACTAATAAAATCTGCTATTAATCCACTAAGATTGTGGAAACTTTTTCCTGCCGTCGTGCATCTATCCAGATCGAAAAAACCAGGCTGGGCAAGGCCGTGGTAAACAAGCCCCCTGGAAGCTCAAAAAAGGGAATTTTTAGCATGGAGGTATGAATATGAGGAACGTAAAACGATTCTTCTGGTTCTTCCTACTCGCGCTCTTGCTGGGGATTTCTGGCTCCGCGCTGGGGAGCGATGGAGGAACTACAACTGCGGCGAGTAAGGACGCCGTTCTTACTCAGCAACTACAGCAAGATTTCAGCAACCGCCTGGAGTTCCGCAACGTCACAGTCGCGGTTGACGATCGAGTCGCGCTGTTGCAAGGCTCGGTTGAGACCTATCGCGAAAAAATGGATGCCGAGCACCTAGCGCGCAAGCACCACGGAATTGAGGGCGTGCGCGATTTCATCGCGGTGCAACCGATTGTCCCGGTTTCGGATCAGGAACTGCGCGAGACCATTGCCAATCGGCTTCGCTATGACCGCATTGGCTACGGGATCACATTCAACAATTTCGAAGTGGGTGTGAGAGATGGGGTCGTAACCATTGCCGGCGAAGCCCGAAGCTACCCGGACAAGGCTTCCGCCCTCGGCATTGTCGAGGACACTCCCGGCGTGCGTGACGTGAGGGACGAAATTAAAGTCCTGCCGCTCTCTGAATTCGATGACGAGTTGCGCGTACGCACGGCCATGGCGATCTACCGCGATCCCGCGCTCCAGAAATATTCGCTGGATCCGCAGGCTCCTATCCGCATTGTGGTTGAAAACGGAAATGTAAGGCTGTACGGGGTTGTGGATAGCGCGATGGACAAGCAGATTGCCGAGATGCGGGCGCGCGAGGTAGCCGGGGTGTTCTCGGTCGAGAATCACCTGCTGGTAGCCAATCAATGAATCGAGGTTCGTGTACCTAATTTTCGTCAGCCTAATTGACGACCTAATTTAGGAGGATTGTATGAAGACCAAAAAAGCAATTCTGATGCTGGCAGTTCTGGTGGTTTTAGCAGTGGTCCCCGTTCTTAGTTTTGCGCAGGACACGGCTGCGCCGTCGTTCACGCCGGGGCAACTCGACAAGCTGGTAGCGCGCATTGCGCTGTATCCGGATTCGCTCCTGGCGCAGGTGCTCGCGGCCGCGACGTATCCCGACCAGATTCCGGATGCGGCGCGCTGGGCCGATCAGCACCACTACCTCACCGGGCAAGCCCTGGCCGACGCGATCCAGGCGGATCATCTTCCGTGGGATCCCAGCGTGCAGGCGCTCCTGCCATTCCCCTCGGTACTGGAGATGATGGCCAACGACATGAGCTGGACCACCGATCTCGGCAACGCATTTTTGGCGCAGCAGCAGGACGTGATGGATGCGGTGCAGAGAGAGCGCAAGAAGGCTAAGGAGTACGGATATCTGCGCAGTAACGCCCAGATCATCGTGAGCGACGGGCCATACATCACGATCGTGCCCGTCCATCCGGCCTTCATCCCAGTGCCGTACTATGACCCAGCAATTGTTTTCTTTCCCCCGGCGCCCGGAATCGTGGTCGGCGGTGTGATCCGCTTTGGCTTCTTCGTGACCATTGGCGATTTCTTTCGCCCGTGGGGCTGGGGATATTGCCGCTTTGATTGGGGCTCGCACGTGGTATTTATCAACAACGCTCCCTGGCGGCGGACCTGGATCAACCGGCGGGAGTACATTCATCCCTACGCTCTCCCGCGATACAGTGCGGGCGAGCGGCTGCCCGAGCAGCACGTGCTACACGAGCGCACTGAGCGTGAGCGCACGGCGGCGCGGGAAGGACGCCCCCGCCTGGAAGAACACCGCGATCACCGCTCGCGCTAACTTGCTTTCAGGGCAGAGAGTGCTGGAGGACGCTCTGAAACAGGCTACCGAGACGGCAAAGAAGGGAAAAGAAGGGGTTTGGAGCGCGGACACTTATGTCTGCGCTCCCCTTCACAGCGATACCAATTCATATTTCGATTTCAAACTTGAGTCTGATATGGTCGAGGACAGACTACGCCACCACTTTGACTACTATCTGGGCAAGACCGAGATAGTCATCTACTCCGTTCTCGCAGTGTTGCTGGCTGTCACGGCCTTTGTGACCATCGCAACCGCGGGCCAAATACTGTGGATCGGTCTCAGTCATTGGACGGTTGCAGCCCAGACTCTGAGGGTATTGAACCAACTCCTCATTGTGCTGATGCTGGTGGAGATTCTGCATACAGTACGTATCTCCATTCGCTCCCATGTTCTGGTTACAGAACCCTTTCTGATCGTCGGACTGATTGCTTCAATTCGCCGCGTTTTGGTGATTACCCTGGAAGCAGCCACGCTCACGAAAGAAGGTGCATGGGCGACCGAAGGCTCAAGCGCCATTTTCCACTCTTCGATGATTGAACTTGGTTTGTTGGGTCTGCTGATCCTTGTACTGGTAGTTTCCATTACACTTCTGCGTCGCTACGCTCCCGCATCGAGAACTCTGAAGTCCGACTCTTCTTCCCCCAAGGATGCGTAAGGATGCCCCTATTTACAGCCAAGTGCGACGATTCTGTCCGGATCGTCGGCAATCCGCAAGCTATCCAGAAACGGGCTTGTGGGAAGTATTGACTATGGCCAAGAATGCTTATCCACCAAACACCATGATCCATGGACCGGACTCTATCGGCCTAATTTAGAACGACCGCTTTCGCCGTGCACTGCAAGGACAGTAGCCGGCGGGGGAAATCCAGGTCTAAGAAATGCTACGTTGGCTCTGATCCGGCCGGTCGCCGAGTCCTACTCCTCAAGTAGCAGCACTTTGAAGGTAGGGCCAAGCGGAGATTGCAACGCTACAGACGTCTCTGATTGCTGGACGATCCAGTTCTTCCCCAGACTCTCGCTGCGTTTTTGCTCTCCATAATCAGCAGGAGCGATCATGGTCTTAAGCCTTTCGAGATCCCCGAAAGGCAGTGAGCCCTCAAAGCGAACCCCTGAAATAACGAGGTTCTCTGAAATCTTCGCGCTCTCTGACCATCTGTACTCGCGCTCCACGCGTAGGCCGTCAGTCGCAATCTTTCGATTTGGTGCTCGTTCCCAGGACAGATCACGTCCCATCGCACCCGTTACGGTTTCGTCGCTCCCTGGCGCGCGGACCAACGTGTTCGCAGTGTTTGGAAGTTCGAGCATCGCCAGTTCCTTCGCATGTGCCACTTGGGACACCGATCTGCCGATTTCCTCTCTTGAGAAATGCGACAGCCGCTCCCTGAGCTCGTCCCGCTCAGGATCCCCAATCACAATGACTGCCGAGTCGGGATCGTCAAACTGCGGAATGAACAAACCAGCGACCAGCGAATGTTGCAACTGTGTGGCCCCGATCGCCTGAACATTCGCCTTTTGAGGTACGCCTCGCTCCATTGAATCCAACAGAGCCTTCCGAGAGCATTGCCCCCCCTTGCATTCGAGCACACTGAGATTTCCCTGGCTGTCCTCCGCGATATAGTCCGGCGACTTTCGAGGACCGCGACGCGCCGAAGAAGCCAATCGGAATGCGCCTGGCGATAAAGTGTTCACTACCCACAACGTATCGGAGTACTTGACGAAACCGAGCGTTTGGTTCAAGAACCAGGTGGTAAAGCCAATTCCAAAGTCGCCGCTGAGCACTGTCTTGTGGTGCGGGTCGAGCGTCGTCCACGCGTCACAAAGTCTCAGATCTTGCTCTGGAACGATCGCGGGAAAGTAGCGAAGCCACGCCCAGCAGTCCGAGAGGGAGAATCCGTACCGTATTGGCGGACGCGTCCATAGGGCGGTGAAGATTAGCGCGCAAAGGAAATCTATGTTGAGAGGAGAAGTCTGCGCCGCCAAAGTCAATGCGGCCGGTGGCGTGGTGGGCGCTTCCCAAGTGTCCAGCAACAGCTCAACGTCGACCCGCTTGTTTAAGGCCACCGCGTCAAGTATACAAACACCATGTCCCATCGACATCTTGGGCTGTCTCGGAGTTCTTATGGCAGTGTCTTGGATAGGCAGAAAGCGTCGATTGGTCTTCCAATGATCTGCCGCCTCGCGAATTTCTTATAAAGGTATGCTACGAATTCAAATTTGAAACGGACCAAGTCCTCCGGTTTCTTGGGTGCCTTGAAGTCGGGAAAGGAAAGCATGTCACTCAGTACTCCGTCCAATCGCTCGAACGCAACTCCGTGCGCTCTAACGTCACCATTGCGATACACGTAGCCCTTATTTTGAATTGAAGTGAGATTCGTACCGTCCCAACCCAATGACTTCGCATCACGATCGAGGAAGTCGGCAACGGGTTCCATATACCGTTGCTGCAGGCTCGTATATCGAAATTGGTCCATGCCCCCGATGTTTCGCAAAAACCAGAATTCCGGTAGACCCTTCGGGTTGTATCCGCAAATATGGAATCCTGATGCATTCTTTTTCAGAATGCCCGCGGGGATTACAGCGTGAAGCTCGTCACGAAGCTGGAAAGCAAAGTCTTTCAGAGAAGTCATTTCGGAATGCCTTTTGACAAACTCTCGTAGCCAATCGGATAAGTATTGCTTCTTACCTTTTGGGTAGACTTCTGCGAGACCGAAATAGCTGACACCTCCATTGAGGTATGAAATCGGGAACAGCTTCTGTTTCGTGCCTGCATAGGAGCCATCTGAGTACGTCAATCTACGGTCAGCCGCAAATATGAGAAGAGTTCTTCTGAACCCATCCAGCATATGAATTTCGTTTGCGATAAGTGTCATAATCCCAGCCTAGCAGCCCGTGGCAGAAGTGATTTGCTCACCCCGCAACGGACAGCAGCAAAATTGTGACTTGCACCGGGTACTCAGGCGTCCTCAGGTTCGGAAGGGCGATCCTTTCTTCGGCTTGCGCCAGCAGTGCCATCCACAGCCGCAAAGAAGCCAGCATCGCCTCGGCCGAGTAACCCTGCCAGCCGCGCGGTGTGCCTTTCCCCAATAACTGCCGCATCACCAGCGAGAGATTCAGCGCACCCACATGAATCAGCACCCGCTTGCGAACATTTTCCCGTCCCCGGAGGTACACGCGCCGCATCCCGCCAGTCTCATAGGCGTGTGCGAAGCTGCGTTCCAGCAACTCTCCGCGACGGCGGAGCAATTGTTTTCCGTGCTCGCCGTGAATGCGCCGCCGATTGCTGTACACCGCCTGCTGCGCTTCCGGCTTGTCTTGCCATCGCCGTCGTCCCCGATCCGGTTCCGAGATATACGTTCGTACTTCCGCTTCCCCGAGCGCCACCAGCGTGTCGTTGCTGTGATACCCCTTGTCCGCCACCGCTTCCACCGGCCCTTCCGCCTGCACGCGCTCACCGACTTCTTCGTTGTTGGTCGCACACGCGACCTCCGCGAGATGTTCGCCCGCTTGCGGCAATGTCTCCAAAATCGTTTCCGTGTCGCCAGCGTCGCCCGTAGCCACCGTCACCGCCACCACCGCTCCCGTCTCCAGATCCACCGCATGCTCAGCCTTGTAAGCAAGGTGCGTGCGCCCATCTTTCATCTTGGTGATTCCCGCCTCCGGATCGTGCGGATTCACCCAATCGTCGTTCGATCCCTTCTTCGCCCGCTTGCGGTCCAGCTTCGCCAACTGCTCCCTGGTCGGCGTCGCGATTCCCGACTCCTCGGCCAGCCGCCGCAGAAACTCCTCGTAACCTTCGCCCGTGTCGCGCCGCACAATCGAGCGCATGGCCGCGTTCGCCTCCAGCGTCGTGGCGTCGACACCAATCGTCTTGCCCTTCAACAATCCTTTCTCCGCCAGCAACTCTAGCACCCAGCCGAACACTGCCTCATGCGTCTCCACGTCGATCAACCGCCGCGTCCGCGAAATCGTCGAATGATCCGGCGGTTGCTCGCTCAACTCCAACTCCAGAAACCGCCGCAGCGCCAGCGAATCCGCCGCCCGCCACGCAATCCCACGCTCCCCGTCGATGCCTTCGAAATAGCCGATCAGCAGCAAGCGAAAGTACCGCCCCGGCGTCAACGACGGCCGACCCATCGTCTCCGCATAGAATCGCGCACACTCGCCTTCGACGAACTCGTCGAACCCCCGCTCGGCCAACAACTGGTTCAGACGCTCATAAAACGGATGCCCCGCAGTTCGTGGCAACTCCGTGTGCGCCACCCAGAACTCAGTCTGCTCTCGCCGCTCCTTGATTCTTTTCCCCATTGCCATGACCGCAGTGTACGAACCAACGCTGTGGATTCGTTCAACTTTCTTCCACCCGCGCATCCAGACTTTCACCACGGACTGCTAAGGACCGGACAACGAAGTTGATTTCGAGTGAAACCTGCCAACTTCCTCATTGCCGACGATCCGCTCGGTGGCGCGAAGGGGGCGCGTTTCGCTAGGGCCTCTTCCTCAGCTGATGCGGCTCGCATTCAAATCCGACTGCCGAAATGTACCAGGACGTGCCAGAGTTGCCTAAGAAGCCGAAGGACATCGAAGTAGCCGCCCCACTCGCTCCATTGCTGGGGGTCGTGGTGCAACGAGGCAGCGGCCCTCCCGATTACGGCCGCATCAAGGGTGCCGTTCCTTCCGGCGATCCGTTCTGCGATCTTGGGCATTGCCGGTCCGCGGAAGTCATCTGGTACATCCCGAACGCCCAGCCGGAATCCGCAGTGCCACTGCAAGTCGAACCCGTACTTATCTGCGAGATCGACGAGCGACTGCCCGATACGCGTATGCGCGAACGCCGGGTCCGCCACCAACGTCTCAACATCACGGTCTAGTATGACCGTGCCGTGAATTTGTGCCTCCACCCCAGTGTCCAATACACTGTCCCGGTTCGCCTTGTGAGGGGTTCGGCCGGCGCTCGCCGAGGAGTTTGAGAAGGTCGAAGAACCGGCTCACGGTAAGATCCGGCACGCCAAGCGTCGGCGCACGAAACGGAGGCCAGTCCGGAGTGGCGATGCCACCATTTTCCAATCTCGGCAAGCAACGCCGCCATCACAGCGTGCGGTTCTTCAAGGGTACCGACTCGGTTGGTGGCATGCGGGTGTTCGCTGCCCATGAACGTGATGGAAGTCCGTGGACCCGCGCCTCGAAGCACGAAATAGCACGATCCAAAGCGCGGGGCCGGCCCGTCGGGGAACCGGACTAATTCGAGCGATCCGTATTTGGGGCGGTCCGAAACCGGCACACCTTCGTTGTGGTATGCCCCTCCGAATAACGTGCGTTCCCATTCGTCGCGCTCGCCACCGGGAAACGCCGTCGGGCTTCCGCTCGATAGTCCGGTCTCAAACTGATTCCGGTACACCCCCTCGACTAGCAGGCTGTCAACGACATTTGTGGGCTTTCCACCAAACCGGTCAGGATGGAAGTGAGCCACGACCCGAGCGTGCTGCCGAACCAGTTCCATCGCTTCGTTGTAGCTGTCGAGCGCGCGTCCAGTGCGTTTGCAGATGGCCGCTATAGACAACAGCGCCATGGCCTCTTTATCGCGCGCCGTCGCGTCCACATGCCGCAAGGCTGTGGTTTGTGCTGGTGATAGCGTGTTACGCGCAATGGAGAAGTCTGGCAATGTTCCGTAGACTAGCACCACTCCCTTGCGCTATAAAACGCGAAGATCGCCCGGCTGCTTTTGCCGAGCGCTCCTTTTTTTGGATTTGGATCGTCTGAGACTGGGATGCTTTCCGTGCCTGCACAGGCGAGTGTCCTATCCCGCCCGCAAAGCTGAACCACGCGACGGCGCCCCGCTCAACCAACTCGAATCTGAGAAACGCGCTGGAAAACATCGTAGGAATGTAGGGGGAGAAGATCGCGGCGCATTACACCGTATCTCCCTCACCGAATGCGGAACGTCGTGAGGCCCACGCCACTGATTCGAAAGAATTGGCCGAGAAATCTCTCGGAGCCTCTTCGGTCACATTCTCTCGGGATGATTCGTCATGGTAGTGAACTCAAGAATCACGAATTCTCAAGAAGGAGGATAAGAGTCATGCAAGCACGAATGAAACAGCCGGTATTTATTATTCCTGGAGCGATGGAAAACCTGCAAGCTTTAGGGAAAGCCGTAGAACAGAGTGGTGTGCCGAAGAAAACCCTCGATCTGGTTCACCTGCGCGCCAGCCAGATCAATGGCTGCAGCGTCTGCGTCGACATGAATTTCCGTTTCAAGACGCCGGACGAGACCTACGAGCGCCTGTTCGCGGTCGCCGCCTGGAACGACGCGCCCTACTTCACCGATGCCGAACGCGACGCGCTCGCTCTGAGCGAGGCCGTAACACGGCTCAGTGACCGCTCCGATCCCGTGCCGGATGCAATCTGGAACGAAGCCGCGCGACACTACAACGAGCCTCAGCTCGCGGCCCTGGTCCTTTACATCGCTATGACCAACGTCTGGAATCGCCTCAACGTCACCACCAGGCAAGTCGCAGGGGAATGGGCGAAATCCGACGAAGCCAGACAATGGAGACAGGAGAGAGAGAAACCGATAGCGGCAGACTAAACGTGGTTTTGTCGAGGCGACCTCAGGGGCCGATCGGGACAATGGCAAGCATTTTACGCTGTACGAGTACGAGCATATCCTGTCGTCGTACCGGGGCAAGCCTATTGTGTTGTATGAATAAGCGCATATTATGCTAAGTTACTGAAACTAAAACCGCAGATGCTGATGATCGATGGTCAGATGAGTGTTGGTATAAGGGCGACACCTCGTAACTTGGTGAGACTTGGCGGCCCTCACACCGGACGCCTTTCTTCAAAATACCTCGGCGACTGGCGAGGTTTTGGTAAAGTTAAACCGGATGGCAAACGAGCAGAACTCAGTCGACAATCTTAGTTATGACACAGCGAGGATGAATTAATGGGTTTTGACACAGTTCTGACACAGTTTGCTACCAAAACGCAGCAGAACGAAGGCTTCCGAAACGGGCCCTCGAAATCGCAACTTCATGGAAGTAGTTTAGAATCAGTAGAGCGATGTATGTCGGGGCGTAGCGCAGCCTGGTAGCGCACCTGCCTTGGGCGCAGGGGGTCGTAGGTTCAAATCCTATCGCCCCGACCATCTTTTCAATTATTTGCGAGGATTGGAATCAATCTGGAATCACTTCTTAGCGGGAGTTCTGCTACTTTCGATCCCGCCTGTCGCATTTCGTCAGTCACCACGTCCCCGTAGATATTGAGTGTGGTTTGGATATCCGCGTGACGCATGAGCTTCTGTTGCACCGTAAGCGCGGTGCCCACCGCATCGAGCCAAGAACGAAAAGTGTGGCGAAAGCTATGCGTTCCCAAACGTCCCAGTCCAGCAGCTTTCGCCGCATTCTCGATGATGCGGTGATAACCGGTATACGAATACGGCAGCCGCCCGAGTTTACACGGCGACGAGAAAATCCAGTCATCATTCGCATGAAATTCGCTCATCTGCCTCCAGCTCGAAAGCACTGAGAGCAGTTGCGGATCGAGATTCATCGACTTGCGGGAGCCTTCAGTTTTAACGGAATCAAGATGCTGCGCTACGATCCCGTGGTCTATGTTCACCTTGGAGCCGATCCAATCCACGTCCTTCCATCTCAGCGCAAGCAGTTCCGAGACGCGCAGCCCTAGCAGCCCGTGGCAGAAGTGATTTGCTCACCCCGCAACGGACAGCAGCAAAATTGTGACTTGCACCGGGTACTCAGGCGTCCTCAGGTTCGGAAGGGCGATCCTTTCTTCGGCTTGCGCCAGCAGTGCCATCCACAGCCGCAAAGAAGCCAGCATCGCCTCGGCCGAGTAACCCTGCCAGCCGCGCGGTGTGCCTTTCCCCAATAACTGCCGCATCACCAGCGAGAGATTCAGCGCACCCACATGAATCAGCACCCGCTTGCGAACATTTTCCCGTCCCCGGAGGTACACGCGCCGCATCCCGCCAGTCTCATAGGCGTGTGCGAAGCTGCGTTCCAGCAACTCTCCGCGACGGCGGAGCAATTGTTTTCCGTGCTCGCCGTGAATGCGCCGCCGATTGCTGTACACCGCCTGCTGCGCTTCCGGCTTGTCTTGCCATCGCCGTCGTCCCCGATCCGGTTCCGAGATATACGTTCGTACTTCCGCTTCCCCGAGCGCCACCAGCGTGTCGTTGCTGTGATACCCCTTGTCCGCCACCGCTTCCACCGGCCCTTCCGCCTGCACGCGCTCACCGACTTCTTCGTTGTTGGTCGCACACGCGACCTCCGCGAGATGTTCGCCCGCTTGCGGCAATGTCTCCAAAATCGTTTCCGTGTCGCCAGCGTCGCCCGTAGCCACCGTCACCGCCACCACCGCTCCCGTCTCCAGATCCACCGCATGCTCAGCCTTGTAAGCAAGGTGCGTGCGCCCATCTTTCATCTTGGTGATTCCCGCCTCCGGATCGTGCGGATTCACCCAATCGTCGTTCGATCCCTTCTTCGCCCGCTTGCGGTCCAGCTTCGCCAACTGCTCCCTGGTCGGCGTCGCGATTCCCGACTCCTCGGCCAGCCGCCGCAGAAACTCCTCGTAACCTTCGCCCGTGTCGCGCCGCACAATCGAGCGCATGGCCGCGTTCGCCTCCAGCGTCGTGGCGTCGACACCAATCGTCTTGCCCTTCAACAATCCTTTCTCCGCCAGCAACTCTAGCACCCAGCCGAACACTGCCTCATGCGTCTCCACGTCGATCAACCGCCGCGTCCGCGAAATCGTCGAATGATCCGGCGGTTGCTCGCTCAACTCCAACTCCAGAAACCGCCGCAGCGCCAGCGAATCCGCCGCCCGCCACGCAATCCCACGCTCCCCGTCGATGCCTTCGAAATAGCCGATCAGCAGCAAGCGAAAGTACCGCCCCGGCGTCAACGACGGCCGACCCATCGTCTCCGCATAGAATCGCGCACACTCGCCTTCGACGAACTCGTCGAACCCCCGCTCGGCCAACAACTGGTTCAGACGCTCATAAAACGGATGCCCCGCAGTTCGTGGCAACTCCGTGTGCGCCACCCAGAACTCAGTCTGCTCTCGCCGCTCCTTGATTCTTTTCCCCATTGCCATGACCGCAGTGTACGAACCAACGCTGTGGATTCGTTCAACTTTCTTCCACCCGCGCATCCAGACTTTCACCACGGACTGCTAGGCAGACTTGTATCAGAGCCATGGTCTTGAACGGCTCGGCTAGACGACTCGACAAAGCATGAAACTCCGCGACCTTCAGGCTCCTAGGTTGCCGTCGCCGCTTCGAGGAGCCACGCACCGTGACCAGACCGATCGGATTCGTCGCAACTGGAATCAGTCCAGCCCACATGTTGAAATCCACTAGCCGATGTAATAGCTCGCGAATGTGACCTCGTGTGCGGGGTGCGAGCGGCAGTAAATCTAGCCACAATTCCACGGGGCGGGGTTGCAAGTCTGTAATAGCTGAACTCCCCCATTTCGGCAGGATATGACGTTTCAGCCAAGAATTAGCGGCCCTCTGTGTGCTGTGTCGGAGTTTTGAAAGATTCTCTGCCCGGTATTGCTTCACGACGCTATCCACAGTCGGAGCGCTTCGCTCTGCCTGAAGCCTCAGGCTGCGCAACATTTCTGCTACCTTTGCGTCCGCCTGCTCTTGTGTAAGTTCGTTAAGGTTGCCGAGTTTCCTCGTAGTCCGTCTTCCCTCAATCTCCGGGAAGCAGACCCAAGTGCCTCGGGACTTGTTCCGAATGGCTTTCAATTTCCGTGCTCGCTTCACATTTCCTTCCTTTCTTTGAGCACGACTGACGGACCGCAGATTACCACAGGCTTCGACAGCAACGAGGCGTCCAAGTCCTCTTTCCGAAATCTCCACACACGCCGTTTCGTGCCAGAAAGGGCATATGCCGGGACCTTGCCTTCGCGTGCCCACAGCAGCAAAGACCGGCGCTTTACCCCGAGATAGCGTGCGGCTTCTTCAGAGTTCATCCACGGCGAATCAGAAGTAGGACTCATCGATCAATCCATTAGGCAGATTCATTGGTTATTGATTGACGTACTTCACACACGCTTACCCTTTGATGTCTTCCGGTCATGGCTGGCCAGCCAAGCTAACTCGTCCGCACGATTGATAAAGATCACGATGATCTTGCTGTCCCGCTGCACCTTCCCATTCCACTCATGACCGGCAGCCTTTCTAGCGTCAAAGGGGTCCATATAGGCCAAGGCATACGTACCATTGCGCCCAGAGCAAATGATTACGTCACCCACTTTGCCGAACTTCTCCAATAAGCCGCGAATGTCCTGCGGAGTCGTCTCATCATCGATGGAACTGATACGCAGGGTTGTCGTGTGTTCTTCAAAGTTGGGCTCATCAAAGTCTTCTTCGAACACGCCGATTAACGACTGAGTTTTTTTCATCGCGACCTCGAAGTCGTCACCGCCGATGTATTTCAGCTCACCTATTGTCCCCTCGTACAGAGAGGACATCTTCAGGACTATCTCCTCGGTGTCCTTGAATCCCCGCTCGAGGTCCGGGAACGCTGGTGCGCGTGACGCAGGAAGGGTTCGCCGGCGATGTCGCCAGCGCCACTTCCCACGGCGAAGGCTGGAAGCGCGTGCTCGGCTGGCTGGAAGCCTACGTAGAACGCGGTGTCAAGGTACAACCTTGAACGATTCAATTCCACAGGCGGTGGACAAGAGTGTCCGCCCTATACCAGGTTTGTGGGGCGCCGCAAGTCGTTGGCTGTTAGCGTTTTACATTCTCTTTACGCTCCAATACCTGCCGCTTGGAATTAGGTAGAAGTTTTTCTGATCACTGGGTCCAGGTAACTCCTGGATACAGACTGGGGATACGATTTCCGCGATATGCATTCGTTCCAGTAATAACCATCTGCCAGACGGTCTGCGGAGCGCCGGTTTGGGTAACCTCCATGATTTGGGAGGCAGCGGGCTGGGAGGGGAAAGGCTGACTCATGGCGAACTCAACGTTGCCATTGCTCAGGACCGCGATACTTCCGCCCCACGGGGTATATAACCCTGGAGTGTCCTCCCATAAAAGGGTGGCGAGATATGTGCTTTCGTCAATTTGAAAGATCGTGGCGCGGGTATAACAGGGAGGCGCGGACCCACAAGCCACACCGTCGGAATCAATTCGGAGATCTCCGTCGTCAAAGACGGTCAAACTTGTCTGCGAGCCGCTGGTGCTTAAGATATTAGCATCGTGTTGTCCATAGAACCAGTCGCTGGGGTCTCCTCCCATGAGGGTGAAATCCCCACCTTCACCGAGCGTCCACAGCACATTTCCTGACCCGGTCCCATCCGCATAGTCGATCTTGAGAATCCAGCTCTGGTTGCGCATGGAGAGGAGAAGGTTACCGTCTGGCGTGTAGACAAGGGCGTTACTGTGCGTCCAGTCCGGCAATCCGAAGAGGTGACGATTTATGTCCAGATGGTCGAAAGCGGACCAATGCCATACCACATTTCCGTTCGGGTCGATATCGACCAGAAGATCCCCAAGCACCGCCAAGGTACCAGGATAGCCAGGCAAATCGGTGAAGTTCTGGGAGATTTGGATGAGACCGATCCAATGCCCGCTAGGAAGCAGGAGGACGTCATGACTGAAATTGAGCAGATTAAACGAATAGCCTTGAGCCTGAAGGCTTTGACCGACCTGCTGCAGGGAAACGCTCCGGACGGTCCTGCAGGCGAGATCGACCTCGGCCAAACTTGCGGTCTCGTTCACGATGTAGTCACCGCTCGGCGCTTGCTTGATAGGAAACGCGCCGATAGGACAGAACCAGATGACGTTGCCCTGGAGGTCGGTGGCCACCCCTTGCAAGGTACTGATGGAGGTTAGGCTAAGTAGCTCGACTCCGGGTGCTGGTCCGGTTGCTGCCGCCGCTGGAAAACCGACGCTGATGTGAGGTGCCGCGGGCGATGTTGGCAATGCCCCGGTTGTAAAGGTGTGGTCGTCGTCAACCCACGGGCCTCCCAGCGTGGTGACATGGGCCCGCATATGGTAGGTCGTTTGCGGTCTCATGCCCGCCACCAGAATATTGATGGTTTCGCCGAAGGGAGTTGCTCCGGAGGCTGTCGTGATCGAAGTCTGCCGTCCGTAGGTGGTGTCAGTTCCGAACTCGACCCACGCGGACATTCCCTGACGAAAGTGGTTTAGGCTGTACTGTGCCACGAGCGGATTGGAAGTCGCCGTAACGGATGAGGGCGGCAGCGGGGTGAAATTGCCGGAACCACAGCCAACCGATGTGAGGGCAAGTAAAATGCCCACGGAAAAGCATAATACGGCTCCAGAGTTCTTCAATCTTGCACACCCCTTTGTCTCAGACACTCAGGAAATACAACGATGCCTCATCGTGAAATGCGTGTCCCAACGCTATCGATCCGTCTGAGACTCCGGACGCGTGAAGTGGGCGCAATGTACCTTTTAGCAGTGCCTCAAGCCTATCGCTGAGATCCTTCTTATTGCCCGCTAATAAGGCGACAAATCCTAACATCAAATTTCACAATTTGGCAACTTTGCATCGTCGTAATAAGGCGGATCCAGAGAAGAACCGATGACAACCAGCCACTTGTAGGCTTCGAGATAATCCCGCGACAACTCGGTGTCGCGATAAAGATAAGCCAGCTCGATAACCGCGGCTTCAACCTCCAGATAGTCCGCGGCATCATCCGCTGACTTCTTGAACCAGCCCGAGCCAGAACTGCCTCGGAATCGCCCGCAAGAGCCGCCCTGCGCAGCCACTCGTCCGCTTCGGCACATTAAATCTTACACCCTAGACAAGTCAACTTGCGAAACCAGTCGGTGTCGGTAGCACATGATATGTCCGGTTGAGATAGCAAGTGATATGTCCGCTTTGCGGGCGGTGAGGATGGGAGACCATGCGGAGCATGGAAGCTTATCCGAGGGCCGCGATGGAGCGGGCGATGAAAGTACAGGACGTAATGTTGCAGGCGGTGGCGAAGAAGATCACGTGGTGGCAGGCAGCGGAGATTCTGGGCATCAGCGACCGGCACATGCGGCGGTGGCGGGAGCGTTACGTGGAAGAGGGCTACAACGGGTTGCTGGACCGGCGGCGGGGCCAGCCTTCGCGTCGGCGGGTGCCGGTAGCGACGGTGGAGAAAGTGTTCGCGTTGTACCGGGAAAAGTATTTCGATCTGAACGTGCAGCACTTTCACGAGAAGTTGCAGGCCGAGCACGGGATCGAACTGAGTTACACCTGGGTGAAGCAGGCCCTGCAGGGAGCGGGCCTGGTGGGGCGAGGACGCAAGCGCGGGGCGCATCGCAAGCGGCGGGAGCGGCGGCCGTTGCCGGGGATGCTGTTGCACATCGACGGCAGCCGCCACCAGTGGTTTCAGGACGAACGCTGGTACGACCTGATCGTGATTCTGGACGATGCCACGAGCGAGATTTACTACGCCCAGCTGGTGGAGGAGGAATCGACGGCGACGGTGATGGCGGGACTGCGGGAAGTGATCGAGCGCAAAGGCGTGTTCTGCGCCTTGTACAGCGATCGGGGAAGCCATTTCTGGCTGACGCCAAAGGTGGGCGGCAAGGTGGACTACCATCGCCGCACGCAGGTGGGGCGAGCGTTGCACGAGTTGGGAGTGCAGATGATCCCACCCTACTCGCCGGAAGCGCGCGGGCGCAGCGAGCGCAACTTCGGCACATGGCAAGGCCGCCTGCCGCAGGAGTTGCGGCTGCGCCAGTTGGGGACGCTGGAGGCGGCGAACCGGTTTCTCCGGGAAGATTACATCGCCGACTTCAATCGCCGTTTTCAGGTCGCGCCCAGGCAGCGGGGCCATGCTTTTGTGCCCTGCCGGAATCGTGACTTGGAACGGATTTTCTCGCTGCAGTTCCAACGCAGTGTGAACCGCGACAACACGGTGAGCTTTCAGAATCTGAGCTTGCAGATCGAGCGGGTACGCTGGCGGGCAACGTTGGCGGGTTGCCAGGTGGTGGTGCACCAACACCTGAATGGAACCTTGAGTCTCACCCACGGACCGCATTGCCTGGGTCGCTATGACCGCGGCGGAACTCCCTTGTCGGCCAAAGCTTCTACAGAGATGAGCAGGGGAAGGGAAACTGCCCCCTTCCCCTGCAACCCCATCCCCAAAATCAACCCGACCCAAGCGGCGAGGGCACAACTTTGAAACCGGACATTTCACTTGCTACAAAAAGCGGACATTTTAACTTGCTACCGACACTTGCGAAACCAGGCGGTACTGATGCCGTTTCGGCACCAGTGCCAACCAGGCCGTTACACTCAGAATCCCTGCTCCGGGCATTCTGAGATCGCGGTAGGGACAGTCATCGCTGACTGCCCCCCGCACGGACCCGGACGGGCGCTGATTAGCGCATCCGGTTCTTATCTCGGATGACTGGCGGCAAAGCGAACGGCAGGATATGGATGGAGCACGCGCGGTTGAGGAAGCCATCGGTTAGCCAAGGCAAGGGTACGCTCCCAGGAGATCGGGCGTTTCTGGCTGCGGCGGCGAAGTGTCCGCCACCAATGCCCAATTAGCCGAGCCCGGAATATACCGAGACTGTCGAGGTTCCCCGGCACCGCATAATAGTTGAAGTGGCCTTGCACGACCGATCTGAGCCATTGTCCGGTTTGGCGCACGGGATCATGCATTCGCTCACGGAGTTGCTGCTTAATCTCCCGCAGCTTCGCTCCCATGCGTTTGCGGATCGTCTTACGCCTCACCGTAAATCGCCCTAACCTATTCTTCCCGCTGATGTGCGTGAAGCCGAGGAAATCGAACGTGTCGGGCTTCCCTTCTCCTCTGCGGTTCCGATTCTGTTCAGCAAATCTGCCAAACTCGATCCGGCGCGTCTTATCTGAGTGTAATTCCAGTCCAAACATCCCCAGCCGCTCCCGTAAGTTCTCCAGGAAACGATCTGCGTCCGTCTGGTGCTGAAATCCCAAGATGACATCATCCGCATAGCGGATGACAGCCACCTCGCCGTGTGCCCATTTCTTGCGCCACACGTTCACCCAGAGATCGAAAGCGTAGTGCAGGTAGATATTCGCGAGAAGCGGTGAAATCACCGAACCTTGCGGACTACCTGTCTTCGTGTTCGACCATTCGCCTTCCTCCATCACCCCAGCGTTGAGCCATTTCTGGATCAGCCGCAGGATGCGGGGGTCAGCGACGCGATGCTCCACGAACTGGACCAGCCAACTCTTGTCGAGGTTATCGAAAAATCCTCGAATGTCGGCATCCAGAACGTAGTTCACCTTCTTCTTCAGGAGCGCGTACGACAACGCATCCAGTGCTTGATGCTGGCTGCGCCCCGGGCGAAACCCATACGAGAATCCGAGAAAGTCCTCCTCGTAGATCTGGTTGAGGATGGTGACCACGGCATGTTGGACAAGTTTGTCTTCGATCGCCGGGACTGCAAGTGGACGTTGTCGTCCGTCTGCTTTCTCTATGTACACTCTTCTCGAGGGCGTCGCTCGATAGGCTCCGCGATGAACCCGGCCATGAAGCTCGGTCAGCCGATCCTCTAGTCCGTCTTCATACTCCTGCCAAGTGACACCGTCCACTCCGGGTGCGGCCTTTCTCTTGAGCGAGTAAAAGCTTTCCCGTAGCAGTTTGACGGTCAGGTGGTGGAGCAAGGCGGTGAACTTCATCTCCTTATTGTTTCCTGCTGCTTTCCGCACGCCCGCCAGCCCCTGTGACACGCGCTCCCTGCTCTGTGTCGGGGACGTGTTAGGTTGACGAACGTTCTCCTTGATCACCGGCCTTCCCTCCCCGCTCTCCGCCAACGATGTTCCGTCTTTGTTCGAATGGTTCATAGGTACTATGCCGTTGTGTGACTCCTCGGTGACGTACATACGGGCCTTGTGGCTCTGGCCTTCGCCCGCCGACCTCCGGCCTGGTTGAGCCGCAGGTGTCTCCGAGGTTTCCCGGTTCTCGTGCATGAAGTTTCTAGGCGTGTCTGGGGTCTTCGACTACGCCGGACTGAACAGGCACTCGCGCTATCGCGCCTGTTCATGTTGCCTTCCGCACATAGCAAGGACGTCGGCGTCCGGATTGCATCTTTTCGGAGCTGAATACCCACCCCGCCTATCCTCTGTCTACGCATCGCTGAATACCTCGCGATACCCAGCGCAAGACTCGAGGCCGAGCGGATCGCTATTCCTTTCTCGTAAGGCTCTTTCATCCTCTGCTTCATGCCGGTTTAGCCCGGCGCACCGCTATCGAGATTT
The DNA here is from genome assembly GCA_963719865.1 of uncultured Acidobacteriota bacterium. GTDB lineage: Bacteria > Acidobacteriota > Terriglobia > Terriglobales > Acidobacteriaceae > Sulfotelmatobacter. The sequence continues at coordinate 114,674 of CAVRDS010000083.1, read as the reverse complement.
TTCACCGACCATAAACGACCGGCTCGGTCGCTCACTTTGAAGGGCTGGTTGCGGTGAGGACTTGGTGCATGTTTCGCGCAAAAGCCGCTGGTTCCTCATAGAACGGGAAGTGGGCAGACTGTTCAAACCAGACAAGGTGCTTCTCCGGCGCACTGATCCTGGAAAAGTACTGTTCGGTTAACGTGAATGGATCCGTATAGTCATAGCGGCCTGTGAAGAAATAGACAGGAATTTTGACTTCTGAGATGCTATCCATCAGTTCGCCGGAAATCGAGTTGTAGACGAAATGCTTCGAATAGAGCGACACTCCCTTGGGGATGTTGCGTGCGTCCCGAAGGCTATACTCAGGTGAGGCCAACCCCGTCAGTAACAGCGGCAGAAAGGACTTCGCGTGGTGGAGTTCTCCGCCAAACTTAAAGAGCAGCGTCTCGCGGACGCTCGCGCCTTTTTCTTCCAGCTCCTTGATTGCATCGTTATCCCCCAGGCGTGCGGCAGTCTGTCGAATATATTCATCCTCAATGCCTGCTATTGGAGACGATCGAGCTAGTTGTCCTACCCCGACATAAGCATGGTACAGCTCTGGACGTCTGGCAATAACCAGCATCCCCAGATACGTTCCCCAGGAGTGTCCTACGAGATAAATCTTGTCCTGGTGGAACCGCGCCCGAAGCATATTCGTCAGTTCGACGGTATCTGCGACAAGCTGCTCGGTTGTGAGCGTGTTACTGATGTCTTCGCGGTAGGACTTACCAGCACCTCGGCGATCCCACTGGACTACGACAAATTCCTTTTCCAGCTCCCTCTGAAAGGCGTGAGCCAGATACATGGCGGGCATTCCGGGACCACCATGCAGGAAGAGCAGAACTGGCAACGAAGTGTTGTTTCCACGAACGAGAATGTATTGATCCGCATTGCCGATGCGGATTCGCTCCAGCGACGCGATACTGTTGGGTTTCCCAATAGAGGGAGTGCGTCCGGGGATGAACCACCAATAGGTCGCAAGCGCGGTGCACGTTAAGGCAAGCCCCACTATCACCCGCATTGCCTTTTTTATCGTGCCCATAACCAAACCGAAACAACGAGTGTAATTGATTTATCGCCGGTTGATCGTAGGTTCCGAGTGGTGCTGATCTCCGCCCCAAGTCCTTCGGTAGCTCCAGTTCATCGGCCTGATTTTGGCCTTGCGAAGAGCCACGCCGCAGCAATCAGACAGACTGTGGTCACGATGGAGAAAACGATGGGAATAACAAAAAAGTATTTCCAGCTCAAAACCGTGATGGCAGCAAAGCATAGGGCGAACACCCACGCAGTACCGCGCATGAGCGCCAAAGACTCCGGTGGAAGGCCGCCTAGCTGCCACGCTAATATCACCGCGAGTAGAAGAAACACGCTGACAAAGAGTCCGAACCCAACATAAAAATCCCAGTAAGTCCGGCTAAACCCCATAATGTAAAAGTGAGTTGACCGCATGGAGCCAAGATCCACTCCCCACTTGGGATCGGACCAGGGAAAACCAGAGGTGTGTCCGGCGTCAAAAATCAGCAGAAGAACGGCGGCAACTCGATACAAAGCAGACGCTTTCATGTGTGGCCTCCAAAGATACAGCATCTTCCTGCGGCAGCGCCGTCTGCCCCTTGCCGCCGCTCTCGGTGTAAGTAGCCAGCGCCAGCTTCAGTTCGTGAGCGATACCCAGATAGTCCACCACCAGACCACCCGGCTTGTCTTTGAAGACGCGATTCACGCGGGCTATTGCTTGCATCAGCCCGTGCCCCCGCATCGGTTTGTCCACGTACATCGTGTGCAGCGATGGCACGTCAAATCCCGTGAGCCACATGTCGCGGACGATGACGACCTTGAACGGGTCTTTGGCGTTCTTGAACCTCTTGCCCAGAGCTTCGCGCCGCCGCTTGTCCCGAATGTGCTGCTGCCAGTCCGGGCCGTCCGTGGCTGAGCCTGTCATCACGATCTTCAGCACTCCGGCATCATCGTTCTCGCTGTGCCACGATGGACGGAGCTTCACGATCTCGTTGTACACGTCAACACAGATTCGACGGCTCATGCAGACGAACCAGCCAACGAAGAAAGGGTGGATAGACCTTGCTTCCATCTGCCCGAAGCAAGACGAGATTCTGCCCAAGCGCGAATTTGCATATTGGCTGCGACAAAAGCCGTTTCTCCGGGATTACAACGGCGGGAGAGAACCACGTCGTTCTCTCTTGGGAGTGCCTTCCGAGTCCATTCGGCAAATTGCTCCGGTGTGATACGGCGTGCGTCAGCGAGATTGATTCTCCCGTTACGAAGTTGTGGGATGGTTACGTATGCGTACCCAGTCTCGGAGGCGGGTGGAGTCCGATGGTCACAGTCGATCAATGTGACGTTAGCCTCGCGGAGGGTGAGAATAGCCCACTCTCAGCCGCCATACCCAAGCTCCTTCATGATGGCGGCGATGGCGGTATCCAGCTTTGCGGCTGCGGCGACCTGTTCGCGAAGCGTGGCGACGAGACGCTTCATCTTCTCTTCGAACGGCTCTCCGTCGTCCTCCACCTCCTCAGACCCGACATAGCGACCGGGTGTGAGTACGTGACCGTGCTTGCGGATGTCGTCCAGCTTCGCTTCTTTGCAGAAGCCGGAGACATCAGCATAGGCTGGCGTGTTTTTGTCGCCGCGCCAAGCGTGGTAAGTTCCGGCAATCTTGGCTACATCGTTATCGCTCAGTTCGCGGTGGACGCGGTCAACGAGCGTCCCCATTTTTCGAGCATCGATGAAGAGGGTTTCGCTCCTTCGATCTCGGAAGCGTCCGTTCCTCTTATTGCGAGCAAGGAACCACAGGCAGACGGGAATCTGGGTCGAGTAGAAAAGCTGACCCGGTAGGGCGACCATGCAGTCCACGAGGTCGGCTTCGACGATTGCCTTTCTGATTTCACCTTCACCGGACTGGTTAGAGGACATGGAGCCGTTTGCAAGCACAAACCCGGCTAAGCCAGTTGGAGCTAGGTGGTAAATGAAGTGCTGCACCCACGCGAAATTGGCATTCCCCGCAGGTGGCACGCCATAGACCCACCGCTTGTCGTCCTTCAGCAGTTCGCCACGCCAGTCGCTATCGTTGAACGGCGGGTTTGCCATGACCCAGTCGGCTTTCAGGTCAGGGTGCTTGTCGTTGTGGAAGGTGTCGCCGTGTGCGATCTGTGCGTCGATGCCCCGTATCGCCAAGTTCATCTTCGCCAGCCGCCACGTCGTGTAGTTCGACTCTTGCCCGTAGATCGAGATGTCGCCCATGCTCCAGAGTTTTGCTTCATCGACACCTGCAAACATGCCGTTCGCCAAAGGGATACCTCTCGGATATTCTTCGGGGGAACGCGCATTATCGCATGGAGATGCGTGTAGGATGATGTCTTAATATCGGTGTCCGGTTCTCCGAACAACTCCGCTATGGCTTGGCGCAGGGGATCCTGAAGAATTGGAGCGCTGCATTGTCAACCTGAGGAGGATGGCCTTTATGCCGTCCACTGGGTGGTCCCGAACTTCGATGCCAACTGACGGATGCTCATGCCATCTCTCCGCAACGCTCTCATTTTCTCGATATCGGCTGAATGAAACTGACGCAGAGTCGGTCGTCCCACCAGCAGACCAGAATCACATCGATCCGCCGGTTGTGACCCCGAAGCACGGGCTGTCACCCTTCCTCAATTCGAAATGATTCCAGAAACCACTTCTCGGCTTTCCATATACTTACGACGATCAATTTTGTCAGCCGTGCTCAGTTAAGTCGTTTGTTTGACGTTTTCAGATGGTTTCAAATCCTATCGCCCCGACCAATAAACCCCTCGCAATAACTCACAGAGTATTGGTGAGCACTGGGGACAGACGGAACGTTCCCCCGTTTTCAAACCGCCAGGTCACCGCGAGTGACGTGAAAGCCTTCATAAATCCTGACTATTCACCCACGGCTGCATTTCCTGTCATGCTGGACCTCGGGCCGGTTCTCGCGTCTCTTGCCCGCGCAGACGCTCAACGACGCTGAAGCGATTCGGTGCTCCCACCTTCCGGAGTATGCGGTGCACGTGATTTTTCACCGTCTGCTCTGAAAGACTGAGCCGCAACGCAATCTCCTTATTCGTCAGGCGCTCACGCAGCAGTTCTACCAACTGCTGCTCTCTCCGGCTGAGCCCAAGTTCGGCTCCGCAGGAAATCGGAGAAGTCATCGCCGTTTGCTGCGCGACACAACGGAACAACGCCATGGAGAGTGACGGCGGGCAGACGGCTTTTCCGGAGGCGACGGCCCGAATTGTGGCAGCCACTTCCTCGGCAGAAGCGTCCTTCAAAACGTATCCCACCACGCCGGCTCGAATGGCCTCCAAGAACGTATTCTCATCCGAATCCATGTCAACCATGACAATCCGCAGGTTTCGGATCGCGGTCCGGAGCGTGGCAATGAGCATGGCCTTGGAGAAACCTAAGCGATGGGAGTCCAGGAGAATGATTTGCGGACGAGCCGCAATGATCTCCTGGTGGACGGTTGACGAGTAGGCGTTAGCCCCCACCACTCGGACTTCGCTCCTCTTGCTGAGGAGCCGAATCAGAGCTTCGCGCAGCAGGCGATTCTCTGCGAGGAGAAACACCTCAGCGACCTTCCGCATAACTGCCTCCCCTTTTCAAAATGAGGCGGAAGAGTATGGCACGCCCCTCAACGCGCCATACCACCAATATTTTGTTAGTCGAATGGAAAACCAACCTGCCAGCGAAGTGCAGATCAGTCTTCCAACACAACGCCCAAGAGCTTTTGTGAAACGTTCGCTATCGTTTTTCCCGATAGACTCTCGACTGCAGTAATATACCTAACATTATCGGGAGATGTCATTCAAATAAATACACCCCAGCGCACGGCGAATCTCAATAGGAAACTCTGCAGCGTGCCAAGCACTCGGCTGGGAAAGTAATTCCCTGCCTTCCCGATAGCGGACGAGCATAGCACCCCCGGCTCGCCAGCCATGCATCTTGGGTCACATTTGCGGCATGACTTAGTCATATGATCATCCAAAAAGGTACACGGCCCGATCAATATTTATTAACCGTTATCCAATGCGGTACCATCCAGCTTGTTAAAGGCGTGTTAACGACGCCTTTCTAAACTGCAGTAAGGGATCCCGCTTATTCCGCACCAATCCTGGCAAATGTCCTTTGTATCCTCGCAGCTGCGCTACTTCAGCTAAGTACGAAACCGGTACCAATGCGGTACTAGATTGGTACAAAAGGTATCAACCCATGCAGTACGGAAAGAGTGAATAACGTACTGAATAGCTCGGATTTGAACCTTGTCGCTGCGAGTACCACCCGGTATCGTCCGTTGAGAATCGGAAGAACGCGATCGGAGCACCATGAAGCGAATCCGTGTCCTTGTCGCCAATCAGCCCCGCCTGATGCGGGAACTCATAATGACCACCATAGCCGATCAGCCCGATATTGAACTGGTCGGAGACGTCGGCAAACAGGAAGATCTGGCCGATGCCGTCGCGCTGTCTCGGCCCGACGTGCTCATTCTTGCCATGGACGAACGAGAAAAGTACCGCACCCAGTGCGGCTTCCTGCTCGGTCGTTATCCGGAGATGCGAATCCTCGCCCTGGCGCCAGAGCAAAATCGTGCGCAGTTTTATTGGGCGATCGTCGACATCCGAAGCAAGTCTCTGGAGAGTTCTGAGGCGGGCATTTTGGACGCCGTAAGGCAGCAAGCACAGATCATCGGGTTAGCTCGCGTGTAGCAAGAGTTTTTGGCATTGTTCTTGTAAGTATCTACAAGTAATGGGTTTAGCTCACAGTGACCCTGTAAGTGAGGGGGCGAAGCTACAACTGGCCCTCAAGGACGAGAAGCGGATGATGCAAGCTACAAACATAGCGAATCCGACTTTTGCCGACAGAACTCGGCTGGACCTAGAGCCGAACTGGTACGCCCTCTACACCTGCCCGCGTCACGAAAAGCGCGTAGCAGAGCAGATTGAGCGACGCAGTATTTCCTGTTTCCTTCCCCTGTACCGGTCCGTAAGACACTGGAAAGACCGCCGAAAAGAGTTGGAGCTCGCCCTGTTCCCTGGGTACGTCTTTGTACGAATGGCTCTCGAGAACAAATTACAGGTTCTTGAGCTGCCCGGTGCAGTGCGACTTGTGTCCTTCAACGGAAAACCTGCAGCCGTTCCCGCGGACGAGATCGAGACTCTCCAAACTCGATTGTCCGGGGCCAAGATCGAACCTCATCCCTACCTCCGGACCGGACGCCGGGTGCGCGTACGAAGTGGGGCGATGGAAGGACTGGAAGGCATTGTCGTCCGCAGGAAAGATCGCTGCAGGATCGTCTTCTCGATCGACCTGATTATGCGTTCGGTAGCCGTCGAAGTGGATCAAGACGATTTGGAGCCCGCCTGAGCGTTGTCTGGCAGCCCGTATTCGTGAGGCAAAAAATGTTGAGTTCCATTGAATTCGCCTGGAAAAAGCAAACGGCCGGCTGGTTTGCGATGCTTATCCTTTGCCCGTTGATTTACGGCCAGACCAGTGAACGGGCAGATCTTCGCGACGGCGGGTCTCAGGTGAACCACACCGGCGGACTGTCGGACCTTGCCAAAGATAATCTCAGTCGCGTGGCGGCTTCTTCGGCGGAGATCCGCACCGTGCTCGTCAAAGACTCGGGCTTGCTGGTGGAGTTGAAGCGATGGGTCGCGAAAGAAGCTACCGATAACGGGCAAATCGTACAAGATTCCGATCTATCGGACCAAGCCATCTTCGATCGCCTTGATCACGACGTCGTGTTCCGGTCGGTTGCTACACGCTTAGTGCAACGCTATGGATACTTGCTGCCCGCGCCAAATCCGGATTCGAGCTACGGAAAAGAAGAAGATTTGGTATTGAAGGAACGCGCGCGGCGTTTGGTTCAGATCGAAACGCAAGAAGATAGCGAATCGATGAGGCCGCAAAGAAGAGACGATCAACAGCAAGATGTGGAGCGCACCACCACCTGCAGTCCCCAGGATGGCGATTGCCAAAAAAGCGGATCGCGGACCCGCCAGGGCAACCCTCCCTTGGAGAATGAACCGGCTGCTCCCGAAACAACTCCGCAGTATTCACCGGATCTTCCACCCACGGGTAGCGTGCCGCGCACGCTACGGACCGACCTCTCGCCCGATGAGTTCGGCCAGCGCGACCTGTTGGCGACGCCCCAGATCGAATTGACATCCGGCTCGGTCAAGCCCCCTACGGATACCCCTTTCAATTCTCCGACGCCCGGAGTTCCTACCCCAGGCGACTTTGCCGCTGAACGAAACATGCAGAACGGAGACCGAGCCAGTTCACGAGATACGGTCGCCAGGAACGACGTGCCAACTCAATTTTCGCGTTCGAATTCGAAAAGGCCGAGATCGCTGGAGCACGACGAAGATGTGAACCCGGTGAAGATGGTTCGTCCGGCCAATCCTTACGCCGATGTTCCTTCGCTCTACGACATGTACGTCCAAGCCGCAGCCAGGCAGAAACCTGCGGAGCGGTTCGGGATGGAGATGTTCCGTAATACCACCAATCAGCCCGACGTGATTCCCATGGATCTCCCCGTCGGCCCAGACTACGTGGTGGGAACGGGCGATAGTTTGTCGATCGATCTGTGGGGCAGCGTCTCGCAAAGACTAGTAAGGCTGGTGGATCGGGAAGGGCGGATCGCGCTTCCAGAGACCAGTCCCCTGCTGGTTACCGGCAAGAGTCTTGGCGAAGTGCAGTTGGAAATTCAACACGCGCTCCGCTCGGCGTTCAGGGACGTATCGGCCGATGTCTCACTTTCGCGCATGCGTACGGTTCGCGTCTACGTGGTGGGAGAGGTGGACCAACCGGGAGCCTATGACATCAGTTCGCTCTCGACGCCGTTGAACGCGCTGTTCGCCGCTGGAGGTGTCACCCCGCGCGGATCTTTGCGAGCGCTCAAGCACTTTCGCGGCAAACAATTGATTGAGCAGGTCGATGCCTACGACTTGCTTCTCCACGGCATCCGATCGGATCTGCAGCGGTTGGAAAATGGCGACACCCTGCTGGTACCGCCGGTTGGGCCGGAAGCGACCGTCGATGGCATGGTGCGCCGCCCTGCAGTCTATGAACTGCTGGACGAAACTTCTCTCGCGGAAGTTTTGGAGTTGGCCGGCGGGATTTTGCCAACCGCGGCACTGCGTCACATTGAGGTGCAACGGCTCGAAGCTCACGAGAAACGCACCATGCTCACACTGGATCTTACTGCGAGCACCGATGCCGACGAACTGAACAAGCAACTGCAGGCCTTCAAGGTTCAGGACGGCGATCAGGTGCACATTTTCCCGATTGCCGCATACAACGAAGACGCCATTTACCTGCAGGGGCACGTCGTTCGACCGGGACGCTATTCCTACAAGACCGGAATGAAGTTGACCGACCTCGTTTCCTCGTATGCTGACCTGCTGCCAGAACCGGCGCCGCACTATGCCGAGATCATCCGCCTGAATGCCCCCGATTTTCATCCCACGATCGAGAGCTTCGACATCTCGGCCGCCCTGGCAAATCCGGCTTCGGCTCCCGCGCTGAAACCTCTCGACACGGTGCGAATCTTCAGCCGCTACGACTTTGAGCCTCCGCCGGAGGTATGGGTTGGCGGTGAGGTCCACCGACCCGGCTCGTATCGCACATCCGGTCAGGGACATTTGCGCGACGCCATCTATCTGGCCGGCGGAATCACTCCGGACGCGGCTCTGGATTCTGCGCAGTTGTTTCGCACACAAGCCGACGGCACGACAAGAATTCTCAGTGTCGATTTACGTGAAGCTCTGGCTGGAAACCCGGTCGACAATATTATTCTCCAGCCCCGTGATCGCTTATTGGTGCACCGCAATCTGGCCAGGGTGGACGCGCCCAGAGTCGACATTACAGGCGAAGTCGCCAAACCCGGTCGCTATCCCCTAACCACCAACATGCATGTGGAAGATCTGGTTCGGGCTGCGGGAGGACTCAAGCGAAGCGCATTTGCTGACAGCGCCGATCTTACGCGCTTCGCAGCCAGCAACGGCTCCAGTGAGCGCCTTGAGGTAAAGCTAGCAGCCGCCGTCGCAGGCGATGCGAACGAAAACGTGCAACTGCAAAACGGCGATGTTCTCGCCATTCGACAGATTCCGCAGTGGAATGATCTCGGATCCTCGGTGAAGGTGAAGGGAGAGGTGGTGCATCCTGCCACGTACGGCATCGAGCCCGGCGAGCGTTTGAGTTCGGTCTTGAAACGCTGCAATGGCTTTACTCCCCAGGCTTATCCGTACGGAGCGGTGCTGCTACGGCAGGAAGTACGAGAGTTAGAAATGAAATCCCATCTGGAGTTGGTCAACCGGCTTAAATCTGAGCGGGGATATCTGAAGTCTCTGCCGGAAGGCGATGCCGATCAGAAGCAAGCGAAGCTGACTGCGATCGCACAGACTGATACGACTCTGGAGCAACTTGAGTCCACTGCCCCGGCCGGACGAGTGGTGATCCACATCCCTCCCGACCTGAAGAAACTGACGGGATCTCCGGCAGACGTACAGCTGCGAGACGGAGACGTGCTGGTGATTCCGAAGAAAGCAAATTATGTAATGGTAAGTGGCCAGGTCTTCAATCCTACCGCCGTCAGTTATCTACCGGGCAGAAGCGCGAAGTGGTATCTGAGCCAGGCAGGTGGCTTCACCCAGATCGCGGATCGCAGTGCAGTATTTGTTTTGCGGGCGGACGGCTCCGTACTCTCCGCCAAGAATAATTCAGGTTTCTGGATGGGAGATCCCATGAGCGCCGTCCTGAAACCCGGGGATTCGATTGTGGTGCCGGAAAAGGCGCCCAAGCTGGCTCCGCGGAATTGGGCGACGATCATGCAGGCGGCGCAAGTTGCGTCCTCGGCCGCAATAGCGGTTGCGTATATCCATCCTTAAGGCTGGAGTTGTCGGTGTGCGTATAGCGGCAGAGTCTCTCGTTGTCTTTGTCATCGTTATGATGCTCTTAGTTCTAGTGCCCATCGCGCGGTCACAGGAGAGCAAGCACGACGTGATGGACGGTCCTGTGCCCAATGCCCCTCAGGCACCGCCAACCGAGAGTAAACCTCAGCCAATGGGCACGTACCATCCCGTCTCAAAGGAATCGGGTAGGCCCGACTTTACCGCACACATCAAAGACTTCGTTGAAGATCAAAAGCAGATCTGGACCAGCCCTTCGCGAATTCGCCTGTCGGATGCTCCTTGGCTGGTACCGCTGGCTGGAATTACCGCTGGTCTTTTCGTGACTGATCGCCAGTACAGCGCATCGCTCTCGCAGAATCCGACGACTCTCAGCCACTACAAGACGGTTTCCGACTACGGGGTGGCAAGCCTGATCGGCGCAGGGGCAGGACTTTATATATTGAGCTTCCCTACTCACAACGAGCACTGGCGTGAAACTGGATTTCTAGCTGGCGAGGCGGCCCTGAACAGCTTGGTAACGGTCGAAGCCCTGAAATACTCATTGGGTCGCGAACGCCCGTATCAAGGCAACGGCAGTGGCTCATTTTTCCAGGGAGGCACGTCGTTTCCGTCGGAACACTCGGCTGCCGCATGGGCAATTGCCGGAGTAATTGCTCATGAATACCAAGGTACCTTACCGAGACTGTTCGCTTACGGGATGGCTTCAGCTGTTAGTTTCTCGCGGGTTCGCGCCCGACAGCACTTTCCCTCGGATGTTCTTGTGGGGAGTGTACTGGGATATCTCGTGTCCCAGAACGTCTACCGCCGGCATCACGATGCGGAAGTAGGAGGCGCAGAGTTTTTGTCCATGGGCGAGTTTGTAAGGGACCGGAAAATGGGAGCGCCTGCCTTCATGGGCTCCCCATACGTTCCCCTCGATAGCTGGATTTATCCCGCTCTCGAGCGACTCGCCGCATTGGGCTATGTGAAAACCGCAAGCCTGGGACTTCGTCCATGGACTCGCCTGGAGTGCGCTCGACTCCTCGCCGAAGCATCGGAACAACAAGCGGACTCAGATGCCCCGTCAGAGGTTGAGCAACTGTACAGCGCGTTGTCGGAAGAGTTCTCTCACGACGCCGAACTAATGAGTGGTGAAAGCAATCAAAGCGCTCAGTTGGAATCCGTTTACTCGCGTGCGCTCGCGATTTCAGGAAAGCCACTGACGGACAACTATCATTTCGGACAGACGCTGCTGAATGATTATGGCCGGCCGTACGAGCAGGGATTTAACGCCGTCGCCGGTATGTCGGGCTGGACTACAGCAGGTCCTTTTGTGATCTACGTTCGCGGCGAATATCAGTCGGCTCCCTCGGCGCCTTCCCCTTCGCCGGCGGCGCTCGATTTCATCAGCAACGTCGATGGATTGCCCCCGAATCCTCCTCCGCTTCCCGTCGCCGCCACCAGTCGCTTTCAGTTGCTGGACGCTTACGTGGGCATGAATGTTGCCAACTGGCAGCTCTCGTATGGCAAGCGCAGCCTGTGGTGGGGACCGAGTGACGGCGGTGCGATGATGTTCACGAATAACGTTCCTCCGCTAAACAACATGTTCAGCGTTGATCGGGTCAGCCCTTTTCGCTTGCCTTGGATTTTCAGCTATCTCGGGGATATACGCTTGTCGGCTTTCATCGGACAGTTGTCGGGACAGGAGTTTTTGACCACTGCTTTCACCGGCACCACGTTCCAAACCATCGGAGAGTATGGGCATGCGTTGCATCCCCAGCCGTATCTCAGCGGCGGAAAGATCAGTTTCAAGCTCACCGAGAACTTCGAGTTCGGCATGTCGAAGACGACGCTCTACGGAGGCCCCGGAAATCCGCTGACGCCGAAGACGTTCGTGGATTCTACCTTCGGCTTACATTTTCACGGGGACGTCTTGGGGGATGGCCGGTCGAGTGCGGACTTTGCCTATCGAATTCCGAAGCTGCGTGATTGGCTGACCTTCTACGGAGAAGCCATGAGTGAAGACGAGCCTTCCCCGATTCCTTATATGCGACAGTCGATCTTTGAGGGCGGACTCTACTTGGCCAAGATCCCGAGCATCCCAAAGGTCGATTTAAGGCTAGAAGGCGGGTCCACCAGCGCAGTCAACTACAAAGTTGAGTCGGCTGGCTATTTTTACTGGAACACTCAGTACGTCAATGGTTACACAAACAACGGTCAATTTATCGGTAGCTGGCTGGGGCGGGCGGCGCAAGGCGAATCCGTGCGGACCAACTACTGGCTCTCGGCAAAGAGCAAGATCGGGCTTGAAGTTCGGCATCGAAAGGTGGATCAGATATTCCTTCCGCAAGGCGGAACTCAGAATGATATCGCCGTCAATGCAGATTTCTTTACTGGGATAGGACTCCGCTTTTCAGGAAACGTGCAGTATGAGCGCTGGCTCATACCACTACTCGCCACGAGTCATCAATCCAACGTGGCAGCATCATTTCAGCTCAGCTTTTGGCCCAAAATACACGGCCGTTGACGAAGGTCCTAGGTTTACGACTTCCGCGGAACGTCCTTCTAGTTTTAATATGGTCGACATCCGCATTGCGCTGGTGACGGTCCTTTATGCGAGGAAATGACGTCGAAGTGGAGTCTCTGATGAATGGGTTTGAAAGGGGAGGTTGTGCCGAGCCGCATCCTTAGTTGATGGTCGGGCGTCACATGCGCGTAAGGTACGGTCCAATGGCAGGAATGCAAGGCCTTCTCGTCCGCCGCAAAGAGGGCCCGTAGAACACAATTCCTACAATTCTCGGAAGGTAAATAGACAGGTCCAAGAAAAAAATGCATTCCTCGATCAATTTGACAAGGTCACCGGAAGTTCAATCCACCGTAGCTCCTGATATGGGTCTGGTGAAGCCGGTCGTGCGGCGCAATCCCGCCGGACGATTCCAAGGTCACTTGACCAAACTGGAAGTGCTCGCCGATTTTGTAACCGTCATTGCCGCGGTCATGTCGAGCTATGCGGCGTACTACTTCCTCGGGTTGGGCAAGCAGGTTTACTATCCTCGCGAGGTCGTTTTTGGCTTCTCCGCCATGTTTGCAGCCGTACTCATTCTCATGCTGGACCGCGTGGGCGCGTACTCCCGGGGAACCAGCCTGTTGCGTGTGCGTGAAACAGAGCGCGTGGTCCGGGTGTCCGTGCAGGCTGTGGCCTTTATACTGTGCATGAGTTTCTTCACCAGCTTTCTGTTTTCACGCTGGCTACTGTTAATCGCCCTGGGCTTGGTACCACTCTTTCTCTTTCTCCAAAGGTATCTCGTTTATGTGCTGGTGCAGCACTTGCATGCCAAAGGCTATGGAATTGAACGGGTTCTAGTCTACGGCTCGGGATCTACTGGGCGGCGCGTCTACTCGGTTCTACGCCGTTCTCCTAAACTTGGACTTGAACCGGTGGCGTTTGTGGACGACAATCCCGCGAAGGTCGGCTGTGCCGTTTTTGAACTGGGCTACGAGAATCGGCGGTCAGCATCGGTGATGCGTGGTCCACTGACCCGGGACTTGGTGTCCGAGCACGCCGCCGACTTGGTCGTGATTGCCATCCCTTCCCTGCAGCGCGAGAAGTTTCATCATGCAGTCGGGGAAGTAATGGCGGCGGGGGCGCGGGTATCCTTCGTTCCCGGCCACCTCGTCTACTCCGATCCGCTGGTTGACTTTCAAGACTTTGACGGTGTTCTATTGGCTTCGTTCAGCCGCGACCCCAGGCGATTCACTTACGAGTGGGCTAAGCAGATTTTTGATTTCAGCAGCGCGGCGGCTCTACTGGCCATCAGTTCGCCGTTGTTCCTGCTGGTCGGCATTCTGATCCGACTCGATTCCAAGGGCCCCGCGTTGTTTCGGCAGGAACGGGTTGGCCTAAACGGGCGAAGGTTTCGCATGTTCAAGTTCCGTACCATGCACACGGATGCTCCCACCTATGCTTATTCTCCGAAAGAATCTGAAGATGTCCGCATTACCCGGCTGGGTCGCTTCCTCCGTCGCACCAGTCTGGATGAGCTTCCTCAATTATTGAATGTGCTCCTGGGAAATATGTCCCTGGTTGGACCTCGTCCGGAGATGCCCTTCATTGTCGAGACCTACACCGAACGTCATTCTCAGCGTCTGCAAGTAAAGCCCGGAATCACGGGACTCTGGCAGCTCAGTGGTGACCGCAACTACCTCATTCACGAAAACGTTGAATATGACCTCTATTACATCAAGCACCGAAACTTCTTCATGGATCTGGCGATCTTGCTTCACACTACGATCTTTGCCATGCGGGGAGTTTGAGCATGGATTAGAAGTTGGTGTCGGTTAACATTCAGTATGGGATACGAAAACTAATTGTGGAGAGCCTAAGACAAGACGCAGTAATTCACGAGATTGATCCGGCTACGGAGATTGATTTTCCTCCTCCGGCAACTGCAGAGCCCAAAGCGGACCCGTCGGCCTTTGACGTACTCGCGGCTCTGCATTTGCTTTGGGAGCATGGCCGCTGGCTTTTTCGGGTGACCGCATGGGCGCTTGTTATCAGCGCCGTCATCGCGTTTCTCATCCCGGTCCAGTATGAATCCTCGGTTAGCATCATGCCACCCGACTCCATGAACGGCAGCGGAACTATGCTGGCCGCTTTGGCCACGAAGGCATCCCCGGAACTGGCCGCGATGGCTGGGAGTATGCTGGGGACTAAAGATTCGGGTGCTCTCTTTGTCGATCTCTTCCGCAGCCGGAGCGTCCAGGATCGCGTGGTTGACCGGTTAAACCTGCAGAAAGTCTACTGGTCTCGTTACAAGCAGGACGCGCGCAAGAAGCTGAACAGCCGTACCGGTGTAACCGAGGACCGCAAGAGTGGCGTGATTTCGCTGACCGTGACCGACAATAGTCCGCAGCGCGCTCGCGACATCGCGCAGGCGTATATGGAAGAGTTGAACCGTCTCGTGGCCGAGGTCAGCACTTCCTCCGCCCGACGCGAGCGGATCTTCATCGAGCAGCGTCTCACCTCGGTCAAGAGCGACCTTGAGGACGCCGAAAAGCAGTTCGGCGCCTTTGCCAGCAAGAACTCCACCCTCGACATCAAAGAGCAAACGAAAGCCATGGTCGAATCGGCGGGTGTTTTGCAGGGCCAATTGATCGCCGCTCAATCGGAGCTGCAGAGTCTGGAACAGATCTATGCCAGCAGCAACGTTCACGTCCGCTCGCTGCAAGCCCGAGTCGACGAACTGAAGCGCCAATTGCAGAAGCTTGAAGGCACCGACGCCTCCCTGGTTTCAGATGCGACCCTACCCGACCAGATGTATCCACCCATCCGCAAGCTGCCCTTGCTCGGCGTTGAGTGGGCTGACCTCTACCGGCGCATGAAAATCCAGGAGACCGTCTACGAGTTGCTCAACCAGCAGTACGAACTTGCTCGCATTCAGGAAGCAAAGGAGATCCCCACAGTAAACGTGATCGATCCGGCGAACCTGCCAGAGAAGAAGTCGTGGCCACCCAGACTGCTGATTATCGTCCTATTGACGGTTCTGTCGCTGGCTGGGGCGGTTGGGTGGATTGTCGGATGCGCGCGCTGGGAGCACGTGCATCCGCAGAACCCAGGCAAAATGTTCGCGGAGAGCGTCTGGAAGACTGCTTCAGATCGTGGAACAGTGCTGTTGAACCGACTGGCGATACTGCACAGGCGTAACAAATCCTCCGACCACCACAGCCTGTGAACTCCACCGTTCGGCCAACGCCAAGCTTGCTCGGGTTCGAACTGACCGCCAACCAGGTTAGGACCTGGGGGATAAAGTCGGGTCTTTCCATTGTGGATCAGAGCCTCGTTTCGGGGGCCGGTTTCGTGTTGAGCTTCCTGCTTGCACGCTGGTTGAGCAGCGAAGTCTACGGAGCGTTCGCGGTGGCCTTTGCCACACTCCTATTCCTCAGCGGCTTCCACAACGTCCTATTGCTCGAGCCAATGAGCGTTATGGGACCGGCGCGGTACTCCAATCGGACGTCAGCATATTTTGCGGCCCAATTGAAAATCCACGAACTGCTGGGAGTTCTGCTCGCCGGCGCTTTGCTGCTTATGGCACTGTTCATGAAGCTGCTGGGAGCAAACCGGGACCTGGCGACTGCCACCGCCGCAAGTGCCTTTGCTTTGCCATTTTTCCTCATGCTGTGGCTGGTTCGCCGGATGGCTTACATGGTGCAGCGGCCCTCCGTCGCAGGCTGGGCCAGCGCCAGCTACTTTCTCTTGACTCTGTTCGGGATGCTCGTGCTCCACAGCAGGAGCGTGCTCTCTCCGGCTACCGCGTTCCTGGTCATGGGGAGCGCTGGTCTCTTGTCTGCAGCCCTGCCAATGCGGCAACTCGGAATGCTAGGCGCGAAAACAGACGATCAATGCTCCTGGAAAGCAGTCGCGAAAGAGAATTGGAATTACGGCCGATGGCTGGTTTTGAGCACTTCCCTATTTTCAGTGGCGGCGCAGATTCAGACATATCTGGCCGCTGGATTCTTGGGCCTGGGCGCAGCCGGCGTTCTCCGTGCTATGCAGGTGCCCTCGCTGGTGATGACCCAGATCGTCACCGCGGTTGGCCTTTTGATCCTGCCCTCCATGTCCCGCGAGTTTGGTCTGGGTCAACTCGCCCGTCTGCGGCGAAAGGCAGTGTTAGCGTCAGCCTTCCTGACCCTGCTCTCACTCGGGTACGCCGCCGCGCTGTGGCTTCTTGCCGTCCCGATTGAACATCTGTTGTATGGAGGAAGGTATTCTCTTTACGCCCGCTTGATCCCAATCTTGGGTTTGGTTCCCGTGGGCACAGGACTGGCCGCGGGCTTTTCGATGGCGGTGCGAGCCTCACAGAAACCCCATTTCGATCTGGTGGCCAATGCCATCTCCGCGCCGGTCGGGCTGATTACCGCGGCTGT
Source organism: uncultured Acidobacteriota bacterium (assembly GCA_963719865.1). Classification (GTDB taxonomy): domain Bacteria; phylum Acidobacteriota; class Terriglobia; order Terriglobales; family Acidobacteriaceae; genus Sulfotelmatobacter. The sequence goes on along the minus strand of CAVRDS010000083.1, from coordinate 97,806 downwards.
TTTCATTGGGCTCTGGGGCCTCAACGGCGCAGCGTTCAGTTTGGTCGCTGGGTTCGCAGCTTACGCAGCCGTCTTCTGCTGGTCGTTCCAGAGGTCCAATTAATTGGACCGACGGTCCAGCTGTGAATTGAGGCACTTGTCCAAAGGCTCAGTCTACGCATGAGGAATCCTCCGTTATCGCGCGAAAGATGAATACCTACCCGGTGGAGCATATGGCGACTCATGCTTAGACGATTCTTTCTTATTGGTCTCTTGCTGTCGAGCGCACTGGTGGATGTGCTGGGCAACATAAATGCCGCCGGAGCGATCTCGGTGAATGGCATGCTCACTATTTTGATCACCATTGGGGTCGCAGTGTTCTTATTGCGCCAGCCAAAGTTAGCTTGGCCTGGATTTGTGCGGTTATGGCCGCTCTCCGCTCTGCTGTTTTACTCGGTGCTGCAATGCTTTTGGCATCGACCCTCTGTGCAAGGATTTCAGAACGTTTGTCTGCTCTGGATCTTTGTCGGCTGTATTGTTCTCACCTCAATGGAAGGGAAGAATCCGTTGGAGAGCACCCATGTCGTGCGTGTGCTCTTCTGGGCTTCAGCCGTTGCCGCCTTCGCTTATGGCGTCTCCATTTTGTATGGTGGTCTTGGGACGGAGTCTCTTATTGGCGCGAGATCCTTCGCTCTCTACGCTTTGTTAGCTTTGGGGCTCCTGCTGGGACAGTGGGCGCATGGCTCCCGAGCGGCGTTCTGGCTCGCGGTTGGCCTGATCCTTCTCATTGCGCTAAGCCTGTCACGAATGGCTCTAGCCGTTGGCGTTCTTCTATTCCCGCTGGCGCGATTGCGTCATTTTTCGTTTCGGGACCTCAAGCGGATCACAATCATCGGCGTTATAGCAGCCTGTGGACTCTACTATCTTGTTCTTTCCATCGATGCGCTGCAATTGCGGTTTCTCGGCAATGGCTCAATTGCAGACTATTTATCGGGAGACGCCTCGGTGGACACGAGCGGGCGGCTCGCCGCCTGGGTGCTAACCCTCGACTCTTTTAGTGAATCACCGTGGCTTGGGAAAGGTCCCGGGACAGCTAATGACCTCAACGGCATGGTGAGTCTTGACCGCCGCGGAGACAACCAGTGGGAGTTGGCGCACCCGCTAAATGAGTACTTACGGTTCCTACATGACGAAGGTGTACTAGGACTTTCGCTTGTTCTCGCTGGTTACGTGCAATTGCTTGTCGTGTGCCGTAAGGCATATCGACAGAGTGTCGAGGAGTCGTCGCCGACAGCCAGTTTCTACCTGGGGACTTTTCTTGCCCTTCTGGCGGCTCTGTTAACGATGCTCACGGATAATACCGCATCGTATATTTATGTGATGGCTCCGCTCGGCATTCTTATTGGTACGGTTTTGCGTACGCGGAAGCAGTCGGGCTTGAAGATGACGACAGGGCGACCCAGAGTGTCTGGCGCTGTTCAGTTGACTTCTCCGGCGGCTCTCTTCCCTAGCTCGCAAATATGAACAAGAATCTCGAAGTTAGTCTTTTCACGAACATTATTCCGGCGTATTACCTGCCTGTTTTTGAGCATCTCCGGGAGCTCGTCGGCGGTATCCGGATATTCGTAAGTACTCCTATGGAACCCAACCGCAATTGGAAGCCGGAATGGGGTGATCTGCCCGTCACGGTCCAGAAATGCTGGACTTACACAAGCTACTGGCGGCACGAACAGGGTTTCTCGGACAAAACTTGGCAGCATATTCCCTACGACACTCTTCCCCTGCTGATTCGCCATCGACCCGATGTAGTGATTTCTATTCAACTCGGGTTTCGGACACTGCAAGCGGCAATCTACCGCGGGCTGTTTCCGAAGAGCCGTTTGATCATTTGGACTGGACTCTCTGAGCATACGGAGAAGGGGCTTCCGACATGGAGGATCCTGCAGCGGAAGGCGCTCCTCCGCATGGCCGACGCGGTACTTGTGAACGGCGCGAGTGGAACGAATTACTTGTTGAGCCTCGGCGTACCTCGCGAAAAGATCTTCCCTGAGCCCTACTGCGCAGAGATTGCGCATCATCTTGAGTTGCCGCTGGAACGAGAGCCGAGCGTCGCGCGGAGGTTTCTCTACGTAGGGCAGCTTATTGAGCGCAAGGGTCTTGTACCCTTTATGACAGTCTTGTCGAATTGGCTGAAAGAACACCCTGACAAGAACTGTGAAATCTGGATTGCCGGGGACGGGCCTTCGCGTGCGCAACTCGAAACATTTTCCGCCTCGCCTCGACTTCTGCTGCGCTTTCTCGGTAACGTGGCGTACGAAGACTTGCCGCAGGTTTACGCGCAGGGCGGCATCTTCATTTTTCCCACCCTTGCCGATGAATGGGGAGTGGTCGTGAATGAAGCGCTGGCTGCGGGGCTTCCTGTTCTCGGCAGTGTCTACAGTCAAGCGATGGAAGAGCTGGTGAAAGATGGTCTTAATGGCTGGACGTTCCGACCAGATCATCCCGAGGAGTTATACGCAGCGTTCGACCGGGCGATGACCGCCGGAGATGAAGATCTTAATCGGATGCGGCATGTAGGGCGTGAGAGTATTCGTCTGCTTTCCCCGGAATATGGGGCTAAATGCTATCTCGCGGCGATAGATTTCGTCGGTTCGTCTCAAGACGAAAAATCGTCACCGACGGAACCGGTTTCCAGAAGCTCTGTGCTGGCCCCGAAAGGGGGAGGGAGAAACTCTATGGTGTTGTGCCCATTTTGTCGTAGCGAGGCTAGTCGGCGGTTTGAACTGGCACACACGACCGTATGGAAGTGCAGAGCGTCTGACTGCGGTCTGCAATTTGCCCATCCACAGCTCGATGAAACTGATCTAGCGCGTGCCTACACGAAGCACTACTACCCGTCGAACGGGAATGGAGGCGGAGCCTCCTACGAGAACACTCCCGAGGAGATTCTGCGGCAGACATTCCAGGAAGCGCAAGCCAAGTTCGGACCACTCGCAGAAAAGAAATTGCTCGATTTCGGCTGCGGGGTCGGCAAGCTATGCCAGATTGCTCGGGACTACGGCATCCAGACGACGGGAATTGAAGCAGATTCATGTGCCAGGCAAATTGCGCGGAAGAGTGGCGCCCTGAGAGTTTACGCGAGTCTCGACGAGCTACAGGCAACGGAGCCGGGCGCCAGGTTCGAGATCATCATGATTTGGGATGTAATCGAGCACCTACGCGAGCCATGGAAGGACCTGGAAACATTATCTGCTTTGCTCCAACCCGGCGGATGGCTTTTGCTTTCGACCCCGAATGCGGACTCCTTGCGGGCTCTGCTCCAGCGGAAACGATGGGAGAATATAGTTAATCCGACCCATTTCTACTACTTCGATCGGCGATCGCTACGATTGCTGCTGGAACGAGCTGGTTTATGCGAGGTTGCGGAATGGCGTTTTTCCATCCGCTACCCAGTACACACAGCCATTCGGCGAATGGTTCATCGAGCTTTGTTCGCGTGTCGCCTTCAGGGACAGCTGGTGTTTGCTGCGCGTCCGCAGATGCGTGAGCGACTGATGACATCCTCCACTCAGTCGGCAAGTGTCGAGGTAGGGCGATAATGAGTCGGTGGTGAAGGCATCGAGCACTAAGAACTGATGCTTTGGTTTTGCCCTCATGATCTTGGAGAACAAACAAGTGCCGGATGTCACGCAAATGGCGAGCGCTGAGAGCCGCGCCGCCGGGTCGCCCAAGGACAAATCCTGTCTATTGAGGGTCATACGGCATCACTTGGAGGCATGCGGCGTTGACCGGAATCAACCAGTGCTCGTTATAGGTGGAGGGCAGGAAGACATCGATATTCTCTCGGCTTGCGGTTTTGAACGAATCGTGTTGTCGAACATCCACGCAGCCGGAATGGATCTTGACGCGGAAGACATAGCCTTGCCGGATGACAGTTATCCTGTCGTCTTTGCCCATGCCGTTCTCCATCATTGCCGCAGTCCACACAAGGCAGTTGGAGAAATGGTTCGTGTTTCCCAGAAGCATGTCTTCTTCATCGAGCCGAACGATTCTTGGTCTCTTCGCATGCTGGTGCGCATGGGGTTTTCGTTTCAGTACGAACTCGCGGCTGTTGCGGACAACGAATACACGCGTGCTGGAATGCGCAACGGGCCCATTCCCAACTTTATCTATCGCTGGACAGGGCACGAGGTTGAAAAGTGCGTCTCGGCGTACCACCCGGAGCGACGAATGTGCGTCCGCGCCCATCCGTACTGGGATTTCTACGTTAATGAGGAAGAACTGCTTCTTCGGAGGGAATCTCGCGTAGCCGCATTGGCCGAGAAACTAGGGCCGAGAAACCTCGTCACTTTGCTTCATTTTGGCCAGACTTTCTTGAATGTGCTCCCGCTATTGCGCTCCCAGGGCAATAAGTTCTTCTGTGCGATCTCTAAACAAGGACTGCAACCTTGGATCGAAATGGAGGATGGCAAGTATCAGTTGAGGAGAAAAATTGATTACTCCTCGTAGTTTTAGAGCGTTCGTATCTTGATTCAGGCGGATCGGTCCGAGAAAACGGGAGAACTCTGACCCTTTGTGTGTGGAGCGCGCCCCCCAAAGCATCTTCGGTGTTCCGTTCTCGGGGTAGAGTGGAATCAAGGGGCGGACTCGATATAGGCGATAACGGAGCGGAAATGAAGATCCTGTTCGTTCATAATTCATACCGACAGCACGGTGGAGAGGATGAGGTGTTTGTCAGCGAAAGAGATCTGCTGCGATCCAAGGGGCATCAGGTTGTGGAATATGTGCGAACCAACGACGAAATTCGTGCCTATGGTATCTGGAACAGGGCCACTTTGGGTCTCCGCACAGTATGGGCTTGGGACAGCGTTAGAGAGATGAGAGATCTGCTGAAACTCGAGAAACCCGATGTCGCGCATTTCCACAATACATTTCCCCTTATCTCGCCAGCTGTCTACTCCTCCTGCCAAGAGGCGGGAATACCAGTGGTTCAATCTCTGCACAACCCTCGGCTCATTTGTCCCGCAGCGACTCTTCATCGCGACGCCCACGTCTGTGAGGATTGCCTCGGAAAGAGGTTCCCTTGGCCGGGCGTCCTCCATGCCTGCTATCGGAATTCGAGAGTCCAGACCGGGGTTGTCGCTTCGATGCTAATGGTCCACCGTTACCTCAACACTTGGGAGGAACAGGTGAACACCTTCATCGTTTTTACTGACTTTTATCGTCGGAAATTCACGGATGCGGGGCTGCCTCCGAGGAAAATCGTTGTCAAACCGCATTTCGTCTCACCAGATCCCGGGCCAGCGAAAGGTTTACAAGACTACGCGCTCTTTGTCGGACGCCTAGCTGCCGAGAAGGGGGTGGAGACTCTACTGAAAGCTTGGGAACGATTGAAGAGCGTTCCTTTAAAGATGCGTGGAGAGGGTCCTTTGCAGGACCGAGTTCGGGAGCGTGCGCGTGATTCAGGTTATCGAGTGGAACTTGTGCCACGGCTAGCCAAGAAGGAACTATTGGTCTTACTCCAGGAAGCCCGGTTTCTAATCTGGCCTTCCGAAGGATATTACGAAACATTCGGTCTTGTTGCAGTAGAGGCATTTGCCTGCGGAATACCAGTTATCGCGTCCCGGACCGGCGTGATGGCTGAAATCGTCCAGGACGGCGTCACCGGCCTGCATTTCGCGCCGGGAGATCCGCAAGACCTCGCCGCGAAGATTGAGTGGGCGTGGTGGCACCCTGAAACCATGAGCGAGATGGGCCGTGCCGCCCGCGCCGAATATGAGGCTAAATATCAGCCCTCGAAGAACTACGAAATGCTGATGGACATTTACCATCGCGCCATCGCTTCTCATGCGGCCGAGCCCTTTCTGCAAACTGCTAAGACAAGCTCGAGTCGTTTGGCTGGTTGAGGCTGCCGTGAATCAATTGAAAAATGCGTTGCTACAAGGTATCCGGCCTATCCACGAAAAATTCCGGAACCAAAAAATTACTGCGTTCCTGAACCTTGTTGATGGACAGTCCCCAAAGGGAAGACTACTCGATGTTGGTGGAGGCCCAGGAATCAATGGTGAATTTCTTCCGCTATACTCAAGATTTGAAGAAGTCGTTGTAGTCAATATCCGACAACAGAAACTGCCTCAGCTGGAAGGCGTCCACATGCAAGACTTGGTGGCCGATGGGCGCCAGCTTCCTCTTGACTCAGGAGCATTTGACTGGGTTTTCTCAAACGCCGTTATCGAACACGTGGGCGGATATGAAGACCAGCTGCGGTTTGCAAATGAGATACGTCGCGTTGCTGCAAAAGGATATTTCGTTGCCTGCCCCAATAGATATTTCCCGATCGAACCGCATACACTGATTCCGTTCTACCAGTTCTTGCCAATCCGCCTACAACGGACTGTTGCGCGATACTCCCCTGGATATCTGAAGGAATATGAGGAAATCAACTTACTCAGCCTCGCCCAACTTCAAGAACTCTTTCCCGAGGCGAGGATTCGCTCACTTGGGTTCCCGGTCATAGGCAACAGCATTGTGGCGTACTATCGGAAGGAAAATGGAAGTGTCTGAGCACTATCTTTAATTCACTCATAATGCTGCGCTTCTATCAGACCATGCATCGGTCGCGACTTAGAAGGTCGCGCCGCTCCTGCGGTCAACAGCGGGGTTTCCGAATGAGAACCATAGAGCTTACGGCACCCGCCATGAGGCTTGCCGCACCCGTACTGTTTCTCCTCTTCGCTCTTGCTGTATCCCTGGGCCAGACGCCCCCGAAAGTCTCGTTTGTGGCGCGTATGGACTACGCCGTGGGTTTGAATCCCCAAGGCATCGCAGTTGGTGACCTAAACTCGGACGGCAACTTGGATCTGGTGGCGGTCAACCCCGGAAGCGTCTCGGTGCTTTTGGGCAATGCGGACGGTACCTTCCAGCCACCCGTGAACTACACGGTCTCGAGCAATTCAATCATAGTCCAGTTAGGTGATTTTAACGGTGATGGCAAACTGGACATATTGGTTGCGAGTTGGTCCACTTCGGTTCCAATCGTTTCCGTCTCGGTTCTCCTGGGAAACGGCGATGGGACCTTCCAGGCACAAAAGGTTACGAATGTTGCAAACAGTAGCTGCCAATGCTTGGCGATCGGCGATTTCAATGGGGACAGCAAGTTGGACGTCGCACTTCCTGTATCGCTTCCGCAATTGGGCGAGTCCGCCTTGGCAGTGATGCTGGGCAATGGCGACGGCACGTTCCAGCCCCCAGTCACTGCAAATCCAGGTCCTTTTCCAACTCCGAATTGTTTCCAGGCGGCGGACTTCAACAACGACGGAATACTCGACATTGTATCCGGAACCGAAACAAACTCCTCCGTAGGAACACCGATTTCGGTGTTCCTGGGCAAGGGCGATGGCACCTTCAAGCCGCCGGTAAGTACGACAGCCCTCCTGGGTCTAGGGGGTCTGGCCGTGGCAGATTTCACGGGAGATGGAAAGCTGGACCTCGCTTTCAGTACTTCGCCATACATCGGTAACAGCCTGTCAGTTTTGCCTGGAAACGGGGATGGGACTTTCCAGCCAGCAATTTCTACAGCTTTCCAATACGACGGTTGTTGCCTCTTTTCCGCTGACCTCAACCGCGACGGCAAACAGGATTTAGTCCTCGGGGGCATTACGGTATTGCTCGGCAATGGGGATGGAACTTTTCAGTTACCGGGGTTGTCCGCTTACGACCTATCCGGAGGCGGACCGCAGGGTGCGGCGTTCGGAGACTTCAACAAGGATGGAAAGCTCGACATCGCTACCCTGTCGGGCTCTGTTGCGTCCGTCGCCTTCGGCAAAGGAGACGGAACATTCCAGCTTGACAGTGTCGTTGACGTAGGCTGGAGCGGCCTGGGCGGGAGCGGCGGCTCCGCAGTCGCTGTGCTGGCGGATGATTTCACGGGTCACGGGAACACCGACCTGTTCGAAATACTCGGCTATACGGAGCTGGAACCGTTTTCGTAGTGCTGCCCGGAAACGGGAACGGGACCTTCCAGTCGCCTGCGGCGGGTGTCCAAGTGCAATCATGCTATTATAACGCCCCCCGGACAGCTTGCTCGGCAGCTGTCGGTGATTTCAATGGTGATGGAAAGTTTGACGTGGCGATTACCGGAGACATTAATGACGGGTCCCAAACAGTACGGGTCGGAGTGTTATTAGGAAATGGAGATGGGACTTTCGAATCTGAAGTGGACTACGGCGGAGGTGGCAGTTCGATAGCCCTCGGAGACATCAATAATGACGGGATCACTGACATTGTAACCAGCGGTGGCTGCGTGATCTGCGGTGGCAGCGCAGATAACGTCTCATTCTTGTTAGGCAAAGGCGATGGCACTTTTGGATTTCCAACAACCGTACCCATCAGCGGAACAGCCAACTTTGTCGTAACCGCCGACTTCAACAACGATGGCAACCTAGACTTAGCAGTAGGCACCGGATCGGCGGTGGCGATTCTGCTGGGAAGCGGGAATGGTACCTTTGGGCCGGAAACGGATTTCCCCATTCCAGCGGGAGTGACCACGCTGGCAGTTGGAGACTTCAATGGCAACGGTCGCATCGACCTCGTTGCCGGCAGTTCGTCATCAAACAGCGTCTCGGTCCTGCTCAACACTGGAGGCGGTGCGTTTAGTGTGGCGACCTACCCTGTTCTCGGGAATGTGACCTACGTAGGGGTGGGCGACTTCAATGGAGATGGGATACCAGATTTGGCAGTCCTGAATAACCAAGTTGACATATCGATTCTCGTCGGCAATGGCGACGGTACGTTTCAGCCGGCCGTGAGTTTCGGGACAGGCGACGCCGCCGACACCCAGTTTGCGATTGCAGATCTCAATGGAGACGGAAGTCCCGACATTGCGGTGGGTACTTCGCTTCTGTTCAACAGGCCAGCAGGTCCCGCCGCAAGCTTAACACCCAGTCTGGCGGCCTTTGGAAACATCGCGGTCGGATCCCCCAGCGGACCCCAAACAGTCACACTAACCAACACTAGTTCCTCCGCGGTGACGATCAGCGGCGTGACCATCACGGGTCCGCAAAGCAGCGAGTTTGTGGAGACCAATACATGCGGAACTGGCATTGTTGTTGGAGCCAATTGCACGATCGCCATTACCTTCACCCCCGCTGCCGCCGGTTCGCGGAGCGCGACTCTCAGTGTGGCCGACAACACGGCCCATAGTCCACAGGCGGTCGCATTGAGCGGGACTGGGATGTCTTTAGATCTAGGTTCCTCGAATCCGTCGGCAACAATCGCCGCTGGGCAGACCGCCAGCTACACACTTTCCATCGGCGGTGGCGCCTTCAGCGGGACCGCGACCTTAACTTGCACGGGAGTTCCCACGGCTGCGAATTGTTCGCTGCCGGCCAGCGAAAATGTAAGCGCAACCACGCCCTCGACCTTCACCGTCACTGTGACCACGACGGCGCCGACGACAGCCGCGCGCATACCAAGCTCTTTTCCACACTCTGGCTGGCTGTGGGCCGTGGCTCTTGTAGGTATCGTCATCCTGCCGGGTTCTTCGAACCGGCGGCGGACCTCACGCTTGCTGCCCGGTCTGCTGATTATCCTGTTGCTGTTTATCTGTTCGTGCGGAGGGACTGGCAGCAACAGGTGCGAAGCGTGTTCCAGCGGAACGCCGGCGGGGAAATATACCTTGACCGTCGCAGCGACGTCAGGTTCGATGATTCAATCGCAGCCGTTGACTCTGATTGTTCAATAAATAATTAGAGGAAACCAAGTCGAACCAAAGACCTTCTCGTCTAGGTTGCGGGTTCGATTGCGAGCGGCACGCCTTCGGCGATTTTCCAATGCAGCGGCTCCTCGATGCGAGTGATGGGATGGTCGGCGATGCGGGCCAGGACCTCGCGCAGATGGGCTTCGGGGTCGGAAGATAGAAGTGCCTGAGCAAGGATCCATTGAAAGTGCGACGCCGACAGGTAGAGGGAAATTCCGGTTGAAACGTTCTCCTTATGTTGTTTTGGTTGTGATTTGCGCGTCCATCACTGCGTCTGCACAGGGCGTGCGTTTTGGTGTTGGGCAGCCTATTCTTGGGGCCAGTTCTGGCGGTTCATCATTGGCGGTCCCAAACGCCACGCCTGCGACTTTAGACAACAGCATCGTCGTGGACGGGGTGAAGTACCCATGCTCGGGCGCTGGTGTCATTGCTGCGATCTCGGACGCATATGCTGCATTGAGTGGAATAGTTGACGCGCGGTGGTGTCAGAATCTCACGGCCACTTCAGAAATAGACGTAGGAACACCCGCTGGCTATCCTCTTACTCTACTCGTTCCGAACATGGGTGTATGGATATTTAGCATCAACAATTCAGGTGCTTGTGGAATCAAGCAATTCACGCATTCGTCTATTGTGGGAACTGCAGCTGCTGGCAGCGGATCATTCTCGCTTATCGCCGCCTCCAGTTCTTCCATGTATAGTCTGTTTTGCACGGATCCTTCACCGACCTCCGGCGGCTCTTATATTTCAACCTCCGGAGTCAGCGCAGGGAACCCAAACCATGCGACGATGACAGGTGCACTGATTACCTTCCAGCATTTGTTTGACTCTTCGCAGACCGACCGTATCATGGCATACAACTTCTTTGGGATCGGAATCCAGTTCACTGATTTCTGCTGCGGGGCGATCTTCAAGAATACGGTATCGGACGGGTATGCAAACACAGGGGCCGCGCCGGTTTTGATTGGCGGGGGCACTACAGGCGTAGGCCCGCTCATTACGGGTGGAGCTTTCTATGGCTTGAGCGCGGTGCATCAAGGTGCCGGACAAAATGCTCTTCAAGTTAATTACAATTCCAACCAGATGGCGATCAATGACGTACAGATTCATAATCTAATGCTTGAATGGGAATCGGGCACAGACACTACCACGGCGCGTGTTGAACTTATAGGTGCCTATAGTGTCAGTTTTGATGGTGTAGTTGCGAATCCGGGCCCCGCGGACACGAGTTATATGTTCGAGATCCAGAATACCGGATCTCCGAGAAACATCCTCATCAGGGACATTACGCAGCCACTCGGAACGGGCCACCTGATTCACAATGAGATCACTGGGACGACAATTACGGGAGCCAACTGGCTGGGACATTACGAATACTATGGCGGAAGTGATGAGTGCTACCAGTATAATGGATCAGGCGGGTCGGTATGCACTGGGGGGAACGTCACCGCCGCAAATCTTGGCGCTACGTCCAACATTGTTGCCAACGGGACGATTGCAGCAGGCTCTTTAGCTCCGGGCAATTGCGTGCAAGCTTCAACCGCTGGAGTGCTCGTAACCATATCAAGTCCATGCTTGGTCACGATTGCCAGCGGTCAATCGACGCTCACCAGTTTTGCCGTCAGACTCGGCGCTTGCGCGACAGTAGTCACGACAACGGCACGAGGGGTGGCGTTAACGGATGCAATTATTTGGTCTTATGCGAGCGAGCCGGCAACAGCGGACGGCAAACTGATTCTGAGTGCCTACCCAACATCTGGAAATGTGAATTTCAAGCTCTGCAACCCAACTGCACAACTACTCACCCCGAGCGGTCTCATCGTGAATTGGAGAGTTGTACGATAAGCGCGGCGAAAGGTTCGCAAGTTTTGTGCCGAGCGTCTCAAGCCGTTTGCACTACGTTTTCTCCCCGCTAGATGAAAAAGGTTCAGCACATCGAAACTGCTGCCCAAGAAGAAATTGCAGGTCCAGTTTCTCGAAGCTCAGCGTACAACTTGTGAATTTTGCAAGTTGCATTGATCGTTTTTACGCTGCCTGACTATCAGAAAGTCACCCCATTGTGTTCCAATAGCTGACAACTGCAAAGGAGAATACCTGATATGGCGTTGCGCAACCGTGTACTTGTCACCGGTGCCGGAGGTTTTATCGGGCACCATCTCGTAAAGAGGCTTAAAGCGGAAGGTTGTTGGGTCCGAGGCGCAGACATCCAGGAGCCGGAGTACGAAGCTTCGGCCGCGGACGAGTTCGAACTACTCGATCTTCGCAAGTACGATAACTGTCTTTTAGCAACCCGCGGCGGCATCGGACAGGTCTACAATCTGGCCGCAGACATGGGGGGAATCGGCTACATCACTGCGTCTCGTGCTGGCATCTCGCGCAACAACATTCTGATTAACGCCCAAATGCTCGAGGCGAGCCGTCTAAACGCAGCGTCGCGGTTTCTGTTCTCCTCGTCTGCTTGCGTGTATGCCCAGTCTAAGCAGTGTGGGGCTGACGTCACACCGCTCCGCGAAGAAGACGCGTATCCTGCCGATCCCGAGGCGGGATATGGATGGGAGAAGCTCTTTACCGAAGAGCTATGCCGCTATTATTGGCAGGACTACCGATTCGATACTCGTATCGTGCGATTCCATAACGTCTACGGCCCGCTCGGAACCTACGAGGGAGGCAAGGAAAAAGCGCCAGCTGCTATCTCTCGCAAAGTAGCCCTAGCCCTGGACGGCGGAGATATTGAAATCTGGGGAGACGGTGAGCAGACGCGCTCTTTTATGTATGTTGACGATTGTGTCGAAGGCCTGTTGCGCTTGATGGCGTCCGACTATCGCGATCCCTTGAACTTGGGCACGGATCGGCTCATCTCGATCAACGAACTAGTGGATCTTATCAGCGAGATTGCCAGCAAACGCCTGACCAAGCAGCACGATCTAAGCAAGCCGCAAGGAGTACGTGGTCGCAACAGCGACAACAACCGCCTACGACAGACCTTGGGCTGGGAGCCTTCCGTGTCGCTCGAAGAAGGTCTGAACGTCACTTATCGATGGATTGAAAATGAGTTACGCCACGCCGGACGCCTCTCCAACATACTCACCGCTCGCAGTGCCGACTAAGAACCGCGCCAATGTGCTTGGGGTCGGGGTGCATGCGATAGACCTTCCCACCGCGGCCAGCATCATCGAAAGCGCCGTGCGGGAAGGAACTAAGGGATACGTCTGCGTCACAGGCGTCCATGGCGTGATGGAGGCGCAGAGCGACCCCGAATTCCGGCACATTCTCAACCACGCCCTGCTCGTAACTCCCGATGGCATGCCAACGGTTTGGGTTGGACGAATGCAAGGGAACTCCACCATGAAGCGCGTTTTCGGTCCCGACCTGATGCTTGAGGTGTGCCGGCGTTCGGCAGGGAACGGAATTCGCCATTTTCTGTATGGTGGGAATCCCGGGGTTGCCGATGAACTGGCGGAACGCTTACGGCACATGTTTCCGGGCATCGAAGTAGTGGGAGCCTTTACACCTCCTTTTCGATCTCTTCTGCCATCAGAGAAACTCGCCCTCGAAGCGCAACTGGAGAGCGCACTCCCCGACATTATTTGGGTAGGGCTCAGCACGCCGAAGCAGGAAAAGTTTATGGCCGCGAACTTCCGCCGACTATCCTGCAAGATCATGATCGGAGTGGGCGCGGCGTTCGATATCCATACCGGCCATGTGAAAGATGCTCCGCAGTGGATCAAAGATGCAGGACTGCAATGGGCCCACAGGCTTTGTCAAGAGCCAAGGCGCCTCTGGAAGCGCTACCTCCTGAACAATTCCGCTTTTCTCGCGGCCTTATGTTTGCAATTAATGGGACTCCGCCGCTATCCCCTTCGTCACGACGGTACCGAAAATCCCTCCAATCGTTCCGCCACGCGAAGTCTCTAGTCAGATTACGGCGGTTGCCCCAACTCGCACGCAGTTTTTCCGCTTGATCATCAGCCTCTCGGTAGACTCAATTCGCTTGTGGTTCGCCCGCCCTCCCACGCGTCCTTGCACGATATCCAGCCGCCGATGCTCGAAGCCTTCCCGCGCAAATCATCTGCGACTCGTCCCGAGACTCTCCCCACAAGTCGATTCACGAACCGTCCTCAGTAGTGCGCGGCTAAAATTACGCCGGTGGCAAACGGTAACCCCCGAAAACTGTGCGGGAAATGAATCGTACGGGTGAGTCGGCATACCGAGGCTATCGGATACGAAGTCTCTACCCAGGAGTGACTTGGCAGCAATGAAATTCGCGGATTATCGCGCACAAGTCGGGAGCCGACGGAGTGTATTCCAATTTACCGTTGGAATGGCACTGCTGTGTTTGGTTGCAGCAGGGCGGACGATGGAGGCTCAGTCCCTCCAGGATTTGTCCGCTGAATCTCAAGTGCTCGCTACGAGCACGGAAACGCGAAAAGGTACCAGTGACTTTGGTTTCGATATCGGGCCAAGTGATGCACGCGAGAACTCCGAACTGGAGGAAGATAGGGCTCTGGTTGTTTCTTCGGAGCCATCTTGTGCGATGGCGTTCTGTGCCATTGCTGTGGATGGATGCCCAAGGTCTGCTTCTGATACCGGTTTGCTCGACGCTCAAGAACCTTTGCCAGAGTCAGTTGGACCAAAACCGCAATCGGCAGCGCTGAGTGATTCGTCTCGTGAGAATTTGAAGGCAGCAGTTGTCGAAATGTCTCGCACCTCCAAGCCTGATTTAAATCGCAATATTTATTACAAGAACAGGCTCGAATTCTCGTTGGATGGCGGATGGCTCCCCATCAACATACCCTTTGTTTTCGACGTTTTCTTAGGCGATGGGTATACCAAGACGCCGCTTAACTACACTCTGGTGCCCATCATCGCCTCTCTCCGTTGGCAAATGGATGACGTTGGCGGGCCTTGGATTTTTCGCGGTAATTGGGATCTGACGGCCAGTGCGGCCTTCACTGTAATTCCGAGGGGCCCTGAAACCCGCTACTTCGCGTGGATCATGGGTATTCGACGCAATTTCGTACCTCGCCATGGGAGAATCGCACCCTATTTTGACGGGCGCCTAGGGCTCGGAAATATTGACGCTAAAGAACCCCTAGGAGTCATCTGGGCGCAGGGACAGAATTTTACATTTACTATGAACATGGGCAGTGGAGTTCGATATAACTTCAACCCTCGGTACTCGATCTCGGCTGGTTTGAATTGGATGCACATATCGAATCTTTACTTATCCCAACCACAGTTCGCGAATTATGGCATTAATGTTTACGGACCCATGTTCGGAATCGATGTCCGCATTGGCAAGCCTCGCCACCACGCCTCAGAGTAAACGCCAGACCTCAAGCTCTGTAATGAACCGCACACCTCCCGGTGTCGGTGTTCTGTTGCTGGGTCATAGAGTGTGCATTGCAAATTCGCTCTTGCGACGCTTTGATGTGATCTTTCTGGGTCGGTTTCGCCGGATAGGATCCGGGATAGCCCTGTCCGCTCGCCGGCTATGCTTGTTGACCACAGTGGTTGCAATATTGATGACATTCGGCTGCGGCAACCCGCATGCGATTCTTGATTTCTCAGCTCCCTCCACTGCAACGGCAGGTTCTCCCTTCACGGTTACCGTGACCGTCACGGTTGGGGGAACGCGGGATAGCGTTATCAACAGCTTCATAACGTTCACCAGTTCCGATCCGGCTGCCGTGCTTCCCGGTTCCTACCGCTTCACTCCGGCGGATGCAGGTTCCCATACATGGACTAACGGCTTTACCCTGATGACTCCGGGAAATCAAACCATATCCGCGAGCATCTACGACGCCAGTGGAATCAACGGAACCGCCGGTGTGACCGTCTCTCCGTGAGTACGAGGACACCCTCAACGATGGCTGCCCACCTCATAAGGACCGACTCGTCCCGACCTACCTCTTCCCTGCCTGCTGCATGCGCTCACCAGCACATGTTAAGTTCTCTTTATGCTTACCGTTAAGCATATGCTTAGCGGTAAGCATTGTCAAGCAGGTTATTGATTTTATTGAGACAACCGGGGTAAGGTTCAGCTAACAATGGCGAAGAAACAAAAGGATCCCCATGCGGTCTATCTTGGGCAGTTGGGGGGCAAAGCACGCAGGCGAAAGTTAACGGCAGAGCAGCGCCGCGAAATCGCCAAGAGAGCGGCAGAAGCGCGGTGGGCCAAACACAAGCAAAAGGCTTGAAATCTTCCAGACAACTTCAATGATTTGCAGTACGGGATTCAGTCTCCCTCCGGCGACCACGTCCAGGCCCGGATTCGTCGGGTTGAGGTTAAGAAGCGGCTCTGCCGCTTGGAATTTAGAATTTAGATGACTTCTTTCAAAAAGATAGACGCGAATAAAAAGAATGCTTCTAGGTCAACCGGGCCCAAGAGCGAGACAGGGAAACGTACCGTAAGCATGAATGCTCTTCAGCACGGGTTTTACTCCCGCGAGCTTACGGTTTCTGAGGCGGACAAGCGGGATTTTGAGATACTCCGTGAAAGTCTGCGGGCCCAACTCGAGCCGAGCAACGCCCTGCAAGAGATCGGATTCGAGCAAATTGTCACATGCTGCTGGAGGTCCAAACTAGCAATCCGGCTGGAAATGCATCGACTAAAGGAACACTTCGCACCGGACCACGAATCGACGTCGAACGAGAGCGCTCCCCAACCAGACGTCCGTCAGACCCAATGGTATGGAGCCAGCCGACAGGGCCTTCGGGAAGGGATACGGTTTCTCCAGCAATTACGAGAGGATGTTTCCCAGCATGGGCCGTTGCACGTAGAGCGCTGGAAAGATCAGATCGTCAAGGCTTTTGGAGTTGGGTTCTACGATAACCTTACTGAGTGGAAAGACATGAACGTCGACGCGATTTACGCGGCCGAGTTCCTCCAGACGCGCGCGGAGAAATTCAAGGAAACTCTTCCTGCGCCTCCTGGGCCACGCGAGGGCGTGAAAATCATCCCGGATCCCAAACAGAAGCTTCAGATGCTGGTCAAACTCATTGATCTGCAAGCACAGCACCTCTCCGATTTGCAGCAGACCAATTCAGAAGCCTCTCATCTTCGAGAGTCGGCACCAAACGAATTCGCTCCCCGCTACTTCGCCACCGCTAGCCGCGATTTGCAGCGCGCAGTCGATTGGTATCTCTACCTCAGGGAGCACGCTCTCTAGTGGCCAACGGTGCTGGCACCTTGTCAATTTGCTGGAACAAAGCCAACAAGTGCTTTGTTTCCAATGTTGCCTCCCCGTGTTCCGCTGAGGAATTGATGTGCGGCTGGGGAGACCTCGTGGCAGCGCCGCACAATTAAGGTAGAGATGCGAAGTTCGTTTTTGTAAATTCCTCTCCCCAGTTAATCCCCGCATTTGCGGTGAGTGCGTTACGCACTCGCCTCCCGCCTCTTTACAGTAGCCTCATCCGTTCTGGGCACTTCGGTCGCCTTTCTGCTCCCCGAAAACTTTCTACTTTGGTCAGCAGGCTCCGCCTACTTGGGGATCATTGGAACTTATACCCCGCCTTGGGCCGGCAGCGATACACTCGGCCCTGGTCGGGATTGTCCACGAGTTCACAGCTTGCCCAGCTCAGAAACAGAGACGGCCCCAGCGGAAAAATAATCGTCTGTCCGCCGAGGTCTGCCTCGATGCTGACGCTTTCTGCCGAGGCGGGCAGCGTGAACGACATGCCTTCGCCGAAGATCGCCGGATACGACCAGTGCTCCATCGGGCTCGACATGGGATGAAACACTTCGGCCTCGATCAGAAACGTCGCCGTGTCCGACCAGTCCCGCGCCGACACCGTCATGAACTGCCCGCCATGCGAGAAGCGGTCCGTCTGGATGTGCGTGAACGGGCAGGGGCCGGCGATGCAGGAGGCGCGCGCCGAGCGGAATTGATTGCCTACACCCGCATCCATCGTCGCCGATCCCACCGACGCCTTCCATCTTCCATCCGGCGAACACGGAGTCTGCTTCTTGCAGGGCACATTGCCTTTGTTCTCCACCTCGAAGGTATGCACCTCGCTGCCCACGTTCACCTCCGCCGCCACCTTCACCGTGTAGCGCACGCGGATGTTGGTGACCTTCTGGACCGGCAGGCTGTCGGCAGTGCGCAGCGTCGGAACGGGTGCCAGCGGCACCACGTAAAGCTGGTCCCCCACGTACTCTCTCAGATCCAGCGGCTGATATTTGGGATCGCGGAAATGCAGAACGATGGGATAGCCGCGCCGTATGGGCTTGCGCAGCTTCAGAATAAACAGGCCGGAGGAGTCCGATTTGGCGTCGGACACGGCCAGGTCGCCGGCGGAAACGACCACTCCCGCGATGGGCAACTGCTTGTGCGGGTCGGTGTCTTTCACCACCACCGCTCCTCGTAAAGACAGCGGCCGCTGCCTTCCCCAGCGGATAATCGCCAGCGTGCTGGCGCTCAGCAGCGCAATCACAATCAGCGCCACCCAGGCCTCGATTTTGTGCGCGCGCGTCACCGGTCCTAATTATTTCAATCCCAATTGACCAAATTCGTTAAGATGTCAGTAGAACGTCGAACTTTTCCGCGGGCCCCGGCAAAAGGGAAGCCTTAGGGTGCATCGTTGAACAGAATGCCATGGTACGAGAATCCTGTCCGATTCTTTCATAAGGATGCCAGCGAGCGGTGTTCGGTCGTTTTCTAAGTTCGCATGAGCCACGGAAAATCAAGCGCTACCGATGCCGGACGACTCCCGCTTTCCCGTCGACAGATCCTGCGCCAGATGCTGGGAACCGGCCTGCTTCTGCCTTCCGCTCGAGCTCTGGCCGCCATGGACGCACCTTCGCAAACTCCCGCTTTCGACCCCGGCACTGCCGCATCCTACAAGCTGTCGCCGGAGGATGATCAATTCCTCGACGAACTGGAACGCGCCAGCTTCCTTTTCTTTTGGGAACAGGGTAACGCAAAAACCGGGATGGTCAAAGATCGCGCCAATGTTCATACCGATAATCCCGGCGGAGCGGCCAGCATTGCGGCCACTGGCTTCGGCCTGACCGCTCTCTGCATCGCCGACCAGCGCAAGTACATGCCGACGACCGCCCTGCTCGAGCGCGTCTTCGCCACCCTGCGCTTCCTGTGGAAGAAACTGCCCAACCATCGCGGATTCTTCTATCACTTCGCCAATCCCGAAACTGGTGAACGCATGTTCGACTCCGAAGTCTCGTCGGTCGATACTGCCATCCTGCTTTGCGGCGTCATCTCCTGCCGCGAACACTTCCGCCATTCCGGGGTTCTGGAACTGGCGAACCTCATTCTGGACCGCGTCGATTGGGGCTGGCTCGCTGAAGACACCTCTCTGCTCACCCATGGCTGGACCCCGGAAATCGGCTTCCTTCCCTCGCGCTGGGATTACTACAGCGAACTGATGATGATGTACCTGCTCGGGATCGGCTCAACCGCCCACCCCCTCAAACCCAGCACGTGGAGCGCCTGGAAGCGCTTGACCTTCGAATACGACGGGATGCGCTATATCGGATCGTTCGCCCCTTTGTTCGTGCATCAGTATTCCCAGGCCTGGTTCGATTTCCGCGGAAAGCGCGACAAGTACGCCGATTATTTTCAGAACTCCATCGTGGCCACCGAAGTGCACCGCCGCTTCTGCCTCGAATTAAGCAAGCAGTTCCCCGATTACAGCGACGACCTTTGGGGCATTACCGCCTCCGACTCCCAGCAGGGATACACGGTATGGGGCGGCCCGCCTGCCACCGGCCCCATCGATGGCTCGGTCGTTCCCAGCGCCGCCGGCGGTTCGCTGCCGTTCCTTCCCCAGGCCACTCTGCGGGTTTTAAAGTATATGCGCGCGCACTATCCCTCCGCCTGGACCAAGTACGCCTTCGTCAATGTCTTCAATCCCCTCAAAAACTGGTATGACACCGACGTGATCGGCATCGATACCGGCATCATCCTTCTGATGGCAGAGAATCTCCGCACCGGCTTTGTCTGGGAGACCTTCATGAAGAGCGGAGAAGCCCGGCGGGGCATGGAACTCGCCGGCTTTGAAAAGGAATAGGGGCCTCGCCCGGCACTTCTTCCTCCGCGAGTTTTTCCTCCCGGCCCAACCTGACGGCACTTTTTTTCATCCAAACGTCGTTTCGGGGAGTTGATCTTAATTGCTGGCTGACTCGGCTATACTAAGGGGATACCTGTCGCTTCGACTGGCGCCCTGGGGTTTGATGAGTTCCGGAGCCAAGGCCGACCTCCTCCGGAAACTTTTGACTCGGTCATGAAGAGGACACAATCTGAGTTTTGGGGCAGTTGGCGGGAGCGCTTATCAGCTCTTCGCAATGTGCCCACCGTTCTGCGCTTCGTCTGGGAATCCGGACGAGCGGTTGTAGTCCTGGGCTTGGTCTCACGAGTCATCGCTTCTTTATTACCGCCCGCCTTGTTCTGGGTGTCGAAGCTCATCATCGACAACATTTACAGCATTCTCACTACCCATCGCCCCATCGGAACCCGGCTCTGGTGGCTGGTTGCGGGGGAATTTGCCCTGGCAGTGGCGACCGGCCTGCTCAGCCGCCTCATCGACTATCTCGATGCCCTGCTCGCCGGGAAATATACCTACCATGTGAGCGTGCGGGTCATGGAGCACGCCGCCAGCCTCGATCTGCTGGCCTATGAAGATCCTGTGTTCTACGACCGGCTGGAGCGGGCCCGGGTGCAGGCCACCGACCGCCTCTACATGATTCAGGCCATGGGACGTCTGGTCCAGCAAGTCATCACCACCATCACGCTGTCGATCACGATCATGCTGTTTTCCCCGTGGCTTCTGCTTCTGCTGATCGTGGGAGTGATCCCCGCCTTTGTGGGCGAGACGCACTTCGCCTTCCTCGGATACGCCAAGAATTTCCGCCAAACGCCCATTCGCCGCCAGCTCGATTACCTCCGCATTCTGGGTGGAAGCAAGGAAGCCGCCAAGGAGCTGAAACTCTTCGGCCTGCGCGACTTCCTCAGCAACCGGTTTAAAACTCTTTCCACCCAGGTTTATGAAGAAGATATTGCGCTGGCGCGGAAGAAGGTCATTGCCGGCTCCGCGCTCTCCGCCATCGGAACCGCCGGATACTATACTGCCTACGTCTACGCCGTCTGGAGAACGGTCACCGGCGTCTTCAGCTTCGGCACGCTGACCTTATTAGCGAACGCCATTCGCGAAGCCAGTTCCAACCTGCAGCAGACTTTTTCCACGCTCTCCACCATCGCCGACCAGGCGTTGTTCCTCACCGACCTGATCGCGTTTTTCGAGATGCGCCCGACCATTCGCTCGAAGCCCAACGCGTTGCCGGCGCCCCGCCCGATCCTGCGTGGATTCGAATTCCAAAATGTCTCCTTCCGCTATCCCGGATCGTCGCGCCTGGTGCTGAACGGATTGAACTTTCAACTGCGTCCGGGCGAGCGCGTGGCCCTGATCGGCGAAAATGGCGAAGGCAAAACCACGATCGTCAAGCTGCTGTGCCGCCTCTATGACCCGGCGGAAGGCCAGATTTTGCTCGACGGCATCGACCTGCGCGAGTACGACCTTGAGGATCTCTACCGCGAAA
This sequence comes from uncultured Acidobacteriota bacterium, assembly GCA_963719865.1. Classification (GTDB taxonomy): domain Bacteria; phylum Acidobacteriota; class Terriglobia; order Terriglobales; family Acidobacteriaceae; genus Sulfotelmatobacter. The sequence goes on along the minus strand of CAVRDS010000083.1, from coordinate 76,516 downwards.
TCGGCGTCATCTTTCAGGACTACATGCGCTACGAGATGACCGCGCGCGAGAACATCGCCGTCGGCCGCATCGAGCAGCTGCAGAACATGGAACTGGTGCGCGAGTCGGCGCGCAAAAGCATGGCGGAAGATGTGGTCGCAAAACTTCCCGCCGGATATGACCAGATGCTGGGCCGGCGCTTCGATGGCGGCGTCGACCTCTCGGGCGGCGAGTGGCAGAAAGTCGCGCTGGCCCGCGCCTATCTGCGCGACGCGCAGGTGCTCATTCTCGACGAGCCCACTTCCGCGCTCGATGCGCGCAGCGAATATGAGGTCTTTCGGCGTTTCGCTGAATTGACCTCCGGCAAGATGGCCATTTTTATTTCTCACCGCTTCTCCACCGTGCGCATGGCCGATCGCATCGTAGTGCTGGAGAACGGACGCATTGCAGAAGAAGGCGATCACGAGGCTTTAACGAGTCTCGGCGGCCGCTATGCGGAGATGTTTGAATTGCAGGCCGCGAGCTATCGCTAGCCGGCTGACCGATCGTCCGGATTAAAGATCGGCGCCGTTAGGATAGAATCGCCGCTCGCAACGAATTGGATTGAAATATGGGCACCCCTCTTCAGGTCGGCGACGTAATCGGCGAGGAAATGCATCCCGCAACGCCTGTGCTCATTGAGGCGCAGGCTCGCCCCCTCCGCAGTGCCGCGCTCGAACTCGCTGCGACCTTGAGCTGGCTGCCACAGCGCCCCTCGTCCGAAGCCTTTTCCAAGCGCTGCCGCGATCTCTCGGACACTTTCAAGAAATTGTTCGACCGGATCGAAAACGCTTTCGCCCACAATCCCGGCTCCGAAGACCTGCTCTGGCTGCGCACCAACGCCCAGCAGATGGCCGCGGCAGCCCGCATGATTGCCAGCGAACTGGGGCCCCGTAACACGTTGCCCATGGTCGCGAACAAAACCGAGATTCTGCCCCGGTCGCTCGCCATTGCCCGCGGCTTTCTCGACGAAGTCGGCTTCGAAGTGACCAAGGAAGACTTCACCGCGTTCTGCCTGGCGTTTGAAGAAAAGACGCCGCTCGAATTCCACGAGATCAATGCGCTGGTCCCGTCTCTGAAGCTCGTCATCCTGGAGCAAATCGCGGCCAACGGAATTCCCCTGCTCAAGGGCGGCATCGAAACCGATCCCTCCAAGCGCGTCGTTACCTACATTCGCGCTTTTCAACACGTCACGCAGAGTGCGTGGGAAAAAGAACTCGAGGCGCTGATTCCCTTCGACGTCATTCTGCGGCAGGATCCCGCCAGCGCTTTCGCCACGATGGATCTGCAGACCCGGAACACTTACCGGGGAAAAGTGGCGCGCATCGCCAAGCGCTCCGACCGCACCGAGATGGAAGTGGCGCGCAAGGCGCTCACGCTCGCCCAGCAGGCGCACGCCAGAAAATATGCCGACCCGCGCATCGGCCTGCGCGAATCGCATATCGGTTACTATCTCGTCGCTGAGGGAGCGTCTACGCTCTGCCAAACGGTCGGCTACCATCCCACATTCGGCGAACGTTTCCGCGAAGCGCTGCGCAAGCATCCCGACAATTTCTTACTCGTGGGCGTTGCGGTCCTCACGTTCGTCATCATCACGGGCATTCTGTGGCTGTTGACGCCGGCCACCACGCCGATGCCCGCAATTCTCATCTCCATGCTGATCCTGCTGCTGCCGAGTTCGCAGGCCGCGGTGCAGTTGATGAACTATCTCACCACCAACCTGCTGCCCGCCGAGCCGCTGCCCAAGCTCGATTTCAGCGAGGGCATTCCCCAAGATTGCCAAAGCCTGGTCGCGATCCCGACTCTGCTGCTCAGCGAGAAGCAGGTGTACCACCTCGTAGAAGAGCTCGAGGTGCGCTATCTCGGCAATCACGATCCCAATCTGCACTTCGCCATCGTTTCCGATTTACCCGATTCGCATCAGCCTGCGCCGGAAGACAGCGCGCTGGTCGCGCTCTGCTCGAAGCTGATCACCGAATTGAACGAGCGTTACGGCGCCAAGAGGTCCGGATCGTTCTTCCATCTCCATCGCCACCGCGTTTACAACCCACGTGAGAAGGGCTGGATGGGCTGGGAGCGCAAGCGCGGCAAGCTGCTTGATCTGAATCAACTGCTGCGCGGGCACTTCGACAGCTTCCCGGTGAAGATCGGCAATCTCGCGATTCTTCCCAATATCCGCTTCGTGGTCACGCTCGACTCCGATACCGAACTGCCGCGCGGTTCGGCGCACCGCATGATCGGCGCCATGGCTCATCCGTTGAATCAGGCCATCATCGATCGCGAGAGCAACATCGTCGTCAACGGCTACGGCATCCTGCAGCCGCGCGTCGACATCAGCGTGCAGTGCACCGCGCGCTCGCGTCTGGCCGCCATCTTCGCCGGCGAAACCGGGCTCGACCCCTATAGCCGCGCCTTTTCCGACGTTTACCAGGATCTCTACGGCGAAGGCTCGTTCACCGGAAAAGGCATCTACGAAGTCGATACGATGTTCCGCGTCCTCTACGGACGCTTCCCGCGCAACGCGCTGCTCAGCCACGATCTGATCGAAGGCGCTTACGCCCGCGCCGGACTGGCCAGCGATATTGCCGTGATCGAGGATTATCCCTCGCACTACAGCGCCTACAACCGGCGCAAGCACCGCTGGCTGCGCGGCGACTGGCAGATCGTGGAGTGGCTCACCAGCCATGTGCCCGACGAATCGGGTGCGCGTGTTCCCAATCCCATTTCGCTGGTCTCGCGCTGGAAGATTCTCGACAACCTGCGCCGCAGCCTGGTCGAGCCCGCCACCTGCCTCTTATTCCTGTTTGGCTGGTTCGGCACCGGCCATCCGATTAAGTGGACGGTCGCCGCCATCTGCATTCTGTTCGTGCCGACGTGGGTGGAACTTCTGTTCGGGCTGATGCGCGCCGTGGTATCGCTAAAGCCGAGCATGGCGCGCGACGCATTCAGCACCCTGTTTGCCGCGAATCTTACCGTTCTGCTGACGCTCACCTTGCTGGCGCACCAGACACTTTTGTCGCTTGACGCAGTGGGGCGGGTCCTGGTTCGCCGCCTGTTCACGCGCGAACGCCTGCTCGAGTGGGAGAGCGCCGCCGAATCGGAGCTCAAGAAAAGTCGCAGTGCCATCGACCGCTATGTCGACTGGATGCCATTCCTCGCAGCCGGACTCGGCCCGTTGATCTGGCTGACCAAGCCGCATTCGCTGCTCGCGGCCTCGCCGATCCTGCTGCTCTGGGCCTGCGCCAAGCCGCTCGCCGTGTGGCTGAACGCGAGCCCCATCCATCCCCGGCCGGAGCCGCAGCGCCGCGATGTTCTGCTGCTGCGCCGCTCTGCCCTTTACATCTGGCGGTACTTTGCGGAATTCTCCAGCGCCGAGCACCACTGGCTGATCCCCGACAACGTGCAGGACGAACCGAGAAAGATCGCGGCCCGCGTCTCGCCCACCAATATCGGACTGCTGCTGAACTCCCGTCAGGTAGCCAACGAACTGGGCTACATCACCGTTCCCGAAATGGTCGATCTCACCCAGAAAACGCTGGACACGCTCACCAGCCTGCCCAAGTACCGCGGCCACGTGATGAACTGGTACGAGACCCGAACGCTCGAAGCGAAATCACCGCAGTTCATCTCCTCCGTTGATAACGGCAACTTGCTGGCTTCGCTGTGGACGCTGCAGCAAGGCTGCATCGAATGCCTGCACCAGCCGCTGATTTCCTGGTCCCTGACCGAGGGCCTGCTCGACCACCTGCGCGTTCTGGTGAAATTGGGCTCGTTCCCCAAGCGCGAGCTCAAGCGCTTGCAGATGGAATTGCAAAACGAGAACTGGCTCGCATCGGTTCTGAATTTCCCCGAGGAACTGCTCCGCGAAGAAGGAGTTCCTGACGCGAAACACGCCGGCGAGATTCGCTGGTTTCGCGCGCAAGCGCTTCTGCGCGTGAAAAACATCCGCAGCCTGGTGCTGGACTACATGCCGTGGCTCCTGTCGGACTTCGCCGAACTCAGCCACCAGCTCACCGCCGGCCCCATCGCGATCACCAATCTGCTGCCCTTAGGACAGCTGCCCGATGCCATCGCCGTGCTGTTATCCCGCCTCGAGGAGAACTTCGAAGCGGCCCAGAATGGCAACCATTCCGCCGCAGAGCGCCTGAAGGTGCTGCTCACCGTCGCTCACCAGAGCGCGCTCCGCCTGGTCGATTCCATACGGCAGACCAGCCAGCAGGCTCGCGATCTCGCCGATGCCATGGACTTCACTTTCCTGCTCGACAAGCAGCGCCTGCTGATGTCGGTCGGCTTCGACGCGGAAGAGAAAAAGCTGGTTCCCTACTATTACGATCTGCTCGCTACCGAGCCGCGCACAGCCGTCTTCGTCGCCATCGCTAAAGACGATATCCCGCAGGACGCCTGGTTCCGGCTCGACCGTCCTTTCGCCAGCGACGATGGACGTACCGTCCTGCTCTCGTGGACAGGCACCATGTTCGAGTACCTGATGCCCACGATCTGGATGCGCAGCTATGCCAACACTCTGCTCGACCGCGCCGGCATGGCCGCCGTGCGCAGCCAGCAGGCTTACGCCGCGAGCAAAGGCATTCCCTGGGGCATCTCGGAATCGGCCAGCGCCCGGCGCAACGAGGAAGACGAATATCACTACGAAGCCTTCGGCGTGCCCCATCTTGCGCTGAAGAAAAATGAGATCGAGCCGCTGATTATTTCTCCTTACTCCACGTTCCTCGCCTTGAATGTGGACGAAAAGAGCGCGCTGGCCAACTTGCGCCGCATGGATTCCCTGGGATGGTTCGGCCCCTACGGATTTTTCGAGGCTGCCGACTATACCCGGCATCGCAAGCGCTTCGGCAGCGGCGCGCGCTTCGAACTGGTTCGCTCCTGGATGGTGCACCATCAGGGCATGGCGCTGCTTTCACTCGCCAATTTCCTGTGCGACAACGTGGTGCAGGACTGGTTCCATTCCGACCGGCGCGTGCGCGCCACCGAACTACTTCTGCAGGAGAAGCCGGTCTTCCGGCCGGTTTAGGCTGAATCGCCGACTTTGAGCGCTGCTTGAAGATTTACTTTCTCTACAGTCTCTTTTTCTCGACGATTTGTTTTTCGTGCGATCTGTTTTTTTCTGCGATCTCTGCGCGTCCTCCTCAGCGTCCTCTGCGTTTCAGGCCTTTCCCAGCCGGCATCAACACATTTTCCGCATTGCCTGAAGATTTTTCCCAGACTTGCCGATAACAGTGACAAGCCATGAACACATCAGGGCAAGCTCCCGCCAGCAGTTCAAGTCCCTGCCTAGCCCGGCAGCCGATTCTCACCAAAGACGAACGGGTGGAGGGCTACGAACTCCTGTTTCGCGAGACCCCGCAAGACAATCGCTTCGAAGCCGATTTCGAGAACGCGACCAGCAGCATCATCGACACCCTGAACGTCATGGGACTCGATGCCATTTGCGACGGCCGCCTCGGATTCATCAACTGCACTCAGCAGATGCTGCTGAAAGAATTATTCCTGCTGCTGCCTCCCGACAAAATCGTGATCGAGATCCAGCAGAATGTTGCCGCCGACGAAAGCGTGCTCGGCGCCTGCCAGCGCCTCAAGCATAAGAGTTACAGCCTCGCGCTCGACAACTTCGTACCGCTCGATCCCCGTGAAGCGCTGGTACCCTATGTCGATTTCCTCAAGGTCGATATTCGCCGGGTTACCTCGGCGCAGGCCGGGGCGCTGTGCGCGAAATACGCCGGCACACCTGTCCGCCTGGTCGCGCAAAAAGTCGAAACCCGCCTGCAGATGCTCACCGCCGACAAAGACGGCTTCACCCTATTTCAGGGATATTTCTTTCGCCGCCCCGAACGCATGCGCGCCCGCCATATTCCGGCCAACCAGGCCAGCTACCTGCGTTTGCTGCAGGTGATTTCCGCCCCCGAGGTCGATCTGGCTGCCGTCGAAAATCTCATTAAGCACGATGCGTCGTTGTGCTATCGCCTGCTGCGCTATCTCAATTCGCCGCTGCTCGGCGTTTCGTCGCCGGTTCACTCGATTCGCCACGGCATGAACCTGCTGGGAGAACGCGAACTGGTGCGCTGGATCCGCATGGCCACCACCCTCGCCATGGGACAGGACAAATGTTCTGATCTGGTCCTCTCTTCGCTGGTGCGCGCACATTTCTGCGAACTGATCGCCCCCAGGCTCGAGAACGGCACGGCCGGATCTCTTCCTCATGGGCATGCTTTCGCTGATGGACGCCATCCTCGAAATCCCCATGGGAGTCGTCGTCGAGGGGCTCGCCCTCGATGCCAGAGTGAAGGAACAACTGCTGCAGGCCAAGATTGGCCACGCATCGCCGCTTACACCTGTCTACCATCTCATGCTGGCGCGCGAAGCGGGTGAGTGGGAGGATGTGACCGCGCTCGCGAAAAAACTGAACTTGTCGCTTCCCTTCGTGAACCGCGCCTATACCGAGGCCGTGGCCTGGGCCCGCGAAATGACGGCCGGACTCGCCTCTGCCGGCAAGTAAGCCAGTCCGAAATTCGCGGCGCGGCTGATTTCTCTGCGATCTCCGCGGTCTTTCTCCGCGATCTTTGCGGTTCAAGCTTTTCAAACATTTAACCGCAGAGTAGGCAGGGGCGGAATCACTTCCCGGCCACGCCCTTCGGGCTGCCGATGCCCGTGCACGGATCCCACTTTGCCGTCGCAACGTATCCGTCGTAAAAGCCACACAGGCCATAGCTGATGTCGTTGTAGTCCGCAACGTAAGTGGTCGCCGTGCCGAACGCCTTGTAAATGGTGGTCAGTTCCGCATTGCTCGATGCGGCAAAGTGTCCGGCATGATTCACAATGCCGGCCCAAGTGGGCGTGGCGACGCTCGTCCCACCCACTATGTACCAGCAGCAACCCGTGGTCACATTGTTATCGTAGACCCAGACTCCGGTGTTGGGATTCGAATCGGCGGCCACATCCGGCACCAGCCGGTGAGTCGCGCTCGGCAGAACGCTCTGATAGCTCGGCCGCGCTTCGTAGTGGCTCAGACCGCCGCCGCCGCCCTCCCACGCTGCTTCCCCCGCGAAGTTGCCGAAAGTTGTGCCGCTATTGACTCGCGTGGTCGACGTGCCGCCCACCGCAACCACATTCGTCGAGACGCTCGGCCAGATAGTTCCCGCCGAATCGCCGGTCGACGCGACAAACACCACGGTGGATTTCACGAAATGCGAATCGTAGGACGTCTCGGTCGAGAACTCCGTTCCGCCCCAGCTGTTGGAAACTTCTCCGCCGCCCGCAGCCGCTACTGTCTTGCTCGCGCAGTCTTCCGCGGTCATGAGATCCGAGAGGTCATCCGAAGCCGCCTCCACCAGAAAAATTTTCGCATGCGGCGCCATCGCGTGCGCCCACTGGATATCGAGCGCCTGCTCTGTCTCCCATCCGGCATTGTTCCCCGGATCGGTTCCCGCGCAGCCGCCCGTGCCTCCCGCAAACAGCACTTTGAACGTGGCGGTCGTCATCGTGGGCAGGCCGAATTGCGTCGAGAATGCATTCAGATCGGCCAGCGCCGTGGGATAGTCGTAGGCATCGACGATCCCAATCGCCTTGCTGCCTCCGCCCGGAATGGTCTTGAACGTATTTGGATTGCATCCCGTCACCGGCGTGACCAAGCCGTAGAGACAGGCAATCGACGACGGCGTCTCAAACGCATAGCCGGAGATCGGAGGCCCCACTGTCGGCGCTGGCGTTTGCTCCGGGAAGGCGTAGCTGCCGGGCACAGCACCGTAACGCGCACGATCCGCCGGAACAAAGATCTGATAGGTCGTATGCATGCGCACGCCCACGTCCTCGGCTTGCTCCATGCCTGACTCTGGGATGATGACCCGCCCTTTGTGCGCGAGCGACTTCTCCTGTGCAGAAGTCAGAATTGCGCTGCTCAACAGCAGCGCGAGAGCGGTCCACGCGAGTCCGCGCTTCATCGATGAATTCCTCCTGATTGTGAAAGGGGGGAGAAAAATGCTTAGCGTGCGATATTGTGCCTAAATTTCCCGCTTGTCAAACATGAATTGATTTGCACAGTGACGAGGCAGGGATGGCCCGATTGCACACACCCGAAAACCAAAGCTCCATCAGGCTCTAGCCAATCAAACTAGAGCCTATGCTTGTATCCCCGTGGTCATCCCGAGCGTAGTCGAGGGATCTTGATTTGGGGAAATGAGCAAACTAGTCCAACTCAAACTCCGCGATGCGGAAATTGGTCGAGCGATAGTCGGAATCCTCCGCCCGCAAATCTACGCGATAAGTTCCCGGCGGCAGGGTGTCGAGAGGCAACTTGACGGCCATCGGCACCGTCGGATTCCCCGGCTTGATCAGATCCTTGGTATCCATCACGCCGACGTCCAGCTTCTGCGCTCCGCTTTTTAGATCTATGATGCGGTACTCGAAACCGAGCTGCGGCGGCTTGTCTCCCACCAGCGCCGGATCGTACACCTCAATGTAAGCCACTCCGGTATCGGTTTTCTTGAAGTGATTCGTGGCCGACGGAAAAATCTGCACATTGCGAATGATCAGCGGCTTGTTGTCTTCCAGCAGCTCGGAGTCGATCACCGTGTCGGAATCGGCCACCTTCACCACGTTGCTGCTGAGCGCGATCGAACTCAGCCAGATCTGCTTACCGTCGTAAGGCAGCACGGTCAGCGGATCTTCCACCTTGCCAAACGTGTCGCTGCCCGAGTTGAACACCACCCGCAGCTTGTATTCTCCCGGAGCGATGTCGAACTGCTTTTCATAATGAAAGGGATTTTTCTGAAAATCTTCGACTTCCTTTTTTCCGTCGAAATCCAGATCGACGGTGTCGCTGAAACGGGCCGCCACCGCGCCATCCGTCTTGTAGGCGATGCCCAGCACGTTCACCGACGCGTGCTGCTTGCCTTTCACTTTTTCGAATGACAGCGACTTGGAAGGGATCTCCATCGCGAGATGAACGCGGGCGATTCCCGGCGACGAATAAAAATAGGGAAGCCGCATGGCCGCATTCACATTGCCCGGCATCTCGCTGGCGGCGTGCGATTCCAGCGTCTTCTCCGTGTCGCTTCCCGCCAGCAGGTCCGCGGGACGCACTTTGCAATAGCCAGTGCGGAAGCGGGTTTCCGTCCCGCCGCGATTCACCTTCACCTTCAGCGAGTGGCAGCTGCCTTCCGGTGAATCCGGCGGACGATAGCCGAGCAAATAATATTCCGCCTGATCTTTCGCAATCCGCTGCATCCCGCCCAGCAGATCGTTGGTGTTGAGGATGACGAAGCCGCCCGTCCCCTGCGCCAGCTGATACATGAATTCCTGGTTGGCCGTGACGCCCTGCCCCAGATCGTGCGGCACCAGCGGCTGTGGCGGATTGATGGCTTGGTTCGGCCCATACACGCCGGGCGCGATCCCGGCTCCGCCGCCACGCCCGCCACTGCCCCCGGTAGTGCCGCCGCCGCCCTTGCCTCCGCCAGTGGTTCCACCTCCGCCGCCAGTTCCACCACCGGGATGTCCGCCTCCGCCGCTGGGTCCATGGCCGCCTCCACCTCCGCCGCCTCCGCCTCCGGTTCCACCATGCTGCGGCGAGCCCGCGGGCTCAGCTGCGAAGGCGGCCAGCCGCAAATATCCCGCTGATCCGCCGTAAGTCAGCGCCGCCGGAATCACACGGGCTGCATTCTGCTCGATCCGCTCCGGCCGCGCCTGCGCACCGATCCCACCCGGCACGACCGCGACCAATCCCCGCACATCCACGGGATACACGGCGACGTTCGCCTTATTGCAGGCGTCGATGACCGCATTCACTTCCGATTCCAACTCAAGGGTCATGGGAAAGCCGGAAGTGAGCATGACGAGCGTTTTCCGTCCCGGCACGTTGGCCAGGCCTTTGGCCAAACCGCGCAGGGCGAGAAAGACGCTGCGCGCGCCGAAATCCGCCTCCAGCCCGCCCATCGAGGGCGCTCCAAAACCGGTCGGCATGGCCGGCGGAGGCCCCAGCGAAGCCACATCTCCATTCGGAGACACGGTCGAGAACTTGATTCCGGCCACAACTTTTTTCAGGCGATCCGCGTCGCTGGTGAAATTTTGCGCGATGCGCAGCATGCCGCCAAATTCCACGATAGCGATCCACTGGTTCGGCCCGGCATTGAGTCGATAAATTTCGCCGCCGCCTCGCGCGCCTTCGCCTGGTCGCCAAATTCCATCGTCGAATAGTCGAAGAAGAGCACCAGATAATGCCTGGCGGCGTGGGCGGGGTCGGCATCATTGTTTTCCCGCGAAAAGCTGGTCACCGGCTGCTCTTTACCGTCTTCCCAGATCTTGAAATCCGGCGCGGCCAGATCGCGAATGTAATTTCCTTTTTTGTCGGTGACCACCGTATCGACCAGCACGACGCGGGTTTCCACTTTGAATGTGGGCGTGGTGGACGAAGGCGCGGGCTGCTGAGCCTTTGCTGCTTCCGGCTGCGCCTGGGCCGCATCCGACTGCTGGGCTTGCCCTGCGGCCAGGAACAGAATGGTGAGGCTTACTACAGCCAGAAGATTCCAGCAGGCGATCGGGCGCCGCTCCTTCATAACGCACCTCTTTACTGAGTCGCAACTTTATTACGGAATGCGGAATCTCAGCTTTACGGAATCTCGACCGCTCCGTTTTCCGCGGACATCATTTGTTGCTCGGCATCGCGAGCGACGATGCGCACCAGGTAGCGGCCCGGCTTCACGGTAAAGCTGCTGCGCAGCGTGATGCCCGACCCCAGCTTGCCCTGCAGTGTCTCACTCTTCCAGCGCATTTGCACAACCTTCTGTTCGGCTTCGAGGAAGTTCCCGTTGCGATCGAAGACCGCGGTCACCACCGTCAAATCGTTTTCGTTGCGGCCATCGGCCTGCTTGTAGTGTAGGCGTTTCACATCCACATGTGCCAGCACCGTCAGTTTGGCGCTGTCGTCGGTGGGCTTGAAAAACTGCGTGTGCAATTCGACGGGAAGCTCGTGCAACTCCTCGCTCGAAAGCACTTCATCTTCCAATTCGCGCTTGGCTTCTTCCGCCGCGTCCGCCGCGCGGCTGGGAGCGTAATAGCCGGTGCGCGCCTGCACCGAATATTTCTGATGCTCTTTCAGGCTCACTTTCAACGAATGAAATTTGCCGTCCATCTTCAGATTCTGCGGCGTGAATCCCAGCACGTACCAGGTCTCGGGAACATCCGTGACCCGCTGCAGGCCTTGGTCCATGTCGTTGTTGTTCTGGAAGAGAATGCCGCCCGTGCTGTTGGCCAGCACGGCCATGATCTCGCTGTCGGCGGACGCTGCCCAAAGGTCGAGTTGAGCACGCGACGCCGGAGTGAAGACCTGACCGGGCACGTCGACATCCAGATGGCCTTGGTGGCTGGCATCGCCGCCGGCAATGATCACGTACAGGCCGCGGGCATCGAGCGCGCTGATGACCACCTGCGCCCGGATGGCGCGATCGATGACGTCGATATAGTCGTACTCGAGTTCGGGGGTCAGAAAGCCGGGGGAGATCAGAACAAGATTTCTCTGTCCGGGCACCGCCGACATCCGGCGCACGGCATCTTTCAACACGCCGAGCGTCGTCCGGCTGTCCTGCTCGCCGATCATCAGGACCTGCATGGCGGCTCCTTGTGCCGCAGCCGCGCTGGTCACGCAGCCTTCATTCAAGACCGTCTGCAAGACCTGCGGGTCGTGCTTGTTCGCGATCAGGTCGGCCATGTAAAAACTGATGTCGCAGGTCTGCGCTCCCTGCGCAATTGTGGGACGCGGCTGCAATCGATCGAGCGTCTGCCGCAGCTTCTCGCGGTCGTCGGTGAAATCCAGAACCGTCTGCCCCGAAGTCGTAAAAATCGCAACCCGGTCGGCTGGCGGCAAAGCTTGCAGGCGGCGCTTCGCCGCCTCGCGGACAATATCGAGATTTCCGTAATCGAGCCGCACATCGTCGAAAAGATAAGCCACGTAACGCGACGGAAAGGCCAGCGGCTCTGCCGGCTTGGTAGCAGCTGGAGCCGGGACGGTGTTCGGAGTCTGCGTTGCGGCAGTTGCGGCACTCGCGGCCACGGCTTGCGCTGCCGGATGCTCCACGTCGAAATTCGAGATCACCTGCGGCTTGCCGTTATCGAAAAGAGCGAAGTCTTCTTTCCGCAGATTTCCCACCGCCTGGCCGCTCGCATCCCGCACCACCACGCGCGCCAGCACTAGCCGCACATTGACGCGGAACCTTGCGGCTTCCGCCATTTTGGCGGTAGTCGTCTCCTCTTTCACCGCCATCTCGGAAGAGGAAGAGGAAGAGGATTGACCGGAGCTGCTGCCGGAAGGATTTGAAGAATTATTGGAAGGCGCCGGGGGCTGGGCTTGCTGCGCAGCCAGCGGCAGCATCAGCCCTCCGCAAGAGAGAAGGATCCACGCCAAGGACGCGCTGCACGCCCACCTGCCCGCTGCTCGGCAGCCGAGGTCCCGCCGCGGAAGCCGCAACCGCCTTTTCATAGAACCTCAACCGAAACAGAATCGTCCAAGAAAAGGTCGAATCCCGTTAGCAGTGAGGATACTCCCGCGCCACATAATTTGTGGAGCGGGCACTCCTGCCCGCTGCTCTTGCCCTTGGTTTTTGCTCTTGGTTTTGCTCTTGGTTCTTCCCCGCCCACCTTCTTCCCCGCCCCACAAATCAAAACCAAAAGCAGCGGGCAGGAGTGCCCGCTCCACATCCTGAAGCTCCACGCTGGTAAATCCACATCCGTAATAAGATGGAGGATCATCCATGTTCCGCGCCATCCGATTTGCTACGCTGATCGGAGCTCTCGCCGCCGCCCCGGTCGCCGCGGCGCAGGTTTCCGCTCCCACCGACAGCTATACGGTCGTCCATACTTATCCCCACGACCCGCACGCCTTCACCCAAGGCCTGATTTACATCGAGGGTCATCTCTACGAAAGCACCGGGCTCAACGGACGCTCCTCGCTGCGCCTGGTCGACCTCACCACCGGCAATGTTTTGCAGAAGCACGACCTGCCCGCGGATTATTTCGGCGAAGGCTTGACTGACTGGGCCAGCACTCTGATTCAGTTGACCTGGATCTCCCACAAAGCCCTGGTCTACGACCGTTTCAGCTTTGCGCAGCAGCGCACGTTCGACTATGAAGGCGAAGGCTGGGGACTCACGCACGACGCCACGCAACTGATCATGAGCGACGGCACTTCGTCGCTCCGCTTTCTCGATCCGAAAACGTTTCGCGTCATTCGCCGCCTGAAAGTAATCGCTGCCGACGGCCGCGCCGTCGTGAATCTGAACGAACTGGAATACATCCACGGCGAAATCTACGCCAACGTCTGGCAAACCGACGACATCGTGCGCATCTCGCCGCGCACGGGAAAAGTTCTTGGCCGCATCGACCTCAGCGGCATCATCGACAAGCGTGAACTGCGCGAACAGGGTGCCGTGCTCAACGGCATCGCCTACGACTCCGCCGGCAATCGTCTGTTCGTCACCGGAAAGCTCTGGCCCAAGCTGTTCGAGATCAAACTCACGGCACACCATTAGTTCTCGGCCTGCGCCCCAGGCAATCACGCTACTGCGGTAATACCTGTATTTCCACCTTCCCTCTTTTGACATCTACTGGTCGGATACGCACGACCGTCGAGGTTGCCGGAGGCTCCGCCATGAATTCCGAAGTTCACGAAAACAAATTGCTGGTTCTTCGCGTGCGCCAACTGGAAACAGAGGTGCGACGCATGAAGCGGGCGGGCGTGGCCGCTGCGGCCGTGCTGATTCTTCTGTTGATCGTGTTTCGGATTCACGATCATCGCAATCTGACCTCCGGACGAGTCGTCGCCAACGAGATCGCGCTGACTGACAACGACGGCAACACCCGTGCCCGCCTCAGCGTCTTTCCCGAAGGATCCGGCCTCGAAGTTTACGCCGCCAGCGGCGAACGCCGCGTGCAGTTGATCGGCAGCGGCGAGCAGGCCAACCTGAATCTTTATCTTCCTATCACCGCGGTGCACGAAGCCGCCGCCGTCAACCTCTTTCATGACAATCTGCTGCTTTCTTCCTTTCGCACCGACGGAACCGGAGCCAGCCTCGAAATGCATTCCAAGGCCGCCCACGGCACCGTTGCCCTGGCGCTGGAGGGCAACACTGCCTCGCTCTTGCTGAGCGGCACCGACGAAAAAGTGCCCAAGCTGCGGCTCAGCTCCGACCCCACCCAGGCCTGCACGGCGCTGGGAGGCATCGAGGAATCCTCAGCCGGAAGTTCGCTCTGCCTGCACTCGCCCGGCCTGCCTTCGCTTGAGCTTGCGGACGTCTCCGGCAATCGCGCCGTCGTGGGCATTCCGCATTCGTCCGACTTGAACGCGGAGCCGGGTTCGTCGGAGGGATCCGCCGCGTCGCTGATCTTGAAACACAAGAGCGGCAGCAAGGTCCACGTCACCCCGCGAGATCAGAACCAATAATCTCTCCAGAACTGCGTGCCCCATCGAGTCTTATCGACTCCAACCCCGTCGTCGGCACTTGGCATCTGAATTTCAGAGCCGGAGTGCGTATGGGTCTTAGAGCCATTTTCAGTAACCTGCGTCCAGCTGTGCCCAAAGTAACCGCGGTATTCCTTTTCGCCGATTGACCTTAGCCGCACCGGAGGGTACGATTTTTGGTAGAATTCACCGGGCTTCAACATTCAGGGAGAAACTCCGCATCTCGTAGAGAAGCATGCGATTAGTCAACTATGTCCGCATCGCTCTGCTCGCTTCCATGGTGGCGGCGGCGTGCGGGTGCCAGAGCGCACAAAAACCCGCTACCGTGCTTCCTCCGGGCAAGGTGCCCGCCTTGGATGCGGCGAGGCGTACTCCGGTTCCAACCCAAATATCCGAACCTTCTACTTCCCAAATACAAGACCCAGCGACTGAGTATCTCCACATTGGCGGAGGACCGGCGCAGTTCGTCCCCCTGAATGACCCGGTTGCCGACCTGATTGCCCTGGCTGAAACCGAATATCAGACCGGACTCGCCAACTACCACGCGGGCAAGTCCGACGACGCCAAGCAGAATTTCGACACCGCCCTCAACTCTCTGCTGAGCAGCAATTTTGATATCCGTTCCGACGATCGCCTGGAAAAAGAATTCGACCGCATCGTCGAGGGCGTGAACGATCTTTATCCCGGCGGCACTTCCGCCGATGAACTAGCGCAGGAGCAGCAACAAAAAGCCGAACCGGCTCCGATCGATGAAACCAACGGCCTGGCTCCGTCCGCCGACGCCCGCACCAAAGCCAAAGCCGAAGCCGACATCAAGAACACGCACTCCGATCTGCCGCTGATGATGACCGATCAGGTCGCCGGCTTCATCGCATACTTCTCCAATCGCGGGCGCGGCGTCTTCGAGCGTGCTTACTCCCGCTCTGGCCGCTATCGCGCCATGATGCTGCCGATTCTGAAAGAAGAAGGCGTCCCGCAGGATCTGATTTATCTGGCGCAAGCAGAATCCGGATTTCATCCGCTCGCCGTCTCGCGTGTGGGCGCCCGCGGCATCTGGCAATTCATGGGCAGCCGCGCCCGCGGATACGGTCTCTCCCACAACATGTATGTGGATGATCGGCAGGATCCGGAAAAGTCCACGCGCGCCGCCGCCCGCCACCTGAAAGATCTCTATAACCAGTTTGGCGACTGGTATCTAGCCATGGCCGCCTACAATTCCGGCCCCGGAACCGTGCAGGCTGCGGTGAGGCGCACCGGATATGCCGACTTCTGGGAACTCTATAACCGCAACGTTCTGCCCAAGGAAACCAAGAATTACGTGCCGATTATTTTGGCCGTGACCATCATGGCCAAGAATCCGTCGCAGTATGGACTGGATGACGTCGCGATGGACCGCCCGGCGGACTACGACACGATCACCATCAATTATCTCGTGGACCTTCGCCTGGTCGCGGAATGCGTGAACTCCACCGCGAGCGAGTTGCAAGACCTGAATCCCAGCCTGCTGCGCCTGACCACTCCGCGCGACGGCAAATTCGAATTGCACCTGCCCGCCGGGACGAAAGACGATTACGAAACCGCCATCGCCTCAATTCCTCCGGACATGCGCCTGTGGTGGCGCTATCACGAAGTAAAGCCCGGTGACACGCTGGCAACTCTGGCGCGCACCTATCACACCACCGCGAAGCAGATCGAAGAGGCTAACCATCTGGATGGA
This sequence comes from uncultured Acidobacteriota bacterium, assembly GCA_963719865.1. Lineage (GTDB taxonomy): Bacteria > Acidobacteriota > Terriglobia > Terriglobales > Acidobacteriaceae > Sulfotelmatobacter. The sequence goes on along the minus strand of CAVRDS010000083.1, from coordinate 60,323 downwards.
TCAGCACTGGACGCGGATGCCAAGCTGGTGATCCCGGTCGCTCCCGGCAAACATCCCACAAGCGACGGCGCAACCTACGCGCGCCGCATCACCCGCTACCACGTGCGCAGGGGAGACACGGTCGAAACCGTGGCCGACAATTTCGGAATCTCGGCGCAACAACTGCGCCGCTGGAACGGCCTGCGCGGCGACAGCCTGCACGGACGCAAGGTTCTGGCGCTGCATCTGCCGATTTCGCCAACCGCCCACGATGCGGAACTGGCCTCGTCGCGGACCAGCAAGGCGAAGCATCCCGCCGGGCCGAAGACGGAAACCGCTAGTGTGAAACCGCCGGCGTCCAAGTCTTCGCAGATCGAGCGCCTGCAAGAAAAAGACGAAGTCGCGATCGTGCACCACAAAGTGAAATCGGGCGAAACTCTTTATTCCATCGCCAACGCCTACCGCACTACCGTCGCCGCCCTGAAGCGCGACAACCGCAACATCGCGGTGATTCGTCCCGGCATGATCCTGACAGTTCAGATCGTCCGCTAAATTTCCAAAGAAAATATTTCTCAAGGGGGAAGTACTCAAAGCGGGCCTTAGGCCGAGTGGGCAAATATCCGCTAACTCCTTATTCCGTAGTATTTTGCCCGTAACCGGTTAAGCCCCGTAGATCATCGGCCCAGTTTGGCGCTAACCCAATGATTCCAATAGACAGGGGGGTGGCCCCCAACTCCGCCTTCCCAAATTGGGAACTTGCATCAACCCATTCCACGTATCATCCAATAGACAGGTCCACCAAAATTATGGGAAACACTTTCAAGACCGCGTTCCTGCTGACCGCTCTCACGCTGATCCTGATGTTCATCGGACGCTGGTTCGGCGGTCAAAACGGGATGTTCCTGGCGCTGGCCTTCGCCGCCGTCATGAACTTCGTCTCGTATTTCTATTCTGACAAAATTGCGCTGGCCATGTATCGCGCCCAGCCCGTCACGCGCGAACAACTGCCGCGTGCCTACGCGGCCGTCGAGCGCCTCACGCAAAAAATCGGCATTCCCATGCCGAAGATTTATGTGATCCCGACCGAGTCGCCCAACGCCTTCGCCACCGGACGCAATCCGAGCCACGCCTCGGTCGCTGTGACGCACGGAATTCTGGAACTGCTGAACGATGAGGAACTGGAAGGCGTGCTCGCCCACGAACTCGGACACGTCAACAATCGCGACATCCTGATCAGCTCGGTCGCCGCGACCATTGCAGGCGCGATCACCATGATCGCCAGCATGGGACGCTGGGCCATGTTCTTCGGCGGCTTTGGCGGCCGTGACCGCGAAGACCGCGGAGGCGGAGGCCTGGCCGCGCTCTTCATGCTGATCGTCGCGCCCATCGCCGCGAGTCTGATTCAGCTTGCCGTCTCGCGCTCGCGCGAATATCAGGCGGACGCCACGGGCGCGCATTTCACCGGCAATCCCTACGCTCTGGCCAGCGCGCTGCAGAAGCTCGACACCTATTCGCGCCGCATCCCGATGCAGGCCAGCCCGTCGACGGCGCACCTGTTCATCATCCAGCCCCTGCTCGGAATGAACTTCGGCAACCTGTTCTCCACGCATCCACCGATCGCCAAGCGCATCGAGCGCCTCACAGGAAGGCCTGCGGAGTTTATGCAGTAGCGAGCGATGAGCAATGAGCCGTGAGCAGTGAGCTAAAAGGTGCAAGAAGAGTTCGCCGCAAGTTTCGGAGCGATGAGCGTTCCCAATCTGCTGGGAGGCAGGCTGGTTTAGCTCGCAGCTCATTGCTCATTGCTCACAGCTCGGCCGCTGTGACGTACGTAACTCCGCCCGCTCCGCGCGCAATAGTAGAATCCAAAACGATGTCTCCCGAGACCGCTATCGTTTCCCACAAAGCCGTCGAACTAGAAAAGGCCCTGCGCCGCGTCATTCGCGGCAAAGACGACGTCGTCCGCCTGGCGCTGGTCAGCATCTTCGCCCGCGGACATCTGCTCATCGAAGGCGTCCCCGGGGTCGGCAAGACCACGCTCGGACAGGCCCTCGCCCGCGCCATCGATTGCACCTTCCAGCGCGTGCAGTTCACCAGCGACCTGCTGCCTAGCGACGTTTTGGGCATCTCGATTTATTCCGCGGCCGATCAGGCATTCGAATTCAAGCGCGGCCCGGTCTTTACCAACGTTCTGCTCGCCGACGAAATCAACCGCACCACGCCGAAAACGCAATCCGCGCTGCTCGAGGCCATGAACGAAGGCCAGGTCACCGTCGACGCGCATTCCTACGAATTGCCCCAGCCGTTCTTGGTCATCGCGACGCAGAATCCAGTCGAGCATCATGGGACTTATCCCCTGCCCGAATCGCAACTCGACCGCTTCCTGATGCGCGTGCGCATGGGATATCCCGACGCGCAAGCCGAACGCCAGATCCTGCGCTCGGAAGTAGGCGTCGCGCACTTGAACGAGCTTCATCCCGTTCTCACCGGAGCCGATGTGCTCGAGATGCAGCAGGCCGTGAAGGGCATTCGCGTCGACGATTCTCTGGTGAACTATGCTCTGGAAATCGTGCGCCGCACCCGCGAGTCGGAATTCCTGTCCTTAGGCGTTTCGCCCCGCGGATCGCAAGCTCTCTACCGCGCCGCCCAAGCCATGGCCTTCCTCGAAGGCCGCACCTTCTGCACTCCCGAAGACTTCAAGCCGCTGGTCGTTCCCGTCTTCGCGCATCGCGTAGTCGTAAACGGTCTCTACACCTCAACGCTGAGGAAGTCGGAGCAATCCGACCAGGTGCTGAAAGACATTATCGAGAACGTGGCTGTGCCGGTGTAAGAGCAGTCGCCGGTTGTCAGTTTACAGTTGCCAGTTCTTCCTACTATGTTCGCTCCGATTACTCGTTTTGGCTGCCGTGAGAGGGTGCGATCTGAGTGATCGCTGAAGTTGTCCCAGAAGCTTACGACTTTGCTGGAAAACAGGTCTCGCAGCCGTTCCTTCGGCGCAGAGGGCCTCATCCCACCTTCCCGATGGGCCGCTCATCAGTCAGCCCCTAACCATCAAATGCAACACGATTGGCGAGATTCGTGCGTTTCTGATGGGTTGCAAATACGTATCGGACAAAGAGTTGTTCGGTAAGGACGACTATTGGCAACCACCCGAGGATTTTGAAAAGAGGAAGAAGGGCGATTGCGAAGACTTCGCTCTCTGGACATGGAGACAACTGCTGAACTTGGGATACGACGCGCGATTCGTTGGCGGATCCGCCGGTCGTTACGGCACTGGACATGCATGGGTCGAATACTTTCAAGATGGCAAGTGCTTCTTGCTGGAGCCTCTTTATTGCAGAGTCGGATACACCATGCCCCGACTGTCGACTCTGCGGTACGAGCCCCGAATTTCCGTTTGCTGGGATGGCAAGACGCTAAGATACTTCTCCCATAAGAAGCCTGCATCTCGCGTTGGATGGGCAACTCTGGCGTTGCTAATCCCGGAGTATCTGGTTTTCTGGTCGTGGTTATCGCTCAATATCGTTCTTCATCTTCCTCAGATCACCTGGAACATCCTCCGACGTAAGGTCTTCAGGCGAGAACTCTGGTCACTGCCAAAGAATCGAGAACGTTGAACCGCAGTCTGCCGAGACTATAATTCTCCCGTCATGTCCTTCCTGCGTTTCGTCATGGTGGTATCGCTCGTAGTCTGGATCGGCGGATTGATCTTCTTCGCCTTCGTGCTCGCGCCCACCGCGTTCCAGGTTTTGCCCAACACGCATCTCGCGGGCAACGTCGTCGGACGCGCGCTCGGCAAGCTGCATTGGATCGCCATCATTTCGGGGGTCGTCTTCCTGCTCACCTCTCTTCTGTACAGCCGGCTGACCGATGGCACGACGCACATCTTCGCCATGCGCCACGTGCTCCTCTGCCTGATGCTGGCCCTGACGCTGTTTTCGCAGTTCTGGATCATCCCACGCATGGACACGCTGCGCGCGCAGGTTGGAGACTTCGCCGCCGTTCCGCTCAACAACCCCGACCGCGTGCAGTTCGACGCGCTGCACGTGTGGTCCACGCGCGTGGAAGGCGCGGTGCTTCTGTTGGGATTGGTTGCAGTTTATCTGACCGCAAGCGCGTTGGCGGCAAGTTCGCGCTGACTTGTCCCGCAGAGAGACCCGAAACCCGTTTTACCGCTGAGATCGCAGAGAACATCCGCAGAGACGCGGAGAGAACCTGCATGCCTTATTTGTCAGCGTTCCCTTCCGGCTTTTCTTCTCAGCGTCCTCTGCGGTCTTCCTCAGCGATCTCTGCGTTTAAGATCTTCCCGCATCAAGTCAGCGTAGAGCTGAGTTCGCTGAGAACTTCCGCAGAGAACGCGGAGAGAACCTGCGGGCTTTTGTTCTCAGCGTCCTCTGCGGTCTTCCTCAGCGATCTCTGCGTTTAAAATCTTCCCGCGTCAACTCAGCTCAGAATAACGGAAGCAAGTAACAACGTGGTCGTTCACCAGGCCCACAGCCTGCATGAACGCACAGCAGATGGTCGATCCGACAAATTTGAAGCCGCGGCGCTTGAGATCTTTGCTCATCGCGTCAGACTCGGCCGTGCGTGCCGGAACCTGCCCCATCGACTTCCGCCTGTTCACCAGCGGCTTGCCTCCGACGAATTGCCAGATGTACCGGTCGAAGTTGCCAAACTCTTCCTGCACGCGCAGAAACGCCTTCGCATTTTCGACACACGAAGCAATCTTCAATTTATTGCGCACGATTCCAGGATCCTGCAACAGCGCCCTCATTTTCTTGCGGTCGTACCCTGCGATCCGCTTCGCATCGAAGCCGTCGAAGGCACGCCGGTAATTTTCCCGCTTGTTGAGGATCGTGCTCCAGCTCAGTCCTGCCTGCGCGCCTTCGAGAATCAGAAATTCGAACAGCACACGATCGTCGTGCACGGGAACGCCCCACTCGTCGTCGTGATATCGGACGGACTGTTCCCCAACCGCCCAGGCGCAGCGAACCGGTTCAGTTTTCTTTTCAGCGCTCATTTCTAGAATGCAGACAAAAAGCCCTCTGCAGCAAATTTTAACCGCAGAGGGCACCAAGCTTCACTGCCGGGATCCGCAAACGGCAAGCCTACTCCAGCGACTTCGGATCGGACTTATTCACCGGCGACTTCTTGTCGAGGATCGAGACTAGCTCACGCGCGCTGGGCGGAATGCCCACTTTCCCCTCGCGGATGATCTGTTTGGCCGTCAACTCTCTTCCGTAGAGCTTCTTGTTGGCGCTGCCGTCGGAGCGCAGCGTCGAACCCTCCAACGAAACGCCGGCGAACAATCCTTTATTGCGCGAATACGAAAGGATCTCGGCGTCCATGACGATGTCGGTCGCGCCTTCGGCGGTGCGCCCTTTGGGTCCAGCCGCAGCCGAAGCATCCGCGCCCAGCTTCACTTTGCTGTAGAGCAACGATTCTGCGCCTTTGGGATTCATTACCAGCAGCACAAAGTCGGTCGCCTGGCCGCCAAGCTGAAATCCGATGCTGACGCCTTCCAGCGCATACAGCGCCGGAGCGCCCCATCTCCCTTTGTAATGCTCGCCGCTGCGACACACCATCACGCCGCGCCCGTAGCTGCCTCCAATGCCAAACGCTCCCTTCTTCACCGAAGGCAGCACGACGATGCATTCGGCCTTATCCAGCAGATCTTGCGGGATGTCGTCCGGAATATTGAGAATTTCCTTCATCACGGTGCCCGCATCCTTGACGCGGTCTTCTTCCCGCTCGTCATTGGCGGCGGCAAACGCCATGACCGACATCGACATCAGGACAAGCCCGAAACACACGACGAGTTTCTTCATCAAAACGCCTCCAAAAAGATTTTAAGGAAAAAACCATCCACTTCGTGCGACTATGTTGAACCCCGAATCTGGTTAACCAACGTGGGCGGCGCGGGGGACGCACCCACTGACTCGAGACAAGTCTTTTAGATTGCATGTTTTGTGCCATGACCAAACGCGTGCTCCTTTTGTAACTTGGCAGGTTGTCGGACCGCTCCTAAAGTCAATGAACAGCGCTCCAGCCCTGCACGGACCTTCGGCATGAGACGTGCATCGAATAGTTTAGGAGTGTGCTGAGAAGCGGTTAATAGTGAAAAAATTGGATTCTCCGGGCATGAAGTACACGAATTGGATTTCGCAGCTTTTGACCCTTTCCCTGGCAACCTTTTTGGGGACAGGCCAAATGCGCGCCCAGTCGGCCTACCTGTCGGCCACGCCCAGCTATAGCGCCTCCAGCGCCGCAGTCACAGAGAATGCCGCTGCTACCGACAATCTGGACGATCCGCAAAGCGCGATCATCACTCTGCATGCCCGCGTCAATGAAGTGAACGTGCTGTTCATCGCCACCGACAAACACGGCAAATTCGTCCGTGACCTGAACGAGAGCGACTTCAGCATCCTGGACGATCACAAGCCGCCGCAGGCGATTCTGAATTTCCGCCGGGAAACCGACCTTCCGCTTCACCTCGGCCTTCTGGTCGACGTCAGCGGATCGGTCGACAGCCGCTTCGATTTTGAACAGGACGCCGCCACCAGCTTCATGCAGCACACGCTGCGCGCCGGTTTCGACAAGGCGTTCGTGCTCGGCTTCAACAGCCATCAGCAGATGGCGCAGGACTTCACCGACAATGTCACCCTGCTTTCGGCTGGGGTTCACAAGTTGCACGATGGCGGCGGGACGGCCCTCTACGATGCTGTCTACCGTGCCTGCAAAGACAAGTTTCTGAAAGACCGGCCGGACCACCCTGTGCGCAAGGCCATCATTATCGTCAGCGACGGCGAAGACAACCAAAGCGAATATTCCAAGGCCCAGGCGATCGAGATGGCGCAGCGTGCCGAAGTCATCATCTATGCGATTTCCACCGACGACAGCGGCCTGGTCATGCGGGGCGACAAAGTGCTTGAACAACTCGCCGAAGCGACCGGCGGACGCGTGTTTTTCCCCTTCAAGATGAAGGACATCACGCACTCGTTTGCCGCCATTGAAGACGAACTGCGCAGCCAGTACGTAGTTTCCTACAAGCCGGCCGATTTCGATGCGGACGGCCGCTATCGCTCCATTGAAATTTCTTCCCTGAAAAAAGACCTGCAAGTGCGCGCCCGCAAGGGGTACTTCGCGCCCCAGCAGTGAAGCGCAATTCCCGGTTAATCCTCTGATTCCCTTATCGCAGAATGCAAACTTGGTGCCCGCGTTCTGATTTGCGGTGGGGCTGTCGCTGTGTTAACGTCCCAGTGATTTCAGTTCACCTTCCGCACACGAGAGAGGAGACCTCTCCATGGTTGGCATCATCATCCTCGTAATTCTGGTTGTGATCGTCGTGGTTCTCATCGGGATGTACAACAGCCTGGTGCAGCTGCGAGTGCGCTGCGACTCGGCGTGGTCCGACATTGATGTGCAGCTCAAGCGGCGGCACGATCTCATTCCGAACCTGGTCGAGACCGTGAAAGGCTACGCCGCGCACGAAAAAGGTACGTTCGAAAATATCGCGAAGTTTCGTTCGCAGGCCATGCAGGCCACCGGCCCGGCCGACAAGGCCGCCGCGGAAAATCAGCTCACCGGTGCGTTGAAGAGCCTGTTCGCCGTGGCCGAGAATTATCCGCAGCTCAAGGCTTCCGAAGAGTTCACGCAACTGCAAGGCTCTCTTTCCGAAACCGAAGATTCGATCCAGAACTCGCGCCGCTACTACAACGCCGTCGTGCGTGATCTGAATACGAAAATTCAATCCTTCCCTACGAACATTCTGGCGGGTATGTTTGGATTCACCCAGCGGCAGTTCTTTGAGACCGCGGCGACCGACCGCGAACCGGTCCAGGTCAAGTTCTGAGGGATTGAGTCATTGTGTAATTGAGGAATCGGGTAATTGAAAATCCCCACGAAGATAGTTCTTCTCGCGCTGCTGGCTTGCGTTCTCACGGAACTGTCGGCCGCGAAATCCTGGCGCATCGCCGATTTTCAGGACGCCATCGTCGTCGATCAGAACGGCTCCGCCATTGTCACCGAGCGGATCTCCCTGGCCTTCGTAGGACAGTGGCATGGCATTCATCGCATGATCCCGATTGAATATCCGGGACCGAGCGGCACGAATTACGAACTCTTCCTCGAAGTCCAGAGCGTCACCGACGGCGAAGGCGGCAAGCTGAAGTACGATTCCTCGGTCTCCAACGGCGAGCGCGATCTGAAAATCTACATTCCCGGCGCGGTTGACACCACGAGCACTGTCGAGATCACCTACCGCGTGCGCAACGGCACGCGGTTCTTCAAAGATTACGACGAGTTCTATTGGAACGTGACCGGGAATGACTGGCCCGTTCCCATTGATCACGCGACCGCAACGGTACACTTCCCCGACTCCGCAGCGGGATCGTTGCGAGCCCAGGCCTTCACCGGCGTCTATGGATCGAGCGAGCGCAACGCGACCGCCGAGGTCAACGGAGCAGAAGCCCAGTTTGCCACCAATGCTCCGCTGCCCATGCGCGGCGGCCTGACTATCGATGTCTACATCCCGAAGGAGATCCTCAGCGAACCCGGCGCGCTGACCAAATTCCTGTGGTTCATCGGCGGCAATCCCATCGTCTTCTTGCCGTTGGTCACGTTCGCGGGAATGTTTGTCTTGTGGTGGTACAAGGGCCGCGACCCCGATCCCGGCGTGTCGGTCGCCCCCATGTACGAACCGCCTGCGGGCATTTCTCCCGCCGAGGCGGGAACTCTGCTGGAAGATGCCATCCATCCCCGCGACATTACATCGACCATGGTCGATCTGGCGGTGCGCGGCTACATCAAAATTGAGGAGACGGCAGAGAAGGTTCTGCTGTTCACCCACAAAGATTACATTTTCCATCTGCTCAAACCGCGCGAACAGTGGGGAACAGATCTCGCGCCCCACGAGCGCGTGATGCTCGAAAACGTTTTCGCCGTGGGCGCTGACACCCGACTCTCCGACCTGAAGAACCGTTTCTACACCGCCGTGCCGATCATCCGCCAGGACATCATGTCGGCGCTGAAGACCAAAGGCATCTATCTGCTCGATCCCGATTCGGCTAACGGATACAGCGTGGCCGCGGCCATCGGCATCCTGGTGCTGTTTGCCGTTTTGCAGTACTTGGGATGGGCGAACTTTTTCAATTCGATTCCCCTGCTGATTGTTTGTGGCCTGATTTCCGCCGTGATCTGGTGGCTGTTTGCCCGGGTAATGACCGCGAAGACGGTGAAGGGCGCGCGCACCCGCATCGCCGTCCTCGGCTTTCAGGAATTCATGAATCGCGTAGATGGCGAGCGCCTGAAGAAAATGCCTCCCACCACATTCGAGAAGTATCTGCCGTACGCGATGGCGCTGGGCGTGGAGCATCACTGGGCGCAGGCCTTCGCGGGGATCGTGCAGGATCCCCCGCAGTGGTACGTCGGCCCGGGTGTGTATGCGGCCGGATTCAATCCCATTTTCTTTTCCAGTTCCATGCACAGCATGGCGACCGATATGCACCAGGTATTTGTTTCGGCGCCGCGCGCCAGTTCCAGCGGATCCGGCTTTGGCGGTGGCGGATTCGGCGGCGGCGGTGGTTTCTCCGGCGGCGGCTTCGGCGGAGGAGGCGGCAGCGCCTTCTAGCGAAGTTGCAGCTTTGCTGCAGCAGAGCGGTACGATGAACCACAAAGGCCACGAAGTTACACGAAGGAGCTCGCAAGAAGTGTTCCTTCGTGTGACTTAGTGTCCTTCGTGGTGATGGCAGTGATCGCCGTTACTCCAGCTCGAAGCTCACATACATCAACCCGTCGTCGCGTTCGACCTGCAGCACGACCGGGTCGCCGGCCTTGAGCTTGCCGATGGCGGCGCGCAGCGTATCCAGACTATCGATCGGAGTATTGTTGACGGCGTGGATGACGTCGGCGGCCTGCAGCCCAGTGTCAGGCGTGAGCAGTTCGACCGCGCGTCCGACCACTATCACTCCCGACGGAATTCTCAAGTTCAGCCGCGAGCGCAAATCGTCTGTCAGATCGATCGCCAGAATCCCCAACCGCGAAACCAGACTGTTTTCCGTGTTGATCGCGTCCAGCAGTTCATCCATGTGATCGCGGTGCTCGATGGCCGGAACATACAGAACCTTGCGCTCGTTGCCTCGCAGAATTTCCAGCTTCACCGCCTTGTCGAGCCGGTGCAGATACAAAGCGGCCGAGAGCGACGGCAGAGTCTCGATGGCGCGGTCGTCGGCGCTCAAGACAATATCCTGAATGTGGAGGCCAGCCGCCGCAGCCGGGCCATCGGGCTTTACATCCACCACTACCACGCCCCAGTGCATCGGTAGATGAAGGCCCTCGGCCAGATCGGGCGTGATCTCCTGCGCGACTGCGCCGATTTCAACCCGGTGCACATGCCCATGCGCGCGCAGGCTGCGGTAAACAAAATCGACCACGCGCGCCGGGATGGCGAAGCCCAGCCCCTCGCTGCCTCCGCCCTGGGAAAGAATGAACGTGTTGATGCCGATGACGGTACCGTTCATATCGACCAGCGGGCCGCCGCTGTTGCCGGGATTGATGGGCGCATCGGTCTGCAGATACGTCAGCTGCTTGCTCGGGTCGGGTTGGCGCGCCAGCGCGCTGAGCACGCCCATGGTGACTGAATTCTGCAGTCCCTCGGGACTGCCGATGGCGAACACAAGCTGTCCGACGCGCGGCCGTTCCTGGCTGACCAGCGAGAGCGTGGGCAGATCGGTCTGGTCCACTTTCAGCAGGGCGAGATCGCTCTCCTTATGCTGGCCGACGAGGCGGGCTTCGAGAATGCGGCGCTTGCCGATCGGAACTTGTCCATTGCCATCTTCCATCGGCAGCGGCAGCGCGACGCGAATGCGCTGTGCCCCTTCCACCACGTGGGCGTTGGTCATGATGTAGCCATTCGAATCGACGATCACGCCGGAGCCGACCGCGTGCTGGCGCACGATCAGCGCCGTCTGCGATTTCTCTTCTTCGCTCACCTGACCGTATCCCGTGACCAGAATCTGCACCACTGCCGGAGAAACCTTGGCCGCCAGACTTTCCAGAGCGCCATTGAGCTGGACTAGGACTCCAGGAGTTTCCGAGGACTGATCCCCGGAGACGTTAGGCTTGGGCTTCTCCCCAGATAGTTTGGGCGCGGGCGTCTGGGCGACAGCCAGGCCCGTTAGCAGGAAACCCGTCAACAGAATGAAAGAAAAGATGCGAGCGGGCGAAAATCGCGCGTTGCAGGGCTGGAATCGGGTCATGGTTGTTTCCCCCAAGGAAGGTCTTCCCGTCTGAAAAATGCGGCTTTAAACAAGCTACCACGGGACTTTGCCGAGGTCTAAAGCTTAGGATTGACGGGCGGACCCGGCTGAACTACCCTTTGCAGTGACAACCTGAGGAGGCATGTCATGCGAGCTCAGATCGTAGCCGCTGGAGTATTCTTCGCCGTGGTAGGAGCCTATCCTGTTTTCGGCCAGGCACTCGCCGAAGGCGCTCTCGTGCACGCTAATTCTGCGGCGGCGGCAGCTAAGGCCGGCACGGCCCTGGGCAACGCCTTGAACAACGCCACAACCCATATCGGCCAGCGCATGCAAACCGTCACTCAAACGCATGTGGCAGGCGGTACACCGCAGAGTGTTCGGCATACCACGGCAGCGGCAGCCGGCAGTGGCGCTCAACCGGGCACGTCCTCTGGCGGCTCGATGATCACTTCCATTAGGGGCAGCGGGCGGCAGAATTGCGCTCCGGCGCCAGCAGCCGCGACGGGCAAAGCCGCCAAGGGAACGTCGCCGCAGGGCTGCGCGGCTCCGGCAACCACGCAAACCCAGTCCAAGTCCGTGGTGCACCTCTCGTTTCCCCAGTGAAGTCGAACCCGGCTGTCTGTTGAACGGGCCACGAACCCCCTGCTGCCATCTGGAGGGGAAGCCCGTCGGTTACCGTTAACCAATCGAGTTATCAGGCTTTTACAGCGGGAAGGTTCCGTGATATAACCGCCCGTGAGCATAAAAGCGGGACAGAGCCCGCTGGGAGCTTGTTTTGACGTTGGCCTCATTCACCGACAACCAAATCATAGGCGGCCAACTTAGAGGAGGTACCGTGGGGGAAGAAGCACGGACCGGGAAAAGATTCCCGCTGGAATTGCCGATCAAGATTCATAAGGGCGATGCCGGAGACGCGAAAGGCGTGACCGGAAATCTCAGCGCAGCGGGCGTGTACATCCGCGCCGACGCCGCGATGGAGATTGGATCGCCGGTGGAATTTGAAATCACGCTGCCGCCGGAGATGACCGGTGGCCAGGAGAATGTGACCATCCAGTGTAAAGGCCGCGTGGTGCGGGCGGATGAGACTGGCCAGGGCGGCGAAGGCCGCGGCGTGGCTTGCGTGATCGACTCGTACGAGTTCACTCGGAACTCATAGACTTGGGGGGAGCGTTGACAACATGCTCAAATTGATTCTGGCGGATAACCAGGCGATCTTCCGGGCGGGCATCGCCAAAGTGCTGGCGGTGGAAGATGAGATGCGCATCGTGGCCCAGGCGCAGACTCCAGAGCAGATGTTCATGGCGCTGGATAAGTTTCGCGCGGCGGTGCTGGTGGCGGCGGCGGGATTTCACGGCGACTTTGCGGCCATTGTGCAGGCGGCGAATAAGGCCAAGACGCGCGTGATCGTGCTGGCCGACACCGGCGAGAGCGCGCAGAAGCACATGTCGAACGGCGCACACGGCGTGGTCTATCGCAACGTGACCAGCGCGGCGCTGGTGGACTGCGTGCGCAAAGTGGCGCGCGGCGAAACCTGGGTGCAGGATGTGGCCGTGCCCAGCGAGCTCACCGAGAACGATATGGTCGGCCTGCGCGTGCGCGACCGGCTCACCGCGAAGGAACTGCGCATCGTGGCGTTGATCGTGCAAGGCTACAAGAACAAGGAAATCGCCACGCAGCTGGGAACGACCGAGCAGGTGATCAAGAACTACCTGCGCAACGTGTACGACAAGATCGGCGTATCCGACCGGCTGGAACTGGCGCTGTTCACCATCCATCACCGGATTCTGAACGAAGCCGCAGCGGCAACCACGTCGGGCGCTGCTCCGCAGCCGCCAGCAGGCGTGTCACCGTAAGTCTCGATTCCGCAGGGAAAATCTGAAGGTCGTCTGCGAGGACGGCCTTTTTGCTATCATGCTGCCGACGAGAATAATGAGGATACTCCTCAGCCCCGCCGTCGAACGCGTTGATAGCCTCCGCAATCTATACCTGCGCGCGTTCCGGGAGGCACAGGAAATCTACATCGCCTCGGCCTATTTGACCGACTGGGATCATCGCGCAAAACTTGGCCCGCGTTGCAATCGTGCCATTTTCGTAGCTGGGAAGGATTTCGGGCTAACGAGGAAGGCCGCACTGCGCGGTGTGTTGCGCTGGATGCCCAAGAGAGACGGATTCTCCTTCGGAGTCGTTCGCGACAGTGGATTTCACCCAAAGATCGTCGCATGGAAAACCCAGCTCGGACGATACTACTGCGTAATCGGATCGTCCAACCTGTCGCGAGCAGCATTTTTCGACAACCGCGAGGCAAACGTCTTCTCCCCGATCTCCGCCACAGATTACGGGAGAATTCGCGACTGGATCGAGGATATTGAGACGATTCCTGTCACAGCGGAATGGATAGATCATCATTACGAGGAAGCTCAACGCGCTGCAGGGGGCAAGCCCCCGCGCACTCGCATCGTCGACTTTCAGGTCCTGCCGAACACCCCGGGCTGCGCCGCGGCGGTGTTGAAGAGAAGGGCAAAACGGGCGGCCTTCGCAGATGCAAAGGAGCGCCTAGAAAGGGAGATGTCACGTTGCGCTGAGCGACGCAGCAAATCCGGCGACCAAGATTTCTGGCGTTTTTTTTGGCCCGAGTGGAGCGGGTGGCGTTTCCAACAACACGGAGCCATCGCAATTGCCATCAAGAAGGCGAATTGGGGAGAATCCTGCGGTTCGCTTCTCAGGATACTCGACGCCTCGACGGAAACTGGTGGCAGAACTTCAAGGCTGGACCGCGTTGTCGGGGAAGAGATTGACCGTCTCGCACAGAGTGAGAATCCCGTCCGTCGTGCGTGGTTGAGTGAAATGCTTTGCCATTATTTTCCGCAACTTTATCCGGTCGATAACGGGCCCGTACGGCAATGGGTCCGTCGAAACAAATGGTCCTCGCGACGTGGAATCAGCGAGGGACGCCATTACGTGGAGCTCGCACAGAAGTTGCGCGAAGTCGTCAAAGAACATCCCGCTGGGGCCAGAAATCTTGCTGAACTGGACGCGGCGGTCCGGCACTTTGTCTAGCTCAGACGAGCTTTTCTCCTACCGATTTTGCCTGCGTGAAGAGGTAGAGATAATCCGGGCCGCCGGATTTCGAATCGGTACCTGACATGTTGAATCCGCCGAAGGGGTGCGCGCCGACCATCGCGCCGGTGCACTTGCGGTTGATGTAGAGGTTGCCGACGTGGAATTCCTGGATCGCGCGATCGATCTTGTCGCGTGAGCTGGTGTAGACGGCGCCAGTGAGTCCGAATTCGGTGTCGTTGGCGATCTGCAGCGCCTGGTCGAAGCCGCGAGCTTTGATGACTACGAGAACCGGGCCGAAGATTTCTTCCTGCTCGAGCTTCGATTTGGGCTGGAGGTCAGCGATCACCGTGGGCTGAATGAAGTAGCCTTCGCCGGGAGCGCGTTCGCCGCCGGTGATGAGGCGTCCATCTTTCTTGCCCTGTTCGATGTAGCCGAGGATGGTCTTCATGGAGGCTTCGTTGATGACCGCGCCCATGGCAGCATTCTCGGCGACATCGCCGATCTTGATCTTCTCGACGCGGGCCTTCAGTTGAGCAAGGAATTTGTCGTAAACGCGCTCGTCGACGATGGCGCGCGAGCAGGCCGAACATTTTTGTCCTTGAAAGCCGAAGGCCGCTTGGGCGACGCCTTCGACGGCGGAATCAATGTCGGCATCGGCGTCGACGATGATGGCGTCTTTGCCGCCCATTTCGAGGATGGTGCGCTTGATCCAGATCTGCCCGGGCACTCGCGTGGCGGCGACCTTGTTGATATGCAGCCCGACTTCGCGCGAACCGGTGAAGGCGATGTAGCGCGTCTTGGGATGGGCTACGACGGCATCGCCGAAGCTGGCTCCGGCGCCGGGGCAGAAGTTCACGACACCCTCGGGCATGCCGCACTCTTCGAGCAACTCGACGAACTTCGCGGCGATCGTCGGTGAATCGCTCGACGGCTTCAGGATGACGGTGTTGCCGCTGACGATCGAGGCCAGCGTCATTCCGGCCATGATGGCGCAAGGGAAATTCCACGGCGGAATGACCGCGCCAACGCCGAGCGGAATGTAGTGCAGCGTGTCGTGCTCGCCGGGAAGCTGGATCGGCGGCTGCACCTTGGCGAAGCGCAGAGCTTCGCGCGCGTAGAACTCGCAGAAGTCAATGGTCTCGGAGATGTCGGCGTCGGCTTCAGCCCAGTTCTTCGAAACTTCGAAGACCAGCCACGCCATGAATTCCATCTTGCGCTGACGAAGCAGATCGCCGACGCGGAATATGAGGCTGGCGCGCTCTTCGACAGTAGTGCGGCTCCAGGACTCGAAAGCTTCGAGCGCGGCCTTCATGGCGGGTTCAACGTGCTCCTTGCCGGCCTTCTGGTGGATGCCGACAATCTCGGACGGCTTGGACGGGTTCAGCGACTTGATCTTATCGGTAGTCCTGACGCGCTTGCCGCCGATGATAAGGTCGTACTCGCGGCCCAGCTGGCCGCGAATTTTCGCGATGGCGGAGCGCATGCGGCGCGCATTCTCTTCGTTGCGAAAATCGAAAAAGGGCTCAGTGACAAATGGACCAGCATGCACGCTGGTGCGCGGCCGGACGGGGGCTTCGAGCGTTGCCATGGGAGAAATCCTTTCGAAAATGACGGAATCAGGTATATGACTTTGATTAGTTTACACCCCATTAAAGACGCCGCGAGCACGTGAGCGGATGGGCGAAATGCGAGTTTGGACGCTCGAAAATCGGAGCAGCGATGAGGATCAGTGCGCGTTTTATTTTTTCGAATCATTTTTCGTAAAATCTTGATTCCAATATGGTTACCGTCTTCGCGCGCACCCTTCAGCTGGCAAAATCTTGAGGCGAAAGGACTTAGAGGTAAAATCTTGCGGAATAAGGAGTTGGCGCTTGCGTGCGTTGCGTGCAAGGGCTGAGATCTCGGTTTGCCGCCATCTGAGTTGAAAGATTCTGGGCGCATCTTCCACGATTTTCCTCTTGTCTTGGATCGTTGGTAAAGGTTGTTCGTCACATCGCTTTGGGAACGAGCTGTGGAAAAGAAGCAGGGCACACGCATACCAGCGTTTCTTCGTCCCGGTTTTTGAACAGGGCGGAAAGTCAAAATCGACCCCTGTCCCTGCAAAAAGCGCAGGGACAAGGACGGGGTACTCCTCGGGTGTGGAGGGTGGGCTGATACCTAGTTCTCCGAGGGCATCTCGGCGTGGTCGATGACTAGGACCTGCACCGCGTCGGTTCTTGGTTCCAGCTTCAGGCCAAGCTGTTCCTGAACTGCGGTGGCGAGTGGAGGTCCGGAAGCTTCCGGCGAGGCTCCCTCAGGGCCTGCCGGGACGCCATCGCGCTTCAGGCGCTCTTGTTCGGCCGAGTCAGGCGTCCAGTGCAGGTTGAATGCATACTTGCCTTTGAGGCCGGTCTTGTCTACTACTGTGCGGCCCAGACGGATCGACAACTGATCTGCCAGCAAGGACAAAGGCGCGCCTTGCGCGATAAATTCTCCGTTCCCCAATCGAACCCCACTCCACATTCGACCTGAGGTGGTTAACTCCTGGAGTTTGGCGCCGCTTTGGTCGACGACCAGGTCATATACAGGAAGATTCCGGCTTTCCGGGTGCAGCGCCAGTTTGAAGTGATCGCGTAGAAGGGCCTGAAGATTGGGACCACGCTGCGCGGGGGGCTTCGTGCTGAGTTCGGCGGCGTCCGCGCTGCTCATCTTGGCATCGATTTGGAACTTCTGGGTATCGAGCCAGTCAGGTCCTCCTGCGAGTTGAGGATCTTGAACCTGATACGACAGTTTGATCAGCGTCCGTAAAGTAACGCCGTTCGCGACGAAGCTTCCATCTCTGTCCGAAAACATGATTTGGTGTACGTTGGGACCGTCTCCCGGCTTTTCCGATTTGATGGAGACAGATTCGAAAGTGGGCGTCGGCTGCGTTATGGTTGTGTCCTGTGTCTGAGCCTGAGTTGGCGTTGCGTGCAGCAGGCCAAACGTAATCGGAACCGCAATGGCCAAAAACGCGGCCGTCGTGAGCAAAAGTTTTCTGGCGAAATCGAGATTGTGCAACATGCGATGACTCATAATGCGGACCATCCTTTGCTTGAGATCGGCGCCGGTAACGCCGGAGACGCAGGGCAACGGTGATCCCAGGCAGAATTCACACACTTTCAAAATGCTTTCGGCATAGACCTGGGGATCGCTTCCCCAGGCAACGACTTGCTCGTCGCAAGCGCGCTCACGTTCCTCGAGCAGCCGCGCTCCCAGCCACCAGACCAGGGGATGAAACCAGAACACGGCTTCGACGAGCATGTGCAGCGCGGCTGCGAGATTGTCGCGGCGGCGCACATGCCAGACTTCGTGCGCGAGGATAGCTTCGAGGTGAGCGTCTTCGAGGCGTGGAGAGATGTCCGCAGGCCAGATCAGGGCCGGACGGGCGATGCCGAAAATTCCTGGCTCGAGCG
The DNA here is from genome assembly GCA_963719865.1 of uncultured Acidobacteriota bacterium. Taxonomy (GTDB): domain Bacteria; phylum Acidobacteriota; class Terriglobia; order Terriglobales; family Acidobacteriaceae; genus Sulfotelmatobacter. The sequence continues at coordinate 42,598 of CAVRDS010000083.1, read as the reverse complement.
AGGCCTGCGACAAAAGCAACGCGATCGGCTGGCGGATACCTCCGATGCGCTCGATGCGGCGCAAGGCTGCAAGTTCGCGGCCTTCGGAGGAGGGACTCGCCGCTTTGATGGCGGCCGAAATTTTGCGCCAGCGAACGCTCCACAGGAGCAGTACGACGAGGGATCCACACAGCCAGACCGCTGCGATCCAAGGAAGCATGTGCATCAGGCTGGTCGAAAGCAGCGACGCTGCCGGGACAGACGGGACCCGCGCAGCAGCCGGCGTGAAGGGCTGGCTGATTTCCTCGATCGCGAAGTAGAACGCGGTCCTGGTAGTTTCCGCGGGATAACGTTGCCATGCCAGATGGCTGCCGACGGCGACGAGCAAAGAAAACGGGATTAGGAATTTGATCGACGCGGCCAGCCAGATCCAGTAGCGGGCGCGAGCATGGTGCTTGCGCAATGCCAGCGTGAGCAGCGCGGCGGCAGCGGCCACCAGCGTCGATTGCCAGAGATGATTGCCGAGGCCGAGGGCCGCGGCGTGCCAGGCCGGAGAGAGATAATTTTCCATCATTGAGATTTGTCCTTTCTCTCGAGGCGGCGGAGGGTTCGCTCGGCTTCCTTGACGTCGGCGAGCGTGAGGCGGCCAGATTCAATCAGGTGCGCCATGACGGGCTGGGTGCGTCCGCCGAACAAGGCGAGCAGTTCGTCGATCAACTTGCGTTGCGCGATGTCCCGCGAAACCGTCGGCTCGAAGATGTGGAAATTGCCCACCTTCCTGGCCCGGCGCACGGCGTTCTTGCTTTCCAGGCGATAGACGGTCGTCTGGATTGTGGTGTAAGCGGGGCGGTCTTTCTCCGGAAAGTCTTCCTGGATCTCGCGGATGGAGGCACTGCCGCGAGTCCACAGCGTCTCCATGATCTGCAGCTCGAGCCGGGTGAGCTTGGGTCCGGGCATTGCATCTCCTATCGCCGTGTGCATTATTACTACATGTGTAGTAGGTGTCAAGAGGATTCTTAATATCCGCGTGATTCGTGGTGTCCTGCCAGGAGGTCAAGGGCTTTCACCACAGAGGACACAGAGGAACACAGGGGAAAACGGTGACCTATAAGTGTCGATCTGTTTGACGCGCTAGACTAGGCGCTGGCCTCGCTGGTGACTTCTGGAACCGCTTCTTCGGAGGGACTTTCGAGGTCGGGATTGCTGGTGCGGGGTTTTCGGCCGAAGACGGCTTCCTTCACGAGTTTGAAGATGGTGCGGCGGTTCTGCGCGATCACTTTCAGCCAGGCGAAGCGGCCCATCATGGGGAAATAAATGCCGCGGAAGCAGAGGCGGGCGAGGAAGATGTTGATGCGGTAGCCGAGAGGCTGGTCGTCGAGCGAGTTGACGGCTTGGGCCAGCGCCTCGGGGCTGTAGGCGTGGGACCATCCATAATTCACTTCGGCGTGAGCTTCTTCGATGGTCATCTTCAGCGGCGTGTGGGCCATGGCGAAGGGGATAAATTCCCGCCAGTGTTTGGGACGAGTGAGGCGTCCGGCGGCTTCGAGGCGCTTGTAGAGCGGAGTCGCGGGCAACGGAGTGAGCAGGCCGAAGATAGGAAGGCCCGGGGGCCAGGTGCGCACTTGCTCGAGCGTTCGTTCGGCGACGCCGGTAGTGTCGTTGTCCATGCCAAAAATGAATGACGTGATGGCGTAGACGTTGCGCTTGGCGAGGCGTTCGAGCACAGCGGCGTATTCACCGGGCTTGTTGAACCCCTTGTTCACATCTTTGAGATTGGCGGGATCGATCGACTCCATGCCGATAAAGATCCACTTGCCTCCGGCGGCGGCGATGAGGTCGACGAGCTCTTCGTCGCGCAGCAAGTTGGCGCTGATCTGGGCGACCCAGTGGACCTGGGCTCCGGCGGCAATGATGTCGCGCAGCAGAGACTTGGTGCGTTTCACATTGATGGCGAAATTGTCGTCGATGAAGAAGACGGCCATCTGTCCCTTTTCACTGCGGGCGCGCTGCTTGAGCAGCAGGAGTTCGTTGACCACGCTTTCGTTGGTGCGGAAGCGGATGGCGTCGCCGAAGAATCCGGTGACGGTGCAGAACTCGCAGCCATAAGGACAGCCTCGTCCGGATTCCACCGGGATGATGCGAAACGTTCCCCAGCCTTCCCCGACTTTGCTGAGCATCGGGTAGACGACTTTGGGTAGAACATTGAATTGATGGAGATCGATCTTGTCCCAGGGGACGACGGGATAGTTCTGCAGAGAAGGCTTGCGTTCCTGGCCGAAGACATCGACCGGCGTGTAAATCTCTTTGAGCTTTCCGGCAGCGGCGTCGTTCACGATCAGCGGCCAGGTTTCATCGGCTTCACCGAGAGCGACCGCGTCGGCGTGGCGCGCGCCGCCATCGCGGCCGAGGGCCTCATCGGCCATTTCCGTGACGTGAGGTCCGCCCATGACGACTGGCACGCCCACGGCGCGGATGGCGTCAGCGATGCGATAGGCCTTGGCGATCATGCGGGTCATGGCGCCGATGCCGACCAAGTCGATGTTCTGATCGCGTACGTATTTCGCGATTTGCGCTTCGTCCATGGGCTGGGCATTGCCATCCATGAGCAGCACCTCGTGGCCGGGCGGGGTGAGCGCCTGGAGAAGAAACATCCAGAGGTGAGGCATGAAGTTACGAGTTACACCGTTGTCGGGGTTATAAAGCAGAATGCGCATGTCTGCTGCCTTTCCAAAGAAAATACGGGTCGATCGTGCCGTCACGAACGATCTAAAAAGGCGGCAGTTTTGTTTGGGTTGATTTCACTGATACACAGAAATATCAGGTGTTGGCGATTGTACTCCCTTTGCGCGGCGCGGCGAGGAAAACTATGGCCCCACTCCAAGAAGTGTTTCTTTGCGTTGGATGCAAACGGCAGTCGATCTACTGCCCGAGGATTCCTTTTTTCAAATTTGCGTTGGGTGGTTTGGGGCCGAGCCAGACCGAGAAGAGCATTTCGGCGAAGTTTGGGCCGGCGATGGTCAGCATCTCTTTGCCAGCGATCACCAGCGATGTGCCCGTGCCTGGAATGTAAGTGAAGACCAGTTCATTGCCGTCTTTGACCGAGTCGAGCGCGGAGAAGAGGCGATCGATATCGGGCTTCAACGTCTTGGCGGCTTCGGGCGTGTTGTTCTGGAAAGATTCCGAGAAGCCGTCGGTGAGTTGGCTCTTGCTGACATTGCGGACAAAGTGCATGACGATTCGTTTGGGGACGTCAGGCTTGAGAATCGCGGCGGGATCTGTCGATTTTTGCGGGAGGTAGAGTCCGGCAACGTAGACCTTGAAGGCGTACTTCGTGCGCAGGCCCAGGCCGTTGAGGGTGAGCGTGGTGGCGCCGGCCTGCGCCGTGTCGGGCAGGGTTACGTTGGCGAGCGTGCTGGCGTGGCATTGCGAAGCCAGAACAAATATTGCGAGGGATAGCAACATGGCAGCTTTGCGCATGAGGCCTCCTTGATATTAGGAGTTCGACGACGATTCACGGTACATCGGTGGGGGCGGGTAGGCCGTGATCATGGTCACTTCGACGACCTAGAGGCTAGTCGGTATCCGGATCGGTGGGCGGCGTTTTGTCGTTCAGAAAATATTCCGCGGAAAGCGGGGCCGAAATGGTTTGAAAGCCGAGTGGAGACTGGCTGAAGTTGAAGCAGTCGGAAAGATTGTCGGCGCGGGCATCGGCGTAGCCGAGAGAAGCAAGGTCGAATGTCTGCTCGATCAAGTTGAGGATGCTGCCGAAATCGTGAGTCACATGAGAGATGTGTTGTGCCCGGGCGTAGGGCGAGACGACGATGAGAGGAACGCGGAAGCCGTAGACGTAGCCGGATCCCCAACTGGTGCCGTCATCGATAACTTTCGGAGGAGCCACGTGATCGTACCATCCGCCCCAATCGTCCCAGGTAATGACGATGGCGGTATTCGACCAGTAGGAACTGTTGCCGATGGCGTTGACGATGGACGCGACCCATGACGGGCCTCCGGAGCCGTTGAGAGAGCCCGCGTGGTCGGAATTTTGTCCGGCGGGAATAACCCAGCTGACGGCGGGAAGCTGGGCGTTCGCGATGTCGGTGAGAACCTGGGTGCCGGGGATGATCACCTTGCTCCACGTGGCGCCGCTGCAGGCGAGCTGGCCATTCTGGGTCTGCGGCTGGCACATGTGCATGATGGCGTTGGGGCCGGTCCAGATGGAGCCGGCAATGGGCGCGTAGTAGCGCCAGGAGACCCCCTTGGCATCGAGTTCGTCGGTGAGCGTCGGATGTTCGAAGCAGGGATACATCGTGGAAGATTCCTTTCCTGCGGGGTCAATCATGCGGACGTAGGATGCTGAAGAAGCCGCGCAACCCGCCTGGCCAACCGGGTTTTCAGCGGCGAAAAGATTGCTGGTTGCGGTGGGCGCGGAGGTGCCGGAGATGATGAACTGGTGTGCCGGAAAGCTGGGGCCTTCGTTGGTTTGAAACATGCGGTCGCCGAAGGTGTATTGCTCCGCCAGCTGAAAGTAAGGGGCGACATCGGAGGACTGGACGTACATGTATTGCGCATGGGGTGGGCAGGTGGCACCGGTGGGACAGGAGATTGGAATTTGGTCGGCGCCGTCCATCTTGCCGCCATCGTACATGTCGACAAAAGCGGAATGAGCGTGGCTAAGATCGAAGGGCACGGCAAGTGGCGTGGATGTGAGTTGGATGGTGTTGCCCTGTGAATCCAGCCCGCTGCTGGCGATGTCGGCGCCGCGCTGCATCAGGACGGGATCGTGGAAGAGATTGTCGGGAGTTCGGTTCTCCTGGAAGATGACCACGATGTGCTGCAATTTACCGGTAGGAACGAGGGCGGCCGAAGAATTGCCGCCGCAGGCATTCAGATTGAGCAAAAGAATGCTGGCTGAGAACAGCAACGTGAACAGGCACAAGTACGCGCTTCGGCCCATGGATGAAGATCCCCGTAGTGGCCCCGCTTCCTCAGGATGTTAAACCCGAAGCATGGGATTTCCACTCGGGTGGTCGCAGGAAATTTGTAGCCGGGATGCAGGGGTTCTGATCGCCGCTGGGTTGCGGGTCGGGAGGTCAAAATCCCCACCTCTTCGACTTCGCTTAGGGCAGGCCCTATCTCGCCGAAAGGCCACGAGATAAGGATGGGGCATCCTCGAGGTTAAGAGTGCTACTGGCTAGCTTGCTTCTACTCCGACGGGCACTGGTTCCAGGTGCGCGGTGAAGTGGCGGAGGAACGCGGCTTCGTAGGTCAGGCGCATGCCGGGGATGTTTTCGCGATGCTTCCAGACTTCGAGGATCACCTCGACCACATAGTCGATGTGGCTTTGGGTGTAGACGCGGCGCGGGATCGCTAAGCGCACCAGATCCATCTTTGCTGCCTGGGCAAACATCAGCGTGCCGATTTCTACGCTGCGGATTCCGCCTTCCAGATAAAGCTCGGCAGCGAGCGCAACGCCCGGAAATTGATCCGCGGGAATGTGCGGCAGGAAGGCGCGGGCATCCAGATAAATCGCATGGCCTCCGGGCGGTTGGACGATGGGCACTCCCTGGCTCGCGATGTGATTGCCGAGATAGGCGGTCGAGGCGATGCGGTAGCGCAGGTAGTCTTCTTCGAGGGCTTCCTGCACACCGACGGCGATGGCTTCGAGATCGCGTCCGGCGAGGCCGCCATAGGTGGGATATCCCTCGGTGAGGATGAGCAGATCTTTTTCCTGCTGGGCTAGCAGGTCGTCGTTGGTGCAGAGGAAGCCGCCGATGTTGGCCATGCCGTCTTTCTTGGCCGACATGGTGCATCCATCGCCGAGGCGGAACATTTCCTGCGCGATTTCTTTGGGCGTTTTGTCTTCGTATCCTTTTTCGCGCAGCTTGATGAACCACGCATTTTCGGCGAAGCGGCAGGCATCGAAATAAAGCGGGATGCGGTTACGGCTGCAGACGTCGCTGACCTGGCGAACATTTTCCATGGAGACGGGCTGGCCTCCGCCGGAATTGTTGGTGACGGTGAGCATGACAAGCGGAATGCGGTGACGGCCTACGCGCGTGATGAGAGCGTCGAGCGCGGCGACATCCATATTGCCTTTGAAGGGATGCGTGGATGCGGGATGCTTGCCTTCTTCGATGACCAGGTCGACGGCCTCGGCGCCGACGAATTCGATGTTGGCGCGGGTAGTGTCGAAATGCGTGTTGTTGGGGACGACGCTTCCCTGCTTGCAGGCCACGCCAAAGAGGATGCGTTCGGCGGCGCGTCCCTGATGCGTGGGGATGACGTGACGGTAGCCGAAGATTTCCTGGATAGAATTCTTGAAGCGGTCGAAGCTGCGGCTGCCGGCGTAGCTTTCGTCGCCTTCCATGATGGCGGCCCACTGGTGCGTCGACATGGCTCCGGTGCCGGAGTCGGTGAGCAGGTCGATGACGACATCATCGGCAGGGAGCAGAAACAAGTTGTAGTAAGCGGCTTCGAGCAGTTGCTGGCGCTGCTGGCGGGTGGTCCAGCGGATGGGCTCGACGCTCTTGATGCGGAAGGGCTCGATGATCGTTTTTACGGGCATGAGGGCAGGTCCTGGGAAGAAGTCCGGTAGAACTGAGTATGATACGCCTGCGTTTGGGAGCAGTCTGTGCGCGAAAATGTCGAGCTTCGCTCGACCGGACAGCCGAGGGCGGCTGTCCCCACATATTGAAGCTTTACCGCAGAGTTCGCCGAGAAAGACCGCGGAGAGAGCGGAGAAGAACAAACGCTTGGGAATACGAACACCGCATGATTCGCCCGCAAAAAGCTTTGGGTTGCCTGCGCACTCACGTGCGGTGGTAGACTCGAAAGTTTTCATGAGGCGAAGGGTATGAATATACAACTTGTCGGCGTGGTGGGCGCGGGGACCATGGGGAACGGCATCGCTCATGTATTTGCGCGCAGTGGCTACAACGTAGTTTTGTGCGATGTGGAGCAGCGCTTTCTGGAGCGCGCGATCGGCACGATCACAAAGAATCTCGACCGCGAAGTGGGGAAGAACAAGATCACTGCCGCGGATAAAGATTCGGCGCTGGCGCGGATTCAGGCGATCACAGATCGCGGGAAGCTAGCGGATTGCGATTTCGTGATTGAGGCCGCGACCGAGAAATTCGAGATCAAGACGGAAATCTTTCGCGACCTCGACCGGCTGACGCGTCCGGAAATTATCCTGGCGTCGAATACTTCTTCGATCTCGATCACCAAGCTGGCAGCGTTGACCAAGCATCCGGAGAAAGTGATCGGAATGCACTTCTTCAATCCTGTGCCGGTGATGAAACTGGTGGAGGTGATCCGCGGACTCGCGACCTCACAGGAAAGTTTTGAGACGGTGCGCGATCTGGCGGTGAAATTGGAGAAGACGCCGGTGGAAGTGAACGACGCACCGGGATTCGTGTCGAACCGGGTGCTGATGCCGCTGCTGAATGAAGCCATGTACGCGGTGATGGAAGGCGTGGGTACGCCCGAGGCGGTGGACGAAGTGTTCAAGCTGGGGATGGCGCATCCGATGGGGCCGCTGACCTTGGCGGATTTCATTGGGCTGGATGTGTGCCTCGACATCATGCGCGTGCTGCAGGGAGGGCTGGGCGATCCGAAGTACCGGCCGTGTCCGCTGTTGATCAAGATGGTTGATGCGGGCTGGCTGGGAAGGAAGAGCGGGCGCGGGTTCTACAAGTATTGAGCGATTGCGCGATTGAGTGATTGCGCGATTGCGAAACCGCAATCTCTTGAATTGTTGATTGTTGAATGAAAGCCCCTGGCGCTAGCCGCGATGCATGGTTCTATCTGCTGGCCGCGCTATGTGGGATCGGCGCTGGTTCGGCTGATGTCGTGGTTGACGATCTGCTGTTCACGGCCTTGCTAGTGGTTTTGGCATGCATGCTGCTGGGGATGCTGCGACCGCGCCGGCCCTGGCGTTGGGTTCTGATGGTCGGCGTGTTCATTCCGTTGACCGAGTTTGCGGGTTACGTCGTCCTCACGGTGAAACCGACGCGGGCTCAGATCTACGGATCGTTTCTGGCGTTTCTTCCTGGCGTGGCGGGGGCTTATGGCGGGTCGGTCGCTCGAACCGTGATCGACAACTTGCGGTTGCGGAGATAGGGACTTCAAATACTTTTACCGCGGAGATCGCAGAGGAGAGCGCGCTGAGGCCGCTGAGAAAGGCTGGTTCATCCCGGCCCCATTTGAATCCCTAAGCCGCTTATGAAGGCCTACGTCACACCTAGGTATCGGATAATCAGAAAGGAGGATTATTCACTTGACACAAATAGATTCCCGATATAGATTTGGGACATGCCACAACGAATCCATCCCAAGCCAGTAAGCATGCGGGAAATCTTCATAAAGTTCTCGACGGAAGAACAATGCCTTGAGTACGTCGAAAAGATGCGGTGGCCCGATGGCATCGTGCGCTGTCCCACGTGCGGCGACAAGAACGTTAAGCGCGTCATGCGCACTGCCGAGTCGAAGAACAAGCGCCCGTGGTTCTATCTCTGCCTCAACAAAGACTGTCACCAGCAGTTCTCTCCGACCGCTGGCACGCTATTCGCTGACTCACATCTACCGCTGATAGTTTGGTTCCATGCAATCGGCCTCATCCTGAATGCGAAAAAGGGAATCAGCGCGTTGCAACTACAGCGCGACCTGGGTATCGGCGGATATAAAACCGCGTGGTATCTGAATCACCGCATCCGTGAGGCGATGGCAGAAGGCGATCCCAAGCCTCTTGGTGGAATCGTCGAAATCGACGAAACCTATGTCGGAGGCCGAATTCGTGGTATGGGCGTGAAGTACGCGAAGAAGCAGAAGAAAGTCGTAATGGGAGCCGTAGAGCGCGGAGGCAAGCTGCGTTTGCGTCACGTTCCGGATGCGAAGCACGCCACGATCAGCTGATTCGTAGAGACTACATCTGTCGCCAGATGTTGAGCGGGTAATGACCGACCAGCATCGAGCATATCCAGCGGCCCTTGCGCCTAGGTTCACGGATCGGCATGAACGAGTGAATCACATAAAGGGCGAGTACGTTCGCGGAGACGTGAGCACGAACTCAATCGAATCCGCCTTCTCGCTACTCAAACGCGGAGTGATAGGCCAGTTCCATAAGCTCTCAGGGAAGCATCTGCATCGCTATCTCGCTGAGTTTGAATATCGCTTCAATCACCGGACGGATGATGACGTATTCATAGGCACAGTGCAACGTCTTTGCGGGTTCAAGCCTCTGCGCTTCGCCGCGCTTACTTCTGACCAGAAGTCTTAGGCGGTTTGCGAGGGGCTTTGGGCGCTCCCTTTATCTCAGAGGTCTTCTGTGGAACCTTTGCCAGCATCCGACCTAGAACCTCGTCGAACCTTCCCTTGTCTGTTTTCATGAGTAGAGTTTAACACCGCCTCATTCTGATCTTTCACATCTACAGCGCGTTCCAGCTTTCGCGCATCGCGCTTTTTCTCTTCGACCTTCACTCTTTCTATTAACCACTCGACAACCATTTCGTCAGTGGATATCTCTTTTTCAACTGCAGACAAGTATTCTGCATGGCTGTTCAGCCAGTGCCTGAGAGCCGGAGGGATGTACCAGGCAACTCCCTTTTTTTCTTTCTTCTTTGCTGACATCTACGAGTGCCCGCAAATGTTTCTAGAAGAATTATTTGTATTATTTATATAATTTCTGTTATTCTCCGAGACGGACAACGATACGCTTGACAATGGGCGCATCGCAAGAGTAAACAGGCGGGTCTTGACAAACGGACGGACAATGACCGTTGATTTCCGTAAACGTTTATTTGCGGGTATACTAGGAAACAGGCTGGAGTTGGTCCCGAGAGGGAACTCCTGTTTTACCTGGCACTCTGCTTTATCGCCAACGGCGCGACCAACGGCCAGAGAGAGTGACCCTACCGTTAAGGAATCGGCTGAGTCCCCCAACGAAGGATTGATGCAGGAAGGCGGCGGAATCGAACCGCACCGTGCTGTCACACGGTTAACCGCTTATAAGGCAGTGTCCACGCCCAACGGGTTGCGCCTTCCGAAAAAAGCCGGGCGCTGTCACGCCCGGCTGCTGAGCTACTTGCGCTTCGTTTTTGGTGTACGGGGCGAGAAACAGAACGCCTTCAGCCCGTAATCGGCCGCGTAGATTACGCGACCGTTCTTTAGCGTGATGTGCGGGGTGAATACACCCCCGTTGGTAGGCTTGGCATTTCGTGGTTTTGCCACGTTGACCTCGCATGGTGGGTTTCAACGCCCACTGGGTTAAATGTTGGCAACGTTCCCTCTCGGCTTGGTGGTGAGACACCTTGCCGAGAGGGGGCAATTCCTACATCCCATTGAATGTAGGGAGATCTTCCCCCATTATACCCACCTGCAGCAACAGGCCTACATGTTGTGGTTTCCTCTCGTGGGTCACTAAATCTGGCACCCTCTTTCTACCCTTTTCGGGATATTCCCGTAAGGGGAGCCCCGTTACCCACGTATTTCCTCCTTACAGTATTTTTACAAAGATTTACCTTGCAATAGGGTAACATAGTGTTACATTGATGCGTCAAATGTAATTGTAAGGAGTCCTCCCTTATGAGTACTGAAGCTGTGGGGGTACCGTCACCAGCGGAGTTGCTTGAGCGTATCAAATCAAAGCTAAAGAACCATCAGCAGGTTCTCTGGCCAGCTGTTTCAGAGCAGATTCAGTTTTTGAAGGCGTTGAAAACAGAACGCGCCAGGAAAGATCCCGATCAGGAATATCGCACAGTTTTTCACCTTGATATTGATCGGGCGCTAATGAAGGGGTTGGTGGTGGATGTGATGCAAGTAGCTGAAGCCAGAAGCGGGCTGGGCTGTAACTGTCAAGGGTTGCGATTGCGCGGGCGGTCCCCTCACTGTAATGGTTCAGTTGTGCTTGGAAGAGGATGCTCCGCTATATATAACGAATTTTGTCGTTTCATCGGAATAATTATTTATTCAAAAAGGAGCTTACTCTGATGTTTTGCCCGAAATGCAGCAGCCAAATGCGGAAGACGACCGGGCGTTATCAATACCGCGAATGCGGGCTCGATAATGTCTGGTTAACCAATTGGACGATCTTTGTCTGTGGCTGCGGGCTGCAACTCCCTCTGCTGCCCAACGCCGAAGAGGTCGCGAGCCTCGTGACCCGCAACCTTGTAGTCCAACCCGGAAGATTGGACGGTGATGCCATTCTCTTCTTGCGAAAGGCAATGAACCTGAAGTCTTCTGAGTTTGCCGCAATGCTTAAGGTTGATCGCGTTACCGTCTCACGCTGGGAGAACAACAAGTCGAATATCGAAGGGTTAGTTGATCTCAGATTGAGGCTAGAAGCGATTGACCGACTGCTTCCAATAGCAGCGCGGCGGGAGGTTGCGGCAGAATTGTTGCCAATGTTCAGGTATCAGTACACAGCGAATATCTCAGTTAGCGAAAATGAGATTGTGGTCCCAAAACATGAACCCGACAGTGAAGCAGTCGGCGCTGGCGTGTAGGACTTCAGAACGTATAAAATACAAGCCCCGAAGCATTCCGTTCGGGGCTTTTTCCTGTTGGAGTGCCCTGTCACAGTAAATCCAGTCTTAAACAAGACCTCTATTTGTGTCAAGTGAATAATCCTCTCAGAAAGTTACTATCGATTCCACAGGATTCGCGAGTATGCTGGCGAGCATGGGTGTAAGTGTTTCCATGCTGGCTTCGGGGAGCCGGGGAAATTGCGCGATTGTGGCCAGCGCCTCCACAAAAATTCTGGTGGATGCCGGCATCTCGTGCCGGGAGACGTTCAAGCGGATGAAGGCGCTAGGCGACGATCCGCACTCGCTGTCTGCGATTCTGATTACCCACGAGCATTCTGATCACGTGTACGGGCTGGCAACGCTGGCGAAGAAGCTGCGCATTCCAATTTTTATGACTGGAGCGACGCACCAGGCATGGGCGCGGGCTATGCGCGATGCGAAGGGAGAGCGTCCGCAACTGGAAAAGCTGGAGCGCTTCGAATCGGGACATCGCTTTCAGGTGGGTGACATCGCCGTCCAGCCGTTCACCATTCCTCACGACGCGGCCGATCCGGTGGGATTCACGTTTCGAGCAGAAGGCATCAAAGTGGGAGTGGCGACGGATCTGGGATACATCCCAGTGAGCGTGCGCGATCACCTGCGGGGCTGCGACGTGCTGGTGATGGAATCGAATCATGATGTGGAGATGCTGCGAGTGGGGCCGTATCCGTGGTCGGTGAAGCAGCGGGTGATGAGCCGCGTGGGGCACCTGTCGAATGTGGCGCTCGCGGATTTTTTCACGAACGACTATGATAACAATGCGACGTTTGTAGTGCTGGCGCATCTATCAGAGCAGAACAACCATCCGGAAATAGCCCGGAGAGAGGCGGAACGGGCGCTGGCCACGCGAGGCGGGCTGTTTGCCAATCACGTCCTGTTGGCGTCCCAGACCGAGGCGTTGCAGCCGATTCGCCTGTAGTTGCGTTCAGAGGTCTGGCAGATTTCGTGTCCCTCAATGAGTCAGCAGTGCGTTGATCCAATCGTAGGCAAGATCCTGGCGGGCTGGAGATACGATATTTCCGGGCTGGCGCCGGAGATGTGCGGCGACTACGAAAGTCACTTGGCGGCGTGCGAGCACTGCCGCAACCGGCAAAAGATTCACCGCATCATTGATGTATCGCTGATCGCGCTGGCCTCCGTGTCTGCCGGAATTTTCCTGCTGGCCTTTGCAGTAATCCACTACCTGGGTCCGCGGCACGCTTTTTGGCTGGAGATTGCGGCGCTGGCCGGGTTCGCGCTCTCGGCGTTGATCTGGCTGGGAGTGGCAGTGGCGACACCGGCGCCGGTCACAGTTCTGGATGCCGCGAAAGAAGGCGCGCGGCGCGTGCATGATCGGTTGCCGGAGGAAATCCGGCAGCGGCTGCCGGAAGAATTCCGCATTAAGATCACCGGAACCTAGCAGGCTGATTTCCCCTCGGCGGCTAAAGCCGCTGTTGACTTCGCCGCGCTTACGGCGCGGCTGAAAACCGCGCCCTTTCAAGACTTGGATCCAGATTCCGAGCCCTGTCAAAGCCCTGATCCGCGGCATTCCGCTGCCTCGCAGACAGTTCCCTTCGCACACACGCCCGGGGCGCGCCGCTTCCTTACTTGATGTGGCAACTGGCCAAGCCGCGCTTTTCCAGATACTGCTGGTGATAGTCTTCCGCCGGGAAAAAAGCTACGGCGGGAACGATCTGGGTGGCGATGGGCTTGGAATAGCGATGCGCCTTTTCAAGCGTTTCCTTCGAAGCCACAGCCTGCGCCTGCTGCTCAGGGCTATGAAAGAAAATGGCGGAGCGGTACTGCGAGCCCCAGTCCGGACCCTGGCGGTTCACCTGCGTGGGATCGTGATTCTCCCAGAATACCTTGAGCAGATCGGCATACCGAACCTTTGCCGGATCGAACTCCACCTCGACGGCCTCGGCGTGGCCGGTGCGATCGGTACAAACTTCCTTATAAGTTGGATTTTCAGTTTGGCCTCCGGTATAGCCGACCCGGGTTGAAACAACTCCCGGCATCTGGCGGAAGGTAGCTTCCACTCCCCAGAAACATCCGGCTGCAAATGTGGCCTTCTCCATGGCGATAAGCTCCGTGAACGATGGTGAATTTTAGACGGGCGACGGCGTTAACGATTCCCCATTGGCTGCTGCGCCTGATTTTACGCTGTCTACAAATATTGCCCTTCTATTGGATGGCGAAAGGCGCAGAAAGTAACAGCATTGTAAATTCTTGGGATTTAGGGAGTTGCCGCATTGACTGGTTAGGAAAATCACGATAGAGTCCGGTCAGGATTTTCGAGACAATTCCGTGGGTCTTCCAGCCAGCCACTTCCAAGCCGCGCTCTGCAGGTTGCGAAGAAATTCGGAGCGAAAATATTCGGCCGTGCTTGCGCTGGCATTGATGTTGGTTCCGGCGGCGCTGGCGGTCTCCGAATTCTCGCCCCAGGTGCGTCTGGGGTATCACACGGGGGATCAGTGGGAGCCCGCCATGGCGGCGGACGCGCATGGGCATGTTTATGTACTGTATCCGCAATATGGCGCCGTGCCCGATTGCCCCAGCTGTACCGCCCCATCGATCGCCCTGCTGGTCAGCGACGACAACGGAGCGTCGTGGCAGCCTTCGCGGGCGCTGCTTCCCTTCCCGACCGGGCAGTTTGATCCGCAGATTGTGGTTGATCCGCTGGACCGGCAAACCGTGTACGCCTCATGGATGCAGAACGACAAGCGCGATATCGTCGTGGCTCGCTCGCTCGACTTCGGCCGCACCTGGTCGTTTTCGTGGGCGGAACGTGGGCGGCAGGATTCCGACAAGCCGGTGCTGGCGGTGCGCGGTGCCGACGTCTATGTCGGGTTCAACCATGAAGAGAGATTTCTGGTGGCGGCCTCGCACGATGCGGGACAGACATTCACCGTATCGCGAGTGAATACGACCGCCGAGCCGGGATGGTCGCTGGCCGGCGGAGCGACCGTCGATTCGACAGGAAATGTTCATTTCGGATGGTCGGCGTACGCGCGTCACGACATGCCGACGCGGCCGGTCAGCGTTTATGTAAGCCGGTCAAGCGATGGAGGGCGCACGTGGGCAACGCTGCTGCTGGATGAATCGAGCGCGCCTCCGGATTGTGCGGCGCAGAATTGCGAGACCGGATACCTGGGACCACAGATCGCGCTGGCTTCCGATTCCGCGGGCGGATTGTACGCACTGTGGAATGCAGGATCGGCGAACGGCGGAGCGGAGCGGATTTATTTCTCGTCCTCGACCACCGCGGGAGCGACGTGGTCGGCGCGAACGAGTGTATCGAGCGCGCCTTCGGGCACCGAGCAAGCGTTTCCGGCAATCGTAGCGGGAGCATCCGGCGACATTCGAATTGCGTGGATGGATACGAGGATGACAGCGGCGGTCCACTCCGATTTTCCGTTGTGGAATACTTACTACCGGAGTTCCACCAACGGCGGGGCGACGTGGAGCGCTGAAGCGCCGCTCTCGAGTGCCGCGCGCGGGTACGACTACATTCTTCCTGCGGGCTTCCGCTTTCCCTTCGGCGACTACTTCGGGCTGGCCATCGATAGCGAGGGAGCGACCCAAGCGGTGTGGGGCGAAGGAAGAGATTACAAGGCTCCCGGCTCGATCTGGTACGCGCGTGGCCGATAGCGCGGGGGGCAGAGCGGACGAAGGCGTCCCCCTACATGTCTCGGAGATATTCTGACCGGCATTACTCCACCTGCATTCCTCCAATGAAGTCGGCAATGCGCTCGACGTGGTGATCGTGGCACCAGGTCTTGAGGCCGTCCACAATTTTTTCGGTGGCGCAGGGATCCCAATAACTGGCGGTGCCGATCTGCACGGCAGTGGCTCCGGCGAGCATGAATTCGACCACATCCTCCGGAGTGGAAATTCCTCCCATACCGATTACGGGGATCTTTACGGCGTGGGCTGCGTCGTAGACCATGCGCACCGCAATCGGCTTGATGGCCGGACCGGAGAGGCCGGCAGTGACATTGGCGATGCGCGGCTTGCGAGTCTCGGGGTCGATTGCCATGGCGACGAACGTATTGATCAGCGAAACCGCGTCGGCGCCGGCCTCCTGGGCTACGTAGGCCATTTGCGCGATGCTGGTGACATTGGGAGAAAGTTTGACGATGAGAGGGCGCTGCGCGATGCGGCGAGCGGTGGTGACAACTTCATCGAGCGTGCGGGGATCACTGCCAAACTGCAGGCCGCCGTGCTGCGTGTTGGGGCAGGAAACATTCAGCTCGTAGGCGGCAATGCCTTCGCCTCCGTTGAGGATTTCTATGGTGTGTTCGTAGTCCTCACGGGTGTAACCGAAGACGTTCGCAATCACGACAGCATCTTTGATCTGGCGCAGTTGCGGTAACTTTTCCTGCAGAAAGGCCGGCGCGCCGATGTTCTGCAGTCCGATCGCGTTCAGCATGCCGGCAGCAGTTTCCCAGAGACGCGGTGGAGGATTGCCGATCATCGGCTCCCTCGAGAGTCCTTTGACCACGAAGCCACCGAGTTTTGCAAGGTGAACCACGTCTTCAAACTCGACGCCGTAGCCGAAGGTTCCGCTGGCTGCGATGACAGGATTCTTAAGAGCGATGCCGGCAACGTTCACGCTCAGATCGGTGGCGGAGTTGGTCATGGCTGGCTTTCTCCGATATTTGCGCTGCGATGCGACGAAGTGAGCGCTTCGGTCAGCACGCGGCCCACCGCGTGAGTGGGAGCATTGATGCCCAACAATGAGGCCAGAGTGACCGCGAGATCGACCGGTTGAACGCTGTCGCGATAGGTTCCAGGCTGGAATGGCAATCCGTAGAAGGCCAGAGGAACGTGAGTGTCGTAATTGTACGGCGAGGCGTGATCGGTGCCCCTTGGCGATCCGACGGTGTAAATATCGGGAACGCCCATCACGTACCAACTGCCTTCGGGAGAATAGCTGTTGAGATACTTGTGACCCGATTCCGTGGCGGGTGCGCGACCTTCGGCAAGTTGCGATTTTGTGTAGTAATCGCGCAGCCCGATTTGCTTCATTGCCTCACCCACGGCAGTTTCGGCGTCGTGCTCGCGCACGTGCACGACGTTGAACGCCTCTTCATCTAGCCATGCCAGAGGATAGTCAAACTTTACGTACGAGGCGGGATGCTTGGGGGAGAACTTTGCGGTCAGGATGGAATTGATCTGCTCTTGAAGTTTCGCGCCGCTGAGATTGGCCGCGGGAATGCGCAGCTTTTTTGCGGCATCGGGCAAGGATGAGACGCCGTGGTCGGCGGAGAGAGCGATCCAGACGTTGGCGAGGCCGATTTGATGTCCGAGGAAGTTGAAGAAGTCGGCGATCTCCCGATCGAGGTCGAGGGCCATCTGATGCATTTCAGGACTATCGGGGCCGACTTGGTGCCCGAGAATGTCGTTGGCCGAGAGGCTAATGGAAAGCAGATCGGTGGCGGGGCCGCGCCCGACATTTTCGTACAGCATGAGCTGCTTGGCAAATTCGAACTCGTATTCGTTGGCGAAAGTGGTGGAACCTATCACTTCAAAAAATCCGGCGTCGGAGCCGTCTTTGCGTTTGCGACGCGCGGTCGAACGGAGGACATTGCCTTGCGCATCCTTCCACTCACGATCCCAATATTTGGCGGGCTGCGTGGAGTTGAAATCCTGCGCCCATTTGGGAAGATCGTCGCGATAGTAGGTGGACGTCACCCAGGAGCCGGACTTGGGCTCGATCCAGTAGGCGGCGTCGGCGGCGAATCCGCCGGGAAGAATGGCGGCGCGGTCTTTGAGGGAAATCCCGAAAACGCGGGACTTGCCCTGGGTGGCCAGCTTGAGTTCGTCGCCGAGAGTGTCGGCGAGCAGGTTGTGCGGCGAGGCGCCAGCCTGGGTTGCGGAAACGCCGACAAGCTTGGTGTTTTCGTCTTCGACCGAGGTGACCATTTTGTGTTTTTTCTGGTCCCACCATTCGTTGGAGACGATGCCATGACCATTGCTGTAAGCGCCGGTGAAGAGCGTGGAGTGGCCGGGAGCCGTGCGGGTGTTGGCGTAATCGTAATTGCAGTTCGAGAAGTAGGCGCCGCGATCGAGCAGCATGCGGAAACCGGCTTCGGCGAATTCGTCACGATAGCGTTCGAGGTAGTCGCCGCGGAACTGGTCGATCACGATCACGACCACCAGTTTGGGGCGTCCGTTATAAGCGGAAGCAAACGAGGACGGCGGAAGGCTGGCAAGAATTACTGCGCACAGGCAGACACAGAAGAACCGACGGTGGGCGGACCTGGGGGATGATCTCATTGCGAACGTAGTTTACACAGGGGTGCGAAATATGCCAAAGCAGATGGGTGGTAGGAGAACCCGGTTCTCGAATCCGCGATGCCCCTGGACCTATGCGGAGAACATGGGGTGAATTTGAAGGAGCCTCGGTTCCCGGGTCCGATCGTAGCGGGGATCTTGATCTTGAGACAAGGGAGTCGCGCCTGTTTCAGGCTTTGCCAGGATTGACAACGGCTTATTTCGCTCCTCCCTGCCGCGAGAGACGACGCGAAGCAACAATGCGATACACACTCCGAGGGCGAAAGCGAACGCCACGAAGTACCAGAGCGTGGGAAATCCCAGGATGAAGATCAACGAACTGCCGACAGCGAACACGAGGCCGATGAAATCGCCGGCGAAGGAGAGCTTATGCATGGTAATGCCGGGATGGGGTTTTTCACTCATGACGCACCTGCTGACGCTCTTATCATCCCACTAATGTTGAGGGGACTCAACAAGGTATTCGGGCATGAGGTGTGCTATAGTTCGCGCGGATTTGCGCTTTCTGTTATCGGGAGGATGACGTTGATCAAGACAATTCTCGCTGTGACTGCTGTCGTGTTGTGCCTGAGCTCGGTGCTGGCCGGACAGCAGAAATCTCACGCGGGTGCCAGCGCGAAAGTCGCACGAGGCAAGTACCTGGTGGAAAGCATTGGGGCGTGCGCCGATTGCCACACACCGCGCAACGAGAAGGGCGAATTCGTCAAGCAGCAGTGGCTGCAGGGAGCAACTCTCGATTTCAAGCCGACCGTGCCCATGCCGGTGTGGGCCGACAAATCGGCGCATATCGCTGGACTGCCGGGGTGGGAGAAGGATGCAGCGATTCGATTTTTCATGACGGGAATCGCGTACAACGGACTCCCGCCGCGGCCTCCCATGCCGCAGCTTCGCTACAATCAACAGGACGCGGAGGCGGTTGTGGCGTATCTGCAATCGCTGGAGCCGGCGAAGAAATAGGCATGGCGCCCGCCTGATCCATTCTGAAAGTTTCGCCGGGCGGAGGTGCGGCGTGCATTCCTCGCCTCTTTTCCGATACATTAGTGAGTCCCCATGCTTGATCTGAATTTTGTTCGCGAAAACCTGCCTCTGGTCGAGGAAAAGCTGCGGCAGCGCGGCATGGATCCGGCTGCGGTGCTTAAGGATTTCCGCGAAGTCGATACGCTGAGGCGGCAGGCCATCACTGAGGCCGAGACCAGCAAGGCGCAGCGCAATAAGGCGTCGGAGGAAATTGCGAAGCTGAAGAAGAGCGGGCAGGACGCCAGCACGGCGATGGCGCAGACGAAGGAACTACGCGAGAAAATCTCCGGGCTGGAAAAAACGGCGGGCGATCTAGACGTTCGGTTGCGGGACATCATGGCAGGCATTCCGAACTTGCCCCATGCCAGCGTTCCGGTCGGCCATAGCGCGGACGATAACGTCGAAGTGCGGCGCTGGGGCACTGCGCCGAAATTCGATTTCACTCCAAAGCCGCATTGGGATCTGGGTCCGGAACTGGGCATACTCGATCTGGAACGCGCGGTGAAACTTACGGGCGCGCGATTTGCGGTGTACTGGGATCTGGGCGCGAAGCTGGAACGCGCGCTGGCGAATTTCATGCTCGACCTGCATACGCGCGAGCACGGCTACACGGAAGTTCTGCCGCCGTATCTGGTGAATTCGGAGTCGATGTACGGCACGGGGCAGCTTCCGAAATTTGCAGCGGACCTTTTTCGCGTGCCGCATGGCGAAAAGGATTTGTGGCTGATCTCGACGGCGGAAGTTCCGGTGACGAATCTGTATCGGGACGAAGTGCTGGATCAGGCGCGCCTGCCCATTTCGCTCACCGCTTACACGCCGTGTTTCCGCAGCGAGGCGGGATCGTATGGGAAGGACGTGCGAGGAATCATCCGGCAGCACCAGTTTCAGAAAGTGGAACTGGTGAAGTTCGCGCGTCCGGAGCAATCCTACGAGGAGCACGAGAAGCTGACGC
The DNA here is from genome assembly GCA_963719865.1 of uncultured Acidobacteriota bacterium. Taxonomy (GTDB): domain Bacteria; phylum Acidobacteriota; class Terriglobia; order Terriglobales; family Acidobacteriaceae; genus Sulfotelmatobacter. The sequence goes on along the minus strand of CAVRDS010000083.1, from coordinate 22,810 downwards.
GCAATGCGGAAGAAGTGCTGCAGAAACTAGGGCTGCATTACCGCATCATGGCGCTGTGCACGGGCGACATGAGCGCGACTTCGGCCAAGACATACGACATCGAAGTGTGGCTGCCGGGACAGCAGCTCTATCGCGAGATTTCTTCCTGCTCGAATTTTGAGGCGTACCAGGCGCGGCGCGCGAACATCCGGTACCGGCCAGAGGGAAAAAATAAGGCCGAGTTCGTGCACACGCTGAATGGAAGTGGGTTGGCAGTGGGCCGAACCTGGGTCGCGATTGTGGAGAATTATCAGCAGTCCGACGGAAGCGTCGTGATTCCGGAAGTGTTGCGGCCGTATATCGGAGCTGAGCGGATCACGAAACGGAAGCTATGAGCTATGAGCGGTGAGCTATGAGCCTGCGAGCTTCCGCGTGCTCTGCTCGGGGCCCATCGCTCGCAGCTCATAGCTCATGGCTCGCAGTTATTTGCCAAGAGTAGGGAGCGCTCACTAGACTTGCATAGAGCAGAACTCACGACCGCCGCGCCTGGCGCGCCCGTGCCCATGAACGCCATCTGGCGAACAATTCGCGGCTACATTCTTTGGCAGTACGAACGGGGCACGCTCCATTACGACATCATGGTCACGCTGATCCTGATATTTATTTTCGTTTCGCCGCGCGTGATCAACTTCAACGACAAACCCATCTCGCGGAACGCGCATCCGACTGAAGTACTGGTAACGGCCCAAGCCGATGGGCACTTGTTCTTTCAGGTCGCCGCCAGCGCTGTGAATCCGGGCGACGATGCGTCGCTGCGGGACCAGTTGCTGCACATCATCGAGCCGATCTCAGGAGCGGTTTCGATCGTCAGCTACGAGACGGTGATGGACCACAAGGGCCAGGTGCAGAGCTACAAAGTGGTGGCCAAGCGGGAGTAGCAAGATCCGAGACTTGGGCTTAATTGGACTGCCAAATGAAAGTTCTCTCGCTGATCCTTCCTGTGGCCATCGTCTGTAGTTCCTCTGGTCTTTCGCCGACAGAGGCGGCGTCCAGGTTCAACGCCACGCAGATCAGTTTTGATTGCAGCTTTCGTCTTGCAGCAACAGTTCAACCGAAACCTGCCGATCCTGCCGAGCTCGACGCGGTGCTGAAGAAGATGGACGCGGTCGCCGCGACTTTCCGATCGACGCAGGCGACGTTTGAGTGGGACACCTACGAAAGAGTGATCGACGATGTCGACGATTATGAGACCGGCGTCATTTATTACCGGCGCACGGGCAAAGACAAAGAGATTGAGATGATGGCGGAAGTCAAGATGGCCGGATCGAGCATGCAGAGCCTAAAGCCGGAGCCGAAGTATGTGCTGTTCAGCGGCGGGAAGGTTCGCATGTACCAGCCCAAAATCGATCAGGTGACGGAAGTCGATCTGGGCAAGAATCATTCCGATTTTGAAAGTTATGTCGTGCTCGGCTTCGGAGGCAGCGGCGAGGACTTGCAGAGAGTGTTCGACGTGACCTATGTAGGACCGGAGACGATTAATGGCGTGGCGACCGCCAAGCTGCAACTGGTGCCGAAATCCGGGAAAGTTCGGAACACCTACAAACAGATTTTGCTGTGGATCGATCTGGAGAAAGGGATCTCGGTGCAGCAGCAATTTTTTCAGCCGGACGGCAACTACCGGCTGGCGAAATACTCCGAGATTCAGGTCAACGGGAAGAAGATTCCGGATGAGGTTTTCAAACTGAAGACCACAAATAAGACGCAGATTGTTTCACCTCGCGGCTAAGTGGTTGAAAGCAAAGGGCAAGAAGTGCTCTTCGATTAGGTACTGTAAACGATATACTGACGGCACTTCAGTTGGGTTGATTCATGGCCAAGGTTTTTACGATTACTGTCCCTCCTAAGCTGGGAAACAAGCGCCGGGAACGCACCGCTGATCCTCGCTATGTAGACGGACAACGTCTGCTGGTGGAAGCCATGAAGTATCTGGCGCAAGAGGACCCCGTCAGCAACCGCGGCGCGATTGAATTGATTTCCGAACACGTGCGTACGCGATTTCGCATGAGCGACTCGCCGCTGGCGTAGGGGCTGCTGCGCTTACCGCAGCGCCTGGAACTCCAATTCAAAAAAGAAGGGACGGCGCAAGCCGTCCCTGTTTCGTTTCGTTCGCTGGGATGCTAGAAGGCGAAGCGGAGCGAGTACTGCATGACGCGCGGCTGAGTCAGTTCGGTATTGTACAAACCGAAGCCGGTATTGCTCACAAGTGTCTCGCCGATCAGCGAGCCGGCTGCATCGAAGCGCACTGAATTGGTGGCGTTAAATACCTCCCAAGCGAAACGGAGCGTCTTGCCTTCGGACAAATTCCAGACCTTGGAGAGGCCGGGATCGATTCCGAAGAAACCGGGTCCCCGGAAGTTGTTGCGTTGTCCGGCTTCACCGGGGAGAGTTGCTCGGAAAGTCGTATTGCTAGGAGAACTCGAATAACACTGGCAAGTGATACCCAGAGGGTTCTGGAATACGCTGGGACTACCGTTCACCATGTACACGCCGGTCTTCGGCTTCGGGCCCGTCAAGATGGAAGAGCCCTCCAGTTCGAAATTCGTGGACCAGCCGTTACCGGCTTCTACCGAGAAGGGGAAACCGCTAGTCCAGCGAGCCAGACCGTTCAGCCCCCACCCGCCAAAGATTCCCTCGACGAGTTTGCTACTACCGGATCCCCAATGCCGGCCGCGTCCAAAGGGCAAGTCCCAAACCCAATTCGCATTGAGTTGATGAGCTGTGTCGAAATCTGAAACCGCTCGCCACAGGTTGGGAGAGAACGCGTTGATGACCTGGCTGTTGAACGCAAGGCCGTTCGACTCAAAACCATTCACCCGCTCCGCGTTGGACCCGACGTCGATCGATTTGGAGTAGACGTAATTGAAATCAAACTGCAGACCAGACGCCATAACATGGCGCAGTGTTAGCTGCAGACCGTTGTAGTTGCTGTTGCCGCGGGACTGCCAAGCATACAGGGAGGAGAATTGGTCCTGATAATACTGGGTGGGAGTGCTATTCACGCCAGAGCAAGCGGGATAGCAGAATGCGTCCATCAGCTCAAGCGCCAAGGTTTCGTTGCCTACGTTGCAGTAGTAATTGTCGTAGATATTTTGAGTAGCGGTGAGAGATTGGTTTGCCACATACGAACCCGGAGGCGAACAGGGTTGGGTGCCGAAGGCGGACCCGGTGCCTCCAGAGAGGAGATTGGCCCCAGTAGCATTGGGGAACATATCTTCCCAATAGGGAATTGGCTGAACACTGGTAATGGGCGTACCGGCGTAAGCCATCTTCGACAGCGCCTGTGCCGCGGCGAAGTAGTCGGTGTGGCTTGTTGTATCGACTAGGTCAAGAGGTTGTGATAGGTCGATTTCCTGCAGTAGATGACGGGCAAAGCGACCGGTATAGGTTGCCTCCACCACAAAATTGTGCGGGAGTTCGCGAGTCAGCGAGAAATCCACTACGTGCGAGTAGGGGGTCTTGAGATGGTTGTCGATGCCCCATGCGATAGCTAGGCCATAGGTGCTGGGGTCATTGGAAGGAATATACGGAAATCCGTGAGGGCTAGGCACACCTGGACTAGGCGGCAGGTTGGAAGCGCCGAGCAGTCCAGCAAACCTCGGCGAGTTGTCCACGTTGAGCGTCCCCGCGGGATTGCTGATCGTAGTGGTCAACCCCCATGATCCTTGGCGATCAAAGGTATTTACGACGCCCTCGCCAAAGTGGTCATAGTACATACCGTAGCCGACACGAATCGAACTTTTTCCGGGATCGCCGACCAACTTGCGCCAGAAGCCACCATCGGCATGAGGAGAGTAGGCGATGGCAAAACGCGGCGCGAAGTTCTTGTAGTTCCACTCCCAGTAAGGCTTGCCGCCATTGGCCTGGCCGGAAAGATTAAAAGTCAGGTCCGGCTGCACGGAATTGCCTAGATACATCTGCTGCCAACGGGTTGTGAACCACTCGTGCATGTCGACTGTGGGCGCGACCTCGTTACCGGCATTTTCAAATGGAGGCTGCAGCAGGGAGTAGCGCAGCCCATAGGTAAGGGTCAGATTGGGAGTTACGCTCCATTTGTCCTGCGCGTACATCTCCCCCTCGAAATTCTGGAAGTGGCGCGGTACGAGATCGCCATTAGGAATAAGATTCGCGTTCTTGTCCTGATTCGTAACGCTGTAGACCTGGCTCATTATGCCGGTGAGTTGCACTGCGGCAAAGTCGTAGGATCCGCCGAAAGAACCGTCGACCGAAGGATACTGCGGAGCGGTGGGATCCGTGGCCGTGCCGCCTATGCCTGGATCGAGGCTTACTCCCTGGTTTGCGATAAATGAGGGATTCATCCAGTACAGGTTCGCATAACCTTCGGAAACATTCTGCGCGTTGGATTGCCGGTTATTGTGGATGAGACGCCAGTTGGTACCGAACTGGAGCGTGTGGCGCCCCTTGGTCCAAGAGATGTCGTCAATAAAATTGTGCACCGGAACGTTGGTTAAGATCGTGTAGGTAAGGCCTATCGTGTCATCCAAGCCGCGCAGGCGATTGAAGTCTTGGCTATTCAGACCGGCATCGCCGAGTCCCTGGCGAATGAACGCGTACCGGAAATTGTTGATCACGTTGTTGCGAATGATATAGGTATACCCAGCGGCGATACCCTTGCTGTTATTCGTCAGCACCTCGTTGGGAGGAAGGCCGGGAAACTGAGGCGGATCCTTGGTGTTGTCGTTTTGCAGATTGCCGCGAATGAACAGGGAGTGGTTGCCATCCGCAGAAATTTTCCAGTCCAGTTTTACGATGTAAGTATTCAGGCTGGTGGGATTGTTGCCCGGAAATGTGTAGCCCGATGAATTCAGAAGGTCGCCGCTGCCGTTGGTGGCATTTCCGCAGCTCGGGCAGTTCGGCGCCGGATAGTTTGTAAATAGGGGAGTGGAGGGGGAATTGGGGAGATTAGCGATCAGCGGATTGGGCCCCGGACCCAAGGGGCAGGTCCCGTTGCCGCTGCAACCGACGTCCAGGGCTGCGACTCCAGCTGGAGTAAGAGTTGCGACCAAATCAGGAGCGAACTGGGAATTGGCCGCGACCGACCAATACGGGGTGCCCCCGACACCGCCCGACTTGCCATCGGCGCAGAGGGTCGACGGGCTGCACAGATAGTTCAGTTCTCCCGCAGTCAAGCTGGGAGTTGGAATGACACGGTTGGTCTGCACCTGGTCAGCGGTGCGCTGGCCTTCATACGCTACGAAGTAGAATAGCCGGTCTTTCTTGAGCGGGCCGCCGAAGGTCCCGCCAAATGTATTCCTCAGAATGTGCGGCGGCCGGTTTGGCAGTCCCAAGCCCAATTGCGACGATTTGTTGAAATAATCGTTGGCCACGTCGAAGGTCGGGCGGTGATACTCGTACAAGGAGCCGTGGATGTTGTTGGTTCCGCTCCTGGTCACGAGGTTTACTTGTGCGCCGGAGGAGCGACCGGAAGCCGCGTCGTAGTTGCTGGTGGTCACGCGGAATTCTTGGAGTGAATCGAGCGTGGCGCGCATCGCGCCTTCGAAGGCGTAACCCTTGAGCTGGTCGTTGTCGTCCAGACCGTCAAGGGTAATGTTCGTTTGATCGCTGCGGGCACCATTTACAGAGCCTCCACGGCTGTCGTTATCCTGCTGCGTATCCGTGGTTTTTCCGATGTAGACGACGCCCGGTTGCAGACTGAGAATCGATGCCGGATCGCGGCCTTCGGAAGGCAGATCGATCAATTGCCGGGCATTGAAGTTGTTGCCCAGAGTGGCGTCGGTGGTGTTGACGGCGGGAGCTTCGCCAGTGACCTCGACAACGACCGTGCCGCCGCGCACTTCCAGCGGCAGATTCAGCGTGGCAGGGCTGCTCACCTGCAGGACGACGTTTTCGCGCCGGGTGGTGGAGAAGCCTTCCGCGGTCGCGGTCATCACATAGGTCGCAGGGGGCACTTCGAGGAACTGATATGTTCCCTGGGCGTCGGTTTTGACGGTTCTCGAAAACCCTGTCGCTGCATTGCTCAGCGTTACAGTGGCGCCGGCAACGACGGCTCCTTTGGCGTCTGTGATGCTGCCGCGGAGCGAGGTGGTCGCGGATTGCGCCAGCAGGAAGGTGCTGAGCGCGAGGAAAGTAACGATCAGAACTGCAAGCTGCCGTGAGCGAGAACGCATGGGAAGCTCCCTTCGCCACAAAGGGCGTTGTATTCCGATTACGTTTTGCCCAGGTGTGTTAACAGAATGTGACCCTGGGGACCCCGATGGGGCGCTATTGTGCAACTTCGGCGTGACGATGTTCAAGCTGAATTTTCGTTTGAGCGAAGTGAAAACTTATGCAAGGCGATGAAAGAGGCGGGACGCCAGGACTATGACCGCGGGATACATTTCGAGAGTGTAGCGGGGCTCGGGATTTTCGAGAGTTCCGAGAAAACCGGAACGTAGCAGTAGAAATAAAACCAATAGTCCGATGCCAAAAAATTCGCGGGCGTGGAGAAGTCCGGCGGCGGCCATCACGACGTAGGCGAGGTTGATGACGCCAAAGGCCAGGCTGACCGCCAGCCAGCGGTGATCGTCGTTGAACTCCCACCAGCGCGGATCCGAGGGAAATAGTTCGGTGCGGGGGCGCAGCCACATGTCGGCAATGCGTAAAAAAGGCAGCTCCACGTAATAGCGCAGCCGAGCGGCGTGAATCCGTTCGGCGGCTAAAGCGGCGAAGCGCTGGTCAAGTTCCGGGGGCAAAACGTGAGTTTGGTTGTAATCGGCGAACAGCTCGCGGGTCAGGTCGCGCTGCTGCGCCGAATCGAAGGCGCGCCGGGGAAGGCGGGTGAGATCAATATCCTCTCCGGGGACATTCCAGTAAATCTCCTCGACGGAAACGTACTCGGCGATCCAGGTTTTGGTCCAGCGATTAAAGCCGGTCATAATCGGCTCGTCGGCGTCATTGGCGTAGCGAGGCGCCAGCGGCTCGAAACGATGCAGCGTGTGCAGATTTCGCAAGGTCCAGGGAATCAGCGGCGCGATCGCTCCGAGCGCGACCAAGACACCGGCAAGAACGAGACTGCGCGGACCGAGGCCGAAAACGGTGGTGAAGCGCGGACTTCGCCAGCTTCGGAAAAGCAGCCAGCACAGATATCCGCCGACGAGGGCGAGCAGCATTCCGCCGTCGGGCCGCAGCAGAATGGCAGCCCCAATCGCAAGTCCGCAACCGAGAAACGCCCTCCCGGAAGGACGGGTGGACGGATTCGCCTGGCCGATTTTGAGGCCGGAGAACGCCAGATCCAGCGCCAGCGCCGTAAAGAAAATCTCCAAGGTTTCGGTGAGAGCGGCGGCGGCGTAATTGGCGAGAAAAGGACAGAGCGCCGCCAGCAGAAAGGCCGCCTTTGCGGCGCGCTCAGAGAACAGGCGGCGGGCCATGTCGGCAACGAGGAAACAGGTGGCGAGATCGAATAGAACCTGCACCAGCAGGACGGCGCGAAAGTTGTCGGATCCAAAGACCGTGAAGATGGCGGCCAGAAAGGCGGGATATCCGGGCAGCCGGGACAACGTCGGCATAATCACGCCGGAGTTGGTAATGCCATAGATGCCGTGCCGCAGCCAGTTGTCGGCGATGTCGGCATAGAGGCGGGAGTCGTCGACAATCGCCGGAAAGCGGAAGACCAGGAAGAGCCGGAGTGTCAGTCCGGCCAGGCTCGCCCATAGAAGGAAACGCGCCTGCTTTCGAAGGAATCCCGGCCGCGCCAGTTCTTGCACGCTGCGAATGATACCGCGTTTGCCGTCATCCCGCCGTGAGGAAAGTGCATCGTATATGATGGAGATGCACTCACCCTGCCTCGCTCAGAATTGACCGTGTGCCGCTCGCGGCATACGATGAAAATTTCCCCATGGCCCAACCAGTCTTTTATGATCCCCGCCGCGCCCGCTGGAAACGCCTGCGGCGCACGCTCGACGTCACCGCTGTGGTGGTGTCGGCGCTGATCATTATTTTTGTCTACACCGCACTCCGGGATGAGCCACTCCCTGGCCTGCTGTTTTATCCCCAGCGCCGTAACTTCAAGGCCTTAAAGGAGAGCGAACGACAGAAGGCGAAGGATCGGTTGAAGAAGGCGGCAGCGCGGTCGCACCGCAAATCGAAACTGGCGGCCTCGCAGGTCACGCTGAACCAGGAAGAAGGCATTCGAGCTGCTTTTTACGTTCCTTGGGATGCTGCCAGTTTCTCATCCCTGCGCACCTACGCCCACCAGATCGACATTTTGTATCCCGACTGGCTGCACGTGGTGACCGCCGACGGGCGCCTGCAAGGAGTGGACGACCAGACCAACAAGTACTTCGACGTGGTGCAAGGCTCTACGGTCCTCCCGGTGGACGACCAGGTCATGCCCTTTCTGAAAAACGAAGACCCCAGTATGGAAGTTTTCCCCATGGTGAACAACTCCGATGGGGCCAACTGGGTGGGAGACATTGTCGACTTCCTGAACGATCCGGATGCGCGCGCGCGCTTCCGGCAGCAGGCGATTCAGTTTCTGGGATCGGGCCGTTACCACGGATTGATCATCGATTTCGAGTCGTTTCCTCCCAGCGGACAGAGGGGCTACGTCGCGCTGCTGCAGGACCTCTCCACGGATCTGCATGCGCACGAGATGAAGCTTTACGTGGCCGTGCCGCCGCATAGCAACGAGTATGACTATCCTGCGATCGCGGCCGCAGCCGACGGCGTCGTGCTGATGAACTACGACGAACACTATCCCGGCGGCGCGTCCGGCCCCGTCGCTTCGCAGGATTGGTTCGTCCAGAACCTGAAGTTCGCCGAGAGTGTTATTCCGAAGCAAAAAATCATTTGTGCGATCGCGAACTACGGCTATGACTGGGTTCTGAAACCAAAGAATGGGAAATTGCCGCCGGGAGTCCACGACTCCGGCGTAAGCGTGCAGGATGCATGGCTGGCCGCGCGCGACTCCGATGAGGACGTCAATTTCGATGATGACGCGATGAATCCTCACTTCAGCTATCTCGACGAACACAACCTGCGGCACGATGTCTGGTTTGTCGATGGAGTGACGGCGTTAAACCACATGCGATCGGCGCAGAATCTCGGCATTCAGACCTTCGCCCTCTGGCGTCTGGGCAGCGAAGATCGCACGCTATGGCGAGTCTGGGACGTGCCGGGTGACCCAGGCGCCACCGATAAACTCCGCGATGTTCCCCCCGGGGCCGACGTGGACATGGAGGGCCAGGGTGAAATTCTGCGCATCGAAGAGAAGCCCTCGCACGGCACGCGAGATCTGACCGTGGATGCGAACAGCAAGTTGATCACGGATGAAGTCTTCCAGAATCTTCCTGAACCGTATCGCGTCGGCCGCTACGGCTATAGTCCGAATAAAGTGGCACTCACGTTTGATGATGGGCCGGATCCGCAGTGGACTCCGAAGATTCTCGACGTGCTCAAAGCCAAGAACGCGACGGCTACGTTTTTCCTGATCGGGATTCAGACGGACAAGTATTCCGGCATCGCGAAGCGGATTTACAGCGAAGGAAACACCATCGGGAACCACACGTTTACCCATCCGGACGTAAGCAACATCTCCAGCGGCTACATGAAGGTGGAGTTGAATCTCACCGAGCGATTGTTCGCCAGCCTGTTGGGAGTTCGCGTCACGCTGATGCGGCCGCCCTACGCGATTGACGAGGAACCGGATACTGCCGACCAGGTACGCCCACTCGAGATCCCGCAGGACATGGGCTATATCACCGTGGGCAACCGAATCGATCCCAACGATTGGAGCGAGAACCCGCGCCATTCGGCGGAGCAGATTTCATCTTATGTATTGGCGCACCTGCCACCCTGCCGCGTAGAGGATCTGCGTTGCGGCAACATCGTGCTGTTGCACGATGGCGGAGGAGATCGCGCCGAGACCGTGCGTGCACTGCCGATGATCATCGACGGAATCCGCGCGCGCGGGTATGAGATTGCGCCCGTTTACGAACTGCTGGGGATGCAAAGAGAGACGGTGATGGCTCCTCTGCCCCGGGGCGAGCGCTGGGCGGCCCGCCTCGACCGCCTGGGCTTCTGGCTGTTCGACGCGAGCATCGTGACCATCACCTGGATTTTCCTGATCGGCGACCTGCTGATGACCGGGCGATTGCTCTTCATAGGGGCTGCTGCCGTCTACGACCGTGTGCACGAGAAGATTTTTGGCAAGCCCGCAGAAGTCGCTTCTTACAGACCGAAAGTTGCGGTGCTGATTCCGGCTTACAACGAAGAGAAGGTCATCGAGAGAACAGTGCGGGCTGTGCTCAACTCGAACTATCCGAACCTGCGCGTGATCGTCATCGATGATGGATCGAAAGACAGGACGTTGGAAGTGGCCCGCGACGCGTTTGCGGCCGAAGAAGCGGCGGGCCAAGTCCTGATCCTGAGCAAGCGGAATTCCGGCAAGGCCGATGCCCTCAATTACGGCATCGAGCACATCGGCGACGCGGAGTTATTTGTCGGCATCGATGCCGATACGGTAATTGCGCCGGACGCCATCTCGCGCCTCGTTCCCCACTTCATCAACCCGAAGGTCGGCGCCATTGCGGGGAACGCCAAAGTTGGAAATCGAGTGAATCTATGGACGCGCTGGCAGGCCCTCGAATATATCACCAGCCAGAATTTCGAACGGCGTGCGCTCGACGTGTTGGGCGCGGTCAGCGTCGTGCCGGGAGCGATTGGCGCGTGGCGCGTGTCGGCCGTGCGCGAGGCCGGTGGATATCACGTCGACACAGTCGCCGAAGACGCCGATCTGACAATGGCGCTGCTGCGCCGCGGATATCGCGTCGAATACGAAGATATGGCCCTTGCCTACACAGAGGCGCCGACCAACGCGAATGGCTTGATGCGCCAGCGTTTCCGGTGGTCGTTTGGAATTCTGCAGGCAGTTTATAAGCATCGCGGGGTGGTGGCGCGCAAAGGGGTGCTGGGATGGGTCGCGCTGCCGAACATCGTGATCTTCCAGATTCTGCTGCCGCTGGTGTCGCCGCTGATCGACATCATGTTCGCGGTGGGCACGATATGGTATTTCATCCAGAAACATTTCCATCCGGACTCGACGGATCCGGCAAGCTTCCACAAGCTGGTGGCATTTTTCTTCGCATTTCTAGTGATCGACTTCCTGGCGTCGGCGATTGCGTTTGCGCTGGAACGGCAACGTCCCGACGACAAGGAAGACGCGTGGCTGCTCAGCCAAGTGTGGCTGCAGCGCTTCGCCTACCGGCAGTTGTTCTCGATTGTGCTGTTCAAGACGCTTAAGCGCGCCGTCGAAGGCCGGAGATTCGCCTGGGACAAGTTGGAGCGGACGGCAGCGGTAAATTACGTGCCGGCGGAGACCCGGGAGAAGGTCAACGTACCGTAGAATCCTCGGGTTCTTTCGGAAGTGACTCCCACTCCACTACAAATGCTTCGCGCCAATCCCTAAGAATTTTGTAGAAGTCATCTGCTGATAGCCACACGTCCCGAACGCTGCCAGGGACATGCAAGCAACCTTCGCTCTTGAACGCAATCACACGCGATTGGTCTTGCACATCGAACTGAAGGACATAACTCCCATCGTCAAAGGCCTCGTCCCCGTCAGGCGGCCAAACAATGTCTTTCGAATAGATGAGGCGCACAAACTCCGTGCGAGGAATTCCAAAATAGCTATCTCGCTGTTCGTTGGCGTAAACGGCATTCAGAAACGAATCAGCGATCTTCTCCGCGGCTGACTCCCCTCCAAATGGAACCCTGTGGGTTCCGCGCTTGGCAACGCGCTTTTCGACCGCATCGTGCGAGCAGGCTAGCAGCGAGCTATCCGATGAACGTTTTCCATAAGCCCGTCCGCGCACGTGAATAATGAAAAAACCGAGCGCAAGGAAGCCTCTGCGCTCATATGCATGAGCAATTTCGGATTCGATGGCCAGAACCGACGGATCGCCGATAAGCACTTCAGGAGGCTCCTTCCAATCACAGCTTATGGACACAGTCAATTCTGCCACATTATCGGAACAGCAATCCCGCGAACTCCGCTAGGTTTCTTCGCCAGACCATCCAGGTGTGCATGCCGGAAGTTTCAATATCAGCATGCTCGATTCCCTTTGCCTTCAGCCATTCGCGCAGGTTGCGATTGACCTTGATGAGGTGGTCATCGGTGCCACAGGCGATCCATAGCAGGCGAATCTGCTGGTTCGCTTTGGCGTCGAGCCCGGGAAAGTCTTTACCGAAATCATCTGGAATCCCGCCGGAGCTGAAGGCTCCGATCCAGGCGAACTTGTCGAGATTATTCAGCCCCGTTAGCAGAGATTCGGAGCCGCCCATGGAAAGACCTGCGATGGCGCGCGCGTTCCGATCTTTGGTGATCCGATATTCGCTTTCGACTTTGGGCATGACTTCCGTCAGCAAGGCTTGCCTGAACTTCGCAAAATTTTCGTCGCGGACGTCGGTGTGGCTCCACGCATTGGGGGCCAGCCGAATCATCTCCATGGTGCCGTAGCCGAGCGGCATGACGATGATCATGGGCTTGGCCTTGCCGCGGGCGATGAGGTTGTCGAGGATCAGGTTGGCGCGGCCGACCGCCGTCCATCCACTGGCATCGTCGCTATAACCATGCAGCAGATACAACACCGGGTACGTGGTTTTGCCCGCCGGATCGTAGCCCGGTGGCGTGTAGACGTAATAATCGCGCTGGTCGTTGGCAACCGACGACTTGTAAAAATGATGATGAATCTCTCCGTGCGGCACGTCGGCCAGTTCCCACGGCAGCGAGGGCGGTCCGGGAACATGCACGAAATTTCCCGGCGAGAGCAGATTCGGCACGAGTCCGCTGTTTTCGGGATCGAGGGAGCGCACGCCGTCGACGAGGATGGAGTATCCGTAGTAGTCGGCAGGAAGGGGTGCCGTGTTTACCGTCCAGACGCCGGCATTGTCTTTCTGCATGGCAACGGGGTCGGAGCCTTCGCGCTCCAGCTTCACCTCTTTGGCGTTGGGAGCGCGGAAGCGGAAAGTCACGCCGTTGTCGGAGTGCACTTCCGGCGTGATGAGCCGGGGAGGCGGCGTTTGCTCGGGCGCGGCGGGCTTGTTGTGCTGCGGAAATGCTGCGGTCGAGAGCAGAGAGGAACAAAAAATAATCAGGGCGGAAGGGACTTTCATGGTTTCTCCTCGCCGGACCGGCGCAAGGGGCTATTTGTTCGCGGCGACGTCCAACCGCGATTGGGCGCGGTGCAGAGCATCGAGAGCGCGGTCAACATCGACGGAAGTGTCGCCGCTGGTGAGACGTTGCTCGGCGCGTTCTTTCGCTTTGCGGGCGCGATCCACGTCGATTTCCGCGGGACGCTCGGCCGTCTCTGCCAGGATCGTGACTTTGTTGGGAAGAACTTCGGCGAATCCCCACGCCACGGCGAGGCGCTGCAGAGTTGAGTTCTCGCGGAACGTAATCTCGCCGACCGACAGTTCGGTGATCAGCGGGGCATGGCCGGGCAGGACGCCCAGATATCCGTTCTTGCCGGGAATCTGGACTTCTTCGGCCGCCGTTTCGACCACTTTCTTTTCCGGCGTGACGATCTCGAGTTGGAAAGTATCGGACATTGGTCGTTAGTCGTTGGTCGTTAGTCGTTTAGTAGTCTTTGCCAACCACGAACGACTATCGACCAACGACCGTTCCTACGCTGCCGCCTTCATCTTCTCCGCGGCTTCGAGCACTTCCTCGATCGGGCCTTTCATATAGAACGCCTGCTCGGGGATGTCGTCGTACTTGCCTTCCACGATAGCCTTGAAGCCCTTCACGGTGTCGGCAATCTTGACGTAGCGTCCCGGCGCGCCGGTGAACTGCTCGGCGACGTGGAAGGGCTGCGACAGGAAGCGCTGAATCTTGCGGGCGCGGGCCACGGTCAGCTTCTGATCTTCGCTCAGTTCGTCGATGCCGAGAATGGCGATGATGTCCTGCAGGTCTTTATAGGTCTGCAGCGTTTTCTTCACCATCTGCGCTACGTCATAATGCTCTTGTCCAACGATACGCGCATCGAGAATGCGAGAGGTCGAGGCCAGCGGATCAACCGCGGGATAAATTCCGATTTCCGTTAACGCGCGCGAAAGCACAGTGGTCGCGTCGAGGTGAGCGAACGTTGTGGCTGGAGCGGGATCGGTCAAGTCGTCGGCGGGCACGTAAATCGCCTGCACCGACGTGACTGAACCCTTTTTCGTCGAAGTAATGCGCTCCTGCAACTCGCCCATTTCCGTGGCGAGGTTGGGTTGGTAACCCACGGCGCTGGGCATGCGGCCCAGCAGCGCGGACACTTCCGATCCGGCCTGCGTGAAACGGAAAATGTTGTCGATGAAGAGCAGCGTGTCGGCGCCCTCGGCATCGCGGAAATATTCGGCGACCGTCAGTCCGGTGAGGGCCACGCGAAGACGCGCCCCTGGAGGCTCGGTCATCTGTCCATAGATCAGCGCGGCTTTGGACTCGGCGGGCTTGCCGGGCTTAATGACGCCTGATTCGGTCATTTCGAGCCAGAGATCGTTGCCTTCACGGGTACGCTCGCCGACGCCGGCAAACACGGAAAATCCGCCGTGGTTCTTGGCGACGTTGTTGATCAGCTCCATGATGACGACGGTCTTGCCGACGCCCGCGCCGCCAAATAATCCAATCTTGCCGCCCTTCAAGAACGGCTGGATGAGATCGATGACCTTGACGCCGGTCTCGAACATCTCGGCGGTGGTGGCCTGCTCGTCGAATGCCGGGGCCAAACGGTGAATCGGCATCCTCTCTTTGTATTCGACAGGACCGAGTTGATCCACGGGCTCTCCGATGACGTTCATGACTCGGCCGAGCGTGCCACGGCCCACAGGAACAGAGATGGGTCCGCCCTGATCGATGGCTTTCATCCCGCGCACCATGCCGTCGGTGGCTTCCATGGCGATGCAGCGCACGCGGCCTTCGCCGAGGTGCTGTTGCACCTCGAGGATGACTTTGATCGGTGTGGGCACAGTGAAGCCGTCGCTGACTACTTCGACGGCCTCATAGATCGGGGGCAGGTGTCCCTCAGCGAACTGGACGTCGACCGCGGGTCCTGCGATTTGAATAACGTGTCCTACGTTTTCAGGCATAAATTTCAGCTCTCAGCTATCAGCTATCAGCTATCAGCTATCAGCTATCAGCAATTAGAACTCACAACTCGGTACTCAGTACTCGCTACATCGCGGCCGCGCCACTGACGATTTCGATAATTTCTTTCGTGATCTTCGCCTGGCGCGCGCGATTCATCACCAGCGTCAGCGAATCGATCATGTCGGTCGCGTTGTTGGTGGCCGAATCCATGGCGGTCATGCGGGCCGCATGCTCTGCGGCCACCGACTCCAACAGCGCGCGGAAAATCTGAATGCTCACATATTTCGGCAGCAGCGCGCGAAACAGTTCTTCGGGCGACTGCTCGTAAATATAGTCCACCTGCGCGGTGCCAAACTGTGAAGCTGCTGCTGCTTCTCCTTCGGTGGCACGCATGCCGACGCCGGCGCTGACCGCAGCCTCTTTGGCCTTCTTCTTTTCTTCTTCGGTCAACTCTTCGGCCAGGCGCACGGCCTGCTCGCCAATCTGCTCGATGGGCAGAATCTGTTCCACGATCAGCCGTTGCGCAATCACCGATTTGAATTCGTTGAAGACTATGTACACGGCGTCGATCTGCTCGCGGCAATAGCGTCCAATCACATTTTCGGCTAGCGCGGCCGCCTGCGAGAACTCGACCTTGCCTAAAATGCCGACGTGCTCGCCGGTAATTTGAATCGCCCCGGCGCGCTCTTCGGCGGGCGTCTCCGCATCGACAGATTCCGCCAGTTCGGCCAGGCTCTTTGTTTGCACTTTAGCTGCGGGGAAGCGACGCCGCAGAAAGTCGCGCCCCTTGCGGCCGACAGCTTCGATGTCGACGTTCTTTCCCGCCTTTGAATCCAGGAATCGTGTGGCGGCCTTGGTGATATTCGCGTTGAACGCTCCCGCCAGCCCCTTGTCGCCGGTTACGACAATCAGCAGGATGTTCTTCTCTTCCCGCTGCGCCAGCAGGGGATGCTTCGGCTCTCCAGTTTCGGGATCGTAAATTTCCGCCCGCGCCACCAGCGACTTCAGAACATTGGTCAACATCTGCGCATACGGACGCGCGGCCAAAGCGCGCTCCTGCGACCGGCGCAATTTCGCCGCTGAGACCATCTTCATGGCCTTGGTGATCTGCCGCGTGTTGATCACGCTGCGGATGCGACGTCGGATGTCGAGAATATTCGGCATGTTCGAGTTGCGAGCACCGAGTGCCGAGTCCCGAGTAAAAACTCTTTTACCTCGGTACTCGCTACCAGGTACTCGGTACTATTTCGCTACCGCTTCCCTCTGCGCTGCAAACTGCTGCTTCGCTTCTTTAATCACGTTCTGCAACTGGCCCTTCAGCGCATCGTCGAGAATCTTCTTCTCCATGATCGTGCGCAGCAGGCCAGGATTCGTTGAGTCAACGTACTTGTACAGCTCCTTTTCAAACGCGCGGACCTGGTCGACCGGCATATCGTCGAGGAACCCGCTGGTGCCCGCCATGATAATTAGAATCTGCTTGGAAAACGGCAGCGGCGAGAACTGGTTCTGCTTCAGCAGCTCGACGAGGCGCTGGCCGCGATTTAACTGGGCCTGCGTAGCTTTATCGAGATCGCTGCCAAACTGCGCGAAAGCTGCCAGTTCGCGGTACTGCGCGAGTTCCAGTTTCAGAGTTCCGGCCACCTGGCGCATGGCTTTGATCTGGGCGCTGCCGCCGACGCGGCTTACCGACAGACCGACGTTGACGGCGGGACGCACACCCTGGTTGAACAGATCGGTTTCCAGATAAATCTGGCCGTCGGTAATCGAAATGACGTTGGTTGGAATATAGGCGGAAACGTCGCCAGCCTGCGTCTCAATGATCGGCAACGCAGTCAAAGATCCGCCGCCCATCTTGTCGCTCAACTTCGACGAGCGCTCCAGCAAGCGCGAGTGGAGATAGAACACGTCTCCGGGATAGGCTTCGCGTCCGGGCGGACGCCGCAGCAGCAGCGAGATTTCGCGATACGAGGCCGCATGCTTCGAGAGATCGTCGTAGATAACCAGAGCGTGGCGCTTGCTGTCGCGGAAGTACTCGCCCATCGCGCAAGCCGCATAGGGCGAAATGTACTGCATGGGCGCTGGTTCGGAAGCCGACGCTGCCACTACGATCGTGTACTCCATCGCTCCTGCATCTTCGAGAATCTTGACGACCTGCGCGATCGACGAACGCTTCTGCCCGATCGCGTTGTAAATACAAATCAGATCGTTGCCCTTGCTGTTGATGATGGTGTCGAGCGCGACGGCGGTCTTGCCGGTTTGGCGGTCGCCGATGATCAATTCGCGCTGGCCGCGGCCGATCGGGATCATGCTGTCGATGGCCTTCAATCCAGTGGCCATGGGCTCACGCACTGGCTGACGATCGATCACACCGGGCGCGAGGCGCTCCAACGCGATGAACTTGTCACTGGCGATCGGTCCCTTGTCGTCGATAGGCTCGCCGAGCGAGTTGACCACGCGCCCGATCATGCCTTCGCCGACCGGAACGCTCATGATCCGTCCGGTGCGCTTGACCTCGTCCCCTTCCTTGATCTCAGTGTATTCGCCGAGCAGCACCACGCCGACCTGATCTTCTTCGAGGTTCATGGCGATTCCGGCCACGCCGTGCGGGAACGACAGCAGTTCGCCGGCCATGACCTTGTCGAGTCCATACACGCGGGCGATGCCGTCGCCCAGCGTGATGACGGTGCCCGTCTCGTCCACGGAGACCTTGGTCTCGTAGTTCTCGATCTGCTCGCGGATCAGTTTTGTAATTTCGTCTGCTTTGATTTGTGCCATAAGTTCAGCTCTCAGCTTTCAGCCGTCAGCTCTTAGCTACGAGCAATGAGCAGTGAGCGATGGGCGGTGAGCAAACCCACTCAGACTCGGTACCTGTGCCCTGTGCTCAGGAGCTTATCGCTTCTTTAATCTTCTCCAACTGGCCCTTTACGGAGCCGTCGTAAATCGTGCTGCCCACGCGGACCACGGCGCCGCCTAGCAGAGACGCATCAAGTCCATAGTGCGCGCGAACTTTCTTGCCCGTCGTTTTTTCAATCTGGGCCTCAAGGGTGCGCCGCTCAGAGTCTCCGAGTTCGCGGGCGCTGGAAATTTCCGCTTCGGCGAATCCCATGCGCGCGTCGAGTTCCTTAGCGAATTGCTCAACGATCCGTGGCAGGAACGGCAAACGCCGATGATCGATCAGGACAGCTACAAGATTTCGGACCGGCCGATCAATTCCCTCCCGCTGCACAATCGCGTCCAGCAACTTGCGCTTCTGCTCGGCGGGCACCGCGGGATTTTCCCAGACTCTGCGCAAGTCCACGCTCTCTTCAAACAGGGCAGCAATGCTGCGCAACCCGGCCGTGGCACGCGCGGCGTCGAGATGCTCATCGAAAACCACATCCGCGAAAGCCCGGGCGTAAGTGTTGGCGACGGAAGCCATATTCTAGTTCCCGTCCTTTCCAGACTTATCGGCCGATCCCAACTGCCCGGCAAAATTGCGCACGAGCGCTTGATCGGTAGCGGCGTCCACATGGATCTGTTTCTGGGCGAGGGCAACGGCAAGATCAGCAGCATGAGCGGTCAATTGACGGCGCGCCGCTTTGGCGGCTGCGGCGATCTCCTGCTCGGCGGAAACGACAATCTTGCGAGCGTCCTCTTGGGCCGCGGCGTGGATGCGGGCTTCCTCCGCCACGCCTTCTTTTTCCGCCGCGTTGCGCATGGCCCCAATCTCGACATCCAGCTTCTGCAGGCGCGCTTCAATTTCGGCCAGTTTGTGACGCGCTTCCGCGCTGGCCTTCTGGGCTTCCTGCATCGCCTTCTGGATCGCGGCGGTGCGGTCGCGCAACAAGCCCGGCAGGTATTTTCGTCCGGCCCAGATAATGACACCGGCAATCACGGCGAAGTTCAGGATGACGCTGAGCCAATAGGATTGCTGCAGGTTCAATCCGGTAATCCGCGAGATCAAGGCCACCGAGGACGAGTGCTTGAACTCGTCCATCTCGTCTTTCTCTTCACCGGCAGCTTCGCGGCTTTCGTGTGCGAGTTGACGGCCAGGCCCGGGCGATTGTTGTTCGGCAACACTGGCGGATTGATTTTGATCGGGAACTGGAGAACGGTGGGCACTTGCCCAAACCATGCTGACGCAGCTCAAGACCAGTAGTCCGACGAGGGCTCCGCGCCAATTTTTTTTCGAGGATGCCATCAACGCCCCGCTCCCACTGGCTGAAGGACACGGCGCATGATTTCCTGCGCCAGTTCTGCCGCCTCGCCTTGCAATCCCTTTTCTGCTGCGGCCCGGTCGTGTTCAATATCCACTTTTGCCGCCTGTATCTGCGCCTGCCCTTTCGCGCGCGCGGCAGCCACGGCGTTGCTACGCGCCTGCAGGGCCGCCTGCCGCTTCGCTTCCTGGGCACGAAAGACGGCCGCGCGGGCTTCCCGCAATTTCTGCTCATACTCGCTGGTACGCGCGTCGGCCGCGGCAATATCAGCTTTCGATGTCTCGACCGCGCCCTCGGTCTTGCCGCGCCGTTCCTCGAGCACGCGCCGCAAGGGCTTGTGCACGATGGAGGTATACAGCGCGTAAAGCAAGGTCATCACAATCACTGTCGGCACCGATCCGAGCAGTAATTCGCCTAATTGATGGAGGGTCTGATCCATGTGGTGCTGATATATACCGGGAAAATGAGGGCTATGAAAACTGTTAAGTCTAGCGTCCGAAGGAGTTTATGTCAACGCAAGAAGATCATCATGGTGGGGTAGGTAGGGAATCGAGAAGGTTCTTTTCGGGATTTTTCCAAGCGAGTCGGAATGTGACTGCAAGTATCAGAAACAAGAAGACTTATTGCTGAAGGACGATCCGGGGGCGTGCAAAGTTCTGCATATATCCCTTGACTTCACGCTAAACAGGATTAGCATAAAGATATCACCTCCGATCCAATTCAGGATCGAATGGGCCGATAGCCAAGGAATGTCACCGCTTCTTGGTTGCCGGCCCATTTAAATTTTGCGGCCTGTCTTCATTCCGCTCAATGTTGCGGAGCGCTCAATCAAAAGCATCGGTTCTGTATCTTCCGCGAACTTGTGCCCCGGTGAACCGCGATTACGGTTTGCTGACCGGTCGGTCGGTATAGGGCTGCGCGTAATATCCAGTCCGCGTTCGAGCCGTGAGGCTGGGCTTGTCAACCTTAACCGCTAAAGCGTGGTATTCGTTGGGATGGTCCGCGGGTGGAGACTCAAAGGATATCGAGTAATAGGCCTTGGAGTCGGCAAAGCAAGCGGCGATCAGCCCGGGAAAGTCGTTGCTCGAATTCAGAACGCGGCCTCCGCTCTGTACAGCCAGAACCTGCAGAGCGAGATCCCCATTGTCGACTTTATTGGAAGAAGTCACACCTTTGAGGAAGGTTTCGTAATAGAACGTACGAAAACTGCCGGCATCCGCCATGCCGAAGGGATCGACGGCGTACAGGGTGATACGAGCTTCGCGCAGTTCCTTACACAAAGTCACTATCTCGCGGAAGATGCCCTCCTGCTGTTTGGCGGTAAGTTCCACTTCAGGCCCGGATAGCAAGGGCCATCCCGGGCTGATCCAGATCAGCAATTTCCTGCCGGGTTGATTTGCCTCATACTGAATAATCCCTTGCAGTGCGTGAAGAGAAAGCTGAAGCCGATCGGCCGCGCCATAGAATCCCGCCGACCGTCCGATGGCCCGCCAGCCAGGCCGATTGGCATTCAGAGCAGCCACCAGAGTGTTTCCGTCCTGGGTAGGCTGAGGCTGAACCTGGGTTGAGGTATCGGTAAAAATAATAAGGGACGTGGGGATCGGCAGGCGGCCGCCATCCCGGCGAAAGAATTGCTGGAGCTGTTCCCCCTGATATGC
Organism: uncultured Acidobacteriota bacterium; assembly: GCA_963719865.1. GTDB lineage: Bacteria > Acidobacteriota > Terriglobia > Terriglobales > Acidobacteriaceae > Sulfotelmatobacter. The sequence goes on along the minus strand of CAVRDS010000083.1, from coordinate 1,835 downwards.
GACGCCCCGCTCAGAACTGTTGACTGCATCCACAAGAAGAATGGCCTGAATTAGATCGCTGGCCTGGTCAGTCTCAGGGCTCACGCGAAAGGAAGTGATTTTTTGGGGCTGCTTGTCATCGAGCAAGGTGAAGTTCTGTTGCTGCAACCCCGGTATCGGATTCCCGGCCTTATCGGTGACGACTACATCGAGCGAAATAGTGTGGTCCGCTACAGTCGCGGGCGCGGTCTCGGCTTTTCCTGCTGGCGCAGGAAGTGTGGCCTGTTGTGCGAACGAAAACAGCGACAGAACGGAACAATACAGAGCAGCACCGCAGAGCTGGGAAAAAGTGCGCACGATGCACCTCGCAATCAGAGAGCGGACACTTCCGAAGATCGAAGTTTCATAGAACGCGGCCGGGCTGAGCACTTAATGAAGCCGGAATCGGGAACTGCAGGCTACTTTACCGAGGAAGACTTGAGCTCGGGCGCGACGACGAACTGCTTTATCCTTCTCAGGACTGATGCCGGCGCCTCAGCCTCCAGTTGCACAGCTCCATCCCGATATTTGCGCGAGAGAATCCGCGTCCGCGCTTCGAGCATGGCCAGCGTTTTCCCTTCCTTCTGCGGAACCAGAAGATGCACGCGGCTGACCTTATCTTCGCCGATCATTTTGTCGATGCGTTCCAGCAGTGTGTCCAGGCTTCTTGGTTGCCGGCCCATTTAAATTGCAGTCGGAACCTGCGTTGACCAAATCAATTCAGACGCACGGATCGAGAACCGCGAGCAGTTCCGAACCAGCCGCCTCTAGTAGTTGCTGATCCGAGCACACGAAGGTTGGAGGGTCCGCGCCCACGGCAGTCTTCAGCGCTAAACACCCCGCAAGTTGAACCGCATCGAACGCGCGGAGGGCGTACCGATCTATCATTTCCGAGGCAACGTCTAGCACGGAATCTGTCAGCACCTGACGAAGAAATCTGGCTTCCAGGTGTTGGTCGAAACGATCAAGAACTAGACCTGCGATCTTCGAGTCGATATCCCCCGCGCGCTGCCGCCTCCTAATTGCGGAGCGGAATTCGACCTGAGACAACGCGAGCACAGCGAAGCGATTGTCAGTTAAGTTGCTCGCAAGTTGGAGCAGACGATCAGTACCCGCCTCCCGAATGTACAACTTCACCAGCGCGCTTGTTTCCAGGTAGTAGAGAGCCAATATCAGCGCCTTTCGCGTAATATGGTCGCAGATAGATTCTCACCGCGGATTTCGACTGGATGGAAGTCCAGCGAGTTATCATCCCCACCGCCCAGTATCGCCTTGACTTCAGGCATGAGCCGATTCAGTCGTATCGCGGTTACCGGAAACTGAGGAGACTTCGGATTGGGCACCTTGCTTGTTAAGATCAGCCGTTTCTCTATGGCACCCCGCAATAGGCTCTGTCTCGTGGCGTCGGAACTTGCCCAGGAAAAGCCCTCTGAAGGCAGCGCCGCATCGCGAAACCACTTTAGAGAAACAAAATCGTAGCCTCGGCGAGACTCGGCCCGGTCCAGTGCACGAACCAACTCCGAGAGCGGATCTGGAACGGTGGCGACAACCTGAGCCGGGAAGCTGACCGGGGGGGCGGTTGCGGACTTGGTTATTGGTTCCGGAAGCTGCGCGGATGCTTCGTGAGTCGGCTCAAACCAGATGCGGATCGAATCAGCGTCGGGGCGCCAGTTCTTCTCGAAGTCCGCCGTCTTTCTTATCTTTCTTCTCACCGTGAAAACGCACACGATGCTTGAAGCCTTGCGGGAGAAGATCCAGTTCCCTTAGGGCGTCAACTACCTTCTGCAGCAATACGAGACGCGTCAAGCGTTACATAA
>CAVRDS010000082.1:0-270258 GCA_963719865.1 uncultured Acidobacteriota bacterium | reverse complement strand
GATGAAGGTCAGCTTTTCCGTACAGAGATTACGGACGCAGTGTAACGGTCTGCTCGTAGTAATGACAGGCTGTATTCGATGGCGACGCTTTGAAGGTCATAGGCAGTCTCGCGGATGACAAGAAGAGCGCTACCCGTGAAAGTTTGCAGCACTTCGGCTTCTTCTACGCCAGCAATCATGGCTCCGATGATTTCCTCAGCCCATTGCAGCTTGCGCTTGTAAATGCGCTCGAAAATTGCGTACAGGGATTGGTTCTCCAAATCTTGCTTGTCGATGCCGACGAAGATTCTCGCCGGCAGAAAGCTCGTGACCACTGCAACCGGCTCGCCGTTGATGAAGCGCAAGCGACGCGCCCGGTATACTCTTTCGCCAGGACTGAGTTTCAGCGCTTGCGCGGCTTCCAGATCAGGATCTTCCAAACTCATGCTCAGCAAACGGGCGGAGGGAACGAGGCCACGCCGCCGCATTTCTTCGCTAAAGCCGCGAAGCTGTTGAAAATTCCAAGGCACGCGTCCGGAACCGACTACCGGTCGCTTTCCTTTGGCGATGATTAGCAATCCCTCCGAACGTAATTTCTGAAACGCCTGGCGCACTGGCATTTTGCTGATGCCGAGAGCCTCTGCCATCTCACCTTCCGAGGCAAAGGTCTGGCCCTCGCTGAGTTTGTTCTTCTTGATGAGATCGCGAACCTGATCAACGATCTGCATGTAGTAGGGGACGTAGCTGCCGCTATCCAGAGCAAGACCGAGTTTTGCGACGCTAACTGCCTGTAGTTCTGAAGCGATTAAGACCATAATTTCCTCACATGTATACGTAGTATACAATGTATGCATGTTTATCATGGAAGTTTTTCTTGCACTCATTTATGAGTTTGACTGGTATCAGGATAATACCTTTGTTTACTTATCATTAACATCGCAGCATTGAGTCCGTGGCTAGAAATCCTTCGCCTCATTTTACTTGACACCATATATGCATATGAGCTTTATATGCGGCGAATGAGCGGAGGCCCTGTCATGATCTCCAGGTCAGACTGCCGTAATAGCATACGCTTCGTCCTTTGCCGGATCGCCTGTTTGCTCGCATCATTCGCTATGGTCTGTACTTCGGTTGATCTGCGTGCCCAAGTCGAAACCGGAAAGATCGTGGGCTCTGTCAAAGACCCTTCGGGGGCCGTGGTAGCAGATGCGGTAGTCACGGTGACCGAGATCCAGACGAATGTCGAGAAGAAGAGCACGACGAACAGCAATGGTGAGTACGTTGTGACTGAGTTGAAGTCCGGCAATTACATCGTATCGGTTGAGCACCCCGGGTTTAAGAAAGCAAAGCAGACCGAGTTCAAGCTTGACGTCAACCAGGTAGTGCGCGTCGATTTCACTCTGGTTGTCGGCACGGTGACTGAAGAGATGCTGGTCACCGCGGCGGAACCGTTGGTCGAATCCGAAACCTCTTCGATCGGACAGGTAATCGAGCAGGCGCGGGTCAACGATCTGCCGCTGGATGGACGCGACTTCGTGCAACTGGCTTATTTGTCCCCCGGCGTCAACCAGGGCCCGACCGCCGGCTACACCGTGCAACAGGGCGGAATCCCTGAGGATCAGCGCGGAAACGCGGCCATCCAGGTGAACGGCCTGACGGCCACCAACAACAATTTTCTGCTCAATGGATTTGACAACAATGAGCAGCAGATTGGGATCGAGGTGATCCAGCCGTCGATTGACGCCATTCAGGAATTCAAAGTACAAACCAACAACTTCGGGGCTGACATCGGCCGAGGCGGAGCCGTGGTGAACGTAGTTCTGAAATCCGGAGGGAACCAGTTTCACGGCAGCGTTTTTGAGTTTCTGCGCAACTCCGCATTTGACGCGAAGAATTATTTCGACAGTCCAAACCAGCCGATTGCCCCCTTCAAGCAGAATCAATTCGGAGGGACGATGGGGGGGCCGATCCGAAAAGACAAGACTTTCTTCTTCGTTGACTATCAGGGGACGCGCATTCGGCAGGCGCAGACGTTCATCTCTATCGTGCCCTCACCTTCGGAGGTGGGTGGTAATTTCAGCGACCTTTTGACCGGCGACCCGACGACATATTTCCACCCGTGCCCCGATGGCTCCGGTCCCGCATTCGATCCCGGAACCATCTTCGACCCGTTTTCAAGTTATTCCTACACCTGCGGTGACGGAACGCCGATTACGCTGAGAAAACCGATTCCGGGGAACGTCATTCCGTCTTGTTCTTCCGCCACCGACGCGGCTTGTCTCGATCCGGCTGCCCTGAAACTCGTGACTCTGTTCCCGACCCCAAACATCTCCAATTCCGCCGGTAACTATTTATCGAATCCGGTGAGCCAAAACAACCAGGATTCATTTGATGTTCGCGGGGACCACCAACTCACCAGCAAGAACAGTCTCTCCCTAACCTTCAGTTTCAATAATGTCGACGCCTTTGCGCCGGACCCGTTTCCCGGGTACGCCGGTGGAGGAAACTTTACCGGGCACATCACAAATCTGGCCAGGTCTGCCGGCATCAGCGATGTTCACACCTTTGCGGCGAACAAGATCAACGAATTCAAGATCGGCTATTCCCGCTACGTGGTGAAGGCGGTACAGAATTTTGCGGGGCAAGACCTGGCGTCGCAATTCGGTATTCCGAATATCTTCGATCCGAACAACGCAACTGCCACGGGAGGATTGCCTTACATCCAGTTCTCGAACCTCAGCCCACTCGGAACCACTGACTGGTTTCCGGAGTTCTTGAACGAAAACAACTATCAATATATGGACGCATTCACGTACGTTCGCGGCCGCCACTCATTCAAGTTTGGCGCGGACGTGCGACGCCGCCTACACGGGTTTTTCCAGACGCAAAATGCGCGCGGCGATATGACTTTCAACGAATTGTTCACTTCTGACCTGACCACGGATACGGGCGGGAGCGCCCTAGCAACCTTCCTGATCGGCTTTCCAGTCTCAGCGTACCGCGACGGCCAAAAGGGATCCTTTGGCATGCGCTGGACCGAGTTCAGCGCGTACGCAATGGACGATTTTCGCCTGAACGACAAACTCACATTGAACCTGGGGGTACGCTACGACCTGTTCACGCCGCCCATCGAGCAGTACAATCGGCTCGCCAATTTCGATTTTGCGACAGGACTATTTGTTTCGCCCCAGCAGCCAGGGGTGAGCCGCTCGGGCAATGTGAAAACCGATCACAACAACTTTGCCCCGCGGATTGGCTTTGCGTGGACTCCGTGGAACGAGAAAACCGTGATACGTGGAGGTTTCGGCATTTTCTACGATGTTCAGGCGGATCAGAACGACGCCGAACTTCCCTATAATCCCACTGGACTGATCTTCAGTCAGAACTACAATCCCGCGGCGAACGCGACGCCGACCTTGCGGATATCTACAGGCTATCCCACTCCCGTCTATTCAACCGTTTCGGATCCGGCGGGCCGGGCCAGCGCTTCGTTATTCAACAATCGCACAACCTATATTGAAGAATGGAATTTGAACATCGAGCGAGCTCTCAGCAAGAGCATGGCTTTGCAAGTTGCTTATGTTGGGACGCGAGGTGTGAAGCTGGCATTCCTCAGTAATCGCAACCAGCCAACACAGCCGCTGGACGCGAATTTCGAATCCTGCCCCACATCCACCGACCCATCCTGTTTGACCGGAGCACCCACAAACTTCGGCCGGCTCTACTTCAACTCAGTGCCCAATATCGGAGAAATCCGCACTCTCGACAATGGGGCCTGGTCCGTCTCGCACGGACTGCAGGTCAAGTTGGAGAAGAGATTCTCCGGCAACTGGAGCATGCTGAACTCTTACACCTGGCAGCACAGCATTGGGCAGACCGAGGAAGACGAATACCTAGAACCGCAGGATACCTACAACCTCGCCGCCGAGCGCGGAAACAACGCTCCCGATTACCGTCATCAATTGTCTTCTGCCTGGTCTTATCTGTTGCCGATTGGCCCAAAGCAGAAATACTGGAGCGGAAGCGGCCCCATGCATTGGCTGAGCGAAGGCTGGCAGTTGAACGGAATTATCGCGATGCATTCTGGCGAAGCTTTCACCCCCTTGCTTTCCCAGGATTACACAAACACGGATTCGGGAGCACCCAGGCCCGATTTGGTCGGTGATCCTTATAACTTCTCGAATGCGATCAGTGAAGGATGTCCCGCAGACAAGCAGACGATTCAGTGCTGGTATAACCCAGCGGCGTTCGCCCTCCCCGCACTGGCTCCCGGACAATCGTTTGCCCGTGAATACGGAAACGCCCGGCGCGGTTCACTGCGCGGGCCGGCAATCTACAATGTGGATGCTTCCTTGTTCAAAAACCTCAATCTGACCGAGCACGTGAAAATGCAATTCCGGGTGGAGGCTTTCAATCTCTTCAATACGCCGGAATTTGCCTTACCCTATGCCGCCGTGGATCAAGCTGGCTCGCCCGGAACGCCCAGCCTCTCCGGCTCCATCACCAGCACAGGGCACGCGTCACGGGAGTTGCAGTTGGCTCTGAAACTGTCTTTCTAGTCACCCGCGCCTACTGTCCACGGATCGGGGGAGTTTGACGAGGACGAAGATTATGCGAATCAAAGCTGCTCAGTGCGTCCGAGCTCTGCCAGTGCTGTTTTGCCTGCTTTGTGCATGTCTTTCAGCTGCCGCGGCCCAGCAGCCAGCACATACGAATGCTGAAGAATCACGGTTGCCCGCGGTCAAACTGGATGGAAATTATTTTTCCCGGGCTGGCCATCGATTCATTCCCGTTGGAGCAAACTGGGTTCCGGCAAAAACGGCTATGCAATGGCCGATTCAATGGGACCCGAAGGCAATTGAAGCCGATTTCGCACGGATGCACGAATTGGGTTTTAACACCATCCGTCTGGATTTCGTGTGGGCCTGGATCGAGCCGCGTCCCGGCGATTACAACCCGGAGGCGTTCCGCGCCATCGACTTCCTCATTTCGCTGGCGCACCGCTATCACATCTACCTGCATCCAGAACTGCTGATCGGCGGCGAGGTCGGCGAGGCCTATTGGGATGTACCGTATCGGCAGGGGCGTCAGCCGCATTCCGATCCCGACATGCTCCGCATCGAGACCGATCATGTGGCGGAGTTGGCTCGCCGCTACGCCAATGAACCGGCCATTCTCGGATGGGACCTGACCGACGAACCTCCATTCTGGATCGCGCCCGAAACCACCGATTCCATGGCGATCAACTGGACTCGTCTGCTCTCCTGGTCTATTCGCCGCTATGACAACCTTCACCCCATCGTCGTCGGCACCAGCATGGAAGATGTAGGCCGCGGCCCGTTTCGCCCCGACAACATCCGCCAGGAAACCGATTTCTTCAGCGTCCATCCCTACTCGATCTACTCGCCTAAACTGTTTCCCGATGCCATGCTCTCCGAGCGCGGCACGTATGGGTCCGCATTCGAGACCGCTCTCTCCGGCAGCGCCGGGCACCCCGTCATGATTCAGGAGATCGGTGCGTCCTCGGCGCAGTACGACCCGGAAGAAATTGCAAAATTTCTGCGGGCCAGTCTTTACTCCGGGCTCGGAGCGGGGGCCAACGGCTTCCTCATTTGGTGCTACACCGATGCCGCGCCAGAGCAATGGCACAAGGTCCCGTATCTGCGCTCTCCTCACGAAACGCAATTCGGACTAACAACCTGGGACGGTAAAGATCGCCCTTCCGCGCAAATGTTTGAAGAATTCGAAAAGGCCGTCGCCCAACTCGATCTCACGGGGATCGAGCCAGCTCCAGCTGAGGCTGCCATCATCGTTCCTTACGAGTGGTCCAAACCCCATGGAGATTTCTCCCATTTCGGCCTGACAGGGCCTGATATCGTCCCGTACACCACTACCGACGAAGGCGCCAACGTCGCCGGTCAGTCGCAGCCGAACTTCAGCGAAGAAAACACCTGGATCACCGGCTCATGGCTCTCATCCTTCATCCTCGCGCGCCGCGCTGGCCTGAAAGCCGATTTCCCGCGCGAATATGACGACTGGCAAAAACGCCCGCTGATTCTGATGCCCTCGCCCCTGACCAGCACAGATAGTTTTCTGGTCCACGTGCACTCGGATTTCTGGGAGAAGGCGCGGCAATACGTCGCGCAAGGGGGAGCACTCTACGCATCCGTCGCCGCCGACGCAGCCATCCCTGAAATGGAAGCTCTATTCGGCGCTCGCATGGTTGATGCCAACCCGAAAGAGGATGTCACGATCAAAGTCGTCGTCCCGTTCGGCGGTCTCAAACCTGGCGACACTTTTCACTACTCCGTCCCCAATCCCGGTCCACGCTCCTGGGGATCAATTCTTGAAATCAAAGGCGGCACTGTAGTCGCGGTCGATCAAGATGGCCACCCTGCCCTGGTTGCGAACAAACTTGGATCTGGCAAAACCTTGTTGAGCGCGTACCCCATCGAGAACTACCTCGCGAATTCGCCCGCGGTCTTCGACAAGCCTGAACTGACATACCGCATATACCAGGCTTTCCGCGAGGAGTCCGGCACAAAGCCGCTCTTTCACACAGATCAGCCGTCAGTAGAAGTTTCATCTCTGAGCGGCACTTCTCGCGGCTACGCGATCGTCACGAATCACAGCGGAGAGAAGCAAATAGTGACGGTCACCACTTCCCTACCACTGCATTCCGTTCCTCGAGTAACTGCACAAGGAAGAACACAATTGGAGTTATCAAGGGCAACTTTTAGAGTCGATCTCGGTGCCTACGAAGGCGCCATATTCGAATGGAAAGAGTGATCTGTATGGAGCAAATCCATAGGGAGGCTGCTTGATCGCAGCAGTCGATATTGGTGGAACCAAAATCGCTGTCGGTATTGTCGATAACTCTGGCAACATACTCGCTCGGCGCGAGTGCCCGACGGACCCATCGCGCGGTTACCCGAACGCCTTAGGGAACATTCGCAGTATGCTCGCCGCCACCGCGAGCGAGGCAAGCATAAAACTCTCGGGTATCGGCATCGGCTCAACCGGTCCGGTGTTGCCGCTAACCGGCGAGTTCGGCGACGTCAATTTCTTCCCCAATTGGAAAGGCGAGAACCTGGTTAGGGATCTATCGAACCTTTTCCAAGTCAAAGTGGCGCTGGAAAATGATGGCGACGCCGCCGCACTCGGCGAGGCAAACTGGGGAGCCGGCAAAAACAAGCAGCGTCTGATCTATATCACCATCGGCACCGGAATCGGCAACGGTTTTATCATCGATGGTCATCTATATCGAGGCGTCGATTACTCCCACCCAGAAATTGGCCATCACCTCGTCGATCCCTCGGGCCCGCCGTGCGTCTGCGGCTTCCGCGGATGCTGGGAATCCCTCGCTGCCGGCCCAGCTATGACCGTATGGATGAACGAACAAGCTGCGCCCGAGTATCCTCACGGCCGCGATCTTTCAGCAAAGCGAATCTGCGAGTTGGCTGCCGGCGGCGACGATCTTGCCAAGCGTGCCGTCGATCGCGAGGCCTACTATCTCGGCCTCGGGTTGGCCAATCTCGTCACGATGTTCTGCCCCGATGCCATCGTGCTCGGCGGCAGCGTGATGAGAAGCGCAGCACTGTTCCTCAGCCGCATCAAAGACGTAATCCGACACAGCTGCTCTCTGGTTCCCTTCGACAAGACGGAAATCACGCTGGCTTCGCTGGGGGAGAACGCAAACCTCATCGGCGCAGCCAGAGTCTGGCATCACCGATTTCAGAAAGATGGAGCTCAAGGTGAACCCTGATATTGCTGTACCGGATCTCAGAATCATCGAAGGCAAGTACCTGGAAGACATTCTCGACCAGCCGCGAGCCCTGGACGCGACGCTTGCCAGTCTCGATACATCTCAGGCGCTCTCCGATCTGTCTCAACGTCTCCTTGAAGGCAAGTTTCACCGCATTGTTCTGACTGGCATGGGCTCCTCTTTTCATGCACTCCATCCTCTGAATCTGCAGTTGATCGGCCATGGATTCACCGCCTTGATGGTTGAAACCTCGGAACTAATCCACTACAAATCACGCTTCTTCGATCCGAAAACCCTAATCATCGCCGTTTCGCAATCCGGCCAAAGCGCCGAGATGGTTCGCCTCGCTGAAGTGAATCGCAAACGCTCCGCCGTCATCGCCGTAACCAACACGCCGCAGAGTCCGCTCGTAGAACACTCGACCGCCACGCTCTTCACCCAAGCTGGACGCGAATTCTCGGTCTCCTGCAAGACTTACGTCACTGCCCTGATGGTCTTGAAGTTCTTAGGCGACGTGCTCTGCCAGCGGGATCCTAAGCAAAGCCGCCGCGAGCTGAAAATCACAGCGCCATCCGTTGCCGAGTACCTCAGCCGGTGGAGAAAACATGTTGAACTCCTGGCGAACAAACTGCACCGCATCCGGCATCTGTTCTTCGTCGGTCGCGGAGCATCTCTCGCCGCCGTCGGCACCGGCGCCCTCATCATCAAGGAATCCGATCACTTCCACGCCGAAGGAATGAGCAGCGCCGCGTTCCGTCACGGCCCCTTTGAGATGTTAAGCCAGGACACCTTTGTGGTGGTGTTCTCCGGCGACGACAAGACCCGTGATCTCAACCAGCGTTTGCTCTCCGATATTCAGCAGGGTGGCGGCCGCGCCGAATTCGTCGGCGAGGATTCCGCGCTCGCACCTTTTCGCCTGAATAATCACGGCGACAGCATTCGTCCGATTCTTGAAATTCTACCCGTGGAGATGATCACGATTGCATTGGCCGCGCTCGTCAGTCGCGAAGCCGGAAAGTTCGAGCGCGCCACCAAAGTTACGACAACGGAGTAGTCAAGCCATGGCACGAAGCCGCTCTATGATCTCGCTGGTCTTCTTGACATTCTTCGTGATGTCGCTGTTGACCAACATCCTCGGCCCCATCGTTCCTGACATCATCAGCAGCTTTCAGGTAAGCCTTGCAGCCGCAGCCTTCTTGCCGTTCTCCTTTTTTATCGCCTACGGAGTCATGTCCATCCCTGCCGGCTTTCTGGTGGAACGTTTCGGTGAGAAGCCTGTCATGATTTCGGCCTTCCTCGCCGGCACCATCGGATCCCTGAGTTTTGCATTTCACCCTACGTACCAGGTAGCAATCGTATCCCTTTTCATCATGGGCTCCGGCATGGCGACGCTCCAAACCGCCATCAATCCCCTGCTACGCGTCGCTGGAGGTGAGGAACACTTCGCATTCAATTCAGCTTTTGCGCAGCTGATCTTTGGCTCCGCATCGTTCTTAAGCCCGTACATGTACTCCTATTTAGTACTCAACCTTGAAAAGGCCGCCTCCAATTCCGATCCGCTGCTCAAACTGCTTGCGCGGCTTACTCCACCGGCCCTCCCGTGGGCTTCGCTATATTGGATCTTTGCCGTCTTCACGGTCGCGATGATCCTCGTCCTCTATTTCACGACTTTCCCTCGCGTCGAGCGGTCCAGCGAGGAATCCGCCGGGTCCTGGTCGATGTACAGAGAGCTCTTCCGTCGCCCCATGGTCTGGATGTTTTTCCTTTGCGTGTTTGCTTATGTCGGGTCAGAACAAGGCACCGCAGACTGGACGTCTAAATTTCTTTCTGTCTACCACGGCTACGATCCCCATACAACCGGTGCAACCGCCATCTCCTGGTTCTGGGGACTGCTCACGACCGGCTGCTTCATCGGCATGGGCCTGCTGAAGCTTTTCGACAGCCGCAAAGTTCTTATCGGCACCAGTATCTGCGCCGTGCTTTGTCTCACCGCTGCACTCTTTGGTCCAGCCAATGTTTCCCTGGTCGCTTTTCCTCTCATTGGCCTCTTCGCATCCGTCATGTGGCCGATCCTCGTTTCCCTTGGATTGAACTCTGTCTCGGAGCATCACGGTCCGTTCGCCGGAATCCTCAGCACCGGGATCATGGGAGGCGCGGTCGTCCCCCTCATCATCGGCCGCATCGGTGACCGTTTCGGTCTCCGCACCGGGGTCGCATTTCTGTATCTGACTTTTGCTTGTGTCCTGAGTGTCGGCTTCTGGGCAAAGCCTTTGGTCGCAAACGCCACGCTCAACCTGAAGAAGGCGGTGGCCGAACCTATAACCTGATACTCGATTCGGAGGCTTCATGCACGACTCTCGTTTGCTTCTAGCAGTCATATTCTCTCTGGCGTTTCTTCCCTACGCGCGGACTCAAACGCCCAGGTCGGCAGCGGACTCCGGTACTCCTTATCTACAGCTGATAACTCCACGTCACGTCTTGCCCGACACGCAGTCCTGGGAAGGAAAGGAGTTTCCTCACACTCTCTCGGTCCTCGAACTAAATCGCGGTGGCTTCCGCTATTGGGGATGGTACGGCCTGAATGAAGGGGGCGGAATCGGCCTCGCGCGCAGCAATGATCTTGTGAACTGGATCAAGTATGAGAAAAATCCGCTTTGGACGAACGCGCGCTGGCCCACTGTGCTGATGAATGCCGATCCCAAACATCCCAAGCTGTTCTACTTCGCGATCACGCGCGGCTACGACACGCCCAGCAGCTACATCGTACTCGCAAGTTCTGAAGACGGAATCCGGCTGACCCAGGTGAAAACGCTCGTGTCCGCAGTGCCCAATCAGCGCAATCAGAATCCAAACCTTTTTCGCGACCCACGCTCCGGACGTTTCTATCTGACTTTCTACCGGGGCAACGATCGCGACCATTTCGAGATCATCTGCAAAAGTGCAGCACGAGTGAAGAATCTCGATAAGGCGGCCGAGAAGATCCTGATGCAGGCCACCGAGACCGTCGCCGCGCCTACCCTGCTGTATCTGGAGAAGGCTCCGGGTGGACAAACAAACAAGGGCATCTACTATCTCGCGACTGAAATCTATCCTCACCGCTACACCGATAATCCGGAAGGAGAATGGCAGGTCAAGGTCTTCTTGGCTGATGCTCCCGACGGTAACTTCCAACCGGTCGCCGGAAACCCTGTTTTGCGTGGGCAGCGCGCCTGCCTCTTCCAGCACGTATTCGACCACCGCTTCTATGGCTTCGATTGCCATTTAGATACGCCAGATCATTGGGAACTCGAGCTTACCGAAGCTCCCTTGCCGTAAGCGTAGGAAGTCGTTCTCCCACTCGGTCATCGCGGGCTGCGAACTCGGCCACGAGCACAGGGTTACCGCTATGCAAAAACAAGGGGGTGACGTTACTTCTTTCCTCCGGTGAGCGAAACAGTTCCTTGGCGAGGTGACGATCTGTGGACGGGGAGGGCTTACCCGCAATTGGCTGCGCATCAGGAATGGGGCGAGCGAGCAGTTGTGGGAATGTTGTCCGTGTGGTTCGGTGAGAGTAAGGGTCGGAAATCAATATCCCAGGGTGTGATGCGGAGATATGGTTGGTGCCCCCCGAACAGGGTTCTCCCAGTTACAGAGTGTTCCGGTGGCTTGACATCGAGAGAGGCGCCGTTCTGAATGATCGAATTTTGGGTGGACGTCCACTCCCCCTCGACAGGGACTTGGACGGCTACTTGGTCGCCCAGAGTTTTGACTTGCTCCCCAGGCAATTTCAACCTGGAATGAACATTCGTGCGTCGATCTGCTTATTCGATCAGGCAGGCAAAACCTACGCATCGGAAGTGGAACTTCTCGTCTTGCGGTGCGAGCAGCCAGGGGCAACCGCAAGAAAAGGGAAGGGATTAATCGTGCCGGAGGAAGTTATCGTCGCTGGTCACGAGCGTCAAGACGGTGTACATCCTTCGAGCGCTGTAGGCGAGACGGCCGCGGACAGATCGTCTTAGCCGGTGAGAACATTAACGAGAGTTCCTCAAGGTGCAACGAAGCTGTCGGACTAAGGGTGGGCGGAAGATGTTAACATCCGCCTATTCTCACAGGAGTGGCTTTCGTGGGGGCGCGAAGCGCGAACCCATGCCGCCTGGCGGGATTTTAGGGACCATTTGATGGATTTGCAGTCGCCGACCTGAAGTTGCCTCCGAGTTTGCCCCGAGCCGCGTGAGAATGAAGTTTTGTTCGATGGGGCAATTGCATGGCGAGGCAAGCACAGTGCCTCGCCGCCTGCTTGTTGTTGGCAGGAAGCCGTGCATCGGTACAGCACTGCATCAGGACACGAGCAATCGCAATATCCCGGTTCAAAAAGGATGCAATCATGACAAAGGTGGAATCGAAGCTTGCGACGCTGGTCGCGGGAGTGTTGTTGGTGTGTTTGGTGTTCGCCCAGGCGGCGCAAGCCGACGAGGGCATGTGGACGTTCGACAATTTTCCATCAAAGACCGTGGGGGCAAAGTATGGCTTCACGCCCTCGCAGGAGTGGCTCGACCACGTACGCTTATCGTCGCTGCGCATCGCCGGCGGGTGCTCGGCGTCGTTCATTTCTCCGCAGGGACTGGTAATGACGAATCACCATTGTGTCGTCGAATGCGTGGAGCAGTTGTCGACGGCGCAGCAGAATTTTGAGCAAAACGGTTTTTCCGCAAAAACGCCCGCCGAGGAGAAAAAGTGCCCGGATTTCGAACTCGATCAGCTGGTTGAGATTCGCGATGTAACCAAGGATGTGCTGGAAGCGCTGACCGGCAAGACGGGCGACGCGGCTAACAAAGCGCTGAATGCGAAACGAGCGGAGTTGGAACAAAGCTGTGGATCGGATGCAAGCGTGCGCTGCGACTTGGTTTCGCTGTACCACGGTGGAGTCTACGATCTGTACCGCTACAAGCGCTACAACGACGTGCGCCTGGTGTTTGCACCGGAGTTTTCGGTTGCGCAATTCGGCGGAGATCCAGACAATTTCAATTTTCCGCGGTTCGATTTCGACATCGGCCTGCTGCGGGCTTATGAGGGAGACAAACCGGCGGCTAGCCGGGATTATCTGCGCTGGAGCGCGAATGGGACCAAAGACGGCGATCTGGTCTTCGTCTCCGGGAACCCAGGCGGCACGTTCCGTGAATTGACAAACGCGCAACTGGCCTTCGAGCGCGACACCCTTTATCCCTTCAGAATCCCGGAAATGGCTGAGAAGCGCGGGCAGTTGGAGGTGTTCGTGACTCGTGGACCGGAGCAGGCGCGCGAGGCGAATGACGAGTTGTTTTTCCTGGAGAACAGTTACAAGGTTTACTTCGGACGGCAACAGGCGCTGCTGGATCCGCAGTTTCTTGCGAGCAAAGTGCAGGAAGAGCAACGGCTGAGCAAAGCCACAGCAACGGATCCAAAGCTGGCCGTGAATGTTTCGGCCTGGGACGACATCGCGAAAGTTCAGCAGGTGCGCTCGCAGCTCTTTGTGCGAAACGCATCATTGGGCGACCGTTTTTTCCGGACTGGCTTGCTGGGTGATGCGGTCACGCTGGTGCGTGCCGCGGCTGAGCGCACCAAACCCAACGGTGAACGCCTGCCTGAATACACGGACAAAGCGTTAGTCAACGTACAGCAGCAGCTGACGGCTGCTGTCCCGGTTTACAAGGATCTGGAAGAACTTGACCTCGCATTTCTGTTCACCGTGGTTCGCCGCGACCTGGGAGCCGACGACCCCTTCGTGCATAAGATGCTGGGCAAGGAATCTCCCGAGCAACTGGCGCACAGGCTGGTGACCGGTACGCATTTGGAGGACCCGAAGGTTCGGGAAGATCTGTACAAGGGCGGCCAAAGCACAGTGGCTGCCTCGACCGATCCGATGATCCGCTTCGCGGCTTCGATCAACGACGACCTGCTGGCCGTGCGCAAAGAATACGAGGCGCGGGTGGACGCCCCGACACGAGTCGCTGCCGAGAAGATTGCGAAAGCGCGCTTTGCGGTTTACGGGACCAGTGTCGATCCGGACGCGACTTTTACTCTGCGCCTCACCTATGGGACCGTGAAAGGCTTCGAAAACGCTGAGGGCAAGTTTGTTGAGCCTTACACGAATATCGGAGGCCTGTTCGAGCGGGCAACCGGAGCACCGCCATACGCTCTGCCGGAAAGCTGGCTCAAGGCCAAAGCGTCGCTGAATCTGTCGGTGCCTATGAATCTGTCGACCACTAACGACACAACCGGGGGCAATTCTGGAAGCCCGATGATCGACAAGGACGCGAACGTCGTCGGCCTGCTTTTTGACGGGAACATTTTCTCCCTGGGCGGCGACTACGGCTACGACGCGGTGAAGAACCGCTCCATAGCGGTGGACAGCCGCGCTCTGCTTGAGGGTATGCGGAAGGTCTACCACATCGATCGAATCGTCGATGAGATCGAGGCGGCGCGAAAGTAGGAAGCAACTCTGGCTCGTGCCTGCGAGGAGACGACACGCAGGCCGGGCTATGTAGGAGAAAGCCTGGCGTACGGACCAGTTTTGGTCCGTACGCCCGCCGTGGGCTAGGCTGCGTTCCTCTCGGCGCCGGCCTTCTCCAGCACTTCCAGAAACGCCGCCAGCCAGGCTGGATGCGCGGGCCATGCCGGAGCAGTGACCAGGTTTCCGTCCACACAAGCTTTGTCGATGGGTACATCCGCATAGGTTCCACCCGCCGCCACAACCTCCGGGCCCACTGCGGGATAGCAACTGCAACAGCGCCCCTTGAGCACTCCGGCGGCGGCCAGCAGTTGTGCCGCGTGGCAGATTGCCGCGATCGGTTTGTTTTTCTCCGCAAAGTGCCGGACGATTTCCAGCACCCGCGGGTTCAGCCGCAGATATTCGGGTGCCCGCCCTCCGGGCACGACCAGCGCGTCATAGCTCTCCGGATGCACTTCATCAAAGCTTGCATTGAGGGTGAAGTTGTGCCCACGCTTCTCGCTGTACGTCTGGTCGCCCTCGAAATCGTGAATCGCGGTGCGCACGGACTCGCCCGTCTTCTTGCCCGGACACACCGCCTCGACCCGATGTCCGACCATCTGCAGGGACTGGAACGGCACCATGACCTCGTAATCCTCGACGTAGTCACCAACAAGAAGAAGAATTCGTTTCTGCGGCATAAAGACCTCCGGGAACAGTGTGACAGAAACGAAAGCGGGTGTGCAGCGGGGAGCCAGCCTCGGAACCCGAACCTGGCAAGGAATTGTGTGTGCCGTGCGGGCGAGTCGCACCAATTTCAAATGCCGTCAGCTGGAAGCGATCGCAGTAACCTTTTTCCCGGAACTATCGTCTAAGGTCGCTGACATGAGGCCGTATTTGAGCGAGCAGATCGCCCGCAGCGATCTCCGAGTTCGCGCCCTCGGACACTAGTCCAGTGGCCTCGTAGATCCTAGTATTTGCAAAGCCAACGGCGAAATGGATCTTGGGCAGAAATGGAAAAAGCCTCCGCGCATCAGAACGCGAAGACTTTTTGGATTCGAGTGAAAGCCTCTCTCAATTCTTGCTTACGAGGGACCCAGCCTCGACGACGCTGCCCTTCACAAGCTCCGTCTGGATCTTAAGCTTCTGGTAAGGGCGCAGGTCAACGGTGGTCTCAAATGGCAGGTATCCCGGGAGCGCGATGCGCACGCGATGCTCTCCCGGCGTGAGAAGCATAGCTTTTCCATGCCCATTGAACTCATCTGCGTGCCCGGCGAACTGCGCGTCGACGAATACGGCAGCCCTCTCGGGAGTTGCCGCAATTTTCAGTTCACCGGTGGCCTCTTTCGGCGGAGTCCGCATGTCTTTCGCTAGCGACAGCTCTATGGCGTGAACCTCACCGGGTTCAAGGACCGCCTTCTCGACATAGTCCTTGTACCAGGGCTGGCGTACGACGATCTCATGCTTTCCGGGAAGAAGCATGATCTTCTTATCGCCATTCAACTCCTTCACATAGCCGATATACTGCCCGTCCACCCAGACGCCGGCAGTCTTTTCGGCGCTGTTATGGGCAACGAACTGCACTTCAGCGAGCAACTTATTTTCCGCCGCGAGCTGGCAGGGTGTCGCCAGGCGGAACATCACCGTGAAAACGAGAAGCATACGACGTCCAGACATCGGGACCTCCAAAACGGAATTTGATCACTTTAGAGTGCTGCGGTCTTGAAGAACGGACTAGTGGCGGCGAGAATTCCTCGTCTGAGGGGTCTTTATTTCCGCTATGGTGCGCGCCGCAGTTCTATGAGGTCAAGGACCCGAAGTACAGTGTCCCTCCGAATGAGGTCTTCGCGGACAGATTTCTCCGCTGACGCTTTCTCCAGAATGTACCCAGGAAACTCCGGTGATAGCGCGCCACTCTGAAGCACAGCCACTATCGCTACGATTCCATCCTTGGTCACGTTTTGATCACACCGCGTCGCATCTGGTCACTATCCAGCCGATTGCAGAGACGAGGCGGACATAAAATCCGCTGTCGGAACCCAACACTTGCATCAACTCCGCCAGGCCGTATTGATTGATAACGGTACGTACAGGTGTCTACTGCCTCGGTACCTCAGTCTTAAGGTTTGCCGACAACACACCAGAACCCGGGTCGGAGGCCTTCTTTAAGAGCACAAAATGTCCACTGCCTCAGGCCGCTGTCGTAAGGTCCCTCGCTGACTGAAAGACGTTAGAAACTGGGGTGACCGGCCAATCTCCAGCACCACATCAGAAACGACGTCGAGGTGAGGTCGATCCCGGGTTCGGTTGTGCTGTAGGACTGCATGTTGTCGCGATAGACGGCGACCTGCGAAGCCTTGAAGGCGCCATCGTCTCCGTTGAAGATTCTGAATGTGTCGACGCCGTTCGCGGGACAGAGAATCATGCCGCTGACGACGCCGGAAGTGGCATAGCTTGCCGGGCCTTCCGTGGACGCGCCCCAGAGAATGGGCGTACCTCCGGATGTTCCGTCGAGCGCGCCAGCGAGATTTGCCACCTGGTGCTGAATGCAATTGGGGAACGTGCTGCCGTCGCCGACGATGAAGGAGGAACCCCAGGAGTTCGCGCCCAGAATGTTGGCCAGCCATCGTTGGGAGTAAGTGTCGTAGTCCCTGGAGTGAGTGAGGTAATAGGCTTCGCTGGCCATGACCGACAAACCGGCGCCATGCGAAGTGGTGTCGCCGTAATTCCAGTGGTCGCCGAAACCCCAGGGATCGGCGCCAGCCTGGGTAATCGCGTCGCCGACCTGGCGCAGGAGTTGTTTGGCGATGTCCGTTTTCGAGACGCCGAGGCCGCGGGGATCTCCTGCCATTTCGAGAGCGCGGTAGAGTTCGAAATGTGCGAGGCCGCTTACGTCGTAGAGATTCAGAGTATCGGTGTTTCCCGTGTCGTAGATATGGGTGACGTAACGGTGGGCGAATTCTGTTGCGCGATGCAGATAATACATAGGATCGGCGTGTGGCAGTTTTGCCGGCAGGTCCTGATCCGCCTCGGCAAATTTCACGGCGAAATAAAGTTCGGTCGCGCCCAGTTCCATGTCGTCGTCCCAGACGGTCTCGCCATAGCCATCAAAGGGAGACACGGTCAAGAGGCAATTTTCGCAGGTTCCCGAGCCGGAGCCTGAGGGTGCGGGCTCAGGATAAGAAGTGTTGGCGAGGGCAAAAATATCTTCGGCATTTTTGAGGCATTGATTCGCCAAGGCAGGATTGATGCGGCGATTGAGTTGGGAGCAAAGCGCGAAGTCCGCCGCTAAACGGCCGGCGAGATTCGGGCTGATCGGCGACCCGGCGGGTCCCGCCGGGAATACGGGGCGATAGCAGATAAAGAAAGTGGTGTTAATGTAGCAAGGCTTTGGATCTCCTTGCTCCTCGTAATTGTCGGCGGCCTGCGGCAAAGTCCAGATGTCGTATTCGGTGATGAGGCAAAAGGGAGTGGCGTAGGTTCCCCCGCAGTTGCCGGTGGCTGAACTCGGGTCGCCTTCACCGTAGTAATCCCAATCTTGAGAGTTGTCGACCTGGTAGTACAGTGTTTGCGTTCTGTCATCCCACATCTTCATCAGCCAACCGATTCCAAACCGGGCTTCGCCGGTGAAGTCGGATGAGGTCGGCGCCCCGAGTCCGCTGGCGCCCGCGTAAGAAATGGAACCCGGAGGAGCAGGAGGGTTCATGGGGGCGCGAGGTCCCATCTGGTGGGGAAAATCGCGAATCCCAATCTGCATGAGCGCGGTCGTGTAACTCACGGTTTCTACGTATTTCATGTAGTCCCCGGCGTCCCACCAGCCGCCGGAAGCGTCGATGTTCGGCGGGCCGACTGAGACCACGGGGGGCGTAGGCGGAACGTTGTCGATGAAGTCGTTGCTATCGAGTGGCGGCGTTTGATAGACGCGGGCGTTTGCGTCTTTGAGGTGTCCGGGCGCTGTGCGGAGGGCGTTGAGGATGAAGTCGGGGCCGTCGCGTTCGGTTTCGTAGAAAAATAAAGCGTTGAGCAGCAGGCCGGGATAGAGAATGTCGGGCCGATCGACGGCGAAAGTCGGGGAAGTTGCTTTCACGGGACCGGAGACGGAAATCGTGTAGAGGTCGCCGCTGGGAGCGTTGAAATCGAGAGCGTAGACATAGTAGGTAAGCGTCTTGCTGTGGCTCCAGATGCCGAGCAATGCGCCGGCGGAGCCTGAATATGAGATGACTCCCCGGGAGTTGACGACGCTGAAAGTCGCGCCGGTCTGCGAAGAGGTGCACATCAGGTATGCACGAAAAGGAGCCTTGCCGGTTTCGTAGCCAACTTGGCTCACGCGCACGTAGGCGGACTGCGCGCGCATGGGGCGCGCGAAAGCAAGGAGCGCGAGGAAGATGCCCACAATTAAAAGCACTCGGACGCGTGAGATGAGACGCAGGCTGGGAGGCAGCATGACGGACTCCTTGAGGCGGGAGGATGGCTGTATTAAATGCGTTTAATACAGCGATAAATAGTGCTGCTTTTCGCTGGTGGTGTCAAGGGAAAGTGCAGGCTGCGTGCACGAGTGACTGCGCTCCGGAACGAGCATTGCACATCGAGTAAGAAGCAGGAGCCCCATCCGATCCACTCTCGGTGGAGTTGACGCGCTTACCATAGTCTTGGCCTCCCTACAGCCAGAGCAGTGGCCCTACTTACGCTATGTGCAGCATGGCAGGCTCGGTCTGCGGGGCTTCAGCCGCTTACCGCCTATCACGTCTTGGGAGCGGTATTCGACAGAGTCACAGCATTCCTGCATCGTTTTGGAAGCCTTTCTCTGTCGCTGGCCGCATTCCTTCCCGCCAGTGTTCCGCTCGCCGCTAGGAATATTATTGACTCCATGAGAAGGTCGCCTTCGACGATCGGTGGATTCAGGACACCAACCTCAGTAATCTGTGTTCGCCATTGCAGCAAGCCCACAATTCTACGCACGGCTGGTTTGACCATTTAAGCCAAGAAACGTAGATGATCAGCATCCAATTAATCGGAGTCGCGACTGCGCTGGTGATCTGCGCAACGATCGTGAAAGTATTTGCAGATCAGCCCAAAAAGGCAACCAAATCACAAAAAGCAGAAATCATCAAGCAACTCTTGGCATTATCCGGGCACGAGAACAGGGGTTCAGCGACGGCATCATCGGTTCGATTGCGGACGCCCCTCTCTAACCAAGGCACACGGCCCAGCAACGCCCCTCGAAAGACAGCCACGAAGATTTCCCAACCGATTCGCTCCAGCAAATAGATTCGAAACGATCAGGGCCACGTCAGACACACATAGCCTGCGCATTCACTTGTCCGGAACCGGACGAGACGGCACGTAGCGATGAATGCAGCGTTATCCGATGCCGGTATCCCGCCGCCTGCCGTGTCGGCTAAACAACTCCAAATCGTGCGATGTTCCGAGGTGTAATATGTTCGCCGGAAGGAGGGTATGAGTTCCACTGAGTTTTTCGCGTCGGGACTTTTTGAAGGCGACAGCCACTGGCGCGGCAGTGCTGCCAAAACTCTCCTCATCGCCCTTTCTGGATGTGCCGCAAACTTCGCCTGAGCAGGCCCCGAAAAAACGATTGCACTCCGAGCTTCCCATCTGGTCGCATGGATTCGACATATCAAAGAAAGTCGTTTGTAGGGCTTCCTAGCGCAAAGTTTTTTCGAACAGTTTTGAGAGATGGAGTTTTTCAACAGCCACGGGATATTTCGCCAGCCCACCGCAGCCAGGCATCGAGTGGTGTGCCCCTCGATTGAATCTATGATTGGAACTCCTGGCCTTCCAATCAGAGATCACCCTGTCCTTGGTAACTTGCGCCGCGCCAGCCCTTCCGTAATCTTCTGCTCTTTACGGGTGCGTTCCATAATCGCCTCTAGGCAGATGACTTACCTTCCTCACTCACACACGTATTGGCGCAGCCCGCGCGTACGGCTCGCGGACATCACCCCTGCTGTCCTTCGATTGGCGGACGGACTCCGTCACCGAGGCGAATTGGAGACCATTTCTCTTACCGGTGGGTTGCTCAGCATGCCTAACATGCTGGATCGGGGCTCCCGCATTAAGTTGATGTTCCTGACTCCCACGGGGCCGGTGCTTGGCTCGGCAGAGATGTTGAGTCCTGTTTCCACAACCCGGCAGCCGTTCCGGTTCGTTGCGCTCGAGGAAGGCGATCAGCGCAGACTGCGAGCGGTTGTTCAGTCGTTCTTGGATCCCGGCGAGCAATCGTGGATACAGAAATACAGAGCAGCGCTAGTTCATCGGAAGCCGGCGCGACGAGGAGTTTTCCGAGTCGCTTTTGGGTCTTTTACACTCCTGACACTTATGGGAAGTGCGATTTACTTGCTCAACGTTCATTTTCTGAAATGATGCCCACCAATTGAACACTCGTTGTTGGCGGCGACAGCACGTCGATACTGCTGGTTCCAAGTAACAAAGTCGGAAATCAGCACTGCGTTGGTGCGAAATGCATCACGATCCTTCGTGACCTTCGATCCGCAAGATCGTTAGTCATTGGCCCTGCTCTCTCTTTTCTGCAATTGCCGTCGTAACTGCCGCTCGAGTGCACGTTCGTAATTTGAAAGTATCTCGTACCGGAGTCAGAATCGATTTGCCCACCACTTCTCAGTCCAGTGCCGGTTGCTTCCTGCCTGGAAGCAACTGCGGACAGCAAATAACCATGGCCGGAACGGAATGTGAACAGTCATATCTCTTGTGTAGAGCGACAACTCTCCGTATTGACGACCGCTGGAGTGTGACAGAGGCGGAACTGAGCCGTCACTGGTAAACAGGGGTGCGGCACGGCTAAGGCAGCCAACTCATCGCGGGGATTGCACACGAAGCTGGGACTAAATGGAACAAACATCAGGAGAAGTGCGTCACGCCCAAAGCACCCGACGATGGCCCCGCCATCGGATCGATCTGCCGGTTTGCATTATCGCACTAAACGGGATACTAACCACCCCGGTGCCTGCTCGTGGCAGCGCAATAAGCAGGGCGGGTATGGCGCTGCACGCCCCTGTTGCTCTTAAGCCCGGTGATTGGATGCAGCTTCAATTTCCCACGTCACCGTCGCGCGTCACAGCGGTGGTGCGCAATCGTACTGGCGAGTGCTTGGGGCTGGAATTCCTCACCCAACTTCCCCCGGACAATGAGGCAAGCGATCGATCAAAGTGCCTCCGCAGTTCAGGTCTGGATGGCTCTCCAGAATTACGGAGATCTGTAGGTAATTCATGCAACCCACAGACTCTCTACGCCGGTCTGCGTCGAAAGCAGGAAGAGCTGAGGCAGGTGCAGAAGGAGATCGAGGCCCTCAATATGGCCATCCCGCTGCTCGCTGATGATGCAACAGAACTCTCAAGATTGTCCGTGCAGGGCCGGCTGGAACCAGATGGCCACTGCGGTCAACGGCTCTAACGCATTGAGAACTGGCCGACCAGGGTCAATGCATTTTCGTTTACAGGCGGCACATCAGGCCCAAGGCGCGTCAGGTCGAAGTGCCACAGCACTAGGAATTTCATAGCTTCCTCCTTCCCCAACCGCCCCACAGCCTATACCCCTCGCGGGTTCATGTCAGCCGCGTTTGCAAACGCGAGAGGCGTACTATTTGGGCATGAGCAGAACACGTTCAGAAGAGCCCGGCCCTGAGAGTACTGATCGCTTGGTCACCGCCGATGTCCTCCTTCGGCAAGAGCCCGACGAGGAAGAAGAGGAAGAGGAAGAGGAAGAGGAAGAGGAAGAGGAAGACGAAGGCGACCGCAAAGAAGATGACGAGGATGAAGACACAGACGACGGCTACTCGGAGTGAGCATGCCCTTATTTGTGTCAGTGGGTGAAGAATGAAACGCGAAGATCACACCGATTTTGCCCTGGCCGCTTACCACTTTCATGTGGATTGGCGAATCGTTGCGCGGCTGGCCCGAAAGACGAGTCTACGGTCTCCCTAGCGGCCGGGAATTTTCCGCCGAGGTCGTGGTTAATCCCCGCGAATGCGAGTGTCGAACCATCGAGCCAGCAGGATGCCTTGAAGGCATTCTATTGGCCTGGAGCACCTCCTGGAGAATTCCAGACGCCTGCCCGCACGGCGCTTTTATTCCCGTGCAATTGTCAGTTGCTGACCAATTCGGTAGAAGGCACACTTCAACTCTCGAAGTCGAGTTTGATCGAACCGCGACGATCAAGTGGCCTGACCTGACTCGTGTCCGCACTCGAGTCGGCAAGGGGTTGTTTTACCGTGGTGCGGATTCGGTGCGCACAGGGATTGAGGATCCGCTAAGCGGAACTGCTGCAGCCAACACGTCGTCTTTGCCGGTGAGGACATCAGCGAGATTTCCTCAAGATGCAACGAAGTTATCGGACTAAGGATGGGCGGAAGATGTTAAAATCCGCCTATTCTCGGAAAGCAACGCCTTTCGCGGCGCGCCCTCCCATGCCGCCACGGGGAGATCCCAGGGACACTTGATGGACTTGCAGTCAAAACGTAACGGCTCCGATGGATCGGAAGCGTTAGAACCGGTCGACCTTCCAGTCTACGAAAAACGCTACCACGCTCCATTTCCCCATCTTGCCGAGGAACGAAACCCTCTTCTGCACTACTGGCAAGTTGCGCGCAAGCGCAAATGGGTCATGCTGGCCACCTTTGCCATTGTCTTTGCGCTCTCCGCCATTGCCACGCTCAGTGAGACCCGCCTCTACCAAGCCACATCGAAGGTAGCGATTTTCCCGGAAGTTCCCAACGTACTGGGATTCAAGGATTCCGGGAATAGTGCTTTTCCTGATGAAGAATTCGAAGCCACTCTGGAAACCCAGGTCGCCATTCTGCGCAGCGACGCTTTGGCCATCAAGGTCATCGAAGCCATGCGCCTTTATCAGAACCCGCAATTCACCGCGGTCAAGCAGCCGGATTTGCCCCCATCCTCGATCGGGGATTCAAGCATGCCGCCTGATCCCACTCAGGCTGCTGCCTTACTGGGCGCATTCCACGGCGGCCTTAATATCCAACTAGTCCCCGGCACCCGCCTCATCCAGGTAAGCTACACCCATCACGATCCGCGATTCGCCACCGAAATTACCAACACGCTGGTCAAAACCTTCATCGAGGAAAACTTCCGCACAAAATACGACTCGGCCAGCCAGACTTCTGATTGGCTTTCGCGGGAACTGGCTGATCTGGAATTGAAAGTGCAGACTTCCGAGGAAAAACTCGTCCGCTACCAGAAAGATCACGGCATCCTCGGAGTGGACGAGAAAGAGAACATCGTCACCGAAAAGCTGGGCGAACTGAACAAAGAGTTAACCGAGGCCGAGACGGACCGCATTGAAAAAGAGGCCGATTACAAGCTGGCCATGAACGGCGACCCGGACTCTGTCGAGAAAGACTCGCCTGACGGCCGAAATACCGCCGGAAGCCTGCTCGACAAGCTGCGCGAAAAACAAGCGGACCTCGAAACCCAATACGCGATGGCCACGACCGAGTTCGGTTCGGGCTATCCGAAAGTTACCGAACTCAGCAACCAGATCAAGCAGGTGCGCACCGCCATCGAGGCCGAAAAGAAAAAAATGCAGGAGAAGATGCGCGACGAATACCTGGCAGCCGCGCAGAGAGAAACTTTGCTGGAGTCGGCCTTCAACCAGCAAAAGCAGGAAGCCAACAAACTCAACGAGAGCGCGATTGAATACACCGTGCTCAAGCGCGATGCGGAGACCAACCGGCAGCTCTACCAGGATCTGTTGCAGCGGCTGAAAGAAGCCGGTGTGAGTGCGGGGCTGCGATCCAGCAATATTCGCATCGTCGATATCGCGCGCATTCCCACCCAGCCCATATCCCCTAACGTGCACCGGAGCCTGGTGCTCGGATTTTTGCTGGCGCTCGGCCTGGCCATTGGACTTGCATTTGTGCTGGAGACCTTTGACAACACCGTCAGAAGCCTGGAGGAAGTCAGCACCATTTCCACGCTGCCCGCGCTGGGAACAATACCGTTGCAACTGGCAACCGACGGCCCGCTCCGCAAACGCGCGTTGACGATTTCGGCCGATGTCGAACCATCCGGGATGCTGGCGCTCGTCACTTACGAGCGTCCGAAGTCGGAAGCCGCGGAGGCGTATCGAGCGCTCCGGACTTCGATTCTTCTGTCCGCGTTTGGCGCGCCGCCGAAAGTGATTCTGGTGACCAGCGCGATGCCGCAAGAGGGAAAGACCACCATCAGCGCAAATTCAGCTCTGGTGCTGGCCCAGCGCGGAAACCGGGTTTTGCTCGTCGATGCCGACCTTCGCCGTCCAGGCATTGACAAGCTGTTCGGCCTGGCGTCCCACCATGCCGGCCTCAGCACCGTGATCAGCGGCTCCAGCAAGGTTGAAGACGCGATCCATCCCTGCCCCGAGGTCCCCAGTTTGTGGATTCTGCCCGCCGGACCTATTCCTCCACAGCCCGCCGAATTACTCGGTTCGACCGTGATGAAGGAGCACATCGCTCGTTGGCGCAATGAGTTCGACCACATCATTATCGACACGCCACCGTGCTTGTCCGTCACCGACGCGGTGCTGTTGTCTCCCGAGGCCGACCGGGTCATTCTAGTCGCGCGCTCGGGTCAGACCACCAGGCCAGCCTTGCGGCGCGCCTGTGATCTCCTCTTGCAGGTTAATGCCAGGGTTATGGGTATTGTTTTGAACGCACTCAACATGCGCGCGGGGGACGGGTACTACTATTTCAGCGGTCATTACTCGAACCACTATTACAGCGAGGAGTCGGTGGACGATAAGACGTCAGCCAGCAAGGTTTCCTGACATCGTTCGAATTAAGTCGGGCTTCGCCAAAATACTTTCTCTAGAAACGGTTTGGATTCACACTTCTGATGCAGCTCGAGTTGCGATCCCGGGTGGAAAGATTTTCCTTTGCGGCCGCCTGCTTCCTCGGCGTCGGCGTTTATCTGCTGCTTGCTCTGCGACCCTTCGTCGCGTCTTTTCTGGCCGCTAGACTCGACCTGCCAAAAATCCAAAAAGCCATTCGCTGGGAACCGGCGAATGCCGAGTATCCCGACCTCCTCGGCCGCCAGCTTGCACTGTCCGGCACGAGCGTCAATGAAGCCATCTCCAGTTACCGTACAGCCGTTCATTTGAATCCTCACCAAGCCCGCTACTGGCTGGATTTGGCTGGTGCGTACCAGTTGGCAGGGGATACCGCCGAGCAGGCTGAGAGCGTCCTGCACGCCGTAGACGCCGACCCGACCACTCCTCATGTCGCCTGGGAGGCGGCCAATTTCTTCCTGGTTCAGGGCGATCGGGAAAAGGCCCTTCGCTACTTCCAGGTCGTGCTGGCCAACGATCCCGAAGCCGTCAATTCGGTCCTTGAACTTTGCTGGCGCGCCAGTGGAGACGCCACCGAGATTATGGACCATGCCTTGCCACCCAGAGCTGATCTCTACTTGTCGTTTCTCGGCTTGCTGGTGACCAAGCAGCAGGTCGCTGCCGCCGAAAGCGTATGGAACCGCCTGATCGCGCTCGAGCAACCATTTTCCGCGACGCCGGCGCTCCCTTACTTCCGGCTTCTCATTTCCCAACGGGAAGTGGACGCGGCGAAATCCGCATGGCAACAGCTCGCCAACGTTGACCCTTCCCTTGAGGCCTATCTTCCTTCGCAGAGAAACCTGGTGGTAAACGGCGGATTCGAAGAGAACCTGCTGAATGGCGGATTCGACTGGTGGTTCCAGTCCTACTCGCATGCCGCCCTGGCCATCGACACCAACGAGTTTCGCAGCGGAACCCGCTCGCTTTCCGTCACCTTCGATGGACAAAGTGTGCCCGGACCTCAGCTCGTGCAGTTCATCCCCGTCAAGCCAAATACGTCGTACGAATTCAGTGCCGAGTCCCGAACCGAAGACATCGACACCGCCAGCGGTCCACGCTTCACCATTGTCGATGCCTACACGAATGCGTCCTACGTTCTGACTGACGATACGCTGGGCTCTACTCCGTGGCGTCTGCAGGAAGCACGATTCCAAACCGGCCCGAATACCAATCTCCTGTTACTAAAAATCGTCCGCGACCCGCCGCAGCCGCTCATTCGCGGGAAGATGTGGATCGATGACGTCACGCTGGTGGAGACCACAAATTGAAGGATTCGCAAAGTTGAAGCTCTCATCGTATGTGGTGCTCAATACGCCCGACTCCATCGATCTGGAGCGCCGCACTCAGCGCGAGCCGGGCAGCCGGCCATGGGCGATGGCGGCCGGCCTGGGCGCTACTCTGGTATTCGCCATCCTGGCCTTCGGCGCCGTCCAGGAGTGGTCTGCTTTCGTATTCGAGGCGGCCGCGTCGGTTCTATTCCTCACTTGGGCACGAAAGCAATGGACCTCCGGGCAAGTGCAGTTGTCGAAGAACCCGCTGTACGCGCCCGCCCTGCTCTTCTTCGTGCTTCTCCTCTCGCAAGTTTTGCTGCGCACCTCGGCCTACGCTTACATCACACGATATGAAGTCCTGCAGTATGTCTCCTACGGCATGGTCATGCTCATTGCCGCGGAATACGTACTCGCCGAAGCGGTTCGCAAAAAATTTGCTTTGGCCGTAATAATGTTTGGATCGGTCTACGCCTTTTACGCCCTGGCTCAGGCGCTGACCTCCGAAGGCAAGTTCTTCTGGTTCTACACTCCACGATTCCACGGCACCCTCTGGGGAAGTTACGTCAATCGAGACCACTACGCCGGACTGATGGAAATGCTGGTCCCGTTCCCCTTGGTCTTGAGCATGGGTCATATTTTTCACGGGGGGAAGCGCGCCCTGGTGGCCTTCGCCGCCGTGTTGATGGCCAGCACCATCTTCCTTTCCGGCTCGCGCGGCGGAATGCTCTCATTCGCTTTCGAAGTTGCTGTGTTTGGCGCCTTGGCTCTCTACCAGAGAAGAAATTCCCGCGTCGCGCTTGGCCTGCTCGCCGTGTGTGCCTTCGTGCTCGGGCTCCTGGTTTTTGTGGGCAAGGGGCAAGTTCTAGGCCGGCTCGGAGACTTGGCCCCGGGCATCCGTTGGAACATCACCAAGGACTGCCTGCGAATGTTCTCCCACCGCCCGGTTTGGGGCTGGGGGCTGGGAACCTTTCCCACCGTCTACCCCGCTTTCCGCACCTTCTATACCAATCTGTTCGTGAATGAAGCGCACAACGACTATGCGCAGTTGCTGGTGGAAACGGGCCTGCTCGGCTTCGTATTGATGCTGTGGTTTCTGGTGTTCCTCTACCGCTACGGATTGCCCGGCACCTCTCGCCGCTGGGAGTTCCGCTGGGATGGAGCCGTGTCCGTGGCCGCGTTGCTAGGATGTACAGGAATTCTGCTCCACAGTTTCGTGGACTTCAATTTGCAGATCCCAGCCAACGCCGCCGTCTTCTACACGCTCTGCGCGCTGGCCGCTTCCCCGCTGCCGAAGATAGCCAAGAAAGGCCGGTCTAGGTCATCCAGAAGTGAAGAGAACGGAGACCGTCCTACAGCATCTGACAATGGCGGCCCACTGGCGCGATCGAAGGAATCGAATCAGTAGAGGTAGCGGTGGTGGGTAGCCCAGGCTTTTGATCCGGCATGCATCAGCAACACAATGGATGCCCCGTCCTTCGCGTCTGCGAAGGGCGGGAACCACGAACCCGTGCGCAACCGAGTTTATGTAGAGGAGATCCAGCGCTGCGTCGGCAGTATCGTGCCCGCCCCTTCGGCAAGCTCAGGGCAAGCTCTTGCAAAAACGCAAGGACGGGGCACCCACGGTTCTGGAATGGGAGAGAAGAACTCGGAAAGATGGGCCACTCGTCCGTGTGAAATCGAGTCGACGGGGGCCTACGGCTTGACTGGACTCACCGGCTCATCGCTCTTGCTCAATACCCACGCGGTCCCACCGATGATGATGCCGCCGGCAATTCCGATGGCCACTGGATTATTGAGGACGCCTCCGCTGGCGCCGGCAGTCGGTCCGAGTGCTCCACCGCCGCCCTTCTTCTTTTTCTTGTTATTCTGCCCCTGGGAATCGTCCTGCGATTGGGATTCGTCCCGCGTGCTCTGCTGACCTTGTGCCAAGGTAGTCGTTCCTTTGGCATCGCTAATGGTCAGATCGCCCTTGC
This sequence comes from uncultured Acidobacteriota bacterium, assembly GCA_963719865.1. Lineage (GTDB taxonomy): Bacteria > Acidobacteriota > Terriglobia > Terriglobales > Acidobacteriaceae > Sulfotelmatobacter. Next base: position 241,971 of record CAVRDS010000082.1, on the reverse strand, counting down.
GGGCTGCAATTTCGACTTTGCCGTCTACGTCTCTGACTTCAAATTCGGTCCACACACCAGCCTTGGGCGTAACGGTGACCCCGCCAGCTCGGGTAGCCAGCAGTTTTGAAGTCGATATGGTTACTCCACCGTGCTCCAACTTGACCGCACTGCCCTCATATTGAACCAGCGATTCATTCAGCACCAGCACGCTGGATCCGGTCGCGTTAATGTTGGCAACGGAGTCGGCACTGGTCTGCACCAGGTCGCCAGAAAAAATCGCCGAAGACCTGGCGATGCTGTTGCCATTCAGCAATGCGGTGCCATGGCTGTAGAGCATCGCCGCAGAGGTATCCGCCGCAAAAAGGGCAGCCGGAAAAATCACCACCAGCAGCCAGCTCAGGATCCTGACGTACAAGGGCCTCGTCATCGCTTCCATTCCTCTACAACCACCGTGAACGATAGTAATCTGAGTGACGACTGGGGCACACAAATTTCCCGACCGACGGCAGAATCTGCGTCTCCACAGTAGGTAATAACTCTTTTGGGAGTCATTTTGAACGAAATCGTACCTTTCTCCGTCGTTCTCCGTCAATCTCTTTTCTGGTGCGCCCACCGCTTTTCGGTGGAAAACTCATCTCGGAAGGTCCGGCACTTTCCGCACTGGTCAAGCCATCTGTTCAGCGCCAGCGTTCCACCAGCGTCCACCAAAACCAACGTAACCACTCGTCCACCCACGTCTTCGCCCACTGGCGATGGGTCCACCAGTGAGTGCCGAATTGCGTGCTGTCGTAAGCCGCCGCTATGGAAAATGTCTTCCCGTGAATCTCGTGGCGAAAGATGCTCAGAGCGCGGTGGGTGTGATAATCCGAAGTCACGATCAAAATCCTCGAGCCCTGCTCCTTGGCAAGACACTTTTCTACGTCGTGAGATTCGTCCCGGGTCGAGAGCCCCTCAATGGGACAAATGCCCAACTGCGCTGCCTCCTGCCGGCTGTGCTCGTACTGCTCCGCCAACCCTTCTTGCGTGAACCCGAAAACTTCGAGGTCCGCCGGAACATCGATCAGAAGCCGCCGGGCATAGCCCTGATCCAGCAACTCGAGAGCGCGCGCCGGGCGATAATCCGTCTCGCCCGCCAGCACCACGATCACATCCGAGGGTTGTGGAGAGTCGACCACCAGCATCATCCCCGCATTGGCCGCAAATACGATCAAGCCCGCCATCAGCAGCACTGCCACAGCCCACCATCCGCGCATGTGTCTTCGATCCATGGTCATCGGCGCGTCATCCCGTGTCTCCTCCGCATTTCAATTTCGTCGTTCATTCGCCGCCCGTTCGGGCCAAAGCCACGCGCCATCAGCATGTTAAAATGCGCCTTCGGCCAATTCGCACTCAAAGGCTCGGGAATTCTCATGACGACTTACTCTGCCGCAGATGCCTCAATCGAACAATTGAAGACTAAGATTCAGCAACGCCAGGCTCGCATTGGCATCATCGGGATGGGCTATGTCGGCCTGCCTCTGGCCCTGCTTTACAGCGAACAGAAATTCCGCGTCACCGGCTTCGACATCGACGCGCGCAAAGTCGACTCGCTAGCCAAAGGTGCTTCCTACATCTACCGCATCGCCGCGGAAGAGATCCAGTCCGCCCAGACTCACGGATTCACCGCGACCTCCGATTACTCCCAGATTACCGCCATGGACGCCGTGATCATCTGCGTCCCCACCCCTTTGAACGAATATCACGAACCGGACCTCAGCTTCATCACCGACACTACGCATTCCATCGCTCCGCATCTGCGTGCCGGACAGTTGATCGTACTCGAGAGCACAACCTATCCCGGCACCACCGAAGAGGTGATGATCCCGATCCTCGAAAAAGAAAATAAGAACGGGCTCAAAGCCGCCCGCAACCAATCCCTGACCGGAAATGAATTCTTCGTCGCCTTCTCTCCCGAACGCGAAGATCCCGGCAATACCACGGTGGCGCGCCGTGATATTCCCAAAGTTGTCGGCGGATTGAATCCCCAGGCTTCCGAACTGGCTGGCGCTTTATATGGTTCGATTTTCAACCGCACCGTTCCGGTTTCTTCTCCGGCCGCGGCGGAAATGACCAAGCTCCTCGAAAATATTTATCGCTGCGTCAACATCGCGCTGGTCAATGAATTGAAGCTGCTGTGCCTGCGCATGGGCATCGATATCTGGGAAGTCATCGAGGCCGCTTCCACCAAGCCTTTCGGTTTTCATCCCTTCTATCCCGGGCCCGGACTCGGCGGCCACTGCATTCCCGTCGATCCTTTCTATCTTTCCTGGAAAGCCAAAGAGTGGGACTTCCGCACGCGCTTCATCGAACTGGCCGGCGAGATTAATACCAACATGCCCTACCATGTGCTCGCGTCGGTGAGCGGCGCACTCAACCAGCACAAGAAATCCATGAACGGCTCGCGCGTGCTGGTCCTCGGCGTGGCCTACAAGAAAGATATCGACGACCTGCGCGAATCGCCTTCGCTCACCATCATCGAACTTCTGCAGAAAGACGGAGCCCAGGTCAGCTATCACGATCCTTACTTCCCGTTCATCGGCCAGGGGGCGCAAGTACGACTTGCAGATGAAATGCGCCGACCTGAAGGATCTTGGCCAGTACGATTGCGTGGTCATCGTCACCGACCACTCCGACTACGACTACCGCCGGATCGTCCAGGAAGCGAAACTGGTGGTCGATACCCGCAACGCCACCCGCGGCATCCAAAGTGACAAAATCGTGCACTGCTAAGGCACGCCTGCCGTCGTGGCGTATCCGATCTTCCGTCTCGTTTGAGAGATGAGGGAATATCGCTGCTCATTGACGACCGCGTAACGCCACGCTCTTTGTGGTTGCCTTAATCGGGTAACCCGACGCGGCGTACGAATTCTCCGAATCGCGGATCCTTACGCAGCGGCTCGAATCTTCGGCCCGCTTTGAGATAAGTGAGTTGAGGATCCCTTTCCCGATAGGCCCTTTCCAACCAGACAAAAGCTTCGTTCGATTCGCCCAATGCTCCATAGAGGGTCGCCAGTGAAGCAGCCGGAACGATGCCTTGCTGATGCAACAGTTGCAGGTTCGCGAGTAATTTTTTTGCCTCATCCGGGCGTCCCGAGACGGCGTAGGCAAAGCCCAAGTCCAGCTGAAGGTCCGTGTCTGCAGTTCCGGCGAGTGCGAGCGCGTTTTGAAACTCTCGAATGGCATCATCCTGTTTGCCGCCGTGCAGGTAGACCCAGCCCAGGGTCTGATGAGCCGGTGCAAAGTGGTCATCCAGTTCTAAGGTTTGCTGCACCTGCCGCAGCGCTTCATCATAACGCCCGGCCGCCAACAACCTTCCCGCCAGGGCATTGTTCAGAGGCAGGGACAGAGGATCGAGTTCGCGGGCACGCATCGCCTCAGCGACCCCCTCATTGAATCGTCCAGTGTACGTGAGATAACCCGCGTACCAGTTGTGCGCCTGGGCGTAACCTGGATTCAATTCCAAGGCCTGCTTGTATTCTCGCTCGGCCGCAGGCCAGTCCCAGTCATAAGTCTCCGCGATGAACGCGAGAGAAGCGTGCGGTTCGGCCAAGGCTTCATCGAGTTCGATCGCTTTCAGGGCTGCTTTCCGCGCAGCTGACAGAGCATCTTTCGATGGGAGACCGCCGCGGAATCCAAGCATGGCGTAGGCCTCCGCCAGTCCGCTGTAGGCCGGGGCATAGGCTGGATCGCGCGTGATCGCCTGCTGGAACGACGCGATACTTTTGTGGAGGGCATCTTCGGTTCGCTGGCTGAAGTAGTAACGGCCCTTCAGATAATTCTCGTAAGCTTGCGGATCGACCGGAGCCCGGGATGCCAGACGCGCCCGCTCTTCAGGTGTGAGATTCAGTTCGATCTGCTCGACGATACTCCGGGCGACTTCCCCCTGCACTTCGAGAATACTTTCGTAGTTGCGTTGGTATTCTCCCGCCCAAATGTGCTCATCCGTGGCGGCGCGAATCAATTGGGCGTGCACCCGGATCTGCTGTCCGTCTCGCACCAGCGATCCTTCCACAATCGCATCGACCGCGAGCATCCTGGCAATTTCTGGCGCTGAAAGCTGCGTGTTCTTGAAGTGCATACTCGAAGTACGCGATATAACCCGTAATCCGTGAATTCTGGCAAGTCGCCCGATGAGTTCCTCGGTCATTCCGTCGGCGACATAGTCCTGCGACGGATCTCCACTCAAGTTCTGCACGGGAAGCACCGCCAAAGATCTAATTTTGGATCGGCTTGCGTCCCCTGCGCGGCTCCGGGCTGCGACGTAGGCAAGCGTAACGAGTGCGGCGAGCACCACCGCCGCGGAGCTCAGAACAAGCCAACGACGTCCTGGCGGAACTGTTGTTTGCTGGACATCCAAATCCGCCGGTGCTTCCAGGGCTGGCTCATGTTCGTCCTCGAAGCGGAGTTTGCGACTTTGCCGCCAAGAATCGAGCTCAGAACTCAGGGCGTAGACCGAGCCTCGCTTGTGGTGTAGATGCCGGTGGACAGGCATCCCCTCCAGCTTCTCCCAGCGCTGGACCGTCGTCACGTCCCGGTGCAGGTACGCAGCAATCTCCTTCCAGGAATCAAGGCGACTCTCGGACGGGATCTCGGATGCCGATTTGTCGAGGGACGGTTCGACCATGGGCTCTCCTGTAAGGGGTCAGGAGACAAGCGCACCGATTGTACTGCCTCGGATGGTAGCGGCAAAACACGGTATTTGGCTGCAAACGGGCCGTTCCGCCTGTTGCTGTTTGCTCAATGTTCTCCGATCACTCAGTCTATGCATCGCGTGTCCGGGCTGCGCTCTCGCCGCGATGCAACTCCCGGGGTGGAGCTTTCGGCGGGGCGCGACGATTCACCGAACAAGCTCTGTATTCTCAAAAATTTCTGGAGGCGACTATGTACAGCAAAGCTTTCTTCTGCTCGGTAGGGACGTGGGTTCTCGTGCTCGCGCTTGGGATAAGTGCGGCGGCGCAAGATTGGCCGCGCAGGCACTACCGTGGCGTGATTAATGACTATCCACTGTCAGCCAACCCCACAGCCGGTCCGTGGGAACTTCGCGGCCCCTGGTCCTTGAGCCTGCAACCATTCGGAAGGGCAGATTTTTCGGCATCTCTGACCATGGAGTTTTCTGATTTAGGATCCGGCATTGGGTTCAGCACCGACTCCCGACACCAGCACACGCACCACATAACGATGAAGGGCGCGACGCTGGTTTGGAACCCGCCTCAAACCGATTGCCCGACGGGCATCACTCCATTCCCTACCTACACTTGGGTTCTGGAGGTGAACGGAATGGCGGATGTAGCGGGAAATGGAGGATCTCCCTTTACCGGGCCAGTGCCGCTACAGGTCTGCCTCGGCGGCGGCCCGAACCTCGAGATTTCGAACATCACGCTGGTGTTTACGAATCTCTCGACCGGCCCATCGCAGGCCACAAATCATTTCGGGCCGCAGCCGATCCACGGGGTCGTTCGGCTTCCCAAGGAACCTGAATAGGGTGACAAAGACCGGGGCTGAATGCTTCCACGGGCACGGATCGCTTCCGTGCCCGGATTTTCGTCGTATTCTGTCCCTTCGATCCCTGCCGCAGACTTTCCCCAAATTCCTATCGAGCGACAGGGCCAACCGGCAGTAATGCTTCAGTTAGCGCTCGCGGCGCTCCTGCCCCAGGTTGGGAATTCTGTCCAACACAGTGTACTTTTTTGCATATCCGCCTCTTGACACCCTCAAGATAAGTGGCAAGATAGCGTAAGCCGTTGATCCGGCACGTAGTTGTTCTTAGTCTGTGGCTTCAGGAATGGCCTCTTTCGTGCATTCCCCAAGCTACGGTAGTAGACTTTCTCGAAGGTTCCTGCCTTTTCCCAGGTCCCACCGATCGGGCAGGTAGAGCTTTTACTCGGTAACCAGTGTTTAGGACACTGTTGAGCAAGACTCGGTTATGAGGTCTCCGTACTCCGACGGGTCGGTGTTGTTTTCTTCCCTGCCAAAGTGGAAGGCACCGTGGTATGAGTTCGTCCTGAGCTATGGAATCCAGGCGATCATCATCGCCATCGCGGTCTGGATACCCGTTCTTCATCCCGAAATCATGGAGGGGCCGAAGAAGGATTATCACGCCATCGAACTGGTACCCACTCCCGTTCCTGAAAATCACGCTCCGCAGCGGCAATTGCCCAAGCCGGTCATGGACGCGATGCTCGATCCGCCGCCCGCCGCCCTGCGCCTGCCCGCTCCTCAGCCGCAGCCTAAAGCGCGTGAGGAAGATACGCCTCTTCCTGAAGTAAAGATCGCGCCGAAAAAACCAGCGCCCGTGGCCACGACCGCGCCCGTGATGCCGAAGCAAGCCGTGCGAACCAACGTGTTTTCCACAGGAAGCTCCGCTCCGCAAACTATCGACCGCGCTCCGCAGCATGTACAAACGGGTGGCTTCGGCGACCCGAATGGTGTCCCCGCCCGTACAACTCAAACTCGAGCGGTCAACATCGCACAGGCAGGCGGATTTGATATGCCCACCGGCCCGGGATACGGCAATGGCACAGGGGGAGCGAACGGAGTGCGCGGAGTGATCGCCAGCACCGGATTCGGCAGCGGCGTGGCTATCGGCAACTCTCACGCGTCGTCTGCTGGCAGCGTGCGCCAGGCTGGATTCGGCGATGCCGATGTGCCCGCTCCTCCAACAGTTCAATCGCGTCCGGCGGCTCAGGCTGCAAAAGTGGTTCCGGCGGAAATCATTTCCAAACCGGTTCCCAGCTACACAGACGAGGCCCGCGCCAAGCGCATTGAGGGCGAGGTCTTACTCGAAGTGGTCTTTGAAGCATCTGGCAGGCTGCGCGTGGTACGCGTAGTCCGGGGGCTGGGGCACGGTCTGGACGATGCAGCGGTGCATGCTGCCGAGCAGATCCGCTTCAAGCCGGCACTGAAAGACGGTCAACCCTCAGATTCGACGGCCGTCGTACACATCATTTTCCAGTTGGCGTGATCGACTCCCAGAAGGTTCTTATGCGTATCGTTGTTTCGAGCTTGGGATTATTTCTCGTTCTTTTGGCCGGCAGCGTGGCGGCCGTAGCTCAGGAATCGGCTCCGTCTCCATCCGCACCACAGTCGGCGATCAGTCCTTCGGCGGCGCCGAGCGCACCCCCGGCCGCAAACGTCGCACCCTCCATCACTCCGCAGGCCGCGGAGAGCGCTCCTCCCGCCGCCACACTGAATGACGTTTTGGACCGCGTGGTGCAGCGCGAACATTTTTTCATGGCCCAGATGCGCCACATGCATCCTCTGGTCGAAACCTACCTGCAGGATCTGAAAAATGATCCCAGTGGAAATACCTACCCGGTGCGGGACCGATATTTTCTGGGCCGGCTCGACATGAACGATGGCCCTGAAGACGTTTCGTTTGTCGGACAACCCGGCTTCGGCCATCGCATGCTGCGAAAGCTTACCGGGCTTTATTCTTTACAATTTCTGCCTCTGGGATTCGCCCAGATGGTGGTGATGGATTCCGATTTCCAGAAGAGAAATTACAGGTTCAATTTCGTTCGTCGGGAATTTCTCGGTGAAGTTCGCTGCCTGGTCATCGATGTGCAGCCCAGGGAAGGCGACAAGACCATCCGCTTCCTGGGCAGGATTTGGGTGGAAGATCAGAATTACAACATTGTGCGCTTCAACGGAACGTATTCTCCCCAGCCCAAGGGAGCCAATTTCTTCTTCCACTTCGACAGCTGGCGTCTGAATTTGCGTCCCGACACCTGGCTGCCCGCGTATGTCTACACCGAAGAAGCCAACATGAAGACCGGGTTATCCAAGACGCTTCACTTCAAGGCGCAGACGCGCCTGTGGGGCTACGACCTGAAGGGCTTGGGCAAGAACGAGGAGTTCACGCAGATTCTGGTTGATTCTCCGCAGTCGGTGAGCGATCAAAGCGACGCCGCGGCCGACCCCAGCCCCATCGTCGCCGAACGCATGTGGGAAAAGCAGGCGGAAGAGAACGCCATCGAGCGCATGCAGAAAATCGGCCTGCTCGCGCCTCCGGGAGAAGTGGACAAGATCCTGGCAACCGTGGTCAACAATCTGCTCGTCACCAACAACATCGATCTGCAAACCGATGTGCACTGCCGCGTCCTTTTGACCTCTCCTCTCGAATCGTTCACCGTGGGCCACACCATCGTGATCAGCCGCGGATTGCTGGATGTGCTTCCCGATGAGGCTTCCCTGGCTATGGTTCTGGCCCACGAGCTCAGCCACATCGTGCTGGGACATCCCTTCGATACCAAGCTCGCCTTCAACGACAAGCTCTTCTTCCCCGACGAGGAATCCTTCCAGCGTCTCGATTTCAAACAGAGCGCGGCCGACGAAGAAGCTGCGGATACCAAGGCTCTTGAGTTGCTCAAGAACTCTCCCTACAAAGACAAACTCGGAAATGCCGGATTGTTTCTCAAAGCTCTGCAGCAGAAGGGACCGGACCTGCCCAATCTGATTCGTCCGCATCTGGGCAACAGCTTCGCCGGAGGCAAGAGTATCCGCATGTCGCCCCTGTTGTCGGCGGCTCCTGAGCTCGATCCCAAGCGCCTGGACCAGATCGCGGCTCTACCTCTGGGCGGACGCATCAAGGTCGATCCCTGGAGCGATCAGGTGGAACTCTCCAAAGCCAAGCCGGTCGCTTTGACTTCGGCGCGCGAGAAAATGGAGTTTGAGATTACTCCGTTCTTCCCTTACCTGACCCGGCTGTCAAACGGCGGCACCGAGAAAGCCGCGCTGAATGCCGCATCGCCAGATGCAACTCCGGCAAAATAACTTCTCGAAACGAAGTGGAAAGAAAAATCAGGAAGCAGTTCCTCAGCGATCTCTGCGGAATTTCTCAGCCATCTCCGCGGTTAAGATCTTTTTGCCAGGAACGGCCGAGAACTCCCTTGAGGTGGGGTCAACGCAGCGCCCGGAGGCGTCTTCCCGAAGGCCCGTGTCTTCACCAGTGGGACCAGGGATCTCCCGTGGGCATACAGCTGACGAAGTTCGACTCGGAGCGGGCAGGAAAAATCACTAAGCAGTTCCTCAGCGATCTCTGCGGAATTCCTCAGCGATCTCCGCGGTTAAAATCTTTTTGCCAGGAACGGCCGAGAACTCTTTGATAGTAGTGGGTGGGCACAGAGTCGCGCGCAGCGACCGGCCGCTTGGAAACTGCCAACTTCCCGGATCACCGCTTATTGGATCGAGCTGCCCACTTGGGAAAACACATTGTTGGCATTCGACCCGATGAGGCGAATCGTCCCTACCACGATCACCAGAATAACCGCCAGCATAACCGCATACTCCGCGATATCCTGGCCGCGCTCATCGTTCCAGAGCTGCTGAAGACGCTTTGCCACGAGGCTCCTTTTAACTTGGCTCGCCCTTGCAATACCCGTCTATCGATCGTAGTAACACTTACCCCAAGTCGATATGCAGGTTGACCCTTGTGGAAACTATAGTCTTCGCTGCCATGCCGACCAATGGCACGAAAGTGCCACCAGTTACCACCCAAAGTTGGCTCGGGACATCGCCTGATCAGGCAATGCTCTTCAGAGGCAAAGCCTGATTCACGGCGAACAGCGCAAGTTCGAGGCGAGTGGAAACTCCCAACTTGTCGAAGATGTTGCTGAGATGATGTTTGACCGTATCTTCGCTGATCTTGAAATATTCCGCGATTTCTTTATTGGAATAGCCCGCCACCACCGCCGAAACAATTTCCAGCTCGCGCGGAGTGAGGCCGAATTTTTTCTGCCGAGCTTCATCGTGCGAAGATTGCATCAACGTGCGCAGATATTGCACCAGGTTCGAGACGCTCTCGCGGCCCACCCAGTACTCGCCCGCCATCACCGTCTGAATCGCCTTCAATAAGAGTTGCGTGGCTGAATCTTTGAGCACGACGCCGCGCGCGCCCAGTTGCAGAGCTTCCACGATCTGGCTCTTTTCCGCGGCCGCGGTCAGCAGAATCACCCGCACCGGGCTGGCGTTGGCCGGCATACTCAAATCCCGCAGCGCTTCCAGCCCGGGATGCTTAGGCATGGCCAGATCGAGCAAGAGGATGTCCGGCTTCAGCTGGCGCGCCAGCTTCACCGCTTCCGCGCCATCGGAGGCCTCGCCCAGCACTTTGAAATCGGATTCCGCTTCCAGCAATCTGCGCAGGCCATCGCGAAAAATCGGATGGTCATCTGCGATCACCAGACGTACCTGCTGTGCTTTTCTAAAATTCATGCGCCACTTCCCCGTTCCTAGGCACGGTGATTTCCAGACGCGTTCCCTGTCCGGGATTTGATTCTACCGTGAGTTCGCCGGCAATCAAACGTACCCGTTCTTTTATGATCAGGGGCCCTTTGCCATCTTCTTCCATCTGCTCGTGATTGTAGCGGCCGGCAAATTCGAAGCCGCGGCCATCGTCTTCCACGGTGAGGTTCCACTTTTCGCCATTGGAGCTGAGCCGCACCAGCGCGTGCCGCGCCCCGCTATGCTTCCTGACATTGACCAGGCTCTCCTGCACGATGCGGAGGATCTCCCGGCAGACGCGTTGCGGCATATCCAATTCTTCCAGATCGGTAACGAATCGTGCCGTGATCCCAGTCTCCCGCTGAAAGCGTTCCACCGTGTCTCGCAACACTCCGAGCAGGCGATCCGCGTCCACGTCGATCGCCTTCATCTGCTGCATCAGTTCCCGCAGCTTCAACACTTCTTCGCGCAGCAGGCTTTGGATCCGCCCCAGTTCGCCGCCGATGGGCACGTTGGCCTCGGCTTGCCGCCGGATGACGTCCACCTGCATTTCTACGGCGATTAACGATTGCACCGCGCCATCATGCAGTTCCCGCGCGAAACGGGCGCGCTCGGCCGCCGAGGCCCGCCGCCTCATCCGGTGCAGCAGGTAAACGTTGTAGACCGCCGGTCCCACTTGCCGGATCAAATCCAGCAGAAATCGCAGTTCTTCCTGGGTCTCGCCGCGCCAGAAAGGATCGAAAATAAATATCCGGCCTCGCCACTCGCCTCCGGAATGGAAAGCGACCGTGATGAACGCGTCGAACTTTTGCACCTCGCGCAGTTGCGAAATAGAAAGTTCGTCCTGTGCGGGCACGGGCTGTCCAGCTGCATCGAGAGCGAAAGTCTTCCAGCCATCGCCGCGCGCCAGGACGCAGCACACGTCACCGGGGAAGTGGCTCAGATAAGTTTTCGCGTCGCGCGTCGCCGATTCCAGCCAGTGGAACTCCGGCGGCGCGTTTCCGATGGCCTTGCTCAATTCCCCCACGAACACACGCTTGGTATGCTTTTCCTGCGACGCAATGAGCACCCGCGAGGCTCCATACATGTTCATCAGTTCGCCAAAAATCTGGTTCATCGTTCCCGTCAGGCCGGCCTCGACTCGAATCCGCGACAGAGTCCCCGTCACCACCGCTTTCTCGGCCCGCAAGTGTTTCTGCTGTTCCGCCAGATAGCCCAACAGCAGGCCCATGATGATCAGGTAGATGGAGAGGATGAAAAGACGCTGCGGTTGGAATTCGCCCATGTTGGCCCGCGCTCCGCTGAGCAGTCGTCCCAGCAGAGAATCTGCCGGGTCGAGCCGGGCATGGAGCACGATCAGGTTTCCCGCCCACAAGATTCCCACTTCCGCTGCAGCCGTGCCCAACGTTTCCCAAAGTCCCCAGCGGTAGGCGGCCGCGGCCAGCACAAAAAAGAAGAAAAGAAAAAAACGGCTCCCCGAGCCTGCGGCAAAAACTGAGATCAACGCCGGCCACACTACGTCTCCCGCGTGCACAAATAAACGAAACCCTGCGGTGGATTGCTGGCGCAACCGCAACAGCATCATGACAACCACGCCGTGGGCCAGATAAAACCCGAGTAATGCGGTCGCAATCGGGGCGTGACCGACCTGCGCCGGATCCATGTAAATCGCGCCCAGCGCAGAAACCGCGAGAAACACTCTCGCCGTCGCCAGCCAGCGCTCAACGCGCCGGGTCTCCCCCGGATCTGGCTGGATTCTCAATCTCCAGGATTGTCGGTAGCGCTCAACGCGAGGATGCAATGGAGTTGCTCTCCATGAAAGTGGCGGCTACGCCGCATATTATTGAATAAGAAAACCTTAGGGGCAAGTGAGTAGTGGGTGACTTCGAATTTTGGATATCGCCGATCGAGGGGTCATCCCGAAAGCCGGCGCCTTTCAGCCGCCTGAGGGCTCTCATTTCCTCTGACTTCTTGGGTGGGAGATCCCTCCCTCCGCCTGAAAAGCGGCTCCGTTCGGGATGACGCCAACTCGGAACGGTTCTGCTCAAACTGAGCCGCTACCGGCAAGTGATTCCCGGAGACCTGACCCGTAGGTGCTCCGACCCCTACATCATCGCCTGCCGCGAGGTTACCACAGTAACCAGTGACCGCTCACGTTCCCATCTAAAATGAGGTCCGAGAGGTCGTGTCCTTTTGAGCAAACGCTCCCAAATCTGGTTGGCGGCGGCCACCGGCACGACGGCAGCGTTCATGCTTGCCGCCCTGACCCTGCCGCGATCCTTTGGCCTGACCATTTTCAGCGACCTCACGCAATGCTTACTCCTGCTGTCTGGCGCTGCGGCCTTCATCCCGCTCGCCCGGGCCTCGCAGGGGCGGATGCGCCTGTTCTGGGTGCTGATCACTCTGGGCATCGGGCTTTGGCTGGTCTACCAGATCTTTTGGACGTATTACGAGGTGGTGCTGCGGCAGGACGTGCCCGACCTCTGCGCCTGGGACATTGTTCTTTTCCTGCACATCGTGCCGCTAATGGCGGCGATCGGGCTTCGCCCTCACGTTCCCCGCGACGAATATGCAGCCCGCGTTGGCCGACTGGATTTCACGCTTCTGGTCGTCTGGTGGATTTATCTCTACGTGCTGCTCGTCATGCCTTGGCAGTATGTTGTTGCGGATATCGCAGCTTACAACCGCAATCTCAATCTGGCATACAACACCGAGAAAATCGCCTATCTGACCGGCCTGGTGGCCTGCTGGATCCTGAGCAAGGGCGAATGGAAGAAGCTCTACGCCTTTCTTTTCGGCATCGGTCTCTGCTACTCCACCAGTTCCACGCTCGCCAACTGGGCCATCGCCCGCGGGGCCTATTACAGCGGTAGCCTGTACGACATTCCCCTGGTGGCGGCGATGGGGTGCCTCACGTGGATTGGCCTGCGCACGAAGCTGGCGAAGGCGGAAGCCGATGCGCCCGGAGCGGCCTCCTCCTACGGTGTCTGGATCGCCCGCTGCAGCATGATCGCGGTCTTTTCTCTTCCTTTGCTGGCCGGGTGGGTGATCCTCGACGGCCAGGTTCCGGCCGGCATCCGGGTCTTCCGCCTGACGCTCACTTTGTGCGCCGCATTCTTCATGGGCGTCCTGGTGTTTGTGCGCCAGCAGATGCTTGATCGTGAACTCTACCGGTTGTTGAGTTATTCGCACGATTCCTTCGATAGCCTGAAACGCCTGCAGGCGCAGCTCCTGCAATCGGAAAAACTGGCTTCCATCGGACAACTGGTGGGCGGCGCCGCTCACGAACTCAACAACCCGATCACCGCCATGCTGGGATATTCCGACCTACTTCTGAGCACTGCGCTTACCGCGGAGCAGAAGCCGTTGGCGTTGAAAATCGGGCAGCACGTGCGCCGCACCAAATCGCTGGTGGCCAGCCTGATCAGCTTTGCCCGCCAGTCTCCTTCGCCCAAAACTCCTCTCGATCTGAACACCCTGGCGCGCACTGCTGTGAAACTTACGCAGCCGCAATGGGAGGCACTGGAGATTGACGTCCGCATGCAACTCGATTCAGCCCTGCCCAAGGTTCTGGGCGACTCGAATCAGTTGCTGCAGGTTTGCCTGCAACTGCTGGCCAACTCTCTGCACCTGCTCGCCGAGCGCGGAGGACGAATCGTGAACGTCACCACCGAAGGCCGCGCAGGGGTTTGCCTGCTGCAGATCTTCACTCCCAGTCCGCCGTCGTCGAACAGCAGCAGCACGCCGGCGGATGCCGAAGATGGTTTGGCCCTCAGCGCATGCCGGGGAATTCTGCAGGAACATCACGGGCAGCTTGTGCGGGAATACGGCCAGGATGGCGCGATGCTGTTGCGCGTCGAACTTCCGGCCATTGATCCCCTCACGTCCACGGCGATGGAATCTAAGACGCCGGCGCTGTGGCAATCTCAACCGTTCGCTTGAGTTGTCCACAAGCGGCGTAAATGTCGCGCCCGCGCGGACGCCGGAGGAACGCCGGAATTCCCGCCTGCCGCAGAATCGTTTGGAAGGCCGCGACCCGCTCCGCGTCTGGAGTCGTAAAGTCAATTCCCGGCCCCGGATTCAGCGCGATCAGATTCACTTTGCAACGCACGCCGCGCAGCAACTCCGCCACTTCTTTAGCGTTCTCGGGAGCGTCGTTAACGCCGCCGAGCAGCACGTATTCAAACGTGACCCACTCGCGGGTGCGTAGGGGATACGCCTTCGCGGCCGCCATCAGCATTTCCAGATTCCATTTTTTATTCAGCGGCATCAACTGCGTACGCAGCGCATCATTCGACGCATTCAAAGAAATCGCCAGCTTCGGCCGGACCTTCTCTGCGGCGAAGTCATAAATGCGCGGCACGATGCCAGCCGTTGACACCGTCATCCGCCGCTCGGCGATCCCGACTTCCTCCACCAGCAATCTCGCGGCTTTCACAAAATTTTCGTAGTTGAGAAAGGGCTCGCCCATGCCCATGAAGACCAGGTTGATGCGATCCTCGGGCGGCGAAACGTTCTGATCTTTGAGCACCGCGCAGACCTGTCCCACAATCTCGCCCGCGGTCAGGTTGCGTTTCACGCCCAGCAGCGCCGTCAGGCAGAACTGGCAATCCACGGCGCATCCCACCTGGCTGGAAATGCAGATCGTGGAGCGCCCCTGATTTTGTCCCTGACGCGGGCGGTGAGTCGGTTTCTCATCCACAACTTCCGCGAAGCGCTCCGCCAAATCGCCCGCCTCGCTTCCGTCTCCCGCTTCCCCGCCGTCGCCTTCGGGCATCCACACAGTCTCGACGCTCTGCCCGTCAGCGAATTGCATTAAATAGCGAACCGTGCCGTCCTGCGAGACGAATTGCTTCTCGATCTTCGGGAATCCAATCGACGTTTCCTGTTCCGCCAGACGCTGCCGCACCGGTTGCGGCAAAGTGGAGATCTGCTCAATCGACTCGACCCGCTGCCGGTACACCGCGTCCAGAATCTGGCTGGCACGATAGGCCGGCTCGCCCAGGCTGTCCATCAGCGAAACCAGTTCCGGCCGGTCCAGGCCCAGCAGCGCGTTTTGCGAAAGGTTTCCCATGAATAGGTCGCTCAATCTATTGTAGGTCGGTCGACGAAACGACCCACATCCGCCCCATTGCGGTTTTGGCGATCAACCCTAACCGGATGATTCTAAACGGTTAAACTATTCTCGCACACACCGCTGGCGTATGTCAGAATAAGAAATACCTTTTCTTCCGCCAGTTGAATGGGGTTCCGAAGAGACTGGCCGCGGGCACGAAGTAAACCATGACTCAGGAAGTGCGCAATATTCGTCGTCAAAAACTGCCCAACGGGCTGACCATCATCACCGAGCAGATGCAGCACATCCGCTCGGCGTCGATTGGCGTGTGGCTGCAGACCGGATCGCGCGATGAAGATGCCGAATGGAACGGCATCTCGCACTTCATCGAGCACATGGTTTTTAAAGGGACCAAGCATCGCACCGCGGAAGAAATCGCTCGCCAGGTCGACTCCTTCGGCGGCAACATGGACGCCTTCACGGCCAAGGAATGCATCTGCTTCAACGTGAAAGTGCTCGACGAGCATGTGCCCACGGCGCTCGATATTCTCAGCGACCTCGTGCTGAACCCGGTGTTCGACGCGGCCGACATTGCGCGCGAACGCGGCGTGATTCTCGAAGAAATCAAAATGGACGAGGATAATCCCGATTATCTCGTCCACGAAATCTTCACCCAGAATTTCTGGAAGGATCATCCGCTGGGCAAGCCTATCCTCGGCACCAAAGAAACGGTGAAGCGCTTCGAGCGCGATCCCGTGCTGAATGCCTACGCCCACCGCTTTGCCCCGGGCAACATCATCGTGTCGGCGGCCGGCAATCTCGATCACGACAAGTTCGTCGAACTGGTCACCCGCCACTTCGAACACATGAAGCCGATGTCGAACGGCTTCCATTCTTCGAAGCCCAAGATCGTTTCGCGGATCATTCTGCGCAACAAGAAAGCTCTCGAACAGGTGCAGCTCTGCATCGGCGTGCCCGCCTATCCCATCGCGCACGAGAAGCGTCATGCCGGATACATTCTCAACACCGTGCTCGGCGGAGGCATGAGCTCGCGCCTGTTTCAGAACATCCGCGAGCGCCAGGGCCTTGCCTATTCCATCTATAGCGATCTGAATCCGTATCGCGATACGGGCTGCCTGGCAGTGTATGCCGGAACTTCGCTGGCCTCAGCCGCCAAAGTGGTGCAGTCCGTGGTCAGCGAATTTCGCAAACTCAAGAGCGAACCGGTGCCCGAAGACGAACTGCGCCGCTCGAAAGCGCAACTCAAGGGCAGCCTGATGCTGTCGCTGGAATCGAGCACCTCGCGCATGTCGAACCTGGCTCGCCAGGAAATGTATTTCGACCGCTTCTACGATCTCGATGAACTGATTGAGAAAATCGAGGCGGTCACCGTCGAAGACCTGACCACCCTGGCCAACGAGTTCTTCCAGACCGAAGCAGTGGCTGTCACCGCCCTGGGAAACCTGAACGGGCTGAAGCTGACCCGCGACCAACTCGCCTGCTAGCGCGCTTTAGAAAATCGGAAGCCGGTCATTCCATGGCCACATGCGTGAGGTTGTACGTACATTAATGTACGCATAGTTGTAGTTTTGGGGATGTGCCCGACGCCAAAAACACCTCGCTATCGCTCCTGGAATACACTTTGCGGGGCCGGAAACGGCCCTGGCGTGAACGATCCGGTCCCGGAACGAGGGGAATCATCGCCGCTTCGGGATTTCGCCGCCTGCGGGGCTCCCATGAGCCGCTACGACATTTCAACGACTTACGCCGCGAAGGCCTAGACCACCAAGGGCACGAAGGTACACGAAGAAAAAAAGCACGCGAGCCCTTCGTGTACCTTCGTGTCCTTAGTGGTTTACGATTTTTCCCGGTTGGTCCAGAGGCGCCGGAAGCATTTGTCGCCTTCCTGTAACTTTCCATGGCGCCGCTCATCCCATCTCCAACCCGCAGCTGAAAACTGCTGGAACAAAGTCGAATCCTCATTTTTAAGGAGAATCCTATGAAGAAGCTTTTCAGTAGTTTGTCGCTGGCGTGTGTCTTGGCCGCATCCATGGCAGCCCTCGCGCAGGACCAGATGAAGCAGGACACCATGAAGAAAGACGACGCCCAGCACGACACGATGAAGAACGATCAGATGAAAAACGATTCCATGAAGAACGATCAGAAGAAGGCGAAGAGCAAGAAGGCCAAGAAAGATCAGATGAAGAAAGACGACATGAAGAAGGATGACATGAAGCACGATACGATGAAGAACAACTAGCGGCCCCGGGTGAAGAAGGTTCGTATCAGGGCATGCCTTCAGGCGTGCCGCAATGTCGAAACCAGAAACCGGCTTTAGCCCCTGGCGTCCACAGACCACAGCGGCTGAAGCCGGCTATTTTTGCGGCGCTTACGGCATCGCTGAAGCGATGCCCTGATACGAAGCGTGTCGGCACGTCTTGCTTCAGAACGCTCGCTTCGCTCGCGGGGCGGACCCTTCGACTCTGCTCAGGGCAGGCTGCGTCCGCCCCTACATTTTCTAGTGCTCGCCGCCGGGTTCGTCCGCGTCTGCGTAGGCGTCGCCCTCCGACTCCAGCGAAATCGTTCCCGAGTCCGCCGTCTGCAGGTATTTCCGCATGCAGCGCACGCACGGAACGTAGCCTTGCTCGATCGCTTCTTTGGCGGTCAGGGTTCGCTCTTTATCTTTGTTGTGGATGAACGGGCAGCCCGGCACATGAAAGTCTTTCGCGTCGGCGGACACCACCACCAGCAGCCCGGGAGGAATGTCGCGCCCCGGCTGCGCGTGTTCCGACAATAGCGGGTGCGGAACGGCGACCGAATTCGCCACCCTCACGCCGCCCGCAATCAAAACCAGCGCTGCCACCGGAACCAGCCATGCCGACCAGGTCGACCATCCACGACTGCGCGCACTGCGCGCCAGCCTGCGTTCCAGCCTTCGCCCAAAGCCCGCGGGAACATCGATCATGCGCTCGTCGCCATACAGCTGGATTACATTTCTCGTTCCCTCCAACACCGACGCGCAGCGCTTGCAGGTGCGGAAATGCTCATCCATCGCGGTGCGCAGGGCGGCATCCACGTCTCCTTCCAGATAATTCGAGATTTCGCGCCACACCTGTTCGCAGCTCACGTTCACCATGGCTTCGTTCCCTTCTCGAAAGGCACGCGGCTGAACCAGCCTTGCTCCCAGCCTCCGGCGAGCAGATCGCGCAACATCAGCCGCGCCCGCAGCAGCCGCGTCTTCACCGCAGCGACCGAAATGCCCAGCGCCTCGGCCGTCTCCTGAATGTTCAACTGCTCCATATCGCGCAGAACGAAAACTTCGCGGTACTTGCGGTCGAGCGTGGCCAGAGCCTGTGCCAGCTTCTGCCGCACTTCCTTGCGCTCCAGCGCTTCGGAGGGAATCTCGCGCCAGTCGGCGAAGTCCCGCGGCGTGTATTCGCCTTCGTCATCGCGGTGATCGTCAATGCCCTCCACCATGCCCTTGCGCTCCCTTCGCCGCCGCATCAGCGCTTCGTTGACTGTAATCTGAATCAGCCAGGTGCTGAACCGCGCCTCGGCGCGAAACTGGCGGATGTTGGCCAGCGCTTTCAACATGGCCTCCTGTGCCACATCCTCGGCATCGCTCTCGTTGCGCAGGATGGCCAGCGCCGCGGCATACACCCGGCGCTCGTAGGGCCGCACCAACTCATAGAACAACTCGTGCTCGCCGCGCTGCACGCGCGCGATCAACTCCTGTTCGCGCGGCGTGCCCGCCTGCATCGGGTTGCTCAAAACCACGTTCGGATCGGCCATGCTTTTGCCAGTCGTCGCGCCGCGTCAGTATTCCGGATCCTTTTTCCAACCCGTCAGCATGGAAACGAAATTGTTCCAGCCGTGCAGAACCACCATCACCAGATGTCCGAGGACAAAGGCCAACATCGCCCACATCACCAGGAAATGCCACAATCGCGCCCAGTGAAATCCGCCCATCAGCCAGGCCAGCCATGAGAACTGCACCGGCTTCCAGATGGCAAGACCGGTCAACACCGAGAGCGCGCCCAGAGCGATGGCGGTCGTGTACGCGTGCTTCTGCAGCGGGTTGTAGGCTTCGTGCTGCTCCGGCTTGGGACCGAAAAAGAAGTAATGCCTCACCATCGGCCAGATGCCGGGAACATCGCGCCGGGTGAACAGGACCTGCCGGTAGTTGCCGCTGAATAACTGGTAGCCGAGATAGACCAGGCCGGTCGCGAGGTAAATCCACATGAAGGTCAAATGCCACTGCAGCGCACCGCCCAGCCATCCGCCGATGGCCAGTGACCTCGGCCAGTTCAGCAGATCCTTCTGCGGGATCTTCGCTCCGAAACTGGGGAAGGCGCGGAAGATCTGCAGCCCGCTGCCCACCATCACGAACAGCGAGATGGCATTCAGCCAGTGGCAGAGCCGCACCACCAGCGGATGCTCGCAGGCTACGCGGCCGACCGACTCAGTCTCGTCGCCGGTCGTGCGGATGATTTCAACTACGGTCCCGCTCATACAGTCTCCGAAATTGTTGAATGATGATTGTTGATTGTTGAATAAAAACCTTACGGGCTGCCGAATCCGGGTTTCATTCAACAATCAAAAATCAAAAATCAAAAATTGCTCTACAGCCCGTAAAACCACGAATATCCCTGATCTTCCCAGTAGCCGACCTTGTCGAGAACATTCGTTACTTTCAGGTCGGTCAGATATTTCGCCTGCTTGTAGCCGATTTTCGTGGGCACGTTCAGGCGCAGCGGCGCGCCGTGCTCTCGCGTCAGCGGCTGGTCGTACATCTCGTAGCAAAGCAGCGTTTGCGGATGCAGCGCCGTCGCCATGTCCAGGGACTCGTAGTAGTCGTCGGCGCAGGCTACGGTAATGAATTTCGCCGACGTGTCGGCGCCGATCAGGTTTAGAAAATCCGAGAGCCGCGCGCCCCCGAAGCGGCCAATCACGTCCCAGCCTTCGACGCAGATGTGGCGCGTGTTGTGGCGCACCGGGGGCAGGGCCTGAATCTGCTGCAGCTTGTAATCGCCAGGCTTCTCGACCAGGCCGCTCACGGTCAGAGTCCAATTTTCAAAAATTACGCCGGGATCGTCCACGTCGTAATCGTTGATGGGAAACTTTTCGAAGGGAGTCAGCTCGGAATCGGAAAACGTGGCAGCGAGATGTCCGCGCCGGAACAGCCGCGCCGACATCCAGTCGCTGAAGCCCAGGCCTTTTTTCAGGAGCGCATCCTGCACGCCGGGAATCGCAAACGCTCCCAGGACCAGCACAGGCGCCACCTTCAGCAGTTCCCGGCGCGACAGGCGGGCGAGCTGAGGCTCGCGGAGCTCTACGACCTTGCCGCTTACCGGGCGAGCGGACGGCCTGATTTCCGGCGCTTCCGCCAGTTCAGCTGCACGATCCGGCTTGGCCTGCTTGGTATCGCCGGAATCGGGCTTGGGATTGTCTGGCTCCATAGATGGCATATCCCCGGACGTTCTCCATCATGGGATTCGTAGAACCTAAGAAAGTTACGCCCACCATATCACGAGTGCAATAAACCAGCGGGCTGGGAGGGTTAGGACTCCGACGGTCTGGTAGCGGGGCAGTTTGAACTTTGGACATCGCTCATCGAGGGGTCATCCTGAAAGCCGGTGCATTTCAGCCAGCTGAGGGATCTCCCTCCCTCTGACTTTGGTGGTTGGGAGATCCCTCCCGCCGCCGGAAAAGCGGCTCCGGTCGGGATGACATCAACGCTGAATAGCTCTTGATTTCAAATTGAGACGCCGCCGACGGCAGGTTTTGCTGGCTTTTCGCTTCATTTCAGGGCATACTGATGCCCAACGGTTTTCCCCCCAAGAGACCGATCTTCCTGGAACTAATCATGATCGAGTCTAAAACAGTACTTTCCCGAGACGACCGCGCTTTCCTGGACTCGGCGCAGTCGCAGGCGGAGCGCGCCGAAAAGCAGCGTCGTATGATGGCCGCCGCGCTCACTTTGCTGATGATCGGTCTGGCAGGCGTGCTTTATCTGGAACGAGATTTCTGGTTTCCCAATGAAGAGGAAGCTCAGACGCAGTCTGCAGCAGGCGACGCCTCGGTGGCAGCAGGTGCCAAGAAAGCTGCAGGAGCCTCCCACCAGAAAAAGCATTCGCGGTCCGGGTCGAACGATCCCGTCGCTACCGTCGATGCCAGCGATCTTGGCGCAGTCACCGCGAGCCGGACCGTGTTGCCGCCGCTGCAAGTGGAAGTCATCGCCAGCAACTATCGCCGCACCATTCTCCCGGCCACCAATTCTGTGATGATCGATCTGCGGGACGGATCCGCTTCCTCGCGCCCCGTGGCGGCCGCTGCGCAATCGGACCCTGCCCGGAGCGATTCCGCCGAGACGGCCGCCAGCGTTACCAGCAATGCCGCCGAGAGAGCGGATGTATCCTCCTTAACCAGCGATGTGGTGACCCATTCCGTAGTCCCGGCTTATCCCACGCTGGCGCGCCAGATGAAGGTGCAGGGCAAGGTCGTGCTTGAGGCCATGATCGACCGGGACGGCCTGATTGAAGATCTTCAAGTGCTCAGCGGGCCGCCCATCCTTGCCGGTGCTGCCGAGGAAGCCGTGAAGAAATGGCATTTCAAGCCGCACTTCAGAGGCACGGAAGCAGTCGAGACGCAAACCAAAATTACCGTCAATTTCACGATTTCAACCAACTGAATCGTTGGATTGTGGGCAGTTTGATTCTCGAGGGCATCATCCTGAGCGGAGCCGCCTTTCAGGCACAGTGAAGAGCCCACACTTCAGAATTGCACCACTATCAATCGCTGCGAAACGGGTCCGCATGCATTCGCCGCCGGGAAATCGGTGGCAAGATTTCTTCTTCCACCGCTGATCCCCGGAAAAATCGACCGCGGTAAGCTCTTGCCCAAAAATAACGAGCGTCCTGAACCCTTTCGAGTCCAGGACGCCCGGGCAGCCCTCCCCCGGAACTGCTCACCCACGAAAATAAAATGGGGGCGGGCGTCTGCCTATAGCACTTCCGGGCCATGCCCCCCACCAAAGTGCCATACGCTTATTGCCCCTGAATTTATGCAGTTTCCGCCGCTTCGGGCGAGCGGCCAGAATCCCGGTTCCGGTGAAGTCTCCGGGGAATTCCGCCGATGAGGAGTATGAGCGCGGAGTGCGCCACGTACTCGTATGTTTTCCCTGTCCGAGCCGGAAATCTGCCGCAACATTCTGGAGAGCTTGCCGACCGGCATGTGCGTGATCGACATGCAGAAGAAAATCGTGTTCTGGAGCGACGGCGCGGAACGCATCACCGGCCACTTGCGGCATGAAGTCATCGGCCACTCCTGCGTGGGAGAGGCGCTGCTGCACTGCGACCAGCCCGGCTGCGAGTTCTGCAGCGAGGACTGTCCCCTGGCCCGCGCCATCAAGACTTCGCACCCGGCCGAGGCCACGGGATTTCTGCATCACAAGGCCGGGCACGAAATTCCTGTCTGCATCCGCGCGGTTCCCATCCACAACCAGCGGGGTTCGATCATCGGAGCCGTCGAAACCTTCGAGAACCTGCAGCCGGCGCCCGGCCCGGATGACCGGGACGCCACACGGCAGATACCGGATCTCACCGATGCCGTGACCGGAGTGGCCAGCCGGGCCATGACGCTGTCGCACCTGCGGCAGACGATGACGACGTACACCAAAGTGCAAGTTCCCTTCGCCGTGTTCTTTTTCCGGGTGGAAGGCCTTACCCATTTCCGCGCCAGCCTGGGGCTGGAAGCTGCGTCGTCGTTGCTGCGCGTGGTGGCGCGCACACTCGAAAGCAGCCTGTGGATCACGGATTTCGTGGGGCGCTGGAGCGACGATCAGTTTCTGGTCATTCTCGGAGGCTGTCGCGAGCAGGCTTTGGGCAGCGTGCGCGAGCGCGTCCGCCGCAGCCTGGCCGGAGAAAGCATTGAGTGGTGGGGAGAACGGCGATCCCTGCCGGTTTCGATTGGACAAGCGATCGTGCAACCTGAGGACAGCGTGGAAATGGTGCTGGAGCGGGCGCAGAAATCATTGGAGGCCGCGTCCGCGTGCCGCCAGCGGGCAGCGCAGACTTCATCTGCGGGGAGTTAGGAATGTTTGCGATTGTCGGCATTCTCATCGTCTTCGGTTGTGTGGTGGCCGGATATCTCATGGAGCATGGCAACATCCGCGTGCTGCTCCAGCCTGCCGAACTGCTCATCATCGGGGGCGCTGGGCTGGGCACGGTACTGGTGGCCAACCCGCTCCATATCATCAAAAAAATTCTAGGCGGAATCGGCGGAGTGTTTGGATCGTCGAAGTTCGGCAAACAGACCTATATCGATACTTTGAAAATGATGTACGACCTGCTCAACAAGGCGCGCAAAGACGGATTGATGGCGCTGGAAGCCGACGTGGAAGAACCGGAAAAGAGCGCGGTGTTCTCGAAGAATGAGGCCTTTCTGAAGAACCATCACGTGTGCGATTTCGTGTGCGACTCGTTGCGCATGGCGATTACCGGGGTCGACGCCTTCGATCTCGACCAGATGCTCGACCTGGACCTGGAAGTGCTGCATCACGACGCCACCGAACCCACTACCGCGCTCAGCACCATGGCCGATTCTCTGCCCGGTCTCGGCATTGTGGCCGCGGTTTTGGGCGTGGTCATCACCATGGGCGCACTAGGAGGCCCGCCGGAAGAAATTGGACATAAAGTGGCAGCGGCTCTGGTGGGGACATTTCTCGGCATCCTGCTGTGCTACGGGCTGGTCGGCCCGATTGCAGCGAACATGGCGAAAGCGGCGGCAGAGGAGCACGCGTTTCTCTACGTTCTGCGCGTTCTGATGGTGTCATTTCTGAAAGGCACCGCGCCGATCATGGCGGTGGAAGTGGCGCGGCGCGCCGTGCCCAGCCACGTGCGGCCCTCATTCAAAGAACTGGAGCAAGCCTGCCGTAACCGGGGAGGAGAGGCAGCGCCAGCGGCGGCCGCGGCCACCGCAGGGTCTTAGGGCTCCGCCCGGCGCAGGAACTCTATGGAAAAAACCCGCCCCATTATCATCCTCAAAAAGAAAGGCGGACATGGCGGCCATCACGGCGGCGCGTGGAAAGTCGCCTATGCCGACTTCGTGACCGCGATGATGGCGCTGTTCATCGTTCTCTGGCTGCTGAACTCCAGCAAACAGGTGCAGGTAGCGGTGGGAGGATATTTCAAAGATCCGACGGGAACCTCGAAGAAAGTCGGCTCGAACATGGCGGGCGGAGGAGAAAATTTCATCCTCACTCGCGACAACATGCCGAAACTTAAAGACCAATTGCAGCAGGCGATGCGGCAAATGTCGGACTTCGAAAAGCTCAAGAGCCATATCGAAATGACGGTGACCGCCGAAGGCCTGCGCATCGAGCTTTCGGAATCCGCCAGCGGCACGTTCTTTGACAGCGGCAGCGCCAAGCTCAATGCCGACGGCGCTCAACTGCTGGACACTCTGGCGCAGGAGCTGGGCAAACTTCCCAACAAGATTTCCATCGAGGGCCACACCGACTCGCAGCCCTACGCGCCGACGGCGACGTATGGCAATTGGGAACTTTCCGCGGATCGCGCCAATGCGGCGCGGCGCATGATGCAAGCCAGCGGAATTCGCGCCGACCAGGTGATGCAAGTCCGCGGCTTCGCCGACCAGCGTTTGCGCAAGCCCGAAGCTCCGCTCGACCCGGCCAACCGCCGAATCTCGCTCATCGTGCAATACACTCCGAAGAATGATGACGATGACGAAACGAAAGCAAGCGAGACCCACACGAGCGAGAGTGGCCAAGGCGGATCTTCGTCCTCCCCCTCCTCTTCGTCTTCGGCCGCTTCTTCTGCGCCAGAAAAATCTGCAGCGAAATAATTGCGCCCGCGTTTTCCGAAACTTCAACGGTTGGGTAGTGTGCCACTTAGCTTGGATCTCGCTTATTGGGTGTCCTCCCGAAAGCCCTGCGCATTTCAGCCGGCTGAGGGATATCCTTCCCTCTAACGTCGCAGGCGAGAGATCCCTCCCTCCGCCTGAAAACCGGCTCCGGTCGGGATGACGCCAACTCTGAACAGCTCTAGATTTCAAGCTGAGACGCCATCAACTATTGAAATAACTTTACAATCGCAATGCGCTTCGCGATCGCGTATGAGTTGTATAATCCCCGGTTGATTTTCCCGCGGAAGCAATTCATCCAGGAGCCAATCATGAAGAGGTCCGCAGCATTGGTCTGCTCGTTCGTGGTCATGCTGTTGTGCATTCCCGCCGCGTGGTCCCAGGAACGGCAAGAGAAAGTCGATCTCGAAACGATTACCCGCATTCGTAACGAAGGCTTCCACCATTCGCAGGTGATGGAACTGGCTTCGGGGCTGATGGATTCAATCGGCGAGCGGCTCACCGGATCTCCGAACATGAAGCGCGCCAATGAGTGGACCCGCGACAAACTCTCCGAGATGGGCTCAGCGATGCGCATCTGGAGGCTTGGGGGCCGTTCGGCCGCGGATGGGCCAACCAGTACGTCAACGTGCGCATGACCGCGCCCGATATCGCGCCTCTAATCGTCTACGCCAAGGCCTGGACGCCCGGCACGAATGGGGTGGTCACCGGGAAATGCATTCGCGCCAATATCGAAAAGAAGGAGGATTTCGACAAATATCGCGGGAAGCTGGCGGGCATGATCGTGATTTTGGGGCCGGATGCGGAGGTGAAACCGATCGCTGAGGCGCCGTTCAAACGTCTCAGCGACGACGACCTGGCCAAGATTGGCGAGTACCAGATTCCCGGAGAACACCCGCCGTTCCGCATATCCGAGATGCTGCGGCGGCGACAGTTCATGAAAGATCTCAACCAGTTCTTCGCCGATGAAAAAGTTCTTGCAGTGATCGACCACAGCCGCGGCACTGCGGGCGGTGGCACCGTCTTTGTCCAATCGGGCGGTTCGTACAAACCGGGTGAAACCACAACCGTGCCGCAACTCACCATGGCCTCGGAACATTGGAGCCGCATCGCCCGCCTGCTGGATGAGAAACAGGACGTCACTCTTGAAATGAATGTTACCAACACGTTCTATGATGACGATCCCATGCAGTACGACACCATCGCCGAAATTCCCGGCAGCGACAAGAAGGACGAGATCGTGATGCTCGGCGCCCACCTCGATTCGTGGCACGCGGGCACGGGGGCGACCGACAACGGCGCCGGCACCATCGTCATGATGGAAGCGGTTCGCATTCTGAAAACGCTCGACATCAAGCCGCGGCGGACCATCCGCATCGGGCTGTGGAGCGGCGAAGAGGAAGGACTGCTGGGCTCGCAGGGCTACGTTGAAAAGCATTTCGGCTCGCGACCGCCGATGGACGACCCCAACATGAAAGGCATGCCCACGCTGTTGCGCCGCGAGGCGGGACCAGTCACGGTGAAGCCGGAGCAGGCCAGGATATCCGGCTATTTCAATGTGGATAACGGCTCGGGAAAAATTCGCGGCGTCTACCTGCAAGAGAATGAAGCGGTCGCGCCTATCTTCGAAGCGTGGATAAAGCCGTTCAAAGATCTGGGCATGAGCACGCTGACCATGCGCAACACGGGAGGGACCGACCATCTCTCGTTTGACGCCGTTGGGATTCCGGGATTTCAATTCATACAGGATCCCATCGAGTACGAGACCCGCACGCACCACTCGAATATGGACGTGTACGACCGTTTACAACCGGACGATCTCAAGCAGATCGCCGTGATCGTCGCCGGCTTTGTCTATGAGACGGCGATGCGCGACCAGATGCTGCCGCGCAAGCCCATCGACAATTCCGTGCCGAAACCAGCGGACAGGTAGGGAAGAATCAGAAGCGGTAACTGATTCCGATCGAGGGCTCGGCGCTGTGCGTGATCGAGTTCGCGCTCAACCCGCCAAATCCAAAATTAGGTGGCGCGTAGAGCACGCCTCGGTACTCTGCTCGAAAGGAAAAATTTTTCTGCAGGGGATAGTTGATTCCCGCTCCGTAAACAAACGCTCCCTTGCCCTGAGTCTGAGCTCCAGTGACAAAATTGGTCTGATTTGTGCTGGGAGCAAACAGAACCATGCCACCGCCCACCAGCATATAAGGGGTGAACTTTTTGGGGTGGGCGACATTGACCACTAAACCGACCGTGACCTGGTGAACCTGAGATTGGATGCGGAAGGATTCTGAGCTCAGGGAATATTTTTGCGTGTCGCGGGCGAACCCATAGGCCAATTCCGCAGCAATGTTCGGGCCGAAATGATAGCGATATGTTCCTAATACTCCGCCGCTCTGCGTCGCGCTGTAGGAAGTGCCATTGACGTTGGTGGCGGATTTGGTAAAAAAGGCCATGCCTTGCAAGCTGACCTCGCTCTTTTGCTCGTCCTGCGCCATGGCGGCGAGAGGTAAAAGAACGGCAACAGTCATGGCCAGAATTACTGCGTTTCGTATCATCGACGCTCCTTAAGATTTGCTGCACTTTCTGCAAAGCTTTTCACGACGGGCGAGGCGAAAGGCTAATGGGACGCTGCAGACGCAAAGCAGTGTGATGCCTGCGTTCCTTAGATTCGTTGTATTTGGGACGCTGTCGTTTCGTCAAGTCTACACGGCTTATCCGGTTTGGCGTGGGCCGCGGAATTCAGGTATTCGCGCGGCCATCATAAATGATTTCGTCCGTCTGGTTCTTTAGAAATTGTGCCACACTGGACGGTCGTTGCATCGAACATCCATCATGTTTTCTCCACAGCCCATCGGATACGTGCGCAGCCCGTACAAGAATGCTCAGCAGGTTCCCAAAGGTTTAGGAGCCAAACACGAAGCGGAAGGCGTTCTCGAAATTCTGCCGGAGTTGGAAGCCGGCCTCATCGACATCGACGGCTTCTCGCATCTGATCGTGCTTTGGGTGTTTGACCGCTCCGAAGGATTTGAATTGCTGGGCACGCCTCCCTCCGATAACCGGCCGCACGGTGTGTTCGCAACACGCTCTCCGCGGCGGCCCAATCCCATCGGATTCACGGTGGTCGCACTGCTGCGCCGGGAAGGAAGATTGTTGCACGTCCGCGGCGTCGACATGCTGGACGCGACTCCGATTCTCGACATCAAGCCTTATCTATCGAGTATCCCTATGGAGAACCTGAAGCGGGGATGGCTGGCGGAAGCGGAAGCGCGCCGCGAAAGGAAATAAGGCGCGTCGCACCCGGCTGCGGTGATCGCTCGATCTTTTTTCAATTTTCAGTACGGAATTTTATTCGGCTTTTCCTGCCAGGCACGGAAAGCGGCCAAGGCCTGCTCGCGCATCATGGGAACCATCGGGATGGAACGTTTGCGCAGCACCTGGGCAATTTCGCGGTAGATGAAAGAATCGTCGAATCCGATCTTCGAAGCATCCGACGCAAGATTGCCGAAGTAGACGCGAGCCAGCCGCGCCCAATAAATCGCACCCAAGCACATGGGACACGGTTCGCAGGAAGTATAGATTTCGCAGTCGGTGAGCTCGAACGCTCTCAATTTGGCGCAGGCTTCACGAATCGCGACTACCTCGGCATGGGCCGTGGGATCGTTGACGGCGGTCACGCGATTGACGCCCTCGGCGATCATCTCCCCGTTCTTCACGATCACGGCGCCGAAGGGTCCGCCCTGCCCGCTGAGAACGTTATCGAGCGAGAGTTGAATCGCGCGGGCCATGAAGGGATTGTCCATGGATTCGGCTCTGGCCGGGAGTCGCTGAAAAAGTATAAGCCGTAAATCTGAGGCGCGTTAAGAGCGTTCAAGGTTCGCCCTGCCCGAGAGGTTGATCAAAACGTAGATCGATCAAAGCCGTCGGCCGATCAAACATTGAAAAGCGCGCCGCTTACGGATACGCTTTAGCCTTCAATTTTTACGCGTGGGAGCAGGTTGTGGGGCTGCAGGCTTTGGTTTCAACCCGGGTCGTAACGTCGCAGGGAGTGCGTCCAGCGGCGGTATTGGTCGAGGGCGAACGAATTCGGGAGGTGGTCGCGCCCGAACAAGTGCCGGCGGATGCAGTCCGCGAAGATTTTGGTGCGTTGGCCATTCTGCCCGGACTCGTGGATTCGCACGTCCACATCAACGAACCGGGACGCACGGAATGGGAAGGATTCCGCACGGCCACGCGAGCGGCCGCTGCCGGAGGCTACACCATGCTCGTCGACATGCCGCTGAATTCCGTTCCGGCAACCACCAGCGTGTCTGGCCTTGAGGCGAAACTAAAGGCAGCGCGCGGGCAATGTTCGGTCGACTGGGCCGCGTGGGGCGGAGTCGTGCAATGCAATCACGAAGAGATCGAGCCGCTCGCTCAGGCGGGCGTGCGCGGCTTCAAATGCTTCCTGGTGCATCCCGGGGTGGACGAATTCACGATGGTCACCCCGGAATATCTGCGCAAAGCTCTGCCGCATGTGGCCCGCACCGGCCTGCCGCTGCTGGTGCACGCGGAGCTTCCGGGCCCGTTGGACGCTGCGGCGCAGAGACTGCGGGCGGCGGATTGGACTCGCTACCAGACCTATCTGCAATCGCGTCCGGACGAAGCCGAGCGCGCGGCCATCGAACTCATGCTGGCGCTCTGCCGCGAATATCAGTTTCGGTTGCACATCGTGCATCTGGCCACGGCCTCGGCTTTGGAAATTTTGCGGGCGGCGCGAGCCGAGGGATTGCCGGTCACGGTCGAGACCTGTCCGCATTACCTTCATCTGGAAGCGGAAACGATCGCGGACGGTGCGACCCAGTGCAAATGCGCTCCTCCCATTCGTGGCCGGGCAAACCGGGAACTGCTTTGGCAAGGGCTGAAAAACGGCGTGATCGATATGGTGGTGACCGATCATTCACCATGCCCGCCCGAGATGAAGCATATGAAGGAAGGAAATTTCCACACTGCCTGGGGAGGCGTTGCGAGCCTGTCGATGGCGCTCCCCGTGATGTGGACGGAAGCACGGCGGCGAGGTTTCACGCTGTCCGACATCGGTCGCTGGATGGCGGAAGGGCCCGCGCGCCTCGCGGGATGCGACACTCGCAAAGGGCAGATCGCCGCGGGCTGGGACGCCGATTTCGTCGTCTTCGATCCGGAAGCGGAATTCATAGTGACGCATGATCGACTGCATCATCGCCATCCGGTGTCCCCTTATCTCGGCGAACGGTTGCAAGGGATGGTGAAGCGAACTTATCTTCGAGGACAACTGGTTTTTCAAGACAGTGAATTTCCTGGCGAACCCGGAGGCCGGGAGTTTCGTCAGTGACTGGCCGAATGCAGCCGGGATCATTCACAATAAACAACGCGTGAATCCTGAACCCATCGTCGGAATGCCGGTCCCGCGCAAAGAAGGCAGGGACAAGGTAACGGGCCGCGCCCAATACATTGATGACATGACTCTGCCCGGCATGCTCTACGGCGCGACGGTGCGCAGCAGCATTCCGCGCGGGAAGATCAAGAGCATCGCGTTCGGTCCGGGGATTCCGTGGGAGGAATTTGTCATCGTCTCGGCGAAGAACATCCCGGGAAAGAATTGCGTGGCGCTGATCTCCGACGATCAACCCTGCCTGGCGGAGGGCGAGGTCAATCACTGCGAAGAGCCGATTCTGCTTCTTGCCCACGAGCAGCGGCACATTTTGTCGAAAGCGGTGGGCGCAGTCACGATCGAATACGATCCGCTGCCTGCGCTGTTCACGATCGAAGAAAGCGAGAAACAGAGCCTCATCATCTGGGGCACGGACAACGTCTTCAAACGCTTTCTGGTGGAGAAAGGGAATATGGACGCGGTCTGGTCCAATGCCGAGTATATCGTCGAAGGTGAATATACGACCGGCGCGCAGGAGCAGCTTTACATCGAGAACAACGGAGTCATCGCCAGCTACGACCGCAAACGCGGGATCACGGTATGGGGCTCGCTGCAGTGCCCGTATTATGTGCACAAAGCGCTGATGAGATTGCTGGACCTGCCCGAAGAAAAAGTGCGGGTCGTACAGACAGAGACGGGCGGTGCCTTTGGAGGCAAGGAAGATTATCCGTCGATGATTGCGGGGCATGCGGCGCTGCTCGCGATGAAGGCGGGCAAGCCCGTGAAAATTATTTATGACCGCATGGAGGACATGACCGCGACCACCAAGCGTCATCCGTCGCGCACGCGCCACCGGACGGCGGTCGATCGCGACGGGAAAATTCTCGGGGGCGAAATCGATTTTGTGATCGACGGCGGAGCGTATGCGACGCTCTCGTCGGTCGTGCTGTCGCGGGGGACGATACACGCCGGCGGTCCTTATCATTGGCCGAGCATTCGCATCCGGGCGAAGGCGGTGGCTACGAACGCGCCTCCGCACGGCGCGTTCCGCGGCTTTGGTGCGCCCCAGAGCCTGTTTGCCATGGAGCGCCACATGGACCGCATCGCCGCGACGGTCGGCATTTCGCCGGTCGAAGTTCGCCGGCGCAACTTCCTCAAGCCGGGACAGAGCACGACTACCGAGCAAACCATTCGCGAACCGATCGACCTTGAGCATCTGCTCGAGCGC
This sequence comes from uncultured Acidobacteriota bacterium, assembly GCA_963719865.1. Classification (GTDB taxonomy): domain Bacteria; phylum Acidobacteriota; class Terriglobia; order Terriglobales; family Acidobacteriaceae; genus Sulfotelmatobacter. Next base: position 210,183 of record CAVRDS010000082.1, on the reverse strand, counting down.
GGCCTGGAATTGGCGGACTATCGAAAGAAGAAGGAACAGTTTCGGAAGGAGAATGCGTCCGCCACGCACAAGAAAGGGATCGGCATCGCCACGTTCTTGCATGGAGCTGGATTTACTGGATCGGGGGAGCGTTATCTCGCGTCTGTCGTGGGCGTGGAAGGTTGCGCGAACGGCAAAGTCCGCGTGCTGGTTTCGAGCACAGAATTCGGGCAAGGCACGAAAACCGTGTTGTGCCAAATCGCGGCTGAGGCCATCGGCATTCCTTATGAAGACGTCGAGATCGCGCAGGCCGATACCCAGCAGGTGCCGAACAGCGGTCCGACAGTGGCCTCGCGCACGGTGATGGTCGTGGGCAAGCTTGTGCAGTCGGCCGCACTGGGAATCCGGCAAACGCTTACGAACTCGGAATACCTGGGCGGTGATTATTCGCGACAGCAGTTTGGGGACGCTTGCGCAAAATACGTTGCCGAGCGCGGCCAACTGAAATCGTGGGCACGCTACGAGCCGCCGCCCGGCATTTTCTGGGACGATGAGCATTATCGCGGCGAAGCTTACGCCGCGTATGCGTGGGCGGTCTACATCGCCGAAGTTACGGTCGATCTATCGTCCTACTCGATTTCGGTCGATGATTTCGTCGCTCTGCAGGAGGTCGGTAAAGTTCTGCATCCAGTGTTGGCTCGGGGACAGATCATCGGCGGCGTCGCGCAAGGGATCGGCTATGCCCTGTATGAAAAAGTCGTGTGGCATAACGGCCGCATGCAAAACGGGCAGATGACCAACTACATCATGCCGACTTCTGCCGATCTGCCGCCGATCCGCGTGTTTTTCGAAGAACTCGGAAACGAACACGGCGCGTATGGCGCCAAGGGAATTGGCGAACTGCCCATGGACGGCCCCGCGCCGGCGATCGTGAACGCCATTGTGGATGCTCTCGGAATTCCCTTCGATTCGATTCCTCTTCTTCCCGAAGATATTTTCCAGGCGGTCGCGGCATTTGAAGAACGTTCGCTCGCGTCGCAGGGAGTTCGATGAGCCCTTCTCCGGCCAAGTGCGAAATCTCATGCACGGTGAACGGCGAGACGAAAATTGTCCGCGCCTATCCGATGGAACGGTTGCTCGATGTTCTGCGCCTTCAACTCGGACTGACCGGCGCGAAAGAAGGCTGCGGCGAAGGAGAATGCGGATCGTGCTGTGTGCTGCTCGACGGCGTGCTGGTCAACAGTTGCCTGGTACCAGTCTTGCAAGCGCAAGGAGCAAATGTCACGACCATCGAAGGACTCGCCGAGACATCGCACCTGCACCGCCTGCAGCGGGCAATGCTCGATTGCGGCGGGGCGCAGTGCGGCATCTGCACGCCGGGGATCATTCTAGCCGCATCACATCTGTTGAGCAGGAAACCGCATCCCTCGCTGGAGGAAATCAAGGAAGGACTTTCCGGGAATCTCTGCCGGTGCACGGGATACGCGCAGATTTGCGAAGCAATTGCGGAAGCGGCGGGAGTCGAGGGTGCGGAATGAGATCGGATCCGGCTGACTATCAACTGCTGGCGCCCGGCGATCTCTCGGCCGTCTTGTCGCTGCTGGCGCAGGAACCCGGGCAGTGGCTGCCCATCGCCGGCGGCACCGACCTGATGGTGCAGTATGCCTCGGGCAAGCTGGCTGCGAGAAAGCTGGTCAGCTTGCGGAATCTTCCGGAGTTGCGGACGATCGAAGTGTCCGAAAAGGAAATCCAGATTGGCGCATCCTGTACGTACACCGATGTACGGCAGCATGTTGTCATCGTAAAAGAATTTCCGCTGCTGGCGAGCGCGGCGAGTTGCACCGGCGGCATCGCCAACCAGAATCGCGGAACGCTCGGCGGCAACATCGTCAATGCATCTCCGGCGGCCGATTCCCTTCCCGCATTGCTGGTCTACGATTCCGATCTGATTCTGGTCTCGGCGCGGGGCGAGCGCCGCGTCCCCTACGGCACCTTTCATACCGGCTACAAACAGACGCTGCTGGCGCCGGATGAGCTGATTCGGGCAATTTGCCTTCCGCGACATTTTTTCGGATATATTTCCTATTCGCGCAAAGTGGGGGCGCGCAACGCGCAAGCGATCTCGAAAGTATGTATGGCGGCCTTGGGGCGAACCGCCAACGGCGTGATCGAGGATGTGCGCATCGCCACCGGCAGCGTTGCACCGGTACCTCTGCGCTTGCGCGGAACGGAGGAGATCTTGCGACGGAAAGTGCTCGATCCCAAGATCATGCGAGCCGCGCGGAATGCGGCAATGGCAGAGATTCGGCCGATCGACGATATTCGCTCGACGGCAGCGTACCGCTCAGCAGTGCTGGGAAATCTGCTGGTCGAGTTCTTGCGGCGGATGGGCGGCGGCTCTGGCGCATGAGCAAAGTATTGGATCGCTGGAACCAACTTCCAGCGCAGGAGGCGGCGCAGCAGATACTGCCTTGCTGCGGATCGGCGGCGTGGGCCCGCGAATTAGCCGCTCGACGGCCGCTGCCGGATGAGATGTCGCTGCTGACGGCTGCAGATGAGATATGGGATTCGCTAGGCGAGCAAGACTGGGTGGAGGCGTTCTCGAAACATCCGCGAATCGGCGAGCGCAAGGCGCCGCCTGCAGCGTCTGCCCAATCCGCATCGTGGTCAACGCAGGAGCAGCGGAATGTGGCATTGGCCGGAAATGCGGTGCAGCAAGCGCTGGCGGAGGCGAATCGGGAATACGAACGACGCTTCGGACGCGTCTTCATCGTATGCGCCACGGGCAAGGGCGCATCGGAGATTCTCGACATTCTGCGGCGGCGATTGGAAAATGACGACGCTGCGGAATTGCGCGAGGCCGCGGAAGAGCAGCGCAACATCACGAATCTTCGGTTGAAGAAATGGCTGGAACCATGAGACGCATTTCGACCCATATTCTGGACCTGGCGCGCGGCATGCCGGCAAGCGGCGTGGCCGTGCAACTGGAAATGCAGGAGTCGGCCGGAACCTGGCGGCTTTTGAATTCCGCGTTGACCGACCACGATGGCCGCTGCGCCCAGTTGCTGGCAGGCGACGGGCTCGCTCCCGGCCTTTACCGATTGCACTTCGACACGGGCGCTTACTTCGCCGCGCTGCGCATTGAAACTTTGTACCCGTCAGTCGAAGTTACGTTCCAGGTGCGGGAGGGCGAATCGCAGTTTCACGTCCCTTTGCTGTTGAACGCGAACGGGTACACGACCTACCGGGGAACCTAAATTGGATTTTTCGATTCGAGAATGGCTGAACCTCGGGGTGCGCTGGTTTCACGTCTTCGCCGGCATCATGTGGGTCGGCCAGACGTATTACTTCACGTGGCTCGACGGCCAGTTCACGCGCATGGAGAAGGCTTCGTCCGGAGGCAAGACGCCGCAGGTGTGGATGGTGCACAGCGGGGGATTTTACAGCGTCGAAAAAAAGAAATCGCTCGGCGTGAACGCGTCGCAGGTGCGCTGGTTTCGCTGGGAGGCGCTGATGACATGGCTTGCGGGAATGGTGCTGTTGATTCTCGTGTACTACATGGGGAGCGGGCTGATCGATCCCGATGTCGCCGACATTTCGAAGCCGGTTGGCATCGCGATCGGAGTAGGCGCGCTTATCGTCGGATGGCTCGTCTACGATGTTGCCGTGCAATCGCCGTTAGGCAAATCGCAGACTGCGTTCACGATCTTCGCGCTGGTGCTGACGGCTGCGGCTTCGTGGGGATTGCTGCATGTGTTCAGCGGGCGGGCGGCCTACCTGCACATGGGGGCAATTTTTGGAACGATCATGACCGCGAATGTGTGGTTCCGCATCCTGCCGGCACAACGCAAAATGGTTGCCGCAGCTGCGGCCGGAACAACATTCGATGCCGCGCTGGGCGCGGGAGCCAAGCTGCGTTCCAAGCACAACACGTTCATGGCAGTGCCGGTCGTTTTTCTGATGCTCAGCAATCACTATCCCGTGGCGACGTATGGGAATCACTACGCGTGGCCGGTGATGCTGGCGCTGGTGGCGGCCGGATGGGGCGCGGCAAAGCTGATTCGTGAAGCATAGAGCGCGCCGCGATGGGCGCGATTTCACTCCAGTGAAGAATGAGTTCACACATCTCGCGGAAGAAGTCATCGCCCGCTGTCAGACGCTGGCATCTTTTTCAGAGGACGCCGGCAGCACGCGGCGTACCTTTTTGTCGCCGCCCATGCGCGACGCGCATCGTCAGCTCGCGCAGTGGCTTGAGCCATTGGGCTTCGTCGTCCAAATTGATGCGGTGGGGAATTTTCGTGCTTTCTGTTCCGCGGCGGAGCCGGACTCGCCGCGCTTGATGGTTGGTTCGCATCTCGACACGGTTCCGAACGCCGGAGCTTACGATGGGCCGCTCGGCGTTTTGATTGCCGTGGCGCTGCTGCAGGCGCTGCATGGGCGACAACTGCCCTATGGGATCGAGGTTGTCGGCTTCTCGGAAGAGGAAGGAGTCCGCTTCGGTGTTCCATTCATCGGCAGCCGCGTGCTGGTCGGACGCGTCGATCAAACTTTGCTCGACACCAAAGATGCGCGCGGAATTTCGGTACGAGAGGCGATCGAACACTTTGGCCTGAATCCGAAAGAAATCTCTCAGGCGCACGTGGCGAGCAACGTGTGCGGCTATCTCGAATTTCACATCGAGCAAGGTCCGGTGCTGGAGAATCTAAATCTGCCTCTGGCGGTGGTCGAGGCCATCGCGGGTCAAAGCCGCATGGAGTTGACTTTTGTGGGCCGCGCCAATCATGCGGGAACCACGCCGATGAATCTGCGCCACGACGCCATGGCGGCAGCGGCAGAATGGATCAGCGCGGTCGAGCGCACCGCGAAGGAACTTTCAGGGTTGGTCGCGACGGTGGGATCGGTGCAAACCATTCCGGGCGCGGCCAACGTTATCGCCGGCGAAGCCCGGCTTAGTCTTGACGTGCGTCATCAGGACGACAAGGTTCGCACGAAAGCGGTTGAGCAAGTCATTTACTCGGCACAGGAGATCGCTCGGCTCCGCGGATTGTCCGTTCGCTGGGAGCAACGCATGAACCAGCCCGCGGTCGCCATGGACGCGCTTCTCGGCGCCCAAATCGAGCAAGCCATCGGCAAGGCTGGATGCCGGCCGCATCGCATGATCAGTGGCGCCGGCCACGATGCGATGATCATGGCCGAACAAGTTCCATCAGCAATGATTTTTCTGCGGACGCCGGGCGGCATCAGTCACGATCCGGCAGAATCCGTTTTGCTGGACGACGTCGCCAAGGGGATTGAGGTGGGCCTGTATTTGCTGGATCAACTGACTCTTGCGCCAAGATTTCAAAAGAGGACGTGCCGTGCATAATGCAGAACTGAAGCATCTGGGTCAAACTCGGAGTTCTCACCAACGCAATCACGTGCTGCTCACGCCGGACACATTTGTACGTACGCCACTTCCGGGCATGAAACGGTGCGCCGGGGTGGTGCACGCAGGGTCGGCTATGGGCGCGGCATTCACGCAATATACAGCCGAGTTCGAGGCCTCGGGAGAACTGGGTCCTACATCCGTTCAGCGCTTTCTCTATGTCATCGAAGGCGAGATCAAGGTGAAATCCGGCGGCAAAGTCAGCAAGCTTCTGCCGCGGGGATACGCCTATTTTCCGGAGGGCGCGGCGCATAACATTACCGCCGCTCACACCAGCCGCGTTGCCGTGATCGAAAAGCCGTACCGGCCCGTCGCGGGCGTTGGACCTCCGCAGGCGATCGTCTCCAGCGAGGATGCGATTGCTTCGCATCCGCTCGACGACGATCCGGATTTGCAGGTCAAATGCCTGTTGCCGGACGAGATGAGCTTTGATTTCGCCGTCAATACAATGGTGTACGCACCCGGCGCAGCGCTGCGCATGGTCGAGATGCACGTGATGGAGCATGGACTGATCATGCTGGAAGGCGGAGGCGTTTACCGGCTGGGCGATTCCTGGTACCCAGTTGCGGCAGGCGATTTTATATGGATGGCTCCGTGGTGCCCGCAATGGTTTGGAGCGATCGGCAAGGTGCCGGCAAAATATCTTATTTATAAAGACTGGAACCGGCATCCGCTGACCGAGACGAAATGAAGCTTGCGATCGATCAGCAGCGGTTGTCGTCGGAGATTGAGTCTCTCGCGACGTTTTCGGACGCGGAGGCTCCGGCGGTCACTCGCGTGGTGTTTACTGCGACCGAACGCAGGGCTCGCGCGTGGATCAAAGACCGGTGCGTGGAGTCCGGGCTAATCCTGCGAGACGATACGGTGGGCAATACGTTCGCGCGCTGGGTTGGCTCCGATCCGGAAGCCGCGGCCATCGGCACGGGATCGCACATCGATGCGATTCCGAACGCAGGAAAGTATGACGGCGTGGTTGGAGTGCTGGGCGGACTGGAGGCGATCCGCGCTCTGCAGCGCGCGGGATTTCGTCCGAAGCGTTCGATCGAATTGTTGATCTTCACATCGGAAGAACCGACGCGCTTCGGGATCGGATGCCTGGGCAGCCGCTTGCTCTCAGGCGCGCTGGCGGCTGACGCTGCCAGGAAACTGACCGACAGCGACGGCGCGACTCTCGCAGACGTGCTGCGAAGCGCCGGCCACACCGGGGGCCTGGAGTCGGCGAAGCTGCCCGGCGGATACTACAAGGCTTTCGTTGAGCTCCACATTGAACAAGGTCCGATTCTGGAGCGCGAGGGCAAGGCGCTGGGGATCGTGGAAAGAATTGCCGCGCCGGCGAGTCTGCGGCTCACCGTTGAGGGTTCGGGCGGGCATGCGGGCGGGGTGTTAATGCCGGACCGGCGGGATGCGCTGTGCGCCGCCGCCGAGTTGATTCTCGCCATCGAACACACGGCGCGGACGAGCGGCGCGATTGACACTGTCGCTACCGTGGGAATGTGCGACGTCTTCCCGGGCGCGGTAAACAGCGTTCCCGCGCGAGTGCGCCTCAGCATTGATATTCGCGACACCGACCTGCAGCGGCGCGACGGCGTGATGCGGTCTCTGCAGAAAGCGTGCGAAGCTGTGGCTGCGAAACGCCAGGTAACTATCGAAGCAGAATTGTTGAACGCCGATGCTCCGGCGGACTCTGACGCTTCCGTCATCGCGGCCTTGCGGGAAGGTTGCGAGAAGCACGGCTTCCCGTTTCTTCCCATGACCAGCCGCGCTTATCACGATTCGCTTTTTATGTCGCGGATTGCGCCGATGGCGATGTTATTCGTCCCTTGCCGCAATGGGTACAGCCACCGGCCGGATGAGTATGCCTCGCCTGAGGACATTGCCCGGGGTACGCTGGTGCTGGCGGAAGCTCTCGCGACTTTGGCGAGATAATTTGGGATAGAACTGTTCTCATCAATAGTTTTCGAAGCAGGCTGCGAGGTCGTATGGGGTGCAAGAGTGTCGGGAGAATTGGTGCTGGTCCTATGGACTCGGTAACGCTATCTGCGCGCGGCCGGGACGGCGGCGCTACGGGGTCTTTCCCCACTTACGTGGCGGGCTCATGAATTGCGCCGCTTCGCGGCTGGACAGCCGAGGGCGGCGGTCCCCACAAAAATCTCTTCCCTCTTTTTTGGCCGCGATCCGGGTACTACGACACAGACTCCTATGGGATTAATTCTTTGGCGTGGAGGCTAGGGCGAAGCGCGCCTTGGCGTATCCCGGCTTGAGCGTCTTGTAGATCAAGTCGCAACGCTGGCCGTAGGGAAGAAAGGCACTCTTCATCGCGTTGATGGTGATTTTTTCGAAATCATCGAGGGTCAGGCCAAAGGTTTCTGCGGCCGCTTCGAATTCCTTGGTCATGCTGGTATCGCTCATCAGGCGGTTGTCGGTGTTGAGCGTAACACGAAATTTTTCCTGATAAAGAATCTTGAAAGGATGCTGCGCCAAACTCGGCGTCGCCCCCGTGTGCACGTTGCTGAGCAGGCACACTTCGAGAGGAATGCGCTTGTCGAGCACGTACTGGGCGAGGTCTCCGAGCTTGACGGCGCGACCGTCGGCGACGGCAATGTCATCGATCAAGCGGGTGCCGTGACCGATACGGTGCGCTCCACAATACTGAATCGCCTGCCAGATGGATTCCTTGCCGAATCCTTCACCGGCGTGCACGGTGATATTGAAATTTTCGCGCTGGATGTAATGGAACGCGTCCACGTGCTTCTTGGGAGGATAGCCACCTTCTTCGCCGGCCAGATCGAAGCCCACGACACCGCGTTCGCGGAAATCGACCGCCAGTTCGGCCATTTCGAGCGAGACATTCATATTGCGCATGGCGCAGATGATCAGGCCCGACTGCACGCCGAAGTCGCGGCGCCCTCTGGCCATGCCTTTGAGAACCGCGGTCACCACCTGCTGGTGCGTCAAGCCGTTCGTGGTGTGAAACAGCGGCGCAAATCGCGTCTCGTAATAGACCACACCATCGCGGCTGAGATCTTCGGCCTGTTCATATGCGACGCGCTCGAGCGCCTCTTCCGTTTGTGTCACAGCGATGGTGTGTTTGAAACCTTCCAGATACTTGGCGAGACTTCCCTGATTCGCGCCCTGATGAAACCAACGCGCTAGTTCCTCGGGATCGTGAGTGGGGAGTTCGGTATAGCCGCAGTCGCCGGCCAACGCAATCACCGTCGCCGGCCGGAGGACTCCGTCGAGATGCTCGTGGAGAAGCACTTTCGGCAGGCTCTTCAGCAGAGATCGATCGAGTTTCATCGCAGATTCCATTTTGCCGGGCGGATCAAGTGTTCGACCATTGCCCTAAATTATGGCGCGTGGCGAGCAGGGCCAGTTCGAGGCGGCTGGAAACGCCAAGCTTGCCGAATATATTACTGAGATGCCGTTTGACGGTCTCTTCGCTGATCGATAATCGAGTTGCGATCTCGCGATTGCTGTTGCCCGACTGAATCGCAGAAATGATTTCGATCTCGCGCGAGGTCAATCCGGCGACGCCGGTGGGCTTGCGACAGATGCGCGCCCAATCGGTGAGGATTTCGCCCTCGACCCAGTGTTGGCCTTCGGAAACGGCGCGGATGCTCTTCAGCAAAAGCTCTGGCGGCGACGACTTCAGCACTACCCCGCGCGCTCCCAATTGCAACGCTCCTGTCACTTCGAAGGGCTGGATGGCAGCGGTCAGCAGAATGACGTATACCGAGAGCTTGGCCTGGGACAACTCGCGCAGCGCTTCCATGCCGGGGACGCGGGGCATGGCCAAATCGAGCAGCAAGATATCCGGATTCAGTTCGCGGGTGAGCCGCACGGCTTCTTTGCCGTCGGCCGCCTCCGCCACCACGGTGAAATCTTTTTCGCTGACCAGCAGACGGCGCAAGCCGTCGCGAAAGATGGCGTGGTCGTCGGCAATGATGATGCGAATGGGCCGTGAGTGCATAGTTTCTTATGCCGTGCTCGACATACTCATCTGCGGAAACGTGATGACCAGGCGCGCTCCCTGGCCGGGCTTCGACTCGATAGTGAGTTCGCCGCCCAGAGAGCGCACGCGGTCTTTAATGACCAGAGGTCCGCCGCGAATTTTTTCCAGCTCCGCTTGCGACAGCTTTCCGCTGAACGCGAAGCCGCGTCCATCATCTTCAATGCTCAAGACCCACATGCCGCTTTCGGCGGACAGGCGCACCAGGACGTTTTCGGCGCCACTGTGCTTCAGCACGTTCGCCAGAGCTTCCTGCACGATGCCCGCAACCTCGCGGCAGGCTTGGGGCCGCAAGGTAACGTCGGCAACGTCGCAGACGAATTTGGCGCCGATCCCGGTTTCATAGCGATAGCGTTCGATCACTCCCGAGAGGAAATCGACGAGGTGCCGCGGATCAAAGTCGACCGGCTTCAGTTGATGAATCAGCGTGCGCAAGCTGGTGGTTTCGTTCTGCACCAGTTCCTGTATATCCAAAAGCTCCTGCTCGCATTCGCGCGACAAGACCATGGAACTGGTGCGCAGGGCATAGAGACGGAAAGCGATGGCATGCAGAGTTTGCACCACACCATCGTGCAATTCTCTGGCCACCCGCCCACGCTCGACGGATGCGGCCCGCGAACGAAGCCGGCGCAAGATATAAACGTTGTAGATTGCGGGGGAAATCTGGTGAGTCAGATACTGGAGGAAGCGCAGCTGTTCTTCGGCCCGCCCGCCCAGCTTGGGATCGAACAAAAATAAACGAGCGGAAATGTCAGGCATGGAAGGAATGCCGATGCTGAGGAGCAGATCGAAGGAATGATGCGCGGAAAATCCCGCGGGCAGCAACCTTCGCGCCCCACGAACGCGGTTGCCCTCGCGGTCGAGCAGGATCGCGCTGCGGCCATTTCGTCTGCGCCAGGCGGCCGCTTCCGGCGCGGGCAGTTCGAACGCGTATCTCCGCCATTCTTCGGGATCCAGGTGTCCCCAGGAAAAGACTACATCGCCCGACTCCAGTCGCTCCACCCGCCACAAGTTGGCGCGATGGCTTCCCGGATCTCCCGCGACCAGCAGCAACTGGCGCCCGCCAAACAGAGTCAACACCTGGTGCAGAACGGCCTGCAGGGTTCCTTTCAGTCCAGCATCGACTCGAACCTCGGATGAAATCTGCGCAATGCTGAGCGCCTCGGTGCGCCGCTGCTTTTCGGACTCGGCCAGGGAGCCGACCAGAAACGCCAGGATCACCATGTAGACCGTACGCACCACGAACACATTGGCGTCGAAGTGCGATGCGAACAAGCGCGCCATTGGTCCCAATGTGAGAATCTTCGCGTCTGCCGTCATGGCGGCGAGGGCGCCGACCACGGTCAGCAACGACTCTCTGAGCCCCCAGCGGAACGCCGCTCCGAGAATGGCAAAAACGAAATACAGGAAAAAAGGGCTGCTGGGTCCGTTGGTGACCAGGCTGATAACGGTGGGGAATAGCAGGTCCATGGCGTGCACCAGGGCCGAAGACCTGAATTCCGATTTTGTGCGAAACCACAGCGTGCCCATCAAGGCCAGCGAATGGGCGCAATACAAAAACAGCAAGGCGTTGATGAGATTGGGATATTGGAATCGGCCGGAGTTGTACTGGAAGGCGAGAACCGAGGTGAGCGCCAGTACAACTCGCGCGGTGGAGAGAATACGCTCGGTTTCGATCCGCTCGCCGGCGCTGCGCTGCAACGCCAGCCGGCGGCTCCGCAGGCCCAACAAAGTAAGTGCCCCTCTTCTCGACTGCCTGCAGATTATACGGTCGGTCCTCGGTCCAGACAATAAGCAGATGAGGGCTGGTCGTTGCGGGGAATGCCGCTGCGGCTACAACGAAAGTTGCAGACGAAATTGCAACTTTTGCGTGATTGACGGGCGGAGTGATCTCCCGCATTCTTGATCCGTTACCCACAGAGATCAATCCCTTATAAGAAGCAGCGGAATACGTTTGCCATCTTAGTTCGATGACGAGTTGAACGGCCGAAGTAGCAGGGCCCGGCGAGAGCTGAGCCCTGCTGACACAGAGTGTAGTAGCAGAACAAAGTGCGTCGCTTCATACTGGCTGGCCCGGAACCTGGGGTCGGCCTTTTTTTGCCTAATGCACCGTAAACCTTGGTGCTGACAAGTCAGTTAAAATCCATTCGGGCGGACCTGCTTTGCCGATCACCGTGCTGTCTTCCATCGCTCGCCGTGCTGCCATTCTCGTTGCCTTCGCCGCGACGCTGTTGCTGCATGCCTCGCCGGCGCCCAGTCCGATTTCGTTCGAATTGAAGAGGCTTCCCTTCCGCCTGGAGAATTCCGAAACGGCAGCTCGCAATGCTCCCGAAACCATGGCGGGAGGGGTCGCGGTTTTCGATTACAACGGCGACGGACGCCCCGACATTTTCTTCACTAACGGAGCCAACATTGCCACACTGAAGAAGGATTCTGCGAAGTATCGTGACCGGCTGTTTCGCAACGACGGCAATGGCGTCTTCACCGAGGTCACAGACACAGCCGGACTCGCCGGCTCCGGCTATGACATGGGAGTGGCCGTGGGTGACTACGACAACGACGGACATCCCGACCTCTTCGTCGCCGGCCTGCACCACAGCACGCTTTATCACAACAACGGCAACGGCACCTTCACGGACGTGACCGTAAAATCCGGCCTGGATGCCGCTCTCAACCATCCCGATCCCGAGTTCGGTCCCTGGTGGGCGATCACCGGTGTCTGGGTCGACGTCAATAACGACGGCCTTCTCGATCTGTTCGTCGTCAACTACCTGCAGTGGGAATATTCGGACAAGCCACTCTGCACCGTTGGAGGCGTCGCTGACTATTGCAGCCCCAAGTTCTACAAGGGCCAGCCCAACCAGCTTTTTCTGAATAAGGGGGATGGAACGTTTCAGGATGTTTCGAAGGAATGGGGCTTGCGCGCGCACGTCGGCAAAGGCATGGGTGGAGGCATGGCCGATTACGATCTCGACGGGCGGCCCGACATCTTCGTTACGAATGATACTTCGTACAATTCCCTGTTCCACAACATGGGTAACAAGTTCGAGGAAGTGGCATTCGAAACCGGAGTTGCCCTGACCGAAGATGGAGCCTTCATTTCGGGCATGGGGCTCGACTTCCGCGACTTCAATAACGACGGGTATCCCGACATCGTGTTTGTCGCGCTCAACAATCAGACGTTTCCGCTCTTCCAGAACACAGGCAAGGGAGACTTCCGCGAGGTCACCACGGAGAGCGGCATGCGCGATCCGAGCCGGCAGATGTCCGGTTTTGGCCCGGCGCTCTACGATTTGGACAATGACGGATGGAAGGATTTATTTGTGAGCCGGGGCCATGTCGAGTCCATTGCGCAGCCCGGCCAGCCGGTGGATCAGACGAATACGGTTTTCCGCAATCTTGGTGCCAGCGGAAAATGGCTGCCGCTCACGGAAGAAGCCGGATTCACCACGGCTCCGCCTGCCCGCCATCGCGGCTGCGCGCTGGGTGATCTGGATGGCGATGGCCGCATCGACGTGGTAGTCAGCGCTATCGGGGTCGACGCCGAAATCTGGATGAACCGCACGCAGAATTCGAACCACTGGCTCGACATCGCTCTGCAGGGCACCAAAAGCAATCGCGACGGGATCGGCGCCCGCATCAAACTGATCAGCAAGAGCGGCACGCAATACAACCATATGACGACCAGCGTCTGTTATGCCTCCTCCAGCTATGGGCCCGTCCACTTCGGTCTCGGCGCCGATGCTACCGCAGAATTGATTGAAATTCATTGGCCGTCGGGCGTGGTGCAATCGATGAAAAACGTTTCCGCGGACAGGGTGCTGAAGGTCACCGAACCAGAGCGCTGAATTCGCGGCATGCGCACGGAGATCCCTTCGGCTTCGCTCTGTCGAAAATCCCCACTTCTCGCAAAAGCGGCGAGAAATGGGGCACCCCATTTTCAGTTGCTTCGCGCGTCCTCCGGGATCACATGCTGAGCTATTCTTACTCCATGCGTGCGGTACTTCTGTTCCTGATTGCGTTAGTTCCGTCGCTGGTTGCGGCGCAGGAAGCGAACCCAGATCTGCTTCTCGAGCGCGCGATCGAAGCGCAACAGCATGGAAACTTCTCCGAGGCCATCCGCGACTATCGCGAGGTGCTCAAACTGCGTCCCGGGGACGTCGAGGCCAAAGTGAATCTCGGCGCAGCGCTGGCTCACGTCGGCCAGTTCGATGAGGCCATCGCGTTGTACCGTTCGGCGCTTCCGTTGCTGAAGGACAAGACCATGGTTCAGTTGAACCTGGCCCTGGCCTACTACAAGAAGGGTGATTTCGAACATGCCCGCGAAGAATTTGCTGACCTGCACAATGCCAATCCAAGCGATCTTCGCTCGATCATTCTGCTCGCCGACAGCGACCTTCACCTTAACAAGTCGGATGCCGCACTGACTCTGTTAGAACCTCTGGAGGGCCAATCTTCAGCGAACCTGGATTTTGAATATGTACTTGGATCCGCGTTCATTCATGCCGGCAAGCGGCGGGAGGGAATCGCCCGGGTGGAAAAGGTCGCGGAAGCGCGCTCTAGTCCGGATGCCTACATGCTCGCAGGTGCAACGCTGCTCGATCTGAACGAATTTCCGCAGGCGCGCCACGATCTGGAAGAAGCGCTTCGCCTCAATCCATCCCTGCCCGGAGTCAACACGCTGGCGGGAATTGCCCGCGATAAAACCGGCGACACCAAGGAGGCGGAAGTCGCGTTTCGAGCCGCTTTGCAGGCGGATCCCAACGACTTCCAGGCCAATCTTTATCTTGGAGGTATCCTGTGCAAGCGCCGCGAGATTGCGGAATCCAAAATCTATCTGGATAAGGCCTTGCAGCTCAATCCCGCGGATTCGATGGCGCGTTATGAATCGGCCATGCTGAAAAGCACTGCGGGCGACTATTCATCGGCTGCGCGCGAACTGGAACAGCTCACCAAAGACGACCCCGACTTTCTTGAACCGCACATCGAACTCGCGGCCCTTTACTACCGGCTGCACCGCCCCCAGGATGGGGCAAGGGAGCGGCAGATCGTCGATCAGCTCACCGCCAAGCAGCAGGCTCAGGGACCAGGAAAGTAGAGTCTGGGAGCGGACGCGAAGGCAGCCGAGCTTCGCTCGGCCGGACAGCCCCTTCGACTTCGCTCAGGGCAGGCTATTGGCGGCTGTTCCCGCAAAACGTGTCCCCACAAAACATGGGATGGACGGATGCGTCCGTCCCCACATAACCCTTCCCCACACGAGCGCGGAGCAGATTCGACTGCTGCGCGATGCTTCCTTGCTTTATAATCCGTCGCAAACCTCAACTGGCCATGGGCCCCCAATTCTCCAGCGAACGCCCGCAAACCGCGACCGAACGCTACTCCATTGCGATCATCACGCTCGACGAGCCCATGTTCCGGGAGATGCGGCGCGAGCTTTCTCTCAGCTTCCGCTCTACGATGGCGAGCACGGAGCCGCAGATCAAGACACTGATTGACGATCCGGATATTCACGGCATTGTGCTGGACCTGGAATGCATTGGCGAAGGCGCGGCGGATGGAGTCGAAGTCCTCGAGGAGATGCGGCGCCTGCGCGACGATCTGATTATGGTGGCGATCACGGACTCGACCAGCAGCGAGTTGCCGATCATGGCCAGCCAGGCCGGAGCTGACCATTTTTTCCTGAAGCCGGTCGACGGAGCGCAGCTGCGCACGCTGCTGCTGCAGACACTGGAAAAACGCGCCCTGCAGTTTGAAGGACAATGGCTGCTGACGCAGGTGGAAAGCAAGGCGGCGTTCTGCGGGCTGATCGGCGGCAGCGAGGCCATGCGGAAGGTTTACCAGGCCGTCGAAGCGGTGGCCGACAGCAATGCCAGCGTGGTTATTCGCGGCGAGAGCGGCGTGGGCAAAGAGCTGGTCGCCCGCGCCATTGTGGAGACTGGCGCTCGCCGGGAGAAGCCTTATATCTGCCTGAACTGCTCCGCGCTTCCGGAAACCCTGATGGAGTCGGAACTGTTCGGTTACGAGCGCGGCGCCTTCACCGGAGCGGAAAGCGCCAAGCCCGGGATGATCGAACTGGCCCACAGCGGGACGCTGTTTCTCGACGAAATCACTACTCTCGACCACGGCTTGCAGAGCAAACTGCTGCGCGTTTTGCAGGAACGGTCGGTGCAGCGGCTGGGTGGGCGATCGGCGAAGAAAATCGACTTCCGGCTGATCACGGCCACTAATGACGACCTTGAGGACATGGTGAAGAAGGGCCGCTTCCGCGAGGATCTCTATTACCGGATCAACGTCGTGCCGATCGCGGTACCGCCTTTGCGAGAGCGCGAGGGCGACGTCGCTGTGCTGGTCGAGCATTTCCTGCGGCTCTATTGCACGGCCAACCAGAAACCGGTGAAGCAAGTGCAGCCCGAGGTGATGGAGATTCTGGAAAACTACTCGTGGCCGGGCAATGTGCGCGAACTGGAAAACGTGGTGCAGCGGCTGGTGCTGATGAGTGACGGACCTGCCATCACGGCGCATCACCTGCCCCAGCAGCTGGTTTATTCGACTGCCGTCAGCCAGGAGGCGATCCTGATCCCGGAAGATGGAGTCGACTTCGACGCGGAAATGGAGCGGATCGAGATTGCCTATCTGAATGCCGCCCTGCGCCGCACTGGGGGGAAGAAATCGGCAGCGGCAGCGCTGCTGCGGATCGACCCGCAGCGGATGAAGTATCTGTGCCGCAAGCTGAAGATCGAATCCGATCAGAATTATGGTTGAAATTTAACCTACGCGTGGTTAATTTTTAACCTTTCACCAAGCTCGTGCCACCCGCTCCCGCTTCCCGAGGAAACCCTGTCTTCTGCATCCGGTTGATTCCAAAGGAGAATACAGTTTCGTGATTCCTACACGAGTTTGGCATATCTGTTGCTAAATGCAAAAACGTCGAAGCCGAAACGAACAAAAAACTGGCTTACGAGGAGCTAACAATGACAACCCAGAAGAAATCTCTGTTGAGCAATCTGAAAACGACCAAGAAAGCCATCGTGGCCAGCAATTCTGCGGATGCGAAGCCGAACGTTGCCGCTCCCGTGTCTGCTCGCTTGATCGCAAAAGTCAACAGCCACGTCGTGGCCGCCAAGCGCTAAGGGTTACAGTTTTTGTGAAGAAGGGCCAATGGAAGATACCGTTGGCCCTTTTTCTTTGCTCGTGAAACGCCGGGGGCCTTAAAGCAGACTCGCCCGCGCCACCAGATTTCGCCCCTGAGGAATTCGGCAAGCTGGATGGCTGTTTAGGTTAATATTTAACCCATCATAGGTTAATTATTGACCTTTCACCGGATTCGCCCGACTCGCTTCCGCTCCCGCGCAAACCCTGCCTTCTGCATCCGGTTGATTCCAAAGGGGCACAGGGTTTCGTAATCTTCGATTCGAGTTTGGCATGGCTCTTGCTATATGCCAAAGCGTCGAAGCCGAAGCGAATTCAAAAAACTGGCTTACGAGGAGCTAAAACAATGACGATCCAGAAAAAGTCCCTGTTGAGCAGCCTGAACACCACCAAGAAAGCTATCGTGGCCAGCAATTCCGCCGAAGAGAAACCGAACGTGGCCGCTCCCGTTTCCGCGCGCTTGATAGCCAAGGTGATGCCAAAAGCGAGAGCCCGCTTTGCTGCACGCATTATTGGCCGTGTGAGAAATACTTAAGAGGGCGCACCGCGAATCTGTAAGCCAGAGAGTTCTTCGCAGAAGAAGGGGCGACGGTCGATACCGTTGGCCCCTTTTTCTTTGTTCGCGAGGCGCGTGGTCCCATACCCGTGAATTCACCACACCCGCCGGGCCACTAGATCCCGTCCAAATCTCCACAGAAAGCTCGCGAGGCTCCTTCTTCCAACCTGAATCTTCGCTGGGCCTGTCATTCCCGGACGAAGGTCGGGCGCTGGCTCCAGCCCGGCGTCGGCCGCATAGAAGCGAGGTGGATTGATGCCGGCCAGTTGTTCTTTTTGTCCCAAAGCAGGATCAAGGGGCACCCAATCCGCCGAGATGGAACGAATCACGCCCGCAACCGGCAGCCACCGCGATTCGGTCCTTAAACGCAAAGGAAGGCCCACGCGCACGTCATGCATGGCGTATTCCGGGACATAGACGCGCGCCCGGATAGCAGAGTCGTCGACCACCTCCGCGATCGTGGCCCCCTCTTCTAGATCGCTCCCGATCAGATCCTGCAGGTGAGCCGTAGCGACCACCCCGGCGATGGGGCTGGCGACTTCGAGTTTGTCAGCCTTCTGGCTTAAAAAATGTTCCTGCTCCGCCAGGTTGTCGCGCTCATGCTCCGCGGCTCCGAAACCGCTGTAGCGCAGCTGGCTTTGGGTAGCGCGCGCGGATGCGACTCGCAGGTCGGCTCGCGCCTTGGCCAGATCCGACTGCAGATCAAGATTTTCGAGCGTAAGGATCGGCTGGCCGGCTGCGACCCTCTGCCCCTCGTCCACTAAGACCTGGGCGACTCTTCCCTGCACTGCGGCGTGGACGAATGCGTGCTGGGGTGGCTCCAGCACAAAGGTTGCGTCTTGAAAATCGGGCCAGATGGGCAGGAACAACAGGAGCAACAGTGCCGCGCCGAGTACGGCCGTGCGCAGCGGGGTCAGCCATCTCCCGACGCGCTCTTTCTTGTCCAGGTACAGCAATCCGGTGAAGCGAGCGAAACTATGAATCCGCTTGCGGAACACCCAATATCCCGCCGCCAGCGCCGGGATAAACGCCCAGGCCGGAGAATACGCGTGCAGGACGTGATAGGAGAAGACCATCAGGAACGTGAGC
The DNA here is from genome assembly GCA_963719865.1 of uncultured Acidobacteriota bacterium. Lineage (GTDB taxonomy): Bacteria > Acidobacteriota > Terriglobia > Terriglobales > Acidobacteriaceae > Sulfotelmatobacter. The sequence continues at coordinate 191,976 of CAVRDS010000082.1, read as the reverse complement.
AGGAGATAGCCGTAGATGCCGGAAAGCACGGCGTAGGTGAGATAGAATGGCCGGCGCCAGCGCGGCACATATTCAAGTTCGGAGGGCATACCAAAAACTTTGCGGATCCAGCCCGAGAGGTAGGCGGAGGTGCGTTCCTTGAAATCCGGCTCACTGATCAGCTCGCAGAAAATGTAATAGCCGTCCAGCTTGATCAGGGGATTCAGATTGAGGATCGACACTCCGATGCCGGTTACCATCATGACTTTGTACGCGAGATTGTGGACCATCATGCCGGGAACCGTGGTCCACCAGACCATCGTCGCAAAGAAACAGAGGATCAGGTCGCCCCAGATTCCCGCGATGACCGTGGCAACGCGCTCCCACTTTCCGCCGTAAATCCAGACCTGGGTGACATCGCAGAAAAAGCTGGGGGCAAAGTACATGATCGAAAAGCCCATGCTCTCGACGTTCGCGCCGAAGTGTTTGCAGGTGAGACCGTGGAAGGATTCGTGAAAGAAAGCCATGGCCGCGAACAGGAACCAGAACTCGGCGAGGTCGCCGGCCGACTTGGTGGTGAAGTTGTAAAACTCAAAGCTATCGCGCCAGATCTCGCCAAAACGTTCGGCCCACATTCCAGCCATGAGGGCAAACATGCCCAGAGCCACCAGGGTGAACCACCACGTGTAAACCCAGCGCAGCCAGGGATAAATTCTCGAAATATAATCATCGGCGTTGGGCCACTGAAAAATAATGATGTCGGAAAAATCGCCTACGTTGAATCGGCTGCGCTTTATCCGTTGGCCGCGCAGCTTCTGATGCAGCGTAATATTGCGTTCAATGGCGCTCTGGTAAAACAAAGTGGTGTTGCGCTGGATGAACTCGACAAATTCGCGGACGTTCTCTTCGGAGTAATAGACTCCGGTCTTTTCGAGCACGAGAGCGGAAATTTCGGCATAGGAGCGCTGGCCGTCGAAGGCCTGCAGCAAAGTCCACTGCACCGGTTCGAAGCGGATGAAATTTTCCGCTCCTGGCATCTTGGCCAAAACCACGGGCTTCTTGCCCTCGACCTGTTGTTTGGCAATGACCCGCGGATCGAGTTTTGGAATCGAGCGCTGGACTATGCGCTCGGGCAATTCCGGCAGCGCCGCGTTCAGAGCGTTGACAATATTCATGGATGCGCCGGAAGGTGCACGTCGGCCTGCATGCCGGGCCGCAGATCGGCCACCGAGCCGGTCAGCTCGGCCAGAGCTTCAATCGTGCCGCTCGCGGGGTCGACGACCGGGCTGACCTGCACAATGCGCGCCGCATGTTCCTGGGGGGAATTGGAATCCGCCACCGTGACCGCGACCTGCTGCCCGACCTTGATCTGATTCACGAATTTCGAAGGAAGCGTAAACCGCACGCGCAGCGGCCCGGTCGCCGTGACCCACATCAGACGATCCCCGCGGACCACGGTCTGGCCCACGCGAATGTAGCGCCGTGCCACGATGCCGCCGAATGGCGCAGTGATCTGCGTTTTTTCGAGCTCCAACTCCAAAGATCGCTGCGTGTCCTGCGCATTCAGCAGAAGCTGTTCGACCCGCTTTACATCCCACTGATCGCCTTCGGCCTTGTAGCGGGCATGCTCGAATTGCTCCTCGGGAATGAGCTTGGCCTCCCACATCTTTTTTGCTCGCTGAAAGTCGGCTTCCAGGACTTTTGCTTCCGCCTTCCAGTTGTTAAGATCGGCCTCGGTGCTGGCCGTCTTGGCCCGGGCGGCTTCGAGATCGGCAACGATCTGCCGGTCGTCGAGTTTGGCCAGCAGATCGCCCTTATGCACGCGCGTTCCCGCATCGACCAGAATCTGGGCGACGACGCCCTCGCGCTGCGCGGATACGTCCACCTGGTTCTCGACCACGATCGGGCCGGAAACTGTATAGCGGTTATCGACCACAGGCGCGGGAGCGCTTGCCGGCGCCGGTTCCGCCGGAGCCGCAGCCGCGGCGGGAACGGGGTCTCGGCCACACGAAGTGCAGGCCAGCAATCCAACAAACGCAGCCGTACAAGCGAAAGTTTTCACAGTCCTCACCACCCAAACCATTCCCACAGTTTTGACCAGACCCACATCACCGGCCCGCGGAAGAACACTTTCCCTGCCGGATGCCAACCGGTGGATACCTTGGCGCGTCCCTGCATTCCGGCGCGCAGCACTCCGTCGGAGTTTGGGACCGCGACCCGCGCGTAGAAGGTGCGCGAATCGCCCTCCAGCCGCGCCAGCGGGCTCACCACCGCGACTTGCCCGTCAAACGTGCGCGATGGAAATCCGTCGAGCTTGACGCGCGCCTTTTGCCCGACGCCGACCAGCGAGATATCGCTTTGATCGACGGTTACATCGACCAGCGCCTCGGAATTATCGACGACATCGGCGAAGGTATCGCCGAATTTCAATTTTCTTCCCACCAGGTTCTCGATGTGCGGGGTGGCCACAACGCCATCGATGGGCGAGCGAACTTGCGTATGATCGAGCCGCTGTTGGGCGCGCGTCACTTCCGCCGTCCAGTAATCGGCCTGGGCCTGCTGGATGCCGGCCTCGGTTCCATCGTTGGCCGCCAGCGCACGATTCATCAGCGTGACGGCGATTTCGCGCTTGGCCTGGGCCGCGGCCAGCGCCGAGCGATAGTCCCAATCCTCGAGGCTTCCAAGCACCTCGCCCTGGTGCACTCGCTCGCCTTCTCTGACGTTGACCTGCTTGACCACGCCTTCGATCTCCGCCCCCAGATGAGCGGCCCGGCCCGGCGCCACGGTGGCGGGACCATCGATCCGCAGAGGCAGAGGGAACAACGCGAAGAACAAGACCCCGGTGCAAACCGCTGCCAACACGAGCGCCCGCTTGTATTTCTCCAGCGCGAAAAACCTTTGCTTCCTCTGGATGAGGGGCTGGAGCACGCCGATAAACGGAACTTCTTTGTATAAGGAAGCGTTGCGCAGCGCGACCGTCGCCTGGCTGGCCAGCACCTTGATCATTTCGAGGTGGGCGACGGTGAGAAAATCCGGATTGCTGCTTTCGAACGACAGGACGCCGACGCGTCCTTCCTCATCGGCGAGCGGCACAGCCTGAAAGGCGCGCATTCCGGTTTGCGCGAAATAGTGTTCGAATTTCGCCCGGGTCGCTTCGCGATCGCTGGAAATCTCAGTACCATGCTGGCTGATGAGCGTCGGTTCCTTCAGCAAGGACGCCCACTGTAGGATCTTGCTGAGTTCTTGAATCTGCGGATCCTCGGGATTAAATTCCACCGACCCTGATATCGCCCGGAGTTCGAAGCGGCCGCGCTGTTCGAGGGAAATCGCCGCCCGCTCGTAAGGAATCACCGTGGCCGGACCATTCACTACGGCTTGCAGCACGCGGTCCAGATCGAGCGTGGAGGTAATCTCGCGGCTAACGGTGACCAGCGTCTCCAGAACCTCAACCTTGCGCTCGGCCGCCAGCAGGCTGGCGTTGTGCAGCGCAATCGCCGCCGACTCAGCCAGGCGGCTTAACGTGAAAAGCTCGTCGTCATCGAACGGGGTATCATCCAGTTTGTTGACGGCCTCGATGACCCCGACCAGTGCTTCATGGTCGATGATGGGTGCGACCACGAGCGAGACGACGCCTCCCGCTTCCAGTCCCTGGTTGCGGCGAAGCAGGCGTTCGTCGTCCGCTTGCTGGATAAGCACCGGCTCGCCGTTGTCGGAGACATCTCCTGGGACGCCTTCGCCGGGCCGTTGCAGCGCCCGCTCGCGCACCGTGACGTCGAGGCCCGACTGATGCATCAGTCGCAGGCTCTCGTCGGGCTCCAGCAGCCACACGTTGACCGCCTCGCATTCCAACATCTCGCGCACCTTCGACCCGATGATGGGCAGCAGATCATCCATCTCCAGAGTCGAGCTGAAGACTTTTTCGATGTCATAAAGCTGGGTGAGCCGGGTGATGGATGCGAGGGTGTTGTGGTGCTCGTCCTGATAACCGCGCGCGCCGTACAAGGCTGCGGCGGCGATCTCGGCGGCCGGGGCGAGGGCTTCCAAATGGGCTTCGTTGAGCGCGCTGTCGAAAGTGAAAATCTCGATTGCGCCGATGAGCCCACCGTCATGCAGGAGGGGAATATAAGCGAGGGACAACAGGGTTCGGCGCACATTGACGTGGGCGTACTCTTCGCGGACTAACTCCGTGCCCTCAAAAAGCAGCGACTTCAATTCCCGGGCCAGCACGCCCAATGTGCCGGATTCCAGCGGGATAACGGCTTCGACAACCTGAGCCTCACCGCCCGACGCGAGGATGTTCCAACCGTCTTCATCGGCCAAGGCCGAGCTGGCGTAGATGTTGACCGAACTGCCAGGAAGGGCATCCGCGATCCAATGGGCTGTGATGCGGGCGCGCGGCAGGAACTCCAGTTCCTCCAGCAGTCGAGCCGATAGCTCCGCTAGATTCAATGTCAGCGCCGAACTCTCAATTGGCATCGAAGTGGCCCGGAAGAGTGACTGCTCTTCTATACTGCGAGGCGCGGGAAGCCTTGCATTTGCAAATTCTTGAGGCTTCCTCTAAGTTGGAACGGCACTTTATCAGAGGAATCCGGGGGTGTCAACCGGCGCACCCCCGGGTGCGATCAAACCGCGATGTCACCGGCACAAGGGGGAAGAATTCGGTGGATATCGATGTTCGCAGCCAGAACAATGTCAAGATCATCAAGCTCCGCGGCCGCCTGAACCTGGGAGAATCCGTCGATCGCATGCGCCAAACCTTCGACGATCTGATCAACGCAGGCGAGATAAATTTCGTGGTCGATCTGGGCGAGGTTGCGATGGTGGACTCCAGCGGCATTGGCCTGCTGGTGCGCTGCTTAACGGCGGCCAAGCAACGGTCCGGCAAGCTGAAACTTCTCAAGCCTTCGAAATTCGCGGTGCAGACGCTGCGCATGACCGGGCTCCTCAGCCTGTTCGAGGTCTACGAGGACGAAGAGACGGCGGTTTCGTCGTTCGGGTGAGACACGTAGATGCGCCGCAGATTGGCGATTTCGATTTTCACATCGCAAACGACGCGGGCATTCGGCGTCTGGCTAGCTTTCCGATGAGTTCCGCATCTCCCATCCTGCTACCGGATGAATTCAACGCCGCAGCCTATTTCATCGATCGCCACCTGAGCGAAGGCCGCGCCGGCAAAGTTGCCATCGAGTGCGGCGAGGTCCGCGTCACATATGGAAAGCTCTCCGGCCTCGTCAACCACTTCGGCAACGCCCTCAAGACTCTGGGCGTGCGCATGGAAGAGCGCGTGCTGCTGCTCCTGCTCGACACTCCTGAGTTCGCGGCGAGCTTTTTTGGCGCCATCAAAATCGGAGCCGTGCCGGTTCCCGTCAATACTCTGCTCAAACCTGCCGACTACAAATATCTGCTGAATAACTCCCGCGCTCGCGTAGCGGTGGTGAGCGATTCGCTCCTGGCTCCGATCCAGCAAATTCCGCGGGGTGAATTGCGCTATCTGGAGACCGTTGTGGTGGTCGGGCAAGCACCGGCCGGAATGCTCTCGTTCGATGAGCTGACGAGCAAGAGCGCATCCGAGCTGGCGCCAGCTCCCACGCGCAAAGACGATGCCGCTTTTTGGCTGTACTCGTCGGGGAGCACCGGACAACCGAAGGCCTGCGTTCACTTGCAGCACGATATGGTGGTGAGCAGCGAGCGCTATGCCAAGGCGATTCTGAAGATCCGCGAGGATGATCGTTTCTTCAGCGTCGCCAAGCTGTTCTTCGCCTATGGCCTGGGGAACGGACTCTATTTCCCTCTCGCGGTAGGAGGCACGAGCATCCTGCTGCCCGGACCGCCGCGTCCGCAGAGCGTGTTCGACGCCATCGAACGGCACCGTCCGACGCTGTTTTTTTCGGTGCCTTCCAACTACGTCAAGCTGCTGGCGCACGATCCTGAGCGTGCATTTGATCTGTCTTCGGTCCGGCACGGGATTTCGGCCGGAGAGGCGCTTCCCGCGTCCGTGTTTCATCGCTTCAAACAGCGCTTTGCGGTCGAGATTCTGGATGCCATCGGCTCGACCGAAGCGCTGCACATGATGATCGCGAACGCTCCGGGCGCGGTGCGGCCTGGATCGAGTGGACAAGTCATTCCCGGCTTCAAGGCCAAAATCGTCGATGACAACGATCAGCCGGTCGCTCGAGGCGAAATCGGCAATCTGCTCGTCAAAGCCGATTCCACCTGCGCCTGCTACTGGAACGAACACGAGAAAACGAAGGAAACCATCTCCGGACATTGGCTGCGCACGGGGGATAAGTATCACCAGGATGCGGAGGGATATTTCTGGTATGCCGGACGCTCGGACGACATGATCAAGGTCAGTGGCGTCTGGGTGAGTCCCATCGAAATCGAGCGCGTTCTGGTGGAGCACCCCGCTGTGCAGGAGGCCGCAGTGGTGTTTCGTCAGGATGCCGACGAACTGTTAAAGCCCGCGGCCTGCGTGGTGCTGAGCAACGGAGCGCCCGGAAGCGCCCAACTCGCGCGCGAACTGCAAGAATTCGTGCTGGAGCGTCTGCCGGTTTATAAGCGACCGCACTGGATCGAATTCTTCGACCAGTTGCCAAAAACCGCCACGGGAAAGTTGCAGCGGTTCAAACTGCGGAACCTACCCGGCCTGGGGCAATCTGAAGGGCGGAAGGGCAAGTTGTAGGGGGCGATGCGGCCTCGCATCGAGTATTATAAACCGAGATTGGAGCTATGTCATAATGCGCTCATAGTTATATACCAGTAACAACGTATTACTATGTCATGTAATTGTTGTTGGCATTATAGCTATATCAGCACTTATCATTGATGATATATCAGTATACGTGTGGCTGCTGTCATGTTGTAACTTGGTGTCGTAAATGGTTTTCACAGGAAGGTGCAAGACCTCGGGGCTAAAGAGTGGGGGCGCGAGAACTGGTGCCGTCCCTACGGGACTCCGCGTCGATTGGCCACTTCACCCGGCACTTCCGTGCCGGGCTTTCACATATCGCCGCTACGCGGCTGGGTTCGGGTGGCGTTTATTCCACCGCCGTTATGCGCGGGGTTTGGTGGCGCCGATTCCACCGTTGTTCCGAGAATTCAGCCTTTGTTCAGAAGGCGATAGTTGTCGTGTCAGGCTTGCTCAATCAGATCCGCGCCCAGCTTGGCGAGGGCGGCGTCTTCGATCGATGACAGGGCGCTGACGGCGACGGCGCCGGCAATTTGGCCATTCTGGCGGACGGGAATGCCGCCGCCCCAGCCTACAAACTTTGGGTCGCCGTAGTAGGAGATGTCGTGGCCCTTTTCGGGGTGGCGGACTTTTTCTCCGATTTCGTGCGTGGGCTTGCCGGTTCGTGCGGCGGTCCAGGCCTTGTTCATGGCGATGGTGATGGAGGGCAAAGGGACGCCGTCCATGCGGGCGAAGGCGATCAGTTCGCCGTGCGAGTCGACGACGGCGATGGCTACGGCTTTTTGCAGTTCGGTGGCCTTCTGCATGATCAGGGACACGGCTTTTTGCGCGTCGGAGTAATCGATGGTGGGGATCTCTTTCATGAAGCGTCTCTAGTACAAATCTCCGCAGACAAAAAAACCGGATTAGGCGGATGCCTAATCCGGTTCGGAAAACAGCAAGTTAGAACTCGAACTTCAGAGCGAATTGAATCAAGCGTTCGGGCGAAGCCACACCACCTTGAATGGTGGAGTTGATCACGCCGAAGCCTGCAGCCCCGAAGCCTTCTGCCGGCATGTTGAAGTACGGATGGTTGAAGATGTTGAAGAATTCCGTGCGGAACTCTATGCCTGCCTTCTCTCCAACCATGGTTCGCTTGAACAGTGCGAAATCAAAGTTATTGATTCCAGGTCCGCGCAGATTTGCGTCGACGCGCGATTCAGTGCCCGGTCCGAAATCTGGCGGGGCGGCGAAGCAGGAGGTGTTAAACCACTGGCTAAGGTGGTTGCCGCCAGCCTTCTTGTCGCACCCGGCAACGACGTCAGGCCGAATGTTGGCGACGCCGAGATTGGCAGCTTCCAGCGGAGTCGAGGCAGAGTAACTGATTTTCAGCGGGAAGCCGCGCTGGAAAGTGGTGATACCATCCACGCCCCAACCGGAAACCACGCCATTCGCAACTCCGCTCAAGCTGTTGGCATACGCCTTGCCCTTTCCGAAGGGGAGGTCGAGAACGTAGCTGATGACCAGGCGTTGTGAAATGTCCTGGGCGGAGAGAGATCTTTCTCCCGCCAGGTTGTTCCAGTCCTGGACGCCCGGAACACCACCGGTGTTGGCTTCGAGCCAACTGGTGAGCGTGTCGGTGTTGCTCATCAGCTTGGCGTTGGTATAGGCCACCAGCATGGTGCCGCCACCTTGGAAACGCCGGGTTACCGTCGCTTGCAGCGAGTTGTAGCTGCTGCCGCAGCAACCGTAACCGTTCAAGCTCAAACCGTTGTATTGCGGGTAAGGCCGTTCCAGCTGGCCCGCGATGATTGCCCCGCTCAGCGACGGATTGGGATTGCCCTGCATGGGGTTGTTGGCCGCGGTTATAGGCGTTAAGAGCGCCGCACCTTGCGACCACAAGCTGTCCGGCAATTGATCAACGTTGGTGTTGTACTGTTCCAGATGCACACCGTGCGAGCCAGCATACGCCACATCGGCGAAGAAACCAGCGGGGAGTGTGCGTTGAATATCGAAGTTCCACTGTTCAACATATCCATACTGCGGATTGCTGTGTCCGTTGATCCCGAAATAGGGGGCCAAACCGGGGCTGCCGTTCGCAGCTACAAAACTGGAGACATTGGGAGTGGCCAGACCGTTATAGTTCCGGCCAGGCGGCGCGATGATTCCAGCATTGCCAAACGGGCCAACCTGAGTACAGCCAAAGCCGTTGGGCAGCGTGGATCCAGCGACGCCGTAACTGCAGCCGTAGCCGTCCATCGTGGCAGCGGGCGTTACAAACAAATCGGTGGTCGCGTGGAGTGGAGTACTGGCAAGGTTCACAACGTCGTTGTCTGGGTTCAATCCGAACGATACGTAATTCGGGATGTAGAAGATGCCGTATCCGCCGCGGATGGAAGTTTTCGGATCCAAGGCATAGGCGAAGCCCAGCCGAGGAGAGAATGCCTTCTTATCCATGGGGATGTTGTTGCGGCTGCCGTTCCGGCCCGTCTGAACCAGGAACGCGTCGCCGGGACAAGTGGTTCCGGCCCCGCCGCAACCGGTGACAGTGGCATTGGTTGCCAGCGGATCCCAGTAGCTCAGCCGATTATAGGCATCGGACCAGGTTCCCTGGAGTTCATAGCGCAAACCGAGGTTGAGTGTGAATTTGGGAGTGATGTGCCAGGTGTCGTCCACGTACAACGCCCGATAGACTTGCAGGCCCTTGGTTTGAGCGGGAACCTGCGCAACTCCTTCCGTCTGGTTGACAAAGCTGCCCTGGTTCTGCGAGAGGCCGAGCAGGAAGTCAGCATACGCGAAATTAGCGTTGCTAACCAAAAGAGGATCTAGAGCGGATTCAACTGTATTCGCCTGTGCGTATTGAGTGGTCCAGTTTCCTCCGAAAGCGAAAGCGCCGCTGGCGATGTTAGTTTGGAAGTAGTTATCCAACCCGTACTCGAACTGGGCTCCGGCTTGGATGGTGTGCTTGCCGCGAATGAGAGTGAACGCGGGAGTAATGTTGTACTGCGTGTTGTGATCGCCGATGGCGCTGTTGCCCTGCGATCTCCCGACGTCGTTGGGGAACGGAAATGCCGGGGTGGGCGGGGTTCGCATCGAACTTGGCGGAGAGTTATAGGTGGAGGGCCAGCCCAGGGTCGTCAGATCAAAACCTGAAAGCAGGGGTTGCCGCCCATACACGAACCGGGTAGCTCCAAAGTTCACATCGAGAATCGTCGTAGGAGTGAAGGTGTGGTTCACGTCGAAGACGAGGAGTTTGCTGTGATATTTCTCCGCGCAGCGGTCAAGACAGAGACCCGTTCCAAACGGATTTACCGGGAGGTCGGTCAGACCGAAGTAGGCAAATCTGCCGAAGAGGCGCGTGTTGTTCCCAAGGTTCTGATCTCCACGAGCCACGAACTCGTTGGTGTTGCCGCCAGCCGGGGCTGAACTCAGATAATTGTTTACTGTGGCCGTGCTGGATATCGTCGGGAAGTAGGTATCCCACATCTTGGTGGTGGCGGTGCTGAATTCCGCGGCTGGAATTACGTTGTTGGGATACGGAGTTCGTTGAGTGGCTGTAATTGTGTATGGGTCGTAGAGCTGATCAGTGACATTCCCTGCTGCGTCCCTGTCTAGACAAATGCCGCTTCCGTCGAATCCTGATGTGCACAGAGCGGCAAAATTTCCCTGGCGCTCGCCGGCGGCAGGAACAGTGGTCGTAAACGGTGCTCCGGTACGCTGCCGGTATTGCTCCCAGCTGACGAAGAAGAAAGTCTTATTCTTGACGACCGGGCCACCAAGTGCGAACCCATACTGATTCTGGGTCCACGGCGGAGCTTCATTCGCCTGGCCAGCCGCCAACTGGCCTTGCTTGTTGAAGTATTCGTTGGCGTTCAGAACCTTGTTGCGGAAGTATTCGTAGCCGGTACCGTGCCAACTGTTGGTTCCACCTTTGGTGCTGAGGTTGGTTACGCCGCCGGAGAACTTGCCCCACTCGGCGCCCAGGTTGCTGTATTGCACCTTAAACTCACCGACTGAGTCCTGTGTGGGGATGATGATGGGCAGGTTGATGTAGCCGATATTCAGCGGCTGACCGTCGAGATACTCGGCACCCTGATTGGCGAAGGAACCGCCAATCTGGTAGTTGCCCCAGCTAAATGGGTTCTGGCCGACTGGCGATCCACCGGATCCGCCTTGTGCCACGGCCGCGGGAGAGACCGTAATCAGGTTGAAGATGTTGCGGCCATTCAAAGGCAGTTCGTTCGCCTTGCGCTGCTCGACCACTTGCCCCAATGAAGAGGACTCGGTCTGCAGCAAGGGCGCCTCTGACGTCACTTCGATGGTTTCGCTGACTTGGCCAACGGTAAGCGCGGCGTCAACGCGGGTATCCTGCTGCACTTGCACGGCCACGGCCGGATGGGCGAAGTGCTTGAATCCGGGCTTCTCGACGTCGACGCGGTACTGGCCCTGGAACAGGTTGACGAAGGTGTAGTGGCCATCAGCGCCACTCGTCTCTGTCCGCTTTTCTGCCGTGCTCAGGCTGGTCACGGTGATGGTCGCGCCGGTGACGGCAGCACCGGACGAATCGCTGACCACGCCGGATATCGAGCCGTACGTCGATTGGCTATGCGCCGGCAGAGTGAATGAAAAGATAAAACAGAGTACCGTTAGGAGACCTAGCAGCTTGTAACGCCCCATATGCAATTCTCCTTCGCCCTAATTGTTAAGTATTAGGGGACGGGCCAGTTTCGGTAAGGTGAATGGACGTTGTCAAGAAAAATCGGTTTTGCAGCCGATTTTCTTCGATATTTCCGGGACTGGGGACTTGCAACTCGCTCTGAGATTGGGTTTACTTAGCGTTTGGACCAGGGGCGAGTGTACCTTGTCAGTTAACAGTTCCGGGCGGGAGAGGCCTGCCGGGAATGATCCAATCGCGCTTATGAATCAGTCGAAAACCAGGGTGTTCGGTGCGGGATTATTCCTTTTACTGCTGGCGCTGGTCGCGGCCTCGACGCCGAAACCTCTTTTCGAACTCAAGCATCCGCCGGGCCTTGATTTCACGCTCGAAAACTCACCGACGGCTCAGAAGTACCTGATCGAAACCATGCCGGGAGGGATCGCGCTGCTGGATTACAACAACGACGGCTTGCTCGATGTTTTCATGGTCAACGGCGGCCGCGTGACCGATCCGATGAGGCTGCCAGAGGACTTTGACCGGCACGATCCGAAATACTGGAACCGGCTCTTCCGGCAGAACAAAGATGGCACCTTCACAGATGTGACCGTGCAGGCGGGGCTGGCCAATGCCGGAGATGGAAACTACGGCATGGGAGTCGCCGTGGGCGATTACGACAACGACGGCTATCCGGATATCTATGTCACTAACTACGGCAAGAACACCCTCTATCACAATAATGGCGATGGCACCTTCACCGATGTAACTGCGAAGGCTGGCGTGGCGGGTGGAGGGTGGTCGGAGTCCGCCGGATTCTTCGACTATGACAATGATGGCAAGCTCGATCTGTTTGTAACTCGCTACATGGAGTGGGACACGAAGCATAGCAAGACTTGCGGTCAGGAGTGGCGCACTTACTGCCCGCCGGAAGAATTTCCTGTAACGACAAACATCCTGTACCACAACAACGGCGATGGCACGTTCACGGACGTGAGCCAGCGCTCGGGCATCGCGGCGAGCAAAGGGCGAGCGTTGGGAGTGGCATTCGCCGATTATGATCAAGATGGATTCACGGACATATTCGTTTCCAATGATGGGATGAGGCAGTTCCTGTTCCACAACAATGGAAATGGGACGTTCACCGAGACGGCTCTGGAAGCGGGCGCGGCGCTGTCGGCCGATGGCCGGCGAATGTCGGGAATGGGCGTGGTCTTTCAGGATTATGACAACGACGGGCGTCCCGATATCATCGTGACCGAGCTACCACGGGAGATTTTCAGCCTTTACCACAATGATGGCGACGGGTTCTTCAGCTACCGCAGCCTTGAGACCGGCCTGGGCGTGCTTTCGAGTGGAACGTCCGGCTGGGGAGTGGGCCTGGAAGACTTCGACAATGATGGCTGGAAAGATTTGTTCGTTGCGCAGAGTCATGTGCTCGACAATGTGGACGAGATCGATCCGTCGCTGCACTACAAACAGCTGCCCCTGTTGGCGATGAATCACAACGGACGCTTTGAGGCGGCCGATTCTGGAATCACGGTGCCGGCGGCAAATCGCGGAGCGGCGTTCGGGGACCTGAACAACGACGGTTGGCAGGATGTGGTGGTGAGCGTGCTGGGCGGCGGGCCTCAGGTGTTGATGAACCGCGGCGGAAGCCAGCACTGGCTGACGATTTCGTTGCGCGGCACGCGCAGCAATCGAGACGGCTATGGGGCTCGGGTGCGGGTGAACGGCCAGACCCGGTTTGCGACGGCGGCGGGAAGCTATCTCTGCTCCAACGACAAGCGCCTGCATTTCGGGCTGGGATCCGCGGAAACGGCCAAGGTGGAAGTTGTCTGGCCGTCAGGCATTCATCAATCTTTAAACGATGTTCATGTCGATCAATTTCTTGAGATACGGGAACCGGAGAAGCCATGATCCACGTATTGCTGCTGCTGTGGCTTGCAGGACAGGCGGCGGCACCTTCTGAGGCGATTGCGCATTTGCAGGCCGGAATCGCGGCCGACAAGCAACATCACGTCGAGGTTGCGATTGCGGAATTTCGCAAGGCGACGGATCTGGATGCGAACCTGGTGGAAGGCTTCGTGGGCCTCGGGCAAGCGTACCTGGAGAATCGCGAATACGGCAGCGCCGTTGCGCCGCTGAAGCATGCGCTGAAACTGAACCCGGATCTGATTCCGGCACACCAGTTGCTCGGATATGCGTTACTGATCCAGGGTTACTCGGCAGAAGCGATTCCACACCTAGAAAGGGCGCAGGAAAACGCCGCGCTGGGAATCGCCGAAATTGATGCGGGCAAACTCAAAGAGGCGGTCACGCATCTGCAGGCTGCGCTGGAGCAGCGCCCGAATGATCCCGACCTGCTCTACTACCTGGGACGGGCGAGCGGACTTCTTTCCAAGCAATCGGTCGACACCTTGCTCACCATTGCGCCGGATTCAGCGCGGGCACACCAGGCTATGGCGGAGAATTATTTTGCGCTTCGACAGATGCCGCAAGCAGAAAGAGAATTTCTGGCTGCCATAAAACTTCGCCCCGATACGCCCGAACTTCATCTGGAACTCGGAAATGTTTACGCGAAGTCGTCGCAATGGGATAAGGCCGAGGCGGAGTTTCGCGCTCAGACCAAGATGCAGCCGGGAAACGCCGAAGCGGCGTACCGTCTCGGATCGGCGCTGCTGCAGGAAGGCAATGCGCATGAGGCCCGCGAGGCATTGATTCGCGCGGATCATCTGCGTCCCGACATGCCGGAGGTGCTGTATTCGCTGGGCAAAGCAGCGCTGCTAGAGTCCGATCAGGCGGCGGCCGAGAAGGCGTGGGTCAAGCTGCTGTCGATCGAAAAAGAGAGCGATCTTGCGGCGCAGACTCACTATGCTTTGGCCGGCCTCTACCGCAGGCAAGGCAAGAAGCCGGAGGCCGAGCACGAGATGCAGGAGTTTAAGAAACTGCAGAACATCAATCCGGGGCAACCCGCTGAGGGGCAACCGCAGTAAGCGGCAATTGAAACCGCTCAGGCAGCCGGCAAGATGGGAAAGCCGGCAGCTGTCAGTTCACTACGAAGCTTCTCGATCGATTCAAAGCGGAGCGCATTGATGCCCAGTGCCTGAGCGGCCTGAATATTCACCTCGCGGTCGTCGAGAAACAGAGCTTCAGAAGCTGTGACGCCCAAGCCGCGAAGCGTGTGCTCGTAGATGGCTGGATCGGGCTTGATCAACCTCACCTCTCCCGAAAATGTTACAAAATCAAATTCCTTGAGCCATGAAAAATGTTTGCGGCAATGCGCCACCATTCCCGGATGCATGTTCGAGAGCAATCCAACTCTCATGCCTGAGGAACGGAGTTGATTCGCCCACTCCACCATGCTGGAATTGATGTTGCTCCACATCTCCATGTCGAGTCTGTGGATCTCGGCCAGCTGCTCCGGAGCGAGTTCGACGCCTGCATCTTTCGCGAGTGCTGACCAGTAAACTTCCGGCGCAAGATCGCCGCGATCATAAGGGCCCCGATTGCGCTCCCACAGGGCGGGAAGTTGGTCGACACGAATGTTGAAAAAACCTGCCAGTCGCGCAATTTCTTCTGCCTTGGGCCGATGGCAGAGGACTTCTCCGTAATCGAAGATGACGGCCTTCACGGCCTTGGATCGCTTTTTATGATTGCTCGACATTCGGCCTCTGATACCCCTGCATTTATCTTCCAACGGGAACGGCTTTCGTGTCTAATCCAGAATGCTAAATTCGCGGCAGATTATTTTTCTTTCCGCTGAGGTTTAAGATAGCGGCGTGAAAGAAACCTGGCGGTGGTTTGGCCCGCAAGACCCGGTTTCGCTCGATCGTGTCCGGCAGTCGGGCGCAACTGGAGTTGTTACGGCGCTGCATCATCTCTATCGCGGGGAAGCCTGGCCGATCGACGAAGTGCTCAAGCGCAAGGCGGAGATCGAGGCGGCGGGACTGACTTGGTCGGTCGTCGAAAGCATTCCCATTCACAATTCCATCAAGCTGCAGAGCGGCCCGTTTCGCCAGTTCACGGATGCGTGGAAAAACTCGCTGTCGGCCATCGCAAAGGCTGGCGTGAAGATCGTGTGCTACAACTTCATGCCGGTCGTGGACTGGACGCGCACCGACTTGCGCTGGCGATTGCCTAGCACGGGATATGCCCTGCGTTTCGACGTGACTGATTTCGTCGCCTACGACTTATTCATTCTGCAACGTACCGACGCCGAACGAGACTATGCGGAGGAGTGCATCGCGTCGGCGCGGGCACGTTACGATGCGATGTCGGCGGACCGGCGGAATGAACTGGAGCAGACGATCATTGCAGGACTGCCCGGAGCGGAAGGATCCTACGACCGCGCGACATTGCGGGAGTTGATAAACCAGTACAAGAATGTGACGGCTAGCGAGTTGCGAGGCCATCTCATTTCGTTCTTGCATGAGGTTGTACCGGTGGCGGAAGAGCTCGGGGTTCGTCTCGCCATCCATCCCGACGACCCGCCGTGGCCGCTGTTCGGTCTGCCGCGTGTCGTCTCAACCGCTGAGGACGTGCGGTCGATTCTTGCTGGAGTCGATACTGCGGCGAACGGGCTGACGTTTTGCGTGGGATCCTACGGATCACGCGCTGATAATAACCTGATTTCAATGGTGAATGAATTTTCGTCGCGCATTCACTTCGTACATCTTCGGCAAGTGATGCGCGAGGCCGACGGCTCGTTTTATGAGGCGGAACATTTGCACGGGAGTTCGGACATGGTCGGCGTGATCAGCGCTGTGTTAAAAGAGGAGGCTCGGCGGCGAAAGCAGAACCGATTGGACTGCGAGATCCCAATGCGTCCCGATCACGGGCACCTGTTGGCTGATGATATCGGGCGGAAGGTGAATCCCGGATACTCGCTGGTCGGCAGGTTGAGGGGCCTTGCGGAATTGCGAGGGGTGGTGAACGGCCTGAAGTATGCGATGCCGGAATTAGCTGAGTAAAGTTGCAGCGCTCGTTGGCCGAGGCGCTTGTATGCAGCAGAAAGAGTGAGAGCACATGAAAGAATTCGAGAATCGGGTTGCAATCGTTACCGGCACGACGGGGATCGGTCGGGCAATCGCAAAGCGCCTCGTCGCCGGGGGATGCAGCGTGGTGGCGTGCGGGATCGAATCGTCGGCCAACCAGGAATTGCGGGAGGAAGCGAAGGCGAGCGGATTATCGCTGCACGTCGAAACTTGCGATGTCAGCCAGCCTGAGCAGGTGAAGTCGGTCGTTGCCAAGACCGTGAAGACGCATGGCGGTCTGGATATTATTGTCAACGCGGCGGGGATTCATCCCTTTGGCACGGCCGCCGAGACCGATCCCGACACCTGGAATCGCTGCATGGCGGTGAATGTTGGCAGCATCTTTCTGCTGGCGCATTTTGGAATTCCGGAGATCAAAAAACGAGGCGGGGGATCGATGGTAAATCTTTCGTCAGTGCAAGGGCATGCGTGCCAGCGAGGAGTCGTGGCTTATGCGGCGTCCAAGGGCGCGGTCCACAGCTTGACGCGGGCGCTCGCGCTCGATCACGCCAAAGATCACATTCGCGTGAACTCCATCAGCCCCGGGTCGATTCGCACGCCGATGCTGGCGCGGGCCGCCGCGCATTTCGGGCCCGGCTTGCCCGCGGAAACCGTGATGGAGCGGTTTGGCGAAGCGCATCCGTTGGGACGCGTCGGCACACCCGAGGAAGTAGCTGAGTTAGCGGCGTTCCTGGTCTCGGATAAATCCGGGTTCTGCACCGGCGGCGATTATCTGGTCGACGGCGGATTACTCGCAGGCATAGGGGTGCAATGAACTCAAGCATGATTGGCGAGCCCGTTTGTGTCGCGCCCACCGGAGATGTTTGCGGAGAGGGAGCAGTCTGGCATGCGGCGCACAACGCTGTGTATTGGACCGACATTAACCGCTTCCTGCTTCATCGCTACACGGCTGCGGATCAATCGGTTCGCACATGGTTCTTCGATGAACCGGTAACGGCGCTGACGCTGACGGATCGGCCGGAAACGCTCCTCATCGTTCTGGGATCGCGCGTGATTTTGTGGGAGCCGGCTACGGACACTCAGCACGAGCCTTTGTTTTGTCTCGAGGGATGGCCCGGGGTTCGCCTGAATGATGCGCGCGTGGATCCACGGGGCTCGCTGTGGATGGGAACCATGCGCAACAACGTCAATCCTGATGGGACTTCGAGCGAAGCGGGGGGAACGGATGGTGCGCTGTTCCGGCTTGATTCGGATGCCAAAGTCACGGTGTGGCGACGAGACATTGGAATCGCGAATACTCTGACCTGGAGTCCAGACCGCCGGCGGTTTTATTTCGGCGACAGCCTCGCCAACGTGATCTGGCAATACGACTATGATGCATCGACGGGCGCGATCGCGAATGAACGTCCCTTTCTTGCGGGCTTCGAGCGCGGTGCGCCCGATGGGTCGGCCATGGACTCGGAAGGATATCTGTGGAATTGCCGGTTTTTTGGCGGATGTATCGTTCGGGTTGCGCCCGATGGAAAGATCGATCGCGTCGTCGAAATGCCGGTGCGGAACATTACGACCTGCACGTTTGGCGGGGCTGATCGCAAGACACTTTACGTCACCACGGCGAAGGCCGAGGCGCCCGCGAGTGACCGGCTGGCGGGCGGGTTGTATGCCATTCAGACTGGGGTCGTCGGACAGGAAGAGAATCCGTTCCGCGTGTTTGGGCGGTAGGAATTCACTCCCGCTACCGGCAAGAGCTTTTAACCGCTGAGTTCGCTGCCGACACATCGCTGAGAACGCAGAGAACGCATTCGCTCTTCGGCTTGCGATCGCTAGTCCTTCATTTTTTTTCTGCAGCAGCGTTAGCAGCTCGCGGTCTAGCGGATGGCCGTGCCAGTCTTCGTACTTTGTGCCGATGCGCTCGGTGTCCAGGACGCCGAACGGTCCGCGAAAATTCCATAGTGCCCATCCGGAGTGCAGGTCGTTGAGGACGCCCAAGGTGTCGTTGAACCACGCCAGCACCACTTCCGGGGGCGTGTGCTTGTAGCAGCCCATTTCGCCGAAGTGAATGGGAATGCCGTGCGCCGCGAGTTCGCCCCACGGCTGAAAGGTTCGCGCCAGTTGGGCGCGGTCGATGGTGACACCCTTGCTGTCCTTTGATGGGCCAAGTCTGATGGGCCAGGTCGGCAGCGGTTCATTGCCGGTGAGAAGACCGCGCACCCACTCGCACTGGTAGTGGGTCACCTGGATGGGATAGTAGGTATGGCAACTCTGCAGAACCGAGGTGTCGAATAACGCGGGGATTGGAGCCGTGCCGCCGTTGTATCCGTCGGTGACGACCAGACGTTGCGGATCATGCTTGGCAATCGCGTCGATGGCTGCGCGGGCGACGCGGGTGTAATCGGTCGCGTGGCGGCGCCCTACTTCTCCACTGAAGAAATCTTCCGGTTTGAGTTTGCCGGCTTTCTTGAGCTCCTCCATTTCCGCGGTCGACGGCATCACGATCGGCTCGTTTACCAGGTTGAAGCTGAGCTTTTCGCTGGACATTCCCTTATAGCGGTCGGCAAAGTAAGTCCATTGATAGACGAACGCGTCGAGCATTTTCGGATTGGTGAAGACGCTGCTCTTTTCTTTCGTCACATGAATGCCGGTGAGCGATTCATCCATCGTGTCGAGAATGCAGTATCCCGGCGCACGGTGCAGGCAGAGGTTGATATGGATTCCGTATTTCTCGCCCAACTTGACCGCGCGATCGATGGGCACAACTTTGTCTTCGTGAATTTTGAGGAGATCCTGAGAGTCAGTCCAGAAGCGGTAATCCATCGGCAAGCGGACCCAGTTGAAACCCCAATCGCGAATCCAGCGAAAGTCGTCTTCCTGGAACATGCCGTCATCTTTGTAGGGGAAATATTTCATCCAGTCGGGATCGGTGGAAAAATATTCGAGCAAATTAAATCCGTACCACTTGGGATTCTTTGCCGGGATTTTAGCCTGCAAGCTGGCTGCGGAAGCCGTGCCTGAAAATCCAGCGGGCAGCAAGAGAGCACACGCGGCCATGCCTAGAGACTGGATCGCGGTTCTCCGGCTCACACCAGGAAAAGTTCCTGAGTTGGCGTGTTCAGTCATCGCGTGGGGGGATTTCTTTTTCGAGTGCTTCATGGCAAACACCTCCATCGTTGTGAGGTCAATTCGCGATTGTGGAAAAGTCTTGGGCCTGCGGATTCCAAAACCTGGTGATCTCTTCGAGCGATCGTCCCTTGGTTTCTGGAATCAGCCACGCAACGAGAATGATTGTCAACAAAGCTCCGGCGCTGAAACACCAGAAGGTGCCGTCGGATCCGAGATTCTTTTGCATGATCGGGAATAACTGATTGCCGAGGTAGCCGACCAGCCAAAGCGCAGTCGTGGCAATCGACATGCCGCGTCCGCGAACTTTCGTGGGGTAAATTTCGGAGATGATGACCCAGCAGGCCACGCCATTGCCGAAGGCGTGCCCCGCCACGAAACTCATCACCAGAATAAGGATTGCCAGGCCGCTGCCGTGGATGTGATAGAACCAGCCGACCAGGGCAAACGACAGGCATTGCAGCGTGGTTCCGGCAAGGATGAGGCTTTTTCTGCCGGCGCGATCCACCAGCCAGAGAGCAATCAGTGTGAACAATAAATTGATCAGGCTGACCAGGACGGATTGAAAGAAAGCGTGGCCGGTGGCGCTTCCGGCCGAGCGAAAGATTTCCGGCAAGAACGAGAACAACGGAGTGATGCCGCTGATCTGCTGTAATCCCGCCAGCATGATGCCGAGCAGCAGAGGCCGGCGGAAGGTGGTGAAGAGTTCCGAGATGTGTCCCTCTTCAATGGCCAGGGAGTTTTCGATTTCAGCCGCCTCGCGCTGCGCGATATCCGGGTCGTTAATCTCAGTCAAGACGCGGATGGCTTGCTCGCGACGTCCGGCTTTCATCAGCCAGCGCGGGCTCTCGACGGCAGGCAGGATCATGCCGCCGAACAGGAGCGCGGGCACGATCCCGGCGAAAAACATCCAGCGCCAGCCGACATTGGTATTCCAGGCTTCGTCACCCATGCGCTGAATGAGCATGTTGACGAAAACCGCGGCCAGAATTCCGACGACGATGCCCAGCTGATACAGCGTCACGCAGCGGCCGCGAACGCGCGTGGGAGCAATTTCGGCAATGTAGTTTGGAGAAATGACTGAGGCGGCGCCGATGCCCAGACCGCCGATCAGACGCCAGACGACGAATTGGTGAAGATTGGCTGCGAAGAAGATTCCGGCGGATGAAAGAGCAAAGCAGACAGCGCAGAGCGCGAGGCCTTTCTTTTTGCCGAGATGATCAGCAACCGTTCCGGCGAAGGCGCATCCGACAATGCAACCGAGCAAGGCGCACCCGGCCCCCCATCCTATGCCGGCGGCGTCGAGATGAAACAAGCGGCTCAGATAGCCAATCGCGCCGCTGATCACGATGTTGTCGTAGCCGAACAGCAGGCCGCCCAAGGTTGAGACGCTGGCCGCGATGAAGAGCTGCCGGCGAGAATGCGGAGCGGATGAAGCGGACGAAGGCGACGGTGAGGAGGAGGAACTCAGTTTAGCGGCCTCGATGCGTGGATTCTGCGCTGGAAACGGTTGCCGAAGACTCGAGCATGGCTTTGACGGCCAGGATGAAGCCTATGGTGTGGGCCATGCCCGCGTGCCAGGGAGCGGAGCACGACATCTGCGGCGTGTGGTCGGGGATGATGACGCCGTCGAAATGATTGCGCTTCAGAATCGACAAGATGCACACCATGTCCACTTGGCCCTCGTCGATAAAAGTTTCGCGATAGTGCGGAACTTTGCCGATGACGTTGCGCAGATGAATGTAGGCAATCTCGTCTTGCCTGCTGTACTGATCGACGGCATCGTGAGGGTCTCCCTCGGTCATTTCGGCGATGGTTCCCACGCACAGTTCCAGAGCATTCGAGCGGCTCGGAACCAGATCGAGCAGGCGCTGATACATGTGGGGTTGAAAAACCAGGCGGGGCTGGCCGCGCATGTAGGGCATGGGCGGATCGTCGGGATGGGCGGCCAAGCGCACGCCGGATTGCTCGGCGACCGGGACCACATCCTCCAGAAATCGTTGCAGGCGACGCCAGAGTTCTTCGTGAGAAATCGGCGGCAGGCTGCCGGGCGGTGCTGACTGATCGTAGATCATGTTCCAGATCATGCCCGCCGGGACGGGTTCTTCATCCGCCGGGCCGTCCATGCCGACGGTCAAGGCTCCTCCTCGACCGGACGCTGTCGTCACGCGGCCGCACACTCCGGCCAGGCTGAAGTTGTAGCCGAGCACGGGAATGCCGGCTTCGCCCATGTGGCGGATGATGGTCTTCACATTCTCGATGTGCTTTGGGCGCTGCGGACCATCCAGAAGAATGTCGTGCCAGTGGGCGGGATCGAGATTTTCGATTGCGGCGAGCGTGAGGCCGGCGTCTTCGATTTCTGTGCGGAGTTTTTTCAGTTCGGCGACGGTCCAAAGTTTTTCGGGATCGCCGGCCACGCCCCACGGCTCATACTTGCCGCCGGTGGGCTGGTTGTGGCGAGGATTGCTCGCGCCCTGCTTGAAATAATCCACCAAGTGCACGACCACGTGGGTGCATCCCGCTTGGCGCGCGAAGTCGTAATAGTCGCGCGTCAACATGTGCCGGTATAGTCCGAGTCCGACTTTCATAAGCGGTTCCCGATTCCTCCGCCGTAGTCGGCGCTGAGGATTTGCCCGTTGATCTCGGCGGCGAGCGGCGAACATAGGAAGACAAAGGCATCGGCAATCGACTCGGGGCTGTTGCGTTGCCCGAGAGACACGCGGAGAACGAACTCGCGGTACGCGGGATCTTCTTCAAAGACTTTCAGTGAACTCCCTGCGGCCACATTCCCCGGCGAGACGACATTGACGCGGATGCCCGACGATGCATATTCCAGCGCCATGCAGCGGGCGAAGTTTTCGAGCGCCGCTTTGGCGGAGGCGTAGGCCGGAATTTGCGTATGCGGGACCCGGGCCACATAAGAAGACGTGAAAATCAGATGGCCGCGAGTTTTGCGTTTCGTCCATTGCGCGAAGACGGCCCGCGTCAGGGTGACCTGCGCCAGAAAGTTGAATCGAAAAATGTGCTCGAAATCCGTCTCCGAAGTCGAAGCGAAAGGATGCAGGCCGCAACCGCCCGCGTGGCCCAGCACTGTGTCCATGGTGGGGAAACGTTCGAAGGACTTGTTCGCGGCTTCTGTGAGTTTCGCCGAGTCGGTCAGGTCGAGCGAGTGATAGGTGAAACTCTCGTTTGGAATCTTCCAACTGCGCAGAAGTTCGCGCGCATCGTCTTCGCGCTTCAGGTCAATGAGAACCAGCGTTGCTCCAGCTGCGTTCAACCTCTTGACCATGTGCTCGGCGATCGCGCCCATGGCACCGGTGATCAAAATAACCCTGCCAGTGAGATCGATTTGAATCATGGTTTCCGTTCGGAGCCGTGACCGCGGTTTTACATAATTCCGTGCTTCTCGAATGCGGCAACCGCGCTGCTTCCCTCTTCCAACGCCTTTCGCACCAGCTTTTCGCCGCGAGCTTTTTCCAGCGCTTTGCTGAAGACTTCGGTCGCAGCCTCGACCGGGATCACGCAGACTCCGTCGATGTCTCCAAAGAGAAAATCTCCGGGCCGGATGCGGACTGCGCCGATTTCTATGGCGATACGAAAGTCCACTACCTTGTAGCGAGGCGCGGAATCTTGTGCGTACGAACCCCAGCAGAACGCCGGAAAATCCAGCTTCAACACTGCTTTGGTATCGCGAAGATAGCCATTCAGCACGGCCCCTGCCGCGCCAAGCTTGCGGGCGCGAATGCTCATCAGTTCGCCCCAGAGCGCGTTGCGCGGAGATGCGCCGGTGTTGACGTAAACTTCGTTGGCCTTGAGATCGTCGAGAGCCTCGAGCATCAAGCCGAATGGCTTCTCCATGAGCCGGTTATGCGCGCCCGCGACCTTCTCTTCGAAGACGTCGACAGCGAGCACGGGCATGGCGCGACCGATCAGCACCATGTCTGATCGCAAGGCGCGAATCTGCGGGGGCAAGAATTGGTGCTGCAGGCCGAGCTTATCCATGACATCTCCCACCACGCAGGTAAACAATTCCTGGCGGATAGTGGAGAAGAGTTCTTCGTCAGTTCGCCACTGGTTCATCAAGGTCCTCTGCTGGTAGTTGCGTGAATCGCCCACGCGATTTCACTCGATCTGAACTTCCCTTCCCGACTATTGCCGCCGTAGAACAATCAGTTCCACGCCAGTAGGCGGTAGCGGATTCGACAGTTCCAGTTTTCCTCCGCGGCCGGTTTTTCTTCCACCATCGCCAGATTTTGCGTGCCTGTAATGCGGAAGCGCTGGACAGAAAACGCCGCATTGCCCCAGGGGAGGTGATCGATCGTCAACACATAGCCGCCGTTGTTCTCATAGTGGAGTCCGGTCCTTCGCGGAAGGAACTTGAAGTTGGAGAAGTCCACATTCAGAGCGGCCATCACAGCAGGAGGCGGAGGCATTTCATGCGGCTTGTAGCCGGGCGGAATTTCGTAGTTGCTGATCAGCACCTGCACCGTTTTGCCGTCGGCGGATCGTCCAGCGAGCACCGCGAAGCCAAACGTATCGCTGCCGGTCAGGGTCAGTCGCTCGGGCGTGTCGAGCATGGCGGCCATGGCTTTGTATGCGTATGCCGTCTTGTAATATTCGCGCGCTGGGCTGAAAAGCCCCATCCACGTGGCGTCTCCACGGTAGAACTGGGCGTGATCGATGGACGAATCCTGCAGATAAATCATGACTGCATCGATGTAGGCGGCGTTCTCGGGGCCTTGAAGGATCTTCTTTTCGACATCGGTGAAGTCGGCGCTCAGATTCCATTCCGAAAGAATACTTTCTGCGTTCTTAAATCCCTTGGCATCGAGCAAGGTTCGAATTTCTTTTCCAATCCTGACTGCATCGTAAGGATCGGCGGAGCCATCTGCATAGGTATGCCAGGAATAAAAATCCAAGGGCACTTTGTGAGCCGCGCAATAATCGAGGAAGCCTTCGCGCCAGGGACCGCCGTCGGTTGGGATGGCCTTAGCATCACCACCAACTTTCAGGGTTGGATCTACGGACTTCAGCGCTGTCGCCGTTTTTCCATACAGCGAATAGAACTGGTCCGGCGTGCCCGACCAGAAAGTTTCCGGCTCGTTCCAGAACTCCCAGTAACGAATGTGATCGTGAAATCCATCGGCCCAGCCCTGGTTGTAGTGCATGGCAATGTGCTTGACGATGTCGGCGAACTTGTCGAGATCCGCGGGAGGGTTGCGGTTGGCGCCCCAACTGCGGCCGATGCGGTAATAAACTTCGGCGCCCGTGTCGCGGATTGCCTGGATAACTTTGTCGGTCGGAGCGAACCGGTAGCTTTCCGGCTTCTGCGGATCGGCGCTCCAGTCAGGAAAAATGATGCTTGCGTTTCCGGCCACCACCAGCTTGGCGCGCTGATCGTCTTTTGGTACGAGCCAGGCCAGCAGTGGATCGTCATCCTTGAACACGGAATCGATTTCCGTCGGCCCCATGAAATCGTGGGTGCGCACCATGTCGATGCGCAGGTCTTTATATTCGTTGACCAGATTAGGCAGGCCTTCCATCACCGGAGTGGGTTGGCCGTTTACGCCCTGAAAGGAGCGAATGTGCCCGGTGACCTTGCCGGCATCGACATGCATCGACCGCAATTGTGCTGCTGCCGTGGCGCAAAACAGAACGACGAACGCGGACATGCAAAGGAGATCGAGGCCAGAATGAGCCGGACTTTGCGTTTTCATGGCTTCACTTCTGCGTTGGGTGCAAAGGCATCGACCAGTGACGTTATCTTGAGCGCCTGCTTCAATTGGTCGGCGCTCAGTTTGCTGTGGATCGCAATGTCGACGGATTGGCCTGGGATCAGGTCGAAATAGTTGTCGGACAGTTCGGTTTCGGGGTCTCCGAAGGAGATATAGACGCTGCGGGCCAGGGCTTTCGACGTCAGCCGCAACCTGTAGGAAGCGCCGTCTGCCGCCAGTTCCGTGGCGATCTGCGGATCTGGCAGATGCACTTCCTTCGCCGGCGCGAAATAAATCAGATTGCTCGAGACCGTCTTTCCATCCACGATCAGATTGGTCACGGCGAAGATGTTGGCCGCGTCGGTTCCGTTCGCATCTGCGAATTCCGCAAGCGGACGCTGCGAATAGACTTTGCTCGACAGCTCCGGGATCTGGATAGCTTCCGTTTTATCGCTGACGGTGGCACCCGCGAGCGTCATCAAGCGAACCCGAAGCTGTGCACTAGTGGGCGTGGTCTTGTCGGAGACGACGTAGATGTTGAAGCTGCCGTCTTCAACATGTGGAGAGACCAGCAGCGGCGCATAAAAGCGGCGCGCGTAGTATTGCAAAGCTTTCCAGCGTCCGTAGTAGTCGATGCTCGACCACGACGCGACCGGCCAGCAATCGTTCAGCTGCCAGAAGATGGAACCCATGCTGCGCGGCCGTTCCCGGCGAAGATGCTCCGCGCCGATTTTGATTCCTTCGGCTTGCAGCACCTGGCTGGCGTATAGAAAGGATGCGAAATCCTTGGGCTCGGAATAGTACTTCAGCATGTAGTCATGAATGATCGAGTTGCCTTCGTTGTTCTTCTGATGCGCCAGCATCACCGGGGTGAAGATGCTGGTGCGATCTTCGGGAAGAGTGAACGCCTCGACCGTAGCCATCTCGGGGAAGGACTGGAATCCGAACTCGGTCATGAAGCGAGGATGATGCTGTTCGTATTCACTGAACGGAACGCGCCCGTGCCAGACGCTCCAGTCATGAAAGTCACCCGATTGAAACGACGGCGAAGTCTCTTCGTAATCCGAACTGGGAGAACTTGGCCAGTACGGCGTTTCAGGAATCAACCGATTCACGGTGCGCGCCAGGATGCCGCTGAAGACCGTGAGATAGTCCTGCCACATCTGCATGCGAGCCGCAGTGCTGAGCAGATCGCGATCTTTCCAGTGAAATGCCTCTTCGGTTTCATTGTTGCCGCAAAAAATGATGATGCTGGGATGATCGCGCAGGCGGCGAACCTGGTATTCGGCTTCCTTTTCTATGTTCTGTTTCCAGGCATAGGTACCGGGCTGCCAATCGTTGCCGAACATGAAATCCTGCCAGACCATAAGGCCGAGTTCGTCGCACATGTCGTAGAACTCGTCGGTTTCGTAATAGCCGCCACCCCAGTGGCGGATCATGTTCATGTTAGCGTCGCGCGCCGACTCGAGAATGCGCCGGTATTGCGCAGTGGTGACGCGGTTTGGAAAGCTGTCGAACGGAATTACATCAGCGCCTTTGCCGAACACGGGAATGCCATTGATGATGAACTCGAAGGAGCGGCCCCACTGATCGAGATCGCGCCGCAGAACGATGGAGCGCAGGCCGGTGCGAACTGAGCCTTGATCCTCGAGAGCTTTGCCGATTTTCAGTTGGACGTTGAATTCGTAGCGCGGCTGGGCGCCGTATCCCACGGGATACCACAACGCCGGATTATCAATCTGCAGCGGAAAATCGAAATGATTGATGCCAGGATGCAGGGTGACATCGAGCGAGGTTTCCGCCTTCTTGCCCTTGTGTGAATAATCGAGCGTGAGTTTGCCGGAGACGTCACTGGCGGCGGTGATTTCGACCTCTGCGGTCAGGTGGGCGACTTTCGCGGTCACGTCGCGCTGCGCAATGTGCAGGTTCGAGATGCGGGCGTCGTTCCAGGCTTCGAGCTTCGCCGGGCGCCAGACGCCGCTGGTGACAAAGCGCGGACCCCAGTCCCATCCATATTCATAGGCGGCTTTGCGGACGTAGGTTTTTTCTTCGGTGTGAGTGAATTCGCGCCACTTGTCAGAGGCGGAGACTTTGGCGGCAGCTTCGATGGGAGAAGGAAAAACGACGCGCAACTGATTCGCGCCCGACTGCAGGTAAGGCTTGGCGTTCACACGCCACTCGCGAAACATATTGTCGGCCGTGAGAACCAGCTTGTCGTTGAGGTAAACCTCGGCGTAGGCATCGAGCCCCTCAAAAACGAGTTCGACATTCTTATGCGCGAGCAAGGCAGGGGCGGCCTGGACGGTCGTGCGATATTCCCAGCTGGCGTCTTCGATCCATTGCAGCTTGGCTTCATTGTCGCGATAGAACGGATCGGGGATCAGCTTGTTGCGCAGCAGGTCAAGATGGACATCGCCGGGAACCTGCGCCGGACGCCAGATTGCGGCGGAACTGGAGGCGTCGGTCAGCTGACGAAATTCCCAGCCCGAGTCCAAAGGAACGACTTGTCGTTGAGAGGCAGTTTGGGAATCAGCGGGAATTACGGAAAAAATTGCACACAGAGCGGCACTAAGAAAAATCGCGAGTCTAGGCATAACGGCTCCAGAGAATAAGAACTTGCTTTGGGATTGAGGCGCTCGCCTTGACGTGGGTTTGACGTTTTTGTGCGGCGAGCGGGTGTGGAAGATATCCTGCATGAAAAGAATATCGGACCGGCCATCTTAGGCTATCTCGGAGGGAAATGGGAAGGCGCTGGCCGACTTTGCAACGGCGGGTTTGGATTTTGCCGTCTCGGAGCGCGGCAATGTAACACCTCAGAATTTTGGATATCGCTCCCGAGAGCTGGTCATCCCGAAAGGCGGCGCCTTCCAGCCGACGGAGGGATCTCCTTCCCTCTGATTCCGTGGGTGGGAGATCCCTCCCTCCGCCTGAAAAGCGGCTCCGGTCGGGATGACACTACTTTGAACGTGTCTGGATTTCAAAGTGAGGCGCCACTCGGAGCGAGAGCATGCCTTGATACGAAACATCAGGCGGCTGGGGCTTCACCGACTGGAAGCGGGATGCGCTCCACGAACTGGCGCTGGTGCCAGTAGGGATAGATCGGAGTAGCTTCGCTGGCGGCGTCGAGAGCTGCCACTTGTTCGGGCGTCAAGTTCCATCCGGCGCCGCCGAGATTCTGGCGCAGTTGCTCTTCATTGCGCGCGCCAAGAATCACGCTCGACACAGTCGGCCTTTGCAGGAGCCAGTTCAAGGCAACCTGCGGGACACTCTTTCCTGTCTGTTTAGCGATGACATCAATGGCCTCGACCACCTTATATACGTCTTCGTTGGCTACCGGCGGACCGTTTTCGGCGGTGGATTTGAGGCGGCTGACCGCAGGCATGGGCTGTCCCCTTCGGATCTTGCCGGTCAGCCGACCCCATCCCAACGGGCTCCATACCAGCGCGCCGACTTTTTCTTCGATTCCCAGTGGCATGAGTTCCCACTCGTATTCACGGCCAATCAGCGAGTAGTAGACCTGATGCGCGACATAGCGCGCCCAGCCATATCTTTCCGATGTGGCAAGGGACTTCATCAGATGCCATCCGGAGAAATTCGAACAGGCGATGTAGCGGACCTTGCCGCCGCGCACCAGGGTATCGAGCGCTTCGAGCGTCTCTTCGACCGGAGTCAGGCCGTCAAATCCGTGCATGTGGTAGATGTCGATGTAGTCTGTGCCAAGGCGGCGCAGGCTCGCTTCGCAGGCGCGGACAATGTGATAGCGGGAGGAGCCGACGTCGTTGGGACCGGCTCCGAGTCGAAAAGTGGTTTTGCTGGAAATGAGCAGATCGTGCCGTTTTCCGGCGACAGCTTTGCCCAGAATCTCTTCCGAGAGGCCATTGGAGTAGACATCGGCGGTGTCAAACAAATTGATTCCGGCGTCGACGCAGATGTCGACCAGCCGCCTCGCCTCCTCGACGTCGGTGTGTCCCCAGGCGCGGAAGAACTCATTGCTACCGCCGAAAGTGCCGGTGCCGAAGCTGAGCGCTGATACCTTGAGTCCGGAACGTCCAAGCTGCCTGTAATCCATGATGCCTTCTCCTTGACATGAAAGTTTCCTGCTTAGATTCGGATTGTGGAATGAGGTTGCGTTATCCGGGAGCAATAGTGATGCGAAGAACTGGTGCCGTCCCTACGGGACTCGCGTCAATTTCGCACTTCACCTGGCCGTGAGGATATCAACATGGTTTCACTCCTCACAACTCCGCGCTAGCAAATGGCCGGCGTGGGCCAAACATTTTTCTCCAGTTTTGCAGTCTTATAATGAAAGAGCTTTGGGACTCGGGTGCGTCAGAAAACGGAAAGGGGCGGAGCCATGAAAAGTCTGACGAGCAGTATCGCGTTGGCTATGGTGGTGCTGGCGCTGGGTAGGGCGAGTGTGATCAGCGCGGAAGCACAGACACAAAAGGACCCGGCGAAGAACAGCAGCATTCAGTCCTACAAAATTGAAGTGCCGGGAACGAAGGAATGGGTGGACACGGGCGTCGATGTGCGAGGCGGAGCAAAGTTGCGCTTCACTGCTACCGGGCAGATTACATATCCGGCCGATCAATCCTACGGCGGAAAATTGCACACCGCAGGAGCGTTCGGCCCGGATGGGCTTCCGCGCGGATTCGCAGACCTGGTTCATTCGTACGCGGTCGGAAATGCCGGACACGGCGCTCTCATCGGCCGCATTGGCGCCGAGTCATTTAGTCAAGCCTTCCTGGTGGGAGCGAGCAAGAACTACGAAGTACCGGTAGCTGGTCGCCTGTTCCTGGGAATCAATCAAAGCGAAAGTGAGGCCTCGGGCGCGACGGGCAGCTTCGAGGTCAAGGTCGAGGTGTTGGAAGTGGGTTCGGGCGATGTTGCGGCGATTGGAGGCCCGGTTGAGAGCCGAGTGCCAGGCATCACACAGGGCTTGCTGAGCAAGATTCCGCGCCGCGTCTCCGATCCCGCTAAGAACCCGGGCGACATGGTGAACGTGCTGATTGTGGGGACGCAGGACCAGGTGGTTCAAGTGTTCACTACTGGGGGATGGGTACAAGTCGACAAGACGGTTGGCAATACGGCGTTGAATGCTTTCGTTGGATCTTTAGAAAAGAAAGATTATCTGACGATGCCGATGAGCACACTGTTCTTGTTCGACCGCGCGCAGGATTACGGGTTCGCGCACGCGGAGCCGGTCCGAGTCGCGATGTCGCGGAATCATCTACGGGTGTGGAAATCGCCTTACGTTGTGGACGGACGCCCGCTGTGGTGCATCGCGGCAACGCACGATATTGGATTCGAGCGCGATCAGCGGAGCAATGGTCTCACCCACAAAATTGACCCCTCCATTGATGGCGAACGCGAGTATGTAAATGGCACCCTCTCCGGTACCGGACTGGTGGTGCAGCGGGATCATGTCACGCCGGCCGATCCGCTGACCACTGCCAAGACGGCTACGGGCGGGGAGTTTCACTCGGACGGACGCATCCTGGTTCTTGTGCTGAAAGATACGGCAAAATAGAACGACGATTCTTTGGCGGGGACATAACAGTGATTTTCTCCGCCTCCTTCACTTCGTCGGCTGTATGCCCATGGGAGATCCCTCCGCCCGCTGGTGAAAACGCGGGCGTTCGGGATGACGCCTCCCTACTCTTTCCTATTTTGATTGCCTGCGCCGTGCATCGCCCCGTCGAGAGGGCAAAGCGTGGGCGGTTCCGTGTTGTCCACGCGATGTGCGATTGGCTTCAGCGTCTTCAGGTAAGCAAAGATCCCTGCCAGATCCTCGTCCGACATGTTACGCAGCACCGACCACGGCATGGTTTTGTTGAGTTGGCGAGTTCCTACTACTCCAGTACGCATAGCGCTGATGAACGTTGCCTGATCGTAGTAGGAAATTCCGGACGGGCTGGGAGTGAGGTTTGCGCTGGCAACCGTACCCCAGGGTGCCTGGAGAACCTGCCCTCCTGAGAATTCCAGTCCGGGGAGTGGCACGTGGTGGTTGTCGACGGGAGTATGGCAGTCTATGCACCCGATGAGATTGACCAGAAATCTGCCGCGCTTCACGGGATCAGAAATATCGGGCGAGGGGACCGGAGTGGTGATCGGCTGCGGGTCGTTCCGCATAATGTATTTCACCGGGAAAATAATCTCAGTCTGGGGAAGAACATTTCTGACTGGCGGCAGAGATCGCAGATACACAATGATGGAGGCCAGGTCTTCATCCGGCATATTGCGGTAATGGGTGTACGGCATGATCCCGAAGAGAGCGCGCCCGTCGTGGCCAATGCCCTCGCGAATGGCGCGTGCCAGCATGTCGTCAGTCCAGTTGCCGGCGCCACTGTCTTTGTCGGGCGTGAGATTGGGGGCAAAAACCTTGCCGGGCAAGTCCAGGTACGGAAGTTGCTGACCAGCCCCGGTCATTCCCGGGAGAATTGGGTCGTCACGCTTGCTCCAATCATGCGGCGAGTGACAGTAAAGACAGCCAATCGAAGTGGCCAGGTACTTTCCACGGTCCAGGCGTGCAGGCGTGACTTCGAATCGACGAGAAGCAAGCGGTCTCGACCGCGCTCCCAGAAATGCTCGCGGCCCGAGCACTTTTACCGCGCCCACTCCGATCACAATAAGCAGAACGGCCACAACCACGAGCAATGCTCGCAACGCGCGTTTCATCAGGAAATCCTCCGGAACAGCCCGACCGCACCCAATGATTTCGCGGCCACTTACGGCACTGCTTTCTTAGGCGGGGGCAGGTATTTCTTTTCGATGGAAGCCACAACAACGTAATTGGGATCGACCATCTCGTTGAGATGGATCTTCCCCACTTGCGACAGCAGTTCGTAGGCGTCGAGTTCCGACAAGCCATAGTCTTTGTGGATCCAGTGCACCAACTCAGTGAAGGCAATGCGCAGGGCATCGTCCAGCGGACGATACGCTCCCACCGTCATAATGGCATCGTCATTCTCAAACTGCGGCCAACTGATGGTCCGGCCTTTCATTACAGTGAGCTGCACTCGCGCCTTTAGCGGCACTTCAATCGCCGTACCCGCAATCTCGCCATCACCCATGGCCGCGTGTCCGTCGCCGATATACAGCAAGCCTCCTTTCACGTTCACCGGAAAGTACACAGTATTGCCCACGCTGACTTCGGGAGAATCCATATTGCCGCCGAATTCTGCCGGTACCACCGAGCTACGGGCCTCGCCCTCCGCTGGAGCGACGCCGATGCAACCGAAAAAAGGATGCAAAGGAATCTTCACGGAGAAATCTGAATCCAGCGCCTTGAAGGTGGCCGCGTTAGCCGCATGATCAATGTGATAGAACCAGATCTTTTCGGGCAGCGGCGAATGCAGCATGGGAGTGTAATTCGTCTCGTTCAGAGCGCCAAATCCCGGGGCGAACGCGCCCACGCCCGTGTCGCCGTCCACCTGCAGGTCGAGAATCTTCACCGCCAGCGTGTCGCCGGGCTCCGCGCCCTCCACATAAAACGGCCCGGCCAGCGGATTGTCACCCTTCACCATGCTCAGTGTGTCGCCGGGCTTGCGCAGCACGTTGCCAAAGCAGTCCAGCGTATTCGTGTCGAGGATGTCGCCGGAGTGCAGCCGGGCGACCGGCTCCGCCGTCGCAAAGAGGTACTTCACATTGTCGATGCTGGTGTTGTAGTGAACGACGTTCTGCGCCAGCGCCGAACCAGCCAGTAGTGCGAGAACAAGAAGACGAGCCATTACAGGACCCCCCTGTGGGCTGCCACTTTCAGAGCAATGAAAAGTATCTCTTCTCACTTGCGGGGCGCTAAGTTTAGCACAAGGCAATCAGATAGGAACTCGCCGAGAACAGGTCTTGAAATACACTCAGATAACTTTTCGCAAAGTCAGAACCGCACACTTCCCTAGTTGCCGCGGGTCATAGCGACACACCGCGCTTCCATGGAATGAAGTCGTCTTGCCCGCGCATTTCCGCCTTTGTGTGAACCTCCCCGCTGGCGACCCGCACCACCTTTCGCAGAATCTCTTCTCCCATCTGCTCGACTGTGAACTCTTCGGAAATGATGCCACCGGTGTCCACGTCAATGATGTCGGACATGCGCTGGGCGAGCACTGAGTTGGTTGAGAGCTTCATTACGGGGGAGATCGGATTGCCGGTGGGAGTACCCAGTCCCGTGGTGAACAGCACCATGTTTGCTCCTGCCCCCACCTGGGCCGTGACGCATTCCACATCATTCCCGGGAGTACATTGCAGAGTGAGTCCTGGCTTGATCGCGTATTCGGGATAGTCGAGGACTGCGGTGACCGGCGAAGAACCGCCTTTTTTGGCAGCACCCGCAGATTTCATGGCATCCGTGACCAGGCCATCACGAATGTTTCCCGGCGATGGGTTCATATCGAATCCTGAGCCAACCGCCTTGGCCCGCGCGTTATAACTCTGCATTAAGTGGATGAACTTGTCCGCAGACTCGTCTTCGAGACAGCGGTCAATTAAATTCTGCTCGGCACCACAGAGCTCAGGGAACTCTGAAAGAATTGCTCCACCACCGAGGGCTGCCACCAAGTCGGCAGTATGGCCTATCGCGGGGTTCGCGGATATGCCTGAGAATCCGTCAGAGCCGCCGCATTTCAGACCTAAGCGGAGATAGGACAGTGGGACTGGTTCGCGCCGGATCTTGTCAGCCTCGACCAGGCCAAAAAAAGTGGCCCTGATCGCCTCAGAGAGCATGTTGAACTCCAAGCCATCTTTCTGCTGCTCGAAAATAAGCAGCGGTTTGGAGAAACTTGGATTCCGCGCCCGCAACTCGCGTCGCAGCATCTCTACTTGTGCGTTTTGGCAGCCGAGGCTGAGAACTGTGGCTCCGGCCACGTTTGGATGGTGAATGTAGCCCGCGATGAGACCAGTCAGATTTCTGGCATCTTCACGCGTGCCCCCACATCCGCCTTCGTGAACCAGGAACTTGATTCCATCCATGTTCCGGAACACTCGTCGACTATCCGACGGTTCGGAGATTTCGCGCGCAGGATGTGCAGAAATTTCGTGAGCACGCCCTTCCTGGTACAACCTGACGAGATCCCCAACCTGCCGGCGATACAGGCTCGGTCGGGCCCACCCAAGTTCCTCTTCAAAAGCTTGCTGCAGAATTTTGAGGTTTCGGTTCTCGCAGAAAACCAAGGGAACAACCAGCCAATAGTTTCGCGTTCCGACTTGGCCATCGGCGCGGCGATAGCCGGCGAATGTCGTCCCCTTCCAACGCGTAATGTCTGGGGTAGTCCACCGATATACGGCGGATCGCCTTCCGTAAGAGGATGTCTCGTGGCCGGTGTTTGCGGTTGTAATAATTTCGCCGGCCCGAATTGGCTTGGTTGCCTTTCCCACAACCACTCCATACATCACTATTGCCGACCCTGGCGCGAGATCGTTGGCTGCGAATTTATGCTTCGCCGGAACGTGGGACTGTATCGAGAACTGCTGGCCTGACACTTCGATGTTCTCTCCTTTATGGAGATCTTGAAGCGCAACCAGGGCGTTGTCCTCAGGATGGAGTCTCAACACGCGATTCATAAATGCATTCTGTAGTGGCGTAACTGCGATATTACATCCAACCGCCTACCCGGCTCACGATAGTCCATTCCGCATTCTTCGCGAGGGACGCTATTTTTCGTCTCGCGCTTCATCGAGCCGATAGGCTCGCTTCACCAGTCGATAGCTCAGATCGTACGCCACTTCCAAAGCCTCTTCTTCATCCAGTTGATGCTCGACAACAAGCTTGGCCAGGAATGCGCAGTCGGTACGCCGCGCCACATCGTGTCGAGCCGGAATCGAAAGAAAGGCTCTGGTATCGTCGTTGAAGCCCGCCGTATTGTAGAAACCAGCAGTCTCGGTCACCTGTTCGCGAAAGCGCGTCATGCCCCCGGGGCTGTCGTAAAACCACCAGGGCGGTCCCAGGAGCAGGCACGGATAGTGACCGGCCAAGGGCGCCAGCTCGCGGCCATACGTCGATTCGTCCAGAGTGAACAGAATGATCGTCAGCTTGGACTCATTGCCAAATTGATCCAGTAAAGGCTTCAAGGCGTCCACATAATTGGTGGGTGTCGGAATGTCCGCACCCACATTCGGACCATAGCGCTGGTAGAGGGTCGGGTTGTGATTGCGCGAACTGCCCGGATGAATCTGCATGACGAGGCCGTCTTCGAGGCTTATGCGAGCCATTTCTGTCAGCATTTGGGCGCGGAACAATTCCTGGTCCTGGGCATCGGAATCGCCAGCGAGAACTTGGGCAAAGAGGTGAGCCGCTGCTGACTGCGAAAGATTGGCGGTTCGTGCGGTCGGATGCCCGTGGTCCGTTGCGGTACAGCCGAGTTGACGAAACCGTTCACGGCTGATGCGGAGCGCGCGAAGGTAGCCTGACCAGGTCGAAGTGTCTTCCCCGGTTTGCTCCCCTAAACGCGCAACATTTTCAGCGAAACCGAGGTGCTGCGGATCCACTACCGGATCGGGCCGAAATGTTGGTAGGATCCTGGCTTTCCAGCCTGAATCCCGGATTGCCTTGTGGTCCTTCAATGGATCGAGCGGAGAGTCAGTCGTCGCCAGCACTTCTAATCCAAACCGCTCATACAATGCCCTGGGCAGAAATGCCGGACTCTGCAGTTTCTCTGAGATCGTGTTGAAGTACACATCCGCATTTGCTTCCGTCAGTCGCTCTTTCAATCCGAAGAACTCTTGAAAGGAAAAATCCAGCCACAGTCGAGTCGGTGTTCCTCGGAAGAGATAATAGTGTCTAGCAAAGATACGCCAAACCTTCCGGGCGTCTGTTAGGTCGGGCCTGCCGATTTCGAGATCCTCCAAAGTTACGCCCTGGCTGTACAGCATTCGGTAGATGTAGTGGTCCGGCTGAACGAACAGGCTCGCAGGATCGGGAAGGGGCTCATTCTTCGCAAACCACTCTGCCTGTGTGTGCCCGTGCGGACTGACCAGAGGGAGGACGCGCACTCTCTCATAGAGCATCCTGGCGATTTTTCGTGTGTCGGGCTCTGCGGGAAAGAGCCGGTCTGGATGGATTAACATTGTTTATGTCTATCAGTATCCTCACGCCGCGCTTGAAGCGAACATTTGCTTACGATGCGGGGCGGACTCTTGCGCTTTGCTACGAAATTTAAAAATCCCCCAGCGCTTGAATCAAACTCTTTTCACGGACCCTGCTGGAAACTGGCCCTCTCGTCGGTGCGCTTGTTATTGCGCAGCTGTCTGGCGATGGCGAAGTGCTGATTTGCCTCCGCAGGACGGCGAAGGCCCTGATAGGCCTTGCCGAGGAAATAGTGGACGTAGTCATTTTGCGGATCGAGTTCGACCGCCCGCTCAAGGAATCCGGCAGCCGCCGCCGGGTCGTTGCGTTTCAGGGCCACTTGACCGAGCAAGATATAGGGACCCGAGGATGTTTCGTTGAGCCAGACCGCTTCTTTCAGGACCTTTTCGGCTTCATCGTATTTTTCCAGTCGCACATAGGCGTCCCCGAGCCGCCAGTACACCAGCCAGACCGATGGATTGATGGCCAACTCTTTCGTGAGTTCGTCCACGGCGGCGGGCGCATCTCCCTTGTAAAGATCGATCTCACCCAGGATGAAGTGCGCCATGGCCAGCTGCGGATCGCGTTGCACAGCAGTCTGGATTTCCGGGACAGCCTGATCCTCGAGCCGCTGGCGGACCAGGAACTTTCCAAACATGAGATAGGCCGTGGCGCTGTCGGGAGGCACCGAGAAAACGCCGGCGAAGGTCTTGCGCGCGTCGTCCCACCGCTGCGTCATTACATAGCAACTGGCGAGGAGATACGGCCCATCCGGGATGCTCTCAGAAAGCTGGGTATTCAGTTTCTCGAGCAGCGGGATGGCTTGGGCATACTCAGCCAAGGCAAAGTAGCTGAGAGCCAGCAGTTGCGCCGACTCCGTGTCGGCATCATTCTGCAGCAGAGCGAGTTTGAGATGAGGGACAGCCTGACGGAATTGGTTGGACTGGAAACAGGCTTTGCCGAGCTTTGCTTCGAGATGAGGAGTGCCCGGCGCCGCTGCGGCGACTTCGTTCAAAAGAACCAGGGCATCTTGGGGCTTGCCAGCGCGGAGAAGCTCGTCAGCCCTCGCCATGCGTGGATCGGGCATGGACAATGGAGGATTCTGAGCAAAACCGATAGAGACCGAGAGAAGGAGCAGGCCGAGCAACCGAGCGAAAATCATAACGCGCGGAGGACCTAGATCGATCCTCCGCGCAGTGAGTTTACAGTCAGGCAAGAGTTGCAGCAAATTCTCCACCGATAACGCGCCCAAGCCTGTCAATTCAGCTAGAAGTCGAACCGCAGGCCGAACTGCATCTTGCGCATGCTCGCATTGTTGGCCAGACTGGTAATCGTCCCGGATCCAAAACAGTCGACGCAGGAGTTGGGATTACCCAGGTTCGGGTGGTTGAACACATTAAAGGCCTCGGCGCGAAACTGAACTCTGACCTGCTCCCCGATGGGAACATCCTTCGCAACGGACAGATCGCTGTCAAACCACTTCGGCCCGATGATGCTGTTGCGTTGCGCATTGCCAAAGCTGGGGAGGCCTGGAACTGGCGCCGCCGGGCGCTGCCACGGGCCGCTGGTTTGTCCGTTGGCAGCCAAGGGCGTAGGGCTGCCGCCGACGACCGCAGTCGAGGCATACCATCCGTTCTTGTTTGGATGGGACACATGCCAGCTGCCAACGACGTTCGGGAAGCAAACGCCGGCATCATTGTCGCTACCACACTCCTGATAGCCGGGGTTGACGCCAGAACCGCTCATGATGGTGGTGACGTTGATCAACTGCCATCCGCCGATTACGTAGTTCACAGCCGACGGGGCGTTGCCCGCCAGCGCCTTTCCCTTTCCGAATGGCAGCTGGTAAATAGTTGACGCAGTGATGTTCTGGTTGCGCTGCCAGGAAGGACGCCCGTACTCGAGGGACGGGTCGTAGAGGAAGTCCGGCGAGTCATGATTTTTGGCGTGCGAGTACGTGTAGTTCCCCAGAATGTTCAGCCCATGCGAAAAGCGCTTGTCCAGCTGCATTTGAAGCGAGTTGTAGTGGTTATCGCCGGGGTTGCACATGCACTGCAATCCAGTAGTCAAGCCAAAGTTGTTCGGTGATTGGTAGTAAGGCAGGCGGTGGAGCTGATCCACACATGGCGCAACGTTGCCTCCACCTGGACAGAAACCGACCTCCGTTTGGGTGTTCAAGTTAATCCAGTTATTTTCACCGACAAAAATGTGCGATCCCTTGTTGCCAACATAGGCGGCTTGCAGTGAAAGCGTCGGCGTAATCTGGCGCTGGACCGTGGCGTTCCAGGAGTCAACAGTTGGCATGTGGGTGTGGAAGGGCATGACCCAGGCACGGAATCCGTCGGGATAAATGTGATTCCCATCCGGCCCGACAGGCTGGTTGTTCAACACGGTGGCCGGATCGAGCAGCGGCGGCCCCGTCGCCAGCTGGAAGGCCGGGTCCCATCCGTTCGGCAAGGGATTGATTTGCTGTGTACCTAGCACCGGAAGATTCTGCGTCACCGTATGTCCGAAAATGGTGCCGAACATGCCCACATCAAAAGACCGACCATACCCCATGCGAACCACTGTTTTGGGATCGATCTGGTAAGCGATTCCCGCGCGAGGGGCAAAATTCTTGAGGTTGGTGACAACCGGACCACTCAGCGGGACGCCATTTTCCCCAGCAACGTCGATCTCACCGTTTGCGAGGTTAAACCACCCACCGCGGTCTTTTCCGGTGACAGACTGTGGACGATAGATCTCCCAGCGCAACCCGTAAGTCAAAGTTAGCTTCGGAGTGACGCGCCAGGTGTCTTGTCCGTAGAAGAAATATCGCCACTGCCGTTCGCCGGCGTCGTCCACGTGGGATATGTAGCGCTGGAACTGCGAAACCTCCCCAAGCAGGAAGCCGGCCATACCCAAGCCGCCTATTTGGCTGCCTCCCGACTCGCCCACCGTAAGGTTATTGAAGCTGTAAACCTCACCGGAGCGGTGCTCGTCGCTGGGCAGGCGCAGATTCTGATTGTAGTGAACATCCGGGCCGAACTTGAAGGTATGTTTGCCCACCGTCCAGGTCAAGTTTCCGATTTCCTGGAATTGCTGCATCCGTTCCACCAGCGGGCAATTGCAGTTGTCGTAGAGGCCATTCCCGAAGTCT
Source organism: uncultured Acidobacteriota bacterium (assembly GCA_963719865.1). Lineage (GTDB taxonomy): Bacteria > Acidobacteriota > Terriglobia > Terriglobales > Acidobacteriaceae > Sulfotelmatobacter. The sequence goes on along the minus strand of CAVRDS010000082.1, from coordinate 152,656 downwards.
AAGTTGCCGGAACCCTCATTGATGGAGAAGTGGGGCATGCTGTTGGTGGTGGGATCGGAGGGAATATTCAACCCGGGAGCACCCGCTTGGGTGGCAAAATTTCCGGTCACCAGGGGATTCACATTGATGCGCTGCTTGTACCAGCCTTGGCGGACATCCAACAAGAGGTTTGGCTTGATCGCATAGGAGACGCCAAACGAGTTGCTTTGCGGCCGCGTGTCCCCCACACCGGTGTAACCGATGGGGTTGAGCTGCGGTCCCCCGGCGGCTCCGCCAAACAACCCCGGAGCTTCCTTGTGGAACTGCGTAAAAGTATAACGGTCAAACAACCGTAGCTTGTCGCTATAGAAGTAGTCTGCCCTCACGTCGAGCGCATCTGCATGGTAGATCTCATCTGCGCCGGCGGCATAGTTCGGCTGGCCCGGCTGATAGCCCGGGGCGTTCTCGAGTGCTGGAAGCGGAAGCGGAACGTAGTTAAGAAGCGCTTGCGCCACCGGCGAGATCAAGCTCGGATCAATGACGTTGGGCTGACCGTTATATGAAAACTGGGGGCGCGCAGCCAGATTGTCCTGAATGCCGTTGGCGCATCCGGGCGTCCCACTTGTACAGAACGGGTTGTAAATGGGGTTGTTGGACGCCCACGCGCTAAAGTCCCCGTTGCGTTCGGCTTGCGTCGGAACCACGGCCAGTGCGGATCCACCGTCGTGGGCGCGCGTTCCCTGGTAGTCGCCGAAGATAAACATCTTGTTCTTGATGATCGCTCCGCCGATCGACCCGCCAAACTGACCCCAGAGAGTGGGCGGAATGTACCTGCCGGTGACGGGGTCCGGGTTGGCCTGGGCAAACGGATCGCGCGCGAAAGTTGCATCCGAGCGACGGTAAAAGAAGCCACTGCCATGCCACGTATCTGTCCCCGACTTGGTGGAAACCGTAACCAGAGCCGCGCTGATCTGCCCGAATTCCGCGTCGTAACTGGAGGTGGTCACTTTCGTTTCGGCGATCGAATCCAGGTTCGGCACGATCAGCATGTTCCCGTAGAGAAAATCGCGGTTGTCGGTGCCATCCAGGATCGTATTCACACCGACGAACATCTGGCCGTTTACGTTGACGGCAAGGCCGCTTTGCGGATTTTCGGTGGAAGTATCACCCCAGCAGAACTGGACCGTTCCAGGCGTAACCAGCAACAACTGCGAAAAGTTCCTGCCATAGGTGGGGATCTCATTAACTTGTTCTGTGCTGAGAACCGTGGACACGTCGGTGCGTTCTGTTTTCAGGAGGGGGATTTCGTCCACGACGTTCACGGTCTCGGAGACTGCGCCCGGCTGAAGGGTAGCGTCAAACGTTGCCACGGAGTCGACCGAGACATCGACTTTAGACAGGACGCTCTTGAAGCCCTGCGCCTCGATCTTGACCTGGTACTCTCCGGCGATCAGATGCCTTTCATCGTAGCGGCCGGCACTATCGGTTTGGGTCGTGAAGACGATTTGGCGCGCCGTATCGGTGATCGTCACTCTAGCGCTGGCCACGGTGCTACCCGTCGAATCAACCACCGTCCCGTCAATGCTGCCATATACCGCTTGGGCGTTGGCCGCGGGAACACTTATGGTTGAAAGCACGAGGCTGAGACAGGCCACCGCCAGAACGCTGCTCAAGCGAACGCTGTGGGTGACAGCCAAAAAACGTTGCCGGATCTCTCGTGAAATTTCCTGGCAGTTTGCGCGCGAAAGGCTAGGCATTTGCCTCTACCTCCGTTAGATTTCCCAATTTTTGACCGAAAACCCCAGATCTACTCAGGTCGCACACCCCACAACTGCCCCCAGCACCCTTCAAGAAACGGCACCTTCGGGAAACGATTCCGGTAACTGTTCGCCGCACACCATTCCATGAAGCGATTCACCTTCTACAGTCTTAGCCGGAGGCTTGTCAAGTATATTCTTGGTGGAAATCGGCCAAAACGCCAATGCTAGGCGCTTATTTTGTATGCTAAACCGTACTCCGCCGCACCCCAGCAGGCGAGATGCAGTGTTGCAATTACGTCATCAGATCATGAAATAGTTCATGAATATGTTCACATGCAGGCCAGACGACGCGGCTTGGCGCCGGAGAGAAAGGTTTCCGCTATTGCACAGGAATTAGTTCAGATCTCCGCAATGTCCACGGAGCGGTCGTAGTAGCCGGAATTCATCCTTCTCGCATTGATGTTTGCCGCATTCAGGCGAAGACGGATCGTGAACCTTCCGGTTCTTGGTGGACTCCAGGCGTAACTCCAGAAACACCAGTTACTACCTGGGGACGGTGGAATAATTTCTACAGGCACAAATCTTTCGCCTGAATCGAATCGGATTTCCGTTGCCTGGCTGGGCGCCAAGCCACCCCATTGAATTCCCATGACCTGGTACCGGATCTTCCCGCCAACGAGCCATTTCTCGACGCGAGTGGGCATGGCCGCAATCTCAACAATTGCCGGCTGGTAGTCACGCGCCAGGGCAGGAACGCCTATTTGCATCGTACGGCCCGCGTATTCCTGCATCTGAGAAGTGGCAGGAGTATCGTCCGGAACAAATTCAATCTGGTTGACCCATTTGACGCAAACGCAACCGTACCATCCGGGAACCATCAAACGAACAGGTGCCCCGTGATCAGCGCGGAGAGGCTGGCCATTCATCTTCGTAGCGAGGAATGCTTTCCGCGAAAACAGTTCGTCCGGCGTGAATATCCAACTGGCACCCGGTTCGGAAGTCATTGATTCTTCCTGGTAGCGATCGAATCCTGAAATGAGCACGCGGACGCCTGCCCCCCGCGGCTTGGGCGTTTCGAGAATCTCCTGTAAAGGCACGCCATCCCAGGCCGCTACGCTCATCATGCCAAAATGCGCACTCCGCGTATTCCCAGAGCACTCCATCAGGTGAAGGCCCATGGGACGATCCTTCTTTGCCAACACCTCGGCCGAAATAGTGAACGGTTTTTCAACCAGTCCCGACACGTGAACGTTCCACGGCTTGGAGGGGTCCAGCAGTTGGGACGAACGCGTTCTGATAAAAAAGTGGTCGGTTGGGGTCACGGGATTTTCTGGGGTCAAGGTCGAGAGGTCCGTGAATAGTCGCCCATCCAGTTCGCTCCCGATGAGTTCGCCCATCGGCGGATGACCTTCCTCGGAAAAGGGCACCAAACCCAGCAATGAACCCCTGCCCCGGGCGTCAGCAGTTCGATGAAGCAGAGACCCGGCTAATCGGAAGTGATTGAAGCCCCAGATCCACGCGCTTCCGCACAGTAACGATTGCCGAAGCAGGCTTCGTCGGGTCACGCCCGAACTGTTTTTAGCGCTCATTGTTTCGCAGAGATTCAAGCCCGCCACCCGGCACGCACAGCGCAGATGGGTCTCAACTCGTCGTTAACGCTTTTGTTGCGCGGCTGCGGAGGGCAACCGTTTCGGCCGTATGGCTTCGGCGGGCACGATTCCCTGCCCTTCGAGGACACTGTAAAACTTGTCCACGCTCAGAGCTTTGAATGTTTCCACTTTCCCGGACGGCCAGCGAATCTCGAGACTGTCAATACTTGTCGCCGTGCCAAGTCCGAAATGCGCTCGCGTGTCGCTCTGAGAAAGGTAACTTCCTCCACTGTGAATTTCCTCCGTCTGAGTCATTCCGCCAGCGACCAACTTGAGTCGAGCCCCGATCGCCATGCGGTTGCTTTCTTGGCCCGCAAGTTCAAAGGCCGCCCAATGATGCCCCGGAATTCCGTGGTTGCGAAGCACCATCGGTTTGCCGACCAGATCTTCCACGATCAGGTCCATGTTTCCGTCGTTAAACAAGTCACCGACCGCGAGTCCGCGGGACACGCGAGGCTCCAAGACTGCCGGCCCCGATTGGTCGCTAGCGTCGCAAAACGTGCCGTCCCGCTGATTGAGTTGCACCAACTTCGGCTCACGATATTTCGCGCCGAACGGAAGCTGATCGGCTTGCGGATAGACGTGACCATTCACCGTGAACAGGTCCAACCATCCATCGTTGTCGAGATCTACAAAGGCGATACCCCATTTGACCCAAGGCAATGAAGGCAACCCGACTCCCGCGGCGTAGGAGACTTCCTGAAAATCCCAATTGCCGCCATTCCGGTATAAGGGGGTATTATCCAGCGCGAAGTTCGTCACCACCAGCGACGGCCGCCCCGTATGCAGGTAGTCGCCAACCGAGACTCCCATGCCCGCCTGTTCGTGGCCGTCTTCGCCAAACGCCGTGCCGGACTCCATGCCAATCTCAGTGAACTTCCCGTTTCCATCGTTCCGGTACAAGAAACCGGCAGTGGAATCATTGGCGACGTAGATATCCGGTCGTCCAGTATTGTTGAAGTCCGCCCAGATCACGCCGAGCCCGTAATAACCGTTCGGATCATCCACACCAGCTTTTTTGGAGACATCGTTGAAGGTTCCGTCCCCATTATTGTGAAACAACGAATCACCCGATCCCTTCAGGCCGCGCGGTCCGCATTGCACGTTGATTCCCATGAAGCGGCAAGTCATGGCGCTGCCAAATGCGGGAAGGTGCTGCAGGTCGAGATCTACATAGTTGGAGACCATGAGGTCGAGGAAGCCGTCGCCGTCGTAATCGGCAAACGCCGCGCCCGTCGACCAGCGCCCATCTGCCACGCCGGCCTGCTTCGTGACATCGGTGAAAGTGCCATCGCCATTGTTTCGATAGAGTACGTTGCCGCCGTAACAGGTCACGTAAATGTCAGGCCAGCCGTCGTTGTTGTAATCGCCGACCGCTCCTCCCATCGCATAACATGGCTTGCCGATGCCGGCTTTTTCGGTTACGTCGGTAAACGTCCCGTCATGATTGTTGTGATAGAGCGCACCTCGCGCCTTTTTGGCCTGCAACGATTCCTCGACAGTCGGCGCATTCGTAAAGTAAATATCCAGCCATCCGTCCCGGTCATAATCCAGCAGCAACACGCCCCCAGCCATAGATTCGAGGATGGAATGCGCTTCAGGGGAAGAGTCGTGCTCGAAGCGGATCCCCGCCTGATCCGTAATGTCCTCGAGTTGTGGAACGGTCCGCCCTTTACATTTTTCAGCTTTCGCCGTAGGCGGAGGCGGCGGGCCCTGGCTCATCCCCTGGCTCAGCAGTTGCTGCGCGAACAGCAGCGTGACGACAATCTGAGAAATCCAGCAAAACATGCGACGAGGCAACATTGTTTCCCATGAATGCGACTTCATAGACTAGTATGGCGCGACCAAGCGAGAATCCAATTCCGACGCTTTCTGAAATTCACTGCTGGACTTGCGCTGGTAATCAGAGGTCCCTGCGTCGGCCGCGGCCTTTACCTGCGCTGATGTAGTCGCACAGAGCAGAGCAGACGCGACGATGCTTGCGAACAATTGCGTGGTCAAGAATCGTGTGGCCAGACTCATGCGCCGGGGCGACCGCGATGTGGTTTGGCCGCCAAAAAACATGCGCCCTATCTTACCTCCAGGTGATACGAGCCGGAGCCAAGCTGAACCAGCAGAGATCCTGCTTCCGGGCTGGCATCGACAGGATGGTTGTCTTCGATCACCTTAGCGTTGGGGATCGCGGGTAAGTAGACCTTTGCGTGGGTATTTGCCGGGATAGTGAGGTTGAGCGAAAAAGCTTTGCCCGGTTTCGCGTCCCAATCGCTGACGATACGTCCGTACACTGAGTCATACTCTCCGCGAGCGTGCGTAACACGAGGGTCGAGCACAGGATGAACCACAATTTCTCGATACCCGGCTCCTTCCACGTTCGTATCAATTCCAGCGACCGATCGGTACACCCATGCCATCACTGACCCGAAAGCGTAGTGGTTGTAGGAGTTCATGCCAGGATCACCGGTGTCTCCATTCCAGCGCTCCCACCACGTGGTCGCGCCTTTGGAGAGCATGTATCCCCAAGACGGATAGGTTTCGTTGAGAAGCAACCGGTAGGCCACATCGGCGCGGCCGTGATCGGCAAGGGTGAACAAAAGGAACGGCGTGCCCAGAAAGCCGGTGGAGAGATGCCAGCTTCGCGACTCGATGTCGGCGACCAGTTTGTTCACCATGGTCGCTTCTAACGCCGGAGGAGCCAGCTTCATGTAAAGCGTAACAACGTACGCAGTCTGGGTACCTCCTACGACCTCACCGTTGTCCTTAATGTACGCTGCTTGGTACGCCTTACGGATGTTTTCATTCAGCGCGGTGTAGCGTTCGACCGCTTCTTGGTTGTCGGTAGCGCGAGCCATGTCAACCATCATGCCGGCGATCAAGGCCCAATAAGACGTGGCCAACAAGTCTTTCGGAGTTCGATCATCGGGAGCGAGCCAGTCAGCATAATTCGGCCCCACGCCATTCTTTCTCAGGAAATTCGGATTCGCCTTAGCGATGAAATCCATCCAGCGTTCCATCGCTTTCCAGTTGTCCGTGATGGCTTGTTTGTCGCCATATTGCAGCCAGACCGTCCAGGGAAGAATGACACCGGCATCGCCCCAACCTGGAGCACCCTCGCTCCCGTCTGGACGCAGCAGATCAGGGGAAACATTGGTAAAAGCTCCGTCTTTGGTTTGGGCGTCGGTAATGTCGGTCAGAAATTTATGGGAGAACGCTTCGACATCGAAATTAAAAGTTCCGGTTCGCCAAAAAACGCCAGCGTCTCCCATCCAGCCGAGACGTTCGTCGCGCTGCGGACAATCGGTCGGGATGCTCAAGAAATTCCCGCGCTGTCCCCATAGACCAATCTTCCACATGCGATTGACCAGATCGCTCGACGTGACCAGAGTTCCCGTGGGGCTGCCGCTCAGACTGTTAATTACTTCTCCGGTAAGGGTAGCGGTGGTCGGAGCGCCGGGATAGCCGGTGACTTCTACGTAACGAAATCCGTGGAATGTGAAAAGAGGCGTGTAGGTCTCCTCTCCTCTGCCAGCAAGGATAAAGACGTCAGTAGCGTCCGCGTTGCGCAGATTGTCGCGGTAGATCGAACCGTCTGGTCTCAAAATCTCCGCGAAGCGCAGGCGGATCTGAGTTCCCGCGTGACCGCTTGCTTTCAGCCGTACCCAGCCAACCATGTTCTGCCCCATGTCGAAAACATAGGTGCCGTTCGCCAGGGGCTGGACAGCGACCGGCGTGATCGTCTCCGTGATATGGACCGGCGCGGAGACTTGCCCGACGACCGCGATGGAAGGCGCTGCGACGGTGAGTGCGGGACTCCAAGCCGAGTCATCAAAACTGGCTTTGGCCCAATCCGCCTGTTCGAGGCGGGCATCGTAAAATTCGCCAGCATAGATCTCGGACCGGCGAATCGGCGACGGTGCGCCAACCCAGGATTCATCCGTGGCCACCACATCTCGAGTCCCGTCGACGTATTCGATTTCAAGTTGAGCGAGCAGGCGCGTCGGCGGTGGTAAGAAGAGGAACGGTCTCCCGTTCCATGTCATCCCGCTCCCGAACCATCCATTTCCCAGGATGGCCCCGATGGCATTGCTGCCCGCCACCACGAGGCTTGTCACGTCATAAGTCTGATAGAGGACTCGCTTGGAATAGTCGGTGAAGTCTGGAGTCAGAATGTCCTGACCGACTCGCTGATTGTTGAGGAACATGCGATAGCTGCCAAGGGCTGTGGCATAGAGACGTGCCACCTTCACTGCTTTCGAAAGGTTAAAGCGTTTCCGCAAAAGTACCGCAGGCTGGGGAAGTGAACCGGGGAGAATCTTTCCAAATTGCGGGTCGCTAAGATTCCCCGCGACTATAGATGGTTGCCAGGTGGCCGAGTTCGCGAGGCGTCCCGACCAGGCTTCGTTAATCGGTATGCGAGTGATCTTGCCGTTGTTGTCTCTGAGCTTCAACAGTCCGGCAAGAGCCGCCGTCACGGGCTCGGGGTGCGGGCCAGGATTGTCAGGCCCTAGAGCAGTAACGCCGATCTCAATGAGATTCTTACCCACGACCAGTTGCTGCGCGATATCTTCGCGGTCGAATTCGTTCCAATCACTCTTTGCCCCAGCTTCGTGGCCATTGACTTTGGCTACAAAACGACCCCGCGCCAACAGGAACAGCGCGGCCTCCCGAGGCTTTTGTGTGAGATCCAGATCGAAGCGGAACTCAGCCACTGCTTTCGGAGCTACCTTGAGCGCATCCTGACCAGCCACCCAGATCCATCGAACACCATCGAGTTCCGATTCCTGTTCCGGATTCTTCCACGCGATCCACTTGGCCTTCCATGCCTGATTGAGAAGCCCGGTTTCCCACCACGCAGTTTCGTTGGCTTGAGATGATTGCCCCTTCGCATCCCAAACGCGAACGGACCAGTAATACCTTGTGCGTGGTTCAAGTTTCCTGCCGCCATAAGTGATCCCGACCGATTCTGCCGATGTGATTTTGCCACTGTCCCAAACTGTCGCGGAAGAATCGAGTCCTGGTGAGGGATTGGTGGAAACTACAATCTGATATGCGGTCTGCACCCAATTGCGCTCGGTGCTGTCGCTTTGCCACGACAGATGCGGATTCGACACATCGATGCCGAGTGGATTGGTCACCGATTCGCACCGGAGATGCACTGGAACCGCGTGCGCTGCCATCGTCAAACTCAGGAAAATCAGGAGCGCTCGGGCCCGTCTTGTGATCTGCATTAGCTTGCTTCCTCCGGATAGATCTTGCAGGAGCACTCTTCTTGGAACATTATTCCGGCCATATCTGCTCTCGCCGAATTATGAACGGTGCATCCACGCCAGGGGCGCCGGTCCCGGGCTGGCCGCCTCCCACACTTATTCGATAGGCCCCCGGCGCCGTAAGGCGAACCCCGGCTTCATTCACCATGCTCAGGTCCCGGGGGCTGAGACTGATCTGCACGTGGCGCATCTCACCTTTGGTCACGTGGACTCGAGTAAACCCTACCAACGCGCGGTCAGGCGCGCCGTTCAGTTTTGGAAAAGTCAGATAAACTTGAACTACCTCATCTCCGTCGCGATCGCTCGTGTTGGACACGTTCACTTCTACACCAAGCGGTTCTCCTTCGTGCAGTTCGGCGGCTGAAAGCTTCAGATTGCTGTATAGAAAACGGGAATAGCTGAGACCATAGCCGAAAGGATAGAGTGGCTGCCCTTTAAAGTATCGATACGTACGATTCTCCATGGAATAGTCGTCAAGGCTCGGTAATTGCTCGACTCCTTTATAAAACGTCACTGGGAGACGGCCTGCCGGATTGTTGACTCCCGCCAATGTCTGGGCGATCGCAGTTCCTCCTTCCTCGCCGGAATACCAGCTTTCCAAGATCGCATCCGCGTTCCGGTTCGCCCAGTTTATCGATAATGCGCTGCCGTTCATGAGCACCACGACGAGCGGTTTGCCGGTCTTTTTAGTTGCTTGCTTGAGTGCCTTCAAAAGATCTTCTTCTTCCTTAGGAAGGTCAAGACTGGTTCGGTCCCCTCCGCTGAAGCCGGGTACATTCACTCGCAGTTCTTCTCCTTCGAGTTCGGATGTGATGCCAACCACGGCGACGATCACGTCGGCCTGTGCAGCCTGCTGGACGGCCAGAGAAAGTGGATCGGAAATTAATGGAAGCCAGGACAACTCGGAGCCGCCGTCATCCTGAACGATCGACTCGAGGCGCAACGGATACTTGTGCCCTTTCTGCAGTTCGACGATGGGTTCGGGCGCGGTGCCTTCGGGGGCCAGATCATCAATCACTAGCTTTCCATCCAGCCAGAGGCGGTTGGTGTGACCGCTGGTGAACAGGCGATACACGGCGGATTGCGCTGGAGTCACGAATCCCGTCCACCGGACGGAAAACTCCGTAAGTCCTGGCGACTGGGTCAGAGAATACTGATCGTGGGGCAGCGGCTCCAAATTGATGTACGCATCCCTTCGAAGCACCAGCGGCGGGCCCTTGAATTCTTTGTTTGGAAAATACTCTGCCATGAGGCCCGGTTGTCCGTCGGCGGTGGAATATGCGGACTGCGGAATAAGGGACTCCTGCCGCAGAAAATTTGTGCCCTCAGCGTATGTGACTTGCGCGGAGGCGAACTGCTTTTGAATGCCTTCCAGGACAGTCGTAGTGCTGGACGGAGTGCCGCTGTAGTTTCCTGCCAGCACGCGCGCGGATGCCGCCAATGGTCCTACTACCGCGATGCGCTTAACGTTTGGACGGAGAGGCAAGACGCCGTTGTTTTTGAGCAAGACCATGGATTCCTGCGCTACTTTGCGGGCAAGTTCCCGGTTCGCCGGGCTCGCAATCTCTGAATCGGACACTTGCGCGTATTTCACCACTTCTGGCGGATCGAACATGCCCAGCCGAAAGCGCGCTCGCAATAAACGCCTGACTGACGTGTCGATTTGAGCTTCGGTCAACAGCCCTGCGGATACCGCATCCAAGTATTTCTTGTAGTCGGAGTTGTCCGGCGCCTTCGAATAGGAATCGATGCACTCATTGTCGGCGCCCCGCTGTAACGAGAGAGCGGCAGTTTCGGCAATCGTATTCGTGTAGTGATGCTCGCCGAAGATCTCGTCGACGGAGTCGCAGTCGCCGACGACATAGCCATCGAACTTCCAGGCGCCGCGCAGGCTATGTTCAAGCAAAAAGCTGTTAGCGCATGCGGGCTCGCCGTTGACGCTGTTGTAGGCGCACATGATGCTGCCGGCTTTGCCCTCCACAACTGCCGCTCTGAACGCTGGCAAATAGGTATCTTCCATATCGTGATTGGACACTTCCACGTTGCGGGTGTGCCGGGATGGTTCCGGACCGCTGTGAACAGCGAAGTGCTTCGGGGTAGAAATAACCCGCAGATATTTTGGGTCATCGCCCTGCATGCCGCTGACGAACGCAACCGCCATCCTCGCCGTCAGGAATGGGTCTTCGCCATACGTTTCCTGCCCTCGCCCCCAACGCGGGTCGCGGAAAATGTTTATATTGGGCGCCCAGAAATCGAGCCCCTCCAATATGTCGCGGCGGCCAGCCCGCACAGCCTGGTTGTGTTTTGCCCTGCCCTCAGTGCCGATGGCAACCGCCATCTCGTGCGTCAGCGCAGTGTCGAACGTTGCCGCAATCCCAATCGGCTCGGGAAAAACGGTTGCCAATCCGGCGCCGGCAATGCCGTGGAGCGCTTCGCTCCTCCAGTCGTATTCGGGGATCTGCAAGCGCGGAATCGCCCGCGACTGGTTCACCAACTGCGACGCCTTTTCCTCCAACGTCATCCTCGACAGGAGATCGTTCACGCGCGTGTCCACGGGCTGCGAAGGATCAAGGTACAACGGGGGATCGGCAACTTTGGATTTTTGTCCGAAGGACAGGCTGTTTAGAAAGACTACAATCAGTGTAAGGGTACGCTTGACGCCCACCCTCGATCGGTATAGCATCCGCAGATTCTAAATGATTAGATATTACCCGACAATAAGAATGCCCATCGCAAACGACAACAACGACGAACAGGTACTCGAACGATTTGGGTACCGTCAGGAACTGAGTCGGTCTCTCGGATACTTTTCCAGCTTTGCGCTTAGTTTCTCGGTCATCTGCATGACCTCAGGCTTGTTTGCCGACTACGGCGACGGACTGCGCGCCGGAGGACCGGCTTTTATATGGAGCTGGCTGATCGTAGGCGCCGGGCAGTTTCTCGTCGCCATGGTTTTCGCGCAACTGGCGCGGCAGATTCCCCTGTCCGGCTATGCCTATCAATGGACTCGCTCGTTGTCTGGCGACCGCCTGGCCTTTTGGGCGGGATGGATCATGATCGTGCAGTTCATCACGGGAATGTCGGGCGTCGCCTACGCGCTCGCCAGCTACCTGGTACCTTTCTTTGGCCTGCCGAATTCCAACCGTAACGTGGTGATTGCTACCATGGCAACGCTGGTCGCCGCAGCATTGATCAATCATTACGGTATCCGGCTCGCCAGTTTGGTCAACGACGTGTCGGTCATTGCAGAAATCCTTGGCACCGTGCTGATTGGCTTTCTACTGCTGGGCGTGGCCCTGATTCGAAAAATACACCCGATTTCATTCTTGTTTACCTATCCTCACCAGGCGAGTGCTGGCGCTTACCTGATCGCCTTCTTGACTGCGTCGCTGATGAGCGTGTGGACGTTAGGGGGATTTGAGGCCGCCGCCAACGTCGCTGAGGAAACGCACCTTCCGGAAAAGCGAATTCCTACGGCGATTGTGCTGTCCGAAGTGCTGGCGGTTGTATTTGGATTGCTGGTACTCATCGGTTTCACCCTGGCTGTGCCATCGGTAGAGGCGGCCAGCCATGACGCAACTCCGTTGCTCTATATCATCGGGAGCTATTTCCCAAAGTACGTCGTTGTGGGTGCACTGTTCCTGGTGTCCGTCGCCATCTTTGCCTGCGTTCTGGCCAATCTGACAACCGTCACGCGCCTCATTTGGGCAATGGCACGCGACGGCAAGGTGCCAGCCTCTCGCTTTCTTTCCAAGGTTAGCGAGCACAAGGTCCCGGTCAATGCGATCTGGGTCGCGATTCCGATTACCGCAATATTCACTTTTTGGGCTCAAGTCGAAGTGGTCATTCTCGCGATCTGTACCTTCGCGATGTATGTGACCTACGGTTTGGTCGTGGCAGCGTGTCTGTGGGGGAAACGTTCGACGCAGGTTGACGCTGGTGGTCAGCCTGCAAAACGAGTGTCGCGCCCGTTGTGCGTCGCGGCACTGGCCTGGATCGTGGCTATTCTGCTTCTCCTGCTGTACATGACCGCCATCTCCATGTCTCACCATGCACTCGTCATCACGCTGCTAGTCCTGGCCATCATCGGCGGGAGCGCGTTGGTTTATGTTGTGGCTCGCCGCCTTGCTCCGCGCGGGAGGCTCAACCCGGACCCAGCCGAGTAGGTAGTAAATAAAGTGCGACGACACACAACCAGGAAAGACCCTTAAGCTTCGGGATCGGCTTTGGAAGAAAGTGCGTCTTGCACGGGCTCGGCATTGCACTCCGCCGCGATAACCGTTACCGGTTCATCGGGTTCCTTTTCTGGCAAGGGTCCGAAAATCAACTGGCTGCCTCTTTGTTCGAACTGGACGGGCTGTCCGCTGGCCAGGAACCGCGCCGATTTGACCTTGCATCGGACACCCCCCACTGTCATGGTGCTTCCAGGCCAGAAATAGACGATGGTGTAAAGAGTATTTCCTCTGCGCGTGTACACACCGATGTTGCCGTGCGGGAAGCGGCATCTCTGGGTACCGTAGACGGCTTCACCATTTCTGCGCAGCCATCCGCCCATTGCCTGCAGGCGCGAGACGGCGGGCTCTGGCACCGAACCATCGGCTCGGGGTCCAATGTCGAGCAGGTAATTGCCGCCATCGCGAGCGCACTCGACCAGGTTCTGCACTAGCTGCTGGGCAGACTTCCAGTTGTTGTCTCCGGCGAGATACGCCCAACTGTCGTTGATCGTCATGCAGGACTCCCAGTCATTCTTGGCCGCCGCGGTGGACTGCTCGGATGTGGAAAAATCTCCGGACAACAGGTTGCGATTGTTCACGAGAATGTCGGGCTGAAGCCCGAGAACCATGTCATTCATTTCCGCGGATCGCCAGCCCTGCGCATCGAGCGGAACCGGCATGTCGTACCACAAGATGTCGATCTTACCGTAGTTCGTCATGAGCTCGCGGAGCTGGCCGTGCGTGTAATCGACAAAGCGCGCCCGGGCAGCGGAGTCCGTTTTCGCCAACCGCCAATCGGGATGGTGCCAATCCATGAGCGAGTAGTAGAAACCGACGCGCAGATGTTCTGCGCGGGCTGCTTCCACATACTCTTGCACCAAATCGCGGCCTGGGCCCAGTTGCGGGGCACAATAGGAAGTCAGTTTGGAGTTAAACAGGCAAAATCCTTCGTGATGCTTGGTGGTCATCACCATATAACGCATGCCGGACTCGCGCGCCAACCTCGCCCAAGTGCGTGCCACGTTAGGCGGCGGCTGAAATTGCCGCCCGAGCTTTTCGTATTCCTCGAGCGGGATATCCTCGTCTCCCATGGCCCAAGCTTCGCGGCCCAAAATACTGTAGAGGCCCCAATGAATGAACATGCCGAACTTGGCCTCGCGCCACCACTGAATGCGGCGTTCATGATCCGGAGGCGGAACACCGGTAGATGGGGACGACGTTGTCAGGGCCAATGTTTCCAGCGGCTGCAGCCCAGCCAACGACGCGCCACCCGCGGCGGCGAGTAGCGTCTTCAGATGGTTTCGTCTCGATGGGATCATAAAGATGACTGTCATTGTCCGATCGTTTTCGCGAGGTGCGTGCATCCTGGTTAGAATCAAGGCAGCGGTAAGAGTCTGTCTTTCTCGCTCTCGTGTTTTTCGTTGCGCAGCGTCTTGGATATTTCAAAGTGTTGATTGGCCTCCGTGTCGCGCCCCAGAGCCTTGTAGGCCGCCGCCAACGCATAATGAGCATCAAAGCTCTGCGGATCGAGCGCCAGGGCGCGTTCGAGGAATCCAGCTGCCAGTGCCGGATCATTCTTCTTAAGAGCGATCTCGCCTAGCAGGATGAACGCGGCGGGCGAGGCCTCATTCAGCCAGATGGCTTTCTTCAGAATGGATTCCGCGTCATCGTACTTTGCCAACCGCATGTAGGCGTCCCCCAACCTCCAATAAACGAGCCATACCGTTGGATTGACGGCTATCTCTTTCTGAAATTCGGCGACAGCTCCCTGGGGGTTTGACTGGTACAGGTCGATTTCTCCGAGCACGAAATGCGCCATGGCGAGGCGGGGATCCAGTCGCAGCGCCGTTTCGATCTGGGGCACGGCAGCTTCCACCTTGTGCTGGCGCACCATCAACTTCCCTAGCGTCAGGTAAGCCATCCCGCTGTCGGGTGGCACGGAAAACATTTGCGCCAGAGCCTTGCGAGCGCTATCCAACTGCTCCGTCATGACATAACAGATACTGATCACATAAGGAGCATCCGGGATGTTCCCAGGAAGGCGCGGCCCCAGCTTTTCCAAGAGCGGTAACGCGTCGCGACAGTTGCCAGCGTAGTAGAAGCTGAGGGCAAGCAGTTGTGCAGACTCCAGATTCCCGGCGTTCTGCTGCAGAGCATTCTTTAAGTGCAGCGTGGCCTGGGGAAACTGCCGCAACTGAAAGTATGCCTTGCCCAATTTTCCTTCAAGCCCCGGCGCTTTGGGATCTTTCTCCGATACTTGAGTCAGCAAGGCCAGAGCTTCGCGAGCTTTGCCTTCGTTTAGCAGTACTCCTGCCTGGTCGACCGTGGGTTCTGGCGTGGGAGCAGATTCTTGGGCGAATCCAAGCCCGGCGCCCAGAGCGAACAGAAGGAAGAAAACAGAATGCAAGAAACATCGGCATGGAGACACTGAACGCCTGCTCCTCAGGGAAAAAAGATCAAGATTCTCGCTGTTCAGGCCCGCCCGCTTTTCGATCCAAGCGCTTTCCGCCGAAGATGAGGACTTCATGAACCAGTTCACAAGCAGTGTTGTGCAAGGCTGATCTTTCCGCGCGATTCTCGGCATTGTAGCATGGTCACCATGATATAAGCCCAGTTGAGAGCGCGTCGCCCCATTGCACAACGAACGGAAGCTCTGGTTGACGGAGAAGATCGGCTCTCTTAGAATCAATATTCATGAAATGTTTCATGGGGACCGAGCCTCGTAGGATGACGGGGGACTTATGGCAGTGACCATTCGCGATGTCGCCAACAGCGCTCGCGTAGCGGTAGGCACGGTTTCCCGGGTCCTGAACAACCAACCCGATGTAAATCCGAAATTGCGCGCTCGAGTGCAGCGCGCCTTAAAGGAACTGAATTACCGGCCCAATGCAAGGGCGCAGAGCTTTGCCCGCAACGCCTCTCCGGTCGTGTCGTTCATCCTGAGCAACCGCGATTTTCTCCACCCGTTCCATTCCCGGGTACTGCAAGGCGTAGAGGAATACTGCGAGGAAGCGGGCTTCTTCGTCATCTATACACGCTTCCGCTACTCGCCCACAGTGGGCCCAGACGATCTGC
Organism: uncultured Acidobacteriota bacterium; assembly: GCA_963719865.1. Taxonomy (GTDB): domain Bacteria; phylum Acidobacteriota; class Terriglobia; order Terriglobales; family Acidobacteriaceae; genus Sulfotelmatobacter. The sequence continues at coordinate 136,715 of CAVRDS010000082.1, read as the reverse complement.
AATTGCCCAGCGTCCTACAAAGCCACGGGATTGCCGATTGTGTGATTTTGGCCGGGGCCAACTTCGAAAATTTCACGAAGAGCCTCGACAAAAGGGAGCTGCCTTATGTGTTGCTGGCCAATAATCTTGTCAGCACTGAACCGGGTCCCCCTTATGACCGCGTGCGTTTCGACGATTTTACCGGCGCAATTGAAGCGACGCATTACCTGCTCGCACTCGGACACAAAGATATTTTTTTTATCGGCGATACTTCCCTCCCCTGGTACCGCAACCGCTACGACGGCTACTGTTCAGCGATGAAAGGGGCCGGCATCAAACCCTCAGCACAAACGTTGGGGTTATCCGACAATACATTTTTCAACGGCCTTAAGAGTATCCAGATGGCGTTGGAACAAAAGGTCCCGATTACAGCAGTGCTGGCGGGTAACGATGATATCGCTCACGGCGTCTGGGAAGGGCTTCTGAAAGCGGGATTGGATGTGCCCCGAGATGTGAGCTTGATCGGTTTCGACGATCAGCATGGCATGGGAAGACTTCAGTCCCTGACCAGCGTACGGGTGGACGCACCCGAAGTCGGACGCCAGTTGGCCAAGATTGCGATCGAAAAGATTAAGTCAAAGTCCGTACATCCTCCAGAGGTCTTGCTAACGACGACTCTGATAAAACGCGAAACCTGCCGTCCCTTGTTTCAGGCGGGAAAGAAAGCACCGAAGTGATCTGTCGAAGGATTAGCGAGCCGCGACCCTATCCGCCTTCGCGACGATGACTAGATCTCCTGCCGTTTTGCTTCCTTGATTTCGGTATCGGGCACAGAGCGGCTGCGTTGCACGCTGAAGTTCTTAACATCCGCCAATACAAACCGTGGGCCCTGTTGTCCTTCAGGAAACTTTACGTTGGAAAATTCCACGCCGTCGACGTCTTCCAGAATGAAGCAAGGACGCTCTTCTTTGCCCTGGGTAACCATCTTGAAGTCACTAATCTCGATTCGCTTGGCATGACGGATGTAAAAGGCGTGCGCGGGAGTGGTACCAAACATCGTCGGTTCCGGATACTCTTTCTCTTTTTCCGGAAGTTGGAGAGCGGCATCTTTCCGAGTCCCGCCTCCCGGATGCTGGATCAGGATGTTGCTGATTTTAACGTCTTCGATCGGATGACCAGGAATTCCTGCGATCATCGAACAGATCTGCGAGGACTCGCTCGAAGAAACGATGTTCAGAAATATTCACCCGCCGGATGCTTCCGACCGGCACTCCAGCCGGCCCTCGCATTCGAGATCCCAGGCGGAGAAAGATCGGAGATGCCACTGTTCCCCGCATCGTGATGTTCGAAATCGTGACATCTTCGATTTGCGCGCCATCCACACTGAGAATCGCGACCCCGAAGCAACCGTCGAACACGCAGTTCGAGATGGTGATGTTCTTGAATCCCCCGTTCGATTCTGTCCCAAATTTGATGCGCCCGTTACGGTCCACATCGGAAGTAACCGGGAATCGCTTGAACGAAGCGTCAAGCACCGCTCCCTCCAAGTAACTCCCACTCACCATGCAGTCACTGATGGTTACCATCTCGGTGTCACAGGCATAGCCCAGCGCGAAGGAACTTTTGAGGCAAATCGCGTCGTCCCAGGGCGAATTGACCGTGCAGTTGGAAATGCGCACGTTGCGGCAGCAATCCACGTCGATGCCATCGCGCTGCGTGTCAATCTTCAGGTTATCAATGGTGAAATTGGAGACGCCGGTGGCAAGGATACCGAAATGTCCACCGTGCAGAATTGAAAAATCTCGCAGCAGCACATTGCGGCAATTTTTCAGAGCGATGGCTTTGTTGGCGACGCCCGCAACCTCCGCTACCGGACCCGGACCTTCTCCACGGCTCAAGCCTTTTCCCCAAATTAATCCCGGGCCTTGAATCGCCAGATCTTCCAGGTTCTCGCCCCAAATCAGACTGTTATGCCAATGGTTATGGCCAAAGTCCTGATAGGCATCCCACGGCTGATTGGATTCGGCCAAGTCGTAGGCCTCTGCTTTGTTCTGGGGCGACGAGTCCGCCGCCAAAATCGTGCAGCCCATGCCGAGTTCGAGTGCAACTTTGCTTTTCAGCCGAATCGAGTAGCACAGATAAGTTCCCGCCGGGAAAACAACCGTCCCTCCGCCCGCGCTAGCTGCCGCCTCTATAGCTTGATTAATTGCCGGGGTGTCCAGAGATTTGCCATCGCCCTTCGCACCATATTGGCGCACATCGAAGACGGGCTGCGGCTGGGCGGGTGCGGCGGTCTCTGCCAATCTGGCGCCGACCTTCGGTGCACCCGACAGACCTGCCACCGCGACTCCTGCTACCTGCAGGAACCCTCTTCTCGTAGCTGCGTCGTGACTCATTCCCTTTCTCCTGGATTACTGACTTCGATTGCGAACGACCCACGATTTCCAAACTTTGTCTTGTGTTTCACGGTCTCGGGCTACGTGCGCGAGAGATTTTCGCTGTCACACATGTCTCAGCTATTCCTGGAGGAGCTCAATTCTATCCAGCCGCGGAGCCAACAACTGCATGGCCAGCACCGCGACAGCATACGCGGAGCCGGAAATGAGGAACGGAATCAGATAGCTGCCAGTTGCCTGCAGCACATATCCGACGACCTTGGCGATCAACATTCCCCCGATCCCGCCGGCCATTCCCCCAATCCCGACGACTGAAGCGACTGCTTCTTGCGGAAACATATCGGAAGCGGTCGTGAACAAGTTCGCGGAGAATCCCTGGTGTGCCGCTGCCGCCAGACCGATCAGCAGAACGGACGGCCAGAGTCCTCGGCCGCTGTAAACCGAGACGATGGGCATCACACAGACCGCGCAAACCAGCATGGCTATTTTCCTTCCGGCATTCACAGAAAACCCGCCGCTGATCAGCTTGGACGAAAGCCATCCACCGGCGACGCTGCCGGCATCAGAGATCACGTAAATTGTGACCAGCGGCAAGCCTAGCTGCACCAGATTCAAGCCATGCTCTTTCTGAAGGAATCCGGGCAGCCAGAAGAGATAGAACCACCAGACCGGATCGGTGAGAAACTTGGCGATCAGAAAGGCCCAGGTCTGCCGGAATCCGATCAGTGTGGCCCAGTGTACCTTCGCATCTCGCTGATCGTTACCACTTCGAATGTAGGCCAGTTCCTGCGCCGAACAATGCGGATGCTCCTCCGGCTCTCGGTAGATGGTCATCCAGAGAAAAAACCAGAGGAATCCCGCAGCCCCCGACACGAGGAACGCTGATCTCCAGCCCATGTGGATCACGATCCAGGGTACGATCAGCGGCGTCAGAATCGCGCCAACATTACTACCTGCATTGAAAATTCCGGTTGCCAGCGCGCGCTCTTTTTGCGGAAACCATTCGGTCACGGTCTTAATGCTTGCCGGGAATGCAGCCGATTCGCCGAGTCCCAAGGCCGCTCGCGCGAACGTGAAACTCAGGATCGACGTGCAAGCACCGTGAGCCATGGCCGCAACACTCCAGAAAACGATGGAGACACCATATCCGATGCGAGTCCCCACCCTGTCGATGAAACGTCCGACGACCACCATGCCGCATGCATAGGCTGCCTGGAAAGCGAATACCAGATTGCCGTAGTCGATTTCATTCCATCCCAGATTGTGTTGCAAGGTGGTCTTTAGCACGCCCAGCACCTGCCGGTCCATGTAGTTCTTGCTGATTCCCAGAAACAGAAGTGTGCAGATGACCCAGCGGAATTTGCCGATGGCCTGGCCGGTCGTTGCCTCGTCAGATAATTTGGCACGAATGCGGCTCACTATCGGGATGGACTCGTTCTTCTCCACAGGAGAACCATGGGAACATTCGTAGCACTTGCCGCGTCCTTCGCAAACTGCCAGATTGCGTCGTTAGCAAGGATCATGATTGACAAGGACAAAGTACCTTGCATTTACTGCTATGTCAAAGCGGTTAGAGTATGCAGGAAAGGGCGCGCGACAGAATCGTTCCAAAGGGTTCGGGGCCTCGGCAGTAATTTACGCCCCTGACGCGACGGCACGCACCCCACCCTGTACGTGGGACTCCTCCGCCGCAATCGCGATCTCGAGTGCGCGCATACCGTCCTCTCCCGAGACCCGTGGCGGACGGTCATGCAGCATGTTATGAACAAAATCCCGCACTTCGGCCAGATACGCATCCGCAAAACGGCTCAAGAAGTGATCCTCCAGGACACTGATTCCCCCTGCTGCGCTGAGGAAAGCGACCGGTGTTTTATCTACGCTGCCTATGAAAATGGAGCCCTTCGATCCCACGATTTCCGTGCGCACGTCATAGGCGTAAATGGCTTGCGCGTAAGAGTCGACATTGCCGACCGCTCCGTGAGCGAATTTCAGATTCACGACACCTGCGACCACATCTCCGTATTGCGCCAGTTCGGGTCGAATCGCAACTGTCGCGTAGGTTTGTACTTCAACGACTTCATCGCGCATGAGCCAGCGGGCCAGGTCGAAGTCGTGAATGGTATTGGTGTAGAACAACATTCCATTAATGTTGGACTGGTAGGCGGAGAGAGGGGGGACATCTCTGTCGCGCCCAAGAGACTTGAAAAGTACGGGATCGCCGATCTCCCCCGCATCGATTCGTTTCATCGCAGCCGCATATGCAGGATCGTAACGACGCATGAAGCCAACCTGCAGGCGGACGCCCGCGTTGGCCACGGCCTTCAGAGCCTTTTGAGCGTCAGCACGATTAGTAGCAAGAGGCTTCTCGCACAGAATGTCCTTACCGGCAGCCGCGGCGGCCTCGACGACTCTCGCGTGAAATTTGTCAGGAACTGCAATCAGGACCGCATCGATTTCCTTACAGGCGAGCATCTCCTCAATGTTGGAAAAGTACTTCTCGATCTCCAGTTCCGCAGCCATCTGCCGCGCACGCTCCTGCGCAACATCCGCTATCGCAATAAGGCGTGCCTCTGGAACCAGGCGGCGAAGATTCTCCGCGTGGCGCTTCCCCATTTCCCCCACTCCCACAACGCCCATTCCCAGTTTAGCCACGATCGTGATCCTCTTTCAGTCTGATCCTTGAATCGATTGGAGCCACCGGCGTGGCGGCCCGGTTCGTTGGTCACTATCGCGTTGGCACGCCCGCCATGTTTGACACGACTCCGCGGAGATAGCGGAGACTGGCAGCCACACTTTCTGCCGGCGGAATTACAGTCGCGCCAAATTTCACATCCTGCTCAATCACCGCCCAACCGGAGTAGTTATTTTTCTCCATGAGCCCGAAAAGCCCTGGAAAATCCACGGAACCCTGCCCAATGATCGTGAATACTTTTTCTTCGATTGCTTCCTCGAAGGTTAATTTTCTGCGCCGCGCTTCTTCGAGGACCTTTCGGTCGACATCTTTGAGGTGAAGAAATCTCAGCACGCTGGCGAACTTCGCTGCCTCAGTGAGGGTGTCGCCTCCGGCGTACTCGCAATGACCTGTATCCAGACACAGTCCAATGCCAGTATGCGAGGTCGCATCGAAGAAGCGTTCGCACTCTTCGGGCGTCTCGACGTAGGTCGCGACGTGAGGATGAAACACGAGATCCAGCCCGAATTCCTTGGAAACCTTGGCCGCTTGCTCTACCACCCGCACCACATTCTTCCATTGGGCTGCATTGAGCCCGGCGCTTCCATCCCGCGGTGGCTGCCCCGTCAATCGGTTGCGCACCTCCGACTGGGCGTCGGCCAGAACCAAGAACGGAGCCTTCAGCGTAGCCAGCAAGTCGCCGACTTTACGAATGTGTGCTACCGCAATTCCTGCGGACGCGGGGTCGCTGAGCACGACGGGCACGAAAGATCCCAGCAGGGTTAATTTTCGGCGTTCCAACTGCGGCTTCAGCACCGCGGGATCGGTAGGAAAAAATCCGTACGGCCCCAGTTCTGTTCCCGTGTAGCCGGCCTCTACCATTTCGTCCAGCATCTTCTCGTACGATTGATTCCAGGAGGGCCCAGGATAGTCCAGTACGCCCCAGCTATCCGGCGCACATGCAAAATGAAAACGCGACGCGACTGCATTCATAGACAAACCTCAAAGCTAAATTGGGTGCTTCGCAATTCAAGAGGAACCTGGCCCCGCAAGCTGGAACAAAGCTTAAAGAGCTATACGAATCTAATCGCTTAGCACTTCCTCACTGACGACGCGTCAGGAATAATACCCCACCTGCCTTCGTTTCGCCAACTGTCTGTATACGGCTGCTGTCTTGACCCTGCCGTGTCCCTGTTTTTCTGACTGAGATAGTTCCTGACGCCTCTCGCCGCGAACGACTGCTCGTCGGTTGACGACCCGGCTTCCCGGTGCGAAGATTCGACTCTCTCAAGGCGACGGATTACTGGCGCAGGAGCGGAGTCCACATCGAGTTTCCGGAGGAATCTATGAACTGCACGTTGGCGGCGAGGACGCTAGCGGCCTTACTCGTGGTGTTGATGCTGTCATGGCGCTCAGCCGCGCAAGACCAAGTCATCCACATTACGGCCAACTGGCACAACATCGTTCGGATTTCGCAGACAACTCCGACCCTGCAGGTCGTGGTCAATCCGCCGTTGCGGCGTGGGACGTCCGTACATGACAACGCCTTCCAAGCGCTGCACGACCTTGGAGCTGACTATGTCCGGTATGTGCCGTGGCTGCCCTATCCTAAGCTCGGAGTTGCAGAGTTGGAGCCCCCCAAGGACGGCAGGACATCTTGGGATTTCACCGTGATTGATCCTATGACGATCGACTTTCTGAATGCCACGAAAGGGCATCCGGTCATTCTGAACTTCAGCACTATTCCCCAGTGGATGTTTGTCTCCGACAAACCGTGGAGTTATCCGGTGGACCCCGACCAAGTGACGTGGGACTACGAAAAAGGCACCGCGCTTCGCGATCCCACCATGAAAGAAATCGCCGATTACTACGCCCGGCTGCTGGCGTGGTACACGCAGGGCGGCTTCACCGACGAGTTTGGCAAGCGTCACGAGTCTGGTTATCGCTACTCCATTTCTCATTGGGAAGTGCTGAATGAAGTTGACTTCGAGCATCATTTCGACGCCGAAACCTACACCCGTCTGTATGACGAGGTCGTTACTGCCATGAAGCAGGTGCAGCCCGATCTGAAGTTCGTGGGGCTGGCGCTGGCCTTGGAAAACAACCCGCACTATTTCGAGTATTTCCTCGATCACCAGAACCACAAACCAGGAGTGACGCTGGATTTCATCTCGTATCACTTCTACGCAAATCCCGCTGCGGACGAGACGCCGGAAGTTGAGCAATTCACTTACTTCGATCAGGCGGACGGATTCCTGAAATCGGTGCGATACATCGAGGCGATCCGCAAGCGCTTGTCGCCGGAAACGAAAACCACGATCGATGAACTCGGCGTCATTTCCGCCGATGACGGCGGCCAGAACGATCCCGGACACATCACAAAGCCCATTGAAAACTCATACTGGAACCTCGCCGGTGCACTGTATGCCTATCTTTTTGGGGAGATGACGAAGATGGGTATCGACGTCGCGGGCGAGTCACAACTGGTGGGCTTTCCCACGCAATACCCGAGTGTTTCGATGCTTGACTGGAACGATGGCAAACCGAATGCGCGATTTTGGGTTTTGAAGCTTTTGCATGACAACTTTGGACCCGGCGACAAGATCGTCGAGACCGCGGACGACAATCCTTACGTTTACGCGGTCGCGTTTTCGACGCACGATGCCAAACGGCGAGTTCTGCTGGTCAACAAGAGAGAGCGAAAATTTGACGTCTCGGTTGCGGGCGCGGCCACAGGGCAGATCAGTTTCGTAGATCAAACGACGAATTTTCAGCCGCCGGCGACGGCGAAATTGAGCAGCGATAGTTTGACGTTGGGAGGATATTCCGTAGCCGTCGTGACGCTGCCCCAGTAGTACGGAGGGTCGGGTGTGGAGCGGGCACTCCTGCCCGCCTGCCTGCAGCACCACAAAATCAGCGGGCAAGAGTGTCCGCTCCACACGATCCGCGCTGGCGCTCGGTCCCGAATTATTGTTTGCTTCCAGTCAATTCCAGCAATTGGTGTGACTGAACCGTTACGGGTGCGGCAAGAGCTTCCAGCCGATCGATGTCGAATTCCTTATAAAGGTCCAGGCAAAAAAGCTCCGGAGCCTGAGCGTAGGTGACCGGCTTCTCGAGTACATAACTGAAACTGCGAATTCCCTGGCGCACTGTAATTTCAGAAAACAAGTCGGGTTCGAGGGCGGCGGCTACCAGCGCCGCTGCCTGATTCCTGATGCCAGTCAGTTCCAGCCGAACCTTCGCGGTCCCGGACTTCTGCTCGGCCCAGCGTGCGATGCGGATCAGTTGCGCTGCCTGCAGGCCCAGGGGGCGTTCGCCCAGCCCAGCCAGCATTTGCGCAAACTCAAATGTATCCTTGCCCTTCCACGGGGAGCCGGTGAACAACAGGTCGAGGGCTAGAACCTGCTCGCCCCGGCTGAAACGTTGCAACACCGCATCGGCGGCGGCAGTTCTGCCTTCGTCATTCAGCACAATCGTCACCGGCGCAGTGTCCGAGCTTTGCAGGATCGATCGCAACCACATCCCACTCGCGCTCAAACCGTTGCTCATTTGAAATAAATAAGAAATGGATTGCACGTCCCGGCTCTTGCTCATCGCAGTGGCCCAAGTATCTTGCAGTTCCACCAGTTGATACCGGACGATCTCTCGCAGTTTGTCGCGCTCCGACGACGCCCAGGCCGCTCTCTCTACAGTCGCGGTTGGAATCGGGCTCCGCTTCGTCTCACGGCTCAATTGGCGGGCCAGTCCCAGTATCGTCAGATTGTCTTCCGGCAGAGGGGTGAGCAATTCTTCATAACTCCGTAACTCCGCCGGCACGCCCGCTTCGTCAGAAATAGGGGGAATGCCGAACTGCTTGGTGAAGAAACTGTAGTCGGCCAGCCGATTGTCCAGTTGATAATTGTGATCCCCCGGATCCCGATTCTCATGCCAGTTGAGGTTGGCGGCCTTGTCGTAAAGAGCAAAGAACGGTTGGATCGCGTCAAAGATCCGCGGCTTGGCCAGAGTTGCCCGGAAGCAGCAGTCGTCTTCACCGTTGTAGGTGAGCAATATTGGCCGCGGGGCCATCAACGCTACGAGGTAGGGATAGTCGGAACCTCGCAGGAAATCCGTGGCTGACTGCTCGATGTCGCCCATATCCCCAAAGTCCTTCGCTTCCACGCGCGAGCTCGTCGCTGCAAATCCGGCAACTGGATTCGAAGCCTTGACGCGCTCGTCCAGGGAGCTCAATACAATCGTCTGCCATCCACCGCCGGAGAGCCCCGTCACTCCGATTCGATTTCGATCCACGTGGGGATGAAGGTAGAGATAATCGAGCCCTCGGCGCATTTCGAGGTAAAACACACCGACTCCGTTGGCTCCGGCCAGATCAAGATGAGCCGCGAACGAATGATCGTTGCCGTCCTTGCTGAGCTCGCCAAATCCGAACCACTCCAGGTTCAGGGCCATGATTCCGTGCTTGGCAAAACTGATGCACCGCTTCTGCTTGAATTCGTAGGCGTACCCTAGGGGTCCGTCGTGCCCAGACATGTTGAGAATTGCGGGCACGGTTCCGTCCATATGCTCCGGTTCATAGAGTAGGCCGGAAGAATAAAATCCTGGAACAATCTCAAATCGCAATTTTCGGATGCGATATCCGTGTCCGGTTACAATCACGCCGCGCGCTTCGAACTTGGGCGGCGAGTCGACCCACGCTTTGGGCCAGCCATGGAACACGACGTCGTCCACAAGGTGGCGCCGCAACTGGTCCGCCGACTTTGTCCACTCTGCTGCCGTCGCCGGCAGTTTCGGTAGTGTTGCCGTTGCTTGCACGATGTGCTGGCGCATCTGGAAGTCCGCCACTGCGGGGGACAATATCTCGTCCTTGAGTAGCTCGCCGATGTGGGCCCCCTCGCCTTGCGACCATGCCAGCGAGCACAGCAGGCAAATCAGGACGCTAACCGCGTAGATTCGTTTGGGAAACTTTTCTTTCGAACCGGGCACCGACTCTCCTTTGCGCACGCGCACAAGATGGTCCTCGCCTCAACCGGGCTCGACGCGTCGTCCCAACTCGTGGTATTGACGGACGAATCAATAACAGACTGCTCCGCGAGTGTCAATTCCATTTCGGAGCCAGCCAAGTGAAAGCTCAAAAGAGAGCACATTTCGGTATTCTCCGCTAACCGATTATTCCGACCTTAATTTGCAACTTGTTCTCATGTCTTCGCGGGGTCTATCGCACCACCGGCCTCTGAACCCGGTTTGTGCCTGACAGTGTTATGCTACACGGCTAGCACGGTGCTCAACTTCTCGGAAAGAAATTCGTGAACTCGTGCACGTAGAATCCGAAGGAGATCCCTCATGGATGCACACAAGACTGAGAAGATCTTTAACGCACTTGAGTCCTTCCGCATTGAGCTACCATCTTGGGGTTTCGCGAACACCGGAACCAGGTTCGGGAAGTTCAGCCAGCCGGCGGCGGCGACCACAACCGAAGAGAAGTTCAGTGATGCCGGGCAAGTGCACCTGCTCACAGGCGTGTGCCCTACGATAGCCCTGCATGTTCTTTGGGACTGCCCGGACGGCATTCGCAGTACTGACGACATAAAGAAATATTCCGAGCGCTATGGAGTTCTGCCGGGTTCGATCAATCCCAATCTATTCCAGGATCAGGAATATAAGTTCGGCTCATTCGGCAATCCGGATCCCGTAATTCGCCGGCGCGCGTTAGACCACACCAAAGACAGCATCGAGATTGCCCGTCGCCTGCACAGCCGGGATATTTCCATGTGGTTTGCCGACGGATCCAACTATCCGGGAACGGCAAATATCCGCCAGCGCAAGCAATGGTTCACTGAAATGCTGAAAGAGTCGCACCACGCGTTGTCTGCGGAGCAGCGGCTTCTGGTTGAATACAAGCCATTCGAGCCTGCGTTCTACCATACGGATATCGCTGACTGGGGCATGTCTCTGCTGCTTTCGCGTGCCGCTGGCCCACAAGCGAAGGTCCTGGTCGATACCGGACATCACTACGCGGCGCAGAATATCGAGCAAATTGTGGCCTGGCTGCTGGCTGAGGATATGCTGGGAGGTTTTCATTTTAATGATCGCCGCTACGCCGACGACGACCTCACGATCGGCTCGATTGATCCTTATCAGGTGTTTCGTATTTTCCACGAGATTCACACCTTCGAGTGGGAAACCGGCAAGAATGCCGACATCGCCTATATGGTCGACCAGAGCCATAACCTCAAGGGAAAAATTGAAGAGGCGATCCAAACCGTGACCAGGGCGCAGGAACTGTTCGCCAAGGCGGCTCTGGTCGATGGCGCCGAGCTCGCCACTGCCCAGAAAAAATGTGACCTGGTGACGGCGGAATCCTTATTGCAGGACGCATTCGCTACCGACGTGCGCCCAGTGATCCAGGAGTGGCGCGACTCCAAAGGGCTGCCGAAGAATCCCATGGAGGCATTCCGCCAGAGCGGCTACCTCGAGCGCATCACCAAGGATCGGGCGGCCCGGAATTCACAAAACATCTCCTCCTATGCCTAAGAGTGTTCACGGGAAGCCATATCTCGCGTTCGACTTTGGCGCCGAGAGTGGACGGGCTGTCCTGGCGCATCTTCAGTCAGGAATTCTCACGACCGAAGAGGTGCATCGTTTCCCCAATGAGCCGGTCGAATACGGCGGATCTCTGCACTGGGACGTGGCGCGCCTCTGGCTTGAAGTCCGCAAGGCCCTCGCGCGGGTGGGTGAAGTGGAGTTGGCAGGTATCGGAGTGGATGCCTGGGGCGTCGACTATGCCTTGTTGGGAGAACGCGGCGAGTTGCTCGAAAATCCTTACCACTACCGCGACCGGCGAACGGAAGGAGTAATGGAGGAAATCGTCGGGATGGTTGGCAAAGAGGAGATCTACGAGGCGACTGGCATTCAGTTCATGGCCATCAACACTCTTTATCAACTCTTCGCCGCTCGACGTCGAACTCCCAAGCTTCTTGCAGCCGCAAAGTATCTGATCACGATCCCCGATCTATTCCACTACTGGCTGACCGGAAATGCGGTTTGCGAATTCACCAACGCAACGACGACCCAGATGGTCGACCCGGTGAAGCGGACCTGGGCCACCGGACTTATGCAGCGCCTGGACCTTCCAGCTCACTTGCCCGCACCGATCGTGGAGCCGGGCTCGATCCTCGGCACGCTTCTGCCTGATGTAGCGGGTCACACGTCTCTGAGGGGAACGTCGGTGATTGCTCCCGCATGTCACGATACGGGCTCGGCGGTGGCTGCCATCTCGGCTCGCGGCGACACTGCGTTTCTCAGCTCTGGAACCTGGTCACTTCTGGGCACGGAACTGGATTCCCCAGTGATTACACCCGACGCATTGCGCTGCAACTTTACCAACGAAGGTGGCGTGAATGGGACGACGAGATTGCTTAAGAACATCATGGGCCTGTGGATGCTGCAGGGCTGCCGCCAGTCCTGGACCGCGAAGGGCCACAGCTACGACTATCGTGAGTTGATGGAACTGGCGGGCCGCGAGACGCCGTTCCATCATCTCGTCGATCCCGACGACGAGTCCTTCCTTCGCCCGCCGGATATGCTCATCGCTATCGATAAGTTTTGCCTCCGGACCAACCAGCCGGTTCCGAAGGAGCCGGGTGCCTACGTGCGAGCGGTTTTGGAAAGCCTTGCGTTCAAGTATCGTTTGGTTCTTCGAAGCCTGGAACAGGTTAGCGGGAAACGCATCACGCAGATTCGCATCATCGGCGGCGGATCGAAAAATCGCTTGCTGAACCAATTGACGGCCGACGCCACCGGAAGACGGGTGCTTGCCGGCCCGGCTGAGGCCACGGCCCTAGGCAACGTGGCAATACAGATTCTTGCCACCGGAGGCGCGGCTTCACTGGCTGAAGTCCGCGCCATTGTGGAGCGATCGTTTTCCACCGAGATTTTCGATCCGCTCGAAACCGACAAGTGGGATCAGCACGCGGAACGATTTGAGCACTATTGCGGGAGCATTTATGCCTGAGATCAAAGAGTCGACTCACTTGAAAGATTTGTGGAATGAAACCGAAGCGGAAAAGATGTCGGGCAATCAACTGGCTCTGTTGCGTTATCGCTCAAACCTGCTGGGCGCCGACTTGCGCATCACCAATTTCGGCGGTGGCAACACCAGTTCAAAGATGGAGTTGCCTGATCCGTTTACCGGCCGTCCCGTCCGCGTGTTGGCAGTGAAGGGCAGCGGCGGGGATCTCGGCTCCATCACCGAGGCCGGATTTGCGCTGCTCTACCTCGATCGCCTCGATCAACTCAAAGAACTGTATCGCGGCGAACAACACGAAGATGAGATGGTGCGTTACTATCCGCTCTCAGCGTTCGGCGAGAATCGCGTGGCGGCGTCGATCGATACCCCCCTGCATGCGTTCATTCCCTTCGTACACGTGGATCATCTGCACCCGGATTGGGCTATCGCGCTGGCGGCGAGTGCCAACGGGAGGCGAAAGCTCGACCAGTTCAACCAGGAGTTTGATCGCAGGATCGTGTGGGTCCCTTGGCAGCGTCCCGGATTCGAACTGGCGCTCATGATTGAACGAGCGGTCAAAGAGAATCCAGGCGCCGATGGACTCATTCTCGGCGGCCACGGATTGTTTACGTGGGGAATGACACACCACGGTTGTTACTTGAACAGCATTCACACCATCGACCAGATGGGTGAATTTATTCAAGAGCACCAATCCAAGAAGGGTTCGTTATTTGGTGGAATCGAGCATGCTTCTGCGGCGGATCGCAAGAAAATAGCTTGTCAGATTCTGCCTGCGCTCCGGGGGTTCGTGTCATCCAATCGCCGAGTGGTGGCGCACTACGCCGACGATGAAGATGCTCTGACCTTTGCTGGATCGAAGTGGGCGAAGGAATTAAGTTCGCTCGGCACCAGTTGTCCGGACCATTTCCTGAGAACCCGGGTGCGTCCTCTGTTTCTTCCCTGGAATCCCGCGAAGGAAGAGGTCAGCGTTCTGAAGGCGCGATTGCAAGGCGAGGTGGTTGAGTACCGAGCCGCGTACAAAAAGTACTACACCGCGTGGGCGAATACCGATTCGCCTAAGCTGCGGGATTCCAACCCCTCCGTCGTCGTTGTTCCCGGCCTGGGCCTGTTCGGATTTGGAAAGAACAAAAAAGAAGCGCGAATCACAACCGAGTTCTTCATCAACGCCATTCATGTCATGGCAGGCGCCAACGCTCTGGACGACGGAGAAGTTTCTCATCCCCTGCCGCAGGCCCGACATGCCGAGCAGTCGCAGCTGTTCACTCAATTCCACAACTATGTTGCGCTCCCACGATCGGAAGCCTTCCGCATCGAGTACTGGGCGCTCGAAGAAGCTAAGTTGCAGCGCATGCCCGCGGAGGCAGAGTTCAGCCGCAAGATTGCGCTCATCATTGGCGGCGCCAGCGGAATCGGCCGTGAAGTCGCGCTGTTGCTTGCTCGGAAGGGCGCACACGTCGTTGTAGCGGATTTTGATCAACCAGGCGCCAAAAGAGTCGCCGATGAGGCCGGTGCCATAGCGTCTCCGGAGTTTGTCGCACACACTCGCGTTGATCTCGGCTCCGCCGCATCTTTGGCGGAGGCTGCGAATTTCACGATCTCTCAGTTTGGCGGCATCGACATCATCGTCAATACCGCGGCGATCTATCCTGTGCCCGGTACAGACGGCGAACTCGCCGATACACAATGGGCGCAGACCTTTCTTATCAATGTCACCGGCAACTATCTTCTTGCCCGGCACACGGAGTGGGTATTCAAAGACCAAGGGCTGCCCGCCGCGATGGTGCTCACCGGTTCCGCCAATGCCGTTGTGCCGAAGAAAGGCAGCGAAGCCTACGACACCAGCAAAGCGGCTCTCAACCACTTGATCCGGGAACTCTCGATCAAGCTGAGTCCGCACGTGCGCGTGAACGGAATTGCGCCCGCAACCGTCGTCGCCGGCTCTACCATGTTCCCCCGCGATCGCGTAATGCAGTCACTCGAAAAGTACAAGATCGCTTTCGCGGACTCGGAATCGACCGAGGAACTGCGCGCCAAGCTCGCCGACTTTTATGCGCAGCGCACATTGACCAAGCAACCCATTCTCCCCCAGGATTGTGCTGCCGCAATTGTGTGGCTGGCGAGCGGCCAGAGTGCAAAGACAACGGGGCACATCATTCCTGTAGATGGCGGTCTTGCCGAAGCTTTCCTTCGTTAAGAGGCGTTAAACAGCACCTATGCAGAGTGTCAGCGTCGTGTTGCAGGTTAAGCCCGACGGCAACTATGTCAGCCGGCCTTCACACTGATTTTCGAACCCAAATCATGATGCGACAACCCAGAATCGACCGCGCCCTGTTGCTCGCAGTTACTGGTTGACTCCGCTGGCGAGAAATCCTCCATCCACTGCAAGAATTGTTCCCGTCACAAAACTCGAGGATTTCGATGCCAGAAAAATAGCCCCACCTACCAACTCTTCCAATTTGCCGAAACGCTTCATGGGAGTCCGCATCAGGAACTCTTGCCCGCGCAAAGTTCCGTCAAGCAGTTGCGCATTGAGCGCCGTCCGGAAAACTCCGGGCATGATCGCGTTCACGCATACCCCGGACCCGGCCCATTCGACAGCCATAGTTCGAGTCAGGGACGCGAGCGCTGCTTTGCTGGCACCATAAGCAGCCACTTCATAGAGAGCAATGAACGACCCAAGGGATGCAATGTGAATGATCCGTCCGTAGCCGCGGTCCACCATGTGGCGGCCAAAAACCTGGCCGGCGCGGAGGGCGCCCGTCAGGTTCGTTTCAAGAATCTCGTTCCATTCCGTTTCATCCAGTTCTAAAATCGGCGTTCGCTTGGTACGGCAGGCGGCGTTGACCATGATGTCCACCTTGCCAAAAGCCTTCACCGCGGCCTTCAGCAAGCTCTCAAGCGAGGCACGATCCGTCACGTCCGACGTGACTCGCAAGCTGCGGCGGCCGAGCGCTTCGATGTGCCGTGCGGTATTTTCCACCGCTTCGGCGCGGCGTGAAGTTGGGATCACATCGGCGCCAGCTTCGGCCAGCCCGCAGGCGATCACTTGTCCAATACCTGAAGTTCCTCCGATCACGACCGCAACCTGCCCGTCTAACTCCAAGCCCGCGTATCCCATGCTTTGCTCCTGCAAAGTCTACCGAATGGTTTAGTTGCTGCCGCTCTCCGATGTCCTTGTGTCTGAATATGGCTCGATCACAATATCAGAAACACCCGAGTTCATAATGGTTGGTGGCGTGACCGCAACGATATGCGCGAAGCCCCTCGACTTCAAACCGTTTGCCGGCCAAAGTCTCTCGGCATTCTTACTTGCCGGCGTTTCCCGGCCCTCCAACCGGGTAAATTCTCGGCAGTCTTTCCTCAACCGGCGGCAGCGGCGGGAAGGCAGCGTGTGGCTCTAGTTGGTACCAATACGCAACCGAGAAAAAATTGTCCGACCGGTGATTCGCGTGGCCGTGTTCAATGGTCGCCTTCAAAGACTTTGTGAACGGGATCGGCGAATCCAGGTGGAACCGATATACCGAAGAATGACTCCCAGCGACTTCGTCCCCCTTGACCGGCGCGCCAAATGAACTATAGGCAAACGGGTGATCGCCGAAATCCCACGCGCCCAGAAAATAATCTTCCGAACCGGTGCCATTGATCGAGGGCAATTTTTCGCCATCGACGAAGAACATATCGTCACCTTCGCCCCACCAGCCGTCCTGGTTCTGCAGTACCGACATCGTCACGCCGACAAAATGCCCGCGGCCGCTTGCTTCCAGCCACACATAATTGTCTCGCCCATCGAGGTTCTTCATCCCTTCAATCGCCGGGACGTAATTGTTTGCCCAATGATTGTCCCAGCCGTGCGCCGGCGCGGCCTGGCGGTACTGGGCATGAAAATACATCGTCTGCGAGGGCAGAGGTTTGCGGTACGCCTGATAATCCAGATTGAAATAAAAGTGGTCGGCCGCCTCGTTTCCTTGATTCGTTACCGTGACCCGCGCGTGCTTCTGAAATGGCATGCAAAAAAAAGAATTCAACGCCATGTCGGAGCCCACGGTCAGAGGAATGGACTCGTATCGGAAATAATCTCCTAAGCCCAGGCCAAAGAAATCTCCAATGGGAGTTTCCACGCTCGGCGTCTGCTCATCGTCCCAATACATTCGCAGAACGAGTTTCTTCAGATGAAATTTTTCGGGCGAGGCGATCGTGATCCAGATGTGCGTGATGATCCCAGGCCCGGAATCGTCGAGCAACGTGAGTGTGTCCCCGGGCTTGATCTCACGATAATCCGCATTTCCTCCGGAGCGATCGTAGCTTGATGCCCGTTTCTGCACATAGTCGTGCGGCTCCATCAAGCTTTGCAGAACGTGTTCTTGCGCCGCTGCGTTTGCAAGAAAGCTCAGGCCAAATGCCGCTAACATACAAACCTTTGCCAATCTCAACATTTTGTTGTCCCCGAGTCTTAAGATTATCAGCTCGGCCTAACTGCTTAGTGTGCATTTTCGGCGCTCTGTTCATGAACAATTTTTGTGACCCAGCAAGAGTTCGTGGCTGCTGATGCGGCTCTAGTCTTTCCGCGGGGAATTCAGCGAGCAACGCCGCTCTGGCGCATCCCTGCGCAGGAAACAACCCATTTTTCGCGCGTCGTGCGAGGTGACATTCAGGGCAGAGTCGCGGACCCCAGAATGTTGAACTGCTGCCAGGACGATGAGGTCGACAGCACCGCTTCCTGGGATTCGTAAGGATGTTGGAACTATTTGCCCACCCTACTGCACCTCAACGAGGATGTGTCCGCGGGCGGGGACGCGAACCACGCCAACGTATGCCTCGCCGGGCGCTCCGCCGGCTGCGGGATCATGCATCTCGACGAGTACATCTGGGAATTCCTCATGGACTCGCTGCTTGCGCACTAGCGGAAGTCATTGCTGCGGGCCATGCAACCAGCGCGGACTGCGTGACGGCAAGCTTCATGACATCTCTGCGGTTCATTCTTCTCTTTCTTTCGTCCTCGCGCTTTCGTCCTAAAGCGGCAATGGGCCTTCCTATCCCCGCAGATTGAGGTACCCTCCATCGATCGGATAGTCGGTTCCGGTAATAAACGAAGCCTCGTCCGAGCACAGGAACAAGGCGAGGTTCGCTACTTCCTCCGCCTTTGCCATTCTTCCAATCGGCTGCGACTTCTCCAATTTCTCGAACATTTCCCGTTCTTTGCCTGGATAATTACGCCGCAGGAAGCCATCTACGAAAGGCGTATGGACTCTCGCCGGAGAAATGCAATTGCAGCGAATGTTGTGAGCCAGGTAATCCTTGGCCACCGAGTAGGTCATGGCGACCACAGCGCCCTTGCTCATAGAGTAGGCAAAGCGATCGGCGAGACCCGAGGTCCCCGCAATGGACGCCATGTTCAAGATGACTCCGCCGCCATTCGCCTTCATGTGGGGAACACAAACCTGCATGCAGTGGTACATGCCCTTTACGTTTATGGAAAAAATCTTGTCGAAATCCGACTCCGTTGTTCCTTCCAGGTTGCCGACGTGGGAGATCCCAGCGTTGTTAATCAGAATCTGTACCCTCTCGTCCTGAAACACTTTATGGAATGCAGCGATTACGCTCTCCCGTTGAGTAATGTCGCAGACATAGGCCTTTGCATCGTCGCCGTTGCCAACCATCTGGCTGGCAACGGCGGAGGCGGCATCTTCATCGATATCGAGCATGCGAATACTCGCCCCGCTCTTGGCAAATCTTTCGGCGATCGCGCGTCCAATGCCGCTGGCGCCTCCCGTAACCACCGCTACCTTGCCATCCATCCGGAAAGAGTTGGAATGACCTGTCAGCAAATGCACCTTCTTATCGGGGGTCTATCCTTTCGGCTCCAGAAACCTACTTGGACTTCTCATTTCGAAGTCGTGACTGTACCTTGTGCGTTTCGGACTGTCAAACATTGCCGTGTTCGGTTTTTACGAATCGCAGAGCGCACAAAGGCAACGGGAAGGGACCGTGTTACATTGACTGTGAAAATGACGGACATCTTTCCGCACCTCGATTACAAACCCAAACTGCCGCGGCGCATGGACCACGGAATCGGCATTATCGGCACCGGTGGCATCGTGAATTATGCGCATCTTCCCGCCTACAAGAAGGCTGGGTTCAAAGTTGTCGGCGTCACCGACCGGAATCGTGAGCAGGCGGAGCGTACGGCCAGAGAGCACGGCATCGGGAAAGTTTATGCCAGCATCGCTGATCTACTCAGTCAGCCGGAGATCGAGATCGTTGACATCGCCATCTATCCCGCCGAGCAGGTCGCCGTCGTAGAACAGGCCACTGCCGCCGGCAAACATGTGCTGTGCCAGAAACCTTTTGCCGATGAATATGCCAAAGCTGTTCGTAGCGTGGAACTCGCAGAACGTGCGCACGTGAAGATCGCGGTCAACCAGCAGATGCGCTGGGACGCCGGAATCCGTTGCGCTCGCCTCCTGATGGATGACGGATGGCTCGGCACGCCCAGCTACGGCGCGATCCAAGTCCACTGCAAGACCGATTGGAGCCTATGGCCCTGGATTTATCAGGGCAAGCATCTGGAGATCATGTTTCACAGCATCCATTACATCGATTCCCTGCGTTTTCTTCTGGGCGATCCAGCCTATGTTTTCACCAGCGGTAGTCGAGGTCCAGGGGAGACGACCGAAGCCGAAACAAAAACCCTGACCACCTGGGAGTACACGTCCGGCCTGCAAGTGCTCATCGATGTTTGCCACACCACCTGGCAGGACGACCCCTACGCCATTTTTCGTTTCGAAGGCACCGAAGGGGTGATTAAAGGAACGATCGGACTGATGTAC
Organism: uncultured Acidobacteriota bacterium; assembly: GCA_963719865.1. Classification (GTDB taxonomy): domain Bacteria; phylum Acidobacteriota; class Terriglobia; order Terriglobales; family Acidobacteriaceae; genus Sulfotelmatobacter. Next base: position 116,819 of record CAVRDS010000082.1, on the reverse strand, counting down.
AACTATCCCAAGGGCCGTCCGGACACGCTGGAGTTCATGTCCAAGCGGAATCCGGGGTATTGGTTCTCTGCGCGTCTCGACAGCATGTGGATTCCGGATGCGTTTGTGGGTCCGATGGCGTCGCTGATGCGTTCCATAGAAAATGGCTCGGAGCCGGAGACCAGCGGGCGAGACAACCTGCGCACGTTGCAGATCGTGTTTGCCGAGTACCGTTCCATGGCGGAGAAGCGCGCCGTTCGCCCGGAAGAAATCACCGCATAAAACCAGCTACGCTGCCGGCCGCACACCTTTCAGGTCGAATATAGTAAAGCAACTTTGGACAGCACAACTGCCAGCCGGTAAACCGCGATCGTGAAAGGATAAGGACATGAAGCGCTACGGTTCTGTGATCGGAGTGAGGCCGGAGTCTGTTGGAGCTTACAAGAGATACCATGCGGCAGTGTGGCCAGAAGTGCTGGCCATCATCCGGAGTTGCAACATTCGCAACTATTCCATCTATCTCAAAGACGACCTCCTCTTCGGATACTTCGAATATCACGGTACGGATTACGCCGGGGACATGGCGAAAATGGCCGCAGATCCCAAGACACAAGAATGGTGGGATCTTATGATGCCGATGCAGAGGCCTTTGGAAACACGTGTACCAGGCGAGTGGTGGGCCAATATGGAAGAGGTTTTTCACTGCGATTGAATGGACACTTTCTCGTTGCGGCAACAGTTTTCGCCCGGTTAAACCACTATGCAGATTGTGGACACACACCAGCACCTCTGGGATACAGACCTCTTCCGCTATAGCTGGCTCGCATCCGTGCCTTCCCTGAATCGCTCTTTTCGGATGCCTGACTATCTCGCGGCTGCCAAGGAGCTGAACGTAGTGAAGTCGGTGCACGTGGAGGCCGACGTCGACGAGCCTTACATGCTCGACGAAACCCGACACTTACTCGCGCTTGCGGATCAGCCTGACAATCCACTCGAAGGCATTGTGGCTTGCGGCCGGCCCGAAAGCGAGGGTTTCAAAGCTCATCTGGACAAGATTGCTGGTCATCCCAGACTAAAAGGAATTCGTCGTGTACTCCACACGCAACCGGATGATGTCGGCCAGGGAGCGACCTTTGTCAGGAACGTCGCTGCACTCTCGGGCTACAAGTTGTCGTTCGACATCTGTGTGCTGGCTCGACAGCTCCCGATTGCGATCCAATTAGTCTCCAAATGCCCCGATGTTGTTTTCATCCTCGACCACTGTGGAGCCCCGCAAGTGAAAGAAAAAAAACTCGATCCATGGCGCGCCCGCATTACCGAGATGGCTAAATTTTCGAATGTTTCTTGCAAGATCTCGGGTCTGGTAGCCTACGCGGATCCCGCGAGTTGGACGGTGGCAGATCTGCGCCCTTTCGTTGACCATGTGATCGCCACTTTCGGCTGGGACCGCGTGCTCTTCGGGAGTGACTGGCCAGTGTGTACGCTCTCTGCCAGCTATCAACGGTGGGCGGAGGCGTTGCAGGTGATCACGCAAGGGGCAGGCGATCTCAATCAGAGAAAACTGTTCTACGACAACGCCATCCGCGTGTACCGGTTAGCCTAGAACTCCTGCTTTATTACACGCGATATAAGAAGGATGCCCACTTTTGTGGTGGATAGAGATCCCAGACGAAGAAACGTAGTGGTGCCAAAGCCCCGATTCGTCGGGGGCTCATTATTAGCTGCTGATAAGACGCAGCTTTAACCCCGCAGGGAAAAGGAGCGGGCACCGTTGTCGAAGGCTCCGACACATTTTTTGACAGATGTCGATTGCTCCGACACTTTCAGAACCTTTGCGCACTGTCCTTGCATCAGATTGGGCAGATTCAAGTCTGTCCTGGGGATTGGGGGCAGGAACCGTAGAAGACGCCGCCACTGCGAAGAGTTCACTGCGAGCGAAGAGAGCGAGCCCATGGTTACTAGTGCGTCAGCCTATCCAATCGTAGAAGAGCAGCGTTATCTCGCGTTGCTGCGCGCAGCCAACGCGATCGCTACAGCAGCGGACTGCGACTGTGCTTCCAATGCCTTGGTCGAGAAACTTAAGGAAGTCACTGCTTTTGATTTCATACATGTAGCGACATTCGATAAGGAGACCAACCGCACCTGCTGGTCGTTGCTGGAAGCGAACGGCAAGAGAGTGGACTCGGCGCCGCTGGACGATCTTTCTTCGGAACATTCTCCTATTCCCTACGTTCACGAAACGGGCCTGCCCCTCGTCACCCACGATTGGGGCCAGGAAGCGCGGTTTCGGACCTACGCGCTTTTCCTTGCCAACCACGGCGTCGCATCTACCTGTACTCTCCCCTTAGTTCGAGGATCACGCCGCTTGGGTGTGCTGAGTTTAGGTCGGTCCTATCCGAATGGCTACGACGAAGAAGAGGTTCGTTTTCTTGGTCTCGCCTCCGAACAGATTGGGCTGGCCCTGGATGCGGCGGTGAACTTATACATATCCCAGCGGGTGCAAGACCGCCTAAAGTTGATCCTCGACCTGTCGAACCAGGTGGTGTCCAATCTGGAGTTGCACGATCTCCTGGTTGCTGCCTCCACGAGTGTCCGGCGTGTAATGCATTGCGACGCTGCGGCCGTTATGTTGGTGGACTCCGAAGGTACGCAACTACGCGTGCACGCGCTCGACTTTCCCGAGAGCCGCGGAATTTTCATCGAGGGAGTGAACATCCCGATCGATGGCACCATGCCTGGAGACTCATTCAAGAGCGGCAAGCCAATCGTCTTAAACCGTCTTGATCCTGAGGAGATTCCTCCGGAGATGTACGCCAAGGCCAACGGGGAAGGCTTGCACTCGTTTTGCGACATACCGTTGATCAGCAAGAGCCGGATGTTAGGGGTGCTGGCAGTTGCTAGACGCGAGGAGAACGCGTTCGACGACGACGAAGTTTCGTTCCTGGTTCAAGCGGCGAATCAGGTAGCGATCGCGGTAGAGAATGCGCTGGCCTACGGCAAAATCGCGGAACTCACGGAGAGGTTGGCGCAAGAGAAACTCTATCTGGAAGAGGAAATCCGCGGGGAAATGGATTTCGAAGGAATCGTCGGACAAAGCTCCGCTCTGCGCCATGTTCTGAGCCTGGTAGAGACGGTAGCTCCCAGCGACTCGACGGTGCTGCTATTGGGGGAAACCGGCACGGGAAAGGAATTGATTGCTCGAGCGGTACATGATCGCAGCAAACGTAAAGACCGCACCTTTGTGAAGCTGAACTGTGCGGCCATTCCCACCGGCTTGCTGGAGAGCGAGCTCTTTGGGCACGAACGTGGTGCATTCACCGGAGCGATCTCGCAAAAGGTCGGCCGCCTGGAGTTGGCTGATCAAGGTTCATTGTTTCTGGATGAGGTGGGGGACATCCCGATCGAGATCCAGCCAAAACTGCTGCGTGCTCTGCAAGAGCGGGAATTCGAGCGGCTCGGTAGCACCCGCACAAAGAAAGTAGATGTGCGACTCGTGGCAGCGACGAACCGTGATTTGGAAAAGATGATTGAAAAGCGTGAGTTTCGCGAAGACTTATATTACCGGCTCAATGTTTTTCCCATTCGCATTCCTCCGCTGCGGGAGCGCCCCGAGGACATTCCATTGCTCGTTCGTTACTTCACCCAGAAGTACAGCCGCCGCATGGAAAAACAGATCGATTCCATTCCAACTGCTGCCATGAAGAAGCTTGCCGCTTGGCACTGGCCGGGAAACATCCGTGAATTGGAGAACTTCATCGAGCGCTCGGTTATCTTGACGCATACCTCTGCACTGCAGTTGCCACTGGGAGAGATCGCCACTAACGGAAAAACCCCGCCTGCAACCGGCTCGCGGGACGCTCACGATCGCGACGAAATCATGCGCATTCTAAAGGAGACCAAGGGCCGAGTAGCCGGCCCGCAAGGGGCGGCTGCGCGCATGGACATCAAGCGAACGACCCTCATCTCGCGCATGAAGAAGCTCGGGATCGAGCCACGCAGCATCTCTTAGTGCTGCCAATTGTGTGATGTCCTTCCTTTGGACAGCCTCGGACTCATTGTCTCTCGCGCCCCTCGTCAGCTGACGAAGTCAATTGTCGAAGTAGCCATCGACATTTCTCGACACTGGTTTCCCGCAGTCGTCTACCTCACACCTCAATTTCAGTGACTTACGCGAGTCGTGGAAGGGATCTTGCTTTGGTCCGCCAGTTGCACTAACCGAAAGCGTGCGGCGGATGACCAATGTTCAAGATTTCCATCGTTGAAGGGCGCAGCCAGCGAAGGCTGATGCTAGAAGGCAGACTGGTTCGTCCCTGGACCGCAGAGGTTGAGAGCGCCTGGAAAACGGCGGGAGAAGGGCTTCAGGGCCGGAGGTTAGTCGTCGATTTGAGAAACGTGACGTTCATCAGTCCGGACGGCGAGACCACGCTCATCAGCTTGATGAGAGACGGCGCGAAGTTTTCTTGCAGAGGTGTGCTCACCAAACATGTCTTGAAACAGTTGGCTAGAAGATGCCGGTGTACTCCTTGACGGAGTTTGTATGTCGAATTTGCGCGAAGTTGAACGACTATCTCAAGGAAGGGGAAAAATGTTCGGTAGAAGAAAAGTCACGAGCCAGGGGCCCTCTCCGTATGCGATGAGAAGCGATTTCTGCCGAATATTCGAGAAGGACATGAATCGCTTGTATCTGTTGTCGTTCTTGTTGACCCGGGATCGCACCATGGCCGAGCAATGCTTCGTCGGCGGCCTTCATATCGCTCAGGAAGGGAATCTGGTTTTCAAGGAATGGGCCGAATCCTGGGCGCGACGGGCAATCATTCAGAATGCGATTCGAATGATCCGCCCGCGCAAAATAGCCGAGGGTGCGCGCTTGGGGGCAGATCCTGCCGCCGGCAGAGAATCAATGGAGCATGCCGAAATTGCCGGGATTGTTGACCTGCCGGTCTTCGAGCGCTTCGTATTCGTGATGTCCGTGCTGGAAGCCTACTCCGACCAGGAATGCTCGCTTCTCCTCGGTTGCACCCGCGGCGACGTCGCCGCAGCACGAACTCGGGCGCTCGAGCGATTGGGAAAATCCGCCGATGTTCATCGCAAGCTGGTGAGCATTGGATCGAACCAAAAAGCTCGACGAGACGGCTCTGAATCTGCGCCGCAGTTGACGGCTGCTCCCAGCCTCGCTGCTTCTGCATAACCACAACACTATTTTCGGGAATGAAGGATGGCAACGACGATGCTAAGGACCGATTTTTTTCTTCGCAAAGTAGAACTGATTCTCGCCGCCGCGGTACTGGCGACGACCGCAGCCTGCAGCAGAAGCAATGTTCACGCAGCCGGCCCCGCGATGCCGCCGCCCCTGGTGACCGCAGTTCGGGCAACCACTGAAGATGTGCCCCGGTACCTCGACGAGATCGGCAGAAATGCAGCTTTCGAGGCAGTCACGGTGACGCCCCAAGTCAGCGGCCGGATCGTCGAGCGGCACTTTCAAGACGGCGAAAACCTCAAGCGTGGGCAGCTTCTGTTTGTAGTCGACCCTCGCCCCTACAAGGCGCAGGTCGACGCCGCGCAAGCCGCCTTGGCGCAAGCAAAAGCGGCGCTGGATCTTGCCAAAATCCAGTTCGCGCGAGATGAGGAGGTCATTGGAGCCCACGCCATCTCGAAGCAGGATTACGACACGAAAAAGAACACGGTGGATGTGGATCAGGCACAGGTCGAATCTGCCGAAGCGGCATTGGAAACCGCGCAGATCAACCTCGATTACTGCTACATTCATTCGCCCATCGATGGCCGAGCGGGTGCTCGTTTAGTCGATGTGGGAAACGTCGTACAGCCGAACACGACGTCGCTGCTCTCGATCCAGCGGCTCGATCCTATCTACGCGAATTTCACCATCACCGAGGGCGATCTGCCGGCAGTCCAAAAACAGATGTCGAGCGGCACACTGAGAGCCGCAGTTCGACTTCCTTCGGATCCCGAAAACGCTGTCAGAAACGGTCGCGTCGAGTTTCTCGATAACGCCGTGCAAAACGGTACGGGCACTGTGAACCTGCGTGCCACCATGAGCAACTCTGACCATCATTTCTGGCCTGGCCAATTTGTGGATGTGAAACTTGTTCTGTCCACCGAGAAAGCAGCAGTACTGATTCCGAATCAGGCCACGCAGATCAGCCAGCGCGGGCCTTTCGTTTACGTCGTGAAGTCGGATGACACGGCCGAACTCCGGCCTGTGAAACTCGGGCAGCGCCAGGGCGATCAGGTTGTTGTGACCGAGGGACTCGCCCCGAATGAGCGTATCGTGCTCGCGGGCCAAATGCTGGTTCGACCCGGCGGCAAGGTTCGCGTCGACGGCAACTCTGCTTCAACGCCCACTTCGAATGCCAGTGGCAAGGCCAATCAGAATCCAGGAGGGCAGTCGTGAATCTTTCCGAACCCTTTATTCGTCGCCCCGTTATGACGGTGGCGTTGACGGTATCCGTAATCCTGTTCGGAGTGGCGGCCTATTTTCGCCTCCCGGTCAGCGATCTGCCGGCGATCGACTATCCCGTGATCCAGGTGCAGGTCAATTATCCGGGAGCGACGCCAGAGACGATGGCGAACAACGTCGCCACGCCACTCGAGCGCCAGTTCATGCAGATTCCGGGACTTGAACTGGTGACGTCCAATAATGGCCAGGGACATTCCAGCTTCGTTTTGCAGTTTGATCTCTCGAAGAGCCTCGACGGCGCTGCCACCGACGTTCAAGCAGCTATCACGCGGGCGCAGGGACAGCTTCCCGTCGATTTGCCCAGCCCTCCCACATTCACGAAAACGAATCCCAACGACCAGCCGATCATGTACATCGCGATGGTGAGCGATACGGCGACCGAAGGCCAGCTCTACGACTATGCGAACACGCAGGTGGGCGAGCGCATCAGCATTCTGCCTGGGGTCAGCCAAGTTGCGATATACGGCACTCAATCGGCGGTGAGAATCAAAGCAGATCCCTCGAAGATGGCGATCCGCAACATCACTCTGGAAGATCTGACCAACGCGATCAAGAACGGCACCGCTTACACTGGCGCCGGACAGGTCGACGGTCCGCATCGAACGTTCTTGTTGCAGCCTCAGGGACAACTCATCACCGCCGACCAATACGACGGCCTTATTGTTGGACAAAGCAATGGTGCGCCGGTTTACCTGAAGGATGTCGCCTCAACCACGGAGAGCGTGCAGGACGAACGTATTGACATGCGTTTCTGGGTGCGCGGTTATCCGCAGCCCGGAGCCACCGTCGTGGTGGGCGTCTTTCGCCGTGCCGGTGTAAATGCTGTCGAAGTCGCGGAGTCGGTGCGCAACCTGCTACCTACCATTCAGTCTCAGCTTCCCGGCTCCGTTGTGATTGTTCCGGCCTACGACCGTTCGCTCACCATCGTCGGCGGAATCAAAGACGTCCAGATGACGCTCTACATCGCGTTCGTGCTGGTAGTCATGGTGATCTTCATCTTCTTGGGCCGCGCGACCGACACGCTGATTCCCGCCGTGGCATTGCCGTTGTCGTTGCTGCTCACGTTCATTGCCATGAAGATACTGGGATACAGCCTCGACAATCTGTCCCTGATGGCATTGACACTGGCCATCGGCTTCCTTGTCGATGACGCTATCGTCTTTCTCGAGAACACCGTGCGATTGATGGAAACGGGACAAAGCGCCTTCGATGCATCTCTGGAGTCGGCCAAAGAAATCAGCTTCACAATTTTGGCCATGACGCTCTCGCTGGCGGCGGTGTTCATTCCTCTCGTGTTCATGAGTGGTTTGATGGGACGCATTTTCCGCGAGTTCTCCATCACCATCGTCATCTCAATTCTGGCCAGCGGAATTGTTTCGCTCACTCTTACTCCATTAATGACCTCCAGATTACTGAGCAATCGCGGAGAAGGAGCGAAGAAAACCTGGATGGAGCGCGTCTTCGGCGCCTTCGAACGCAGGGTGCTCGATGTTTACGGACGCTACCTGTGGTTCTTTCTGCGCAATCGCTGGATTTCAGCGGTCGCCTGGGTCGTCTGCCTCGCGGGGACTGCGTACCTCTTTTATGTCGTCCCGAAGGCATTTCTTCCCGTAGGCGACAGTTCGTTTATCCGCGGCGTGCTGGTGGCGCCGGAGGGAACGTCGCCCGACCAGATGCACGCATATCAGACGCAAGCGGAAAAAGTCATGAAGGCGAATCCCGCCGTGCGCAGCACGTTTACCATGAGTGAGAACGCGGGTTTTCTGGGCTCGAATCAGGCCTTCCTGATCGCGTTTCTGAAAGATCCCAAAGAGCGCGCCCCGATCGGTCAAGTAGCTGGCCAGTTGATGGGGGGAATCGCCGGAACAATTCCGGGTGTGGTGGCCTTTCTGCAACCGAATCCGGCGCTGGAAATCAGCACCGGCGCCACCGCCAACGCGCAGGGCCAATTTGCCTTCGCTCTTTCCGGCATTGATCCCAACGAAGTCTACGCAACCGCTGGAAAGCTGATGGCGAAGATGCGCGAGTACCCAGGATTCCTCTTCGTCAATTCCGATCTCTACAACCACACTCCAAACTTGCAGGTCGATATTCTCCGTGATCAGGCCAAGCTTTATGGCGTGTCAGAGACCCGCATTCTGACCCTTCTGCACGACGCGTATTCAGAAAACTACAGCTATCTGATCAAGAAGGCGACGGATCAATACCAGGTGATCCTGGAAGTCGCCGATGATCAACGGTCGGCTCCGGAAGACTTGAGCAAGCTCTACATCAAGAGCGACGACGGTCAGCGCATGATTCCACTTAACGCGGTAACCAGCTCGCACCCAGTCATCGGGCCACAAGCCGTCAACCACATCAATCAATTCACTAGCGTCACCATGTTCTTCAACTTGAAACCGGGATACGCCATAGGTCCGGCGACTCAGTTCGTGCAACAGACCGCGAAGCAGCTTCTTCCACCCGGAATTCAAGGATCACTGCAGGGTGAGGCTCTGACTTTTCAGAACACGGTTTCCGATTTGGCGATGCTCATGGTCGTCGCGGTGTTCGTCATGTACGTGATTCTCGCGATTCTTTATGAAAGCTATCTGCACCCAATCACGGTGCTTTCATCGTTGCCGGTAGCGCTGCTGGGCGGATTGCTGACGCTCTGGCTATTTGGTGAGGAAGCTTCGCTCTACGCCTACATTGGCATGTTCATGCTGATGGGCATCGTGAAGAAGAACGGAATCATGATCGTTGACTTCGCCGAACAGCGGGTTCGACAAGGCATTGCCGACGACCAGGCGATTCATGATGCCAGCATGGAACGCTTCCGGCCGATCATGATGACCACAGCAGCGGCTTTGCTGGGTGCGCTTCCCATTGCGCTTGGTTACGGTGCGGACGGATCGTCGCGCCGTCCACTGGGTCTTGTGGTCGTCGGGGGTTTGATTGTTTCGCAGTTCATTACTTTGTTCGTAACTCCGGCCATCTATCTCTACCTGGAGGAATTCCAGGAAAAAGTGCTGGATCGTGTGCCTTTCCTGCGCTCGACGCGGAAGCCTGCGGCGCCGGCGATTCCAGAATTCGCGCTGCAGGAAGGAAGTGGAGATTAATCCATGAATCCCATTCTTAAGAGTACTTCTCTTTCTCTTGCCATTCTGGTCGCTACGACCGGGATGATCGGTTGCGCTGTCGGTCCAAACTACAGGCGTCCGACGGTCGATGTTCCGGTCACGTATCGTGACGCGACAACTGACTCGTCGGCTCGCCCGAGCGGTCAGCCTGGCCAAGCGAAGCCACAACAGCCGCCCGCGGGATCGTCGGTACAATCTTCGCCTGTTCAATCTTTGGGTGACGAAAAATGGTGGGAGGTGTTTCAGGATCCCGAACTGCAGGCACTGATTCGCACCGCTCTCAAGAACAACTACGATGTGCGCATCGCAGCGACGCGAGTTCTCCAGGCGCAGGCGCAACTCGGAATCACGCGCGCCGACCAGCTTCCGTCCGTGAGCGCAGGCGGTAACATCACGAGCCAGCAGAGTCCCGTACTCGGACCCATTCCCTCCTACGAACTCACGCAGGGACAAGTTGCCGCGTCCGCAGCCTGGAATCTGGACTTCTGGGGAAAGTATCGCCGCGCAACGCAAGCGGAGCGAGCGAATCTGCTGGCCAGCCAATTGGCGCAAAAGGAAGTCATGTCAAGTCTGGTCGCCAACCTGGCAACCTCCTACTTTCAGCTTCGCCAGTTGGACCTTGAACTGGAAATTTCCAGGCACACATTGAGTTCGCGCAACGACTCTCTGCAGTTGACACAAATTTTGGAGCAGCACGGCATCAACTCGATGTTGGACGTGCGCCAATCCGAACAACTCGTATACACCGCTGCAACCGAAGTCCCGGACTTCGAACGCCAGATCGCTCAGCAGGAGAATGCCATCAGCATACTTCTCGGCAACAACCCCGGCGATGTTCCTCGCGGGCTGAAGTTGACCGAACAGCCGCATGCTCCCGAGGTGCCAGTCGGTCTCCCTTCTGCCCTACTGGAGCGGCGGCCGGATATTCGCGAGGCAGAAGCAAACTTAATTGCCGCCAACGCGCAGATCGGCGTCGCCCGGGCCGCGTACTTTCCGCAAATCTCGCTTACCGGAAGTGCCGGCTTCGAAAGTCCAGCTCTCACCAATCTCTTCACGGGTCCGGCTGGCGTCTGGAATCTGGCGGCCTCTTTCACACAGCCCATCTTTGAGGGAGGAAGACTAAAGTCCAACGTTCGCCTTACCGAAGCAGAGCGCGACCAGATGGTCCTGACCTACCAACAGACGATTCAAGGCGCTTTCCGCGATGTCTCGAATGCACTGATTGCTTATCGCAAGGATCAAGAGTTCACAGCTCAGCAACAGCACCTGTTCGATTCAGCGCAGGACGCGGCGCGACTTTCAGAGGTACGTTTCAAAGCCGGAACCACGGATTACCTAGAAGTGTTGACCAACGACACGAACTCGCTTACGGCAGAGCTGGGACTGGCACAAGCGCGAGGCAACGAACTCATCGCTCTGGTGCAACTCTATCAGGCTCTCGGTGGCGGTTGGGAATAATGCCGGTTTTGAGCGCTATGACCTGGTTTTAGCAATTATCTAATCATCCTCTGGTAAGACAAACACATTGCTAGCACGCTGATGCTGATCGTGAGCCATGCCATCGCCTTGGAAAATGTGGCATGGCGGCTCCTGCGCTTCACCACCTCGAGTCGGTTTCTCGTTTTTCTTTCCCGGGGCCTTGTAAGATAGCCCCAGCGCGCAGTTCAGCGCATCGCGAGAATCGGCAAACTTCGTTATGAACCTGATCTTCAGGTTTCAAAGGTTGATTGGCGTCGTCGTCATCGTCTTGTCGGTAATCTGGACGGCTTCTTCGGACGAATGGCAGGCTAGGCACGGGCTCGTTTCTGTCAGCGGCGTGACGAATCTCACGGAACCGCCGCCGCCTAAGGAAGTGTTTTTCCCCGGTCCGGATAGAACGCAGCAGGCTCCCGATTGGCTGGAGGGACTCAAAGCATGGCGCACGGAACGGCGGACCCGCCTGCGGTACAAGGGCACCGAATATGAGCGCCCCGATTTGGAATGGACGCAACATGTTTTTCTGCAGGTGCAGGTGCTGATCTGGGACCGCAGCCTGTATGACCCGGAGAAAGGCGTTTACACCGTCGACCATTTTCTGAACGAAACGGAGCAACGATTGGGCAAGATTGATGCCGTCCTGATCTGGCATGTCTATCCAAATCTCGGTATCGACGACCGCAATCAGTTCGATCTACTTCAAGATCTTCCTGGAGGATTGCCCGGCGTCCGTCAACTGATCGAGCAATTCCACCATCACGGGGTGAAGGTCTTCTTCCCTTTTCTGGCGTGGGACACGGGAACACGCGAAACAACCGACGCCGCTAAAGCGCTTGCCGAGGAGATGAAAGCCATCGGCGCCGACGGAGTGAATTTCGATACGCTCGAAACTGTTCCCGAACGATTTCGTCAAGCCTCTGATGCCATTGGCGCGCCGTTAGCTCTTGAACCTCAGTTCCAGCCCCGTGACGAATCGATTGCCTGGACAAACCTCTCATGGAACGACTGGGTGACGTGGGAAGGAATTCCATACCCGTTTGTTCCGATGGTGAGCAAGACGAAGTGGTTCGAACCACGGCATAGCGTTAGCGTGACGGATCGCTTCACCCGCGACAAGACTGACAGCCTGCAACACGCCTTCTTCAACGGCCAGGGATACGCGGTGCTCGAGAATCTTTGGGGCTTCTGGTATGGGATGAATCCGAACGATGCGGAGGCCGTCCTGCGATTCACCGCGATTGAGCGAGCGATGGCCGACAATCTTCGCAGTCCCGATTGGCAACCACACGCTACGACCGTCCAAGATGGAGTCTTTGCGAGCCGATTTCCGGCGACGCTAAGCACGCTCTGGACCATCGTAAATCGCAACGAATACGACGTTCGTGGTCAGCAGTTGCGCGTCCCACTCGGGGCGGGCATTCACTTCTACGATCTTCGCTTCTACGATCTATGGCACGGAGTTGAGCTCAAGCCCACGCTGCAAGGGAAAGAAGCTACTCTAAGCTTCGACATCGACGGCCGCGGATTCGGCGCTGTGCTGGCGACAAACGAGGATCCGTCAACCGGCAGGCTGAAAGACATTCTGGCGTATATGGCGGAGCGCTCTCGTCGCCCGTTGTCGAGCTTTTCTCGCGAGTGGAAAGCGGTGCCGCAATCCCTGGTTGAAATCAAGCCCACCAAACCGGCTTCAAAGCCTCCTGCCGGCATGGTTCTAGTTCCTGAGGACGATTTCACATTTCAAGTCCGCGGCATCGAAGTCGAGGGCGGCAACGACCCCGGCGTGGATGTTCAGTATCCATGGGAGGATTCGGCGCGGCGCAATCATGTTCATCCCATGCACGCGCCCGCTTTTTATATTGATCGCACTCTGGTTACGAACGCGGAGTTCGTCAGATTCCTGAATGCCACAGCCTACCATCCGAAAGACGATCACAATTTTCTGCGAGATTGGAAGGAGGGCCATTATCCGGAAGGCTGGGCCGAGAAGCCGGTGACCTGGGTCTCGATCGAAGACGCCCGCGCTTACGCCGCATGGGCCGGCAAGCGGCTGCCTCACGAATGGGAGTGGCAATATACCGCGCAGTCGACCGATGGCCGCATCTATCCTTGGGGAAACGATTGGAACGCGCAGGCGCTGCCACCCGCCGATCACGGGCGAACCGTTCCCCCGCCGGCGAATGTGAATTCTTTCCCAGCGGGCGCGAGTCCATTCGGCGTGCTTGATCTGGTGGGTACAGTCTCCCAGTGGACGGACGAATTCCGCGACGAACATACGCGCGCCGCCATTTTGCGCGGGGGGGCATCGTACCAGCCGCGTGGGTCGATCTGGTATTTCCCGCAGACTTACCGTTTGGACGAACACCAAAAATATTTACTGATGTCCCCGGGCCGCGACCGTTCTGCTACCATCGGTTTTCGGTGCGTAGTGGATGCGCTACCGTAGCTGGTTTCGTCGTGTTGAGCTTACCCACTTCAGTCTGTAGCCGTCTTGACCGTCACCGCAAGCGCACTGACCTTCAGCAGTGCTCCAACCATAACCGGAACCGGGGCGGCCAAATTCGCGCTATCGGCCTACAGCAGTTCAGACTGAGGGGGCCGAGTCCTTTGTGAAGTCTTGGAATGATTTGATGGCAGTGATTTCTTCCAAGAGTGCTTCGCTAAACAAAAGTGGCACCCTGAAGGCCGTCAGTTAAATCAAATCAAAAGCATAAACATCATCTCCGTAAACGGCCGACTACAAAAAAGGAGCATGCATATGGCAGCACAGGTCGTACCCCTCACAAAGCACCCGAGAACCAGACGGACAGCGTGGAGCGCACTGGCATCACATCACAAGACGGTTTCCAAGCTGCATCTGCGGCAGCTTTTTGCCGACGATCCGAAACGCGGTGAGCGTTTGGCGGTTGAGGCCGTTGGTCTTTACCTCGATTACTCCAAGAACCGCGTCACCGATGAAACGCTCCAACTCCTTCTTCAACTGGCGGAAGAGTCCGGCCTGCGGGCACGAATCGACGCCATGTTCCGCGGAGAAAAGATCAACATCACCGAAAAGCGAGCGGTTTTGCACATTGCCCTGCGTGCGCCGCGCGACGCATCCATCGTCGTTGACGGAAAGAACGTTGTCCCTGGAGTCCATGCCGTGCTCGATCGGATGGCGGATTTCTCCAACCGCGTGCGTAGCGGTGAATGGAAGGGACACACCGGCAAACGCATCCGTAATGTGATCAATGTCGGAATCGGCGGCTCCGATCTTGGGCCGGTCATGGCCTACGAAGCCCTCAAGCATTACTCCGAACGCTCCATGACCTTCCGATTCGTTTCCAACGTCGACGGCACTGATTTCGCCGAAGCGGTGCGGGACCTCGACTCCGCCGAAACTCTGTTCATTATTTCTTCAAAGACTTTCACCACCCTCGAGACCATGACCAATGCCCACACGGCTCGCGATTGGTCTCTCGCTGGACTAGGCGGCGACGAAAAGTCGGTTGCGAAGCATTTTGTCGCGGTCTCAACGAATGCGGCCGAGGTTGCCAAGTTCGGGATCGATACCGCCAACATGTTCGAGTTCTGGGACTGGGTTGGTGGACGCTACTCGATGGACTCTGCCATTGGCCTGTCGACCATGGTTGCCATTGGACCTGAGAATTTTCAAGCCATGTTGAATGGTTTCCATCAGATGGACGAACACTTCCGCACCGCTCCATTGCAGCAAAACTTGCCGGTGCTGATGGGTCTCCTGGCGATCTGGTACAACGATTTCTTCAAGGCGCAAACGGTCGCGGTCTTGCCCTACGAACAATACTTGAAACGATTCCCGGCCTACCTGCAGCAACTGACGATGGAAAGCAACGGCAAGCACGTCACGCTTGACGGGAAAAAGGTGGCGCGCGACACGAGTCCGATTTATTGGGGAGAACCAGGGACCAACGGTCAACACTCTTTCTACCAACTGATTCACCAGGGAACGAGGCTCATTCCGTGCGACTTCATCGCTTTTTCGAAGCCGCTCAATCCGCTCGGGCGGCATCATGACATGCTGATTGCCAATGTTTGCGCACAAACCGAGGCTCTGGCCTTCGGCAAGACCCCGGAGCAGGTCGAGGCCGAAGGCACTCCGAAGTGGCTCGTTCCACACCGGGTGTTTGAGGGCAACCGTCCATCGAATACGATCCTGGCTGACAAACTCACACCCGAAACTCTGGGAAAACTAGTGGCGCTGTACGAACACTCGGTATTTACGCAGGGCGCAATCTGGAATATCGATTCATTCGACCAATGGGGCGTCGAACTGGGAAAGGTCCTCGCGCAACGCATCATCCCTGAACTGGAAAGCAACACAGAACCGCAACTCACCCACGACAGTTCCACCAACAATCTGATCACGTATTACCGGAAATCAAAGCAGTCGTAAAAGGAGATTGGCGATGCAACTCGGCATGATTGGTCTTGGACGGATGGGCGCCAACATGGTGCGGCGACTCATGCACAACGGTCACAGCTGTGTAGTATTCGACAGGTCGGCGCAAGCCGTCAGCGAGTTAGTCTCGGATAAGGCAACCGGCACATCATCCCTGGCAGAGTTTGCGAGCAAGCTCGCGAAGCCGCGCGCCGTCTGGCTGATGGTGCCGGCTGCGGTTGTCGACGAAACGATCGCAGAACTTCAGCCTCACTTGGAAGCGGGAGACATCCTGATCGACGGCGGCAACTCCTATTACGTCGACGATATCCGGCGCGCGGAAGAACTCGCTCCGCGCAAGATCCACTATATCGACGTGGGCACCAGCGGAGGTGTGTGGGGTCTGGAGCGAGGTTATTGCATGATGATTGGCGGGGAGAACGAGGTCGTCAAGCATCTGGACCCGATTTTCGACGCGCTCGCGCCGGGGATGGGCGATGTTCCGCGCACGGTCGGAAGAGAAACACTCGGTGGCACCGCCGAGCAGGGTTACCTCCACTGCGGGCCCAATGGCGCCGGACACTTCGTCAAGATGGTGCACAACGGGATCGAGTACGGGGTGATGGCGGCATACGCAGAGGGTCTGGGCATTTTGCGTTCGGCAAACGTAGGTAAGCAGACAGGCAGAGCAGAAGATGCTGAGACGACGCCGTTGCGCGATCCCGAGCACTATCAGTTTGACCTGAATCTCCGCGATATTGCGGAGGTATGGCGGCGCGGCAGCGTGATCGCTTCCTGGTTGCTGGATCTGACGGCTGGCGCGCTGGTGCAGGATCCAAATCTATCGAAATTTGCCGGGCGCGTTTCTGATTCCGGCGAAGGACGCTGGACGATCAAAGCCGCGATTGACGAGGCTGTACCGGCGCCAGTTCTCACCTGCGCCCTTTACGAGCGATTCAGTTCACGGGGTGAAGCGGACTTCGCTGACAAACTGTTGTCCGCCATGCGCTATCAATTTGGCGGACATCTCGAAAAATCTGCCGGCACAACCAAGGCCGCTTAAGGAGATGACTGTAACAAATTCCGATGCGTTCGTTGTTTTTGGTGCAACCGGCTACCTCGCGCACGAGAAGATCTTCCCTACCCTGCAGGCGATGGTGAAGCGCGGCCACTTAAATGTGCCAGTGATAGGCGTTGCCAAAGCTGGTTGGACGCTCGAACAGTTCAAGGCGCGCGCGCTCGACAGCCTTGAAAAACATGGTGGAGTCGATGCCGCAGCATTCCAGAAGCTATCCAGCTTGTTCCGCTATGTTGACGGGGACTACCAAGATCCGGCCACTTTTGAGGCGTCAAAATGAAGGCTCAAGATGAACGATCAACAAAAGAAGGAGCAGTGTTCTGGAGTGCGAGATCAAGAGATCCGTGCGGCACTGGATCAGCATTGGGCGGCGTCCGATGCCAACGATTTTGAAACGGAGCACCGCATCTATCACGAGGACGCGGTGCTGGAGTACCCGCAGTCAGGCGAGCGTACCCGCGGTCGACGCAACATACAGAACCAACGCGCTAGTCAGCCGAGCAAAAAGCGGTTTGCTGTCCGACGAATCATTGGCGGCGGTGATCTTTGGGTCACCGAATTCATCCTGACCTATGACGGCAAGCCGTCCTATACGGTGAGCATCATGGAGTTCAGGGGCAGCAAGGTTGCGAGGGAAACACAGTACTTTGCGGATCCATTCCCAGCTCCGCCATCGCGCGCTCAATGGGTCGAGCGAATGGACACATAATCTCGAGGCGCGAGAATTTGTTAACGTCGCGCGTTTGCGGCGATGGAGGGACAAGAGATGGATTGGAGGCGCTGCCGGAGCTTGTTGCAATATGTCCCTACGACCGGGAACCAAACAACAACTGGAGCAGGTCTGAATGCGATTGATTTCGTCCAACGCATCTTCCGGAATGGCAGAGATCAGGGCTTTGCGGGCAGCGGCTGCCAGAGCTCAATCTTATTTCCATCCGAGTCATAGATCCAGGCAAAGCGACCGTAGGATTCATCCATTCTTTTGGCGTCAATCTTTACTCCCTCTTGTTTTAAGCGGTCGAGCAAAGCATCCATATCGTCCACGATGTAGTTGATCATGAACGGTGCGGGGCTGGGATCGAAATACTTAGTGGAGTTGGGAAAGACGGTCCAAACTGTAACGTGTTCCTTTTGCGGGTCGTCGTGTTCGCGCCACGGAAGCATCACGCCTTGGCCTTGGTCAGCGAGTCCAAGATGCTTCGAATACCATTCGCGCATCTGATCACGATTCGCGGATTTGAAGAAGACACCGCCGATTCCAAGGATGCGCCCGCGCTGCTCCGTTTTGACAGGCGGCTTCGACTTTTCAGGTTGCGGAGATTTCACTTCCTGTCCTCCCATTGAGCGGGCCGAGATGAGCAACAGCGAGCCGAGCGCAATTGTGCTCCAGGGTATTCCTTGCATGCGCGGGATTATACATGTTTCGATTCGAATGGAGACAACGGGTCGCTCGAGGTTCGCCGCGATTCACCATTTCTAGATCGTGCATGAGGTCTCGAACTGGCTTATAGGTCGACTTCACAGGACTAATTGCTGGGGGAGCAGTGGCTCTTTTTGGCGGGCCAGAACGTAGATTGCGACCAGGGCAGCGGTGAAGCATGCCCCGGCACCCACTGCGAGCGACCAGCGCGGGCCGAAGTGGTTGGCAACCCAACCGACGATCGGAGCGCCCATCGTCATTCCCCCCAGTGCAACGCCGACCCGGAGCGCCATCACCCTGCCCCGCATGGATGGTTCTGTCGAGAGCTGCATGATGCTGTTGGTGCCGTTGGTCAAGGTTAAGGCAGCCGCGCCGCTGAGCGCGAGAGCTGCCGCAAACCACCAGTATCCCGGCGCGAGTGCGGCTAGAGTCCAGCCCAGCCCGAAGACGCCGGCTGCCATCGACAGAGACGCTAAGCCTGGTTTCTTTCGGCCGGCAGCAAACAACGCTCCCGAGAGTGAGCCGACGGCCATGATGGAGGAGAGCAGGCCGAAAGCACGTGCGTCGGAGTGGAAGACATTCACGGCCATCGTAGAGATGAAAATCGCAAAGTTCAGGCCAAAGGTGCCGATCAGAAGCAACATGACCAGGATCGCCCTGAGGTCCGGTCTTCTCCACACGTAGCGAAACCCTTCTAGAAATCCAGAGCTAGTACGATGCGCTCTGACGCTTGCACGCAGTTCCGAGAGACGGAAGAACGAAAGCGAGAGCAGCACTGCCGCGAACGAGAGCCCGTTGAGAACAAAAGCCCAGCCGATGCCAACCTTTGCAATCAGCAAACCGGCGACGGCGGGACCAATCATCCGGGCAGCATTGAACGAGGTTGAGTTCAATGCCACGGCGTTGGGAAGGTCCTCGTCGCCGACCATCTCTGCCACGAAGGTCTGTCTCACCGGTGCATCCAGCGCAGCGGCGGAACCAGACAGGAAAGCGAACACATACACGTGCCAGAGCCGGACGACTCCTGCGATTGTGAGAACTCCGAGGATGAGCGCAAGCACGCCCATCGTTGCCTGCGTCAGCATCAGGAGCTTGCGCTGATTGAGGCGGTCCGCAGCCGATCCCGTCCAGGGCAGGAGCAGAAGTTGCGGGGCGAACTGGAGTCCCGTCACAACACCTAGCGCTGTCGCATCGTGATGGGTCAGTTGCGTCAGCACAAGCCAGTCCTGAGCGACGCGCTGCATCCAGGTACCGACGTTGGAAATCAGGCCGCCTGCCGTCCACAAGCGGAAGTTGAAGCTTCTCAGGGAGCGAAAGGTGCCGGACACTGGGTTCTTCATGTGCGCGACGGCGTGTTGCCCCCATGGAACTGGCCGAAGTGACGCGCCGAAAAGATGCTGATGAGCAGCGCGCCCAGGCCGAACGCCAGGATGTGGCTTGTCGCCCGCGGATTGAAAGCACCAACGTGCGCGACTAGCAGATACCCAACCACCGCATTGAAGAATCCCCAGAGAACGTTGACGGTTGCCGAGGAGAGCCCTTGTCCGGGCGGTTTTGCAAAGGGACTTTGAAAAGGGCGTCCCATGGTTCCGGCGATAAAGTGAGGGATGGCATTAGCCGCAAAGACGCCTCCGAAGAAGTAGGACATAAGCCAAAGCCAGTTCATGATGTAGCGCTCCTTCTTTCTAGCAGTGCAATGATCTCCTGCGTAGATCCTGTCTCGCCGACGCGAGGGAAGACGTTTCTGATGCTGTGCTCGTGCGCCTCCTCCCGTATATCGGTTATTCCATCGAGTGCGAGGGTGACATGAATCCCTGCTCGTAGGCCTGGCGGGCGGTTGCCTCAACGCCACCTGAGGTCACCACTCCGGTTACGACCACCTGCGTAACTCCTCGGGCATTGAGTTGATGTTCAAGGTCCGTTGTTGCGAACGCGCCCCAGCTTCGCTTGGTGACGACAATATCGCTCGGTTGCTGATCCAGCTGCGGCATGAGGTCAGTCCATCCCTCGGAAAACGATAGGCTGCTGCGCGGACCCTGTTCCGTCCGGCCCGGCGCCCGTCCCGCCACATTCACCAGCACGACTGGAAGGATCCTCGCACGGAAAACATCTAGTAACGCGCGCGTCCGGTCAATGATGTCGCCGATAGGATGAATGAAGTTTCCGTTGATGATGCCTTTCTGCAGGTCAATGACGATCAACGCGGTGTTGCGGTCAAGCGTAGTAAGCGGCATAGGTCCTTCTCCTCGGATACAAAGTTGGCATGGGTAAAGGCAGGACGCAGTGGGTTCACTCCTCAACCAGCCGGGTAAGCAGTTCGAGTGCCGCCTGAAGCTTCTCCTGCTCGTGAACAGAAAGCTTCTGGGAGATGGTCGTGGTGAGCCAGTCCTGTCTCGCGGCCCTACCCTCCTGAATCCACTTCAGGCACCTGGGCGTGAGAGACATCAGAGTTTGCCGCCCGTCGCTCGGGTCAGGTGCACCACTGATTAGGCCGGACTCCTGCAACGGCGTAACGATAGCGCTCATGGATTGCGGACGCATGCCTTCCCCTCGCGCCAGACTTGAAACCGTAGCCGAACCATCCTTTTCGAGTCGCAGAAGAACAGAGGTCTGTGACGGCGTCAGATCGTTGCCGCCCCCACGCTCGCGTAAACGCCGCTTGAGCTTACCGCCTACCGTACGGATCTCGGCAGCAAGCGTCGAAGAGAGCCCGGTCTGAGGAGAGGACTTTCGATTGCTCACCAGATCAATATCTCATATATACAGTTAAACTGCACAGTGTAACTGCATACATGTCCAGTCGCGTCTTTGTCGCAATCGACGACGACCGGCTCGCCCGGACACAAAACCCCATAGTCCTCCGGGGCGGCTTCCTTCAAGTCGCTTGCTTCGATTCTTATTTCTTGGGCTGTAGCCCTGGCTTGGATTAGAGCAAAAGGTGGTGCGGGCGGAGGGACTTGAACCCTCATGGGCCGTTTAAGCCCTGCGGATTTTCATACCGTCCACGGCTTTCGCCGCCCGGACGTGGCGCTCTTGAGAGCTCACGCCAGGTTTGCGGTCTGGACTATCCCTTCACCCTCCCCCGGAAGATCCGGAGCTTAGGTGCTGCCCGTCTAGTCTCTACACCTTCCCGGCTGATGTCTTTCCGGGCTTGGCTCGGGATTGCCATTTGAGGTTTCCCCGAATTTGAGCAGTTCTGCATCGCCGGTTTCCCATGCGAGCACTCAAGTTTTCCTTAAGTCCGCTGCGTATGCCATTCCGCCACGCCCGCGCGCGGCTGTCTTACTCATGATAGGGCACGCTGCCCGATTTTACACATCCGTTTCCTCGTCACCAGTTTGCGCCTGTGTGCGAGCCTCCACGCTATCTTCCTCTAGGAGGATGTTCTCGCTATCGGCGATCCAGTTTCCGCCGAAACGCACGGGCATCCGCCGCCGCAACGGCTCAAGGTACAACAGTCTCTTGGGTAGCGGTTCGGGCACCAGAAATCGGCCAACTGCTCCCGGTGATAACGGGCCTTGCTGCCATGACAGTCCCATAAATCCTCTTCTTGGTTCGGAAGGCTAAATAAAACGATCTCACGCAGCGGTCGTTGAAGTTGCATCCACGACATCGTGGACCGACGGCGCCGATGAGAACAGCCCCGACAATCCTTCTGTTAGCGTCGGATGCGTCAGGACGGCATCGCGAAGGACGGTATAGGGCACTCCTGCGATCATCGCAACCTGAACGGCGGACATAATCTCCCCGGCGCCAACACCGAAAGCCGTAAAGCCGAGAATGCGATCGCTGTCGGCCTCCACCAGGGCCTTGAGAAATCCCCGCGTTTCGGAGAGAGTGCGTGCGCGCAGGTTTGCCTCCATTGGAACTTTGAACAAGCGGTACGAAATATTCTGCGATTGTGCGTCGGTTTCGTGCAGGCCGATGTGAGCGAGTTCGGGATCGGTAAATAGACAGTACGGAACTTGTCTGCCGGTAGTTACGCGGTTGCCGCCGGATAGGTTGGCGTGGACAACCCGAAAATCGTCGATACTGATGTGTGTGAACTGCGGGCTACCCGCCACCTCGCCAATCGCCCAAACGCCAGGCGCCGTGGTTTGCAAGCGCTCGTTGACCTTGAGGTATCCACGGTCGGTGAGTTCAACGCCAGCGATCTCCAGGCCAAGTCCTTCGGTGTTCGGCGTGCGACCGGCGGCCACCAATATATGACTACCCTTTACGGTTTTCTCAATTCCCTTTTGCTCGATCGCGATACTAACGGAGTCGCCCGATTTTCCTGACACCCGCTTAATCCCAACATTCAGAAGAATGTCGATGCCCTCGTCTTCCAGCAGACTGCGAAGGCCATCGCATACATCTTGGTCTTCTTTCAGCATCAACCGGGGGTTGCGATCGATTACCGTGACTTTGCTGCCGAAACGTCGCATCGCCTGGGAAAGCTCGATTCCGACGTAGCCGCCTCCGATCACGAGGAGATGTTCAGGAATTTGGTCGAGTTCGAGTGCCTCGATATGCGTAAGCGGCTGCGCTTCAGCAAGGCCAGGAAATGCTCCCAAGGCTGCGCGTGTGCCAGTACTGATGATCACATTTGTGCCGCGCAATTGACGGGTGGTTCCATCGGTTAGAGTCACTTCGATGACTTTCGGAGCGATGAACCGGCCTGCTCCTAAAATGAACTCCGCTCCGGTGTTTCTGTAATTTTCCAGGTACATTTCGTTTAGGCCGGTCACCATTTTGCGTTTGCGTTCCCGGACCTTCGACATGTCAATCGTGAAGCCGTCCTCATTGATGCCAAACTCTTTGCTTCGCTGAAAGTACGACGCCACCTTAGCGCTGTGGATGATGTTCTTGCTGGGCAGGCAGGCGATGTTCGGGCACGATCCGCCAATATATTGGCGATCTACAACGGCAACTCGTTTGCCTTCGCCGGCAAACGTCCACGCGGCAACCGTTGATCCCGTGCCACCCCCGAGAATCACCAGGTCGAAGTCCTCGATGTTTGTCTTTGTGCTCGAATCAGTTGATGAAATCTTGTTCTCGCTTCGCATTCAATTTTCCTCCTCAGATAGGTTTGGTGAATCGTGGCGCCGGCCCGTGGTGAAAGATGCACCGTTTATCGTTGTCGTGATGCAGTTTTGCGCAGAAAGGAGGATTTCCTCCGCGAACGCGCAGGAAAACCTCAGCAGCCACGAGCATCCCCAGAGTTGGCGCGGTGAAGTACAGCCAGATCGCGTGCCAGTAGCTCACGTGCAATGCGGGTCCGAAGCTTCTGGCAGGATTCATGCTCATTCCGGAAAGTGGCGCTTCCATGGTGATGAAGATCGCGTACAGGAGACCAACGAAGTATGGTGTGTAGCGCGCCAGTGGTTTCGCGATTCGACGCAAGCAATATGGTTGACATCAGAACAAAAGAGATCGCCAGTTCACCGAAGAAAGCCACAGCGCTGCCGCGAGCCCCTGGTGCGGTGACTGCGTACCTGATTGCACGTCGTCCAAACGTCTCTGGCAACATATACCTGGCAACGCACACCCCGGCAATCGCGCCAGCGAATTGCGCCGCGATATAAAGGACCGCATCCAGCAACCACATCTTGTTCAGGCGATAAAAAGCTAGGGTGAGTGCGGGATTGAAGTGACCTCCCGATTGTTTGCCCCACGGACTGATCACAATCGCAACCACGGTCGCACCAACCGCCAGTCCCATCAGCGCGCGCAATTCGATCGTGTTATTAATGAAACGTCGGATTGGCGAAGCGGGATACCGCAACAAACTTGCAAAAACGCACGTGAGAAATAAGTACAATCCGACCTCAGCAGCTTCCATCAGATACTCGGGCCAATGTGAGCGCAGGCAAATGAGCGTACTCCCGAGGTCCCATTTGATGAATGCCTCTCGCCAGTACTGCGTCACCTGCTAGCCTTTCGTGTCAAAGGTCAAGAATCAGATCCGCGCTTGGTTGTGAGCGGCACTCGAGCACGCTTCCAGGAGCTGGACTCTCAAGTGGCCTTGTTAGCTCCTCCCTAAATGCCCTTGATCTCGCCGCCGTCCATTCGCACAGACGTACCCGTCATCCACTTCGCCGCAGGCGACACCATGAAGGCAAGCAGGTCGGCGATCTCTTCCGGACGCCCATAGCGACTGATCTCCGCCTTTTCTGGAAATTGTGTCGTAGCCTCTTCGATGCTCATGTTGTGAGCCGGTGCCCACTTCTCCATGAACGACCGCCGCCGTTCCGTCATGACCGCTCCCGGAACAATGCTGTTGACTTGTACGCCATCCTTGATGCCTTGCTCGGCAAAGGCTTTCGCAAGGGCTGTGATGGCTGCGTTTGTGGCAGCGACCGCCGCAAAGGCCGGCTTCGGATCGAGGGCGGCGCTGCCCGACATAAATACGACCGAGCCCTTCGAGTGTTTCAGTGCATCCCAGGCGAGTATGGTCAGACGCCGTGCACCGTGGAGTTTCAGTTCCATACCGGCTTGCCATTGCTCGTCCGTCATCTCGAATACATCAATCTGTGGCACCGCGCCCGCAATATTGAGCAGCGCGTCAATCCTGCCGAAACGATCAAGACTCATTTTCACGAGTGTTTTGGCAGATTCGGCTTTGCTCAAATCAAGGTCGCAAACAAGTGGCTCCGCCCCCGCGCAATTCACCGCATCCGCCACCTCTTTCAGCGCACTCGCGTTCCGTGCGGCCAGGACGATTGAAGAGAAGTCTCGAGCCAATCGAATCGCGGTGGATCGACCGATTCCCTGGCTGGCTCCGGTGACAATCGCAACAGTACTCACAGGGTCTCCTTTTCAGGGTGGGATAAGCGAATCTACCTCGAATGACCGCGGTGGAGATGCCGTTCCAAGCGCTCACCCGGAACTTGCGGCCGCAGATAGATGAGCAGCACACAGCAGACCAGAGCGAAGCCGGATGGAGGATGCCAATACCCGACGCAAGCGGCGACAGCGAAGATCCCCAGCGTTATAAGCGCCCGCACCCGGGTAAAATGCCGGGTCGTTGCCGATACCTCGTTTGTACTTGCTTGAGACAACGCCTCCTGCTGATATCCCAGAAACGCGACGTTGACCATCACAAATACCGCCGCGTATACAACGACAGGCCCTGGCCGCCAGCTTTGTGTCTGCAATCCATGCGGTCGAAAAAGGTATGAGCGAAGTCATGAACAAGTGGGCGAAATTCCACCAGATAAGGAGTGGCGTGGCCTCGTGCGCAAAGAACAAGAGGCGATGATGATTGATCCAGATAATGGCAACAAACAGATAACTGACAGCATAGCTCAAGGCGGTAGACCACAGAGGAAGCAGAGCAGACAGCTTCGCCTCGGAGGGCGGCTTCAACTCCAGAACCATGATCGTGATGATCACCGAGAAGACACCGTCCGAAAATGCCACGAGCCGTTCGGTCGAGGTTCTCCCGTCAGTCATGACTTCTCCGCAGTGGCTGCCGTCACTTCCTCGCTCAAGGCCACCCCACTTGCTTCCATAATGATGTCCACAACTCTTTGCGGCACGCTGAGCAGCGGTGTGTGATCGACGGAGAGCGGCCTCGTTGTTGCTCCCATTCGCTTCGCCATGAAGTGTTGTGTCTTGGGATTGATCATTCGGTCTTCTTCTGCAATCAGGTACCAGGAAGGCTTGGATCTCCACGCCGGTGTTGGCACCGGCTCCTGAATGCATTTCACTGAGATTGGCCTCTGGACAGCTGCCGACAATGCGATCTGTTCTGCCGTTGCGTGCTGCGAAAACGCATTTCCGAACCCCTCATCCGGCATCCAGATAAAACCGTCAGCATCCGGAGCGAGTTGAGGTGACTGCGAGTGCTTTTCATCTCGATAAAAGACTTGCGCAACGGTCTCACCTTCGGCTGGAGCTAATCCCGCGACATACACCAGAGCCTTCACACGTTCGTCATGCACTGCACCGATTACAGCACCGGCATAAGCGTGACCCGCCAGAATCACTGGGCCGGCCACGCGGGCAATTGCACGCTTCACTGCGGCAACGTCATCGCCGAGCGAAGTCAGCGGGATCGGGGCTGCGGTTACTCGCAACCCCACCCGATCAAGGCCGAGAATCACGTCTTTCCAACTCGAGCCATCGGCCCACGCTCCGTGAACCGCAACTACAGCAATGTTTTGAGGAACAGGCATGTCCAGACACTCCTTCCGTTAGCTCAAGCCGCCGTAACGCCACTTGGGATGGCGCTCTGACCGAGAAATTTGCGCATCCGCTCTGCGATGAAAGCGCTGAAGTCTTCCAGCGCGAAGTGTCCGGTATCAATCAGGTGCAGTTCCGCGTTGGGAAGATCTCTTTGATAGGCTTTGGCGCCTTCCACAGTGAAAAAGGGATCGTTCTTGCCCCAGAGAATCAGCACCCTCGGTTGTCGTTTGCGGAAATACTCATGCCAGCGGTCATAGAGGGCGACATTCGACTGATAGTTGTAAAGAAGATCGAGCTGAATTGCCGCGTTGCCAGGACGATCGAGAAAGAACTGGTCCAAGGTGTAGGAATCCGGACTGATTCGATCAGAATCCGCGACGCCATGCGTGTACTGGAATATGGTGGCGTCTCTTGTCAGGAGCGCGCGCACCGGCTTCTCCGTCTCGGAATTGCGATTCGCCCAGAACGGCTTCATGGGATCGAATGCAGGGCCGATTCCCTCTCGATATGCATTGCCGTTCTGAACGACGATGTTTTGAATGGCCGCGGGATGTTTTGAAGCAATCCGATAGCCCACTGGCGCGCCGTAGTCCTGCACATAAATGCTGAATTGCTTTAAGCCCAGATTCTTAAACAGCAGGTCCTCTACGTAGGCGGCAAGATTGTCGAAGGTATATTCGAAATCCTGCGGGCTGGGCGCATCGCTGTAACCAAAGCCCACGTAGTCCGGAGCGATCACGTGAAATTTGTCCGCCAATTGCGGTATCAGGTCACGAAACATGTGCGACGAACTGGGAAAGCCGTGTAGCAGCACGATGGCCGGTGAGTCCTTGGGCCCCGCTTTCCGGTAGAAGAGCTTTTGCCCCCTTACGTTGGCGTGATGATACGTTGTCATGACAGTTCCTCCCGTTGCGCAAGCTTCGACCTCACACCCTGCCAAGTCATTATTCGCGTCGTGAAATTGAACACTGTTTCCATCCGATGTCGCGGTACGAGCAGCGCGTTCCTATCTCATCTTTCTGGTCACGCACCACTTCCGGAAGCACGCATCGGACCAAAGAAGAAGCCTCCGAGTCGGTGCCAGGGATTGGGACCTAAAGGATTCTGTCGGTTGAGGATACTGAGATAGAACAGCAACTGTGTTTCGCCGGCGCTGACGAACTTGTGATGGATCTCCGCCACTGACGGATTCCCGTCGCCAGAAATGTCGCGGCAGACGGAATCAAAGAAAAGAAAAACTCCGTCCTAGGCGCTTTTTTCCTGAAAGGGGGGCAGGACGCTTGATGCGAAGTTTTTTCATCCTGTAAACCAGTGATGTCCGCTTCATCCCGAGCCGCTCGGCTGCACCATTTCGCCCGCCGATCACCCAATCACTTGCTTCGAGCGCGTGGAGAATATGCTGGCGTTCAACCTCCCGAAGGCCTGTGATGGGCACAGGTGATCCCTTCTGGCCGGTAAACGGCTCCAGTTCGGAAATAGGAGCCCGTAAAATAGAACGCGGAGAGAGGATCACTGCTCGCTCGATGAAGTTTTGCAATTCCCGAACATTTCCCGGCCAGGGGTATCGAATCAGCGCATCCATCGTCTCGGAAGGAATTTCGTCGATTTTCTTGTTCATTCGTCGCGCGTACAAGTCGGTGAAGTGCCAAACCAGCTTCGAAATGTCTTCCGTGCGTTGCCGCAGAGCCGGAACGTTGATTGGAAATACCTTCAGTCGGTAGTAGAGGTCTTCGCGAAACATCCCTTGCTTCACCATGGCAGCCAAATCACGATGCGTGGCTGCGATCAGGCGCACGTTGACTTTATGCGTGCGATTACTGCCGAGTCTCTCGAATTCCTGCTCTTGCAGGACGCGTAGCAACTTTGCTTGAAGTTCAAGAGGAATATCGCCTACTTCGTCCAGAAAGAGCGTCCCATTGTTGGCGAGCTCAAAGCGCCCCGTTTTTTGCGCGATCGCTCCGGTGAACGCGCCTTTTTCATGACCGAACAATTCACTTTCCAGAAGTCCAAGCGGGATTGCGGCGCAATTCAACTTGATAAAGGTGCGCTCCCGGCGACTGCTTAGATTATGGATCGCACGGGCGACAAGTTCTTTGCCGGTTCCCGTCTCGCCCAGGATGATCACGCTCGAATCTGTAGGTGCCACCACCGACACCAGGTCCAAGGCGGTTTTCAGCGCGGGGCTGTCTCCAACGATTTCCCCAAACTCGGCTCGAATTTCCTCTTCGAGATAGAGCCTCTGTTTCGTCTCTTTCTCTTTGTCCTTTAGCGCCTTTTCGTAGTCCAGTGCGTTTTCAACCGCAACCGCTACCTGAAGGGCAACCTGTTCGAGGAAAACGACGTCCTCCCGCTCAAATGCCCTCTCGGACCGTTTCAGGGCGGCCAACACGCCTACTACGCCGTTTCTGCCGATAAGCGGGAGATCGCACCCCGACATCAGGCCTTCCGCCATCACACGTTGATAGAAAAGCTGTCCCACGCTGCTGCCGAAATATTCGGGGTCGTCGCGAACCTCGTCAAAGTTGTCAAAGTGCTGAGTCTTGCCGGTTCTGAAAGCTTTGTCACAGCTCGAACCATGGACGGGTATAAGTGTCCCGTCGCAGAGGAAACCTCGTGCCTCCGGGTTGTATAACGTGGTTATGCGTAATTGCTCGGTATCAGCATCCGGCAGAAGCAAGGCGCAAAAATCGCATCGCGTCACGCTCAGCAGGTTCGTCGAAAGCACCTCGACTAAGCCGGTAAGGTCCAGCTTCGAAGTCATGCTGTTCGTAATTTCCAGAAGCAAGCGCAACCGATCACGTTCACGCTGTAACTCTTGTTTCTTGATCTGACGCTCAATCGCGATTCCCGCAATGTGGCCGGCATCATCGATCAACTGCAGCTCGTCGCTGTTGGGACTACGCGGTTCACGATAGAGGACCGCAAAGGTGCCGAGGACTCTCCCCTCGCTCGTGAATAGGGGACGGGACCAGACCGAACGAATTCCGTAACGAGACATCCGGTCACGATAGTCATCCCACAGGGGATCGCTCAGAATGTCGGTCACATACACCGGCTTCCTCCGATAAACGGCAGTGCCGCAGGATGCCCCCTTGGGCCCGACCAACATGGGCCCCACATGAGCACTGAATCCAGGAAGGCTGGGCGCCACCACACAGTGGAGTTGAATTCCCTTCTCATCAGGAAGCCAGATCGTACAAAACATATTCTTCCCCTGAGATTCAACCAACCGGGCAATAATCGCGAGCACTTCGGGCAACGGGGATCCGGCGAGAATCAGCCTCAGGATGCCGAGCACAGATGCCCCGGGAAAGAGGCCCAATTCGTTCTGCGAAGATTCCGCAAGGTCTACTAAGGAAAATTGCGTTGCTGGATCCATGGCCGTCCCTACCTGTTATCTGAAAGAAAAGATGAGGTTTTCAGACAATTGGATTCATGCTTTCGTTTCGGTCTGCCATTCTTCACGAATGGGTGCAGAGATTGAATGGAGTCGGGCCCAGGTCACGATGATGCCCACCTGTTGGCCACCCCACAATTGCTTCTCTTTAGTCGTTGCGGGAACAGTTTGTCACAGGTCCGGCGCAGATCACGTCTGAGTACATTTACAGTACGCGGATGCCGCACCAGAGGGCCCTCGGTGATCAACCAAGGCTGAGTGGCAGTTCTCGGATCCGCTTCCCAGTTGCCGCGAAGATTGCATTGCACATCGCTGGAACGAACGGCGGAACACCGGGTTCTCCGACTCCTGCGGGTGGAGCATCGCTATCGACGATGTGCACATTGGTTTGAAACGGCGCCTCATTGATCCGCGCAACCGGATAATCAAAAAAGTTGGACTGTTCGATCGCGCCATTCCTGGCAGTAATTTTCCCGGATCTTGCGATACTCGTTCCGAACACTGCCGCACCTTCGAACTGGGCGCGCGTGGCTTCCGGATTCACAACCAGCCCGGCGTCGACGACATAATCCACTTTCGGGATCGAGATCTCCCCATCATCGGTGACCTGCACCTCCACGACGCAGGCGACATATGTCAGAAAACTGCGATGAGCGGCAATACCCATTCCCGCGCCTTTGCTCAACTTCCGTTTACCCCAGCCAGATTTTTCGATCACCATCTCGGTAACGCGCCGTAGGCGTCCCGTTTCCCACGGATAGGTTTCAGGGGAAGCTCCGTAATTCGGATAGGCGGTCTTGGACAAGTCCATTGTGCGCGGCAAACCAATTATATCGAGCAGATATTCGGCTGGATCACGTCCGGCCCGGCGGGCAAGTTCGTCCGTAAAAGTCTGCACTGCGAAGCCGTGATAGATATTTGCAACGGAGCGTAGCCATCCGATTCGGACGTGGGCCTTCGCCGGCCCGTTTTCTATACGGAGATTCGGAATATCGTAGGGGATGTCTGTCCAGCCTTGTTGCAGGTGGCCAGCATCACCGTAAACCGCACTCACATCGAAAGTCGAGGGGATCGGAGGAAACACGGAGC
Organism: uncultured Acidobacteriota bacterium; assembly: GCA_963719865.1. Classification (GTDB taxonomy): domain Bacteria; phylum Acidobacteriota; class Terriglobia; order Terriglobales; family Acidobacteriaceae; genus Sulfotelmatobacter. Next base: position 86,212 of record CAVRDS010000082.1, on the reverse strand, counting down.
GTTGCAACCAGGCGATAGGCTTTCCTCTCGCATCCAGGGAAGCTTTGAGGTACATAGCCGCGACTGCGTTGTAATAACCAAACTTGATGTCGTCCTCGCGCGTCCATACAACTTTCACCGGCCGTCCGAGCTTCTTTGACAGTACCGCGGCTTCGGCGACAAAGTCAGGCTTGCTTTTCCTTCCAAAGGCTCCACCAAGCAGCGTCACATGGCAGATAACGTTTTCCTTCGTAATGCCCAGCTGTTGCGCAAGTACGGTCTGAACGGTCTGAGGACTTTGTGTTGGGGCCCATACAGTGACCATGCCGTCCCTGTAGTCAGCCAAGGCAGCCATCGGTTCCATTGGGGCATGCGCCAGTAAGGGAACGTAATACTCCGCCTCAAACGTACTCGCATCTTTCGCGAAGGCCGCGTCTACATCCCCTTCGCTGCGAATCACCTTTCCCGGCTGGCGCGCCGTCTGTTGCAGTTCCTTCTTGTAAGCCTCCGAATCGTACGATGCATTCGGTCCGTCGTCCCAGACAACATTGAGCTTACGACGACCCTGAAATGCCGCCCAGGTGTTGTCTGCGATCACGGCCACGCCGCCGAGCGGCTGAAAGGCGCAAGGCGGCTTAAATGGATCGATAGGAACCGTCTGACGAACGCCGGTCACCTGCAATGGACCTTTTTCGTCGTAGGACTTGATCTTTCCTCCGAGCACCGGTGGATGCTCGATGGACGCATAGAGCATTCCTTCTAACCGAGTATCCGTGCCATAGATACTCTTGCCGGTGCAGATCTCAGACACGTCGGCGCTACCCATTCCTCTGCCGATGTAGCGCCACTCGTTCTTGCTCTTAAACTGCAAATCCTCTTTCTTGGGAACTGGCAACTTCGATGCTGCGCCGGCAAGCTCGCCATATCCCCGCCTTAGACTAGTCCCAGGATGTAACACGACGTGATGATCAGTGCGCAACTCCGAAGGCGGAACTCCCCACTCCTGCGCCGCAGCTTGAACCAGCATAAGGCGAGCCGTTGCCCCCGCTTGCCGCATGGTGTCATAGAACTGACGGATCGATCGAGAACCGTCGGTATTCTGATCTCCGTATCGCGGATCGCCGATCGCTTGTTCGATCTTCACCCGCTTCCAGTCCGCGTCTAATTCATCCGCGAGGACCATTGGCAATGACGTACGAATGAATGTACCCATTTCGGAACGATGGGCTACGATGTGGACCGTTCCATCGGTGTCTATCCCAACAAACATTTGGGGATGAAAAGTGGCTAGATCGGCCGGAGTGCTGATTGGCGAGGATTCTTCTGCTGACACCATCGTCGGGAAAAATTGCGCGCCAAGGACCAGCGCTCCCGAACCGACAATACCTCTGAGAAATTCGCGGCGACTTAGGTTCATCAATATGGTCACGACCGCTCCCCAGCCGCAGTCTTGATTGCGGCACGAATTCGCTGGTAGGTTCCACAACGGCAGATATTCCCCGCCATACTCTCATCAATCTGTTGATCAGTTGGCTTCGTGGTTTTGCGGAGCAGAGATATTGCCTGCATGATCTGGCCCGTTTGGCAGTAACCGCATTGCGGAACATTATGCTGAATCCACGCCTGCTGAACGGGATGCAGGCCATTTGCTCCGATGCCTTCGATAGTAGTGATATGAGCGCCGGCCAGGGAACTCATCGGTGTGATGCAAGACCGGATGGCCTCGCCGTTTTTGTGCACGGTACAAGCCCCGCACAGCGCCATGCCGCATCCAAACTTCGTTCCCGTGAGCCCGAGAATATCGCGGAGGTACCACAGCAGCCGCATTTCTGGGTCACCGCTAAATGATTGCTCAGCCCCATTCACTTTAAGTTGAATCACGGCATCTCCAGTCTCCGGCACAGTACTAGGTCAATGCGGAAAAAATTCCCCTTGTCGGCAGCGAGCCATGTCTCATCAGACTCGCTCTCCGTTGATCTGCATAGTTAAAAGCAACATCGTTGATACGGGCCCCGATGACTTCAATGCGGTTCAGGTTGCGGGTGCCAATGCCCGCCTCCTCGGCGAGACGCAACATATTATCGGAAGTCTCGAACGGGTGCGTTCCGCGGTCCGCCATAGGATCGAGGCCCATCAACTTCATGCAAACTGCGTCGGTGGCGACTGGATTCGTTCCGGCAACGAGCAGTCCAGGTTGCACGGGGGCAATTCCCGGGGCCCACGGCCCTTCTCCCCCGGAAAGTGATTTCACTCCATCGACAATTTGCAGATCGACGGGGCGAGCCGCGATCAAATCTGCCACCGCCCGCGGCACCCGATAACCGCCTTGCCTGGGGGTCGTGGTGTCTAATTCCGCAGGCGCAATCTTCGACGGTTGACGCGTGCCGGAGTGCAGCAGACCGCGGCCTCCCTTTGGGTTCTCATCGGGATCGTCGACCCCTGCACTGGCGCCGTAGATCGAGCACGGGGTGATCCCAAAGCAGTTTTTCATCGAAAGCGTGATGCCGGTTGTCTCATGTTCTTTCATCTTGGCCATGCTTACGAATACATCGCAATCGCTGTACGAATGATTCAATTCGTACGCTGGAAACACATAGCCGCCGAATGGCACAACCAGACGCGAGTACTTTTTGCCTTTTCCAAGGAAATTTGTGTTCTCAAACTCCACATTCGGTGCGGCGCTTTCGATTTGTCGTGGATCGAAATCGGCCTGCAGGAGGGTCTCTTCCAGCGGGTATGCTGACGACCATGAGCTTTCGAGGATACGGATACGCTTTGCCCCGGCCTTCCCTATTAAATGCACCGCAGCCGTGATGACTTGCGGGTTCGTGTAGTGTGTATCGCCCAGTGGCAGGTAGCCGACGCGGTAGGTAGGAGCTCCCGTGAGATTGATTTTGATGGCCACCGTTTTGCCGTTAACAATGCGCTTCAATCCGCCAAGCTGGTCGAACATTCTGCCTAGCGTTGAGAGTAGTTCGGCTGGGTCGTAGGTCTTACACGTGCCAACCGCAACGGGAGCGGTTGGTGCAGGAGAAGCCAGCAACGATGGCGCCTTCCAGTAAACGCCGGCAGCGATCGCCGCGTATCCCATTTTTTTCAATGCTTCTCTACGGCTGTGATTCATCCCCGTCATGTTCCCTCCCGCTTATGCGTCTTTTGTTGCTTCTCTGGTTCAAACGCCGAGTTCCACGGCTGCGTAATGGGATAAAGATGGTAAGTGCAACTCGACAGAGTCCCCATCGATTAGCATGCCGACGCCGTGATCATCCGGCTGCCCTAACGTTGCCGGCTCTTTGTCGCAAGTTAGCAGTCGAGCAGTCCGGTATCGGCAGGCTACCCTGACCGTCGCGTTTTCTGGTCCACCTGCTGCCATTTTGCCATTCATCTCCCGCGCGTAAAAGACCATCTGCACGATTGCACGGTTGCCATCCGGGGCTTCACTCAGGTAGGCGTTGACCGAACCTGCATCCCAGAAACGCAATAAGTCGAAACGGTGGCTCACGAGGGCGACGGTGTCATTCGCCATTAGGTAAGGATCCGCAGCATCGTCCGATTTCGCGACCGCGATCCTTCCTCTCCCAAACACACGGCCGGCATAACGGGGATGATCCCAGTTCGCGGGAGTTCCCGGAACACCATCCCATGCGGATCTCGTAATCAGTAATCCGCCAGTCTGCACAAAATCCAGAAGGGGCTTCCTAAGGCCGGCGCCAGGCGGATCAGAGTCAGGACAAAGCACCGCCTGAAGACCACTTAGCGAGTTCGCTGAGAAACTTTCGTTCGGAATGATTCGATACTGCTCAGTCGTCCGAGACAACAGATTTAGAACTTCGCCGCTCGATGTCTCATTGTCGCCCGAAAAACTAGCCATGACGCCGACCACAGCAGCCCTGAGGTAGGCCGACCAGTAATTGTGCGTAGCAAAGAACTCGACACTTTCGATCAAACCTTTCCATGTCTCCACAGGCTGGCTGTCGCCACGTTCGATTCCAGCCGCGAGTTGATCGTCCAGTGAAATGATCCAAGCCCCGCCGCATGCCGCAACGTCCGCGACGCACAACTGATACGACCGTGGAGGCGGATCCCTCGGAGTGACGTTGACCCAGACGGTCGATTTTGGATTGAGAGCGGCTGCCAAGCGGGCTTTCCAGCCATTAGAATCAACCCAGGGCAAGCCGGTCGGACCGGAGGATGCCGTGTCCCGGTCGCCTGATCGAGACAATTTTGCGCCTGGCCACTCCCCTTTAATGACAGTGATGCCGGGAAGTTCAGACGTCTCGTGAATCACACGAATGCCATTCCTTTGTGCCTGTTCAACAACAGAATGCAGGGAATCTGGATCCTCGATCAACAGGCAATTGATGTGGGTGTTCGACAATCGTTGCAGGGCGGAGGAGTTCCGCCACTGAGGAGGCCAACGCATTGGAATCAATTCCGAAGACATGAAACCGCTCATAGAATCTGGAGTGCCGACTGGCCCCTCCATAGTTTCTGTCTAAACCCATCGGAGCACTCTTGTCATATTATATGATTTCCAGCTGTGAATTCCAGCCTTTCCTGACAACGAGGAGATCGATTCAACAAACATATGACGACCGCAATGACGCCAGCCTGTGTACAGCATGGCCATTCTAATGGGGGCCACATCAAGCGCAGGGGCCGAAGTTTACGCTCGAGATGAAGTTCTGGAGGGACCCTGATGCGTTCGGTCGGCGGAATTTATTGCATGGGAACGAGCTTCGATATCGTTGCCTATGGCTCTCAGCGCGAACGATTAGAATCGGCAATCGCCCATGCGCTGGGAGAGGCCAAGCGCCTCGACGGACTGCTTTCGAATTATCGTCCCGAAAGCGAGCTAAGCCGTGTGAACCGGCTTGGTGGCCGAGGCCCCATGACTTTATCGAGCGAACTTTTCCAATTCCTTTCCGCCTGCCGTGCATACAGCCGATCCAGCGAGGGAACATTCGATGTCACTGTGGGACCTTTGGTGAGGGCATGGGGATTCTACAAGGGAACGGGCCAGCTGCCGCAACGCGAGGAGGTCATGCGGGCCTTAGACAAGGTTGCATATACGAACATTATCTTGGACGAGCAGAACATGACTGTATGTCTAGCCAAAGAGGGCGTGGAATTGGATCCTGGCGGCATCGGGAAGGGCTTCGCTGTAGATAAGATGGTTGAGATTCTTAAACACGAAGAAATTTATTCGGCGCTGATAATTGCCGGCGGCAGCACGATCTATGCTCTTGGTACGCCCCCCAATGAGCCCGGATGGAAAGTCACCATCAAAGATCCGCGCCAGCCGTCCAAAGTAGCCGAAACCCTCACTCTTAAGAACGAGGCGGTCTCTACTTCCGGCAATCTCGAGAAGTTCTTTTGGGCGGACGGCAAAATCTGGGGACACATCATCGATCCAAGAACCGGCTACCCGGCGATGGGTACTTTATCGGTTTCAGTGATCGCGCCCCGAAGCGTCGATTCCGAGGCTTGGACTAAGCCATACTATATCCTCGGTCGTGTTTGGACGGAAAAGCACAAGCAAGATAACTTCCGAGTTTTTTATTGTGAGGACCAGGCGTCCTCGTGCGCCTGGCTTTAGTTGACAATTCTAGTGGACTAAGTCTCTCGACTCGCCGTTCGAGCCACTCGGTTCGGCGCAGAAGTGAGATCGGGGAGTATGCCTCCAGGTATAAGCTTATGGGTTGCTACATCAGGTCCGGTGGAGTTGCGGCACTCAATCTAGCAGCCTGACTATTCGGCAATAGATTTCCATTCCTTGATGAGATGGTCTGCAGTGCGCCACGCCAGGGCTTGGACGGTCAGCGTTGGGTTTCTTGCACCGCTCGTGCCCATGGTCGAGGCGCCGAGAATGCCGAGGTTTGGAGCTTCATGGGAGAACCCCCAAGCATTTACAACATTCGTCTCCGGATCGTGTCCCATCCTGGTGCCTCCGTATGCATGAGTGCTTAGCCCGATCGGGACCAGCGGTAATTTGTCAATCGCAATCGCGCCGGCTTCACGCAACCACTGCTCCGCCTTCTCCTGCATGAACCGCATGGCGCTCTTCTCGCTTTCCTTCAGGCCGACAGTGAGCCGACAAACTGGATATCCAAGTGGATCCTTCACTTCGGGATCGAGGTCGAGGAAATGATCTTCAAAAGGAAACGTGGAAATCTGCGCCCAAACCGGCGCCCAGCGTCCTGCATTCTCTTTCACAAACGTCTTCCATCCGGATCCCCAACGCGGAGCTTTTCCGAAAGTCGACATGCTGGCTGCTTCGATGGGTTTGGCTTCCATGGTGACCAGCAGATTGCCGCCACCGATGAAACCAACTCCCGCGTGGTCAAAATTGTCGTCCGCCCAATCGTCAAGTGACGTTCCCTGCGCCGGCGTTCCGTACCAGCGATTTAAGTCAAAAGGAAACAGACCCATCACGCCGTTCCTGGTGTGAGACATGTAGTGCAAGCCCACTTGACCGTGGTTATTGGAGAGTCCTCGGGGATAGGCTTTCGACTTTGAGAGCAAGAGCAAGCGCGTGTTTTCGTAGGTGTAACTGGCGAGTAGAACGACTGAGGCGGGCTGAAAGTATTCTTTCTTGCCCGACAGGTAGCGCGCTCCGGTTACTCGGCCGTGGACGTCGGCCTCGATCGCGATGACCTGGGCGTACGGAACGACCTTCAGATTTCCCGTCGCCATTGCTTTAGGGATCGTCGTTACCGCGGTTGAGTTTTTCGCGTTGACAGGGCAGCCACCGCTTCCGCAGAAGCCGTGGTAGAAGCACGCAGTTCGCTTGTCGTAAGGTACCGAGTTGATGGCTGCGGGCGGATTATAAGGGTGCCATCCTAAGCGCTTTGCCGCGTTGGCCATGAGATCTGCGAACCCGGCACCGCGCAGAGCAGGCATCGGGTATTCCCTCTGTCGCGTGCTCTCAAAAATGTTGCCCGATTTATCGATGGCTCCTTGAACGTTTCCCGCCTTACCGGAAACGCCGATCGCATATTCCACCTTGTCGTAGTACGGCTCTAGTTCCGCATACGAAACTGGCCAGTCCTCCACCGTAGAGCCCTCCGGAATGGCAGAAGCTCCATAGCGACGAATGGTTTCGCTGCGAGCCTTGAAATCCCATTCCGTCAGGCGCCAACTTTGTGCCCAGTAGTGGAGCGATGTGCCGCCGACGCCATTCATCATCGGATGGTAAAGCGGCCGAGGCAGCGGAGGGCCGTTGCGGCCGTTGCGTGCTGCGGGTATCTCGTGGTTCGCTTTTTGGACAGCGTGTGGCCAGTGCCGGATATTGTTTCGGATCTCGTCGGGATGATGGTCCGACGGCCGAAACCAGCCGCCAGCTTCCAATCCAACCATCTTCAAACCGGCACGCACCAGTGGAAGCACGGCAAGTCCGCCGGCCGCACCTAAGCCAATCACGACCACGTCAGTCTTCCGTAGGTTAACGGGAGCCATGGAGGAGTTGGTCTGCGGATACTCGGGAGCGGGGAATCGCAGCGTTAAGCCGTTCGAGATCTGGATTCACATACATTCTGAGCCCTGGATACCCGATCAGATCCCAACCAGCGAAGTTCGCATTGCCACCATAGGAAGGATCGCCGAACATTCCTTCCAAAGTATGCCGACGAACCATCTCGAAAAAAAACGCGCTGTCTGCGTACTCTCCGACTCTGGTGCTCCGCTCGAAATCCGACAAGATTTGGTTTTGTTCAGCTACATCCAGTGCTGCAAATACCTTTCCGTGCCTCGTAATCGCACAGGAATCGAGAGCGGCCAGTCCTGCGCTGTATGCGGGTTTTTGAGATCTATATGCGTCCCGCAGCGCGGATTCGATGTAGACCGCGCATCCGGCTTCCAGCGCGCCCGGTCCATTCGCGTCGGCGGGAATGATTCGTGAAACCGTCGCCTGCAGACAGTGTCGCTCTTTAGGAGTCAAAACCTTAGGAGTTGCCGTTCCAGCGAATCGAAGAGCGGAAGCGGGCACAAATGCACAAACGATCGTGGCGGCGCTACCGGCCAGCAGATCACGTCGGCTGACGGAATCAGCGAAAGGTAAACTATTTGCTCGGGTGTTGGATGGGCGTCGCATACAATTTCGATTGCAGCGCGTCTACTAATATTATAGTACATTACTTACGCGCGCCGGACGAATCTCCATATGACATGCGGCAAAGACGCCTCCGCAACCAGAGGTAAGGCAAGAATGTTGCGAGCCTCTTTTTCCCTTTGTGCCTGTCTTCTGAGTTGCATGACTTGGGCGCAAGATTTTCCCAGGACGCAGATCTCCAACGGTCTGATCCGCGCTGAAATAATGTTGCCCGATCCACAGAACGGCTCTTACCGAGGAACGCGATTTGATTGGTCGGGGATTATTTCTAGTCTTCAATTCGATGGGCACGAATATTTCGGTCAGTGGTACAAACATCACGATCCGAAAATTCACGACGCGATCACTGGCCCGGTGGAGGAATTCCGGACCAACGATAGCGGATTGGGTTATGAAGAGGCCAAGCCGGGCGAGACATTTGTGCGCATTGGGATTGGTACCGTTCGAAAGCCGGACGAGAAAACGTATCGGCCATACGACACCTATGACATCGTGGACCCGGGAAAGTGGACGATTCGCAAGCATGCCGATCGAATCGAGTTCACACATCGGCTGCATGCGGACGATGGGTACGCCTACGTCTATCGCAAGACTCTGCGTCTGGTGAAAGGGAAACCGGAACTCCTGATTGAGCACTCGCTGAAGAACACGGGCCCCAAGATCATTGAGACGACACAATACAACCACAATTTCTTTGTCATCGACCACGAAGTCGTGGGACCGGATGTTGACTTGAAATTTGTATTCACGCCCAGGTTCACGCACGATCTGGGCGGGCGGGCTGAAGTTCAGGGCCAGGAAATTGTCTTCCCGCACGAACTGCAGGAAAAAGGTGTTTTCACTGAGTTGACGGGATCGAACACTGACGTCAAAGACTACGATTTCCGTATTGAAAACGTGAAGACGGGCGCTGGAGTGCACATCACCAGTGACCAACCCTTGCTGAAAGTCAACTTCTGGGCCATTCGCACGGTTGCCGTCGCGGAACCATACATCTTCCTGCGTATAGCGCCGGGACAGGAAGTGCACTGGATGATTCGCTACGACTTCTACATCCTGCCTCCATTGAAGAACGGCGAAGCGAAAAAATAAAGGTCCCTTGCGGAATGCACGACTATTTCTTCTGCTGAACCTCGACCCCGCCAATCCAGACCGAATCAATCTTGCGCGTGTTCCGAATGTCATCGAGCGGATTGGCCGTCAATACTACAAAGTCCGCCCACTTGCCTTTTTCAAGCGTTCCGGCTTGCTGGCTGATGTTCACAGCCTGTGCCGCTCCGCTCGTCGCCGAGATGAGTGCCTGCATGGGGGTGAGGCCGGCGTTGGTCTCGTATTCCAGTTCGAGATGCTCGAAGTACCCCTGGAACCGTCCAGGGCCGCCGCCACTATCGGTTCCCATCGCGATGACGATGCCAGCATCGGAGAGCGTCTTGAGATTGTGCATGGCGATAGGGAGATGATCCTTGTACCACCGCGCAGCACGATCATTTCGCACGGCCGCTTGATACTTGGGATCTTCCATTTTCGCCATCTCCCCCGCATCCGCCTCTTTCAGGAAAAACGGATCGCTGAAAAACGCCGGGGTTTCCGCGTATGTGAAGGCTGCGACTTCCCGTGTCAGAGTGGGTGAATAGAAAGCGTGATGCTCCTTCATGAGTCGAATGAACTCGTCATCGACTTCGCGGTCGCGGACGCTGTGCGCGATGTAATCCACTCCGGCGCGCAGTACGCCCTTGGCATCGTCGAGCAGAACCACGTGGGCCGCCGTTCGATATCCGTTCTTGTGGGCCTCGTCAATGACTGCCTGATACACCTCGGGGCTCATTTTCGGGCGGGCTCCGAGAAAATCATCGACGCGGACCTTGACGATATCCGGCTTGTTGGCAATCAGTTCGTCAACGCTCCGCCGGGCTTGTTCCGGAGTCGTAACCGCCACGGCGCCAGGAATCGCAGTGGAATCCTGGATCGGTCCTGCAACGTACAAATGTGGCACCGTGCCCGGAGGCGCGAGCGCGCACTGTTTCCGCAACGCGAATTCCTTGTCTCCACCTAAGCTTAAGACCGTGGTAATCCCGTCGCGCAGGTAAAATCCCAGCTGTTCCGGGCTGTTGACGTGTCCGTGCGCGTTGATGAGCCCCGGGATGATCGTCTTTCCCGTGGCGTCAATGCGCGTCACTCCCGCAGGCAGCTTGACTCGCTTCCCGACCGCTTCGATCCTCCCGCCACGGATAAACAGCGTTCCTTTTTCGATCGGCGGCCGGCCGCTGCCGTCGATGATGCGCGCTCCAATCCATGCTTTCCCGGCATCGGGTGCGGCTGCAACTGCGGATGGTTGAGTCTGGGAGAGACAAAAAGTGCTCAGGAGGAAAACGACGACCGCAATGCCGGCTCTCTTCATGAATTTCATAGTATCTCCAGTAGGTAATATTATAGGATGACAGGTCGGTTTTTATTTCGGGAAACTCCCCAGGAGAAGCCACATGAAAAAACGTGCCCTGTTGCTTGCGCTTTTTGTTTCGGCGACTTCGCTGGCCGCCACTGATCCAGGGGGCTTTGCGGTGTGGAAGGGGATCGTGGTCAAAAACTCACGAGAAGAGTTGTCGCACCAGATCGACGATCAAAAGTTCGCCTGGCAGGGTCTGGGAACCTACGATAACCACCTGATCGGCATCTCGCATCGCGAAGGCGATGGCAGCGCGGAACTGCACGAGACGCAGACCGACATCATGATCGTCGACTCCGGCACCGCTACGCTGATCGTAGGTGGAACGATAGTGGCGCCGAAGACCATCAAGCCGAATGAAGTGCGAGGTACATCGATTGTGGGCGGAGAGACGAGAGAACTAAGTCCGGGTGATATCGTGCACATTCCGGCCAACATCCCTCACCAATTGAAGATCGCGAACGGCACTAAGTTCACCTATCTGGTGATCAAGGTGGATAACAAATAACCCGAGTAGGCAATCCCCGCCTAGAGCGAGCTTTCGCTTTTCTGACCTGACAGCTGCGTGGCCGGTGGGATGCGGGTCCCGGTATGCTCTTCGTCTTCGAGGATGTGGGCGTTGCGTTCCGCGGCCTTCAGGTGCAACAGCATGGCGCGACGAGCTTTCTCCGCATTGTTTTCACGGATGGCGCGGTAGATCGACCAGTGTTGCCGCAAGCCGGCTTCCGGAACTCCCGGCATTTCATTGGTGCGGCGGCTTACTTCGGCCAACGGTTCGGAAATCGCCTCCAACACCATGATCGCCAGCGGATTCCTTGTGGCTGCGGCCACGGCTTTGTGGAAGCGAATGTTGGCGTTGTTGATCGCTTCATAAAAGCGTACATCGGCGTTCGGCGTGCTGCGATCCATGTTCAGCGCAGCTTCCTGTTCGGCCAGGATTTCGCGCATCGCCGCCCAATCCGCAGCCGTGGCTTTTTCGGCGGCCAGAGCGACCAATCCGGACTCCAGCACCTTGCGAAATTCGATGAGAGACTCCGCCTGCTGCATGAATGCGGAAGTCGAGAGATACTCGGCATTGATCAATGCCACGGGAGAAGGCTCGAGCACCACGGCGCCGATCTTCGGTTTGACGCGAATGAGTTGCAGCGATTCCAGAGACTTAATGGCTTCGCGGACGCAGGTCCGGCTGACCGAGAGTTCCTCGATCAGCTGTTTTTCGGTGGGTAGTCTTTCCCCCGGTTTGACTTGACCTTTTTTGATGATGTCGAGGATGTAGGTGATAACTTGAGCGGTGATAGTTTGTCTACGAATCAGGCTGATACCCTCCAGGGGCACTAGCGGCCCGAAGGACGCTCACCTTAAGCCGATTATATCACCATTATGTTGTTCTCACTCTGGCACTTAAGTGGCAAAAGAGACTCACGGCTTGAAGCCGAGAGTGGCGTCGAGCGGGCAACCCGTCATGCGGCCCTCCACGTTGACGAAACCCACGTCCTCAAGGAGCCGGCGATACTCGCCGAGCGAGCGCTCCTTTCCTTCCGTGCAGACCAGCATGTTGAGTGATTGAAGCTGAGCCGATGTGGGGCCGGCTTTATCTTCGTGCAGTAATTTCTCCGCCAACAGGATCCCACCGCCCGCCGGCAGCCGTCGGTAAATCTTGGCGAGCAAAATTTTGACCTTTTCCTCTGGCCAGTCGTGGAGAATGCGTCCCATGGCAAACAAGTCCGCGTCAGGCAGTTCGTCGCGAAAAAAATCACCCGCCAAAACGCTTACCCGGTCTGCCGCGCTTGACTGGGCTGCATGCTTACTCGCAGTTTCTATAACCTGAGGCAAGTCGAAGACGATCGCCCGAAGTGCGGGATATTTTTCGCAAGCCGCCAGGGCCAGGTGGCCCGTGCCTCCACCCAGGTCCACCATTCGGCGAAAGCCCACAAGCGAGAAGGCGGCTACCACGGCAGGCGAACTGAGCACGCCGAGCCCATGCATGCCATGCAGAAAAGTTTGTTTCGCTTCCGCCGTGCGGAAGAAATGATCGAAGATGGAACCGTCCGTGCCAAATGCCTGGTTCCAGCGGGGCGTGCCTTCGCGAATCGCATCTTCAAGGTGAGTCCAGAGCCGGAACAAAACATCGTTGGAATAAAGAATGTATCCGGCGAGCGAACAGGGGCTGGTCCGGCACAGATAGGCGCGCGCTACGGGCTCGTTTTCGTAAGCGGTGTCCGGGCGCCGCAACAACTTAAGGCCCACACATGTATCCAGCAGCCGCTCCAGCGGATCCGGTTGGACGCTCAGCCGGCCGGCAAGCTCGTAGGCCGTGGCCGGAGCGCCTTCGAGGGCGTCGAACACGCCCAGCGAGACGGCAGTAAACATCGCCTTGGAACGGCGAAAGTCTTCGATCAGTTGTAGAACGGGAGCAGAGTCGGGACGATCCATCACTTGATTATCATCATCGGGAGGGCGCAACATCCAGTTCCCCGCCGATTTCTCGTGGAACTCGTTCCGGGTTGGTGATCCGGCCCAGGCCGGTGTTGGTTTTGGCGCGCTCGATGCGGTATCCCAAACGTTGGAGAATGGGAGCGACGACCGACTCCTCGCCATTTTCATCGCAACGCGTTCCAACTCCCAAAGCAACCACGCTGCCGATCTGACTCTCGAGGTCATGCACCAGCCGGACGATCTCTTCCACGCGGGCGACAGGCACTTTGATCTCCACGATCGCCGATAGAACCTTCTCGTTCAGGATGTCTGGCCTGAGCGTTCCCGTGGTGACGTCACTCATCAGAAGCGTCATCGGATTTTTCTTTTCGAAGGGAACGTTCGCTCGGGCGAGCGCCTGCGTGAACTTTTGAATGTCGCGAAACCGCACTCCCACGCCCGGTCTGCCAAACTCGATGGTAAATCCCGCTTCCCCTTCTTTTACGCGGTGTGTAACGTCGTTGGTTTTGACCTCTTCGGTGCCGCGGCCCTGAACCCCGGTGGACTTGTGAGTTGCCCGGGGATCGGAAAATGCCCGGCGTACGACGCGCGGCCACTGTAAGTCGTCAGGCTCGAAGGCCGAGGTGGGGCAGATGTCCGGCTCGGGATCAAAACGCAGCCGCGCGATCTGTAGCAACTTTCGTATGGTGCGCACGAACGTGGGATTCATACGCTCTCTGCTCAGTCCGTAATAGCACGCATAGCACTCGACACACTCGTCACGATCCACGGTAGCGCGTTGGCTGCGAGGATCCACGTAGATGGCACCCATGGGGCATACGTAGGTGCAGTTCCCGCAGGCCACACACTTATCGGGGTTGATTTTCATGAAATTCTCGCGCGCTCGACCCTACGGCTGGGGGGATGAACAATAGATCATATAATAGCATGACTAAAAAGAATCCCCTGAAAGTGCCGTCGCCGGAACCTCGATTCTCTTCTCCGCATCGATGCCCAGGCTGAACGCCGCGCCCGCCAAACAAAGCCCCGAGCATACCAGAAACGGCATATTCCATCCCGAAAGCCTGACCAAGTAAGCCAACAGAATGGGAGACACAGCACTGCCCAGGTTTCCGAACGTATTCATGACCGAAGCGATCGATCCCGCATAGTCGCCGCCGATATCGAGAGGGATGGCCCACGACACGCCTACCGTGAGCTCGAGCCCCAGGACGGCGACACAAGAATACAGCACGGAAGAGACGGAGTTTGTGGTCAGGGTCGCAGGAACGATAAAGACGGCGGCCAGGAGGAAACCGGCGAGCGCGACGCCCCGACGAGCTGTTTTCAGATTTCCGAAGCGTTTGGCGCACCGGTCTGAAACCGAGCCGCCGAGAAGATCGCCAGCGGCGCCCGCCAGCAGGGGCAGGCTGGCGTAGAAGCCCATCTGGGTGAGGTTGAAGCCGCGATGGTCGTTCAGATACTTGGGAAACCAATCCAGGTAAATATCGATCGCGTATCCGTAACAGAAATACATGAGAGAAAGCGTCCACATGGAGGGACTAAGAAGAATGGCTCGCCAAGGGACGGCTCGCGCGCTGGCATGGCGAACCCCGACGGAGCTTTCGATCAGACGGCGCTCCTCGGCGTTTACGTGGCGATGCTCGTCCGGCGTGTCGCGGTAATAGCAGAACCACGCCAGCGCCCAAGCCAAGCCCAAAATTCCGAATAAAAGAAATGGAGCGCGCCATCCGAAGCGCACCATCAGGAGCACAACGAGCGCCGGCGTCAAAGCGGCGCCCACGCGCGATGCCGCGTGGGTCACGCCCTGGGCGAAACCTCGCTCCGTTGGCAGTATCCATGCCGAAAGCGATCGGGTGGCAATCGGGAAAGCTCCAGCTTCGCCCAAGCCGAAGAGAAATCGGCATATCCCCATGGAGAGGGCGCTCCAGGCGAATGCCGTCAGCGAAGTGAACGCCGACCACCATACGACGACCAGCGCTAGCGCGCGCCTGCCGCCGATGCGGTCGCCCAGCCATCCTCCCGGGATTTGGAAAAGAGCGTATCCCCATCGGAACGCAGCGAAGATCCATCCGATGGTGATCATTGAGAAGCCGAGATCTTTTTGGATCACGGGCACCGCAGCCGCAAGATTCACGCGGTCCATGTACGTGATCATGTAAGCGGCGACGACAAAGGCCAGCACTACGAAGCGAGTATGAGTGGGGCGAGGAGTCGTGGAAGCTTCCATTTCGCTGACGAATCAGAATCCGGCATCACAACTGTTTTCGCTATTCTTCACTGCTGTCGCGGAGAAATTCACGACCAGAAGCCAGGCCGCTCAAGGCAGAGCAAATGCCACATAGACACTGCCGGAAGAAGCCTTCGGATCCTTTCCTCCTCCCGCCGTAAAGACCACATATTGTTTTCCATCGACCATGTAGGTTGCGGGAGTTGCGATCGAGGAGTGGGGCAGCACGGTCGACCAAAGCAATTTTCCGCTGCGGCTGTCGAAGGCGCGAGCCTTGCGATCGAAGACGGTGGCGCCGATGAACAGAACGTCGCCCGCTGTGACAATCGGACCTCCATAATTCTCCGAGCCGGTGTTCGCGAGACCCTTGGCCGCCAGTTCCGGATACTCGCCCAGCGGAATCTTCCAAAGATATCGGCCGGTGTTGAGATTGATCGCGTTCAGAGTGCCCCAAGGCGGCGTGATTGCAGGATAGCCATCGGGATCGAGGAAATCGCGCGAGCCAGTGATTCGATATTTCATCGGCGCACCATCGACCGTGCTGGAGTATATCGCGTCGTGGTCGGGATCGACGTCGGCCGCGCTGGGAGCTGTCGAGAGAAATGTCACCAGGCTGCCTACTTGTGTGCCGGTCAGTCCGGGGAACGACGGCATCTGTCCCTTGCCATGGGTGATGCGGTCCTGAATTTCCTGGATCGAGAGGCGCTTCTCAACATCGACCAAACCTGGAAAGGCGGAAGGCGTGCCCTCGCGCTGTTGGCCGTGACAGCCAGCGCACTTGCTTTGGTACAAGCCGGCGCCGGTCAGCGGGGAGTCTGAAGTCGCGTCCGGCGTTTTGGCTTCCGCCTTCGATTCGTCATCGCTGCTCACAAACTTGATGAGAGCTCGCAGATAGTCGCCCTGCAGATTGGGGAATGCGGGCATTCGACCCTTGCCTTGAGAGATGGTCGCCTCAATCTCGGCTGGAGTCAGCCGCTTTCCCACATCGACCAGCGACGGATAAGTGGGTGGAGAGCCAGCGCGGTCGTCGTTATGACAAATGCTGCACTGATTGTGATAGGTCCTCTCACCGGTGCTGCGGGCGGGTTTGTTCTCGGTCAGAGCGACGACACAAGCCGCTTCGTTCGAATTGATGAAGATGACACCGCGTCTGGGATCGACCGCCGGCCCGCCCCACTCCGCTCCGCCAAGAAAACAGGGAAAGACAACGGTCTCTTTATCGAGAGCGGTGGGGACGAACTGGCCCGCGCTGAGATAAGTGCTGAATTCTTTCTCGGCCCACGCGTGCGCTTGGGGAGTTCGCTGGGTCAACAATTGCTCCGTCAGAAGTTGGCGCGCAAAGGGTTGCGGGGCGAGAGGAACCGGTTGGGTGGGCGAGGTCACTTCTCCCGGAACTTGGCTCGCGGGAAAGCGGCGCTCTTCGATTTGGAACAGCGGCTTTCCTGTAGTGCGGTCGAAAAGAAATAGGAATCCGTGTTTGGTCGGTTGAGCGACCGCATCCACACGCCGGCCATCCCGGTTGACAGTCACCAGAGCGGGCGGCGAGGGAAAGTCGCGATCCCATATGTCGTGATGGACGCCCTGGAAATGCCAGATTCGTTCACCGGTTTGCGCATTCAGCGCGATCAGGCAGTTGGCGAACAGGTCGTCGCCTACACGGTCGGCGCCGTAGAAATCGAACACCGGAGAACCGGTGGGAACATACACGATGCCGCGCTCCTCATCGAGCGCCATGCCCGCCCAATTATTCGCAGCGCCCGCGTCTTTCCAGGCGTCCTTCGGCCAGGTTTCGTATCCAAATTCGCCGGGATGAGGAATCGTGTGAAATCTCCAGCGCAGCGCTCCCGTTCGGACATCGAAGGCGCGAATGTCTCCGGGAGGCGAAGGATGAGTCTCGGGATTGCGACCTCCGACAATGATCAGGTCTTTGTAGATGATGCCGGGACTGGTCATCGCCACCGATTGCAACCGGTAGTCGCCGCGCAGATGTTTCCGTAAATCAATCCTGCCGCCTTCCCCAAAACTTTCGATGGGCTTGCCCGTGCGGGCGTCGAGGGCATAGAGGAAATTCGTGACCGGGGCGAAGATGCGGCTTTCCTGTCCATCGCTCCAGTAGGTGAGGCCGCGCACGGGGTTTTTGCCGCGAATGCCCGAATCAAACTGCCAGATCAGCTTGCCGGTCGCGGCGTCCAGTGCGACCACCTTCTGGGTTGCTGTGTACGCGTAGAGAACTCTTCCCACCACAATCGGACTGGTTTCGAGGCCGCCCGCTTCGCCTGCGTCGTACGTCCAGGCCACCTGTAGCCGACGAACATTTTTTCGGTTGATTTGAGAAAGGCTGGAATAGTGGTCTCCAGCGGCCTGCCCTCCATAGACCGGCCAGTCGTGAGATTCCGCCATTGCGGGCGCACCGGCGCCCGATACGCTCCGTGGCGCGTAGACGGCGACGACTGCCAATCCCAGGACTGTACAGGCACCGCGCCAGATCTTACGCGACATTGACCGATTCTCCGCGAGGTTCTGGGCCGTATTCACTTCGCCCCGATTTTTATGCAAGCGTGAATTTCAACTCACCCAGCTTTTCGATACTGCAGGCGATCTGATCTCCACTTTTCAGCCAAACCTGTTGATCCTTGGGTTTTCCCATGATGACGCCCTGCGGAGTTCCCGTGAACAAAATGTCGCCGGGGATGATGGTCATCACCTTGGAGATAAAACTGATGAGCTGGCGACAATTGAAGATCATGTCGCTGGTATTCCAGTCCTGGCGCTGCTCGCCATTGACGCGAGTCTCCAAGCGCAGCTTGTTGGGATCTCCCACGAGATCCGCGCTCACGAAATACGGACCGAGTGGAGCGAATCCATCGCAGGTCTTGCCGATCATCCACTGCGAGGTCATGGTCTGCAGGTCCCGGGCAGAAAAATCATTCCCTGTGCAGTAGCCGGCTACGTAGTCGAGCGCGTCGTCTTCGGAGACGTTGTGCGCCTTTTTTCCGAACACGACCACGAGCTCGACCTCGTAGTCGAACTGTTGGGCAACCTCGGTCGGGAGGTGAATCACGCCGTTGTGGCAATTGAGACTGTTGTTGTACTTGTTGAACAGTACTGGCTTGGAGGGGATCGGCGAATGGGTCTCGATGGCGTGCTGCCGGTAATTCAACCCCATCATCACGATCTTCTCGGGGTTCATGACGACCGGTCCGTACTCGAGTCCCTGCTCCGGCCGGAGGAAATTTGAGCCGCCGGCCTTCGCGACAGCAGCATCCACTAGCCGCTTCAACATGCCTCCCTTTCCGTTCCGAAGCAGGTCGTCCATGCTGCTTGGCGCCGGCATTTTGAGGCGCGAAGCGGCTTTTCTCGCGTCGAGAATCCCTTTCGGCGTTTTGACTCCCAGGCAATACTGCCCGGCATCTCGGAAGGTCAGCAGGGTCATCCCCCGCGGCATTTCAAATTCGTAGTTCGCCTCCGCGGTTGCTTGTCCGCTGAGCGCCGTGTCAGCGATGAGTCCGCCTGCGCCAAGGACGGCGGCCGATTTCAGAAAGGATCTGCGAGTTCCCAAGGCCTGAGCTCCCTGATGGATTGCGGCGGATTCGCTCGAAACCCCGGCCGCATCCACGCGTGCGCGATTCGCGCTAAAACCGAACCCTGCTCTTGTTGCTCACGATCTTCTTGGTGTCGATGCCTGGCACTTTCATCAAGTCAGCCATAGTTTTGAAATCCCCATTCTGCTCGCGATACGCAACAATGGCGTCAGCGTCCTTGACGGAGACTCCCAGGACAAAGGCCAACTCCGCGGCAGTTGCGTGGTTCACATTTACCTCGCTGGGAGGATTATGATCCGCGGGCGCCTGATCCGCCTTTGCGTTAGCAGGGAAATTCTTGCTCAGGTAAGCGACTAACGTTTCGATTTCGTCGTCGTCGACATCGGCTCCCCGCGAAACCATCTGGTCGACCACGTTGGACCACTGCTGCGGCGTGGCTCTCTTCGAAGTAACCACTTTCAACGCATGGCACCCAACGCAGGCCCGCTGCACAATTGCCTTGCCATCTCCGGGGGGCAACTCGGATACGCGGAGGGCAGCGGCCATCCAAACGAGGGCAAGGATCACCATTGCGCTATATATACTATCATAATGCGATTGTCGTCTTTATGGTTTCGTCTGCACGGGAAAGCGTAGGCGCGCATGCTTCCCCAGGATCGACTGCAGATCGAGAGCAAGAAAATCCAGACCGTCCCGCGGCATTTTCTCACCACGAACGATTTGCGACAGGCGCTGCACCATGGCATCGGTTATCTGTGGGGATTCGGGAATGGTCGGTTTTCCCTTGCCGGCTGGAACCGCGGCCAGAAAGGCCGAGGTGTAGGGCAGGCGCTTCACGCTCAGGTCTTCATACGTCGACTTTCTGAGTGACGTTCCGCCGTCGAGCGTCTGCCGGATCTGCACTTCGCGGGACAGCGCAAATTCCAGAAACCTGTAGGCCTCCGGCGCATGCTTCGATTCCGTCGGGATCAGATAGGTCAAGCCCTCCAACTGACTCAACGATTCGCCGGAGTTGGAAGGAACTCTGGCATAACCAATTTTCCCAGCGACTTTGGAAACCGCAGGATCTTCGAGAAACGGCGCCTGATCGTTCCACAAAAGCCCCATGAACACTTGTCCCTGCTGCAAAGCAGACTGCGCCTCGCCCCATCCGAAATGCAACGTGTCGGGAGGGCTGAACGCGATGAGTTTCAAATACTCGGTTGTCGCGGCCACGTTCTGCGGAGAGTTGACCACGATATCGCCGTATTCCCAGCCATGTTTCGAGTCAAGAATATTGCCGCCGAACGAATATGCCAGATTCAGCCATTCGTACCAGAGAGCGAGGCCCTGTTTGCCCTGAATATACGTGCCATAGAAGTGTTGCTCGGGCCGGGTGAAGAATTCCGCTGCTTCGTTATATTCCGGCCAAGTCCTGGGCGGAGTCAGTTTCCTGTGATAACGAATTTTAAAGTCACGTTGGTTGGCAGGGTCGTTCAGAAGATCTTTGCGATAGCACAGGTAAGTCGTCAGGCCGGTGAAGGGAAAACCATAGGTGTGGCCGGCATAAGAACTGAGTTCGAGCCACCAATTTGTGAATAGTTGCTCTCGCGGCACGAAGCCCGCATCGTGCGTCGCGGGATCCGCGAGAAACGAATCGATTTCCCGAACCTGACGCTTTTGGACGAGCGCGCCGAGCAGACGATGCCTCACCACGATCACGTCCAGCGTATCTTCGTCCGAAGACGGGCCATGATCGAGATCGCTCAGGACGGCGTGATCGTTCTTGTGCAGCACTTCGACGTGAATTCCGGTCTTCTGTTGGAACTGTGCGATCATTCCCGTCTTGGTCAGAGAATCAAGGAACCACGCGTCTCCCGCCAGTCGGATCGTGATTGGTGGGGCCGGCAAGGCGCTTGCCCGCAGAACCATTCCCAGTGACAGCGCCAGAAGCAGGAACACAATTCTTCTTCGCTGCCAACGTCGAGTGGGACGAATAGCGCCGAGTGGAGTCATCGCTGCCATTGGTTGTGCCGCGATCGCGCGCAGCTATTTCTTGATCGAAGAACCCGCGAACCAGAGAAACTTCACCGGAGTGTCTCCGGCATTGATGTTCGAATGCGTCATGTTTCGATCGGGGCGGATCATGTACGCCATTCCCGGATGCTGAACTCGCAGCTCGGTCCCCAGGAAAGCCAGACTGTCGCCGTCAATGGCCGCCCAGATCTCTTCCTGGCCCGGGTTGTGCGGATGGGGCTCACCCATCGTCAGGGGGTTGATGGTTACGGTGATGACGTCTCCAATGGTGGCGAGCCCGTCGGTTCTGGAAAACAGATCCCTGACTATATGCGCCCAATGCCCGGATGCGCCCGGCAGAGTGTAGGGAGACGCATACATCGGCTTTCTCACCTCAACTTGTCTCTCGTCCGTCGCCAGCATCTGCTTCGCGGGGACGAAGCCCGGGGGAGTGGGTTCGCTGATTACATACATGGTGAGATCGTCGTTGCCGGTGTTCTTCATGACGAACTCAAGATTGGCCGGAACAAAAACGGCGATGTCTCTATGAAGCGCAACCGTCTTTCCGCCAGCAGAGATCTCGCCACTTCCGCCGACCACATAAAAAACATTCTGCTCGTGGTCGAGCGTCGTCGGAACGGTGGAATCCTGCGGCACGAGACGGCCGAAGGCCAGATAATTGGCGGCTTGCAGAATGGCGCCCGGTTGCGGAGGAGCGTAATTATCGCCGCGCGTCAGGATATCCCGCAAAACCAGGGAGCCGTACACGTGACGAGGCAGGGAATCGCGCCAGTCCCCGATGAACATATCGATGCGCCGGTCCTCCACATCCCTGTCGGTCTCGTAGCGCACGTCTCCCGGCCCGTTGAAACTGTTTCCCCCCGCGCTGGGTGTCGATACGGATGGTTTGGGCGGCACGGTCTGCGCCAGCGACGGCAAAACCGCGATGATCAGCAGCATCGTCCCAGCGCAGAAAGAATTCGTGCGGGCCATTTGGCGGATGCTTCCGTGATTTTCGTTCATGTCGATTCCTCGAATAGGCGAATCGCTGTGCCGTCGTTCGGATGGGCTTCGCGATGCCGATGTCGTCCCGCAATGCTCTTATTGCTAGCGTGTGGCAGCCCAGGCCAATCCATCGGCACCGGGGCCGGCATCAATCATCTTTTCTACTTTCCAATCGGAGATACTTACGACCGCGACTTTCCCGCCTTGGTCGATCGACACGTAAGCGGTTTTGTCGTCGGGAGCAATCAGAACTTCCTGCGGCCTGACCGGAAGGTCAATCGTGTGCGCAACTTTTAAGGTTGTCAGATCCACCACGCCCAGTTGATGGACCAGCGGAAGCGCGATCAGCAGCCACTTGCCGTCCGAAGTCGCCGCCGATCCATAGCCCAGGCCGGGCAGGGGCACCCAGGCTTTGATCTTGTTGGTCGCGGTATCAATTACGGCGAGTTGGGGCTTAGTAACGTCGGAGGTGAACGCCATGCTGTTGTCAGGAGAGAGCGAAATGCGCTGCACCTGCCCCGACACCGGAATGATGGTGATCACTTTTCGCTTCTCGAGATCCAGAACGGAAACGGTGCCGGGCCCGACGTTGGCCGTGTAAGCGCGGCGTCCGTCGCGGGTGATGGCGAACATGTGCGACTCAGGCTGACCAGTCGGGACCGAGCCGATAATCTTCAACGTTGCAGGATCGATGAGGGTGATGGAACGATCGATCTCGGTCGAGACGTACAGCAATCCATTTTTTGGACCGAAGACCGGGAGATGCGGACGCACGCCTTTTCCGAAATCGACATTGCCGACTATTTTTCGTGCGGCGAGGTCGATGACCACGAGATTGCTACCGTCCGTGCCGGGCTGGCCTACGCCGGAATTCCCGTAGATGGGCACGTAGGCCAGCCGTCCGTCGGGTGATGCCGCGATTTCGTGGCCCGTGACTCCGCCTTCGGCGACTTCCGCAATTTGACGTCCTGCCACCGGATCGATGATGCCGAGCGCATTGTCGCCTTTATTGGCGACTAGCAGTAAGCCATTTGCTTTTTCGGCCGACTGGGCGGGCCCGGCAAAACAGAGCAGACCTGTGGCTAGCAGTAAGAGAGAAAATTGCAGTCGTCGCATAGCAGACTCTCCGTCGGTGCGTCCGAAATCAAAAAGCAGAGAAAGCAAATTGGGGCCCGGTTCGGTGCGAGGGAAATCATACTATCATAGTTTGTATGGAGGTAGCTGGCTCAATATTCGCCGGCTACGATGTTTAACAACGGCTCGCCCCTCACGAACCGTTGCACCTGCTCCCGGATCAACTGGAAAGCGCGCGCCATGAACTTTTCGCTGTCTCCCCCCACGTGCGGTGTGAGAAGCAGGTTGGGTGCCTTCCAGAGCGGGTGATCGGCAGGCAGGGGCTCCGGATCCGTAACGTCGAGGGCCGCGCGAATTCTTTCTCCCTGCAAGGCTTGCAAAAGCGCTCCCGTATCCACAAGCGGGCCGCGAGCCGCATTCACCAGCAGGGCTCCACGCTTCATTTTCTCGATGCGCTTTGCATCCATGAGGCCTTTGGTTTCCGACGTCAAGGGCGCGGTCAGCACCACGATGTCGGCTTGGCCCAGGAGATCGTCCAGTTGGTTCACGCCGGCCACACCGACGCGCTGGTTCCGTGCCACGCGTAGGAACTTTGCTCCGAAGGGTGTAAGCCGGGCTTCGAGCGCCTGTCCGATTGATCCGTAGCCCACGATCAATACAGTGGTGTCGGCGAGATCCCCAACGGGAGCGGGAGGATCTTTGATTTTCGTCGGCAGGGAAGCGTCATTTTGCTGGGCCTGTTGCCCTTGCGCCCATTTCCCGACGCTCTGCATCGAGAGGAAAAAGGGCAGGCATTTCTGCATCGCCAGAATCACGGCCACAGCCCATTCCGCGGTCGGGACGTCATGCACGCCGCGCCCATCACACAGGATAACGTCGCGCGGGAACAGGTTCAGGAGCGTGTCCACGCCCGCCCAGGGCGCCTGTATGACCTTGACTCCGGTCAAATGCGGCCACTGGCGCCGCAGGATTCTCGGAGGCATCGCCGCGACCCAGAAGTCGATTGCATATTGTTGCTGCGGGCTTTCTGGAATCCGCACCAGTTGCACTTCGTTCGAGAAGCCTTCCAGCAGGGCCTGGTCAATCGACTCATCCACGCCAACACGAACTACCATGGTTCGGAACCCCGTATCTGATGCTCTCAAATGCTAAACGACGGCGACGATGTCCGGCACGACTCCGAAGCCCAAGTCGTGCCGGAGTCTACGAGAGGCGGCTACCGGCTTCCAATGTGATAGCGGCCTGTGCACTACGCGCGCAGCCGATTCGGGCCTGCAAAATTCTTGACACGATTACTATTTGTACTATCATATCAGCCATGAAAATCAGACTCCTCGCTCTCCCTCTCTCTTTCTTGGCCTTCACGCTCGCGGCCCAGGCGGGCATTCCCGCCGGCGGCTTTGCCGGAACGTGGGCGGCAAACTTCTCCAAGTCCAAATTTCCCGGACCGCCGCCGAAGGTGGATATGTGCACGATTGACGCTGACGGCACCGTCACAGTGAACGAAACCAATGCTGAGGGTAAAAGCACAAGCTGGCACTACACTCCGATTGACGGGAAGGCAGTGTCTGTCATCGGCAGGGACAACGTCACAGTGACAGTCAGGAGAGTAAGCGATCACGAAAACGACCACACCTGGAATATGAACGGCAGAGCCGCCAAGAGTAAGTCCGTTCTGTCGAAAGATGGTAAGACTACAACCTTCACCATGGATGGGGTCGACAAAGACGGCAAGCCGTTTCACGAGATGGTAGTGTACGACAAGCAATAATTAAGGATTGCAACCGATCAGCCCTCCCCTACTGATTTCGGTTTCACACAGGTTGCTTCAGGGCAGAGTAAAAGCGATGACCGAGTCGCCCGCCGTGGTGTCGTAGAAACTGCCACCAGTGTCGACCAGGACGACATATTGCTTGCCGTCTTTTCCTTCGTAGGTCATGGGCACGGTGTACGACCCCGTGTCGAGCTTGGTTTCCCACAGCACTTTACCGGTTGCGGCGTCGAAGGCACGGAAGCGTTGGTCGTTGGTCGCCGCAATAAATAAGAGTCCGCCCGCAGTCGAGATCGAGCCGCCGAAGTTCAGCGTTCCGGTTCCGTGGATGCCCTTCGCTTCCAGTTCTTCGACTATGCCGAAGGGCACTTTCCAGGCGACTTCACCCGTGTTGGCGTTAATGGCCCACAGTTCTCCCCATGGCGGGTTTTGGCAGGGCCAGAACTTATCATTATTCCAGAAACGCGCGTACATGCCCCAGGGACTGGTTCGTTCATAAGCTGGATCGGGGGCGTCTTCGTTTTTCGCGATCTTTCCAACATCCGCGATATTCACAGTATTGACGAAGAGATATCCCAAGTCCGAGTTATAAGACATGCCGGGCCAGTTGGTGGTGCCAAGAGTTCCGGGGAATACGATCGTGAGCCTGGTTCCGTAGTGGGTGTATGGCCCGCCGCTATTCATGCCGCCTTCGGTGGCCATTAGATCGGTGCAAAACTTTTTTTGTTCGGGAGTCACCGTGGCAATTTCATCGGGGCTGAAGCTGTGCCGCCCCAACGGCGGCGGTTTTAGCGGGAAGGGCTGAGTGGGCCATCCCCCCTCACCCGGCACGTCACTGGGAGGCACGGGACGCTCTTCGGCTCCGAAGACGGGATCGCCATTGCGACGATCGAGGATGAACATCAATCCGGCCTTGCCAATGATGGCCACGGCCGGAATCTTAACCCCCTTCTGCACCACGTCAATCAGTACGGGCGAAGATTCCAGATCGTAATCCCAGGTATCGTGATGCACCGTCTGGAAGTACCACACAAGTTTTCCGGTGTCGGCATTGAGCGCGACCAGCGAATTGCCGAAGAGATCTTTTCCCTTTCGGTCGGCGCCATAAAAATCGGAACTCGGCGAGCCGTGCGGAAGGAATAACAATCCTCTTTCCACGTCAACGCTCATGAAACCCCAAGCGTTCGTTCCGGAGCGGTTCTTCCACGATGTGCCGGGCCAGGTCTCGTTACCCACTTCGCCCGGGTGCGGCACCGAGTGGAATCGCCATACCTGCCTTCCGGTATGCACGTCCCACGCACGCGTGTCGCCGGAGGCGCCAGGGCCAGGAGCCTCCTGCACCTGGCCGCTGGTGATTGCGAGATCTTTGTAGATGGTGACGGGCGAAGTGACGTCAAATTGAGCGTGCGGAATACCGTTCTGCACGTCGCTTTTGATAGCGACCGCGCCGTCGACTCCGAAGCCAGCGTTGGGCTTGCCAGTCTCGGCATTCAGAGAGACGAGCCGGCCATCCGAAGTGCCGAAAATAATCGATGCCGGAGTCTTGCTGTCGCCGGGCCAGTAAGCCACGCCGCGTCGGGCCGGTTGTCCGTGTGTCAGCTTGTAGGACCACAGTTCCTTGCCAGTCTCTGGCTCCAAGGCGATGATCGTGCCGAACGGCGTTGGCATATACATCGTGCCTTTGACCACGATGGGAGTGGCTTGCGAGGAGCGCCGTCCGCCGCCGCGGCTGGGAGCGCCGGCTTGCCGCGATTGCAGTCCTTCTTTCTGCAAGTGATACGTCCAGGCTCGAACCAGGGTCTTGACGTTCCCGGTATTGATCTGCTTGAGCGGAGAAAATCTGGTGCTCGCGTAATCGTGCCCGAACATCGGCCAATCCGATTGGGACCAGGCGGGCAGAATGGAAATGCTGAGCAGAATTGCCGCGAGTACCGAAAATCTCAACGTTGTTGCCTCCCAGGAATATCCCCATTCCGCCGAAAGAGAAGTTGCGTTCACTCCATCTTCTTGCGCGCTTCCTCCAGAATGCGCTGAGCGCGCGCCGGATTGAACACGCCACAAGAGCAGAACCGCGCCATATAAGTGACGGCCTCGGCCGGGGTTCGACGGCCCTCCTTTACCCAGTCGATCATTTTCTTGGCCAGGCTCGCCGAAATCATTCCATGGCCGCACATGGTCGTGATCTTGAGCAGCTGGGTGTTGGGCAGCTTTTCGGTCGCCCCTTCGAACCCCAGCGAGTAACCGACGCTTTGGCGAGTGATGCCGGCAAACTGGCAACACTGCTTGCCGCCCTCGACTGAGGTCGACACATTCACCGAAAGACCCAGGTCTGCCTCGACGACGGCCTTGAGAAATTTCTCTGCAGCCTCTTGGTTGTCGAAAATCGCCGCCACCGATGCGGGCTCGTCAATGCCGTCAATGACCGCGCGGAAATCCGGTTTCATATCCCGACTCCAGTTCGCCAGAGTGCTCAGATGGGGCGAGGGCCGAAGAGCGCCGCCGTGGGCTGGATCTCCCATGTTCACAGGACCAAACTGCAGCGCCATTTCGAGAAACGCTTTCAGCTTCGGGATGCTGTCGACGTCATTGTTACCGGTGCTCGGACTGGCAAATACAATGTAGTCGTCGTAAAAACTTTCCGCGTCGCCGTAGCGATGTAGAGTGTTCGTCATCGAATTTTACCGGTTGCCGTCATGATGGATTCTCGCTGAAAAGCGAAGCTGTCTTGATTGCTCGAGCGGAAAAAATTCATTTTTGCGCATAAGTCACCAGCCAAATCGAGCCGGATGCGTCATCGCTCACCAGTAACGAGCCGTCGGTCGTCGTCGTTACTCCCACCGGCCGTCCCCAAACGCTGGCGTCATCGACCACGAAGCCGGTCAGAAAATCTTCATATTCCCCGGTTGCGTGCCCCGTCTGATGCAGGGGCACGCGAATCACTTCATATCCTGCGCGCGGAGACCGGTTCCAGGAGCCATGTTCAGCCGCGAAGATATCGTCTTGATATTCCGCGGGAAACTGCCGGCCATCATAGAAAGTCATCTGCAGAGAAGCGTTATGCGGCTGCAAGATCACGTCGGGCGTGATGACTTTGTCTTTTAAGTCAGGTCGTTTGCCCGCGAATCGAGGGTCCTGGTGCCCGCCCATGTACCACCAGGGCCAGCCGTAGAAACCTCGCTCCTGCACGTGAGTGATGTAATCCGGCACCAGATCATTGCCGAGGCCGTCGCGTTCGTTCACCGAACACCACAACTCACCAGTCTTGGGATGAAACGCAATGCCGACGGCGTTGCGGATGCCAGAAGCATAAACCCGCACTCCCGAACCGTCAGGGTTGTATTCGAGAATGTCAGCGCGATGCTGCTCTTCCGGCCCGTCGTTCACATTTTCCTGCGACCCGACGGACACATACATCTTCTTCCCATCGGGAGAAAATTGAATGTCTCGCGAACGATGGTGGCCGCCGCTGGGCAGAGCGTCCAGATGCTCCGGCGGGCCGGTGCTGGTCATATCCCCATTGTGATAGGGAAACCGAACCACTGCATCCATATCGGCGACATAGACCCAGCGAGGGTCCGGGCCGGGAGGATAAAAAGCGATGCCGAAGGGAGTGTTCAAGCCGGTCGCGAAGACCCGAACTAGCTCGGGCTTGTGATCCGCAGTGACCCCGCGAAATACCTTAATGTCGCCGGCGCTGGTCTCGGCCAGAAAAATGTCGCCGTTCGGTGCGCGACGCATCAGCCGCGGATTGTGCAGTCCGGTGGCATAAAGATCGACCTTGAATCCAGCCGGCGCTTTGGGCCATGCGTCCGCCGGACGGGCCACGATTTTGGGACCGTTCGTAGCCGACTCCGTTGCATAAGGCTGGGGAAGGTCCTGCAGCGTGATGTGGTGAACTGTGCCTGGCTGTTCGAAACGGTAATCGGTGAACGGTGGTTTCGGCGGAGGCGCACTCGATTTCACTGCGACTGCAGCGGCCGGCAGACCCGCTTGCGCAGCGCCACTTGATTTGAGCGACTTGATATAGCTGATGACCTGCCAGCGTTGCTCCCTGGGCAGCGATTGCCAGGAGGGCATGCCATTGTCCACATCACCCTTTGTGATGTACCAGAAAATGGCTCCGTCCGGAGCCGTCTGCACCGGTCCGTTCGCCAGCGAGGGAACGTTGCCCATTCCTGCGCCTGCGGGCCCATGGCATGTGGCACAGCTTTTGGCGAAGATCGTCTTGCCGGCAGCGGCGGCTTGAGGCTGCCCGGCATATGGATTTTCTTCTTGTTGGGCCGACGCAGGCGCCTGATGAAATGACGCATCCTGACTTTTCGCCAAGGGTCTCCACGCGGCTAGAGCGACAGCGCCCGCCACTACGAAGCGCCAGGAACGATCTCGGCAGAGTGTATTCATGCGATTACCGGGACGCGATGAGGGCAGTCTTGCCCCGGGAACGTTGATTATATTATATGATGAATCAAGAAGCTACGGTCGTTTCCACCGATTGGCATCAACTTTACTTTCCCGCAGGAACAAACTTCAGGCAGACAGGGGTATCCACTTTGAGCTCCTTGCCCGTTGGCGCAAGCCGGCCCGAACTGCCGTCGATGCGAAAGATGGTGATGTTGTTTGTTATCTGGTTAGCCGCGAGCAGGAAATTGCCCGTGGGATCGATATCGAAGTTGCGCGGCATGATTCCGCCGCTGAGGACTTGCTCCACCGGGGTCAACGTCCCGTCTTTAGGATCAATCGCGAAAACGCCGATGGTCTCCGGTCCCCGCACCGTTTCGCCCTGGGTGCGGCGATTGGATTCGTACAGAAATTTTCCGCTGGGGTGTACTTCAATTTCCGCGCTGTGATTGTCGCCAAAGAAATCGTGTGGGATCGTCTGGACACGCTGAACCGGAGTCAACCTGCCGTGCTCCGGATCCCACGCAAAGACATCGACAGTTCCGCCCATTTCGCTCAGCTGGTAGCCGAACCTTCCTGACGGATCGAAGGTGAAATGACGTGGCCCGGCTCCCGGGTAAACGGTGGCGAAAGGTGCATTCGGCGGAGAAAGTGCGCCGGTCTCCGCATCGAACCGGAAGATGAGAACTTTGTCGATGCCGAGATCGCTGACGATGGCGTACCGGTTGTCAGGCGAGACCACGACAGAATGAGTATGCGGCTCGTTTTGAATGGAGGGATTCACACTACGGCCCACATCCTGTATGAATGCGGTCAGTTCGCCCAGCGACCCATCGTCCCGGACCCGTATCACGGATGTGCTGCCGCTCCCGAAATTGGACATCAACACATATTTCCCGCTTTTATCCATCGAAATGAAGCAGGTGCTGGTGCCGCTGGTGGGAACCGTATTCAACAGGCGCAAGTGTCCAGTGGCGGGATCGATGGCGAAGGCGCTCACGTAGGACGCATGATCGAGCGGCGGCCCCACCGAGTACGGGTCTTCACTGACGGCATAGAGAAATTTGTGGTTGGGCGAAATAGTAAGGAAAGACGGATTAATCATCTCCGCAGCGAGCTCCGGCTCGCTCAGTTCACCGGTCGCCGCATGGAACCGGCTGACGTAGATTCCCTTGCTCTGACTCTCGCCAACGCCATAGGTGCGGCTGTGATGGACGTACTTGAATCCGGTGTACGTGCCGACATAGAGAAAAAAATCGCCGTCCTGCGCGCGAGCCGATGCGCCCAGAAACAGAGAGAGACTGAGGAAGAAAAGCGTTGTGCTTCGAATTATTTTCATAAAGACCCAAATCTCCCGAACCACGCCGGCAAGATGAGCACGGCGCGAAGCAAACGAAAGAACCGGGCAACTCACCGCTGCACGGGCACAAACTTGATACACACCGGGACATCGATCTTCAATACAGTGCTGGTGGGCGTCAGCCGTCCGCTGCTGCTGTCGATGTGAAATACAGTGACAGTTCCACTCAGTTCGTTCCCGGAAAATAAATACGATCCGGTGGGATCGATTGCGAAGTTGCGCGGCATGGTGCCGCCTGGCGAGACCTGCTCCACGTCTGACAGAGTGCCCGCGGACGAGTCAATCGCGAAGACGCCGATCGTGTCCGGTCCAAACAGATTGGCCCCGCGGGACCGGCGATTGGACTCATAAAGAAATTTTCCGTTCGGATGAATTTCGATCTCGGCGCTGTCGTTGGAACCGACAAAGTCAGCCGCCAAGGTTTTGGCATCCTGCACCTTCATGAAAGTACCATTGCCAGGGTTCCAGGCTAAAACCGTGACGATGCCGCTCATTTCTTTGAGCGAATAACCGTACTTGCCCGCCGCATCGAAGACGAAATGCCGTGGTCCGCCGCCGGATTCCATCTGCACAGCCGGAGGGTTGTCGGGCGAAAGTTTGCCGGTCGACGCGTCGAATTTGTAGGTAAAGAGCTTGTCGACTCCCAGGTCGGACACGACCGCGTAGCGATTGTCCGGCGAAACATCGATGGAATGCGGATGCGCTCGGGACTGGAACGATGGGTCTCGCCCATGCCCGATGTGTTTCATAAACGCCGTTTGTTCTCCCAGGGAGCCGTCTGCATTGATTCGTAATACGCTCACGCTGCTGCTTCCGAAGTTTGCCATCAGCACGTAATGGCCTGACTTGTCCACGGATATGTAGCAGGTGCTGGTTCCGCCGGTCGGCCGCGTATTCAGTAGGCGCAGCTTGCCCGTGGTCGCATCAATCGCGAATGCGCTCACGTAGGATTCATGGTCGAACTCCGGCCCCAGCGACAGCGGATCTTCGATGACTGCGTATACAAAGCGCTGATCCGGAGAAACGGCTAAAAATGAGGGATTGACGATTTCAGCCGCCAATTCCGGACGGCTTACTTCGCCCGTCGCCGGGTGAAAACGGCTGACGTAAATGCCCTTGCTGTGACTTCCACCCGCCGGCAGACCTTCATTCATGTAGGTGAAGCCGGTGTAAGTGCCGAAGTAAACAAGAAACTCCCGATCCTGTGCAGCTGCACCAAACGCGGTCGGAACCCACAACGCTGCGGATAGAAAGAAAAAGAAAAGATATTTTGTCATGAATGATCTCATTACTGAGAGCCTGCTGGGCCACTAGACAATTTCTTACTTTGGCGGTTGTGCCGGAGTCACAGCGTGCGTGTAGTTGTCACCCTCCGGGAATTTAGCGAAATAAAGAAACTTCACAGGTTGATCACCGGCATTGATGTTGGAGTGTATGGTCGTGGCATCGGGCGGCAGCATATAGGCCATGCCCGGCTTCTGGATGCGCAACTCCGATCCCATCAGCATCAGACTACTCCCGTCGATCGCCGCCCACACTTCTTCCTGGCCCGGACGATGAGGGTGCGGCTCACCCAATGTCAAAGGATTAATAGTTACGGTGATCACGCTCTGCTCCGTCGCCAGTCCGTCAGCCGGCGAAAATAATTCTTTCACAATGTGCGCCCAGTGGCCGGAGGCTCCGCCAACGATATAGGGATCGCCGCCGGCCGGAGTTCGCCGCCTCGCCAACGCTTCGTCCTTTACCAGCATGTTTGCTTTGGGATGGAATTCGTTAGGAGTCGGCTCGTTGATCACGTACATGGTGAGCGCTTCCGCGCCCGTCGATTTTATGACAAATTCGAGACCGGCCGGCATGAACACGGCGACGTCCTTGCGCAACTTCGCGCTGTTTCCCCCGGCAGTAATTTCGCCCTCGCCTCCCAAAATGTAATAGACCTCCTGCTGTCCGACGCACTTGGAAGGTGTGGTCCAGGCCCCAGGCGCCAAACGTCCATACGCGAAGAAATTCGCGTAATGCAAGACCGCGCCTTTTTCCGGCGGGGCGAAATTGTCGCCGTGGGTCAGAATATCGCGCAGCACCAGCGAGCCATGTTCGAAGCGAGGAAGAGATCCCTGCCAGTCGCTGAGGAACATATCAATCCGCCGGTCGTGAGGCTCGCGGTCCGGATACTTCACGAACTCCGGCCCGGGATATGAATTGATTCCGTTGATGGCGTTTTTCGTTCCGCTGCTGGGCGGTGGGGTCTGCGCTACGGCCGAAGAGCAGAATGCCAACGTCACTGCCGACGCGATCCAAAAAGCAAGCGTGAAGCGCTGCATAGCGAAGTCTCTCTTCCCGTTTTTTGTCGATCTATTTCCTGGTTTCGTGGGGATGGTAGCGTGCGAAATAAAGGAAACTGACCTGCGCGTCTTCGTTCTGGTTAATGTTGCAGTGAGGTGTCTTGTTGTCGGGAATATGGTAGAACGACATCCCGGGCGTCTGCCGCCGCAGTTCGTTGCTGACAAAAGCGAGACTCGTGCCTTCCAGCGCCGTCCAGACTTCCTCGATATCGTCATGATCCACAACGTGCGGGCGCCCCATGGTGAGAGGATCGAGCGCGACCAGCATGACGGCTTCCAGCGTGCCCAATCCATCGCTCGTGACAAAAAGCGGCTTGTCGATATGCGCCCAGTGGCCGTCGCTCGAGGCAATGGGAATCTTGTTCCCGTCCCGCACGAGCATGTTGGAATTCGCGCGGAATCCGGCAGGCGTGGGCTCGCGGATCAAGTACATCGCCAAAGATTCGTCTCCGGTGTTCTTGATCGTGAACTCCAGATTCGCCGGCATCAGAACGGCGACGTTGCGGAAGAGATCGGCCGTCTCTCCGCCCGCCGTGGCAGTGCCGTGGCCCGACACAACGAAGTAGATCTCCTGCGCCCCGTCGAGGCGCGTAGCCTTGGTGGAAGCGTGCGGAGCCAGCGTGGCATAGCTGTAGCCATCCAGGAAGCGAAGCACCGCTCCTTTTGTCGTCGGATTATGAGGATCGCCGCGCGTGTAGATGTCGCGTTCCTCGAGCGTGCCGTGCGTCGTGTGCGGAGTCGCGTTGTGCCAATCGCTGAAGTAAAAGTTGATGCGATCGCCCGTGGCTTGTGCCCGGACGAGCGGAATGAAGCACAAAACGAACGCGATGGATGCGAGGATTCGTTTGATCATCAAACTATCTCCTTTGTTTCGATGTGCCGCACTGGGTTCAGAGCAACGCGCGTGTGAGGTTTGGAAGAACGGAAGTCGAAAAGAGCTGTGGCATGCGAGCTGAAGGCTTGGTAGGCGCACCCGTTCAATGTTATTTCGCTTCATGCGGGATAGCGGCTGAATGAAATTCATTTGTTCGCCGAGCGGGCATTATACTATCATATGCCGAAAGTGAACTGGCAAGTACTCTGCGGCTCGCTTCTATCTCGTCTCGAGAGAAATCATGAAACTGATTCGATTTGGTGATCTGGGCAAGGAAAAGCCCGGCCTGCAATTGAACGACGGTACCCGCATCGACGCCTCCGGCGCGGGCTCTGATTACGATGAAGCGTTTTTTGAGAGCGGAGGACTGGCAAAGCTTGCGTCCTGGTTAAGCAAGAACGAATCGTCGGCGCCCCGCGTCGCGTCCTCGGTGCGCCTGGGATCTCCTGTCCGCCGCCCCAGCAAGATCATATGCATTGGCCTGAATTATCGCGATCACGCGGCGGAGACGAAAGCCGAAGCACCCAAAGAACCGGTTCTCTTTTTCAAAGCGACCACTTCGTTAGTCGGTCCCAACGATCCGCTGCGCAGGCCGCGAAAAGCGACGAAGGTGGATTGGGAAGTGGAACTGGCGGTT
Source organism: uncultured Acidobacteriota bacterium (assembly GCA_963719865.1). Lineage (GTDB taxonomy): Bacteria > Acidobacteriota > Terriglobia > Terriglobales > Acidobacteriaceae > Sulfotelmatobacter. Next base: position 52,016 of record CAVRDS010000082.1, on the reverse strand, counting down.
GTGATCGGCAAGCGAGCGTTGTATGTCTCCAAGGATAAGGCGCTCGATCACGTCGCCGGTTTTGCCTTGCACAATGATTATTCCGAACGCCATTTCCAGTTGGAGCAGGGCGGGCAATGGGTGAAAGGAAAGAGCGCGGATACCTTCGCTCCGCTGGGCCCTTATCTCGCCACCGTTGACGAGCTTCCGAATTTCGGAAATCTCAAGATGTGGCTTAAGGTCAATGGCAAGCTCCGGCAGAACAGTTCCACCGTAAACATGATTTTTGATGTTCCCACGCTGGTCTCGTACGTGAGCCAGTTCATGACTCTTCTTCCGGGCGATATGATCAGCACCGGCACGCCCGCCGGAGTTGGCATGGGAATGAACCCGCCCACTTTTCTCAACGCGGGCGATGTTGTCGAACTGGGCATCGAAGGGCTCGGCGAGTCGCGTCAAGAAGTGAAAGAATCCGAATAACGATGCTGCTCGAACCTTACGCGCACTCGCCGGTGACGGAAGCCGGCGAGGATGATATCATCGTCGCCGCCGTGCCCCAAAATTTCCTGGACAGAGCTGCGCTCGTGAAGTGGCCCGGTGTTCGCCGATGAGCAGTCGCGGCTCGGGCAACGTGCGCTGGTTTCTGATCGCGTGGCTGTTCGTCCTCAGCGCTGTTGCCTTTCTCGACCGGGTGAACATCTCGATCGCGGGAAGCTCTCTCGCCGCCGCCTATCATTTGAGTAATGTCCAACTGGGTTGGGTCTTCAGCGCTTTTCTCGCGGGATACGCGATCTTCCAGACGCCCGGCGGAAGATTGGCCGACCGGTTCGGACCTCGCCGCGTACTCGCTGGCGGGGTGGTGTGGTGGGGAGTCTTCACTGCGCTGACAGCCGTGGTGCCGCCGAGCGTTCGCGGCGCCGCGCTCCTCTTCATTTCCATACGCTTTCTGTTGGGCGCCGGAGAAGCGGTGGTGTATCCGGCCTCGAATCAGTTTGTCGCGCGCTGGATCCCGGGGCCAGAACGCGGTCTGGCCAACGGCTGGATTTTCGCGGGAGTCGGCGCGGGAGCCGGTCTGTCGCCGCCGCTGATCACCTACATCATGGTGCGCTACGGCTGGAGATCTTCATTCTGGCTGTGTGCTGTGATCGGGCTCGTGGTCGGCGGGGTATGGTTCATCATTTCGCGCGACACGCCCGCGGAACATTCTCGAGTCACTGCCTCCGAGCGAGATTACATTCTGGCTCACCTCTCCAGCGAGATTTCCGAAAAGCCCGGCCGCAAGCTGATCCCGTGGCGCACCGTCCTGAAGAGCAAGGAAGTGCTGGCGATCACCCTGAGCTATTTCAGCTTTGGATATGCGGCTTGGATATTTTTCAGCTGGTTTTACATTTATCTGGCGCAGGTTCGCGGCCTCAATCTGAAGGCCAGCGCCTTCTACGCAATGCTGCCTTTTCTGGCGATGGCGGCTTGTTGTCCGCTGGGCGGAACGGCCAGCGACTGGCTCACCCGACGGTACGGCGCGCGCGTAGGACGTTGTTATCTCGCGTCCGTAGTCATCGCCATGGCAGCCGTATTTCTGGCGCTGGGCGCCGAAGTGCACAGCGCGCGGCTGGCAAGTATTGTGCTCGCCGGCGGAGCCGGCGCGCTTTATCTGTCGCAGAGTTCTTTCTGGTCGGTGACCGCAGATATTTCCGGATCGTCCCCCGGTTCTGTCTCCGGACTGATGAATATGGGGGGCCAGATCGGCGGCGCGGTCACGGCTTCGCTAACGCCCGCGATTGCCGGCCGCTTCGGCTGGGAAGTCTCCTTTCTGGTCTCCGCTGCGCTGTGCCTGCTCGGTGCGGCATTATGGCTCCTAGTGGATCCGAAACGTAGCATTGAGGCACACCGCGACGGCGCACACACGATCGCGGATATCGCTAACCAGCCCATCGCGAGCGCGAAAACGCTTTAAGCGCGCGTTGGCGTCGCTAACGGTCGCGTTTCGACTGGTACTTAAATCCGAAATAGACCGGTATGCCAATCAGGACGATGATGACGCCAGGAATGGTGGTCGATGTCCGGTAAATAAACAGGACCGAGAGAATCACGATGGCGCTGATCAGGTAGAGCAGCGGGACCCACGGGTAGCCAAAAGCCCGATACGGCCGCGCAGCGTCGGGCCTGAGCTTGCGCAATCGAAAGATGCCCGCGATGGTCAGGATGTAGAAGATCAGAGCCGCCGAGATAATGTAATCCAGCAGATTGCTGTACAGATTTCCATACGTCCCGGTCGCCGGCTGATAAGTTCGGATCGACAACAGCACCGCCGACCAGACTGCCTGCATGATCAACGCTGCACCCGGAACATCCGCGCGGTTCAGGGTCGATGCGCGCCTGAAAAAGAGGCCGTCGAGCGACATCGCGTAGTACGCGCGCGCCCCCGACAGGATCAACGCGTTCATGCAGCCGAAGGCTGCAATCATGATGGCAATGGCGATCAATTGCGCTCCGATGGAAGGAAAGATGGCCTGGAACATCGTGGAGGCAACCCGATCCGATGGAGCATGCTGGATTTCGTGGAACGGCAACACGACCACGTAGGCAAAATTCGCGCAGAGGTAAAGGCCGATGACGATTATGCTTCCGAGTGCCAGCGACAGGGGCACGTTGCGTGCCGGATCGCGAACTTCTCCGGCCGTGAAGGTAATGTTGTTCCACGCATCGGCAGCGTAGAGGGCTCCGATTTGCGCGGTGCAGAGCGCGACGAAAAGTTCCAGCGTGGTGGCAGCCGAGCTGCCATGCACGGAAATTCCCTGCGGCGTCCAGGGATGGGCGAAATTTGCTTTCACCACGGCGGCCTTCCATCCGATCAGCACGCCAACGCCGATCACCGCCAGCAACGATCCAATCTTCATGGAAGTGAAGACGTTCTGCACGCCCTTTCCGTACTTCAATCCTTTAAAGTTCGCCCACGTCAAGAATGCAATCACCACCAGCGCAACCAATTGAGCGGTAGAAAGAGAAATCGCGTAGGTCGGCAGGATGTGGATGGGGCGAAGGATGTAGTTGTTCTCCGCGATTTGCGGCCACAGCACACCCAGATAGCGCGAAAATCCCACCGACGAAGCGGCGATGGTCCCGGTCTGAATGACCAGGAATAAAGTCCAGCCGTACAAAAATCCCCAAAGCGGCGAAAAAGCCTCGCGAAGGTAAACGTATTGCCCGCCCGCCTGCGGCATCATGGCCGCCAACTCTCCATAAGAGAGTGCCGGCCGCAACCGTGAGCACACCGGCAATTACCCACGCCAGTAGCATCCAGCCGCTGCTGCCGACCTCGCGCGCCATCTCCCCGGCCACGATGAAAATGCCGGACCCGATCATCGAGCCGGCCACGATCATGGTCGAATCGAACAGCCCGAGGCTGCGATGCAGCTCTCGATGTGGCGCTTCCACCCGCGTGTTCTCTACCGTGGATGTCACAGGTCCCCTAGATTTTCTGCGGAGTGAAATGGAAAGAGTCTACACGAGCAGTCAAATCTGCCGGTTCGCAGCCTAAGTGAAGCGTGCGCCTTCCATCGGAGAGTGATGCACCGGATTCGCTCCGACGGGGCGGCGGCTTATTTCAATCTGCCTTATAGCTCTAAAGGCGAGCGGCGTTTTAGTGAGGGAGTCCTACCTGCTCGACAATCCGTTTGAACCCGGAATAATGGCGGAGCGGATCGAAGCGGGGATCCTGGGCCAGAGTGAAGAGCTTCATGTTTCGTTCCCGGCAAGCGCGATTGAGCCACTCAACCATGCGGTGCGACTCTCCCAGTGCGGCATAGGTTGCGGCGATATCGTAGGAAGGCATGCATTGGGACGAAGTGCTGCCGAGCTCTTCTAAAATTCCGCGCGCGGAGACGGCATCGCCCGACACGGCGTGAGCATGCGCCATCATCGCCTTCACGCAATTGTTGCCTTCGGCCAGGCGGGCTGCGGTTTCAAATTCCTGCAATGCCAGTTTGAAGTCGCATTTCTGTTCGAGCGCCTGCGCCATATACATGTGCGCCCAGATAAACTGCGGATCTAACTCCAGAGCACTTTGATAATGGCGGATGGCTTCATCAAACTGATGCGCCAGATGGGACGTCACTCCGGCCCAGACCAGAGTGATAATCGACACCGGATTGATCTCGAGAGCGTGCATGATTGCCATATGCGCCGCCCCGTGCTGTCCGCGGGCGGCGAGCAGATTGGCATACCAGTGATAGCCCAGCGCATAATCCGGATTGCACTGGAGAGCGCGGCGATATTCGCGATCGGCCGCTTGCCAGTCGCGGTCGAAGTGTAGAAACACGTCCGCGAGCGAAGCGTGGGCTTCGGCCGAGTTGGCATCGAGTTCGATGGCTTTCCGCGCCGCGCGCCGCGCCGCCGGCATCACCTCCGCAGGAGAAGCAATTTCGTAAAACGAAAGAAGAGTCAGAGAATCGGCGAGCCCCGAGTAGGGCAACGCGAACCCAGGCTCCTCGCGCATGGCCGACTCAAAGCAAACGATCGCCTTACGCAAAGCTTTTTCGCTGCGCTGGTTCCAAAAATACCTGCCTTTCAGGTAAGCTTCGCGCGCCCCGGAACCTGCGGGAGGTGAAAGGGCCGGATTCTTCCCGGACGAAAATACTTTCAACCAGCCGGCCGGGGCTGCCTGATCGTGCTGCATGCGTGAAACTCGACGCTGCCAAAGATCGATCTCCGAGCGGTAAGCAAAGACGCTACCGAGTCGCTTGTGAAAATGGCGATGAACCGGCAGTCCCTCATTCTTCTCCCAAAGCTGGACTGTGCGGACTTCTCGCCGCAAATAAGTGGCGATTTCTTTCCAGGAATCTAACCGGTCCGTATTCATCCGGACGCTGTCGGACGGCGGAACCCGCCAAGTCGGCATTGTTGGTTTCATCATGATTTCAGTGAAAGTAGAACGGCCTCCCCTTAGGCCGACTCACGCAACTCCGATTGCGCCGACAGCAGGCAAGGTTGAGGATCGAGCAGGCGAAGAAAATAGCTACGTAGATGGCGCGCCGCACAATTCCGCAAGCTGCTTGCCGAATGTTGCGGGAAGGTTACACCGCCGCCACAACCACAATCAACCCGATTTTTTCGAGGAGGAGGTGCATTCGTGGAACGTCGCCAAGAGCGCCGGTGCTTGTAGGATGACCGTTCTGGCGCCGGTTTCCGATCCTCCGATGGGGCATTGCCGGTGTTTCGCACTATTTCGCTTGTCGGATTTGTGTAAGAAAGTTTAGTTATGGTGAGCTTTACCGCCGGTCTCGAGCGCCGCTTGCGCCCGGTGATAACGTTGGATTCTCCACGCTCCGGCAGGATCAGCACGCCGCGGAGCGGCTCCAAAGGTAGTGATCCCCGATCGAAGAAGGAGTCTTGTGTCGGAACTCTCGAAATCACGGCAGCTGGCCCCCTGGTTTGATTACACCAGCAGCACGGAATTCATGGAAAGAGTGCGGAACGGTATGCCGCCCCTCATCATCTGCGTGGCCTGCAACGGCGGGATTCAAGGTAAGGAAGCGAATAAGGTCATTCCCGAAGCAGCCGAGGAAATCGCAGAGTCAGTGCACGCGGCCTATGAAGCTGGCGCATCAATGGTGCACATCCACGCGCGCGATCCCAAGCAATTGACCGAGGGTGCGCGCGATGCAGAAACCTGGCGCGATGTCTTGCGGAAAGTTCGCCAGTGTTGTCCGGAAATCATCCTCAACGCCACCACCGGAGCCGGACCGGGCATGACGATGGCAGAACGCGCTGCCTGCCTGGCCGCCGGGCCCGAAGTCGCGTCTCTCAATCTTGCGCCCGATATGAGCAGATTCAAACTCAAGGAGCGGCGTGCTCCCTTGCCTTTTCCTCGACCTGCTCTGGAAATCGATGAATGCATCCCGTTCACCTACGGACAGATTCATGAATTCGCCGCCGAGATGAAACAGCACGGAATCAAGCCGGAATTGGAGCTCTACCATCCCGGTTGCGCCTGGGTAGTGAACTATCTGATCGAGCATAACCTCATTGAAAAGCCATATTGGATGCAAACCGTGATGGGCTATCAGACCGGCAGTTTTCCCACCGTCGAAAATATCATTCAAATGCTGAAGGAGTTTCCCGACGAGGCCTTGTGGCTGTGTTCAGCGATTGGCGCATTTCAACTCCCGTTGACCACCCTAGCCACGCTCATGGGTGGACACGTTCGGGTCGGTTTGGAAGACAACGTCTATTATTCCCGGGGGAAGAAGGCAAAAAGCAACGCCGAACTCGTAGAGCGAGCGGTGAGAATTGCGTATGAACTCAATCGCCCGGTCGCCACGCGAGCCCAGGCTCGATCGATGTTAGGCCTCCACTCGCAGCCCACTCAGTATTAACTTGGAGGATGACTTTCCGAGCGGTAATGGCTAGCGGGTTGCCGATGCGGATTATAGGCATCTCGGCTAGTCCGCATACTATTAGTCTTATAATAATATTACCGAACCAGCGCCTGGCAATTATTAACCGGTCTCAGAAAACCACCGATCTCCTTATCCGAGCTCGGCACAGCACCGATCCTTCACTACGAAAAAAGCACTCCGCCCCCGACCTGCTCAATTCCCTACGAAAAGCCCCCGCGCCCAGCGTGTATCCGGGAGTACGTCCCTCAAGCGTTTCGCACTATTTCGCTTGTGCAATCGCGAAAACCCAGTATCCTTCGCAGCTGATCTGAATTTCGCTTGCCCTATTGCTAGTATTGTAGTATGAATGTGCGGCGTAACTATAGGCTTGAGGGGGGTTTCGCATGGAACGTCGTCGTCTTCGCTGGTTGTGTTTGTCTTTGGGCATGCTTCTGAGCACCCTGCAGCTGTGGGCCGATGTGACGGGCTCCATTTCCGGTTACGTCCGTGACAAGTCCGGCGCTGTGATGGCCAACGCATCGGTCACCGTAGTTCAGGCGGCAACCGGGTACACGCGCACAGTTAAGACGGACGCGGCGGGCCAATACACTCTGCTCGCCTTGCCTCCCGGGCACTATCGCCTGACTGCGACGCTCGATAAATTCCAGCGGGAAACCATCGACGACGTCGACCTGAACGTCAACGACCAACTGCATTTCGATTTCGCGCTTCAAGTCGGCAGCGTCGTCGAGACCATCAATGTCCAGGCCGATGCCTTACAGGTGCAGACCGAGAGCACCCAACTAGGTACCACCATCCAATCGAACCAGATTCTGGCCATGCCGCTTAACGGCCGATCTTATATCGATCTGCTATCACTGCAAGCCGGCGTCTCGCCGACCAATACCAATACCAACTTCAACGATCGCGCGCCGGCGTCCGGTTTGTACACTTCCGCAGGCAACGTATCGACCGACGGACAGCCTGAGTATGCAAATGCCTTCCTGGTGAATGGCGCCGAGGTTAATGAGACCAAGAATATGGGGGCCGGTCTGATCCCGAACGCCGACTCCATTGCCGAGTTTCGCCTGCTCACCAACAGCTTCAGCGCCGAGTACGGCAAGTTCACCGGCGCCGTCATGAACACCGTGACCAGGTCTGGAACCAACCGTATTCATGGAGACCTGTTTGAGTTCTACCGCAATCAGGGATTTAACGCATACAGTTGGTTTAATCCCACCAAGCCGGAGTTGAAACGGCATCAGTATGGTGGAGTCGTCGGCGGACCGATCGTGAAGGGTAAGCTTTTCTTCTTCACCGACTATCAGCAATCACGCCAGGTCGCCGGGGCCAGCACGGGACTGTTGCAGGTGATGAGCAACGACGAACGCAACGGAATTTTTTCCGACAGCATACTCAACACCCCGGTTCAGGGCGCTGCGTGGGCTCAGACACTCATGAGTCGCGGCGGCGGAACGATCGTCGCCGGCACAACGATGTACAACCAGCTTGGAACGCCGACTACCACCACTGACATTACCGGCGCGACCGTGTCTGCGCACAACATCTCCGCTTATATTGACCCAGTCACAGCATTGACAGTGCAATTTATCCCCGCGGCGAATCAACCCAACGGATTCGATTACGCTGATTCCAGCCACGTCGGGAACATTGTCGACACCAACATGGCCCAGCGCATCGACTTCAACAACCGGTACACCGGGGACTGGGCTTTCTACTACCACTACGACGACGCGACTGCCATCAACCCCATTTATCAGCAGGAGTACCAGGGCGTGACCAACGTCCCTGGATTCCCCAACACCGAGCCTTCGCGCAACCAGTTGTTCACCATGAGCAACACCAAGACGTTTGGAGCCAACATCGTCAACACCGCCCGGCTGCAGGTGTTCCGGACTGCGGTCCACACCGCGCAGCCCTCCAACCCTATTCAGTCCTACTCTCAGTTCGGTTTCAATACCGATCCGACCATGGGCGGCCTGATCAACACCGGCACCGCCGGATACCCCTCGTCTCTTCCGATGCTGTTATTCAACAGCTTTGCCGTGGGCAATAACTGGCTCAATCTCTATCAGCCTGACACTACCTACGGAATTGAAGACACCTTCAGCAAGATCGTAGGTGCCCACTCCGTCAGCTTCGGCGGCGACTTCCGCTACTACGAATTGAACGTTCGCAACGAATGCGGATCAAACGGATATTTCCAATTCAGGGGCAACGAGACCAACAGCGACGTTTCCGATTACTTCATCGGCGCTCCCGGCTCGTTTGTGCAATGCTCCATCCAGGTACTCGACAACCGCACTCGCTATCTCGGACTCTTTGCCCAAGACGCGTGGAAGGTGCATCCCAACCTGACCTTGAACTACGGCCTGCGCTGGGAAGTCGCCCGGCCCTGGAGCGACCGTTATGGCCGGCTCACCACGCCGGATCCGGGAGTTCAGTCCGTGAAGTTCCCCGATTCCCCAACGGGCAACGTAGTTCCCGGTGACCCGGGAGTTCCTAGCACAATTTCTCCCACCCAGTACAACAACTTTGGACCTCGCATCGGAATCGCCTACGCGCCCAACGGCGGCATCTGGGGCGAAAACAAGACCAGCATCCGTGCCGCCTATGGCATGTACTTCCTGGGAGCAGCGGACCAGGGCAACTTTGGCATCATCGGCGATGCTCCCTGGGGGCTTTACTGGGCTTCACCCCAACCGACGGAATTTGCGAGTCCCTACGTTACTCGCGCCAACGGTGTCTCGCAGGGCCAGCACTTCCCGTTCACCTTCCCTAGCGGCTCTGGACCGTTCCCCAACTTCCAGTTCGGATCGCTCATGCCGCTTTATGTGCCCGGTTACTACAACCACAACAAAACTCAAATGGCCGAGCACTACAACTTGACCATCCAGCGGCAACTCGACAAGGCGACGGTCCTCACCGTCGGATACGTCGGAACCCAGGGGCACCACATCCAGCGCGGCATCCCGTTGCTCTGGGGCAATGCCGCTCTATGTCAGTCGCTGGCGGGATGCGGACCCGGTGGTGAAGGCGGAGTGTATGTACAAGGCGGTCAGACTTACTACGGCACCTTTACCGGGCAAATCGACAACCAGGCCATCAGCCCGAACTACACCAATTCCGCTGGGGGGCCGGTCGTAGCTTTTGCCCAGGCGACATGGAACCAGAACTCCGGAAACTCTAATTACAACTCACTCCAGGTTTCGGCGGAGCGTCACGCTCGCGATTTGACGCTTCTCGTGAGCTATACCTACGCTCATTCGTTGGACAGTTATTCCGCCGCGTACGACCCGCGCGACTCGTCCCGGGCCTATGGGCCATCTACATTCGATCTGCGGCAAAATCTGGTGATGAGCTACAACTGGGAACTTCCGTTTGCGCGGCTGTTCAGTGCACGCCGGATTACCACCGGCTGGCACTTGACGGGTATCACACGCTTCAACAGCGGCACGCCCGTGAACCTGCAAAGCGGCGGCGATTATGCCATCACCAACGTCGGGCTCGACTATCCCACCCAAATCGGTCCCATCCAGAAATTGAATCCGCGGGCTACTGGGAACGTGTACTTCAAGCCGTCGGCGTTTGCCAGTGGTCTCAGCTGCGGCTATGAAGTTTGCGGCGTTACCGGCAGTGCGAAGCAGTACAGCTTCAGCGGGCCAGGGACGATCAACACCGATGCGGGCCTCGAGAAGGACACGAAACTTACCGAGTCGACTGCGCTGAATTTCCGCTTCGAAATGTTCAACGTTTTCAACCACGCCAACTTCCTCTCCAGCGGAGTGATTGGGAATGCGAGCAGCGGACAGTTCGGCCAAGCCACCACAGTTGCGCCGGGCCGGATCGGTCAAATCAGTGCGAAGCTCATCTTCTAACCCAAACCTAACCAGCAGTATTTCGGTTGAACTCTCACGGGATGCGAGCCATCGCATCCCGGTTTCACTTGCAAGCCCCCGCGACGGGAAGTACGCCAGCCCGATCGGCCGGAACATAAGGGGAAAAGGCCAATCGCATCCGAATGAATCGCATGAGCAAGCGTTCCGCTTCCGATTTAACCGACAGCCGTCGAAAATTCCTGCGCTACCTTGCTCTCAGCCCAGTGCCGGCAAGCCCCTTTCTGGCTGGCGGTGCCCTGCGGAAAGCAATCGCGCAGGATCGCTCCGCTAATTCGGCCGCAGGATCGGACGCCGCGCTGTCCATCAAGAGTCCGGATCAAGTCCTCGACGTGATGGAGTTCGAAGATCTCGCGCGCAAGGCGCTGCCCCCAGCCCATTTTGCATATCTCGAAACGGGCGTTGACGACGATGCCACGGTTCGCCTGAACCATGAGGCGTATCAGAAGATTGAGATCCGCTCGCGCCGCCTGATCAACGTCGAGAATCTGGATTCTTCCGTCGAGCTCTTCGGTACGAAGTGGGAGACGCCGATCTTTCTCTGCCCCGTCAGCTCCATGAGAGCGTTTGATCCCGAGGGCGAGGTCGCGGTGGCGCGCGCAGCGGCCAGCAAACACCATTTGCAGATGCTCTCGACTGTCGCCGGGATGTCCATTGAAGACGTAACCAAGGCGCGCGGCGCTCCCGTGTGGCAACAGCTCTACCCGACCAACGATTGGACCGTAACACGCGCTATCATCAAGCGGGCCGAGGCGGCCGGCGGTCCCGTGCTGGTGTTTACGGTGGACCATCAGGACATGGCCAACAATGAGACCCAGAACCGCGGACGCAGACTCGACGACCGCGATTGTTCCGCCTGCCATGAAAAGGGATTCTCCGGCTACGTTCGCGGCAAACCCGCCTTTGACGGACTAGACATATCCAAGGTCACCGCGTTGTACGCGCCGAGCTTTACCTGGCACTTCGTGGACCGACTGAAAGAAGCTACTACGATGAAGCTGGTGCTGAAGGGCATCGTGACCCGCGAAGACGCCGAGATTGCACTCGCACACGGAGTAGATGGCATTGTGGTATCGAACCACGGCGGTCGAGGCGAGGAGACGCTGCGGCCGACGATCGAGTGCCTCCCTGAGGTCGTCGCTGCCGTCCACGGAAAAATTCCTGTGCTGGTGGACGGGGGCATTCGCCGCGGAACCGACGTCTTCAAGGCTCTGGCACTCGGAGCCACCGCCGTTGGCATCGGGCGTCCCCAGGCCTGGGGACTCGCTGCCTTCGGGCAATCGGGAGTCGAGGCGGTGCTCGCGATCCTTCGGCAAGAGCTGGAGAAAATTATGCGTCAGGCCGGGACTCCCGCGATCCACGACATCACGCGGAAATTTGTAGCGCCGTGATCCCGATGTTCTCGCGAAGCTGATTCAAGGCTGGCGTCAATGTGATGCCTTACCACTTCCAACCCGAACTGGATCTACCTCACGACCTTCCCCGAAGGAAAAGGAAAATGGAGGGTCTCGTCGAATGGCGCATACTACACGGCCTGGAGCGGAAATAGTAAGGAACTGTTTTATAACTCACGGACGATTTTTTGGCCTGTCGGGTAACCCCGAGAGGATCGGAGATCGAGGTCGGTGCGCCACAGTATCTGTTCCACACGTCTTTAGCCGCAATCGCGCGGTTGAACTCACCTCAGGACAGCGTGCAGCACCCTACCTGGCGATGGCGACAACCGTTTCGGTAAGCAAACAAGACCGTGCAGAGTTCGAGTGATTGCTGAACAAGGCCCTTGCGGTAAACCCGGATGAGCGGCCCGAGTGGAGACTGGTGAACACGGTGATGCAGCGTCGCGCCCGCTGGCTGCTTTCCCGCGAAGACGAGTTGTTCGTTGGGGGGCACCTAAGAGTGAAGTTTCCAACGCAATCATCGGCGTGAACAGTTGCGTCGTTGACCGTATCCATCGACTGAAGGGACTGACTGTCGAGGTTAGGGCCGGCAATGCAATTCGCAAGTATAAGGTCGTGAAGTCTGACGGTCCGGATCACCTAGTTTTCCAGGGAGTTCGATCCGGCGGTCCGCTTCGCGACAACAACATACTCGTTCGGTTCATCAAGCCTGCAGCTCGGTCGATGGAGTTGCCCTGGGTGAATTGGAGGAGCCTGCGAACCTCTCATGCGACCTGGCTGAAGATGGCCGGCGCCGACGTGAAGGACGCACAGGCACAGATGCGGCACTCCCGTTCGAGCACGACGCTGGACATCTACCAGCAATTCGTGCCCGAAAGCCAGCAGCGTGCAGAAGATCGACTCAGCCGTTTAGTTAATTGAATTGCGACCAATCGTGACCAAGTAAACGGAGCGAAGGCTTGCAAGTGATTGAAAACATGGTGGCCAGGGACGGAGTTGAACCGCCGACGCCAGCCTTTTCAGGGCTAAGAGAATCAATCATTGCAACGACTTCGTGGCACGGGTGGCGCTAGAAGTAGTTGATAGTACGTGGTGGAAACTGCAACTGCGGGTGAAAAGTGCGGGCAGCGGAAAAACTGCCCTCTCATCGAATGAGGGGGCGTAGTTTCTGTGCCAACCTTCGTTTCCGCAGCAGTCGCTTCAGCCTTGGCGCTGTCGTCGCGAAGTGGCTGACGGTGTTTATGATGTCTTCGAGGGCAGCAGCTTCTGGAGCAGATTCCCGATGGTTATAGGTTGATGCTCTCCCTCACTTCCTACCAGTGTGTACGAACGCTCAAAGCCGTTGGGACCTTCGACCTTCATCTCCCAATCTTCCTTCGCACGAGATCCAACAATCGACACACGCCACTTGCCAGGCCGGCCGCTCAGAACGTGTTCCACAATCGCCTGGACTTCCGTCCTGATCGTGGCATCTCCGGTGTTATGCAGCTCAACCAACACAGACATTTCCTTTCCATTCTACAAAGACATTTCTGTGGACGCGGCGCAACTCATCTTTTCTGGCGTTGCCGTTCAGCGCGCATTGCAACTCCAGAGCGAAGAATTGCTGGCAAGATGTTCATGAAAAGTCTGGGGGGCTTGGCAGTATAATAGACGTAATCGCGAGCCGCTCTTCGTCCCCGGAGGTCTGCCATGTACATTCTGGTTCCCTGGAAGCCAGTCGTTCTCGTGTGGGGATTGCTGAGCGCGATGATATTCTTTGGTTTCGTTGCGTCGTCGGTGCTTAAAGGAAAGGACCCCTTCGCGCCAGGTGCGACCATCACACAGCCTTCAGCCATGAAAGCCACTCCTGCGCAAGCGGGGCAACAACCTAAGCGCTCCCACAAAGCGGCCCAAACTCCGAGTCAGTGAGACATCGGAGATTTCTTCCTGCTGATTTATTTCTTTGGCCTTTTCGGTCACGTCCTCGCGTGGTTTCCCTTGCCCAATATTTTCTCCAGCTTTTGCTTCAATATGACTTCCGCGGGAGAACGTCCTTGGCGTCCGAGCCATGACACAAAATCCTTTATTTTGACTTCGTGCTTTACGGGTGGCTGCTGGACAAGAACGGTCACCGTTGCGAGCCCCTGACCGATCTCTCCTACCCAGTTGTCCTGTTGCAACGCGGCGAGAGCCGTGGCGATCGCTTCATAGAGAGTCTCCGCAGTGACCTCTATAGAGTGCTCAACGTCTCGGATATCCTTTACCGCAACTGTGCACGTTCGAAGAACCACGTGCAAAAGCGTAGCATATTCGCCGTTTGTTCGCCAATAGTAGCAGATCGAGATCAGTCTCCGGTCTCGTCCGCCCTTTCTGTTACCACGGCCTGCTGTGGATTAGGAGTAGTTTTTCAGCATCCTGCTAGAGGCTAATCACCATCTGGCCGGGTGTTGTTGCTCGATTCGAAGAGATTTCGAGGAACGCGTGGAACGCTGGGTGAATACAAAACCGTCTCACGCCGCCAGTAGTCTCGTCAGCCGTCTTGCGTGCCATAGCTTCAAACTTTCGCAGGTCTTGCTCATCGTACAAAAACTCGAAGCGACTTGGTGCCGTTTCAAAGCCGAGAAATGTCAGGCGCACAAGCCAGTCGATGACCATTTGTTTATCAGTCGCCTGCATTTCGGCGCGCAATGTCCGCGAATCGACATCGTGTTCCGTGACAAGCTCAGACGACTGGACGAAATACATGAGCAAGTTCTGCACTTTCGGGATTTTGACTATTGCCTCCACGATGAGTGAGTTGAGAGCAAAACGCGAGTACTCCACCTCTCCGCCACGAATATCTTTCTCTTCGACCTTGGTGTGGCCACGGTTAACTGCAAACTGTAGTGCAGACTTTACGAGGAAGATTAGGTCACGAGGTCTGGGGAGGATACGAAGTGTAATGTATTCCCAACTGGGGATTCCGCCCACCGTGGAAGCGAAGTACCGTTCCCACACTTCGGACGGAGATGCTACATCTGCGCCTGACTTTACAAATCTTTCTTCGATGATTCTTTTGAGGAGTTCCGAATCGCTCCATGTAATAAGGCGCGCTGGCAGTTTGTCCCTCTCTTTGGCAAACTCCAGCATCGCAGCATAAATATCACTCCGCAAAAACAGCGCGAAGAACAGATTGACTCTCGCTAGACCTGAAGCATTCCGTCCGAACTCTTCCGACACTCGTCTACTGACACTGAGCAGACCAAACAAAAGGTCGCTCAGAAGTGATAAGTCTCCGTTCGGATTCCAAGCCTTATCGAGATTGTCAACCATCACTGCGACCCGCGCCTTGTTCTGCAGAACATCTCCAAGAAGAACGCGGAGTTTCGCAAGCATCTCGTTGTGAAGCAATTCGCTGATTTTTACCCGCTGGCCGCCGCTGTCTTCGGAGGGCACTTCGGACAAACCGTGAAGCTGCCCGACCGTTGCTTCGAGCCGAATTGAAAACTCTGGCGTTATCAAGGAGCGGTACTGGTCGACAAATTCACACAGGGCCAGTTCAGCCGGGGTGCGCACATAATAGTTAGCCTTTCCCAATAGTTGGTCATACGTGCTCTTGGCAAGTTCGGTGTACAGAAGAAATTTCCAGAAGCTCTCGACCAAATAGCCCTTCTCTGCTCGCGACAATTCTTTCCGTAAAATACCCAGCAGTCCTTCAAGCTCATATCCAACAGGCTTTATCGTGCAAACGTGATTGCGAGGGTCAGACAATAAGTGGTCTGTCAAAGCATAGAGAGCTGCGGTTTTGCCTGTTCCCTTCCGCCCCACCACTATGGAATATTTTGCGTGTAAAGTTTCCGAGTAGGTGGCGGTGGTGACGTAGTATCCGGGCACCGAGTCCGATTCAAATTCAGCGACAGGTTCTCCAATCGTAATGTCGCGGAGTTCCCGCCTTGCTTGTTCCTCCGCCCGGTACTCAGCTACTCGCGCAATTCGGGTTTCGTACTGCTGAATTAGTGGTAACGACCAGTCGGCGAAGATGCTCTCTGCTGTTGCCGCAGTAGCGTGTTTTCGAAGCAAGTCGTGATAATCCAATGGCGAAGCGTAGGGTTCGTGCGCCAACATCAGGAGTGGCTTTCCCATGCCGAGCGCAAAACCCGAAACCAATGCGTGTTTCGCATTATGCAATTCCCAATGAGCATATTCAGTGGAAAGTAGGTGACACACTACAGCGTAGGCAGCCGTTACCTGTTGGACGTACCAAGGCAGGCTCTGAAGCCGCACTTCTTGAGGGTCG
This sequence comes from uncultured Acidobacteriota bacterium, assembly GCA_963719865.1. Classification (GTDB taxonomy): domain Bacteria; phylum Acidobacteriota; class Terriglobia; order Terriglobales; family Acidobacteriaceae; genus Sulfotelmatobacter. The sequence goes on along the minus strand of CAVRDS010000082.1, from coordinate 36,088 downwards.
TCGATGACGGACCGGATTGGCCCGGTCGAGACTCTTCTTGCCAGTCGCAGCGATGCCTCAGTGTTTACGTCGCAGCGTAGGTAGAGGAGGGCATCTTTCTTACTTGGAGGACCCGCAGAAGCCAACAGGTCATCGTACAGAATTTGCCCAAGATTTTTGTAAGGTTCCTGACGATAGAATGCGGTTACGATCTCGTGGCTGTTGCTATAAGATGCGTATCCCACCGTGGTGAGTAACTCAAATCTCTCGAAGTCGGTCTTCGCACGTTCGATGTGCGAATTAAGAAGTAACCACACTCGCTTTTTCTGCGCGATTGCGTATCCGAGCTCAAATAACACATTGGGGTTCAGTCCTGTGACATCCGCGATAAAGACTTCGCACCGTTTTATCTCATCGCAGATGGCGCCTATTACAAGCCGACCGGCGATTTTCAGTTTTTTCCAGCCGAAGACCTCGACCACGCCTCCGTTATTTAGCTCGTCGATGGCTGTTTCTATGGTTTCGGCTCTGTCCTGAGCAGAGGATGGATAGGCCACAAAGCATCGCACCTTCGGGTCATCGATATCCACCTTCGAAGTGCCGGGCGCCGGAGTAGTTAGATAACTCTCCACCAGTTAGAAATCCTCGGTGGAGATTGTACTCCGAAGTGACCTTGCCCGGCGGGTGGCCCACCTTTAACGATCTTTGCCAGCACCGTTTTCACTGAAGGAACGGGGCACCCACTGTCTTGGTAATGCCCGCAAGATCAAAAGCTCGGGCCACCCGGCCCGAATGTTTATACATCTCCGGTCGGGACTGAGCCTGCACGCTCGTAATTCACGATAATGACGCCTTTCGAGGTGACTGTGCTTTCCGTCACCCTGAATGCCGCCGGGATCGTGCCATCGGCAAACAATCGTTTTCCACCGCCCAACGTTATCGGAAATATCTTCAGCCAGAACGCTTCGACCAAAATCATGCTTGATGAGCGTGGGGCCTTTGCTAGGCGCGCGGGACCGTCCTATGATTAGTCGGTCTGTGACCGCCGCGCGCAGATGTCCCTGCCCAACCCAAACGGCTTCAGTGAGGAATCGCATGACAGCAATTCTTGGACTCAGTTATTTGGATGGCGTTTTGATGATGGCCGATACCGAAGAGTCACTCGGCGGGGATGCCAAATCTGAATGTGACAAGCTCTATCGATTTAGTTTCCCGAGTGGCACAGTAGTCACCGGGGGGGCCGGAGATTCGCACCTCATCGAGTGTGCCAATCAGGACCTGCACCAATTCTTTGCGCGTACAGTGAAAACAACGCCAGGAGAAATGCTTGAGGCCCTAAACGGCTTTGCGCTGAACTTTTTCGAGGAAACGGTCTCTCCTCTTAGAGGCTTTCAGTACGAACCTGGCCTCGAAATGCTCATCGCAGTGAATTGCAACAAACAGTCAACTCTTTTGTTTAAGTGGGCCCAAAATCGCGTAATTTGGATAGCCCCACCGCAGCACACGTCGATCGGCTCTGGGGTGGTACAAATACATCCCATGTTGAGGGACGTTCAGTTCGTGGCCTCGAAGGAATGTATGCTCTTCCACGGCCTAAGAATGATGTATCACGCCAAGCGGGCAGTTGTAGGAGTCGGGGGAAAAACCGAAGCGTTCGCCCTCCAGAATGACGGCGCTACCCACTCCTTTGGAACGATCGCCACCCAGAAGATAGAAGAACTGATAATCAACTACGAGCAGTTCAAGACGACGGTTCTAGACGGGAACGTGTCGACGATTGCGGTCACTGACAAGCGCATTGAGCCTGAGATGGAAGTGAACGTTGAGAAATCTTTTGGTGATCTGCCGAGGCTTCTGAAGATCTATCGACAAGCGTATAAAGATATTCTCAAGCCTCAGTTGGAAGCTCAAGAGGCGGGGAACAGTAAATAGATAGCAGATCCATTCCGCGATCACAGAGCTTTCGCCACGTCGATTGCGGTTCCGAGTTGGGTGTCTCTTCCTTGCTTCAATGCTTCTCGCGAAAGTTCAATAGAAAACTTCGGCGCAATGCCATTGTTCTCCAGCATCCGTCCTTGCCACGTCAGGTAGGCGGCAACCGGGAGGCCAAGAATGTATCCGTGGCCAACCTTGTATGCGCTGCCACTGAGCAGACGACCGGGCGTTTTCGTTCCCACGATGGTTGCCAGATTATTTTCCTCCGCAAACGCCGACACCATCTCGCCGGCGCTCGCGGTGTGCTCGTTTACCAACAGCACGACTCGACCGTGGAATCGTCGCTCGCCGAGTCCTTCGGTGACCACTAGGATAGATTTTTCAACGAAAGCATATCGGGCGGCTAACCATAAGAGAGTCGCTTTGTGGGACGGAATGCGTCCGAATCGAGTCAGTTCCTCGCGACGATAGCCGCGCTCGCGACGTTTCCGCGTGAGACTGTAGCCCACCTCAAGCTTTCCGGGCGTCAAATAGCTCATCAGGCGTAACCCGCCGATTCCTCCGCCTGTGTTGCCGCGTAAATCGACAATGAGCCGACTGCATCCGTCGAGTGCGGCGATGCCTCGGTCGATGTCCTTCGCTACGTCGACACCGATGGCGCCCGGAAACATTGCGACTCTCAGCAATCCAATTTCATCGCTGAGCCTCTCGGTGGTGACGGCCTGCGGCGCCGTAACCGGGTGCTTCTGCGATTTGGGCATTGGCAATTGAACGTTGACCGTCTGCACTTCGCCGTGGAGTTTTTCAATGAGCAGATCCGCGGATTCGCCGACGGAGAACGTCAGGTCGTTTGGCGGTCGAACTTCTCGTCCACCGCATTCGAGCAACAGATCGCCCGGCCGTATGCCGGCCGCGAACGCTGGTCCACCTTGATGCACGTCTTGGAACATCCAGCGATCACTCCCGTTCACGCCGATGCGCTGCAGAGTGGCGTTGATTGCGTGGCGGGCGGGAATATTCCGCATCCCCGCATGGCGAAAGCCGGTGTGACTGGTCTTGAGTTCGGCAACTAGCTTGTGGACTTCTTTCTCGAAAGCCTCTGGTTCAGTACAAGCAAGAATCTGATCCCTACGGCTCCGAGTCAAAGCAGTCCAATCCACTCCGTTCATCCCTGGATCGAAGTGCTTGGTGGCTACAAGACGACAGACCTTGTCGAAAATCCTTGTGCGCTCGTCGAGAGTCAGATTCATTGTTGTCTTACGCCAATCGGTGTCGAGGTCTCGCCCACGGCGATGAATGCCGCCCAATAGTATGGGCTCACCTGGTCGCCATACTTGGCGAGCAGGTCAAGCTTCGCGTTTCGCAAAGCAGAACTGGTGTCTTCCCCCTGAGCCAAGTGCCGATAGAATTGTTCCATCAAAGCACTGGCGAATGTGTCGTCTGCGCTCCAAAGGCTCGCTACAACCGATTTCGACCCAGCCACCAGAAATGCCTCCACCAGGTTGCTGATGCCCTCTTGCCCTTGCAGTTTGCCAACCCCACTGTCACAAGCAGAAAGGGTCGTGAGTTCGGCATTCAATCGCAGCCTTATGATCTCCCGCACTTGCAGCAAACCGTCATCAACCGATTGTGGGTCGGCACCCAACACCAGCGCCGACCGTTCTGGGTACTGTGTGTCCGCGAATCCATGTACAGCCAGATGCAAGATGCGAAACTGATCAAGTGGTTGTTTCTTAAATCCAGTTTCCGTGGCGTCCTTCCCAAGCAGCATTACAGCGTCCGATCCTACAATTTTACCGATTTCTTCGACCTCTGCTCGCGTCTCTGGAAGATCGTGAAGACTTATCCCTGAGAGATCCGCAATCCCGCGCTCAATCCGGCCACGAATCGAGGCCGGAGGCGGGATTCTCCGTCCTGCACCGCCTTGGTTCTCGTACTCGACATCGCCGACTGCAAGAAGGGGTTTGGGAGCTGGTTTCTGTTTCTCTGTATGACGAAGAGTGCTCAAAATCGTGCCGGAAGGCACGTAGCTTATCACGCGCGACTTCAAGAGGTACTCACCCTGAGTATCGCGAAGCGCCTCAGACGGAAGCAGGTTCAATATGCCATCCGGGGCAATGATGAAGCGTGTCGCTGTGGCTGTTTCGGGGATGGGCTTCACGAGCACCGCGTAGAGTCGGTTTGAAAGTTCAGCGCCGGCGCCCTTGGTGCGAATTTCGCCGACAAATTGCTGGCTTAAATTCTCGATCTCCTTGCGTCCTGCCGGGAGCACTCGGACGTATGCCCCTTTTTGAGAAACCACAACGCAGAACGAAGTCGGATCATCCAGAACGTACTCCAGAAGCACTTCGTCTGGTTTCAAGACTTCTTGGACCTTCGCCAATGGAGCAGGTTGCACCGGCAGGCCATGGCCGGGAGCATCCTCCTTTGTCCAGGCCAGCCCAAGGCGCCGCTCATATTCGACCAACCTGTCCATCAGTTGCTCGCGCTTTTCTGCGCTGTTGGTTTGCATCAGTTGAACTTGGAGGCCCGCAAGGTCTGTTTCCAGCGATGCTGTCTGCCCAGACTCGGCTGTCGGAAATGCCTTCCTGTCTTCGAGGGCCCAAGCCAGCGTCCGCCCGCGTACCCGTTCCAAAACGCGGAAAGCGCCTGGCACATCGCCGCTCTTGGTGACCAGTTCAAAATGTTGCAAGTACGTTTGACTCATCGAAGCAGCAACCGAACTGTTCCAATACGGCTCATCCACGCTGATTAACATGCTCTCGATCACGTCTTCGGCCTGTTCGTAAAGAGCGTTGGCTTCGCTAACGCGACCGCGGCGCGCCTTCAGGTCGGCAAGAATGGTAAGGTTGCGAGGCACATAGTAACGATCGCCAACCCGTTGGCTCGCTTCTAAGCCATCGGTAGCACGCTCCTCCGCCTTGGGGAGATCGCCGGCATCGCGGTAAAGCGTCGCCAACTCGAACATGGCGTCGGCCTCCATTCGGAAAAATTGCACTCGCTTTGAGAATTGCGCGGCACTCTCCAAATCGGCGATGGCCTGTTCCCTGTCCCCCGTTTGCGAAGCCAGCCTTCCAAGCAAGATGAACAGCTCCGCCTCATGACCTCGTTTCTGCTGTGATCGGGCTTTACCGAGTGCGTCGTCAAGCACCGCCTTTGCCTCTTGTGGTTTTCCCAAGGCGACCAGAGCTCGTGCTTTCCCCTCGTACGCCATGAACGGCAGACCAGAGTCTTTTTCCGCATCAGCAAGTTTGATTGCTCTCTCGAAAAATCTCAGCGCCTCAGTATGACGATTCACCTCTTCGAAGCCTCTGCCAATCAATTCCAGGAACCTGATCTGACCGCCTGTATCGCCGCTGGCCATCGTCGAAAGAAGTGCGCCACCGAGGAGGCGCGCGGCTCGTCCGGGACTTCCCTCAAGGAAGGCTACCAGCCCCAATTCGCCGGAGGCCCGAGTTGCCCATTGGTTTTCGCCCAACTCATTTGCAATCTCCTGGGCTTCCAGCCAATCGCGCTTAGTAGCTCGATAGTCAATTTCGATATCCGTGTAGCCCTTCGCGATCAAGCACCAAAGCCGCAGTCTTCTGTCACTCTGCACGATCGGATTTTGCAGTTGTTCGTTTAAGAACCGTGAGAGATCGACAAACGACATCGTTTCGGCCTCTGATCTGAGGCGTCCGACCTTGGCGTAAAGTTCGTTCCTGGCGTCGCCCCGCTCGGAGAACAGCTTCTCTGCTCTGGCATAGAGTGGCGTCGCTGCAGGTCCGTTATTTAACCAGTAGAAGTGATCGGCGGCGCCAAGTAGCGTCTGCGGATCGGTGGACTGTTGTAGGGCGGCGGAGTTAACGGGAGAACTGGCGGCATTGCCAGAAGCCGTTCGGTAGTGGCGAGTGTAGGCGTAATAAGAGCAGATTGTCAGGAACACCACGGTCGGAGCGACCACAAAGCCCACCCGTCTTGGGACACGTCCGCCCACTGAGAAACCACACAGATAAGGAATCTACAAAGTAGTAGCAACGAGGCGGCGCAAAGCGGTGGCGTTAGGGATTAGAACCCGAAGGCTTCCCAATAGTTTCTCATCGACGTGTAGAAAACAAAAGGCGCTTTTGGCCCGAATCTGCGCTTAGAGCAAGCGTTTTGGCGGAACGACCTGTCCGAGTCAAATTGACCAATCGGCAGTGGCGGCCAAACCACAAACGGTTCACCGGCTTCGCAACAGCAGGGGGTTCGTGTTCGTGGAGCGACTCAAGATCAGAGGTGGCATAGATAACAAGTCTCTACGTGCTCCGGGCACGTTTGATGTTCGCCTTTCATGCAGCGGACACTTGGTTGTGTGATACAGTGCCCGTCCCCACAGCAGATGGGGATGCCCGCCTGAAAACGCAACATCCGTAGGATCGCTCGGTCTTCTAACGCGCCACGAAGTTCAGACACATATTCGCGGAGGACCGGATTGTCCAGTTCGAGAATCTGGGAATCAAGGGGAATGACTGACTCGTAGTAGTTGAGCAATTCGTTAGAAGACATGACAGCACCTTGATTCCTAGATGATGCACCCGCCTTAACGATCTAGACAAGGCTTTTGCTTATCATGTCCGGATTTCGGGACAGCGGGTACATTGGGCGCAGGCAGGCGGCGTCCGGGAACGCGTCTGAAAATCAGTGAACGGGGCCGTAATACAGATGCTCACGAAAGGCGCAATCGTGCGGCAGTCTCATTCTTCGGACTACGCACAAGTCACTTTCTCTTCGCCGGTCTCAAGACGCTCTCTGCTCCGATACGTGCGAGTCCGAGCACCACGCTCGAACGAGTTAACACTGCTTTCGGCCAGATGGTATCTGCGGCTTTCTGGAGTAGGGCGTAATCATCTGAGGTCATCTTGACGGTGACCGAGGTTGTTCTCTTCATGCCATATCGTCGCCGTTGCATCCCCTGCAGGCAAGAAATCTAAGAAATCTATTGCATCTATAAGGTATAATAGAGCTATGGCTAAACAGGTTGTTTCTACCACCCTAATGATTGAGATTCTTGGGCCAAAAGAAGCGAGTGCCAAGAGAATCCGATTCGTGGAAGACATCTTGCGGAACTGCATCAAGACTCTGGATAAGGACTTTCGCAAGAGCCGCATTCCACAGATGAAGGGGTTCTCTCTTAGGCCAGAAAAAGACCTGCGAAAAAGGAGGGGACGCTGAATGTCACAACGAATCTATGAGTATCCAGAGGTGATCGGCAAGACCGTGGCGAAGCTCACGGTGGCAAACGAATCCGACTGGCACAATATTTCGGTTAAGTTCACCGACAACACTGCCATCCATTTCAGTATCCGCCCATTCATGCAGTTCGAACCAGAGCACATTGACTGGACAACGGGGAACGGAAAGATCCTACGGAGCTATCCATTCGTTCGTCAGACTGAGGGGTAGATATGAAGCGGCCAAATCGGAGGAACAGGAAGTTTGAGCTCGAATTCCGTCAGTTTCAAAGGAACTTTGGAACTGTTGTTCGCCAGCTTCGGAAGAAGCGCCATTTATCCCGCCCTGAACTTGCCCGGCTTGCAAAGTTCAGCCGGACGACTCTGGAGCATATCGAGCAGGGGAAGGCCAATCCGTTGTTGGGCAACATGGAAACTCTGGCGGAAGCCTTGGGCCACCGCTTGAGCTACATCTTCAGGCTAGTGCAGGACATGGAAGAGTCAAAATAAGCAGAAAGGATCTATGTTCAATGCCAAAACCCTGGGTCGAGTTGATAGAGGCTCGTGGCCGAACTGTGAAGAGAATGAACGTCGCCTACGACGAAGAATATGTCGCTGTCGAAGTGGAATTTGAGGATGGGCATAGCATGAATGTGGACATCATTCCTGCGGTGCAAATTCGACCCCAGTTCCAACACGTCGGCACTGGAGACGCTCGAATAATTCGCAACTACAAGTCTAGAGTCTCTGTGGCCGGCGGATTGAAGATTCGCTCAAGGTGACATGAGACCAGATGCGAATGTTCTCAGTGTGAGAACTTTGAAAGAGTCGTATAATCCAAGCGCAAGATGAGGGGGTAGCAAGCCGCCCGTCGCAGCGCAGCATAGCTCCGGGCGGCTGTTTGCGTTTAACTGCTGCAGAGTCGAGACCCGCCAAAGTTTGTGCAGTGGGCTGTTGCGAAGTTTATTTGCCTGCTCGGTAGGAAAGAAAAAGAAGTGCAGCCAATCAAGGACGAATAAAGTTAGAAGGAACCCTTCGGGGTCCCCCACGGAGGGTTTCTTACCGATTCGATCCTTATTTGAAGAATCCCCTCCCCGACCACGGCCTACCGATTGGAGCAATGTCGATCCACACTGACTCCGGCATCGGTTCGCCGGGATACAGCTTCAATGTTGCCCCCTGGAGATATTTGTTCACAACCTCGGAGCCGTCAAACTTGTCGATCCACAAGCCTTGGTGATTCACTCTCTTCAGGTCGGTCGCTGCACATCGCTCACGGATTAGGCTCGTCAATTCTTCCATAAACCTTTCTTGTTCTCTAGGCTCTACCCGTACCGCATCTGGCGGAAGTTCCAGCACCGCCCTCTGCCAACCTGCGGGCGGCTGTTCGTTCTTACGTTGGAGATAGCGGGCGAAAATTTCTTCGTAGTGAGCATTGATGGGCTGATCGTAGGATAGGGGTGTCGCTGTACTCATAAGCATCCTCCTTTGGACACTTTTGTCAGATGTGGTGTTTTAGATTCTCAGGCTCGGTGTGTCTATGCCGTGGCGAGGAGCCCGTCAACTCAAGCCAGAACAGCATGGAGGGGGTTGCCCCCTCGGAAGTAGCCTAACACATCGCCAAATGTGGAATGAGGGAATACGACCAGGGTTGTTGGCCGTTGACACCGTTGCGCTCGACTTCAAATCAATAAGAATGGCGGAATGCAAAATCGCACTCCGCCAGAAATGTAAATTGATTTTCCGATTAGCCTATGTCGCCGTTTTGCGGTTCTTCGGCTTTACTTTGGGCTTCGTCTTCTTATCTCGTTTCGCAACAAGCTCCTCCGCCACGGTCTTTTGGAGTTTCTCAGTATCCACTCGGTAGCGTTTGGCGGCGTCCATGAGAACGTCGTCACGGCTTGCTGTGGATCGCTGATAAGCCGAATCCAACAGGCTGATTTCCAGAAGCAGCTTGCAGAGTTCGGACTCGTCATATGAGCCTGCTTGCGTGGCTAGAAGCTCCTGCGCGGATGCAGAGTCTTTCTTCGCCTCTACCTTATGCCGTTTCGCCAGAGCCGGAACTTGGCTGTAGGAGAGATGGCCGATCAGGTATTGTGCGACCGCCAGCAAGTCGGCCTTCTTTAAGGGAGCCGATGCGCGTTGGAGGATCGTGGCCAAGATACGATGGCGAGTCGTAATCGCCAGTTTCTCCTTTTCGATGCGCTTCCGTTCCTCGGCCCGCTCCCGCTCGACTTGCTGCGGAGAAGGAGTGTTGGGATGGTGGATGCGGCAAGCGGGATCGGCACAAACTTTGACGATTTGTCCGCGCTTGCCGCCGTCCATGACAATCGCCTCGGTCATCTTGTCACAGGGTTTCTGAACGGGTGAGAGCTTGCTGCTTGCGCCGTTCAGCTTGGCTTTCTTGATCTCCAACTCTACATAGTGATTCCGTCCCAAGGGAGCGCCCTCGCGGGAATTCCACGCCGCCGAAATCTGGATTAGCTGCGGCTTGGTTCCCAGAGTCTTTTTCACGCAAGCGTCAATCTTGGCCCGGAAACAATCGGGAGACGTGCATGAATCTTTACGCACGTCGGGGAAGAGTAGTTTGTTGAATCCGGTTCGTTTCGGACAGTTCGCGCACGAACCCGCTTCTGGAACGAGTGTCTCATCCTGCTTGTCAAAGGGCGCAGACGCCAGTTGGAGCAAGATGTTCGATTCAATCCACGCTGCCAACTCCCGAACTGGAATCAGGACTTGGGTGTTGCCTTCGCTTGTCCACTGTCCGCGAAACGCGGCTGCGAAGGCTTCCTGCTGTTGCGAAGCCGGGAGCTTGGCAATCAATAAAGCGTGACCGATGGTGATCTGGTCTTTCAGAAATGCCTCGGCCACGGGCGGTATGAGGTCAGCGAGTCTGATACGACCGTAGACATACGCCTCGCTCTTGCCAGCGCGTGAGGCGATGGTGGCGATGGTGTAGGCTGGCTCGACGAGTTCCAAGAGCGACTTGAAACCCAGAGCTTCCTCAAGCGGGTGGATGTCCTCGCGTTGCAGGTTCTCAACGCATTGGGCCTCGATTGCCTCTGCATCCGTCAGCTTGACTACGCGGACAGGAAGTTTTTCGAGTTCTGCCAGTTTCGCGGCTCTGAGGCGACGTGCCCCGGCGACAACTTCGTACTTGCTTTCTTCCAGTTCGCGTACCAGAAGAGGGGCCAGAATCCCTTGCGTCTTGAAGCTGGCTGCCAGTTCTTCGAGGCTCTTGGCATCAAAGCGTTTGCGGGGATTGGTGGCTGACTCCGCAAGCGCGGTGATGGGAACGCTGCGATATTCATGATTGTTGACTGCATTTTGCGTACTCGGCATGATCTTTTCTCCTCTCATGTGTCTTTGGTTACGTGTTCGTGGACTCAGCGCACACGTCGGGCCTCAAAGCCAAACGGTGCAGGTGTTGGCGTGTTATGCGGCTGCCGCGAGTGCCGCTGGCTCGGGGGCAATGCCCCCGAGGATCACGGCAGCGGTTTGCTGAACGGCTTCCAAGCTCTCGCGCAGGAGACTAGCGTCACCGTGCCAAAGCTGGATGTAGTCGGCGTTATGTTGGGCCCAACATAAGACCGATTATGTTGTCCTCAGATTTATGTGACGTTCAACATCGGTTGGCCGATAGACAGCGGGTTCCAACTGGCCGAACGTCACATAAGTTGGTTAGAGTTGAGCCAGGAACTTCAACAGGTCAGGATTGTCGCGCCAACGTTTTCGCGGTTGCCGCAGTTTGGTTTCACACATGCCCAGCGCTTTTGCCTTCATCTCCAGATCGCTTTCCGCGTAGATATTCGTCGTGTCGATTGAGACGTGCCCCAGCCATGCGCGGATCGTGTTGATATCCACTCCGGCCCGCAACAGGTGGGTGGCTGTGGTGTGCCGAATCGTGTGCGGCCCGATTCGTTTAAGTCGCAACCCCGCCCGATTGCCTCTGGCCATTCTGGCGTGACGAGTGACGATGTCGTGCACGCCGAATCGTGTCATCGCTCGTGCTGAACGGCCAAGGAACACTCGTTCCTGCTCGGCCCGTCTCGTGACTAGCTCCTTCAGGACCGCCGTAGTAGATGCCCATAGCGGGCAGAAGCGGATCTTGTTTCCTTTACCGCGCAGTTGCACGAACGACTGGGATTTCTCCTGTGGTCCGCGCAATCGCAGGTCGCCGACTGTCAGTTGGGCCGCTTCGTCGGCTCGGGCCCCAGTGTTGTACAGGAACAACAATAGAGCGTGATCTCTCCATCCGAGCCGGCTGGTACGGTCAGGGGCGGCGAGCAGCGCGTCGATCTCGTCTTTGTCGAGATACCCGATTGGCCTGTGTCCTGATTTCTTGAAAGGGATACTGCGGATCTGCGCACACCAAGCGAGATGTTCCGGACTGCGCTCGCCGATAAAGGTCGCCAGCGTGCGTAACGCAGCTAATCGTTGGTTGCGCGTTGCGACCGAGCACTTCCGTCTTTCCTCGATGTGGCACATGAACTCCCTCACGAGATCGGCGCCGAGTTCTTCCACCAGCAGCTCATCCGGTTTCCGGCGTAGGGTACTGCTGGCGAAGATCACGAACAACCGCAGTGCATCACGATAACTGTGCTGCGTATTGCGGGCGAAGTTGCGATCGGTAGGGAGATATTCCAACAGAAAGCGCTTGATCCATGGCGCCAGAGCACTCTTATCTTTCATCGGTACCTCCGCACGCGTACTGCTCGAATCGACGATTTGCCTGTTCGAGCAGTTCCGGAGTCATGGTGAGATATCTCTGCGTCGCTTTCAGATCAACATGGCCGAGATAGGTGGAGAGAGCAGGGAGCATGCGTTGCACATCCGCATTCTGTCGGTACCATTCGGTCAGTCGATGAACCGCGAATGTGTGTCGCAGATCATGAAGCCTCGGTTGGAAGTACGAATCGTCGTGACGCTCGATGTGCGCCATTCGTCGCAAGCGTGAGAAGCTTGTTCCAGCAATCTGGACTGCGATCGGGTTAGTGCTCTTCGTCTGAAACAGTGGTCGATAGTGTTGGTTTCGTCGTCCAGGCTGGTGAAGGTACTGCCGGATCAGCTTCGCGAGATCCAGGCCGAGCGGCACGAGGCGTGACTTATAAAATTTCGTGTCGCGTATCGTAACGAGACCGAGCGGCAGATCCACATCCATGAGCCGGAGCCGAAGCGCTTCGCCGAGGCGCATGCCAGTTGCGTACAGAAACAGCAACAGGGTACGGAATGTGGCTTCCGACATGACACAGGCGGACCTCCGTTGGCAGCGTGGCACGGCGTCGAGTAGTGAGCGTAAGTCGGATCGCGAGTAGATATACGGAACGAAGCTCTGCGTAGTTTTGGGAGCGCATGGCGGCAGCGGAGATGATTTTAGCCGACCGCGTGCTGTCCAGTAATCGAAAAAAGTTCGCAGCGTGCCGCGTTTGCCGCTCCAGGTGCTGGGCATTACGCCCGAGCCGTCGAGGAATGCGGTGACTTGCTGGACGGTGATGTGGTGAAGATCGATGTCGCCACAGTGTCGAAGAAACGAGCGCAGTATGTTCGTGGGACTGTCGAACCGCATGCCGGCGTCACGTTTGCGCTGGATGTAGAGGTCAACCGCCTGGGAGAGCTTCATGCCAGCCCTCCTAGGTCGACGGCCGCCACAGCGCGCAGCGCAGGAAGATCGACCTTCGCATAGATTCCGACTGATTCAAGACCTCGGTGGCCGAGTAAGTCACCGATCTCCTTGAACGATGCGCCCTGTTGTAACCAGCGGGTGGCACAGGCGTGCCGCAGGGCGTGTGGCCCTCTTTTTCGGCACTTTATTCCAACTGCTCCGAGTCGTCTGCTCGTTAGCGTCCACAGACCATAGGGTCCAAGTGGTCGATAGGGAGGATTAAGCGTAACGAACAGGTGTCGGCAGGCGCATCGTGGACGGCCTCTTTTGAGGTATTGCAGGATGGCATCGCCAACCTGACGCTGGAGCGGATAGCGTTGTGGTCCTCCTCTCTTCGAGTGGCTCACCTCGAAAACCTCTTCACGCCAATCGAAATCGCTCAGCATTAGTCGTGACACTTCGCCACTCCGCAGTCCGTAAATCCCGAGCAACGAAAGGATTGCCCGTGCTCGCAGCACAGCCGGACCTGAACCCTTCACCGATTTCAAGAGCCTCCGCACTTCTTCCCAACTTGGCCCCTCGGGCAGCCCCTCGTATTTATAGATCTTGGGCGCTTCAATACCCTTCGCGAAACCTGCAGCGCACCATCCGTGCGTCTCGGCGTACCGAAAGAAGGCACGCAGTGCTTGTGCAGCCACCGAAACCGACTTGCGATTCCATCCGCTGACGCCTTTCATTGCAAGGAACTGGTCAACATCTTCGACCCTCGCCCTCGCCAACAACCGATGCCGCTCCCCGAACCATTCCAGGAACCTTGATGTCTGCGCACAGTGGGACCGCACCGAATATGGCGAGAGGCCTTTTTCCTCTGTCATGTATCGGGCGAAGTCGCCGAGCTGATACGCGAACCGCATCGGCGGCGCACTCGGGAGCTTGAGCCGCCCATGGAATCGCAGCCACTTCTTAGCCGCATATATAAAGGATGAAGCCGAGTTGCCGTAGGAATGCGCCTTTGGATTCGTGCGCTGCTGGCGCGCCCAACAGCTCGCCGCTCGCTGGATTTCCTCCAGCGACACATCTCGCATTTGGGTCAGCTTCAGAAGACGCACTACTTGTAGTAACTCAGCGGAGAGATTCCGCAGCGCCTTGCGACTGGTACCTTGTTGCTGCAGGTGGTTGAGGAAGGAGTCTCGCTCTTTCAGCAGCGGTGCTTGTCGGTAACGATTGAGGAAAAAGGGATGTTCAAGAAACGTGTCTAGCATTTTGTGCGGGCCTCCATGCCCGCGACCGATGCTAGACGGCCACCGCCCAGGCCGCACTTATGTTGTGTTCAAAAACCGGCCGCCCCGCAAAACTGCCCGTCTCGCGAGCGGACCCAACATAAATGCGAAGACAACATAATCCTGGGATGAAGTTCCGTTCTGAAGCCCGACCGATTGGCAGACCACAAAGGCCACGGCTTCGGCCTCGGTCTCGCGGACTTGTTTGGTGGTCAGAGTGCGGCGGTCGCCACGATGCAACATTTCGTGAGCGATCTCATGCACGAGAGTGGAAAACTCCTCGGCTGGCTGCATCCCCGAAAGCAGGGTGATCTTCCCGCCATACGAGAGACCCTTCGCGGGAGCAATTCTCTCGGAGAAGTTAATCTCGACACTTTGCGATTCCACGAACTTAAATAGTCGTTCGCGGTATCCGCTCACGTCGCCATTGACTTCGGTCAGTGTTGGGAGTTCTTTGCCTTCGGTCTGACTGATGTCAAAAACGTAGACAGCCCGGAATCCGTACAGAGTCCGCTGGCCCTCCGTGGTTGCGTCTTCACTCGGCTCGTCCGTCGCCACATCCTTCGTGCTTCGCTTTCCGACCATCGGGGCGAGAATGAAAATGCCTTTTTCTCCCCGTTTAACGAAGCGGCCAAGCGAGTTCCATGTACGAAGTCCCGCAACGTTGGTGGCATCGGGCTTCTGGCGTGCGATGAGCATGATGTTGCCGAAGCTGTAGGTGTGAAACTTCGCCATTGCTCCGAGGTATGCGCTGAGGACTTCAGTGTGACCGGACTCCAATGCTGCAACGAGGAAATCCACGGCCTCTTTGGTTCGTGTGTTGACTTCTTCTAATTTCATGTTTTTTCCCTTTCTGCCGTTTCCGGCTTGTTTCTTTCTTCACTTGAGCGGCAGCGGGAAGAAACAAGGCGGAACGGTGAAAGGGACAGAACGGAGGCCGAAGGAGGGTGGCAGGGCGTGAGTGAAAGCGCGGTGAGTGCCAAACGGGGGTGGTGTTCATTTGGCGCGAAACCGGCGCAGTCCGAAACGCCCGTCCGAGCCGCGGCCAAGCGGCGGCCCACCCGCCCGAAGGCGAAGTGGGAAAAATCGCGAAGCTACCTAACTATTCAGAGCGATCCGTAGAACGTGGGCAGATATTTTGATGTTCGTGGTCGAGACGTCGCGACACGCTTCACGGGCTTCTCCAATCGGGGATTTCTGAGATGACCACACCGAATTATTGGCCCTGGCACCTGAACTTCGATATCTAAGTTTGCATATGGTGAGCGTCGAATCTGAGAGCAGCACGCTTCCCTGTCTGCTTTTCATTTCTCCATGTGCTTGCGTATGAATTCGGCATATTCGCCAACGTTTCCGATAGGTACCCGCAGGCGTTTTTCGAGGTCGGGCACAGATGATTTTCTGAATGAATTACGCCCGAAGCCATCGTACCCGAGTTCCCGATCGGCCCCTGCCGCGAGACTACTGCACCACACACGGATCTCACTAACATTCTTGAAAAGCTGCGACCGGCTCAAGCCCTGTGCTGTGATTTGTCCATGAAAAATCTTGTTTCGGTGCTGGCAAAATTCCTTAAAACGCGGCCAAAGGCGAGGGTATTCCGGGCCCACAAGTTGCTTTACGGTGACAGGAGACAATGCATTCAGGCCGCAGACGATTCCTTCAAAGTAGACGTGCGTGTTGGCCGCGAAGGCCTGTCGAAGCCGAGTCGCATCTTTCCGGCTGAACGCGGCAGACTGATAGACGAGATATGTGAAGAGTTTTCTGACTTGCCGTTCGCTCTTGATGAGCGATAGAGCGAAGGCATCGACAACGGCTGTCTCAGCTCCTGAAGCCAAAACGCAGTCAACGGTAGAGAACTCCTCTTTGAATCCGGCGGTCATCAATCCTTTGCCTTTCGCGCCAATGATAGTGCATTTTGATTTTGGAGGCGCGTGATTCGCTTGGCTTCGCGTTTATAGACTCCTTATGCGTTCATCGCAGACCGTTGACGGGGAGCACCGCTGGAATAATGCCGGTTGTGGAGGCGCGGGTAGAGTGGAGAAAAAAATGAAAGGAAAGAACACTTCGGCTAAAAACACTGAATTGGGGATTGTGGGGGATGTGGAGAGGTGAAATGGGAGCTATCAATCGGAGATTTGAGTTCCCAAGTCCCGCCATTTAAGACCGCAGTGGCGTTACTGCGTTGAAAACGTTACCTTAGGGGGTCGAAACCTCGGGCCGGGAAAGTTGGGTAACTAGTGAAGAGCCAAAAGTAGAAAAACGGCATGACACTTTTCGCCATAGCCTTGATCGTGGCATCGCCATTCGTCTATTGGCTTTTGAGACGGCGCACGGGTGATCGTGCAAACTCGCAACATGTCGAACCGAGTCTATCCCCCGATATCATTGCTGATGAAAGCGGAACAGCGACAATTGAAGTTGAGCACGGCGCGGACCGGTCAATTCCAGGCCAGCTGAAGGTTGACGCAGCCGAAGATGCTCGGGGCGCAGCGGAAACAGCTCAAGTGGATGCGGTTGAGGTTAACACCAAACCGCAGACACTGAACGATCCTGACAACACAACTTACCCCGGGGTTGGATCGCAAGTTCCCGGCAACGACAATCACGAAAGCGTTGCCCTGGCTGTTCCTCAACCCGCCGGGCAGCTTTTGTCTGCCGAAGTTAGTCAAAATACTTCCATCCTGCTGACGAAACTATCTGAGGAAGAGGGGCACACATCAGCTGCTCTAGAACTACCGGACCTCAGCGGCCCCTTCTTAGACGAAGAAATATCGGGCAATGTAGTCGCCGTTCCAGCTGTAATCGATGAGGAACTGCAAGCTGATAGGCCAGCGGCCGAGAGTATTAAAGTCTTGGCCCCGTTTGACACGGAAGAACCACGTCGACCAACCGGCGAATCTGGAAACGTGGGGCCTCCTGAAACCGCAGAGCGCCCCAGTAATGGCGGTGCAGAAAAAACTCTTCCGCGCTACAGGCCGCCAGTGCAGACACCGCCACGGCCAGCGCCAACGCCGCCCGTGGATGGAACAACGCCGCGTGCATCCTCGTCGGAAGTGACACTCGAAATCCGGGTGCGAGTTACGCTTGATCGTTTCTATTTTTGCAACGTCACATTCCTGCCGGGGCGCGCGGCGGAATTGAACAATAATGTTGTCGTCAAGCTGGGCACCGTCTCCTTGCAACTTGTGGCACAGGAAGATTGGTATCAAGATCTTTCGTTTTCGGAAACCGGTCGATACTTGCGCGATGGATTTGAACTGAAGGGGGTTCTTTCGGACCAAAGGCGGGCGCGATGGCTCTTGAAAGGCCGCGATGTTTATGTGCTTGCGTTTCATCCGCGCGCGAATGGTTTCGTCTCCGCTACCCGGCTTCTCTTGGGACGCTCGCATCTAGTGCTGTGCGTAAATAATTTGGTTGGAGAAGTCGAAACCGTTCTGAAAGAGGCCGGATGTCAGGGGTATTCAAAGCTGGACGAAACGCATGGCCTTCCTGATGGCTGGGCCGGGTTTCGCGGCGTATCGCCGACAAACGCGATAGCTGTCGAGACTGGGATCAGCGATCCGTTTTATGCAATTAAGCCCGCCTCTGATATTGAAATCGAATTTGAAGCGGGCATTCGCCTGCGCAACTCAGTCTGGCTGGCGGGCTATCCGCCAAAAATCAAGCTATTTGGCCAGCCTGACGCCGGGATAAAAGCTGTGATCGATGGGAAGGAAGCCCTGCCTGCGGAAGATGGCTCCTTGGTAGTGGATGGGTACGCATTGCCGGGATCGCATTCCGTCTACTGCGGCGGTGTGTCGCGCTCCTATTCGGTTGAGGAGCCGCTTGATTCTTGGGAGGCGCGGCCTGCATACAAATTCGGCGAAGCGAAGATTTGCGGAGCGTTGATACAACTTCCGCCCGAAGAAGCGGGAAGACCAGCTTTCACTGTTCCAATGTCGAACCCGCTTCTCATCGGAGCAGAGCCGGGTCAAGTCTTCCGCTGTTCAGCCAGGAGCGTTGCCGTCTGGAAAGGGTTCGTCCCGTTTGATGTCGTGTGGGCACTGCCTGCACAACCGCTGACGTGCAACAAGAAGACTGCGCGGATTCTTCAGTTCGCCGATAAACCGTTGATGCCCCGGCGGGCCGGAACGCGGCCGCTCGTATGGTGCATCGCGATCCTCGATGCCTCGCGGAAAGGGCTTCGGATCGAGGGCGGCTCTACGGAATCGGTCGAGCGATGGAGTGAGTATAAGAAGACCGCCAGAAGCATCTGGAGAGGCCTCCGATGACTCCAAATGAACTGCTCTTGTGGATGTCGGCGCGTAAGCAAGGATCTTGGGTTCAGTTCCGGTCGGCCGTTGAAACGCTGGACTTGGCCGAATCGGCTGAGCGAGGCGAGGAAGATCTCGCGCTTCCGCTCCATCAACGCATTCGTTACAACCTTGAACGGCTAGGCCATGTTGAGTTTGATGCTGGGGAGTGCGAGGACGGCTGGCGCGCCGTGCCTCCGATGCTGGCTCTGTCGGATCATGGCGGCATGTTCACCGGTGTTTTGTGCGGTGCCCGCACGCCTAAGCTCGTGGAGCGGTTCGAGCGGGCAGGGGCAGGCCTGGAGTTGGAACGGGCCTCTCAAGCAGAGTGCCCCGACATCATCCGCGTGCGCGCTTCCAACGCGGAAACTTTGATAGAGCTGGCACAGCGCGCGGGTGTTCTCTGCCAGCCGGACGCGCCGACGGCCTTGCTTTCACATCTGCCGCGCATTGGTTCGCTGAAGGGATTGAGACGTGAGCCATTACCGGCCGGAGGTAGAGATTGGGACGTGAAACAGTTCACGATCCAAAGAAAAGCTATGAGGTGGCGCACGATTACGCTTCAGGAGGCGAACGGGCCGGGCGCACGCGGCCTGTTCCGTTTTACTCTTTACCAAACGCCTCAGTATTTCTTGCGTGAGGGTGATGAGACGGTCCGGCTGTCGGGCGCGGTTGGAAAATATTATGTCCTGTCATGCCGTCAACGCCGTGTCATGAGATACAACCGTGCGGAACGCCGCCTCACTTTGCCGGCCATCTTCCGGCCGCCGCTGTTGACCGAGCGTGCTTTGGTTCTTTGCTCCGGCTTCCCTCCTTTGTTTGATGTGGTCTACGGGCGTCCGAGGCTGACCTATTGCGATGTTCCGGAAGAAGTTGCAGGTTTGGCTGCTGAGGTTCTCAGACAGGATCTACTATGAGCAACCCGCTTACGCTTTTTGATGACTTGCGCGAGATGTATCTGCGCTATCTGGATAGCCCTTTCGATCTGCGCTACCCAGACCTCGTGGCCGAGCGGCGCAATCTGCTCAACATTGATGGGAGGCTCTTTCGCCAGCCGTTGATCGAGCCGATCCCCGCTTACCAATCGAGTAACAACACATTTCAAGGAATTGCTCAGTCATTATTAGGACCGTCCTGGAATGCGGCGGACGTTGCCGATCTTGCGAATTTCGTGTCGCTGGAGCTGTTCCCGCCGGGCCGCCTTCCATATGCGCATCAGCAGCAGGTCTTTGCGGAATCCGTCGTCAACGGCAATGACGTAATCGTGACGACCGGCACTGGTTCAGGCAAGACAGAATGTTTCCTGCTTCCCATCATCGCGGCGCTCATCCGTGAGTCATCATCCTGGGGCCAGCCTGGCCCGCGTGACGCACGGTGGGACTGGTGGAACCATCGCCTGAGCCCAACATCCAACCGGTGGCTGCCGCGTATTCCCCAACGCAGCTACGAAGATCCTCTGGTGCGCCCAGCGGCGATGCGCGCAATCATTCTCTATCCGTTGAACGCATTGGTTGAAGACCAGCTCGGACGAATGCGGACGGCTCTCGATAGTGATAGTGCCCGGACATGGCTGCAAACAAGGCGCGGCGGCAACCGCTTCTACTTTGGCCGGTATACCGGACGCACACCCGTATCCGGCGAGCGAAATACGGCAAAGACATCGAAGCTCCGCGAAGAACTCCGGACGATGCAGCAAGAGGCGCATCAAGTAGCAGGTTCGTCAGCAGCACGGTTTTTTCCGCGCATGGACGGAGGCGAGATGTGGTCGCGCTGGGACATGCAGGATCAGCCGCCCGACATCCTTATAACAAACTACTCGATGATGAACATCATGCTCATGCGGAGCATGGAGACACCGATTTTCGATACGACCCGGCAATGGCTGGCGGGTGACCAGTCCCGGTTGTTCCATCTTGTCGTGGACGAGCTTCATACATATAGGGGCACCCCTGGAACAGAAGTGGCGTACCTGATCCGTGTCTTGCTTGATCGTCTGGGGCTGACTCCAGATTCGAGTCAGCTGCGTATCATCGCTTCGAGCGCGTCGTTGACCAGTGACGCGGCAGGCCTCGATTACCTCGAAGCATTTTTTGGCCGCAACCGGAACCATTTTCGGGTCATCGGCGGTAACACCGTAACTCCAGATCCAGCAGCGGTGCAAACTCTTGGCGCTCATGCGGCGGCCTTGCGCGATTTGGGGCAGGGGTTGCGCACCTCGCCAGCGGCGGGGCTGCCAGCGGTCGCGCAAACCTTTCATGACGC
Source organism: uncultured Acidobacteriota bacterium (assembly GCA_963719865.1). Taxonomy (GTDB): domain Bacteria; phylum Acidobacteriota; class Terriglobia; order Terriglobales; family Acidobacteriaceae; genus Sulfotelmatobacter. The sequence continues at coordinate 15,543 of CAVRDS010000082.1, read as the reverse complement.
AGTCGGAGCCCCGCCTGTTCCAGCTGGCGCGCCTCCTGACGAGATTATCTATACGGGGCTGCATCATATTCAGGCGGCAGATGGATTACGGATTGGATGTATGACAGGGGCGGCAGCAGTTCCTCAGCCCCGGTTTCCCGTGGATATTGGCAACCAGCTTTTCCCGGCGCTCACGTTGCCCGAGCGCGAAGCCGCTGTTGAAGGATTGGTCGGAGGTATATGCGAAGCGCGGAATGCTCAGGATTCTGCGTTGCTCCCCGTGCGCGCGCATTTGTTCTTCAGAAATCTTCAGGGGCTGTGGGCGTGCTCGGACTCGCATTGCAGCGCTGCGCCTCCCCGGACATTCGCGTGCCCAGTCGGCCAACTTCATTACACGCCCGCGCTCACATGCCAATGCGGATCACGAGTCGTTGAGCTACTCTATTGCGAAGCATGCGGAGAAGTTTTTCTTGGGGGATACCGGAGCGGCGGCGTAAACCCGAATGAATGGTATCTGAGCCCTGATCATCCGGATTTGGAAGCCTCGCCAGACATGGCTTCTCTGGATCGCGATTACGCGAGATATGCCGTGTTCTGGCCAGCTCCGAACGGCTTGCAACCGGCGACGCAGCAATGGAGCCAGGACCTCGCGCAGAGACAATGGCAGGCAGCGTTCTTTGTTCCAGCAGAGGGGCGTGTTGCACATGGGGGTAATCCTCAAGCAGTCCGCGGCTATCTATACCGCGTTCCGCAGATGCATGGGCCGAGCGGAGAGATTCTCGATCCGTCTCCCCAAGGACTTGCGGCGAGTGCGGGCAAGGCCTATCCGTCTCGCTGTCCACGATGCGACACGAACTGGGCACGGAGGGGCATCGGCTCTCCAGTGCGGACTCAACGGACGGGCTTTCAAAAACTGGCACAAGTATTGTCTGACGTCTTGCTGCGCGAGGTTGGCGATGAGAATCCGAGCGGTCGAAAACTGGTTGTTTTTTCAGACAGCCGTCAAGACGCAGCCAAACTATCAGCCGGAATGCGCTTTGCGCACTACCTTGACTCCGTCCGTCAGTCCGTTGCGGGTGGATTAGGGAATCTGGGTGCCGGAGCCCTCGCGTTTATCGCCCAACTTAACGGTCAGGCATTGAGTGCCGTGGAACAGGCTAGCGCGAATACCTACGCGGCGGCCTATCCGTCAGAAGCGTTAACTCTTTCGATGGCGCAAGGCCCGATGGCCAGTCAGCCGTCAGCAGCTTTTCCCACGCTGACATACCAACAGGCAGCACATCGCATCGGGCTCCGCGCTGCTCATGGCCCTCATGCAATATCGCAGTTGTCGGTTGATGTATCGTCGCAGCTTTTGCGGCGAGGCATAAATCCAGGCGGTTATTCGCAGGACGTGCTGTGGACAGATCCCTTGAACCGCTCGGGCCATTGGAGTGCACTCTTCAACTGGCCAGCAGGGGGAATTCCAAGCGCAAAGCCAAACGGCCAACTGACGAACGATCAACAGGCTCATCTGGTCCGAATCCGGGATGAAGCGCTCGTGGAACTGATGGACACTGTGTTTTCAGGGCAGCGAAGCCTCGAATCTTTATATATTGCATTCGCAACTACCGACCGCCTCAGTTTTCCAGCGCCTGACCAGAACGTACAAGAGGCTGCCGATGGCGTTATCCGTCTCCTCGGTTCGCGTAAGAAGCTTTCGTCGCACGACGCATCACCACCACAAGCTTGTCCGGCCTATGTGCGGAACTACCTTCGGCAAGTCGCTATTCTGAGGGGGCTTAATGCAGCCGCATTCGAAGCCGATGTGATTGGCCACCTGACGAACTCCGGTGTCCTGAATCAGTTCGTGCTGCAATCGCAAACCTTGTGTCTCGCAAGGCCAGGTGCGGATTTCTATGAGTGCCCGCAATGCCGGCGAATTCATCTTCACGCTGCTGGTGGCGTGTGCACCGACTGCCTGACAACGCTCGGACAGCCGCAAGCGCTCACGGCAGCGCAGCTTGCGTCTGACTACTATTCGTATCTTGCGACGCAGACGGAAGGAGTGTTCCGCCTCAACTGTGAGGAACTGACAGGGCAAACGAACAAGTCGGACGGGCGCAAACGGCAGCGGCTCTTTCAGGACATCGTTCTGCCGGGTTCGGAAAACGCGTGTACAGACCCGATAGACTTGCTGAGCGTGACAACGACGATGGAAGCTGGCGTAGACATTGGCGGGCTGCTTGCCGTGATGATGGCAAACATGCCGCCGATGCGTTTTAACTATCAACAGCGGGTTGGGCGCGCTGGACGGCGGGGGGCAGGGCTCTCGGTTGCTTTGACTGTCTGCCGGGGCCGCAGCCACGATGACTATTACTTTCAGCGCCCACAACGTATCACGGCAGACCCGCCGCCGCAGCCTTATGTTGATGTCGAGCGCCGGGCAATCATTCAGCGCGTGCTCGTGAAAGAGGTTCTGAGGCAAGCATTTGAAGCACTCAATTTGTTCGGCGGGCAAACAGGGGACAGCGTTCATGGCGAATTCGGCACCGCACTGCAGTGGAATCAGCCGCTACCGCCTGTTCAAGCTGGGGGCCCTCCGAGCCCAAGCCCTGAACAGCAGGTTTCAATCTGGATTCAGAATAATCAAGCGGCAATCATTCAAATAACGGATGTCCTCTTGTCCTACACAGATCCGAACCTGATCGCGCTGCGGCAAGACATGATCGATTTTGTCAATCATCAGCTGATCGGAAGAATCACGGCGACCGCGAACAACCCGGTGCTGCCGCAAGATGCGCTGAGTGAGCGCCTCGCGAATGTGGGCTTGCTCCCAATGTTCGGCTTCCCGACACGGGTCCGCTATCTCTTTCACCAGCGTCCCTTCGCAGGTTACGACTGGCCGCCCGAAGAGGGTATTGTTGACCGGGACTTGGACGTGGCCATAAGTCAATTCGCTCCTGGAGCGGAAACGGTTAAGGACGGTCTTATTCATACATCGGTTGGCGTTGTGAACTACCGTCCGCAAGGAAATGCGGTCATTCAACAGCCAAACCCGCTCGGACCGCCCCAGCCACTTGGGTTCTGCCGAAGGTGTCAAGCGGTCGATGTAAATGCAGCACCGGCATGTCCGGTTTGCCTTGCGACGCCACAAGATCAGCCGGGCTATGAAGTGATCCAACTGTCTCAGCCGCTCGGCTTCAGAACCCTCTTTAACCGCGACCGCGATTTTGACGGTGTGTTTGAGTGGACGCCCCGCGCATCACGTCCCAAAATGGGTGCGACTCTCCAAACACTAACGCCGAGGGCCAATTTCGGTATTTGGTCTGGTGTCGAAACCATTTTCATCGTCAACGACAACGCAGGTAGCGGGTTCGATTTTGAGAAGCTCAGTCAGGAAGAAACCTGGGTGACGCGCGAGGCACTTGCGCAAGTCGGCGTCAGCAATCCTGCGATTAATGTGGCGGCTGGGCATGATCGGCGCGCGCTCGCCTCGATCAAGCCAACCGACGTTCTGGTACTTGGAATTCAGGGGTGGCCTCCAGGGATCATCTATTCGCCGGTGGACGTTAATGGCCGTGCTGCGCTTTACTCCCTGGGTTTTATGATGCGGAGGGCTGCAGCTGCCGAGCGGCTCGACATTGACGAGCGCGAACTTAATGTCGGTTTGCGGGTTGTCCAGAATGCGAATGAAGTTAGGGGTGAAATCTTCATCTCCGACAGTTTAGAAAATGGCGCGGGATATAGCTCACATCTAGGAACGCCAGCAGAAGCCGAAAGCCTGATGAGACTTCTAGCTGGTCAGGGTGACCCGAGCTTTTATACGCCGCTTGTGGCCCCACTTCATTCAGATGCGTGTCAAACGTCATGCCCTGACTGCCTGCGCGACTATAGCAATCTCGCCTTCCACAATATTCTCGATTGGCGGCTTGGCCTCGATCTCGCGCGCCTTTCTCTCGATCCGAACGCCGCGATCGATTTTAGCGTTCATTACTGGCAGCCTCTCGCAACCACTGCGTCAAATGCCTACGTATCGTCTCAAGCCCAATGGCAGTTTGTGACATTTGCTGGTGTTCCGACCGGCCGGCGCGGCAATATCGTGGAGATCATCACCCATCCGCTCTGGAACCGGAATCCGAATAACTTCTGCCCTCAACTAGCCGCCGCATATGCTCAGGCGCAAGCCGCCGGGGCGCAAACGATTACCTGTAAATCGATATTTGAGGTCTTGCGCAGGCCGTATTAAATGAAGATGGCGGGACGATCCCCGAAGTAATGGTTTAAAGTTTCACCGGTGTGGTGTAATGTGGTGAACACTTGAGGGAGCCAGGCAGAAATGAAGGCCAAACCGGGGAACGGTAGGAAACAGACCAGGATTCCGAGCACTTCGGCGGTGCGGGCGTCTATCAGCTTTCCGTCGGAGATTTACGAGACCCTCGACATCATTGCCAAGCAGAAGAAAGTTTCTCTAGCATGGGTTGTCAGGGAAGCGGCTGAGCAGTACATCGGAGAAAAGTGGCCTTTGTTTAACCGTGGAGCAGGAGGACAGCAATGAAGACGAAAGGCGTGCAGCTGCGTCTGGTCCCTCCGCGCACGCCGGTTATTCCGGCCGAACAACGTCAATTGTTCCCACTGACAACCATCGATCTGTTTTGCGGGGCAGGGGGTATCACGGAAGGGTTCCGTGAAGCAGGATATGGATGTCTTTACGCGAATGATTGCATGCCGGAGGCCATTGAGACTTTTTCCCAAAATCATCCTGCAGCCTGGAGCGAGGCGCGCGACATTGAAGATGTAAATCCTGCTCAGGTAAGGAAACGGCTGGGGCTGAAAAAAGGCGCGCTCGATGTCCTCGTCGGCGGCCCGCCATGCCAGGGTTTTTCGATCAATGCTCCAGAGCGTTTTCTGAGTGATCCGCGTAACAAACTCTTTAAGGATTATCTGCGGTTTCTGGAAGAGTTCGAGCCGAAAGCGTTTCTATTTGAGAACGTGCCCGGCCTGTTATCGCTCGGAGACGGAAGGGTCTTCCGCCAGATCGTCCGCGAATTCGCGGAACACGGCTATCACGTTTCGGAAAAAATCCTCTTCGCGGCCCATTATGGCGTGCCGCAAGAACGGTGGAGGTTGATCTTATTGGGCTCGCGGTTTTCCGAAATCGCGCCGCCCCAGCCGACCCACTATGCGACCGGCCGCGCAAATTTTCGGGGTGGGAGCACTTTAACGTTCCGGCTCGATGCCGCCGACAAACACCGTCTTTTGCCTCCCGTCACGGTCGCCGAGGCAATTGGGGACCTTCCACGCCTTGAGATGGGGGAGGGATCGGAGATCGTCGGCTACACGGCTGACGCCCGTTGTGAGTATGCGCGGACGATGCGGAATCCTGACGGCGTAACTTTCAATCATTTCGGGGCAAAACTGGCGAAACAGAATATTGAGCGAATGAAGTATGTGAAGCCTGGCGGCTCATGGCGGGACATCCCGCACAGGCTCTTACCGAAAGGTATGCAGCGCGCACGGAAGTCAGATCACACGAAGCGTTACGGTCGGTTACGGAACGATGGGCTGGCGGGAACCATAATGACAAAATGTGATCCGCACTGGGGCGCAGTTTTTTTACCCGATCAGGAACGCTCTTTGACTGTCCGTGAAGCGGCACGGTTTCAGTCTTTCCCGGATACCTACCAGTTCCTCGGGCCGCGTGTTTCTCAATACGAACAGGTGGGGAATGCGGTTCCAGTCTTGATGGCGAAGGCCATTGCTTTGCAAATCCGGGCTCATCTCGAAAGTCACGAGGCCATTCCCGAAGTTCTATCGGAAGCGGCTCATGGCTAGCAAGATCGTCGAGTTCTTTGGCTATAACCCGGAGGACCGATCTGCCGCTGCTGTACGGGCGCGCGCTAAAAGAGAATGCCCGTTCCTCGGCCGGCAATGCGTCAAGACACTCAATGACGGCGAAATCAGCGGAGCATGCACGCTGAAGCCGATGAACGGTGGACCCGTGATCTGCTGCCCGATCCGGCTTTACGCAAAGAATTATGAAATTCTTCGCGACGTGGCGCGGATTGCGTTTGGCCCAGCCGTTCCCCTGCTGCCGGCAAACGCGATTACCGATACGACGGGCGAATGTGTCGCTGTGTTCGGGAAGGGCTGGGGAAAAGAGCTTCGGCTTCCGACACGCGGCAAGAGCGGCGGATATTTCGTTGACTGGGTGTTGGCCCGAGTCAGCGCGCAAGGTGATTTAATAAACTTCGTCGCGGTAGAAGTGCAATCGATCGACACCACGGGAAACTATCGCGCCGAACGCGAAGCCTATCTTAAGGAAAAAGCCTTTCCTGGCAAGAGCACGGCGGGGTTCAATTGGGAAAACGTCAACAAACGCATTCTCCCGCAACTCATTTACAAGGGGCATGTCCTGCGGCAAGAACCCTTGTGCCAGAAGGGTTTGTTCTTCGTATGTCCGGCCCCGGTCTATCGGAAGATTAGTGAGCGCCTGGGGGGCGGCTTGCGGCCATATCCAATCCAGCCTGGTTCTCTGACAATCATGTGGTACGACATAGGACCCGAGGTCGGGCCTGGAAATCAGCGTGACCTGGTTCATGGCGGACAATTAACGACGACTATTGACCAAGTGGCTCTCGCCTTCACCGCCCCGAATAATCTCCCGCCCGCGCAAGTTTACGAGAATGCAATCCGGGCATCTTTAGAGCGCAGATGAATGGATCGAAGCGCGAACATGCGGGCGATCCGAAGCAAAGGTATGCGGCCGGAATTAGCGGTACGCAGCCTGGTTCATAGTCTTGGATACCGGTTCCGGCTTCACCGTTCCGACTTGCCTGGGAAGCCTGATTTGGTGTTCCCTTCGCGCCGGAAAGTCATTTTTGTCCATGGGTGTTTCTGGCATTCGCACGAGTGCAAGCTTGCACACTTGCCGAAATCCAACAAAGGCTATTGGGGACCCAAGCTGGAACGCAATAAGGTGCGCGATCTGCAGAATGTCGAGATATTAAAAGCAAACGGATGGAAGGTTTTGGTCATTTGGGAATGTGAGATACGGAATGAGCGCGGATTGAGCGGTCAGGTGAGAAGATTTCTTGAACGATGAGACAACGGCATGCCACAGGACAATTAGAAGAAAACTTCGCGAGTATCGTTGGTTGGGAGTAGATGGGCTAAAATCAGCAATTAGGAGTAATGGTGGCCAAATACGAGCGCGGTGACTACGTCAAGGTCGAGTTTTGGGACGACACTACAGGCGTTGGTGAGTGGATGTGGGTGCGCGTCGAGGTGTGCGACGACAATCGGAAGCAGATTATTGGCGAGCTCGACAATGAGCCGTTGAACGATTACGAGGGAAAACTTGAACCGGGAAAGCAGTTGCTGGTGAATTACGCACAGATCCGAGAGCATCGCAAGCCGACGGAGTTTACAAGACAGTAAGCTGGAAACTGCCCCCGGTATGAGAAATAAGCCAACGCATGAATACGCTCTCCGTCTCTCTCAAGCTTCGCCCGACACGTATCGGATTCCTGGTTGACCCGGAAGATGCTGCGACCCTGAGAAAAGTATTTCAGACGTGCACTTGCCTTTGGGGTGGGGTGTTCAATCCGATCATTCCGGTATGCAAGGCGCTGCCGGACGCATGGCGTGATCGCCATTCTGTCCTTGATACAAGCCCGGAAGACCTAGCGAAGGGGTACATCCGCTTCTTTGAGCCGGACGTATTCGTGGAAGGGGGGCAGGGGCTGGCAGCGGCGATTAACATAAGTTCCGAAGATCGCGATTTTAGTCATCCAAGAGTACTACCCCTTGATGCGTTCTCTAGGCAAGGAGATCCGTACCAGCGGGATATTCCGTTCGGCACCGATATTTTTAACGTCTACGAGGAACTGTACGAGCGCGAGTTCAAATTCGTTTCACGCCATGAGCGGCGCGTTGCGATTTTTGAAAGTGCCGCCTCGGGCGATTCTTTTGCGGCTGCGAACTTCGGCGAGTTCCCAACGGAAGCGCCGTTGTCGGGGAGGAAAACGGCGTATCTGGATGCATTTGATCCAGTCAAACTGGAGCCCACTGCCGAAAACTGGGTCAAGGCAATCAGGGAAAGATATGAGCTGCCACTTCATTTCACACGCGAGTATCTGAAGCGTGAACCAGACGCCTGGAGCGATCCCACGCTGTTTGTTGTCGATCCGTCTAGCCCTCTGGATCTGATCGATCTCTGGAACCTCCGGCAGTTCCACCCTCAGGTTCTCGGAGTGAGCATCGCGTGGATGAAGGATGCGAAAGATTTCCTCGTCGAATTTGTGAAAGTCAATCACCGCGCGCTTCCAGGTAACCCCAATGGGGTAATGATCGACACCACAGTGCAGTTCGGTCGATCGATTTCAGAGGATCGCGCCAAGATTGCTGTGGAAGAAGGCGGCCTAACCTCCATCAATGGGAACGCGTGGTCCTTCAAACTGTGGTACGACGACATCTGGCGGTCACATCGGGAGGATAGGATCGTGAGACCGCAGCGTGCCCGTATTTCGGTCGCATCAACAGATCTGGAACTGCAAATCTCGGAAGAGCAAGGGCGTTCCAGTTGCCGTTTCAGGAGTCTGTCGCCGGACTTTGCGCCAACGCACGGCGACGGATCGGCGCGGTGGGTGAACGTACTGGAGCTGAACAAGTACGGCACAAATGACACGATAGCAATTACCCTTCCGCTTACTTATCACGGCAAGGGCAGGCGAGGCATGCGGATCGGGGAAACCACGATCGTTTCGCGCGAAGGATTTGTACTGCCGCAGACTTACAAGGAACACGGAGAATATTTTCGGTTGCTGACGGGTCAGCAAGCCGTTGTGGAATGGCTCAAGTCGGAGGGCGTTGTGGCGGAATCGTCCGATCCGGGCCGCATAGCTGACCAAATGTTGGTTTCGCTTGGCGGATTCTGGGGTACAGGGCTCGTCGCGGACGTCGGCACGATAAAGTTACTCGATGAAATGTCCAAGAGCGTGCGGCGATATGTGGATGGCACGCTGGAAGAATTTCCTGACCGTTCGATAGAAGTGAACCGGTGGAAAGAGGTTATCGGCCGCCGCTCGAAGGCCAGGAAATTCGGCTACGTTCCTGATATGGATGCTTTTGTGAAAGCAAAGGTATTACGGCTTGGCCTCGTACTGGAATGCCCGAATTGCCGGAAGAAAAACTGGTTTGGAGTTGAGGGCGGCCTTCGCGAACAACTGACGTGCGAGAGGTGCCTTAAGGATTACGCTTTCCCACAAGGAAGTCTGCCTTTCGATCGCACGCCGTGGCACTATCGCGTCCTTGGCCCCTACAGCGTCCCCAATTACGCGGAAGGTGGTTATGCGACTGTGCTGACGCTCAATGCCTTCGCACGAGGTCTCGGCCATGATCGCGCGAATATCACTTACGCGACGGGGCTCCATTTCAGGATCGGGAACGAGAATCCGTTCGAGGTCGATTTCACGTTCTGGTACCAGCGAAAAAGGATGTTCGATCTGCAAGAAGAGCCTGTGCTTGTGTTTGGCGAGGGGAAAAGTTTTGCTACGGAGTCATTCAAGCCAGAAGATGTCGCGCGTATGCGCAAGCTTGCCGAGAAATTTCCGGGAGCGTTTCATGTATTTGCCGCGCTGAAGGCTGATCTGACAGATGTCGAGAAGAGGGCGATTGGAGAATTCGCAACCTGGGGTCGGGAACGCTTGGCCGATGGCCGGCCGCGTGCTCCCGTGATTGCTCTCACAGGAACTGAGTTGTTTGCGGGCTGGGAAATTGAGCATGCCTGGAAAGATATGGGCGATCCGCATGCGAAGTTCGTTCGGCACCCAAGTGTCCGCATCGACAATCTCTGGACGCTCGCGGATATTACACAGCAGCTTTATCTGGGTTTACCGGATCCGTACGCGCGCCTGGTGCAACCCACGGTAAAGCCGGAAGCGGCTGCGCCTTCCGCGAAAACGGATAATGTCGAAATACGCTCTAGTTAACAAGGAACCAGCAGAGTGGCTGGCTGGCGCTTTCAGGGAGGTCGATTGGCCCATTCCAGCGTATTTAACAATGGGATTTCTCAATCAGCTTGGTAAGCGTGTGAAGCACGCCCCGCCCGCAACCAAATAGATTGGTAAGGGCTAAAAATAGCGCGCAATATTTTTCTAGTTAGCTTTCTCACGGCGCTAGCCCTATTCCCTGGCCGATTGATGAATTTTGATTGATCTCGAGGGCAGAAGTCTTCGAGACATCGGCTCCGAGCTGTGGGCCCAGTTTTGCCATGTCGTTGGTAAAGAGTGTCGCTTCGTGGCTGGCGCGGGAGATGGAGACGTAGGCGAAGCGGGAGTTGAGCAGGTCCGGGTGGACCGCGGTGTCGGCGTGAACGAGGACGCGTTCGGCTGTGAGGCCCTGGGAGCTGTGGCTGGTGACGGCATAGCCGTGATCAAAATGACGATGTTCCCTGGGGTTAAATTCGATCTGGCGATTATTGTCGAGGCGAGCGGAGAGGCGGCCATCACCATGGATCGCCTCGATTGTGGCCATGTCGCGATTTGCGACGCCGAGTGATTTGTCGGGGGCAGTAAACTGGATGCGGTCGTTTACCGAAAGCTCGCGTTCGATCTCTTGGTAGACGCTGACGCCGGTGAGGCGGCGGGGATCGTAGGTCGCTAGTTCTCCATTCGCCTTCTCGATCGTGAGCTGGTTTGCGGCTGGGTTGATCGCGATGACCGATGCATAGGCGGCAGCTTCGATTCCGATGGTTTTGCTGCCCCGAGCGTAGCGAACCACGTCGTTGATCTCGTAGTGATTTGCCCAGGAGCGCTCGGCACCAGTCATGTCCTGCCGTTGAACCAGCACACGAAAAGTGTGATCCTCCGGCGCAAGGCTTCCATTGGCCTTCAACTCCTGGCGAACAGCGACGTTCAGCGCGCGGCGGGAAGCGTTATCCGGCGAGACGATGAGCGTATTCTCGGGCCATTCGATGTAGCTCTTGGCGATGGCGCGGATGCGGTCTTCTGGGTTGGGAATTTCTTTCACACGACCCTGCCGTTGGAGCGCTTCGAGCGCGGCCGAAACTTGGCCCGTGGCCAGTAGTTCGACGGTAGATTTTAGAGTTGGGTCCTGCTGGCGAATGATCTCATCCAGTCTCGCCGTGCCCATTCCGGCTTCCTGAAGTTGCTCGAACGGGCGACCCGCCTCGACGCCCTGATGCTGGCGGGTATCGCCGATCAGAAGCACGCGGTCATCGGGACCAAGCCGGGAAAGAAACTCGCGCATCTGGTTGGTGCTGGCAAGGCTCGATTCATCGACAAGGTAGAAATGCCTCTGCTCGTGTAGGTCGGGATTTGCAGCACGGGCGAGGAAGCCTTGCAGGGTTCCCGATTCAATTCCTGCGTCGTTCAGTTGGCGAGCGGCGCGGGAGGTGGGGGCGAAACCCTCAACCTGATAGCCCTGCCTTTCTGCGGCGCTGCGGATGACTGTGAGTGTGGTCGTCTTGCCCGAGCCGGCGAAGCCTTGGATTCCTTGAATGCGGTCCGGCGAACTGAGCACGTCCTCCACCACGCTCTTTTGTGCTCGGTTGAGGTGCGGATGCTGGTCGGCAACGGCGATGGCCTGGGGACGTGGAAGAACCGGCTCGGTATGGTTTTGGCCCTCATGGACTCTGCGGATAATTTCATGTTCCGCTTCGATGGTTCTGGCGGTGGTGAACTGACGGCTCGGAACGCTCTGAGGGCGCTCGACGACATGAAATTCCCCGGAAGCCAAGCGGGCCTCAAGGTTGGCGCGAACCTGGGCATGGGTGATTTCTCCCATCCCACGGCGAAGCCCGTCGCGGATCAGAGCACGTTCATCCACAACCGCCTCGCGCTCGAAGTTTTTGTCACGGGAGAAGGTGAGAGATTCTCGAACCCGGTCCGACGAGGTGAGGGGCCTCTCTTGATGTTGAGACCGTTCGCGCGCCGCGCGTGCAACAGCGTCCGCTTGTTGTCCAAAGTCTGCAGCCAGCTTTCGGTGTGCGGCCATCACCTCGCCCGGTGAATGAATTTCCTTGCGGTCACGGGTCGAGTGCGCAGCGATCTCGGCAGCTTCCTTCCCCGAGCGGCCAGTGCGTTCGAGGTATTCACGAATTTGGTGGCTTCGGGGGCTGGATGCGTCGAGGTATTCCTGCGTGTAGCCCTTGATCTCCGGCGCACCGCTCCGCCCAGTGGTAATTTCGTAACCGAGTTGGCGCAAACGGTAGGTCAATTCGGATTGATAGATGGCCGTGGCGAACTGTTGCGAGGCGAAGAGACTTTGCGGCTGGATGGCGCGAGGCTGGCCGTTGTCGCGCTCTGTAATATTGAAAACCACTGCGTGTGTGTGTAGTTGCGGCGCGACATAGCCATCGACGGGGCGGGCTGTATCGTGCTCAAACTTAGCGGCAATAAACCTGCCCGTGGTCTCAGGCGGATGATTCCCGCCTATGCGGGCTTGTGTGTAGAGTTCGAGTTGGTCAAGGGCAACACTGACGCTCTGCCGGTGGGCTTCGCGAACACGCTGATCGCCGCCGACTAGCGCGGTGAGCGAGACAGACTTGGGAGCCGAGAATGTCGCATCCCACCCGGCCCGGTGCTCCATTGTCTTGATGGTCTTGCCGTCGGCATCTTGATATTCATATGACGCTCGTTGTCGCACAAGCTGCTCGCCGGTCTGTGGATGCTGCCCTTGGCTGAGTTTCGCGAAGTCCTCGGCGGAGACGGTTCCGGCGAGGCCGAACTGGCCGGCCATACGGCCTTGCCATTCTCCCGCGATGACGCCGCGTTGTGACCAATAGTTCTGCTCCTTTGCAGTGAACTCCTTCTGGTGGTAGGTCTGGGCCTGGCCAGCAGAGAGCGGCTTGGAAATGGTCAGCATCGCAGTTACTATCCCCGAAGATTGAGGCCTTGTTGGGCATTGACGTTCGTCTCAAGGTCGGTCTCCCGCTGCGGCATCTCAGTCGCTTTCCCTGGCGATTTTGGCCGGAGCGGCGTGGGCACATTTGCCTCCGGCTTCAACTCAAGCGGACGCAACTGGGGCTTAGCCGCTCCGATGTTTTTGGGATCGTAGGGGAGCTGGTCGTCGGGCGTGTCGCGGAGATCGAAGTCAGTGGCGACAGCGGGCATATCGAAATACGGAAATGAGAAGCGCGTCACATAGTTCTCGTACTTCATATAGGCGTGGAGGTCCGGCAGTCCGGAAATTTCGGACTCCATTACCAGCGGCTCAACCTGACGGTCTAGCGCGAAGTTTCTCCCAGAGCGGGAGCCGTCGAAGTGGGTCTCGCGTAGCCTTTCGATCTCGACCTTTCCAATGAACTTGCTGACCCACTCGCTAGCGGCCGGCTCCTTTGTCTTCAGCCAAATGCTGGTTGCCGGTTGGGACAGCATGACCTCAGCCAGGTGGCCGTAGAGGACTTCCAGTTGGGCCTTACCCTGGAAACCCAGGATCACCGGATTATTGCTCTTCCGATTTTCTGTAATGGCGGTATGGAGCTGTGGGAGCTTTTGCAAACTCGCCAACTCGTCGATCACGAACCATGCCCGCTTCTGGCCATCCTTCGGCTCGTTTAGCAGACGCAAGACGAGCAGGTCGATCCACAGACTTTGAAGCGGTCGAAGTGCCTCACGTTCTGCCGGGAGGGAAGTAATGAAGATCCAGCCCTGCCGCGTCTCGGCCCACTCTGTGGCCGACCACTCGCCATTCCCGTCGCCCTTGTTCGGCAAGAGGCGGAGGCTGTCGGCGACGAGTCCAAGCGAGCCAAGAACTCCGGCACGCTGTTGGTGCGCTCTCGGGTCAATTAGGTGAGCATGCTCTGTTCCTTTTAGCCTTCGGTCGATCTCCTGTGGGTCCGACATCCACTTCACCAACTCCTCTGGTGTCGGGCCATAGGCCATCAGGAAGGCGAAGATCTTCTGAGGGGACTCGATGAAAAATTCCCCCTTCTTGTCTTGCGGCGGCTGGAAGAGGGATACCGCCAGAGCCTTCGCCTCGGAGCGTCGGCGGAGTTCTTCAGAGGGCCCCCAATAGGGACACCGCTTATCGAGCGGATTTAAGATAACGTCGCCGTTTTTCGGGTCGTAAAAGCGTTTGACGAACTCCCGTGCGGGGTCGTAGACGATCGCGGAATCGCCACGATGTTTTATCTGCCGAAGAATTTGGAGCATGAGCATAGTCTTGCCCGCTCCGGTATCTCCGATGATCTGCATGTGCTGGGCCTCCGCCCGCTGCGGTATGCGGATCATTGTCTTCATTTCGTTGGTCTTAATGCCTATGCCATCCCCTGCGACCCTCTCATTGAACTCCCTCGGAGTCATCATCTCGGGGCCTTTCAGTCGTCGTCCGTATCTCAGCGCCTTGCGTCGTCGAACGTCCTTGGCGATGGAAAACGGGAGCTGGATGACTAGTGATAGCAGACCGAAAAGCAGCGGGAGCTTGTAGAGATCAAAAAGGCCAGCGCTACCATAAACCGCACTCCTGAGATAGGCACTCAAGGACGCGTCGCTATATGTCTGCTCCGGTCCCAAGTAAAGGACCGTATAGCCACGCAGAATGGCGGGCTGCGAGAGCGCGAGCGGGACGGGCTTGCCGCCCGGTTGCTGCGTCGTGCCATCCGTCACGTCGATGGTCGTCGCCAGACGCGGTTGAATTCCGCGAGCGCCCACCATGAGCATCCGGTAGTTGTCTCGGCGGCTCGTTCCGATGGCTCCCGCAACGCTCGATCGAATGTAGATGGGCGTGTAGAACCTCTGTAGGGGGCTGTTGCCGAAGGTGAACCGACAGTAAAGAAAAAGTCCCGTAAGAACGAGCGCCATGAATACCGCCCCGTACGTATAAATCGGGCTGTGCGGCGGCCAGACGATCGATTCCTTGCGTCCCCACTTTGTCATTGCCATCGCCTATTTCCTCGCCGCGGCAGTAGCCAACTTGCTTGCGAGTTGATGTTTTGCTTCGCTGATTTCGTCGAGCATTTTGTCGAACGCCTCCGGCGCGAGTCTCTGGCCTGCGGCCAGAGGTCGCAACACGTTTACCAGGAGCAAGCGAACCCCAAGAATCTCCGCGAGGGATGGATCGGCGGGCGATCCTCCGCGTATTTCCCGGAGGATCACATCGCGTACCCATTCACCTAACGCGCATCCGTGCGCGGCAGCGGCCACCTCAACTGCCGCAAGTTCGGTCCGTGTCAACTTGGTATTGAGTGACTGATTGCGGCTTTCCCGGCCTCGCACAGCGCCTTTTCTTCTGTCTGTTTCCGAATGATTAAGTAACATCACGGTGCTCATTTCTCCGTAGAAAACGGGGGAAGCAATAGGTTCCCGCGTTTCAGTAAGTTCTTTCTTGTCATAGCAAGGGGCATCAGGTTCCGAAGGAACCTAAACAGTTCCCTATCAGGGGTGGAGTGTCAAAATTCTTCCGGTGCGAAGCACCGTTCTTGCACCACCACGAAATTGAATGGACGATCATGCCTTCACTGCGCGCACAGAAGCCGTGGTCTCGACCCCGGCTGCAAGCTTCTTTGTCGGGTGCTCCGTCGCGCCTTTGCTCGGGCTTTTTCGCACACGCAAAGCGGGGGCA
>CAVRDS010000081.1:0-12142 GCA_963719865.1 uncultured Acidobacteriota bacterium | reverse complement strand
AGAGCAGTTCTCAGTTCTCGGTCTCAGGAAAACTCGGACGATCAGCTAGGATTGGATTGCATTGTCGAAAATGCAGCCCCGGAGGGACGACCGAGCTTAGCCCAGCGCTTCAGCGCCGGGAAAAGCGGAAAAACTGACCAAAGTCCCGGAGGGACGACTGAGTTCTCACACACATTCTTTCGCACTGGGGAGAAGCAAAGAAAATGATTCAAGTCCCGAGGGACGACCGGATTCCCACGCACACTCTATGGTGTTACTTTCGTTCCGACTATCGCGCATCCGATCCTGCCTCCGGGGGACTACAATTTACTCAGTGAAAGCCTACCGAATCGAGCGCATCAAAGGCGGCATGAAGTTCACCTGCACGAACTGTGCCCACAGTGTCAGCACGCTCGACTTCGACGCCAGAACCGGCAACCTGCGCACCCAGGCCGCAACCGCGATCAACGATCACGCCGCCAAAGCGCACCACGAGCCTTTAGTGGTTCCCTCCTCCGACGGCCAGCAACGCAGCTGGCGCTAACCCCAACAGCCCGCTAAGAGCCGCGATCAGGCGGTTTTCCTTGCAGGCATCGCGTCCGCCGACGGCTCGGTATCGCTGATCCACTCCCACACCCGGCGGCCGCGCTCGTTGCTCAGGCTGCGAGCTTCGCCGTAGTCCACCAGGCGATTCAAAACGGTTGTGACCGAGGCCAGCGGATCCTTGTGCCGCGCCAGGATGGCCGGAGCGTATCGTTCCAGCTCCAGGCAAACCTCGCGGGCTCCCAGCGGACGACGCACTTCCATCAGTACCCTCCGGCACGCCTTGGTAAAGCCGGGCTGACGGCCGTTGGGCTTGCGATCGATCAGTTCCAGCAAGTCGTCGCCCAGCACCTGCTCGCCGAAAAGATTCGCCAATCCAGCAATGGTCTGCTTCACCGTGCCAATGCGTCTCATGATCTCGGCCCGCTGCCGCATGAGCTGGAGGAGTTCCTCGTGAGCGGCCTTCACCACATGCTGTGCTGAAATGCTATCGGCCTGAGCATTCAAGGCGTGCGCGTGCAATCCGTCGCCGTTATTTTTCCCAACTTCCATGAACCCCTCCTGCAGAAGACAGACACTGACGAGAATCCCTAGTCTTCCTTCTCAATACGAAAAAGGCTCCCACGAAGTTCCGTCGTGAGTTGGACTGATTTGCTGAAGAAAGGTTATCGGAGAAAAGAGGCGTGGCTCGTGTGGCGCGGACACTCCTGTCCGCGCGCGGCCTAAACACAATTCGGGAACGCAAGTCGAGACAACCGCCAAGGGCACGCGGACAAAGCCTGCCCTGAGCGAAGTCGAAGGGAGTGTCCGCGCCACACGTACCATCTACCCCATCACGGTTGTGTGTTCCGGCCGGATTTTGTAGAGCACGCGAATCTCTCCCGGCTGGGCATAGGGATACTTGTCGGCGCCCAAGTACTTCTTCGCCATCTTGTCGATGTGTTGGGCGGCGCCGTCTTCGGTAATTTCAACCACGGTGCCGCGGATTTCCAGATAGCGATAAGGATTGTCGGGATCGACAACGGCCAGCGCCACCCGCGGATCGCGGCGCACGTTGCGGTCTTTTTGACGTCCGCGCGCCGAGTTAAAGATGACATGTTGGCCGTCGAAATCGCACCACACGGGAGTGACTTGCGGCCTCCCATCGGGCATGAGGGTGCCCAGACTGGCGAAAGCGCGCTTCTGGAAAAGGTCGAGGTATTTTTCAGGAATGACGTTGGACATCGCTGACTCTCTCCTGCGTTGATCGATTGCCGACTAAATTCTTGCTGACCAGATTATAGTAGTCTTTTTGGAGAGTTAGACTTTATGCGTAGGAGATTGCCGCCGACAGGAAGATCGGCGCGAATATTCTGTCTGTGGTTCGCCTTATTTCTGGTCCCCAGCCCTCTTCTGGCGCAGCCACCTGCCGCGCAACCTCCGCCAACGGTCGTCTTCATGACCGATTTCGGCATCGTCGACGACTCAGTGGCGCTGTGCAAGGGCGTCATGTACGGCATCGCCCCCAACCTCCGCATTGTCGATCTCACCCATCAGGTGAATGCTTTTTCCATTCGAGACGGCGCGCGCTTCCTCTTCGGCGCCACGCCCTACTTCCCGGCCGGAACGGTATTTGTGGCGGTGGTCGATCCCGGCGTGGGCAGTTCCCGCAAGGCGGTGGTGGTGAAATCGAAGCGCGGACAATTTTTCGTGCTGCCCGACAACGGCCTGATGACGATGGTCGAGGACCGCGACGGCGTCGAAGCCATTCGGGAGGTCACCAATCCCGATTGGATGGTCGGCGCCAAAATTTCCTCCACGTTCCATGGCCGCGATATTTTTTCTCCCGTCGGCGCTCACATCGCGCGCGGCGACGACTGGACCCAGGTCGGGCCCGTAGTTAAGGAACTGGTCCGGCTCGATCTGAAACCCGCGAGCGTGGATGAGAAAGGGCTGACCGGCGAAGTGATTGCTCTGGATGGTCCGTTCGGCAACTTGATCACGAACATCACCGCCGACGATTTTCTGAAACTCGGCTATCAGCGCGGCGATAAGCTGAAGGCTACGATCGCGGGACGCGAAATCGAAATGCCGTTCGTTAAGACGTTCAGCGATGTGCCGCTCAAACAGCCGTTGCTGTTCATCGATTCGCGCGGACGAGCAAGCTTTGCGCTCAACCAGGCCAGCTTCGCGGCGGCGTACGGTATAGATCCGCCGCGGGCGGTGTTCATACCGCGCAAGGGGCGCTAAGGTCGAAAGAAGAGTTCGAAACGCGAGTTCGAGAAACGATTTCAAACAAGACTTTACGCAAAGGAAGCCATCATGCATAGAGGCAGCAGTAGTCATCGAACACTGGCAATCTTGATCCTGACCATCGGCGTAGCGGTACTGTTGCTCATCACCACACCCGCATGGACACAGAGCTTCCGCGGATCCATCCGCGGCACGGTAACCGACCCCAGCGGCAGCGTAATCGCCGGAGCGAAGGTCTCCGCAAAAAACATCGGCACCGGCTTGCAGCGCGAAGCCACCACCGGAGCAGATGGCGGCTACGTGCTGGCCGAACTCCCCGCCGGCGAATACACGGTCACGGTGGAATCCGCCGGACTGTCGCCCTCGGCGCAGAACGTTCAGGTCAACGTGGGATTGGACACTACGGCGAACTTCGATCTGACCAAAGTCTCGAAGCGGACGGAGCAGCTAACCGTCACCGCGGAAGCACCGTTGGTAGAGAGCACGCGCGACGTGCTAGGTGAAGTCGTCGACCAGCGCTTAGTGACCGATCTTCCGCTGAATGGTCGCGACTTCGGAAAACTTGTCGCCCTTGTCCCCGGTGCAACCGTCGAGCCTTCCGGCGTAGCCGCCATTCAGAGCGGATTCGGGCAGTTCTCGATCAACGGCAACCGCGACCGCTCGAACAATTACACGTTGGATGGTACCGACAACAACGACCCGTTCTTCAATAATTCGGCGCTGAACCAGACGGGCATTGGGGGCGCACCGGCCTCTCTGCTCCCGATTGACGCCATCCAGGAATTCAACCTGCAGTCTCAGTTCCCAGCCGAATACGGACGGAATAGCGGCTCCGTAGTGAACATCATCACGAAGTCGGGAACCAACCATGTGCACGGTTCCGCGTTCGAGTTCCTTCGTAACGACGCGATGGACGCGCGCAACTATTTCAACCGATCTATCGACCCCGGCACCGGCCTTCCTGTGAAGAAAACAGCTTTCCGTAATAACCAGTTTGGCGGCTCGCTGGGTGGGCCCATCCTCAAGGACAAGACGTTCTTCTTCGGAGCTTACGAGGGACAGCGGGAACGGGTGGGCTCGGACTTCACATTTCTGGTGCCGACTGCTTACCAGATCCAGGAAGCGGCCATCATTGCCCAAGCCAATAACGGCAACACTCCGGTAAGCGCAGCCCTGACCGAGCTGCTGGGCATGTTCCCCTCTTCTCAAAGCGGATCTTTACCCGGTACAGTGAAAGATAAGAACGATGTGAATAGCCTGATTGTCAAGATTGATCACCAGTTCAGTTCCAACGAATCGCTGACCGCCCGCTATGCATTTGCACAGAGCGATCAGGTGTTCCCTTTGGGCGGATTGGGAGGGGGGGCCGCGTCTCGCCTGCCGCAGTTCGCGCAGGTTTCACCGACGCGGGTGCAGGTCGTTTCGGCCAGTTGGCTTTCGACCTTCAGTGCCACAAAGCTCAATGAAGTCCGGTTTGGCTATAGCCGGTACCGGACTTCTTTTAGCTCCGAGGATGCGAACTATGATCCCATCACGCAGCTCGGCATTGATTTCGGAACCGGCAAGCCGAGTCTCCCGGAAATTGACTTCGGCGGCACTTTCGAAAATCTCGGGGCCACCGCCTTCAGCATCCCGCGTGGACGCACCAGCCAAAGCTATCAGATACTCGACGACTTCACCTGGATCCAAGGTCGCCATACGATCAAGTTTGGCGGCGAGTACCGGCGTGTCGCCGTAGACAGTTTCAACAACAACCTCGAGCGTGGACAAATTGAGTTCGGGTCCTCCACCTTCGGTCCGGGCAATAATCTTCCGAATAGTATTTGCCCGTTTGATCCGGCGGATCCGCGTTCCGCCGAGTGTTCCGACGCTGGGATTACGACCCTCGCGAATTTCTATCTCGGTAATGCCTACAGCGCTTCCGCGGTAGCGGGGAACACGCAAAGGACTACCTATAACAATGGCTTGAGTTTCTTTGCCCAGGATGACTTCCGCGTTTCCCCGAAACTCACGCTGAATTACGGAGTTCGATGGGAGTACTTCGGGCCGATCAGCGAGGCTCACAATCTCCTCTCCAATCTCGGCAGCGACGGGCAACTGGCCATGGCAGGTACCGACGGCGTGGACGGCGCTTACGCTCGTGAGTGGAAGGACTTTGGCCCACGCCTAGGTTTCGCCTGGAACCCGCGTGCATCCACGGTTTTGCGGGGCGGTTATGGTCTCTTCTACGACTACGTTCCCCAAGACTTGCTGATTGCCAACTACACAAATTCTGCAGGTATCACTCAAAACCCAATTGGCCCCTCAACTTCAGCCATTCTGCCGCTTGGCTTTAATTCGAGTTCTTTCGCCGGCAATCCTGCTGGGCCCGTGTTCACCTCGCAATCTTGCCCCTGCGACATTTTTGTTACACCGCGCCACTTCTCGACTCCCTACGCCCAGAACTGGAACCTCAACCTCGAGGCAGGAACTCTTGAAAGGCCTGGCGTTGCAGTTCGGTTACATAGGAAGCAAAGGGACCAAGTTGGTCCGCCTGCTTGACCTGAATCAGCCAGACTATCTCGGCAATCGTGCCAATACAAATTACAACAAGATCGACTCTCTTTCGCCGGTAAGCGCTTCGACTTATCACGCCATGCAGGCAACTATACGTGTTCGTGGCTGGCATGGGATCTCCGGTTTTACCGGCTACACCTGGTCGAAGTCGCTGGACGACGCGTCCGACGGAATCGACTTCAACTTCTCCACGGTAGCTTTTCCGCAAAACTCTTTCAATCTTCACGCCGAGCACGGGCCCTCCAATTTCGACACGCGGCAGCGCTTTACGGCTGCGTTCTCGTACGACTTCCCCAAGCTACTGGGTCCGAACTGGCTCTCTCAAGGTTGGCAGATCAACTCCATTGTCACGGCCCAGAGCGGCCGGCCGGTGCCGATCGTCAGCGGGAATGACACCAGCGGTGTTGATCCGAGTACGTTACCGCCGAACTCTTTTCCTCCGACTCCTTCTAACTACCACCAGCGCCCAAATCTTGTCCCAGGAATGAACCCCATTAACCCGAATTGGGAATCAGGCCCCGACAGCATCGGCTATTTGAATGGTGCAGCCTTTTCCCAGCCTGACTACGCAACATCTGCCAATCCGCAAGGCAGCTTCGGCACCCTGGGCCGAAACTCAATTTTTGGGCCCAAGTTCTGGGATGTTGATTTCTCACTGGCAAAGAAATTCCGCATCTTCGAACGTTTGGATTTGCAGTTCAAAGGCGAATTCTTCAACATCTTCAACCATCCGAATTTTGCGTTGCCGAACTTCTTCGTGTATCCGGGATCAACTCAGCAGGGTTTGATCACCCAGACCCCGGATCAAGCTCAGACCAACCCCGGTCTCGGCGGCGGCGGGCCGAGAGTAATTCAGCTTGGCTTGAAGCTGCTTTTCTAGAGATTAGAAATAGGACAATCTGTGGAGACGCGGCTTGCCGCGTCTCTTTCTTGTGCGACGCAAAACTAGCCCGCCGTCTTCAACTCCTCTGCAATTCGCGGCAGCACGGCCCGCAGCAGCGCGATGAACTGCCCCATCACGCGTCGTCCCACTTCAAGCACTTCTTCGTGGACGAGCGCCCGATCGAGAATTCCCGCGGCCATGTTCGTCACGCACGAGATTGCCAGGACGTTCATCCCCATGTGCCGCGCGGCGATTGCTTCCGGGACGGTGGACATGCCGACCAGATCGGCGCCGATGGTGCGCAGGTAGCGAATCTCTGCCGGAGTTTCGTAACTCGGCCCAGCCAGCGCCGCATAAACGCCCTCGCGCGGCGGAATCGAAAGTTTCTTCGCTTCCTCCAGCGCCAGCTCGCGATAACGCTTGGCGTAGGTATAACTCATGTCGGGGAAGCGCGGGCCCAGGCGCTCGTCGTTCGGGCCCGTCAGCGGATTCTGTCCTTGAAGATTGATGTGATCGCGCAGGATGACCAGCGCGCCCTGTCCGTACTCGAGGTTAATGCCGCCGGCGGCGTTGGTAAGAATCAACGCGCGTATGCCCATGCGCCCGAACACCCGCGTTGGAAACGCGGCCTCGGCGGCCGAATAACCTTCATACAGGTGCACCCGTCCTTGCATCACGGCCACGGAGACGTTGCCGGACTTGCCGACTACAAGTTGTCCGGCGTGCCCAACCGCCGTCGAACGCGGAAACGCCGGGATGTGAGAATAGGGAATACGAACGGCTTCGTTGAGGTCGTCGGCAAAAGATCCGAGGCCGGAGCCAAGGACGAGCCCGATCTGCGGCCGCAGCTTGGTTTGCGAAAGAACGAATGCGGCGGCGGATTCAGCACGAGCAAACAAATCTGGGGACATAAATACACATTTTCACAAATACAAGTAGTCGTCCTGTGCGAGTCGTCATCTTGTACAAGTCGTCTTAATGTATGAGTACGCTAGAACTTCTTCTCAAACTCGGCGAAGGCTTTCTCCAGGTACCACTGCACGCGAGCGCGCTCATTTGCTGCAAGCCATTTCTGACATTTTTCGGACACACGATCACCCGACTCTTTGTCGTCTTCGCACGCCGCAGTACGACGCAACTCGCGTCCGTCGCTCCACAAACTATCGCCCGGAATAAAGCTATGTTCCAGGCTCGCGCGCGCCATGCGCTTCAGTTCGGCATAGGACAAGCCATAAGTTTCGACCGCCCGCAGGTATTCGTGCGTCATATCGCTGCGCGAGACGCCTTCATCGTCGGTCGCGAGCGCCACTGGCACTCCGTATTTCATGTACAGCGGCAGCGGATGGCGGTCGCCGCTCACGCCCAGGATCACATCATTCGACGTCAGGCAAATCTCGACCAACACATTCTTCTTCGCCATTTCCCGCAGCAACCCTATCGGGTCGTCTTCGCTCATGACTGCGACGCCATGCCCAATCCGTTCCGCGCCGCCGCGTTCGATCGATTCGCGAATGTGGAATCGCAGGCCCTCGGGAGGAACCAATCCCATCGCCAGTTCGTCCGCGTGCAACGACACGTGGGTCGCGGGATAGAACTTGTGCAAGGCCTCGATGATCCGCATGTGCAGATCGAAGTCGTGCATGGGCACGTAATAGTCTTCGGGCATCACCAGGTTGAAGCCGACGAAGCGCGGATCGGCCTTGGTCAACTCGAAGCCGAGCAAAATCTGCGCGAACACCTGCTCGCGCGGCAATCCTCGCAACACCTGGTAGAGATAATGGATCGTGACCTCGCATCCAGGAGCAGCCTGCGCCGTCCCGCAATGCAGTACTTCTTTTTTTCGGGCTTCATCGGAATCAAGTAGGCTGCGAACCGATGCCACGATATCGGCCATTCCTCCCGCAAGCAGTTTGTCGCGGAGCTTGCTGAAGTCGTCGTCCCATCCAATCTTGGTGCCCAGGACGGCCGCCTGCGCACCGTCAGCCGTGTGCATCACCTCTACGTATTGCAGATGATCGGCCGCCGCCCGCGACGCTACTTCGGCGAACGCATCGCCGACGTGCTTCTCCATTGCCGGGCCGAACTTTTCGAAGGTAGCGAAGAAATGGTCGTGGCCCGATTCCTCCTCCCGATGCCAGTTGCGCATCGACCAGGCGTCCACGAGTTGGTCGTAGAGAATGTGGTCTTGATAGGCGCAGCGCACCGACGGCTTGACCTTGTAAGGCTCGCACGAATCGCACGATGCGTGGATCAGTTTGGAAGTGCTGCGGTCCACGCAGAGAGCGTTCTCCGAGGCCCAGTCGATGAAGCTTTCCGCATAAATCGCGCCGCTCAGGTGGACATGCAGATCGCCGCCCTTGGGCATCTGCTGCAGAAATGCCAGCAGCAACCCCGGCTGATGCCGCACCGAATCCAGATACTTCGCCGTCTTCTCCTCAGGGCTTTGCGCCCGGGAAACTTGCGCCAGAGAAAGAAAGGTCAAGAAACAAACGACGGCCACGAAACGCAGGCTTCGCATCACAAAAAAAGGCCTCCAAACCACGAAACCAGCATTGTAGAGGATTCATCATCGGAACCGCTGGCCAGGCAGCGCAAATCACGGCTGCTTGGGTACTGGGTACCGGGTACTGGGTACTTTCCTTTCTTTACTGTCCGAGGATCAGGGGCAAGCCGTTCTTGCCGCCGCCGATCACCACAATTTTGGTATTCGGACTCTTTGCCAGACTTTCCGTGGCTTCAATGCCTTTCCATTCCAGCAACTGGGCGCTGATGCCTTGGGCCACGATTTGCTGGAAGTCGCGGACGCCGGCGGCTTCGATGCGTTTGCGCTGGGCTTCCTGCGTTTCTTTTTGCAAGCGGAAGCTCATGGCCAGGGCCTCCTGCTCGGCCTGCTGCTTCGATTCGATGGAAGCCTTGAGAGTGGCGGGCAGTTGGATATCGCGCAGCAGCACGCTCTCCACAATGAACCCGCGCTGGCCCAGAAGATTGGTGAGTTGGTCGAAGATCTGCTTGGCAACCATCTCGCGTTCGCCGGTGTAGAGGGCGTTCGCCGTATGCGAAGCCGTGGCTTCACGAATGGCCGCTCGCAGGTTGGGCTCGACCAGGACGTCCGCGTAAGTGGGCCCGATTTTCTGGAAGACGTCGGCAGCCCTTTCGGGATTGAGGTGGAAGATCAGCGAGGTGTCGAGGTTCATGACCAAGCCTTCGCTCGAGGGCACGCTGGCGGTTTCCTTGATCTCCTGGGTTCGGATGGAGAGTTCGTGATTGGTCTTGAACGGGTTGATGACGTGGATCCCCTCGGGCAGAGCCTCGCCCGTGACTCGGCCAAACAGCGTCAGGACGCCAACCGCGCCTGAGTCCACGCGGGTCACGGCGGAAAACAGGAAGATCACAATCAAAAGTCCGAGAACGAGGAATCCCAATCCACGCGCCAGGGAACCGCTCTGCATGTCGACGATTCGGCCGCGGCCGGGGGGAGGATCGTAGATCGTCATGGCACACTCCTAATTCACGCCTGCTCACGTTGGATTGTAGGGAAAGCCATGACAGGAAGTAAGTATCTGCGCAGGGTCTATGTCCGCCGCACTAACGTCCCGGCCAGCAGATCGTGCAGTCCCTGTTTGCGCTCCGTGAACCCGACCATGATGTAGCCGATGCACAGGATCATACCCGATATCCACTTCGCAAAATGCCTTCCCGTTGCGCGCCCGAATGAGATTCGATTGCCGTTGAGGTCGGTAACTTTCATCCCAAGAATCATTTTGCCCAGCGTTGCCTGGTACGACGAGCTTTCCATAAGCGCCTCGTACAACCAGGAACCGAAAACCAGCAAGACGATCGTGACGCCACCGCCCAAGAGACCCAACCCCATATGAGGAATGCCACCCATCATTCCTCCCGCCAGCCCGAGGCCGCCGAAGATCATGCCCACCGGCGCCACGACTACGCGCAAGAGGATCGCGTCGATAATGGCCGCGACCACGCGAATCCAGAATCCTCCGTAGCCCGCTGCCGCTACTGGAGCGGCCACCCGATAGGAAGTCGCTGGAGTTGAGTAGGGCGGCGCGGGGTTGGCCGATGAAGAAGCCGCAGCCGGGGCAACTCCAGGCGTCGGGCTTGTGGAAGTTCCGCAATGACTGCAAAATTGGGCGCCAACTGCATTCAGCGTGCCGCACTTGTTGCAGAAGAAAGTCCCACTCAAAGTTTCGCTCATGGACGGGCACTATAAAGCTGGATTGGCTTCTTGTCAAAGAACGGAGAAGTGGGGTACTGTCTGAATTCCGTGTTGCCAACAAATCTCATACAACATGAGGCTCGGCTGGAGAGGAGACCAAAGTTTCAAACGTAGCAATTGACTCGCGTAGTATTTGCGCTCTATCCTCGACTTGCTTAAGCTCCTCCCGCGCCAATCGCAGAGCGTCTACCCAATCAGGCTTGGACGAAATGTCTGAGTATTCTTGTACAATTCTCTTTACTTTATTGGACACCATGTTATTCTCCTTTTGTGGCACATGAAGATTACAAACGGTCGTTGGAGTTGGCTAAGGTCGAACTCGGCCAGCTTCGTGACGAGAAGGCCAAATTTGCAGCCAGACTTGCAGAAATTGACCGTCACATCACGGCAGTAATCGAGGGAATTAAGGGGCTTGCGCGTCTTTGTGATCAGCAAGTGACAAAAGAACTGCTCTCCGGCAATCCGACTCCGCTGGCTGGGCAGTCTGGGAAACTTAGCGATGCTGTTCGGCTTGCACTCCAAACCTCCTCTGGTGCGCTCTCGCCTGTACAAGTCAGGGAGAGACTTGTTGCGCTTGGTTACGACACCAGTAAATACACGACTGACTTTTTGGCAACATTGCACACCGTTCTTAAGAGACTTCATCAGCACCACGAAGTAGAAGCGATAGCGTTGCCGGGTGGGAAGACTGGCTACAAATGGATAACCGAAACCGACAAACTTGCTGGAATGGAGCAGGAAGTCGAAAGACCCAAGGTTCAGCGTAGTCGCGGTGCTCCTGGCAGTATTGACAGTGGATGGATTCCCGGCTTTGGAGAAGTTCCGGGTAGAAGGGATTAACTGTGGAGTCAAATACGAACGGCCTGACGCTGACACATCAGGCCGCCGAACAGAAAGGAGGCAGCCAATGGGCAGACCGCCACCAATTGGCGAATATCTGAAGAAGATGAGGGATGAGCAACACTGAATTCGCCCAGTACCGAGAAGTGGCGCATGAGGGCTAATTTTGGGTTGCTACCCTCTGTTGGCCGGGAGCATGATTTCATGGGACGTGAGTGCGGGGTTCGGTCGCAAAATCTGTAGGACTCTAATGGGCATCGTCAATTTCCTAAAACCGAAAACGGCAAAGGGCAACATAAGGCAGCGTGAGCGGGACCTGATGGCGAAACTTGAAAAATTGATGGAGACCAACGACCTAGCTACATTTCGTGAGGGACTAGAAAAAGAGTTCGGAATTAAGCCGGGGGACCCGAGGTATGAAAAGGCTATGAACGCTTGGCGCGAAGCTGAATAGCGCGGTCCACACGCTTCCCAAAGCTCTTCACGCGTTTGTTCTTTTCGCGCTCCGACAAACCGCATTCATCCATATGCTCTTCGATGATTGATGCGATTTTGCGAGCAGCCTCAGCCTTCCTCTTAGCGCCAGGCTTTGGTAATGCCCTGGAAGCCATTCGATGTTTTTCTCCGACCTTTACTAAAGTCATACATTCCACACGATACGTCAAGTCAAACTCTTCTCCTCTAAACCTTATCTTCCGAGGCTGGGGTCGAAAAGTAACGAAGGTAATCGTCGAAAGCAGGCGAGGCAGGCGAGGAAACACTCTGTATGGCTATCAGCTGTCCTCATCGGGCGCGCAGCACATCGCGCAAAGTCAACTCCAACCCGCCGAATTCCGGATGGTCATTCATGCCGAGCGAGTAGGCAATGTCCAAGC
>CAVRDS010000080.1:0-6882 GCA_963719865.1 uncultured Acidobacteriota bacterium | reverse complement strand
TGTCCTGTACTGGGCACCGATTACGTATTGCTAGGCCTTTCCAGCGAGTAGCTAAATTTTCCGGCGCCTGGGTTAACTCGACCTCGCGCAGAACGCCGAAAGTCTGCTGGAACTCATGAAACACAGGTTTTGGATGTAGCCGTACAGAAAGGTTTTTTCAGCTTCAACTAAATTTTTAATCTCATAAACCTGGCTGTTGTTTCCCAGCTTCAGCTCGGCAATCGCGGCCCGTCTGTTCTTCGACAGGGGGTCTTCCGGCGAAAGATAAACTGCAAGCGGCTGAACCTCCCAATGGTCCGCCTTTACCATTTGACCCAGATCCAGCTTTTGGGGTTGAAGTGTATCTGCCAGGGAAAACTGGTTGGAGTAAACCGATTTTTCTTCCCCGTCAACGGTTTGCCACGCCCGGACCATCACATCCCGGGGCTTCGTTACCAGCTGGTTTGAGCATGCTCCGGTTGTCAACGAAAGCTGGTTTACGAATAAAGGGCTGAGAAGAAAAAGCTCCAGCGGCGCGAACGCCGAACCCTCATTGTAGGATGACAGCTCCGCGGCCGTATTCACATTCCCGTCCAGCGCGTAAAACGCGGTCAGCTTCAATATGTCTCCACCTTCCATGACAAAAAGCCCGGGGTTTTTAAATCGCCCATATGCCCCGTTCGGCTTGAGGTCCTCGCTCAAAACCGTGCCGCTTGACATGCCTAAAAGAATGATTATTATTTCAAAACGTATCATAATTTTCCTCCGGAACTCCTGGCTTTTGCCTGTATGAGAGATTATTATTTTTGAAAAATCACCTGGTCCAACACGTTACCGGCTAGATCTTTTGGCCCATGATGAAGTAGAGGTGGAGGAAGTGGTGCGCCTGGTCTCCTACGACAGCGCCATTGCCGCGCAATGCCTGCGCGTGGCCAGTTCCCCGTTATTCGCCATGGCCCAGCCCCCCAAGTCCATCAAGGGAGCGGTGATGAGCCTGGGCCTGCGCCGGGTGGAAACCATTATTCTCACCTGTTGCCTGGGGCAGGCATTTCCAACCAAGAAGTGGGTGCTCGATCCGATTGTGTTCTGGCGGCATTCGCTGGGGTGCGCCATGGTGTGCCGTAAAATCAGCGAGAAACTCGCCGGCGCCGATCGTGAGAAGGCCTACACGGCGGGCCTGATGCATGACCTTGGCTTCATGGTCAACTGCCTGGTTTTTTCCAAGGAATTCGCCCCCGTGATGGAGCGCGCCTGCCAGGAGGGGATTCCCCTCCACGAGGTGGAACAGGCCACACTGGGGTTCACGCATTGCGAGACCGGGCGCGCCCTGGCGGAAAAATGGGCACTGGCGGACGACATCGTTGAGGTCATCAGCCATCATCATGCCGTCGAGGACAGCCAAAAGGCGCAGCCGCTGGTGGCCCTGGTGCACTTGAGCGATCTTCTGTGCCGCATGCGGGGCATGGGCTACGGATACTATGAGCGGCACAAGGTAGATTTGATGGCCGATCCCGCGTGGGCCATCCTCAAGAAGGAATACCACGATCTCGAAGGCATGGACCTGGTGCGCTTTACCTTCGAACTGGATGAAGCGGTCGAGACGATTCACACCCTCGTGTCGATGATATTCGGGTCGACCCCGACCCCCCCTGAACCATCTTCCCCTGAAAAACGCGGCCGGTAAAGAATCAGGCTTCGTATCAGGGTATCGCTTCAGCGATACCGTAAGTTTGGAATCAGATGCCCCTTTAGGGGCTGCGGTGCAAAGGCTAACCGCCGGCAATGGCGCCCAGAATGACAAAGGGTTCCGCCCCCGACGCGACCGCCTCAGGCAGCAGCGCGTCCGGAGGTTCATGGGACAGATCCTCCTCGCAAGCGAAGAAGCGCAGAAACGGCCGGCGCTCCAGCGTGACGTGGTCGCGAATCGTCCCGCGCAGCATCGGATAGCGTGCCTCGAGCGCGTCGAGCACCGAGCGCTGCGTGATCGGACCCTCAACCTCGAGCGTCACCTCGCCGCCCACGTGCGCCAGGGTTCGCAAATGTTGCGGAAGTATGACTCGGATCATGTTTGTGCGATCACCCCAGCGTTTGCACCTCTACGGACAACACCGCCGGAAGATCGCGCACAATCGGCGCCCAGCTATCCCCCGCGTCAGCCGACGCGTACACCTGCCCGCCGGTCGTTCCGAAATAAATGCCGCACTTATCTAAAGAGTCAACGGCCATGGCATCGCGCAAAACATCTACGTAGCAGTTGCTCTGCGGCAGGCCTTTGGTGAGCGCTTCCCACTCGTTGCCGCCAGTGCGGCTGCGATACACGCGCAGCTTCCCTTCGTGTACATAGTGCTCGCCATCGCTTTTGATCGGAACAACGTAAATCGTCTCCGGCTCGTGCGCGTGCACGTCGATGACGAAGCCAAAGTCCGTGGGCAGGTTGCCGCTGATTTTGGTCCAGTTATCGCCGGCGTCGTCCGAGCGCATCACGTGCCAGTGCTTCTGCATGAACAGCACTCCAGGACGCTTCGGGTTCATCGCGATGTGGTGCACGCAGTGGCCGACCTCGGCAGTCGGGTTGGGGATGTATTGCGAGTAGAGTCCGCGGTTGATCGGCTTCCAAGTCTTGCCGCCGTCGTCGGTGCGAAACGCGCCCGCCGCTGAAATGGCAATCCATATCCGCTGGGTTTCCGGAGTACGAGAGCTCGGGTCGAGAATGATGGTATGCAGACACATGCCGCCCGCGCCCGGCTGCCACTTGGGACCGGTGCCATGGCCCCGCAATCCCGAGAGCTCTTTCCAGTTCTGCCCGCCATCGGTCGACCGGAAGATGGCGGCATCCTCCACGCCCGCGTAAACCGTGTCGGGATCGCTGAGCGACGGCTCGAGATGCCACACCCGCTTGAACTCCCACGGATGTTGCGTCCCGTCGTAAAACTGGTGTGTGGTGAGCGGTTTGCCGGTTTCGGCCGACACGTCATAGACGAACTTGTTGCTCTCGCCCTTGGGCTGGCCTTCCGGAGTGGTGACTGGCTCGCCGGGAGGCGTTCCCGGCTGGTGCCAGGTTTTGCCGCCGTCGTCGGAGCGTTGAATGATCTGCCCAAACCATCCGCTGGTCTGCGAGGCGTAGATGCGATTGGGATCCACCGGCGATCCTTTCAGGTGATACATCTCCCAGCCCGCGAAGTGAGGACCGCTAACCTCCCATCTTTCGCGCTTGCCGTCCGACTCCAGAATGAATGCGCCCTTGCGTGTACCGACGAGCACTCGTACCTTGCTCATACCGCGCTCCTTTCTTATTTCATCCCCCTCGATAGGCTCGCTTCAAGCCTTCAATGTCAATCTTCGTCATTTGCAGCATGGCTTTGAAGACCCTTTGCGATTTCGCCGGGTCCTTGTCCTGCATCAGTTCGATCAAAGCCCTCGGAACAATTTGCCACGATACGCCGAATTTGTCTCGCAGCCATGCGCATTGCATATCTGATCCGCCCGCGGACAGCTTGTCCCACAATTCATCGACTTCCGCCTGCGTCTCGCAGTCTACAAAGAACGAAATGGCCGGTGAAAAAGTGTAGTGCGGGCCACCGTTCAGCGCCATGAATTGCTGCCCTTCGAGTTGGAAAGTCACCGTCATCACGGTTCCCTTCGGTCCCGGCCCCGCTTCTCCGTACCGTGCAACGTTCAGAATTTTCGAGTTCTTGAAAATGGAAGTATAAAAGTTCGCCGCCTCTTCGGCCTGGCCGTCGAACCACAAGAATGGAGTGATTCTTTGCACAGAGTTCTCCTCTTGTTGCACCGAACCTTTGCTGCGCTAAATGTGAGCCTGCGCCGCGGAAGCACTGTTATGCGCTAGGGGGCGCAGGCTCGCTCGCTATTTACTCTCGCTGTTTCTTCAGCTCTACGCGGCCTTTTGCATCTGGCCACGCATTTGCGTCATGAACTCGCGCATTTTAGCGATGTGACCGGGCGAGCGCTTCTCCATCCAGCCCTCAAAGCGTTCCGCGGCCTTTTCCAGATGCGCGAGGAACTGCTGATTGGCCCATTGTTTTCGTCCTTCGGCGATACTTGGCTTGATCCGCTCCCAGACACCGAAGAATTCACCGCTGGTTTCGAAGAACAGATCCTCGTGAAGCAGACCGTAGTTCAGCAAAGCGCAGGCCTGTTCCCAATAGCTGGCCACCATCATGAAGTTGGTGCCGCCTTCTGTCCCGGGCGCGGCGACTCGCATCGCCTCGTTCCAGTTGTCTGCGAAATAGCTCTTAAAGAACCAGTCGCGGGCCTGCCGAAGCCGGGCCTCGCGGCGCTGCTCAAAAACCTGCAGGTGAAGTTGAGCTTGTTCGTGCGTCGGTTTTTCCATTTGCATTTCTCCTTTTCTTCGATTCGCTGGTTATGAATTGAAAGGGTTGGGTTTCATCTCTGTCACTTCTGGCTTCGTAGATAGACGAACAGACCACGCGAAAGTCGCACGCCGCTGTAGCGCCGCCGTCTCGGCGGCTGTCCGGCGCTACGGTACTGCATTTGCACAAGACACTCCTTTGTTATTTCGTGATTGAACAACCCCACTGTGTGTGAGATTATCCATAGATCACTTGCAATATGCAAGTGGAAATCTCGGGTTCTGAAAGAATAGTGAAAAAAGGCAAAAGTAAACGCCGGTCGGAGTGTCCGCTGAACGCATCGGTCGAGATGTTGGGCGACCGCTGGTCGCTGCTGATCATCCGCGACATGATGCTGCGGGGCTGGCGAACCTTCAAGGAGTTTCTGGAGGGCTACGAAGGCATTGCGACCAACATCCTGGCCGATCGCCTGCGGAAGCTGGTCGCCTACGGAATCCTGACCGCCGACCGAGACCCATCGGACGGAAGAAGACTGATCTACTCGCTGACCGCGAAAGGAATCGATCTTGCCCCGGTGCTCACCGAGATGGTGCTATGGGCAGCCGCCCACGAATATACCGGCAACCAAGCACTTGTCCGGCAAATGCGCAAGGACAAGGAGAAATTCATGGCGGAAGTGCGCGAACGCTGGGCCCAGCGCCATGCCAAATGACCTCACGTAGGGACAGCCGCCCCTTCGACAAGCTCAGGGCAGGCTCTCGGCTGTCCAGCCGAGCGAACCGGGGCCCCCGTCAAGCCCGGTGTTGGCTTGACGGGGTGGGAGAAGCTCGGCCGCGAGGCCGGGCGCCTTCACCAACGCAGCCCCACCGTGATCGGCACAACGATGGCCTGGCCGTCGCTGTGATAAGCGCGATGATAGCGGTATTCAAGGTAGAGCTTGGAATTATGAAGATGGTTCAGACGGTAAGTAACTCCTCCGCCATAGTTGAAGCCGCCGGCAACCTTGGAATTTGAGGACATCGTTTGCCCGGGGATAGGATTGCCGAAGATATCGACGCTGAGGTCCCACCATCTCCACGCGGGGTGGGGTCCTGTGCCGGGTCCGATGGTCCGGCTGGGAATCGAAACGCTGCGGTCATAGAAACCTACGCCGAAAATTCCGTATGCGCCCAATTTGCCATAATGGCGGGGCACGGTGACGATGCCGTCCAGGCTGATCGACTGCATTCGTCCGCTTTGGTGCGTCAGGAACTGACTCTGGATCACGCTCGGTCTAAAATTGAGGTCGTAGTACATGTATTCGGCATCCACGCCAAACATGCGGCTGAAGTTCATGCCGCCTCCGACCACGGCAAAGGGAGAGTTCCCGACATAGTTGGCGACATCGTGGCGGCCAATGCCCAGTCCGCCCCCGGCGGTAAAGTTAAAACGATTGAAATCCGATTGTGCCGAAGCCGAAACGATAAGCCCGCAAAAGGTAAGTAAGAACAGTATCCGATTCCTCAATCTCGATCTCCTATTTCCTGGAACCACCCTGCTACAGCCATATTTCCGCAGCCGCTTCAACTTAGATGCGTTCTTCGGTAGAGACGCGGCTCGCCGCGTCTCCGCTAGCACAGCCGGTGTCTCTGACTTGCAAGGGAGACGGGGCAAGCCCCGTCTCTACAGCGTTAGTGTCCGGACAGTGTCATTGTCCCGTGCCCGACCGCGTCCCAGGGCGAATCTTCCCGTAAAACACCGGCCAATACTCGCGGAGCATGTTTCCGCCCCATCGCGTTGCCAAATCCAACCCATAGCGCAGGAACGTGTCTCCAACGCTCCGGTTCCGTTCCGGCCAATAGACGTTCGCCAGTCCCTCGGCCAGCAGCGGCCCGGCCAGCCCAGACCAGTTTACGACGTCGCGCCCGTCATCGTTGCGCGTCACGAAGACGCGCTCGCCCGAATACTTCATGGCGTGGCCCAAACCCGGTTTGATCTCCGGATAGAAACGTGGATCCTGGTGAAGTGCGGACGCCAGCACAAACGTCCCGAAAAAATTGCTGGACGCCTGGCGCGCCATCGACGACC
This sequence comes from uncultured Acidobacteriota bacterium, assembly GCA_963719865.1. Classification (GTDB taxonomy): domain Bacteria; phylum Acidobacteriota; class Terriglobia; order Terriglobales; family Acidobacteriaceae; genus Sulfotelmatobacter. The sequence goes on along the minus strand of CAVRDS010000080.1, from coordinate 505 downwards.
CGAATCGTTTCGTGTATCCGTCCCATCCCTGCCCGCGCCCGGTGGGAGAGTTTTCCAGTTGGCCGAACGATGAACCCACGGCCGCCCAGGTCAACGTGTGCACGGAGAGGCTGTTGTCCACGAACAGCTCAAACTTGCGCCCCGTTGAAAGCGGCTCCGTGTTCGAAGCGATGTCGGGGAAAACGATGGACTTCTTCTCCAGCAGATTGTACAAGGCCACAGGCCCGATCTTCGAAGGCGCGCTCTGAGCCGGCGAATTGCCCTCCTGGGGTTTGGGCGTTTCCTGGGCCAGTGAAACCGCGGTCAAACCGATCGCCATCGCTCCGAAACAAAGCAACGCGCCCAGCGGCGCTCGCAGGCAGATCGTCAGATCGGGTCGGGGTCCGGTCCCAGCAACGCTCAATCTCGGTCCCAACCCCATCGCTAGAGATTACTCAATCGCAGTGCCCGGCGGCAAACGGAGAGAAGCAGGTTAGGCAACTTCTCCGGAACGTGCCGCCAGGTA
>CAVRDS010000079.1:0-7155 GCA_963719865.1 uncultured Acidobacteriota bacterium | reverse complement strand
GGGGAGAGGTGATAATCCCCGCCGGCTCCGTTGTTGTAATTTACGAAACCTATTTCCGAGGGCTTCTTCGGAAAAAAATTATCTTTGGGCCAGCCTGAGTCTCCCTGAATTACTGCGTTGTGGCTGAAGGTGAAATTATCGAAGCAATGCTGCAGGGTAGAGGTAGGGGTTGAGCCGCGCTCGTGGAATGCGCAGTTCTGAGGGCCTCCGCCGGTGGAGGTGAGGGCACGCTCGCCCGCCAGGACAATGTTGTTGGTAAAGATGAGGTTCGACATTTTAGGGTCCGACATATCGTTACCAATATTGAACAGGCTGTTTGGTTCGAACGCCGTGATGTGGTCGACGCGGACATTCTGGAGTTTGTGTGCTCCCTTCCCAGTGCTGAACTGGAAGAGAGTGCCCGATCCGCCCAGGCTCTGCCCCTCTATGTCGTCAATGATCGTGTCATGAATGCTGTAACGCTGGCCATCCTTGGCTATGCCGCCGTTGTCGGAAAGACCGTTGCCGATCATGGCCCCTGAAGCGACGTGGCTGATCTTGCAATAACGGATCGTAATGTCGGTGACCTGGCAATCCGGACAGAGATTGGTTCCATTCCCTCCAGCCTGATTCTTCGCTGTGATCAGGATGCCGAAGCCCGCTTGGCTGAATCCGCCCCAGCTGTTTTCCAGCAGGTTGCCCTCGAAGAGGATGCGCTGCGCGTTCTTGAGTTCGAAGAGATTCTTGACAATGAAAGGATTTCCATCCGCACCGCCAACAAATCCTGGCTGGCCACGCATCCAAGTCAAGGGCTTAAACATGTGGTTGTGCCGGATCTCGATGTCGCTGGGAGTATAGATGGCGTGCCCACCGCCGAAAATGATGTTCTCCCCGGAAGCTTCGAGAAAGTTGTTGACGATTTTGTAAGGACCCATGGGATTGGTGCCGTTGCCGCCCGAAACTGCGGCCGAATCAACGCAGGCGCCGCTTCTGGCAATACAGTGAAAATCGGAAAGATATGAGTCAATCACCGCTACGTAAGTACCGCCACCAAATTGAATGCCACCCTTTATTTCATCCCGGGCCGTACCGTGCATCCACATGCGATCGAAAATGATGTGGTCTGCTACTCCCGAGTGGTCGACGGAGGCGAGATGGTTGGCGGGAGGGCCGCCTTCGGGGCGAGTGACCTCTAATCCGATCAGCCGGTAGTGATTTGCCCCCTCAGCCAAGCGGATTGGGCCGTCGATACCTCTCCCAAGGATCAGTTTTGCCATTACATTCGTCGACGATGGGCAGTGGAAGGGCGGACGGCCGGGCAAAGAGGAAACTCCGGCATAGCAGGGCGTGAGTCGGGTGCCCTCGGGCGGCAAAGAGGAATCCGGGGCATCGGTGCGAACGATGATCCAGTGGCCACTGTCGCAATTCTTGGCGGGCAGGGTGAACACGCCCGTAAAAGTTGAGCCCGCCTTGAGTTGGATCGTGTCTCCGCATTTGGCGCTGTCCAGAGCGCTTTGCAGGTTGTCACCAGCAGCAACCGCCCTTATTTTTCCAGTGGCGGGAGTGTCCGCGATCGAAGTCTTCATGTACATGCGCGGCAGCTCGGCCGGGCCGTCATACGAACTCTCCCTCGAAGCGGTCGCAGGTTGGTTCTGGGTTTTACCGCCCTCCGCCGACGCTTGAATGGGCGTTTGAGCCAGAGACACAACCAGCGCTAGAACTATCAAAAACCGTGGGCAAACCTTCATTGTCACTCCGTGGCCGGCCCAGCGGGGACTCGGTGGCCGGCGAAATAGAGCTCACTACGGGACGAGAATCAGGAAAAAGAATTCTGTCCGAAAAGTATATCAGGCCACTACGGACACGCACGTTCAAGTCAAGTTAGGTTAAGCTGCCAAGAAAGATGCGAAGAAAGATAAAGCTCGTCACTCTCGATCTGCTCAGAGACACCGGAGTTTTCAACTTAGTGGCCAACAGCAACTGGCGCCGAGAGCGGCTGCTGGTTCTCTGCTATCACGGAATCGCTCTCGAAGACGAGCATCTGTGGAGACCTCAACTCTACATGCAGGCAGAATTGCTGGAGAAGCGGCTAGAGGTGCTGCGAGCCATGCGCTGCTCCGTGTTGGCGCTGGGCGAGGCTTTGGGACAGCTGCGCTCCCGCGATCTTCCACCGCGCAGCGTCGCGATCACGTTCGACGACGGTACGTACGATTTCTACAAGCAAGCCTGGCCGCTGCTGAAGAAGCATGACTTCCCCGTCACGGTTTATCAAACGACCTATTACACGGATCACGAGATGCCGATTTTCAACCTCATTTGCTCTTACATGCTGTGGAAGAGGCGTGGGGAGCAGTCGGTGGAGGCGCGGGAACTCGGATTCTCCGAACCCATGGATCTGCGCACCGAACTGGAGCGTCACCGGATTGTGCGCAGCCTGATTGAACTCTCCGAGCGGGAGAACCTGAATGGGCGGCAGAAGAATGAGCTTGCCGGCCGTTTGGCTGCGAATCTTGGACTCGACTATGCCGAACTCGCGGCCAAACGTATTCTGCAACTTATGAACGCGAGAGAACTGGCGGAAGTTGGATCGAACGGAGTCGATGTACAACTGCACACTCACCGGCACCGTACTCCGGGGGACGAAGCATCCTTCCGGAAGGAAATCACCGAGAACCGGGAAAGAATTCGAACCTTGACCGGACACGAGGCAAGCCATTTCTGCTACCCAAGCGGCGTATACCAAAAGGCATTCATTGGCTGGTTAGAAAAAGAAAACGTCGTCTCGGCGACGACTTGCGATGCCGGGCTCGCTGATTGGCACGACGATCCATATCTTCTGCCGAGATTCGTGGATACCTCCGGCCGGAGCACGCTTGAGTTCGAAAGCTGGCTCAGTGGAGTGGGATCTCTGCTGGCGTTGCGCAGGGCCGCATCGCAACGCTACATCGTGGTCGAGGAGTAGACGGGTTAGACTGAAAGCAAAGAGACAGTATTTTTCGCCAAAGCCTTCGTAATGAGAGACTCGGCAAAAAGAACGATTCTGGGCAGCGGAGCACTGCGGCTGGCGGCAAGTTTTCGTGGTCCCAGTGCGGCGATTCTGATGTATCACTCGGTTCTGCCGGATCCCTCTCTGCGGGCTGACTCATTGGGCGGGATTACCCACTCTGAGCCCGTTTTCCGCGCGCAGATGGAATTGTTGGCGAGGCATTTCCATCCCATCAGTCTGGATGAAGCGATCAAGCACATCCGCAGCGGCGACGACTTCCCCAAGCGTTCGGTCATTGTCTCTTTCGACGATGGGTACGCGGACAACTACGAAGTCGCGATGCCTATCTTGAACCAGGCGGGGGTGCCCGCGACGTTCTACGTGACTGTCGATTGCGTCGAAACCAGAAGGCTGCCCTGGCCCAGCCGACTCCGTTTTGCTTTTAGAAACATGAGGCACTCTCAGTGGAGCGATTCCCGCGGCAAAATCTGGACTCTCAATCGTCCCACGGAAAGGGGAGAAGCCTTCGTAAGCAGCTGCGATATCTGTTGCCAGCTCAGCGGTGAAGCGCAGGAGACTTTTGTCAGCCGCGTCGAGCGAGAGCTAGGGACGAGCATGCCGAGCCAGCCTGGCTCTCTGATGATGACTTATGATCAGTTGCGGATGCTCAGCCGGAATGGACACACGGTAGGTTCGCACACGATGACGCATCCCAACATGGCCTACCTCAAGGAAGACGAAGCCGGCCGGGAACTCACCGAATCGAAACGGCGGCTTGAGTTACATCTGGAAGCGCCGATCAGACATTTTTCCTATCCCTGTCCGGCGCTTTCTCCGCATTGGAGCGCGCAAACCGTTCAGCAGAGCCGTATTGCCGGCTACGAGACTGGCGCAACTATGGACAGCGGGCTGATCCGCCGCGGTGACAATCCACTTTGTTTGAAGCGCATCCGTCCCACGAAGACGATGGAAGGTCTGCGGTGGAACCTGGAAAGCGCTTTCGCCGGACGAACAATTTAATCAAATATTAAGCGAGTTGCAGCTTGGCAAAAATACTGGTCCTGGACGGGCATAGCGCAGCGGCGTTGGCGGTGACGCGGTCGGCCGGACGGGCCGGGCATTGGTTGGCAGTGGGTGCAAACCGGGGCCTCTTCGCCGCGGCAAAACTCTCCCGCTATTGCAGTGCCAGGCTCGACTACCCGGTGTCTACCGAAGATCCTGGCGCTTTTGTGGACTCGATCCTCGAGTTCGTGCGCACGCATTCGATCGATCTCGTCATCCCGGTCACGGATTGGACTCTGGGGCCGATCTCGGTACAGCGCGAACGTTTCGCAGGCATCTGCCGTATTGCCATGCCATCACAACGCGCTCTTGATACTGCCGCGGATAAATATCGCACGATAAAACTGGCCGAAGGCGTTGGAATCGGCACACCTAGAACTGATCTCGTCGAGTCCGTGAACGATCTCTCGCAGTGGAAAGCGAACCAGTTTCCCATGGTTGTAAAGGATCGTTTTTCGGTCCGCTGGGTCAACGGCAGAGGAACCAAAGACAAGGCAGTGTTTGGGTCGGTAGCCTATGCCTACTCCGCTCAGGAACTGGCAAACAAAGTAGGGGAGCGATTGCAAGCGGCGGGGGACGCGCTGATTCAGGAGTTTGTCTCAGGCGTGGGCATCGGTTTTTCCTGTTTTGTCGCTGGAGGGAAAACGTTCTTGCCCTTCCAGTGGAAAAGAATCAGAGAAGTGGATCCGCGCGGATCCGCCAGCAGTGCCAGAAAATCCATCCCTCTTGATCAGTCTCTCGTTTCGCTCAGCGCGCGGCTGATCACGGAGATAGGCTTCGAGGGCATCGCGATGGTGGAGTACAAGAAAACTTCGGACGGGCGACTGATTTTGATGGAGATCAACGGGCGACCCTGGGGATCGATCGGGCTTCCGATAGCATGCGGCATCGACTATCCGCGCCATCTTATCGAGTGGTGCCTGCGGGGAACGCTGCCACCCCAAAGCATTCCCTATCGGGAGAACATTGTTTGCCGCCGCATGGTTGGGGAACTGACACATCTGAGCAATCTTCGGGCCGGACCTCCTCTCGGTTGGCCGATCGCGTATCCCAATTTCTGGACCAGCCTGGTCACCATGGCAGTGCCCTGGCTTCCGGGCGTGTGCTATGACGATGTGTGGCTGTCAGACCTGCGGCCGGGGATTGCAGGGATCAGCAACTGGTTCAGATCGCGCTGGTTCAGATCTCGAATGAAAAGGACCTCAGGAAGATAGCGCTGCGGTCGAGAATCAGTGTCCCTAACGTGCTGTTTTACTGATCGCGGAAGATGGAAAAATCGAGATCATCAGGTTACGGATGCAAGTCTGCAATCGCCGGGAACAGACTCGTGTCGTTTCAAGATCGCCCAGGTATGGATCTGGAATCTCACGGTATTGGCATGGACCTTCCGCGTACGCGCTGAGCATGTATATCTTGCCCTGCGACTCGGGATAGAGCGTGAGCAGCTCGGCCTTGTTTTGGAAATCCATGGCCAGGATGCAGTCTGCCTGCTCCACCATTTCTCGAGTCAGCGCTTTAGCGCGGTGTTCAACCAGCGCAATACCGAGTTCTGCGGACGCCTCTTGTGCCCAGGGATGAGCTTCGCGTCCGGCACTGGCGTGCAGACCTGCGGACACGATCTGGACTTGCTCTTCGATCCCCGCCTCTCTTAGCGATTGCCTCATAAGAAATTCCGCCATGGCGCTGCGCATGATGTTGCCAAAGCAGACAAAAAGGAATGACCGCGCAGATGTTGGAACCAGGCGCCGATTGGATGCGCGGACTCCGAGCGCATCGAGCAAGCGCACGCTGGCGTAGATCCGCCCCGCCCTGGGTCCGAGACGGAGGACGATGCTGCGTTGTTTTAGTAGAAAATCCGGAATGAACTTCCGCAGCACATCCTTCGACGTTGTGGTAATGGTTGGCGTGCTGTCAGGCGTCACGACGGCTGCCCTCGACGGGAAACAAGCTCCGCCGCGGCCGCAGTCTGGGTGCAAGCCAACTCGTATCCCAGGCCCTGCATCAGCTCGCCCCACGCCGACTCGATCGCAGCCACTGGTTCTCGATCAAGCTGCGATTTCCATCCTCCTGAAACCGCTGAGCGCACAAAAGGTTTATCGCTGCGCGTTCCCTTGGTAAGAATCCAGCGTCCCGCATCTTGTTTCTCGAGCGCGCGCATTCTTTCCGGGGAACTTAGCTCAATCGCTCGCTGCAACGCCGCGGCACTCGAATCGATCTCGCGGAACGAGCAGCGTTCGAGGAAAGCAACCATGTTGGCCAGCGCCAGAGCCGGGTCGTGCTTCATATCCTCATAACGGAGCAAGAGGAACCTCGGATCATCTCTTCGCAGTACAGTCCAACTGAGCACATTGTCGCGCCAGGAGCCGAACTTGCGATCAAACTCCCCGGCAATGAAGCGGGGCACAAAACTGTCCATGGGATAGTCATCGGCAAGATTTCGCGCCTTTACATGGTGGTGATAAAAAGACACTACTACGTCCCGCGGGTCGCGCACAATGTAGATGACCCGCGGGTAATGCGGCTGAAAGCACTCATGACTTTTCAACATGCGCGGGCGCGGAAGCTGCCGCAGCACTCGATCGGGATTGAAATAGATTTCCGGAATTCTGGACTCGACGTTGGAAAACGTGACCGGGTCATTCTGGTAGATCAAGTTCCCCAAAAGAAAGCGTGCCCACGTGTTGCCGGACCTGGGATAAGAAACAAGAAAGACATCATCGGGAAAAACCGTCAGCCCCCGGCCCGCAATCTGCCCGCCGGTGAGCACACGCCCCGCCTGTGCCAGCGCAGTAAACAGCTTTTGTATGCTACTCGGGGCCATTGGCATGGGTCTTCAGCCTTTCACCAGTTCGCGGTCAGCATCGGCATCCATGACGCCGATAGATCGACGGATTTCGAGTCGCATTCAGCAAACAGATGCAATCTGCAGACCTTCAAAACGAACGCCATCGTCTCCAAAATTATTGAAAACAAAGGACGTGACTTCATCCGCCAACCTCCGGTGTGAAATAGTTTGCACGCAAGGAGCGGCTGACTCCGCATCGGCAGACGAGCCGTTCTCTCGTTGCGCGCACGGGAAAAAACCAAAGCCCCCTGCCCCTACTGCTCCCCACATGCTACGCTAGGGA
>CAVRDS010000078.1:0-9109 GCA_963719865.1 uncultured Acidobacteriota bacterium | reverse complement strand
CCAAATATTACCGGTGCATAACTGGCCCCGAAATTCCACATCAGGAATGCGGCGAAGATAAGGCTTCCGATGCCAAGAATTGTCCATAGCACCTGCGCAGTCCCCCACGGCAGCATCACGAAGGGCGCGACGAGGACAGATGTAGTAGGCAGGTACACATCCAGCGTCAAATTTTGTAGAGGCCCTTCATCAGGTGACTGCGAGAGTTTCCCTCCCTCTGCCAGATAAATACGCAGCGTATTACCTGGTTTGTACGGGTCGCCGTGCTGGAGCAGACATCGCGCATGGTAACAGACCCCCTTGAAATCTACCATCATGGCCTGCGAAGTGCGGAACATAGAGAGGCCCCACAAGGCGGAAAGCACGCAGCTCAACGACATCCAGGCCAGTGCAATCCACCGCGTTCTTGTCATGGTTGTCTCCTCGCTGGCTCACGTTGCATATAGATCCACAAGTAGAAGATACCCATCACGAGCAGGATAAGCTGGGTGGGTCGCATCAGTACAACAGTCATTATCTGCCTGACGAAACCGGCCGTGGATGTGTGCAAGTTGTCGGTGAGAATCCGGAGAATTGTCAGCGGTATGTCTGCAGTGAAGACGATCCCCGCAAAGGTTACAAGAAGCGCAAGCCAGCGGATCGGTCTGCCCTTGACCCAGAGCATGGCACAGGCTGGAACCGCGAGCAGCAACAGTTTGGCGTCATGGGGCCGATGGTAGGCTACAAGCAAGCTAAGAGGCACAACCGCCGCGAGTGCAAGCCAGGCACTCGTTTGCGAAAAACGCGAAAGAAGCGTGCGGATCACCCATACCAAAAGGAGCGCTCCGCAGATCAGATAGCTGACTCGATTGTAGATGCGCGGATCGTCGCGGAAGACGGCTACGACTGATTGGAGCTCTATGATGATACCTGGGCCGCGACTATTAGTGTTGGCAAGTCCAGGGTCGCTGTTTCCTCCTGGCGCAGAGGTCACTAGAAGATTGGAGTGCAGTTCCTGCATCCAATGTGGCGAAACGGGCGTTACCCACACGATGGCCGCCAGACCAAGGACTGCTGTGACAGCCAGGGTTTGCAACGCGCGTTTCCTATTGATCCCACCCGCCAGCAAAAAGTAGAGCCATACAAAACCCGCATCATGGGGCTTCATTGCCAGGCTGATTGCCAGGCACAAGATGCCGGTCCAAACAAACCGATCCTTAAGAAAACACCAGACGGCCACCATGCAAAGGCTTACAGCTACTCCCGCGGGATTGCCGAATGCAAAGAAAGCTTCAGTGTTGGCAAGAGCAAAGCAGATCAATGCGCCGGAAAGGAGTGGCGCGTAATCGGCCCCGGCATCCCATATTAGGAAGGCAGCAAGGCTAAAAGCCCCGACTGTGAAGATCATCCACAAAAGTTGAGCAAGCCCCCACGGCAACATCGCGAAGGGAGCGACAAAGATGGGTGTGGTCGGCGGGTATACATCCAGCGTCAAAACTTGCCGAAGCGAATCCGAGGACTGTGGGAGTTTTCCTCCCTCTGCCAGATAAACACGCAGCGGCTCGCCGTCTTTATAAGGGTCGGTATGCAGAAGCAGGCATCGAGTGTCGTAGTAGACCCCTTTGAAATCTATCATCAGATTGGGCGAGCGGCGCAGCATAGAGACGCCCCATAAAGCAGAGAGCCCGCAGGACAACAGCAGGCAAGCCAGTGCAATCCACCGCGTCCTTGTCATCTTCAGGATCTCCTTCTGTCAGACTGTCAGAGACGGTGCGCAATCTCGTTATAGTGCTGCTGCGTGATTTTTCTTCCATTTGCATTGAAGCGCGGAATGTGCGCGATGCCCCATTTGTGCGCCACGAAGCTAGCCGTGGTGCTGAGGACGCCGAATCCATATTTCACGCTGCGCTTGAAGTTGATGGAGGATGCTTCGTGGAAGTATTTTGTTGGGCAGGAAATCTCACCGATGCGGAAGTTGAACATCACGGCCTGCGCGATCATCTGGTTGTCGAAGACGAAATCGTCGGAGTTTTCGAGCAGCGGAAGAGTCTCGAGCAACTCCCGCGAGAAGGCCCGGAATCCCGTGTGGTACTCCGACAGCTTCACGCCCAGAAATAGATTCTGGATAGCCGTGAGAAGGCGGTTGGCGATGTATTTATAAAGCGGCATGCCGCCTTTCAACGCTCCCGCTCCAAGAATTCGGGAACCAAGGACCATGTCATAGACGCCGCTGGCCACCATGCCTGCCATAGCTGGGACCAGGGACGGCGTGTACTGGTAGTCGGGATGGACCATCACCACGATGTCAGCGCCCGCGGCAAGGGCTTCGCGGTAACAAGTTTGCTGATTGCGTCCATAGCCGTAGTTGGCGTTGTGAACAAAGGTTTCTACGCCGAGACTCCGCGAGAGAGTCGCGGTCTGGTCTTTGCTGGAGTCATCCACAAGAATCTTGATGTCCACCAAGTCGGACAGATCCCGGACAGTCTGTTCCAAAGTTTTTTCCGCATTGTAAGCCGGCATGACTACCGCAATGCGCTTTCCGTTGATCATTCTCCTACCTGCTGAGTGCATTCTATATCCAGCTTGGCGTGTCGCACATACACCCACAGGTAGAAAATGCCCATCGCAAGGAGAATCAGTGGTGTGGGCCGCGTAAGCACGACCGTCAGAATCTTTCCGGAGAGCCACGCAGTGGAGATGTGCAGGTTCCCGGTGAGAGTCAGAAGAATGGCCAGCGGAATATCAGCGGTGAATACAATAGCAGCGGCAGTTACCAGGAGCGCAGCCCAACGGACCGGTCTTCCTTCGGCCCAAAGCATGGCGCAGGCGGGAACTGCGAGCATCAGTAGCTTGGCATCGTAGGGCCGATGGTAGGTCACTACCATGGTGATAGGCACGATTGCCGCGAGCGCGAGCCATGCCCCGCGGCGCGAGAAACGCGACCGGAGAGTGCGAACCAAACCCACAAGCAGAAGCACTCCGCATATCAGATAGCTGACGGAATTGTAGATGACTGGATTATTGCGGAAGATGAATACGGCGGATTGAAGGTCGATGATCATGCTCGGGCCGCTTCCGGTATTGGCGGAGTTCGGCCCTGGGTATGCTTGCCCGCCGGGCGCAGATTGCGCCAGAAAATTGGCGTGGAGCTCAGGTAGCCAGTGCGGCGCGATGTGCGAAATCCACAGAGTGGCGGGCAGGCTGAGCGCGGCGATGACCACGAGAGTTTGCAGCGCGCGCTTGCGATAAATTCCACCCGCTAGCAGGAAATAGAGCCAGACCAAACCCGCGTCATGGGGTTTTATGGCCAGGCTGATTGCAAGACAAACGACGCCAGCCCAAACAAACTTTTCCTCAAAGAAGCACCAGACAGCCACCACGCAAAGGCCTACGACGAGCCCAGCGGGATTGCCGGTTGCAAGAACAGCTTCGCAGTTAGCAAGGAGAAAGCAGATCAATACGCCGGAGATGAGTGGCGTGTATTTAGCTCCGCGATTCCACATCAGAAAGGCGGCGAGGAGTAGGCTCCCGGCGGAGAGAATCATCCAAAGCAGGTGCCCAGGTCCCCACGGCAGCATCGCAAAAGGCGCGATGAATATAAAGGTGCTTGGCAGATATATATTCTGTGACAGAGCCTGCTGAAGCACGTGCGAGGGCAGCGTGTGGTCATTTTGTTCTGCGAGATAAGCACGCAGCGGCTCCCCGTCCTTGTAAGGGTCGTTGTGTTGAATCACACATCGCGCGGCGTAGAAGGTCCCTTTGAAATCGATCATTCCATCGAGCGAGGCGCGCTCCATGGAAAATCCCCACAAGACGGAGATTCCGCAGCACAACAACATCCAAAACAGAGCAATTCGCGGCGTCTTCTTCCAATTCATGCTCAGCTTCACTCTTGACGCTTTCGGCCGCCAGGGACTAGACCGGCGGCCGAAAGAGGGATAATTGCGATGATAAAACGCAGCCCAAAAAGCGAGGGAGAGACACGCGGCGGCAAGGACTTTGCCTGGCATGTCTCTCCCGCGCAGCAACTAAGGCGGCCAATTGTGACGCTCAGACCCCGCTTTGGCACGGTCTGACTGATACTGTACTGTACCTGAGCGCCGTGCTGGTCTTGCTGGACGCGGTGCTGATACCTTACGCCGGAGCCTTCATGCCGGCAGTGCCGCCGAAGGCAATCGGAGGAACGTTTAAGTGCATGTTCGGTCCGCTTTTGATAGTCCTCCAGCATTACGATCACTGTGAGGCTTTCCTACCCGGCCGAATCGCTATCCCATTCTGCGGTGAGGGAGTATGGTCTTCGCAGTCGAGAGGCGCCTTAACAACAGCTTTGGCTTAAATGCCTCTCCCGATAAAACGTTTGAAACCTGAGTCCTGGCGATGTATTGCCGCGACTTATAACGAGCTGGCCAGCGTGGTGCTGATGGTGTTGAACGCGTTGTTGAGTCCCGCTGCCAGTACTTTCATGCCGGCTACTGCGCCGAAAGCGATGAGAGCAACGACCAAGGCATACTCGACCAGATCCTGGCCTTCTTCGCGGCTCACCAGGTCCTGGAACTTCACAAACAGCTTGAGAAGCATATTATTCATTTTTGTTCTCTCCGTAAGTTGATTATCCCAACCTGAGGCGGGGACAGCCCTTATGTAGCAAGTGCTATACCATTCATAATACCAGAAGACTGAACAAAATAAATCAACAACTTAATGGAATTTCGTGAGCTGAGAGAGATAGCGCGGTGTAAACAAACGTATACAGTCCGAATTGGGCTGGCCGGTCCCGTATACACGGCCTAAAGGTGTAGCACGTAAAACTGTGCGGGCAGATTTCGGGCGGAATTTGGGCATTGTGGAGACGTTTTAGGTGAAAGGAAGCGACGCGGCCTTGATGTCAGCCCTATGCCGCCCGGCCCGCACCTGGAACTCCGGCGACCGGAGCTGGGAGGGACTTGGGTCTTCAGGCAATCGCATGAATGTTATCTTGACGACCAATTCGCCGTTTTGCACCGCCCCTACGGGGCTGACTGTTATTGTTGGCCCATTTCCCCACGCTTCAGCGCTTTCAATTACCCACAATTTCAGCACCGATGCAGACGCCCAGTTGAATATCGACAAGACGTGTTAGTCCTTTCCAGATAGTTTCGTTGCCGGGAGGCGGGTCCGAGTTACGCGCCAGATAGCCGCCCAGGCGCGCCAGCTTGATCAGATAATGCGAGAGAGAGTGTGGTCGTGAATGGGCATTGGGCTTGTCGGCGACCAAGCGCTCCAGAATGCGCAGTTCCAGATCCGTAAAGACCATTCCTGGATCGGCGTCGGGCGCGATGCGGTTGGTCATGGTGAGCCAGAAAACGCGCCAGCTCAAAATGCAGAAGACCGCGAGCAGATTCGTCAATCGCGCGGTGGTCCTCAGCCGCGACTGTTCGGCTCGGCAGCCTGATTTGAGAATTTTATGAAAAACCTCGATCTTCCAGCGCAGCGCATACCATTGCACCTTTTCCACCGCCTCACGGCGCGTGCGCACCGTCAGGTCGGTGATCAGTTTCCAGTCAATCCGGTCCCTATCGTGCGGCATCTTTTGTTCTCGCGCCTGGATCACGGTGATCGTCTGTTCCGGATAGCGTTTCTTCTTGCACTTGGCGGTTTGTATGCGCATGCGCCGGTAGCGGACTTCCAACACTGCCTCCGATTCCTCGCCTTTGCGGTTCCGTACAGCGATGCGATACAGTCCTCGGCGTGGACTTTGCCCGATGGCCACGGCGACGGTCTCGGGTCCGCCATCGGCCAGCCGGTCGGCGCGCGTGCGCACCAGAAAGTGCGTTCCCAACTGTTGCGCCATGCCGAACAGATCGAAAATATCGCTCTCCTGGTCGCCCACATGCACACAGCGTTGCGGCTGCCCGAGCAACTCGGTCGAGGCGCGCAGGTTCTCCAGCCAGCGAAGACTTTCCTTTTCCTCGATCGGAGCGCGATGAGCCTTTCTTTTCGCCTTCCGGCCTTTGAATGCTTTGCGGCTCCAGAACTTGACGGCGGTCAAGCCCAGCGGTAGCCCTTCCAGAGTTACTGCCAAACTGGAGTGCAGGTTAATTCCGCAGGTGGTGAAGTACACTGGCCACCCTTGCGCGTCCTTGCGCACGGAACCTTTGCTGATCAGTCCCACCGCGGCCATATCTTCGCGCTTGTAACTGAACTCGGTCGTGTCGTGCAGCACCAGAACGGGCGATTCTCCCTGCGGTAGCCGTTCGCGTGTCGCTTCAAAATGCCCGGCTATAATTTGCTCTTCGCAGATCCGCTCGTTGGAGAAAAACCGGTAGGCGGCCTTGGTGGCGGCCCAGTCCTGACATGCCAGGGGAATGCTGCGTCCCAAGCCTGCGGCCATTTGCTCCACCAGATGCTGCAACCGCTTCTCCAGCCGCGCATCCGGCAACGTCGAGGCTGCCAATTCCTGCTCGATCCAGTCCTGGCTGACACAAGTCTCCGGCGCGATTGCCTGTTTTGCTGTTGCTTCCATGACAACAGTTCAATGCCCTGCGGTACCCTCTGAAAAGTATCTCGCTTGAGACCGAATCTGCTCCGTCAACACTCACACCGGCCAGGCCCGAGTTGTGGGTAATTGAAAGTTGCTGAAGCGCGGGGCTAATTACCATTGCGCCTCCGGCGCAATAGAAATCAGAACCAGTCTGGTCAGCAACAGAACCAGCCCGGTCATGAATTTGGATTCATGCGATTGCCCTGACTTCGGTCTTCGGGGAAGGGCGCGACTGTTAGACGCAGAAGTAGAATAGCCACCATGGCATACACCACGGAACCTCTCTCGCCTCGGCCGAAGTACGACATCGCGGAACTGCTGGTCGCAGGTGTTACGGGGCTGATGCTGGCGCTTGCCGCTCTGTTCCTTTGTGTTATGCCGTTTGCTGCCAACCTTTCAGGCGGACGCGATTTCGTCGTCTTTTGGGCCACGGGCCAGCAACTCGTTCACCACGCCAATCCCTATGATGGGGACGCGATCGTGAAGATCGAGCGCTCCGCGGGACTCTCCTTTCCGGAAGGCGCCATGTTCATGAGGAATCCGCCCTGGGGCCTGCCCCTGGCGTATCCCCTCGGGCTCATCGGCATGCGAGCCGGAGCGCTTCTGTGGTCCCTCGCCCTGCTGGCGTCCCTGATCGTTTCGGTCCGCCTGCTCTGGCGGCTGCACGGCCGGCCCCGGAGTTATCTGCACTGGCTGGGGATTTCGTTTGCTCCGGCCCTGATCTGCCTGGTGATGGGACAGACATCCCTGTTCGCTTTGCTGGGGTACGTTCTGTTTCTCGATCTGCATCAAGAGCACCCCTTTCCTGGCTGGAGCTTCTCTTTGGCTTTGCGCGCTGAAACCTCAGCTATTTCTGACCTTCGGCGTAGTGCTGCTGGCGTGGATACTGTTTTCAAAGAGCTACAAGATACTGGCGGGAACGGCGGCAGCCATGGCCGCCAGTTGCACGGCCGTGTATTTCATCGACCCGGCGGCGTGGATCGATTACGCGCGGATGCTGCGCGCGACGGGAGCCGTGACGGCGCACGTTCCCTGCCTGAGCGTCGCGCTGCGCCTTTGGCTCAGTCCGCGGATGATCGGTCTAACATGGCTTCCGGCCATCCTGGGCTGCGCCTGGGGGCTGACCTATTTCTGGTCTCGCCGGCACGCATGGGACTGGATAAAGCACGGTAATCTGCTGACGCTGGTTTCGCTTCTCACGGCGCCATATGCGTGGGTTTACGATGAGGCCCTGGCGATACCAGCCCTGTTGCATGGCGCTTTTCTTACCCGGTTCCGGTACCTGCCGGTGCTGCTCGCCTTTGCCAGTGTCGTGGTCGAAGCTGAACTCATTGGCGGCGCCAAGTTATCTTCGGCCTTCTATCTGTGGACTGCGCCCACGTGGCTTGCATGGTATCTCTGCGCAACCGGAATCAAGCGAGCTCTAGCGGCGGGAGAGCGCAGCGAAGCAGTGGGGACCGCGAACTGAAGTCCAGCGATAAGCGGAGATCAATGCCAAGCAGGGGCTGAAGCCCTATTCATTTTGCTGGCCTTTGCGGCACGACTGAAGTCGTGCTCTGACACACGGCCCATCGAATTGGGATTTGTCAGACGCAGCCTGAAGCATGAGAGGAAAGGCGCAAGCTGCCAGAAGCAGAAGTAGAATAGCCACCATGGCAAACACCACGGAACTTTCCTCGCCCCGGCCAAGATACGACTTCGCAGATCTGTCGATTGCGGGCGTGACGGGGCTGATGGTTGCATACACGGTTCTATTTCTTTGCGTTCTGCCGATGATAGGCAAGCTGGCGGGCGGGCGCGACTTCGTAGTCTATTGGGCCACAGGCCAGCAACTAGCTCATCATGCCAATCCGTTTGACGAGGATGCAATGCGGCGGATTGAGCAGGCCGCGGGGCTTGACGCCAAGTTCAAAGTCGGGCTGATGCGAAACCCGCCCTGGGCGATGGCTCTTGCGTATCCTCTCGGTTTCATCGGCTTGCGGGCCGGAGCGTTCTTGTGGTCCGTGGTGCTGCTGGGGTGCCTGGCGGGCTCGGTCCTCATGCTCTGGCGAATGCACGGAAGCCCTGGAAATTGCCTGCATTGGCTGGGGTTCTCGTTTGCGCCAGCGCTGCTCTGTGTGTCGATGGGGCAGACTTCGCTGTTTGTTTTGCTGGGGTATGTTCTCTTTTTGCGCCTGTATCGCACGCACCAGTATTTAGCCGGAATCTCCTTATGGTTTTGTGCGCTGAAACCTCACCTTTTCCTGGTTTTTGGCGTGGTGCTGCTGGCGTGGATCGTGATTTCAAAGAGCTATAAGATACTGGCGGGAGCGGCGGCTGCGATGGCAGCCAGTTGCGCGGCTGTGTATTGCATCGACCCGGCAGCCTGGAGCCAATACGCGCAAATGATGCGCACTTATGGAATCGAGAATGAGCCGGTTCCGTGCCTGAGCATCTTGTTGCGTCTTTGGCTTCGTCCGCAGGCAATGTGGCTCGAGTTTCTGCCGGCTGCGGTGGGCTGCGCGTGGGCACTGGGCTACTTCTTCGTCCGTCGCCACACATGGGACTGGATGAAAGACGGCGGCGCGTTGATGCTGGTTTCGATTCTCGTGGCGCCATACTGCTGGATTA
>CAVRDS010000077.1:0-5674 GCA_963719865.1 uncultured Acidobacteriota bacterium | reverse complement strand
TGTACTCGTTTCAGCGCCTGTTTCCGCCGAAGAATTCGATCACCTTGTCGGATTGGACCTGCTCCGGCGGAAGCACGGCGATCGGGATGTTGAAATAGCTGCCGATCAGCGAGCCGAACAACAGCAGCAGTGCCGTTCCCGGGCTCACGCCGAGGCTCACATAGGCGTGGCGCAGCGCACCAAGCACGACCAGGATCACGAGCAAGCCGACAAACAGCCCGATCAAGAAAATCGAGAAAAAGCCCGGCGTCAGCGGCAGGTAATGGAATTGACTGAGATGCATGGGGCCGCTCCAAAGTCCGGCGCGGCAGGTTAGAGCATGATCCGGAAAAGTGGAAACCGCTTTTCCGAAAAGCGTCGTACCCTCGGGCTTGGCCCGGGGGATCATGCTCCACCAAAATGTTGGAGCGCCAATCGCTTCAATCTGAAGCGATGGCGTTCTCGCGCGCCGGTCGCGGGTTTCCCGGGCGGTCGAGTCGATCTCGCAACGATCAGGCCGCACACTCGCCAAGCGGATGGCGCGTGGAGGGGCACATGACGGAAATCGCGCCGGTGCACGAAGTTCCGCCGCGATGGGTTCCGGCGCCCTCGCTGGCCAACTGGCGCTCGACCATCATCTGCGTCGCGATGCCGGCATGATCCGTGCCCGGCAGCCAAAGCGTGATGAACCCACGCATGCGATGCCAGCGCACGAGAATATCCATCTGCGTCTGGTTCAGCATGTGCCCCATGTGCAGCCGCCCGGTTACATTCGGAGGCGGCAAGAGCAGCGTGAACACGGGACGCGAATCTCCAGGCGCCGGCGTCTCCACGTGAAACAGTTTTTCCCGGACCCAATACTCGGCCCAGCGCGTTTCAATCGCGCCCGGTTCGTAAGCTTTCGGCAATTCGTGCGGCATGGTAGGTGCTAGTGCGGTCGCGCGTAGGGACAGACACACCCCACGCCGTCCATCCGGGCAGAGCCCGGCAGTTTCGCCAGCAAAGGGATGCTGTCTTCATCTTATAGGCCGAAGAAAACAGGGGTCAAACGGCAAGTTTTCCCAGCGCTGAAGCGCTGGGCTAAGCTGGTTCGCCCCTCCGGGGCTGTTTCCGCGAACGACTAACGACCGACGACCAACGACTGCCCTCCTGTCTGTGGTGATGTTCTTTTCCTGCTGTTAAACTCACAGGTTGGCCTTAGGCCAGCGCACTCTTCTATACAAGTTGGTACCCCATGTTGAAACCTGGAGACATTGCCATTGTCGGTGGGGCGCGCACGCCCTTTGGACGCTATTGCGGGAAGATCAAAGATTACACGGCGCAGGAACTGGGCGCGGTGGCGGCGAAGGCGGCGATCGAGCGGGCGGGGATCGAGGCGAAAGAGTTCGATCATGCCGTGTTCGGCAACGCACAGCAGACTTCGGGCGACGCGCTGTATGGAGCGCGGCACGCGGCATTGCGGGCGGGCTTGCCGATTGAGACTCCGGCGCTGACGGTGAATCGGCTGTGTGGGTCGGGAATGCAGGCGATCGTCAGCGCGGCGCAGATGATCCAGACCGACGAAGCGAAGGTGGTGCTGGCGGGCGGGATGGAATCGATGTCGCAGGCGCCGTTTTCGATCCGAGGGCGCGATGGATTCACGCTGGCTGCGGGCGGAAAGCTCGAAGATTCGCTCATGGTGGCGCTGCTCGATACTTATTGCGGGCTTTATATGGCGAATACGGCGGAGCTGTATGCCGAGCAGCAGGGCATCACGCGGCAGGCGCAGGACGAATTCGCGCTGCGCTCACAGCAGGCAGCCGATGCGGCTTACAAGGCGGGGCGCTTGCAGGAAGAGCTGACGCCGGTGCCGCTGCGAAATGCGAAGGGCGAGACGACGGGAGAGATGCTGACCGAGGACGATCACCGGCGTCCGCAGACAACGATGGAGGGCCTGGCGAAGCTGCGCGCCGCGTTTGGGAAAAATGGGACGGTGACGGCGGGGAATGCGAGCGGGATCGTGGATGGTGGGGCGGCGGTGGTGGTGATGTCGCTGGAGCAGGCGCAGAAAAGGAACCTGAGTCCGCTGGGACGGATCCTGAATTGGGGGATTGCGGGCGTCGAGCCGAAGCTGATGGGGCGCGGTCCGGTTCCGGCCACGAAGATTGCGCTGCAGCGCGCGGGGCTGACTTTGGATTACATCGATTTGATTGAAGTGAACGAGGCGTTCGCGGCGCAGTATCTGGCGGTGGAGAAAGAATTGGGACTTGATCGCGAGAAAGTGAACGTGAACGGCGGAGCGATTGCGTTGGGGCATCCGCTGGGAGCGACCGGCACGCGCCTCGTGATCACGCTGCTCTATGAGTTGCGGCGGCGGAAGAAGAAGTATGGGCTGGCGACGGCGTGTATTGGCGGCGGCCAGGGGATTGCTATGGTGGTGGAGAGTTTTCACTGAGTTTTTTCACCACGGAGACACGGAGAAAGCTTGGAAAAGGATTCCTATGGAAATCAAGAAAGTGGGTGTTCTCGGTTGTGGGCTGATGGGTTCCGGCATCGCGCAGGTCTGCGCGACGGCGGGCTTCGACGTCACCGTGCTCGAAGTCGAGCAGAAGTATCTCGACAAGGGCTTTGTCGGAATTGAGAAGTCGCTGGCTAAGTTTGCCGAGCGGCCAGTGGATAAGGGCGGGATCACGGCGCAGCAGAAAGACGAGATTCGGGCGCGGCTGAAGGGCACCACGAAAAAAGAAGACCTGGCCGATTGCGACATCGTTATCGAGGCCATCATCGAGAACGTTGAGGAAAAGAAGAAGATGTATGCGTCGCTCGATGGCATCGTGAAAAAAGACGCGATCTTTGCCTCGAATACTTCTTCGATTTCGGTGACGGAGCTCTTGACGGCGGTGAAGCGTCCGGAAAGATTTATCGGGCTGCACTTTTTTAATCCCGTGCCGCTGATGAAGCTGGTTGAGGTGGTGAAGACGATTGCCACCGCTCCCGCCGTGTACGACGCGGCCTACGAGTTCGCGAAGAAGCTGGGCAAGGTTCCGGTGCGCACGTCGGACAGAACGGGATTCATCGTAAACCGGCTGCTGGTGCCGTACATGCTGGATGCGATCCGGGCGTATGAAGAGGGCGTGGGGTCGATCGAGGACATTGATAACGCAATGAAGCTGGGCTGCGGGTATCCGATGGGGCCGTTTACGCTGCTGGATTTTGTCGGGCTCGATACGACCTATTACATTACGCAAGTGATGTTTGACGAGTTCAAGGAGCGGCGTTTCGCGTCGCCTCCGCTGCTGAAGCGGCTGGTGATGGCGGGATGGTATGGGCGGAAATCGGGGCGCGGGTTTTATGATTACTCGGATGCGAATAATCCTAGGGCGAATAAGCTATGAGCGAAGGCTCAATGCGCGTCGTTTATAGACTCAGGGATGATGAGGGGCAAGTCGAGAGAGTGCAGAAGGCAACTCTTACGACCGAGCAATTCGGTATTGAGCCGACACACGGACTCTTCGGCTCTGGCAAATGGTGGGCCAAGATTTCATCGGGCGAGCTGCCGGTGCACACGTGCTGTGGAGTCATCACGAGGCGCTACATGGGGAGCATGAACGACTGGCCTGAATTCACAATGCGCAGCGACTCCGGAGAAGAGACCAGTTGGAGCCGATTCGGGCATTCCGGAGAAGACGATAGATACTACCAAGTTGACCGTCGCATCGAAGTTGATTACGTACTGCAACGCGGCAGGCCGAATGCGTTGGGTCCTGGGGCCGAACGCAAAACCGTTGTGGAAGTCAGAATTGAGGTTCCTTCGGAGACCATTCGCGAGCGGATTACTGGGTTCCGCTCAGGGTCGCATCGATTTTGAGGTTCATATTAGGGCGGTTTTTGAGACTCTTGCAATAAATCCGCGTGACCCTCGTATCCGCGGACAGGCGATTGAATTTATGCCCTACGAAAACATACTCCTCGAAAAGAAAAACTCCACCGCTTACGTCACCGTCAACCGGCCGAAGGTGCTCAATGCGCTCAACATGGCCACCATGGAAGAGTTGCGGGCGGCGTTCACCGACATTAAATCCGACGCCTCGATCCGCGTGGCGATCTTGACCGGAGCGGGCGAGAAGGCTTTCGTTGCGGGCGCCGACGTTGGCGAACTGGCGAAGCAGGATGCGGTTTCCGGCAAGGAGTATGCGCACCGGGGGCAGGCGGTGCTGGACCTGATCGAGAACCTGGGCAAGCCGGTGATTGCGTGCGTTAATGGGTTTGCGCTCGGCGGCGGATGCGAACTGGCGATGGCTTGCACCATGCGTCTCGCGAGCGAGAACGCGAAGCTGGGGCAGCCGGAGGTGAAGCTGGGAATGGTTCCGGGATATGGCGGGACGCAGCGGCTGCCGCGCCTGGTGGGCAAGGGCCTCGCGATGCAGATGGTGCTGGCCGGGGAGATGATCACGGCGCAGGAAGCGCATCGGATTGGTTTGGTGAATGAAGTGACGGCGGCGGCGGATCTGATTCCGCGCGCGGAGGCGATTGCGGCGAAAATCATCGCGAACGCTCCGCTGGCCGTGCAGTACGCCATGGAAGCGGTCAACAAGGGAATGGAGATGACGCTGGCCGAGGGACTGTATCTGGAGGCGACGCTCTTCGGTGTCTGTTGTGCCACCGAAGACAGAAAAGAAGGCACGACCGCGTTTCTGGAAAAACGTCCAGCGCAGTTCAAGGGGAAGTGAAAGAATCGGGTGATCGGGTCATCTGGCTATCGGGTGATCTGAAAGTCACTACGTGGTTCGATTAGAACTTCGATTAGAACAAGGGCGGATCAATCCTATGCTTAAGTCGTTGCATATCGGGCGGTATGTGGGCGACCCGAACGACCTGCGGGTGCTCGCGGAGTTTCTGCATGCGATTGGATTCGACGCGGTTGACGGCGAAGATGGAAAGTCGGCGATCCTGTCGGCGCCGCTCGCGCTGCTCAGCCTGAACTCGCTGGCGAAGGAATATCCCGCCGAGGTGCGCGAGCGCTTGAAAGATGTGAATCGGATGCTGGTGATCGAGGTCACGAATCCGGACGAGGCGTTTGAGATCGCGGAGAAGCGGAAGTTCAGGCTGCTGGCCGACGTGAGCACTTCTACGGCGCTTGAGACCCCTGAACGCACCTTTTCGCTGGAGTTGCCGGGGGAAATCGTCCTCACGATTCATGGCAGGCCCGAGGAGGTTGGGGCCTCGATCGAAGGGCAACTGAACGCGGCGGGAAAGCGCTTTGCCATCGTGGTCTCGCGCTTCAACTCTTTCATCACCGAACGGCTGCTGCAGGGAGCGCTCGATGGCCTGCGCCGCGCCGGCGCGGAGAACGACGACATCGCGCTGGTCCGCGTTCCCGGATCGTTTGAAATTCCCTCCGCCGCCCGCACGCTTGCCGAAACCAAGAAGTATGACGCGATCATCTGCCTGGGCTGCCTGCTGCGCGGCGACACGCCGCATTACGACGTGATTGTGAACGAGGTGACTCGGGGGATCGGGCAGTCGGCGCAGGAGACTGGAGTGCCGCATGCGTTTGGAGTGCTGACCTGCGAGACGCTGGAGCAGGCGATTGATCGCGCCGGGTTGAAGATGGGCAACAAGGGATTGGAGGCGGCGCTGGCGGCGGTGGAGATGGCGAATCTGAAGACAGCCATCAGCCATCAGCCTTCAGCCTTCAGGAAAACCGGTTCCAGAT
>CAVRDS010000076.1:0-161298 GCA_963719865.1 uncultured Acidobacteriota bacterium | reverse complement strand
CAAGCGAGCACAGCGCGATCGCGACACTCAGAATCTTAAAGAGCAGGGGATTGGAAACCGGTCTCTGTGGACCAACAGGCGCCCCCATTGGCCGAGGCTTAATCAATGCCGAGAGTGCGGTGGCGACCACGATCAACGTCGTGAACACCACGATCATGACTTTGGGGAATCCGACCACCAGCATGAAGGTCGTGGACAGGGCGATTTGTATGGCCGCGACAATCCACTTTCTCGCTCGCGGTATGGCCAGGATTGGTGTCCCGCATCCGGGACAGATAGGAGACGTGGCATTGCTCAAATCGAAACCGCATTTCGGGCATTTGCGCACGATCCCCATAGGCGGGATTAGAGCATGAATGCAGGGGCGGGACAATTAACGTTCGCAATACGGTTAGCCCTCGAAGAAAAGAAATGTGGGGACCGCCGCCATCGGCTCTCCGCGGAGCGAAGCTCCGCTGCTGTGTGCGCCTTCAGCTTTCCCGCACGATCCCCGCTTCCTGCTTCTTGACGGTCTTGTACGCCCAGGCCATGCGCGGAGTGTTGTGGGCGATGCCGATGTGGCCTTCGGGATTTAACACGATGATGCCGCCGTGCCCGTTAACGCGCTGCTTCAGATAATTCATCGCCTCCTGCGCCGACCACTCCGGCAAGTTTCCTGCGGCGATTCGATCGGCTGTCCACTTGGCGAGCACGAGCTTCATGATGGGCTCGCCCCATCCGGTGGTCGAAGCCGCCGCGCTCTGATTGTCGGCGTAGCAGCCGCATCCGATCAGCGACGAATCGCCGAGGCGCCCTGGAGCCTTGTTGAGCGTGCCTCCGGTCGAAGTGGCGGCGGCGATGTTGCCGTCGCGATCGAGCGCGACCGCGCCCACCGTATCGTGCGAGATCGTCACATCGTCAGACTCAGGCGCAAACAGATCATTACCATCCGCTTTCGAGTCGGCCTGCGCGGCCTGATATGCGCGTAGGCGCTCGACCTCGCGCGGGATGATGAGATCCTCATTCTTGCAGAGTGGGATACCGTGCTCGGCGGCGAACTTCTCCGCGCCTTCGGCGACAAAGTATACGTGGGGACTCTCGCTCAGAATTTTGCGCGCCGCGCGGATGGGATTACGCAGGCGCTCGACGCATCCAACGCCGCCGGCCCGGAGTGTGCCGCCATCCATGATGAGGGCGTCGAGTTGGACTTTTCCATCGCGATTCAAAAAGCTGCCGCGTCCGGCGTCGAAGGTCTCGTCGTCCTCCATGATGACGACAGCCTCCTCGACGGCATCGAGCGACGAGCCACCGCGCTCAAGCACGCACCAGCCCGCGGCCAGCGCATTGTTTACGCCACGGAGGTGCGCCTCGACCATGTCATCGGGCATAGCCCATGCGCCGCCATGAATAACCAGCACAGGATCAGTCGGCACGATTTGTCCCCAGAATCGATGTTGCGACTGGTTAGGATAGCAAATGCCAGCGTCCAGTACCGGAGCCGCGTTGTCATCCTGAGGACCGCGCATTTTGCGGGCCGAAGGACCTCTGAATTCGCCGGCGGCCTCGGCGATGCCGGCTTAGTGCATGGGTTCGTTCGCTTCGCTCGAGATGACAAGGCGAAACACAAGGTCCTCGACTTCGCTCGGGATGACAATGCTGTCGTAACGACAATGTTGTCGGAGATCGTTACGCGGCTTGGTGGGGAGTTACTGCTACGGGAGGATCCTGCGTGCGGGTCCAGGTGTAGCGCATGCGGTGAATTACCGTGATCGTGCTGAGCACAGCGATCACCCACAATACCGGCGCCATGCGATTGAACAGCGCTCCGAGGATGACCAGGACAAGCCGTTCGGGGCGTTCCATGAATCCAACGCGGCAGGAGCCAATCAGGCTCTCGGCTCTCGCTCGGGTGTAGCTGACCATGATGGCGCTGACCATCACGAACGCGGCGAGCACCACCCAGAAGAAGCGACCACCCCGCGCATAGAAGACCAGCAGCCCGAGGAACTGACTGGCGTCGGAGTAGCGGTCGACGACCGAGTCGAAGAAGGCTCCAAAGCGGGTGACGCGGTTGGTGGCGCGGGCGACTTGTCCGTCGACCAGGTCGAAGAAGCCCGAAAAGATGATGACCAGCCCGGCGTACAGGAACATGCGCCTCTGGTTCGAGGCGTTGGCCGATCCGAACAGAATCGCGGCCCAGGTGTTGACCACCAGTCCCATGAAGGTGAGGACGTTGGGATTGATGCGGGAGAGCGCGAGCCAGCGGACGATGGTGTCGAGGAGGACCCCGCAGGCACGGCCGAAGGCGGAGGTCCAAGACGCGCTCATCGGCGGTCCCTCGCCGAAGAATCTTCAACCACAAAGGACACCCTTCGACTTCGCTCAGGGCAGGCTACGTTACGCGAAGGAAACCCGGCAGACTTCTCGTTCTTCCTTCGTGTGACTTCGTGTCCTTCGTGGTTCATGAATTTGCGAGCCCGCCGCTACGCTCCCGCCTCTTTGGGAGCGTCACCTTCCAAATCGTGGATGGTGCTGAGGCTCAAAATCTCCAGCGTGCGCTTGCCGTTGGGCGTGACCACGACCGCTTCCTCTCCCACCTTCTTATTGAGCAGGGCGCGGCCGATGGGGCTGGTGGTCGAAATCTTTCCGGTCGCTACGTCGGATTCCTCGCTGGTCACCAGCTTGTATTCGAGTTCTTCGTTCTTGGTGTTGTCGTAGACCTTGATGGTCGAGCCCAAGCCCACTTTGTCGTGTGGAATGTTGTTCATGTTGACCATCGACAGGTCGGCAAGCCGCTTGCCAAGCTGGCGAACACGGGCTTTGACGAACTCCTGGCGCTGCTTGGCCATATGGTACTCGGCGTTTTCGCTGAGGTCGCCGAGGGCAGCGGCCTTCTTGATTTCCTTGGGAAGTTCGTGGATCAACTCATGTTCGAGCGCGTTGATCTCTTCCTGCAGTTTTCGTTTGATTGCGTCTGTCATGGGGTACTAGCGGCCGGATTACGTCAAAGCTTGGAACATTATACGCCGCGCCTCCGGGCCCCGGGCTAAGCCTGGAATTCGCTGGCTTCGGGAAAGCGAAGCTTACATTTGGCGAGGGCGGTGGTGAGGAGTTCTTCGACCTTGGATTCCTCGCAGTTGCGGGCCATGGCCAGTTCGCTGACCAGCAGGTAACGGGCACGCTCCAGCATCTTTTTTTCGCGAAAGGAGAGCGGCTTGGCTTGGTGCAGCGCGATGAGGCTCTTGAGCACTCCGGCGACCTCGAGAAGCGACCCGGTGCGCATGCGATCGGAATTTTCCTTGAAGCGGTCTTTCCAGTCGCCGTTTCCGTTGCCTTCGGCGATCGAGAGCACATCCAGAACCTTTTGGATTTCGCCGTTCCGCACCACCCGCCGCAAGCCCACGCTGCCGGCATTTTGGCAGGGGACCATCACCTTGAGGCTGCTGGCTTTAATGTGGAGCAGGTAGAATTTCTCCACCGTCGAACCAACAGAACGACTGCTGATTTGCTCGATGATTCCCACCCCGTGATTGGGATAAACGACCTTGTCGCCGATGTGGAAATTCAGATCAGAACCACTCATAGTCGGGCACCCAGAAGGCCGGAGGGTCGCGGGGAAGACTCGTCAAACTACTGGAAACATGCTACTCCTCGGCCCGGGGGAAGGCAAGGCGGGAACGGCAAACACAAGGGTAGCGATTTGCAAATGCTTGAAATTACAAAGAGATGTGATCGGGAACATGGCAAACGGTGGAATATAATCGGCCCGTGAGTACAGATCGTGATTCCGATACTTCAGCTTCCGAGGTAGCTTCCGAGAACGACAAATCCGTCGCCGAGGAGGCTTCCCGTCCGACGAGATCGTTAGGACGGGTGCTCGGCCTCGATGTCGGGGCACGGAGAATCGGCGTCGCGGTGTCGGATCCGTTGGGCATTACGGCCCAGGGTCTGGAGACTCTGCAGCGAAAGAACAAGCGGCACGACTTCCAACATTTAAGGAGTGTGATCCGCCAATACGAGGTGAAAGAGATCGTGGTTGGCCTGCCTCTGCGAATGAGCGGCGAGGAAGGAATTCAAGCGGACAAGATGCAGGGGTTTGCCGAGGAGTTGTGCCGGCGCTTCGGATTACCGGTTCACCTCTGGGATGAGCGTCTGACCTCGGCAGAGGCCAACCGCCTCCTGCGGGAGACGGAGCTTTCCATCGAAAAGCGAGGCAAGGCAGTGGACCGCATGGCGGCCGTCCTCATCTTGCAGGGATGGATGGAGAATCGCGGAGTGGGATCCCGGAATCCGGATGCCACAGATTAATGGTGTCCGGCCGCGTCTCCCTGCAATTTGAAAAGGCGGCGGACGGGGCAGGCTAATCCAGTTCTTTACGGAGAAAGTCCAGTCCTGCAATGGCATCGGAAATGGCTTGCCGTTCATCAGGGGTGCCGTGATGATCCTGCGCCAGTTGCTGGATGCGGGCGTCGATAGCAGCTCGCGCCGATTGAATGACCACGGGCAGACGCGAGGGGTTGGTCTCGACAATCGCGGCTTCATAGAAGCGTTGCCAGCCATACTGCCATGTCATTCGAAAACCCCTGGTGTAAGCCCATCACGGCATCGGATAAAGTTCGGCAGGCTGGGCCGGTTCATGCTTTTAATGGTGTTTGGAAAGCTAGCATGCAGACGCGAGACCGAGATGCGCCAAACAACGCCAACGAGCCTCCAGGAATGTGCTCTTCGTGAAGTTCGGTTTGACAGTTTGGGGGGCCCGGACTTGAATTCGCCCCACGATTCTGAGGTTGCTGCTCTCCGCGTGATCTAAAATTGGGGCGCCAAAATCATTCCATATACTGGGCGCAAGTTTTTCGAGGGGCGTTCATGCCAAGCGGTTCAAAGAAGAAGAACCAGCGCGGTACCAAGCCGCAGGCGAAGGACAAAGTTTCTGTGGAGCGGGCACCGGCAGAGATTTTTCCCATGGTTGCGATTGGCGCGTCGGCGGGCGGGCTGGAGGCGTTCAGCACGCTGCTTCGCGCCATGCCGGCAGAGCCGGGAATGGCGCTGGTCTTCATCCCTCACCTGGATCCGACGCACGAGAGCGCGATGGTGGAGTTGCTGGCGCGAACCACGCCTCTGCGGGTGGTGCAGGCGGCGGATGGAATGCGCGTCGTCAGTAACTCGGTTCACGTTCTGCCGCCGAATTCGGACATGACGATTGCCAACGGCATTCTGCGCCTGGTGAGGCGGGAAGCCGGCCGCGGTCATCACATGCCCATTGATAAGTTCTTCCAATCCCTGGCTGCGGACCAGACGTCGAACGCTATCGGGGTGATCTTGTCAGGCACGGCGAACGACGGCACCGCGGGCCTGGCCGCGATCAAAGACAATTCCGGCATCACCTTCGCGCAAGACACGGAGTCCGCCAAGTACGATGGAATGCCCAGCAGCGCGATTTCTGCGGGAGTCGTGGATTACGTGCTTCCCCCGGAGCGCATCGCGCAGGAATTGATTCGGATCCAGCGGCAACCCACCGGGCAGAAAAGACCCAGCGACATATTCGACGGCAAAGACCGCTTGATGAAAGAGATTTTCCGGTTGCTCAAGAACTTCAGCAAAGTGGATTTTGTGGATTACAAAGTGGCGACGATCCGGCGACGGATCCTGCGCCGCATGAATATTCACCGGGTCACGGAACTGGAAGACTATCTGAAGCTGCTGCAGCGGAGCCCTCAGGAGTTGGAAGGGCTCTATCGGGATGTGCTGATCAACGTGACCAGTTTCTTCCGGAATCCGGACGTATTTGCCTACCTGCACGACGCGATCTACCCGAAAATTGTCGCCGCGCATTCGAACTCCGAGGCAGTGCGGGTGTGGGTTCCAGGATGTTCGACCGGAGAGGAAACCTATTCGCACGCGATTTCACTGGTAGAGACGCTTTCGGAGCTGCGGGTAGAAATACCGATTCAGATTTTCGGGACGGATCTGAGCGAGAGTGCGATCCAACGGGCGCGGGCGGGAGTGTACAAAGACAACATCGTCAACGAAGTGTCGGAGGTTCGGCTGCGGCGCTTCTTTCACAAAGTCCCCGGCGGGTACCAGATTTCGAAATCGATCCGCGACGCGTGCGTGTTCGCGATGCAGAACGTGTTCAGCGACCCGCCATTTTCGCGCATGGATCTGATCAGTTGCCGCAATGTGCTCATTTATCTGACGCCGGTTTTGCAGAAAAAAGTGATTCCGATTTTTCACTATGCCTTGAAGCCGGGCGGCTATCTGCTGGTGGGAAACACCGAAGGCTTGGTGGGCTCGGGCGCGGAGATTTTCGATCTCGTGGACCGCAAGGGAAAGATTTACCAGAAGAAAGCAGTTCCATCGCCAGTAAGTTTCGGGATGACGGTCAGCCCGCACGCGGCCGCGGAGCGAAACCAGGGGAAACCACTCATTCCACGAAAAGAGGACGAACTGGTCAAGCCGCCGTCGGACGTGCAGCGCGAAGCCGACCGGCTTCTGTTGACGAAATACGTGCCCTCAGCGGTGGTGGTGAATGACGACTTGGAAATTCTCCAGAGCCGGGGAAAGACGAATCGCTACCTGGAGCTTCCGACCGGTAGGGCGAGTTTGAATCTCTTGAAGATGGCCCGCCCCGGCCTGCTCTATGAACTGCGGACTTTAATCGAGAAAGTCCGCAAGAGTGCCACTTCGCTTTCCAAGGACGGCCTCGTCGTGGAAGACGGAAACGAGGCGAACCTCGTAAAGATCGAAGTCATTCCATTTCGTACGCCGGCACGGGATGAGCGCCATTTCCTGGTGCTGTTTGAGGAGAAAGAGTCGGTCAAGACCGCGCCTGAGCCGAGGCCAGTCTCGCGGCAGGCGAAGGAGATTTCCGACGGCAAGGATGTACAGATCGCGCAACTCAAGCAGGAGTTAGCCAGCACCAAGGAATATCTGCAGTCGATCATCGAAGCGCAAGAAGCAACGAATGAGGAATTGCAATCCGCCAATGAGGAAATTCAATCGGGCAACGAAGAGCTGCAGAGCACCAACGAAGAGCTGCAGACCTCCAAGGAAGAATTGGAATCCGCCAACGAAGAGCTGAACACGGTCAACGAAGAAATCCGGCATCGCAACCAGCAACTGGCACAGCTCAGCAACGATCTACTCAACCTGCTGAACAGCGCGACGATCCCGATGATTATGCTAGGAGAAGATCTGCGCATACGGCGGTACACGCCGGAAGCGGAACGCGTCTTTGGCTTCTCCAATCACGATTCGGGGAAATCTCTAAGCCATCTGTCGCTGAACCTTGACATCCCGAACCTGGAGGGCTGGATGCTTGATGTGATGCGAGACGTGACCGCGCGAAACGAACTGGTGCAGGCTCGCGATGGCAAAGCCTACAAACTGCGCATCACGCCCTATCGAACCATGCAAAATAAGATTGATGGCGTGGTAGTCGTGCTGCTGGATATCAGTGATGTATTAAACGCAGGCAAACGGAATCGAGCGGGAGTTGAGCGGCGGAACACGATGTAGCGGTTCTAACTGACTTTGCGATATCGCGGCTGCGTCGCCGCGAAGTCAAGAATTCTTTTTTCGTTCAAGTCGCCGTCCAGAAGCGTCTGATTCGGGGACGCCGGCCACCGATTCTGGTTCAGCTCGCCTTGCAGGCAGTTGACACTTTCCTTCAGCAGTTGGACGGAGGATGTGACCTCCGCGCGAAGCGCCAACAGCTGATCGCGCAATTTGCCCATCTCCGCCAGTCCGGCCCGGAAGACTTCTCTGGCATCGGCCTGCTGAGAAATCTGCGTGGGTGTTGAAAGATGGAAAGCTTCGCGGATCGGGCTGGCCATGACCCAGGCGTCTAGCTCGGCCTTGGTGGCCACAACGGAACCCCAGTCCTTGCCTGCCGGGCGGCGTACCGGCAGTCCCAGGTACCGCTCGTAGCGCTGCACCGTGCGCACGCCCTTTCCAAGATAGCTGGCAATATCTTTCCAGCCACTCAGGAATTGCTGCGGCTCAGCTTTTTTTAGCTGCTTGTTTTTCACGGCAGACTTCCACTCCGATCGACGGATTTAATTCCCCAGGGATCCGAAACACTTGTCCCGATTCTAGCACTTGGGTCAAGGGAAGTTTCGGTAGCGGCTCGGTTTCATTTTTACGCCGGCAATTTCTAAGCGGCGTCATCCCGAACGCCCGGGTTTTCACCAGCGGGCGGAGGCTTCTCCCGCAGGAATACAGCCGGCGAAGTTCAAACTGACTTCCCTACGAATTTTCGCCGACTGAATCCTGCCGCGCGTGGGCAGGAACGGAGTTTTTTCGGCTGGAACCGGGGCAATAAAAAAGGTCACTCTGGCGCACCTTGGCGCGTCTGTGCACATCGAGCTGCTGATAGCTTGCTTATAGGCAGTAATGAAAACATATTCTCACTCGCCGCAGCCGGCCGGGTCTTCAGACCCTCCCCCGGAGTGCAGCCCGGCCTCCCTGCGGCAGGCAATTGCCAAACTTTTTCGCGAAGCTCGTTCTCAGGCTGCCGAGCACCAGCTTTGCCCTCAGTGCGGCCAGCCAATGAAGCTCGTAGAAACGACCTTCTATCTTTATGGAACCGAAGCGCAGTGGATCGTGCGGCTTCCGATTTGTTCCTGTCAGGACGAGAAGGACGCTTCGTTGCGCGACATGGGTTCGATCAACCGGAGAGCGTCCTGATACTAGGTCCCTTCCGTATTCAATCCCATATCAGATTCCCACCTTCTCGTCCCGCATGCTGAAGCAGAATAGCAAGATACGTCAGGGCATTGTTCAAATCCTGCAGTTCGCCGCCATCGGCCCGCTTGGCGCGGCGCAGTTCGACCAGCCGGTCCTGCATTGCCCTGCGGGCGCGCTGAATCTGCGGGACGGCCCTGCTCTCATTTCCTTCCGTCACGGCAGCGAAATAGAGTTGGTACCATACCGAGTCATTCGCCCGGGCCGGACGCGACCTTTGCCTGCGTTCTCTCATAAGAAAGCCTGCGTAAATCAGTGGCTTCGCATTCCGCGCGAACATCCAAGCGCCGAGATGCGAATAGAGAGTGTCACAGTAAACAGATCCGCCGGCGGGGGCAATACAGTGAACTCAGTAATCCGGTTGATATAACGAAAGCGGCTATTCAAATCGAAGCAGAAAATGGCGGAGATTGCTGCGGGCGTTGTCGAGTGCCGGCAGTTCCGGAAATCAGTTGCGCGCTCGATCGATCTGCGGCGTGGCTGCCAAGAATGGGAACGCTCTGTCGTCTTTCGAACGGGTCCGCGCCTTGGCTGCCGTGGATTCTGGTTTCGAGCCATCCCTCGAGCTGATGGATGCGGCTTCCCCAGCCGCTTCTCCGAGAGCGTCGGCAGCGCCTTGGATCCTGTCACTCTGCCGTTTCACTTCCGCTAACAGCAGGGCGAGCTTGTCTATTTCATCGTGCAGTTGCTGAACCCCGGCAGAGCGGGCGCTGGAATCTGCGCCGCTCAGAAGTCCCTTTTTATTCTTGAGTTCGGAACGGTACTTTTCGGCCATTTTGTTTTTCCAACCCCTTCTTTAGAAACTACTTGCGAGGGGCCAGGGGAACAAGCGTCAAAATACGCCACGGATTTCGCTGTCTGCAGTCAATCCTGGAAGGCGCAGGACGAGTTATGGAGTTCCGGAAATCCACCACAACACCTTGCCGACGATGCGCCAGCCCGCGGCTTTGCTGAGAATGACCGGGTCATGCTGCCGGCTTTCTGCTTCCAGGACATCCAGCGTGTCAACGCGGCGAAGGCGCGAGACGCTCAGGCCCGTCTGTTCGTTGGCGACGACGACGAGTTGGCCGTAGAGGTCGCCGCGTTCCGTCTGAAAGGAGTCGACCGCCACGATGTCGCCATGCCGGAGCAGAGGTCCCATGGAGTGACCCTTCACGCGCAGCAAGCTGGTGTAAGCGGGATTCGGGCACCAGGACGCGGGCGTGGTGACTACCGAGCTTGCGGGAATGGTTCTAAGGCTGCTCCTGCGGTCCCCGGGCTGCCCATGTGTGCCGATGGCCGCCTTGTGCAAGGGAACCTCCACGAAATGTGGCGGGAGGCCCGGGTTTGCTGCCTGGCCATCGACATCGCGGTCGGCGTGTCGCATAGTCCCGGATGCCCGTTTTGCGCGGGGTGAAGCCTGAAGAGCCTCCAGTACTTTGGACGGCCGGACTCCGCCCATTTCCCAAAAAAACCATGCCTCGGTCTTATCTGCCAGATTGCCGAGCTGAATAAAGTGCTCGGCGGAAGGTTGGAGCAGTCCACGCTCCCAGCGCGAGATCGTCATCGCGGAGCATTCCATTCGGCGTGCCAGCTCCGCTTGATTGATTCCCAGCCGTTCACGCAACGCGGTGATCTGCAATCCCCACTCCGGCAGCACAATGCGCTTCGATTTCCTTTTCATCGCTAACCTTATGCATCCCCATTTCCCCGCACTTGCTTTCGTAGACCGGAGCGGTGATTTGCGGCAGTCCATCCCCAGTGGGGCCTGAGAAAACTCGCGTGCCTTCCCTCTGTGGGCTTAGGGTACCACGAGACCAGACGGCGACGGGCGTTCCTTCCCAAAACTGAAACGTTTCAGTGATTACAGTGTCGGGAATTTCCCAATGGAAGCGAACGGACGCGTGGTCGAGCTCGCTCAAGTGTTGACCGGAAGCGGCGGCGCCAAATAAGCTGATGCCCTATCGAGTCAAAAACTTCCCATCCCGAAAACCAGAGAATGCGTCCAACAGTGAACGGACCGAACGTCTCCCATGAAAATGATCCTGTGTTTTTCCAGCAGCATTCAGAATGTGACTTTCCAATTGGCCGGGCGGGCGATGTGGCTTTGCCGAAACGGCGCAGGCACGCTGCGCAACCGCTTCTCAAGTCGTTGCGGGGCCACCTTAAGCACGGCGAATCAACGGACGGCGAGAGTGGCTCTGCTGTTGGCGATGGCAGCTATGGTTGCGCCGGCACAAGATGCGAAGCAGCCGGGGCCCGGTCAGCCGGCGAAGCAACAAACTTCTTCACCGGCATCGACGCTACCTCCACTCCAGTTGGACAGCGACGCGGCCCTCCATCATCTCAACCAGGTGATCAGCTGGTACCGTCGCGCCACGACCGGAATTCAGGCGGTGGGATTGCCCAGCGACACGATTTACGAGGACAACACGAAAGATCTGGGAGCACAAGTCGTACGCTTCGCCTTTCAATCCGCGCAAGCCGAAGCCGCGCTGATCAAGGCTCAGCAAGGCTCGATCCAGACATCGCGCGAGAGCAGCCAGGAGCAGGCTCTGGAGCAGATGCAGGCCAAGACTTCCTCGCAAATCGATCAGTTGCAGTCGCAGCTCGATAAGTTGAATGGGGAGATTCCGCGAGCTCGCTCGGCACAGCGGACCGCCTTGACTTCGCAACGCGACGCCCTGCAAAGCGAACTCGATCTGCAAAAGGCCTTGCTCGATTCAATCCGCAAAATGGCCTCATTTGTCGAAGCGAACGGAGAAGTCGCCACCGGGCTCGAAGGCGGAATCAACCAGCTGGGCCGGTCGATTCCTGAAGTTCTGGCCACAGGACCGGAGAAAACAGCGATCACCCCGGTCACGGCCAAACCGACGCTGGCGAACTCGGGCGGCCTTATCAGCGAAGCCATCACCTTGTATGACTACATGAGCGCGGTGCACCAGATCGATGCCGCGATCAAAGACGCGGACGACACGCGCGATGTGGCGGATCATGTGCGCACGCCTTTGCGCGATGCTCTGCGGGCCACGATTCAGCAGAGCCAGAACCTCGCCGGCCAGCAGCCCGGCACCAATCCGCAGCAACTGCAAGCGGAGCGCCAGAATTTTCAGCAGATCACAGAACGCTTCAAACAGCTTTCTGCGGCGCTGATTCCGCTGAGCCAGGAGATCATCGTCCTCAACGACAGCAAAACGAACTTTGGCGAGTGGCGCAGCTCCGTGATTCGCGAATCGAAGCACGTGCTGCGTTCGGTGCTGTTTCGCGTGGGAGGCATCCTCGGAGCGCTGGCCGCGATTTTGATTCTTTCCGAAGTCTGGCGGAAGATCACCTTCCGCTACATCAGCGATCTACGGCGGCGCCGACAGTTCCTGGTATTGCGCCGGGTGGTGATCGGATTCCTCATCGTCATCGTCCTGATTCTGGGCTTCGTAAGCGAGTTCAGTTCGCTCGCCACGTTCGCGGGATTCATCACGGCGGGCATCGCCGTGGGATTGCAGGCCGTGCTTCTTTCGGTGGCGGCGTACTTCTTCATTATCGGGCGCTACGGAATTCGGGTCGGCGACCGCATCAGCGTGGCGGGCATCACCGGCGATGTCGTCGATCTCGGGCTGGTGCGGTTCTACCTGATGGAAATGGCTGGAACCGGGTTGGATTTTTATCCGACAGGCCGGCTGGTCGTGTTCTCGAACGCGGTCCTCTTCCAGACCGGAACGCCTCTGTTCAAGCAGATTCCCGGAGCCGATTACGCGTGGCACGAAGTGGGAATCATGATCGCGCCCCAGGGTGATCACAAGGCCGCGCAGGAAAAGCTGGTGGCGACGGTGAATTCGGTGTACTCGCAATACCGGCAGGAGATCGAACGTCAGCACGCCGCCATCGAGCGGCGGGTCGATATACAGATCGAAGCTCCGCGCCCTGAAGCCCGGCTGCAATTTGCCGATACGGGACTGGAGTTGCTGGTGCGTTATCCGGTGGAAATTCGCCGCGCTCCCGATATCGACGAAGAGATGACGCGGAAAGTCCTGCAGCTGATTGAGACGGATGAGACGCTGAAAGCTGCAGTTTCCGGCACGCCAAAAATCCGGTCGGCGGTGAAACAGTAAATTTTGTGGGGACAGCCGCGAGAATGCCGCCCTCACCACCGCCCTTGTGGGGACGGACGCATTCGTCCGTCCAGGTTTTTTGTGGGGACAGCCGCCCTCGGCTGTCCCCGCACACGAATGAAAATCCTTCGACTTCTGGCCAATTCCGGGGAGTATACTCACAACAAATTGCAGTACAGGTAACCGAAGTTCCGCGCCCTTCGATCTAACTCTGTGGATACAACCCGTGAACGCCAAATCGACTGATTCTCACTAAACCGCATCTAAATTACTTCAGCTGGGTTGAAGGAATTAGTTGGTCTTTACATCCGGACGTAGTCTTACCGGCATGAGGAGCATGATCAGGAGGACACGATGAACGCAAAGTTTTGTAGAGACAAAGTCCGGAGCTGCATGATCGCGTGTACACTCGTCCTCGCGACGTTTTCATTCCCTGCCTTGGCGCAATCGCAGGAACAGGCTCCGCCTCCTCCCGAGCAGCCCGCCCCATCGCAGTTAAGTCCGGATCAGCTGCAACAACTGGTGGCGCCGATCGCACTGTTTCCGGATGCGCTGGTCGCACAGATTCTAGCCGCGGCGGCGTACCCCACGCAGATCGTTGAAGCCGAGCGGTTCCTCGAACAGAATCCGAATCTCAAAGGTAAGGAACTCGGCGATGCGGTCGACCAGCAGGACTGGGACCCGAGCGTCAAGGCGCTGACCCAGTTTCCTTCAGTGCTGGAGAACATGAACAAGGATCTTTCGTGGACGTCGGAACTCGGGGACGCGAATTACAACCAGCAGGCCGATCTCATGAGCGCGATCCAGTACATGCGCCAGAAAGCACAGCAAGCGGGCAATCTTAGAAGCACGCCTCAGCAGACTGTTAGCGACCAGGAAGGCAATATCGACATCGCTCCGGCCGATCCTGAGGTCGTGTATGTTCCCGAATACAATCCGGAATTCGTTTATGGCTATCCCGTAGGTCTGTGGCCGGGATTTTATCCGTGGTGGGGAGTCGGTGGCCCGTACATCTCATTCGGCCTCGGATTCGGCATTAGCCCGTTCTTCGGATTTGGATGGGGATGGCATGGATGGGGATTTGACTGGTATCACCGTGGCCTGCTCTACGGTGGCCGCCCCTACGCCTTTCACAGCCACGCGTTCTATGACCGCAATGCGTATTTCCACGGAGGTTATCGCGGCGGGGCGTCATTCGCTCGCGGCGACCGGGGATTGCGCGGATTCCGTTCTGAGGGCGGCGGATTCCGTGGTCCTGGCGGCGGTTCTCGTGGTCCGGGAGGCGGG
Source organism: uncultured Acidobacteriota bacterium (assembly GCA_963719865.1). Taxonomy (GTDB): domain Bacteria; phylum Acidobacteriota; class Terriglobia; order Terriglobales; family Acidobacteriaceae; genus Sulfotelmatobacter. The sequence continues at coordinate 147,202 of CAVRDS010000076.1, read as the reverse complement.
TTCCATGGCCCCGCCGAGCGTAGCGGAGGCCGCTCGTTCAATTCCTCACCGCGAGCCGGAGGCCACGTGGGAGCGTTCGGAGGCGTTTCTCGCGGCGGTGAGTCGCGCGGATATTCGGCCCGCGGGCGTTCCAGTTTCGGAGGCGGGGGAGCTCCACATGGCGGCGGAGGCGGACATCCCGGCGGCGGTGGTGGACACGGTGGCGGCGGAGGACGCCGCTAATACTGTCGACCGCTGGTCGGGCACAACCTATCGAAGCACGTGATTACCAGAGGAGGTCAGAACGATGTCTCAAGAGGATCGCAATCTCAGACAACTTCCCACGCAATTTTTCAAGCTAGCGACGTTTGCAGTTCTTGCTCTCTCAGCTTCAGTTTCACCCCTTTTCGCCGCACAACAGCCCGGACAAAAGACCTTCGCATCGGCCGCCGAAGCCAGCCACGCTCTCGTGGCAGCCGTCCAGTCCGACGATCAGACCGCGTTGTTGAGCATTCTTGGGCCCGATGCCAAGGACCTCATTTCCTCCGGCGATCCGGCCCAAGACAAGAGCCATCGGGAAGATTTCGTCCAAAAATATAATCAGATGCACCGCCTGGTGAACGAGCCCGACGGAACCACGACCCTCTACATCGGCGCGGAAAATTGGCCCACTCCGATTCCCCTGCTGCATAGGGGCAACGCCTGGTATTTCGATACGCCTGCCGGAAAGAAAGAAATCCTGTATCGCAGGATCGGGAAAAACGAGCTGGCCGTCATCCAGGTGTGCCGGGAACTGGTCGACGCCCAAAAGGAATATTATTCGCAGCCCCACGACGGCGAGTCGCAGCAGCAATACGCCGGCAAGCTTTCCAGCGATCCCGGCAAACACAATGGTCTTTATTGGGAGACCAGCGCGGGCCAGCCCGAAAGTCCGATTGGGCCCCTTGTAGCCGCGGCCAACGCGGACGGCGATTCTGCGAATTCCGACCAGAAGCCGCAACCGTTCATGGGCTATTATTTTCGGATCTTGAGCGGGCAGAAAACGGCCAAGGGATCGCAGAGTTACATCGTCGACGGCAAGATGACCGGCGGATTCGCCTTCCTAGCCTATCCCGCTGCATACCGCTCTTCGGGAGTGATGACCTTTATGGTTGATCAGGACGGCGTCGTCTATGAGAAGGACTTAGGCACCCGCACGGCCGCCATCGCCAAGACTCTGACCCGGTACGGCCGGGACGCCACCTGGCGCCAGGCCGACTAGAGACTAGGCACTCAGTCCTTCCGCGCGATCCCAGTGTCCCAGCCGGGTGACCGTGAGCCGTAAAACTTGCAGACTCGATCTTCTGTTCGGTTTTTGTAACGCAGAACAATCTCTTGCGTACTTCCTTCTCCAATCGTTCAAAATGTCGGCATCAGTGAGGGGGAGAGGAGTGGATCCGGAAGAGTGTCCCAAATGCAGCGGCACCGGATATGTTGCGAAACCTGTGGACTTGAACGGCAAGTCTGAGGGAGTGGCGTTTATCCGCGTCAAATGTTCCGCTTGCGGGGGCACCGGTCGGAGACACCCGATCTCACCCACGACCGCCGGCTGACCGCACGGCCCGCGGTGCTTGCGAAGCGTCGAAGCCGGACCGTCCCACTTTTTTCCCGTCCCACCGGACGGTTCGGCGCGACGCAGGTTCCGCCCGCCGCGTTTCAAATTCCCAACATTGCTGAAATGATCAGGCGATGCCGACGGCCTTTGTGCGCGTGCGCTTCGTGGAGGCGGTTTCCACTCGATTACGGCCGTTGGCCTTCGCGCGATACAGAGCCTTGTCAGCAGCCTTCAGGACGGAGTCGGGTTCGTCATCTTGCCGGGACGACGTTGCCACCCCGATGCTCACGGTCACCGAAAGCGAAGTTGGAGATTTGTCTTCCGCGAGTTGGCGAATGACATGCCCTTTTGCCGCGCGGCCTCGGTTCTTCTCAATGCGCCGGTCGGGGCCCCGAGGCGCCTGCCGCCGGTCATTGCCGCGCATGCGAAATTCTGAAGTCTGAATATTCTCCCGCAAGCGTTCCAGATGTTCCACGACTTCAGCCGTGCTCTTGCCGGGAAAAAGAATGTTGAACTCCTCGCCTCCGCAGCGGTAGGCCTGCCCACCGCCGGTGACCCGCGTCAGGTTCGAAGCCACCAACCGCAAGACCTGGTCGCCGGTATCGTGGCCGTAGGTGTCGTTGAACTTCTTGAAGTGATCGATATCGACCACGGCAATGGAATAGGGATCCTGCAGCCGCAGCACCGCTTCTTTGAACGCCCGGCGCGAGGGCAGCGTGGTCAATTCATCGTGATACGCCAGCAGGTACGAATTCTCGATGATCGATGTCGCCAGGATGCATGCCGCGGTCGCCGCGTACATGATCGAAGTGCGAGCATTCCCGGTGAAGCGCAGCGCGAGGAAGAAGGCCAGCAGAGACCAGAACAGGGCGCTATCGGCCGGCTTGCGCGTGAACAGAAAACGGCCGACGAGAAAAGCGCAGGCTGCGGCGAGGATGATCAGCGCGTAGCCCTGGAAGTGCATCGTCGCCGCGGCATGGTGCACGTGCGCCGCCGTAGGCGCCGTAACCGAAATCCGGGAGAATACGAACACAACCACGGACTCAACGAACAGAAGCAGCGCGACCGGAGAGATCGATTCCATCGTGAAGCCGCGCTCGTGCATCACGGCGATGAGGACGAAGTTGATCGGCACCAGCACCGATACGATGCGCCCGATGGTCAGGACGACCGATGGCGTTCCGCCGGCGAGCAGGGGAACGGCTTGTCCGGCAAGAAATAACACGAGCAGAGCCAGGAAAGTCCGGCTGGAATGGAACCGCCACGCCAGCAACATCCCGCCAACCAAAGCGCAATAGTAAAGGAAGGTGACCGCGGGCAAGGCCAGGGTCAACCATCCCGAATAAACCAGCGCCATCACGCCCAGGAGCAAGGCTCCGCCCGGCAGCAGCATCGACTTCAACATCTTCATGCTCCGGATTTCTATGCCCCCAATCGGCAAGGCTCACCCCAGGCAAAAAACGCCATCAGAAATTATCCCCCTCCGTGCGGGGCGCCGGAATTGGCGGCGGAGGTTCGGATAGCGCCCGGAAGCAGAGTATAATGCCGCGACATGGCGCTGACCTCTGGCACAAAATTGGGCCCTTACGAGATTGAATCGCTCGTGGGTGCGGGCGGAATGGGTGAAGTCTACCGCGCACACGATTCACGGCTGAACCGCACGGTGGCGATTAAAGTCCTGCCCTCGTCCTTTTCGGCGGACCGCGAACGCCTGCAGCGCTTCGCCCAGGAAGCCCGCGCGGCCGCGGCGCTGAACCATCCCAACATTCTTTCTATCTTCGATATCGGCGAAGAGCAGGGCGCACCCTACGTCGTCTCTGAATTGCTCGAAGGCGAGACGCTGCGCGAAAGGCTGCGCAATGGACCGCTGCCCATCCGCAAGGTCATCGACTACGCCATGCAGGTGGCGAAAGGTCTCGCGGCCGCGCATGAGAAGGGCATTGTCCACCGCGATCTGAAGCCGGAGAACCTGTTCCTCACCCACGACAACCGGGTAAAGATTCTGGATTTCGGTCTGGCCAAGCTGACTCGGCCGGAAGCAACCACCGGCAGCGGAGACGCACCCACGGTGCAGGTTGCGACTGAAACTGGGTTGGTCATGGGCACGGCCGGCTACATGTCGCCCGAGCAGGTTCGCGGCAAACCCACCGACCATCGCTCGGATATCTTTTCGTTCGGCGCCATTCTCTTCGAGATGATTTCCGGCAAGCGCGCGTTTCATGGCGAGACTCCCGCCGACACCATGAGCGCAATCCTGAAAGAAGAGACGCCGGAGCTTTCCGAAACCGCGCGCAACGTTCCCCCGGGATTAGAACGAATCGTGCGTCATTGCCTGGAGAAACATCCGGCGCAGCGCTTTCAATCCGCAGGCGATCTTGCTTTCGACCTCGAAGCGCTCACAGAACTTTCCGCCTCCACGAAATCGGGTGCGCAAGCCGCGGTGCAGCAAGCGGAAACTGCGGGCTCGCGTCGCCTACTCGCAGCTGCGGCAGCAGTCGTGGTGCTCGCCGCGGCCATGCTCGGTCTCGGCTGGTGGATCGGCCGGGGCAGCAGCTTCAGCGCTCCGCCGCAATATCAGCAGATCACCTTCCGCACCGGATCGATCGGCAACGCCCGTTTCACGCCCGACGGCAGCATTGTTTACAGCGCCTCGTGGGACGGCGGCAAGGACCAGTTCTACATGGCTCGCGTGGACGACAATGGCTCCCGCGAACTCGGCTTCGATGGCGCCGAATTGCTTTCCATCTCAAAAAACGGAGAACTTGCGATCCGTCTCAACACCGCTTTCTACGGCGGATTCGCCCGCACCGGAACCCTGGCTCGCGTCCCGCTCAGCGGAGGCACTCCCCGCGAAGTGCTCGATAACGTCGAAGATGCGCAGTGGTCGCCGGGCGGCGACAGCATGGTCATTGTCCATTTAATGTCCGAGAACCATCACTGGCGCCTGGAATATCCGATTGGCCACGTTCTGCTTGATGGCATCAACTGGATCAGTCATCCCCAGATTTCTCCCGATGGCAAATGGATCGCCTTCGCCGATCACGAAAATCCCGGCGGCGATGACGAAGGCTCGCTCGCGGTCATCGACATGGCCGGACACGAGAAGAAGCTGGCGTCGGGCTTCGTTTCAATCGAGGGCCTGCAGTGGTCGCCCTCCGGCGATGAGATCTGGTTCACGGCCACGCGCAGCGGCAGCGCGACCCAGTTGCGCGGTGTCACCTTAGCGGGTAAAGAGCGCAACATCACCAACGTCCCCGGCGGCATGTGGCTGGAAGACCTCCGCAACGGAGTCGCGCTGATGATCACCCACCAGCAGCGCATTGGCATTCGCGGCTTGCCGCCCGGCGGCAAGCAGGAAGTCGAACTCGGATGGTTCGGATGGTCGCTCGTGCGCGATATGACTCCAGACGGAAAGAAGATTCTGTTCGAAGAAGAAGGCGAAGGCGGCGGCCCGAACTACACCGTATTTCTGCGCGACACCGATGGCTCCCCTCCCGTGCGCATCGGCGAAGGCGTGTCCGGCGCGATTTCTCGCGACGGAAAGTGGGCCATTACGAAATCGGCGAAGAGCGGTCCGCTCATGTTGGTGCCCACCGGAACGGGCGAAACCCGCGCGTTAACGCACGACAACATCAGTTATGGCGGAGTTCGTTTCCTTCCCGACGGCAAGCACCTGGTGGCAGGCGGAATCGAGCCGAATCATGGAGTGCGTTCTTACCTGATCGACCTGGACAGCGGCGACTCCAAACCGATTACGCCAGAAGGTACGGTGGGGATTTCGCTTTCGCCCGATGGCCGAAGTCTGTCCGTCGCGGAGAGAGGCGGCAAGCGCGGAATCTGGCCCATGGACGGCAGCGGCTTTCGTCCGATCCCGAACTTCGATTCCACCTACGGCGTGCTGGGATGGACGGCCGATGGAACATCGCTCTATGCGATCTCAAACCACCTCGGGGATAAGCTCGCCAAGGTTTACCGGGTCAACGTAACGACCGGGAAAATGGATCTCTGGAAGACCTTCGGCGATAGCCTGCCCCCGGGCGCCGACGCCGGAGCACCCCACATTAGTTCGGACGGAAGTTCCTACGCCTACGTTTACAGTCAGACTTTGTCGCAGGCGTATGTGGTCAAGGGATTGAAATAGGCAGTAGTGTCTCAGTTAGAAATCCAGAACTGTTCAGAGTTGGGTCATTCCGACAGGAGCCGCTTTTCAGGCGAAGGGAGGGATCTCCCACCCACGAAACCAGGGGACAAGAGCACTCCCTCAGCCGGGCTCTTGATCTACGCCCTTTGATCCAACCAATCCATAGACTTAGCAATTGAGATGCGATTGACCCGCCATGCATTGCCAACTCCGGGACGCAAATATAAAAAAGGCTTGCATCGCATCCACCCGAGGAGTCTATGAAGCATCCCCGCGCATTGTTCCTGGTTCTCGTCGCAGCCTTGAGCGCAACCCTGACTTGGGCGCAGCAACCCTCCGATGAAGTGCCGCCGAGCATCGAAGCGCTCCGGCAAAGCGCCTCATCGAAAACCGAGTTCACCCTCGGCCACTCTATGCTGGTGCTGGCCTCGAAGCTCGACTCCAACGATGAAGACCTCCGCCGCGTGATCGCCGGGGTAAGCGGCCTCTCCGTGCACCGCTATCGCTTCGCCGACGCCGGGACGTACGACCCCGAAGCCCTCGACGCGGTGAAGCACGAATACCACGCGGCAGGCTGGAAGCAGCTAGTGAATAACCACCAGCAGCGGGATGGCACGGGTGTCACAAATCTCTGGATTCGTTTTCAGAACAATGCGATCAGCAACATCGCCGTCCTGGTGTCCAAGGCAGACGAGGTCACGCTGATTACCGTCTCCGGCTCCATCAGCCCGCTCGACCTCTCGCACCTGGGCGGACATTTCGGCATCCCCAAGATCGAAGGCGGAGTAGAAGTGCCGAATTCCGTATCGCGCAGGTAGATGTCGTAGCAGCACGCGAGGTCCGCCTAGCAAGGCCGCTTGCGGCTCACGCACAATTGTCATCCCGAGCGAAGTCGAGGGACCTTGCGTTTCTGTTCGCCACCAGGAATGAAGTTGATTGGTCGGGACGGGCAGATTTGAACTGCCGACCCCTCGCACCCCAAGCGAGTGCTCTACCAGGCTGAGCCACGTCCCGACTGGAAAGGATTCCGCGGATTCGGCAGTTCGCGTGACCGCAACTGCGCCTCCAGCGGAGGGGTTCACTCGCAATTCTACACCACGAAACGCCAATCGTCAGACACGTCCAGCTTGAACCGCGCCCGGCATTGTGGCCCACAGCGACCGATGACCGCGGCAGGTATGGCACACTAGCTTCATGCACCGGCTCACGCTTGGCGATTTCGAACTCACGGTTTTTTCGGACGGAACTTATCCCCTCGACGGCGGAGCATTTTTCGGCGTGGTCCCCAAAGTCATGTGGTCGAAGAAGGTCAGCGCCGACGAGAGGAACTACGTCACCTCCGGGCTCAACTCGTTGCTGGTACAGACCGGCAAACAGACCGTCCTGATCGAAACCGGTATGGGCAACAAGCTCTCCGAGCGCATGATCAAGTTCTACGGCCAGCCGGCGAAGTTGCTCGACAATCTCGCGGCCGCGGGCATCGCGCCCGAAGACGTCGATATCGTCATCAACTCGCATCTGCACTTCGATCATTGCGGATGGAATACGGTTCGCGACAGAAACGGCAAGATTGCCCCGACGTTTCCGCGCGCGAAATATTACGCGCCCGAAGGCGAGTGGCAGTACGCGCGCCACCCCAGCGAGCGCGACTCGATCAGCTTCATCTCCGAGAACTATGATCCGCTGGTCGAAAGCGGGCAGATGACTTTGCTGAAGGGCGGCGAAGAAATTGTCCCCGGTATTTCTGTGAAGACCTTCCGCGGCCACACCGCCCACATGCAGGCGATCATCGTGAATGGACGTCCCTTCTCTGCAAAGCCGCAGTCCCCATCTGCGTCCCGAGCGAGCCGGGCACGTGTGTCGCCGTCCGAAAGATATGGGAAGGGCACGGCTTCAGCCGTGCCGTTAAACCGGGTAGAGGACGGGGCTTTAGCCCCTGAGGACTCGACCGCCTGCTACATCTCCGACCTGATCCCCACCACCGCGCACATCGATCTCACCTGGGGCATGGGATTCGACCTCTATCCGCTCGACACGATCGCGAGCAAGAAGGAATACTACACGCGCGCCATCCCGGAGAGATGGCTGACGGCCTTCACCCACGATCCGAAGGTGCCCTGGGCGTACGTAGAGAAGGATGACGCAGGGAAAATAGTGGCGCGGGCGGTTTGAATTTAGGCGCTGTCTGGTTCTGCATGATCTTGTTGACCCCATGCGTAATCTAGGAACTCAACACCTAACAAGGGATGCCACTACCCTTCTTGGATATGCCTTCGTTGTCGCGGTTGTGAACCAGTTGGGAGCGCAGCGACGCCGGCTAGCGGAGCTTGCCGAGCAACAGCGCGACGAACTGGCAAACGAAATTCAGTTGGCTGCAGAGGTGCAACAAAGCATCCTACCTCGTTCGATTCCAAGTTTGCCTGGATTTGACTGCGCGGCACGAATGTATCCAGCCAAGACTGTGGCAGGCGACTACTACGGATTCATTGAGCTTCCCGCAGGCGAGATCGCAACCGTAATTGCAGATGTTTCCGGAAAAGGAGTCGCCGCTGGCCTATTGATGCCTTCCATTGAGGTCGCCTTGCGCATGAATGCTCCGCGCTTTCCGAACACCAGCGATCTCTTGCAAACTTTCAACAACGTCGTCTGTCAGGTCACGAACGGAAGCCGGTTTATTTCACTGTTTTACGGAAAACTTTGCCCTCGGTCGAGTTCCTTGGAATACACGAACGCCGGCCACAATCCGCCGCTACTGATTCGTGCCAACACCGCCCCACACCCGTTAGACAAAGGAGGCCCAGTGCTAGGCGTACTTCCTGGCTCGAACTACGAGACTGAGAAGCTTACTCTCCGCGCGGGAGACGTTCTTGTTTTGTATACCGATGGCGCGGTTGAAGCTGAGAATCCGGCGGGAGAACAATACTCCGCAGAACGCTTGTCAAAGACCGTCAGTTTGCATTGGCAACAGAACCCCAGCGAGCTGATCGAGACGATTTATGCATCCGTTATCGACTTTCGGAAAACGACCTCACTCGCCGACGACCTCACGTTGGTGTTGTTGAAGAAGTTGTAAACCACTCTTTATGTAATCGCCTATTGGCGCTAGTCCAAATTTCACGATATGGGGCAGAACACGCGAGAAATTTCAGCTTATGCGCCGTTCAGATTTCAGGTTTTTCGGGCCGCTAAGGCCTAACTCCTTGAATCGTCACGCTCCTGAATTTCACCTTTCAGGCACACGCACACGCGGCGCATCGCCTCTGACTGCGACAGCACGTTCCTCACTGTTGGAAAAAATCCGCTGCGGGCTGCTCCTGGTTAGCTTTCGCGGGCGAGGGCGCTCGCGCCACACAATCTCGCTTCGAAGAAATCTTCCACGCGCGTTAGAATCTCCACCGCGTTCTTCGACTCGTAGATAGCCTTGCGCAGGCCCGCCCCGCCGGGAACGCCGTGCGTGAACCAGCTGGCGAACTGCTTCATTTTGCCGACTGCGTCGGGCAGCTCTTCTTCAATCAGCATCTGGAAATAAGTGCGGATCATCTGGTAGCGATCGGCCTCGGAAGGATCCTCATAGAGTTTCTTCCCTGATACGACTCCCTGCCCGTGCACGGACGGGAAGGGCACGGCTTCAGCCGTGCCGTTAGGAGCGAAAAAACTTCGGGCTTCAGCCCCTGAGGGCGTGTCGTCGCTAACAGGAAATCGGCCCTCAGCGGCTAAAGCCCGCTCCAAGGGATCGGCATCTACGGCCCGACTGAAGTCGTGCCCTTCCCGATTGTCTCGCTCCGCTGATTCTCTCATCGCGGCGCAATACTGCTCGATCTGGCGGAAGATCCACGGATTCGACGGGGCGCTGCGGCCAATCATCACCGCATCGCATCCGGTTTGCGCGACCATGGCGCAGGCGTCTTCGGGTGTGCGGATGTCGCCATTCCCAATCACCGGAATCTTCACCGCGTCTTTGACCGCGGCAATCCATTCCCAGCGAGCTTGCCCGCTATAGCCCATTTCGCGCGTGCGGGCATGGAGCGCGACGGCAGCTAAGCCGCACGATTCCGCCATGCGGGCCAGTTCCACGCAGACGATTTCCTCGTCGTTCCATCCCGCGCGGAATTTCACCGTGAAGGGAATCTTCACGGCAGCGCGCACGGCTTCGAAAATCTTGCCGATCGCCGGCAGATCGCGCAGCAGTCCCGAACCTCCATTGCACTTCACGACTTTTTTTGCTGGGCATCCCAGGTTCAGATCGACCAGATCGAATCCCAGCCCTTCGACCATGCGGGCGGCTTCGGCCATCACTTGCGGATCGCTGCCGAAAAGCTGCGCCGAAATGGGATGCTCATCTTCGTAGAAATGAAGATAGCGCTTGGCCTTCTGATCTTTCTTCCGCAGCACGCCATCGGCCGATGTGAACTCGGTCATGATGAGGCCGCATCCCCCCAGGTTGCGGATGAACCGGCGAAAAACGGTGTCGGTGACGCCGGCCATGGGCGCCAGAACGGTGGCAGGAGAGATCGTGGCGCTACCAATCGACAGCCTGGGTGGAACGACTCGTTTGGAGTGGGCGCCCCCGCCCGCATCTGCGGCCACCAAATCGGACCCGCCCGAATTGTCCCAAAACTTCTTCACGTCGATATTCTACCCGCCGGCTCCAAGTAAAAGCCCCCGCCGCAGCGAGGGCTGAATTTCTGTAAATCCGTGCAGATCCGTGGCCTACTTCTTGGCCGTCTCGACCTTGGCGTACTTACGGCGGAAGCGCTCCACGCGGCCCGCGGTATCGAGCAGTTTCTGCTTGCCGGTAAAGAACGGATGGCAGTTCGAGCAGATTTCTACGCCGATATCGCCCTTATGGGTCGAACGGGTCATGAACGTGTTGCCGCAGGCACAGTGCACGCGCACTTCGTTATAAGACGGATGAATTGCTGCTTTCATGGTGGATTCCAACCTCGATTCAGACCATTAGATTCTACCGGATTCCCACAGGATTCAGCAACAAAAGCCGCGAGTGGCTAGTCTCCTATTAGGGCACCACCTGCGAGTTGTAAACCATGAGCTATGAGCGAAACAGGTCCGTGAGCTACCCGTGGCTCAGCGCTTAGAGCTTCCTCAGTACTTCTCCTGCAGCGTTGGAGGCGGGTTGCGGCTCGAGGGAGGCACGATCCCGTTAAGGCGCAGGTAGATCGCCATTTGGCCGTAGTGATCGGCGGCATGCCAGACGCAGACTTCCGCCAGCCCAAGCCGGGTATTGGGGCCGGCGTAGGGTCCCTCGATCGGATCGAACATGTTTTTGACGGTGATAGCACTGAGAGATTTGTTGAGTGCGACGAAGGAGTCGCGCAGGTAGATCAGTAATTCCTTTCGCGTCCTGGCCGGGCTGGGGCCACCTTTGTCGCAGCCTTCCAGCGGCTTGGTGCCGTCGAGTTCAGCGGCGAAGGCAAAGTTGGAGCAAGCGACATGCTTCACTTGGTCCGCGAAGGTGCGCACCTCGGCTGGCCCGAATTCGGGTTTCTGATTCTTAAAGAGACCGGGGGCCGGGCGGAAATCCCATTTGTCTTCGGGCATGGCTCCCGCAGCGGAGCGGACATCGTATTCCTGAAACTCAAAAGTGCGCATGACAGCTTTGGCGGGAGTCTCGGCGCTACTCAATTCGGCTGCTGTAGGTTCGTGTTGCTGGGCAGCGGCTGTGGCTAAGACCATTGTGACGAATAGAAGCACTCCGGAGTTGCGCATGGAATCACCTCGCGCCGGTGTAGTTTCGAGAAGGATATCCTCCGACGGCTTGTTTTCAAAACCGGAACATATAGCTGGCCTTCACGAAAAATTGCCGGCTGTCGTTCAAATATCCTTTCGCCGTGTTCAATACCCCCACGCCCTGCTGCACGTTCAGATTCTGCAGGTCGCTGTTGTAGCCCACGAAGATCGCGGTCCCGGGATGCACGAGGTAGGTCAGGAGCACGTCGGCGTTGAATTCCCTGGCGGTGGTTTCAGATGTATACGGCGAGCCCACGCCCGGGGTGCCGGCCAGCAGCGCATTGTATTGCAGGATGACGCGCAGCGAGAGTTGCGGCGTGAATTGCCAATTCCATTTGCTGCGCAGGATGTGATCATTCAGTATTCCCCGGCCGATCCCGGGAAAACGCGCCTGCTCGAAAGTGAAAGCGTTGTTCGTCGCCCGCAGCCGCTCGAATAAATACGTATTCTCGATCTTCAGCGGCTTGATCGGACGAAAAATGACCGACGCGGTAGCATTATCTTCACGCACCAGAAACGGCCGGTTATACGGCGTGGCCGGAGCGGGCGGCACGTCGGGCTGCGCCACGAAGTTCACTCCATCTCCCCAGTAATAGCCAGCGGCTAACTTGGCCTGCTTCAAATAGGCGGTCTGGATGGTCGCTCCACTCTCGTGCTCGTGATAATCCTGATCCCCTGCGCTCAGCGAACAGTAAACCGAAAAGCCGTAAAAGCAGAAATCCTGCGGACGCAGGCGTTCGCGAAACTGATCGTACGGTTTTATCAGGATCAGCGTCTGCCCGCGTCCCCTGATGAAAAAGTAGGGGTGATAAAGGCTATCGAGACGCAGGCCGGTATGGTCGAAATCGTAGCGGGTCTCCATGGCCGGACCCCAGGCAAGGATCCATCCCTTCCGCGGGCGGAAGCGGTAATGCACTTCCTGGTCGCTTTCGTGAATATCCACGCGGTTGATAAAGCCCGGAATGGAGACGAACCCCGGCGTGATGTCTTTATAAACGCCGTCATAGGCAAAATGGATTCCGTCGCGGCGCAGTTCGAGTTTTTCCGCCGGGCCGGCATAGTGATCGCCATTGCCGCGATTGCCTGAGCTGAAAGGATAGAGATTGGCCTCGCAATTGAGATTCAAATTGCTGGAGGTCGCGACCGCCTGCCCGTCCAGGCTCCAGGTGGAGTTGAATTTCAGGCGCGTGTCGACGCCGCCGATGCGGTTGTACTCGCCCGTCGTCGGACATTCCCAATCCGTATAGAGAGCGCCCACGCTCGATTGGCGGAATATATCGCGGCTCACGCGGGCTATCGTGAAATACGAGCGCGTTCCGGAATACTCGCGATAGTCCGGCACGGCGAGCCCGGGGCTGCGATCGTCGGTGCTCATCACGCCGAGCGAGTACGGGCCATCTTTTCCTGTAAGCCGGATTCCCGCCGAAGGATCGCCGATGCTGCGCGTGAAAAATAAATCCATCGGGGTGCGGAAGAAATCTTCGTTCTCCAGAAAGAACGGCCGCTTTTCCGGAAAATACACGACGTACCGCTGATTCACTACGATCTGCGGATCTTCCGACTCGACCTGGCTGAAGTCTGGATTCGCCGTCATGTCGATGGTGAAGTGATCGTGCAGCACAAACTTGGCGTCCATGCCGGGCTGGCCCTGCAGGTCGGCGTGCTGAAAATACGGATTGGTCAAATCGCGCGTGTCGAGCGCCCGATACCCACGGGTCAAGCCATACGGAATCAGTTCGATATCGCGCCCCGGAGAAATCCCTTCCAGCCCGTACAACGTTGCCGCCTGCCCGAGCCGCCCCTGCGCTCGCAAAGAAATGTGCGGCCAGAACGAATCTTCACTCTTGCGGGAAATCCCGCGATACAGAATGATTCCCCACTCCTGCGCTTTCGTCGCGGCAAATCGCAGGCTCTTGAAGGGTATCGCCATCCACACCACGAAGCCTTGGCTGGTCACTTTGCCGCGCGAATCCCATACTGTGTCGAACGATGTGTCGAAGTTCCCGTTGATCTCGTCGCGCGCGGCCTCGGTCCAGATCGCGTCCCATTGAACGCCAAGCGCGGTGGTCTGAAATGCGTAGGCGCGGCGGCGATCGTGAAAAGTATCGAGCATCACCTCGACCTCATCGTCGTCGTAGACGTCTTCGCGCGCCGACATGCGGGCGCGCACCTTCGCCGGATCGTCGAAACAGACGAACACTACATACAGATTTTTCTGGTCATAGGCCAGGTAGGCGTCAGTCGGCTCTGAGACGGCTTCCCCATCATGCGGATTGCGTTGCGTGAAGCCGGTGACCTTGGCCATCTGCTGAGCGATCTCCCCCTGCGGTTTCATAGTCAGAAAATCTTCCAGCGCAGGCGGTCGTTGCACGCGGGGAATGGTCAGGGCTGGAGGCGCGATGGCGGGTCTCGGCGCAGGCTGCACTTCCGGATTTTTAATCGGAGGCTCCGGCAACTGCGCAGAAGGCGAGGGAATTTGCTGAGAGGGCGCTGGCGCTTGTCCGGGCCGGGTGGGCGTACCTGCCCCGGGTGCAGTTGGCGTGGCCTGCTGATCTTGAGGGCCGCTGGATCGCGGCGAAGACTGCGGCGAAGATTGCCCCGTCTGAGCGGCTCTGCTGGAAAACTCCAGCAGCGGGAACTCGGCCCCGGAAGCCGCAGCCAACCGCCCGCTCCCAGCCGAGAGCAGGGCGAAACAAACCACCAGTTTTCCCCAAGCCTGGGCTCTTCGGTTCCGCACTCGAAACAGACGCACTACCCCCCGCATCCCTCGCCCCCTACGAGGGAGCCAGCAAAGATACACTATCCGCGCCGTCATGAAACAAAAAAGTGTGTTTTGTTATGAACTACGAACAAGGTTTGGCTCGTAAGAATTCAGAAGAGCGAGCTCTGCCGCCGCGCCGGGGTAATGCCGAAATAGTCGTACGCCAGTTGGGTGGCGACCCGGCCCCGCGGAGTACGGTTCAGAAACCCGATCTGCATCAGAAACGGCTCGTAGATTTCTTCAATGGCATCCGGCTCCTCGGCCAGCACCGCGGCCAGAGTGTTCACGCCCACCGGTCCGCCCTGATATTTCTCGATGATGGTCAGCAGCAGGCGGCGATCCACTTCGTCGAATCCATACTGGTCGACTTCCAGCATCTGCAGCGCGGCTTGCGCCGTGGGTTCGTCGATCTTGCCTCCGCCGCGCACCTGGGCATAGTCGCGGACCCGGCGCAGCAGCCGGTTCGCAATGCGCGGCGTGCCGCGGGAACGGCTGGCAATCTCCCGGGCGCCGGCGTCGTCGATCCCCACTCCAAGAATTTCCGCGGAGCGCCCCACGATCACCTGCAGATCCTCCGGAGCGTAAAATTCCAGCCGCAGCACGATGCCGAAGCGTGCCCGCAGCGGCGCAGAGATCAGCCCCGCCCGCGTCGTCGCTCCTACAAACGTAAACGGCCTCACCTCCAGCGTGTGGGTCCGCGCTGACGGGCCTTGCCCGATGATGATGTCGAGCTTGTAATCTTCCAGGGCGGAGTAAAGCAGCTCCTCCAAAACCGGCTGCAGGCGGTGGATCTCATCGATGAACAGCACCTGCTTATCCTGCAGGTTGGTGATGATCGCCGTCAGGTCGCCCTTGATCTGCAGCAACGGCGCCGCCGTCGGCTGAAAGTGCACCCCTAACTCGTTCGCGATAATGTTCGCTAGCGTCGTCTTGCCCAGCCCCGGAGGCCCGTAAAGCAGCACGTGATCCATGGCCTCGCCGCGCGAGCGCGCCGCCTCGATCGCCACCGCCAGATTCTCTTTTACCTTTTTCTGACCGATGAACTCGACCAGCCGCTGCGGTCGCAGCTTCAGCTCAAACGAAGAATCGTCTCCCACCGGAGCCGCCGAGACCAGGCGCTCGCGATCCGGATCAGACGTGGGATTGTCCTTGGCGGGCACTGCTCCGGATAGTAGAACGAAATGCGAAGCTTGTGCAATCGTTCCAAACTCACGGTAGGGTCAGTTTCGTTTCCACAGTGGGAAATTTCTGAGAGGCGTCCTCCCGAAGGCCCGCGCTTTCCCCAGCGGGACGAGGGATCTTCCATGGGCATTCAGCCGACGATGTTCAAACTGACTCAATCTCGCGCGCATTCACCCGTCGCAATTTCCTGCGTTTCAAACCGGCTGTGGAATTCATCCAATCTTAACCGTCTTGTTACCGCGCCGTAACAAATCCCCGGTAGCGTCTCAATCTGAATCTGCTGGATTGCAGGGCCGACGGGCTTTTCGCCTGAGGGCAATTCGCCTTTGCAACCCAGGCCCGGCCTTTCTGGGGAAAATCAGGAGAGAAAAAAATGAAAAAAAACACATTGGCTCTAGCCCTGTTCGCCGCCATGTCCGCTTCGGCGCTCGCGCAACAGGGACCGGTTCCCAAAGACATCCCCCATCTGGACCATGTTTTCCTCATCATGATGGAAAATCATGGTTACAGTGAAATCATGGGAAACCCCGACGCTGCGTTTATCAACCAGTACGCCCGGTCGGCCAATCTCGCGACCAATTATTTCGCGGTGGCGCATCCCAGCCTGACCAACTACCTCGAAGTTGTCGGTGGATCGAATTTCGGCGTCCACAGCGATAACAACCCCGACTGGCACAACCACAACTGCGCCACCAACCTCTCCAATGGCTCCGTGAACACCGACAGCCCGGCCAGCCCCGCGATCTGCCCCGTCTCAGGCAGCGGAACCGACGCAGCAACTCCCCTCCTCGACTGCACCAATGAAGTCACCGGGCCGCCTTGCGAAATCAACATGGACGGCATTCACTCGTATCCGGCCGCGAAGGATACTCTGGGCATCACCATCGCCGATCAACTCGCCACCGCGGGCAAGACCTGGAAGTCCTACCAGGAAGACCTTCCCATGACCGGGCCCGACAAGGTGAACTACAGCGACGGAAATTTCACCAACCTCACGAATTTCAGCAACATCAACCCGCAGCTGACTCCTCCTCTGAACAGCGGCGACATTGTGCAGCTCTATGCCTCCAAGCACAATCCATTCGTCTATTTCCAGAATGTGCAGCAGGGATCCGATCCCCTGGTCAGCTACGCGCAGATGGCGGCGTTCGACGGCGCCGGCGGCTTGTGGAGCGACCTCGGTGCGGGCAAAGTCCCGAATTTCTCCTACATCGTCCCCAACCAGTGCAACGATCAACATGGCCGCAGCAACGGCACTGCCTTCTGCAACTTCGATCCCAACGACAACGGAACCCAGGCCGGCCTGAACCCCGCTCTGATCCGTCTGGGTGATCAGGCGGTGCAAAAGATCGTCACCGCCATCCACGCTTCCCAGGCGTGGAAGTATGGGCACTCGGCCATCATCGTGGTTTGGGACGAGAATGACTATTCGGTCCAGCCCATCATCAACAAGGTCGTCACCATCGTCGACACGAACTACGGCTTCCGCGAGGTGCGGAGTGGTCAGTTCTACACCCACTTCTCCCTGCTGCGTTCGATCGAAGGTGGATTCGGCTTGCCCTGCCTGAACCACGCTTGCGATGACAGCACCCAGGCCATGACCGACCTGTTCGGTCAACCCTAAGCAAAGTCGGCAGTAAACATCGGGCCGTTCCTAAAGGAGCGGCCCGATTTTTTTGTGACTAGTTTTCGTCCGCATTTCCTTCGTGTGACTTCGTGCCCTTCATGGTTAAAAAGGTTGCCAGATTATTAGGGGTTGTTAAGTAATTATATATAATGTTATTCTGTGGTATACTACGGTTGTTATGGCACTGAGTATAAAGAGTATAGAGACAGAACGTCTGGCGCGTGAGATAGCTGCAAAGACCGGGGAGTCTCTGACAGGTGCCATACAAAAGGCCTTGGAAGAGCGGCTGGATCGACTGCGCCAACAGCGTCGGAGTCAGATCCTTGCGAGCCAACTAGAGGAGATCCTGAACCGCGTCGACCGGCTACCCATTCTGGATTCTCGCAGCGCCGACGAGATCCTCGGCTACGACGAACACGGACTTCCCCGCTGACACCGGCCAAGCTTATGGTGATTGATACTTCCGCGCTCGTATCTATCTTTTTCGCCGAACCGGAGCGTCAGCAATTCCTCATTGCCATTACCGCCGCAGGAAGCCGGTTGGTCTCTGCCGCCACCGCGCTTGAAACAGGAATCGTCCTCGAAGCGCGGCAGGGAGAAGCAGCCGGTCGCGAGTTCGACCTCTTCGTCGTCCGCGCCAATCTGCAGATCGTACCCGTAGACGCAGAACAGGCTGACCTCGCCCGCTCCGCGTGGCGCAAATACGGAAAAGGCCGTCACGCTGCAGGACTTAATTTTGGCGACTGTTTCTCTTACGCGCTGGCGAAATCGACTGGTGAACCATTGCTCGCCAAGGGAGCGGATTTCAAACTCACGGACATTGAAGTTCAAATATAGAAGCCCGCGCTCTCATCACTTCGGATACCAATCCAGCAAACGCACCTCGATCCCAGTCCCTGCCAGTGCTTTTTCAAAGACCGTAAGATCAGATCCACGGTAGTGATAGGGAATCACAATTTTCGGGTGGAAGGCTTTCACCGCCTGGGCAGCCTCTTCCGGCGGCATGGTGTATGGCAGATTCATGCATACGAATGCGACGTCAATATTCTTGAGCGCGCGCATCTCCGGAATGTTCTCCGTATCGCCTGAGAAATAAAATCGCTTACCGCCGTAGGTGAGCACGTACCCGTTGCCGCGCCCCTTGTCGTGAAAGAGTTTTCCCGGCGCCGGACCGCGCTTCAGGTTGTAAGCGGGAATCGCCTCAATGGTCCAGGCTTGCCATGTCTTCGTTTCTCCGTTGGCGATCGGCTTGGCGCTCGTGACGGTCTGCACGACCGCCGGCGCCGCCAAAATTTCGGTGTCGCCCTTGCTGATTTCCTGAATCGAGGCCGGGTCCATGTGATCACCGTGAATGTGGGTGATCAAAATAAGATCGGCCTTGGGCAGTCCCGTAAGTTTCGCGGGCTTGGCCGGATCGAGATAGATCGTCTTCCCACCGGCCTCGATCAGCGTGCTCGCGTGGTACAGCGGAGTAATTTTGACCGACCCGGCCGAAGTTGGAAAAGTTTGCGTCTGATCGGCCGCGATCCCGAACGGGACAAGAGCGAATACCGCGCAAGCAATAGTCACCACTACTTTCATCACGAACCTCGTCAATATCAAGTTTGTCATCCTGAGCGAAGCATGATCGTCCGATGGGACAGTCATGCGAAGTCGAAGGATCCCTGCAACGCATTCGGTCGCTGAAGGCGCTGTCGACTTACCTACTCTTCCTCTTCCTTCACTTCCCCCCGCTCCGCCTTCGCCTTCTCGATGATCTTCTCCTGCAATTGCCCTGGCACTACGTCATAATGATGCATTTCCATGTTGAACGAGCCGCGGCCCTGGGTCATCGAGGTCAACTCCACGCCGTACGTCAGCATTTCGGCCATCGGCACTTCGGCCTTCACCACCGTATTGCCGCCCTTGTTGTCCATACCTTGAATGCGGCCGCGACGGCTGTTCAGATCTCCCATGATCGATCCCGCGAAGTCGTCCGGCACGGTGATCTCAACCGCCATGATGGGTTCAAGGATCGTCGGCTTGGCGGTCTCCATGGCCTTCTTGAAGGCGATGCGGCCGGCCATCTGGAATGACAGATCGTTCGAATCCACGTCATGATACGAACCGTCGTAGAGCGAGACTCTGAAATCGACGACCGGAAATCCCGCCAGATACCCGCGGGACGCGGCATCTCTGATTCCCTTTTCCACCGCCGGAATGTAATTCTTCGGAATCGCGCCGCCGAAAATGTCGTTCACGAATTCGAATTCTCCGCCTCGCGGCAGAGGCTCCATCTTGATCTTGCAGTCGCCGTACTGCCCATGTCCGCCGGTTTGCTTCTTGTGCCGCCCCTGCACGTCGGCCTTGCCGCGAATGGTTTCGCGGTACGGCACTTTCGGCGCCTTCAAATTCACCTGCGTGTTGTAGCGCTTCTTCAGCTTCGAGACCGTGACCTCAATGTGCTGCTGCCCGGTTCCCGCGATCAGAAATTCCTTGGTCTGCGGATCGCGGAAGAAGCGCAGCATCGCGTCCTCTTCCATGAGCTTGTGCAAGCCGGGCCCCAGCTTGTCTTCGTCGGCGCGGGTCTTGGGCTCAATGGCAAACGTGATCGCCGGCTCGGGCAGCTTGACCCGCGGATACTGAATCGGCGCCGCCTTGTCGCCCAGCGTGTCGCCTGTCAAAGTATCTTTCAGTTTCGCCACTGCCCCAATGTCACCCGCGTGCAGTTCATTAATCGGAATCGCCGTCTTGCCCTGCATCGTCGAGATGTGCGCAAATTTCTCCGGCACATTGCGGCTGAAATTCTGCAGCGTCGCCTCATTCTTCAGCACGCCCGAGAACACTTTGAAATAACTAATGCGCCCGGCGAACGCGTCGGAAACCGTCTTGAACACATACAAAGAAGCGGGCTCCGCATCGGTTTCGTGACGCTTCGGGCCATCTCCATTCCCGCCGGAATCGCCTTGCACCCACTCGTGCTCGGAGGGCGCCGGAGTGTAGTCGATGATGAAATCCATCACGCGGTCGGCGCCGATGTTTCCCAGGCCCGAGCTAAAGATGACCGGGAAAATCTTGTCCTCGCGGATGGCATTGTGCAGCGCCGGTATCAGGTCTTCTTCTCCCAGCGTTCCTGCCTCGAAGAATTTCTCCATCAGCTTGTCATCACCCTCCGCCACCAGTTCCACCAGCCGTTCGTGCGCCGCCATCGCCTGATCTTTTAAGTTGGCGGGAATCTCCGTCTCATTCCCCTTGCCGTTCCCTCCCATTTCGTAGGTGTAGGCCTTCATGCGCACCAGATCGATCACGCCCGATAAATTTTTCTCCGCTCCAATCGGCAACTCAATCGGGATCACATCCCGCCCGAACGCGGTCGTCAGCGAATCCAGTACGCGCTCCGCATTCGCCCGGTCGCGGTCCATACGATTCACCACGATCAGCCGCGGCGTCTTATATTCTTCGCAGTAATTCCACACGCGCTGCGTCACTACTTCCACGCCGGCCACGCCATCGACCACCACGATCGCCGCATCCACCACCGGCAGCACCATCTTGGCCTCATGCACGAACATGCTGAACCCCGGCGTGTCCAGCACATTGATCTTCGACTTGCCCCACTCCACCACTGCCAGGCCGGTCGTAATCGACATCTTGCGGGCAATTTCTTCCTCGTCGTAATCGGTAGTCGACGAGCCGTCATCCACGCGTCCCAGGCGCTGGGTCGCCCCCGCGGTGTACAGCATGGCCGATACCAGCGTCGTCTTGCCCGCGTGGCCGTGACCGACCAACGCGACATTCCTTATGTTTTCTCCGGAATAGACTTTCAAGTTGGGCTCCTTCAGGCAGGCGTGGGAAGGAACGGCCCATGAAGACGATGAGGACAGTAACGGGGCCAACTCGGCGTGCTCCGTCCAACCCAGCCGCCAAAACCTAGGATGCTACCACGCGGGCCGCAACCGCAACAACACGCCCAGCCAAAGGGTGATGGCTCAGTCTGAACTCCAGAACCGGTCAGAGTTGGCGTCATCCCGACCGGAGCCGTTTTTCAGGCGGAGGGAGGGATCTCCCACCCACGAAGTCACGGAATATGAGATCCTTCAGCCGGCTGAAAGACGCCGGCTTTCGGGACGACCCCTCGATAAGCGATATCCAAAATTCAAAGTTAACCACATCCCCCCCAAACATTCCCGCCTCCCAAGATTCATTCCAAGCTATAATTCCGCGCCAACCGGAAGGCCCGCGCCACCGTCGCCACGGCTGCCGGCAATATTCAACTCACCCGAACTGTTCCACGGAGGTCCCGCGTGAAGTCGACCATGATGTCGTCACCGCTGCTGCTGACGGGAATCCTCGACCGCGCCGCGAAGCTGTTCCCCAATGTTGAGATCGTCTCCGTCCGTCCCGACGGCTCGCGCCATCGCTCGAATTACCGCAACGTGCGCCAACGCGCGCAGCGCTTGTCGGCGGCCTTGCTTCAGGCCGGGATTCGCAACGGCGATCGCGTCGCCACTTTGATGTGGAATCAGCAGGAGCACCTGGAGGCCTATTTCGGGGTTCCTTCCGTGGGAGCGGTCGTGCACACGTTGAACTTGCGCCTGCATCCAGAAGAGATCGCCTACATCGTCAACCGCGCCCAGGACCGTTGGGCAGATCCAACCGCCGAGCGGCAAGGCGCATAATGAATCTCTTGAAAGACGTCGACCGAGCGGGAATTTTCGCGATAGGAGTATCATCCCTCGCATGTTAGGCAACCGCACCGGCGAACAATGGATCGCGCAATACTCCAGCAGTCATCAGCATCCGGTGAACCGACTCTGCCACACCTTCGGAATCCCCACCATCCTGATTTCCATCGCCGTTTTCGTGGCCGGATTTTTCTACCATCGCTTATGGCTCGTTGCCCTGGCGCTTTTCTTCCTTGGATGGGTTCTTCAATTCGTCGGCCACGCCTTTGAAGGCAAGCCCCCCGAATTCTTCAGCGACTGGCGATTCCTGTTCGTGGGCGTCCGCTGGTGGTGGGCCAAAATCAAAGGCCGCGCCTAAACTCAATCCCGGATGCCCCACCCTTCTCGCGCGGTTTGTGCGCGAGAGAGCCTGCCCTGAGCGAAGTCGAGAGGGTGGGGAATTTGACTTCCGTCCGACGCCTGCGAATCCTCCCGGCCGTCCTTGCGTCTATGCAACACCCTGTTCTATGCTGACCTCACCACTGGGGTTCTGACTCAAAGAACAGAATGCAGCGTTGCACCGCACGATTTCTGTTGTGGCTAGCGCTTGTCGGAACATTCCTTCCGCTCGCGCTCTCAGCCATGACTCCGCCCGCGCACGCCTGCTGCCTTCGCGCTGCCCATCACTGTCACAGCACTTCTGAATCGAAACAGCGGACCATCAGCGGTATCAGTACCTGCAGCCACGATTGCTGCCGCGGCGTGACCACATCCCAGACGGCTCATCCCAAGCCGCCCATTGCGATGGTCGCCCACGAGTTTGCGGCGACTCGCGCCGCCGAATCGACTCCCGCCACTCCGCGCGCCGACCGCTTCTGCTTCGCATCCCCTCGCGCTCCCCCGCGCATCTCCATCGCCTGAACGGTTTCCCGACTCGCTTCGTACCAAGCCCGGCGTGGCCGCCATCGCCCCCTGCCCGTTGAGCTTTCGCTCGACCGGACACTCCCGGACTTGCCCTGAGCGTGTCGAGCGAGCGGCTGTCCCACGCGATTCATAGGGACCACGGCCTTCACCCGGGCATCGGAGATTTCATGCGCTTCATTCGCATTTCGCTGTGCTTGGCATTCTTTTCGATCTCGCCTCTGGCTGCCTTCGCAAATATCTATGGCGCCATTCGGGGCGTCGTGCACGACCCGCAGCATCGCCCCGTGCAGGGAGCCATGGTAATGCTCAAGGCTAAGGCGTCGGACCTGGGAAAATCCGTCAACACCGACGCCAATGGTGAATTTCAGTTCAACGGCGTTGCTCTAGGGGACTACACGGTGAGCGTGGCCAGCCCCGGCTTCGCGCAGACTGCGCAGGATGTCACCGTCATCTCGGGCACGGTGCCTGTCGTCCACTTCCAGTTACGAATCGCCGCGGAAAAGGCGAATGTCACCGTCTCTGCCGCATCCGACGTCGTGCCCACAGACTCAGCCACGCCAGTCACCATGGTCAACCAGCTCGACATTAAGCGCACTCCCGGCGCCGATCGCTCGAACAGTCTTGCCATGATTACCGATTACGTGCCGGGTTCCTATGTCACGCACGACATGCTGCACATCCGCGGCGGACACCAAACCCAGTGGCTGCTCGACGGCGTTCCCATCATCAATACCGCCATCGCGCAAAACGTCGCGCCCCAGTTTGATCCCAAGGATCTGGAATACGTCGAAGTGAATCGCGGCAGCTATGGCGCGGAGTTCGGCGACAGAACTTACGGAGTCTTCAACGTCGTTCCCCGCACCGGGTTTGAGCGCAATAAAGAGGCTGAACTTGTCCTCAGCGCCGGCAATTTCTACCAAACGAATGACGCACTCAGCTTTGGCAGCCATACCGAACGCTTCGCCTACTACGCCAGCGTCAACGCGAATCGGAGCAATCTCGGCTTGCAAACCCCGGTTCCGCAGGTCGTGCACGATGCGGTCAATGGCGGCGGCGGCTTCGGCTCGTTCATCTTCAACGCCACCTCGTCCGACCAGCTTCGCCTTATGACCTCAGCGCGCCGCGACTATTTTCAGGTGCCCTATGATCCCAATCCCAATGACATCGAGAACGGATCGATCCCGGCGAACGGTTTCAGCCCGCAATATCCCAGCATCGGCCTGCGCGACAGCGAGCGTGAGGTCGACGCCGGAGCCCTGTTCACCTGGGTCCACACCTTCAATTCGCACCTCCTGACCACGGTTTCGCCCTTCTACCATTACAACAGCGGCGACTACGGCAGCCTGGTCACAGACAATCCCCTTGCCAGCACGGAGAACCGCAGCTCGGCCTACGCTGGAGCCCAGGCCAGCTTCGCCGCCAATTACAACAAGAACAACCTGCAGGCTGGCTTTCTCAGCTTCTACCAGAGCGATAATCAGTTCTTCGGAGCCGTCTTCAACCCGCTCAGTTACAGTCCCGTGCCTTTGCCAGTCGCCGACTCCGAACATCCCACCGCCAATCTCGAAACGTTCTACATCGACGACAAGTTCACTCCCTTTTCCTGGATCACTCTTTCCGCGGGCATGCGTCCCACCCGCTTCGCCGAAGGGAATTTTGCCGTGACTGCAGCCGCACCACCGCTAGAGGAGTCAGCCATCCAGCCGCGCTTCGGCGCCACCGTGACCGTCCCCAACCTGCGTTGGACCTTCCGTGCTTTCTATGGGCACTATTATCAAGCTCCGCCGATCGAGACCGTTTCCGGCCCGGCGCTGATCAATTACACCGGACAGCAAGGCCTGGGATTTGCCACGCTCCACGGCGAGCGCGACGAAGAACATCAATTCGGAGTTGCCATCCCTTTCCGGGGATGGGTTCTTGACGCCGATACCTTCAAGACCAACGCCAGCAACTTTCTCGATCACAACAACATCGGCGCTTCCAGCATTTTCTTCCCGATCACCGTTTCGCAAGCTGTGATTCGCGGCTGGGAACTGACGCTCCGTTCTCCGCGATTTGCCCACCGCGGCCAGTTGCACCTCGCCTACTCCAACCAGATTGCCGAAGGCAGCGGCACCGTCACCGGCGGCCTCACCGATTTTTCTTTCTCTCCGGGACTCAGCCCGCTCGACCACGACCAGCGCAACACGCTCAACCTCGGCGGCGATGTCTCCCTTCCCAGGCGCGCCTACACCTCTGCCAACGTCTACTACGGCTCGGGATTTACCAACGCTTTCCCCGGCCAGCCTTATCCCGGCGATTATTTGCCCCAGCACACTACGTTCGATCTCTCTTTTGGGAAAGATTTCGGAGAACGTTTTACGGCTTCTCTAACGGCGCTCAACGTTGCCAATCGCCGCGTCGAGTATGACAACAGCCTAACCTTCGGCGGATTCCACTGGGATAATCCCCGCGAAATCTACGTCGAGTTCCGCTATCGCTTCCATTACTAGAGTGGCATTGAGGTTTCCCCCGTGAACCTCCGTGCCCCCTGTGGTGAATGCTTTATCCCCGCGCCAATCGATCTCTCAGCAGCTCCTCCACATCTCCCATCTTTTCTCCCAGCACATTCAGTTTCCGCGCCAGCCCCTGAATTTCCACTTCCGCCCGACGGTTCACGTCAAAATCCAATTCGCCGCGCAGGCGGTCTTTGGTGTCCTGCCGGTTCTGGCTCATCATGATGATGGGCGCCTGCACCGCCGCCAGCATCGACAGAAACAGGTTCAGCAGAATATACGGATAAGGATCCCATGCCTTTTTGCCCAACATGGCGTCAATCGTCATATACACTGCGAGCGCGACACCGAACGCGATGATGAACGTCCACGATCCGCCGAATCCAGCAACGACATCCGCGATTCGCTCGCCGAATGTGGCGTCCTTCTCAATGACTTCATTCGGATGCCGGTTGGCCCGCAGCCGCACCAGTTGTTGCGAAGCGTGAAACTGCCGGCCCAGCACGCGCAGCATATCCATCGCGGCGAGCGGCTTGCGCTCGAGCAGCACCGCAATATCGTTGCGCGTCACTTCCAGGCAAACTGCCTCGTCGATCGCCGACGCCTCGGTCTGGTGCGGAGTCTGCTCCAGCATGGAAGCGAATCCGAAGAACTCACCGTGCGAAGGCTCGTCGACCACGACCTCCTGCTGATCTTGGTCGACCGTCGCCACCCGCACCCGTCCCGAGACCACCACGTAAGCCTGCCCGCCCGCATCGCCGATTTTATAAATGCGCTGCCGCGGCAAAAAAGTTTTCAGCCGCACCTGCCCGGCCAGCACTGCCGTTTCTTCCTCATCCAGCGACGCAAACAGCGGAACATGTTTCAGCACTTCAGGATTGCATGACATCGTGCGCCTCTCCCTGTGAAATCCAGACCGCGTAGAATGTCACAAAGTATGCAGGCAAACAATCGCCATCCACACGCTCAACACGAAGCGAAAGGACTCATGACGGGCTCGCCTACCCGTGGCGAAGATGGAGTAAGCCCCGTCCAACAGCAGCCGCGAAGCGGCGTAAGAATGCAGCCCCCGGCGCAAGCCGTGGGTGGAAAAGCGGAAAAAGAGCAAGCCCCGTAGGGGCGACAGAATAGCTACCGCACCCTCGCGCCAAACTCCTCCCCGTGGCACGCCGGTCCCACGAAGAGTTAAAGTTAGTAACGTGAACCATCAATCGAACACTCGCATTGTTTTCGCCGCCATTCTCGTATCCGTTCTTTTCCTCCCTGCCTGCCACCACTCGAAACCCTCGGCCAAGCGCTATCCCTTTACCGGCCGCATCGTTTCGATCGATTCCCAGGCCGAGTCCGCGCTCATCGACGGCGACAACATTCCCGGCTTCATGGACGCGATGGCCATGTCGTACAAGATCAAGCCGGCGTCGATGCTCCGCCAGCTCTCTCCCGGCGATTCCATCTCCGCCGAGGTCGTAATCATCGAGCCCGCCTCGAAGAACGAAGATGCCGCTCCCGATTACTGGCTCGAGAACGTGAAAGTCACCGCGCACGCCAAGCAGCCCCCGGCCAACGGCGCGACTTCCTTCCATATGCCCGCACCCGGCGAAGACGTGCCCGACTTCGCCTTCACCAATCAGGACGGCAAACGTATTTCGCTCCACCAATACCGCGGCAAAGTTCTGCTCGTGACTTTCATTTACACGCGTTGTCCGTTTCCCGACTTCTGCCCGCGCGCGAGCGGCAACTTCGCGGAAATCGACAAACAAGTCGGCGCCAATTCGGCGCTCGCTGGCACGCACCTGTTGAGCATCACTTTCGACCCGGAGCACGATACACCCAAGGTTCTGCGCGATTACGCATTCTCTGTCGCCCACACCCATGACGCGGCTCTGTTCCGCAGCTGGGAGTTCGCCGCTCCCCGTCCAGTTGATCTGCCGAAGATCGCCGAATTCTTCGCTCTCACCGTTACTCCCGAGAACGGCCTGATCACGCACAATCTCAGCACCGCCGTGATCGGCCCCGACGGCAAAATCGTGAAGTGGTATCACGGCAACGACTGGCAGGTTTCTGATCTAATAAAGGACGCGGCGGACGCTCGCACTCCGAAGGCATAATTCGCGATCCCTGCCCGCATCATCGAGGAATCTTCATGAAATATCTCCTGCTCATCCTGGCCATCTTCGGCATCATCGTTTCTTCTCTCGCCTTGCGCGAGCATTACCGCGAGTACGGTGACTCTCCCTGCAGCATCAACGAGCATTGGGATTGCGGCGTGGTCAATCACAGCCACTATGCCATGCTGGGCCCGATTCCCGTGGCTGTTGCCGGCATTCTGGGCTACCTGCTCATGGCGATTCTGTCTTTCCTGCGATCCTACCGGCTGCTGCTCGTTCCCACGCTCGCAGGCCTCGCGTTCTCGCTGTATCTCGCCCATATCGAGAGGGACATTCTGGGCGTGTGGTGTATCTACTGTGTGATTTCGCTGGGGATTATTTCGCTGATGTGTCTCTTCAATATTGGCGCCGTAGTCGCTCAGTCCGTCCGGAAACCCGCCGCCTAGCCACAGTCCACAGATTAGTACCTCTGGCCGTCCCGCCTCTTCGCGCCGATTTTGTGGTTGATGTCCCCGGCAAACTCGATAAAGAAGTTGAGCAGCGCCCCGTATCCGGCCTGCCCCAACATGGCGTAGCCGCCCTGGGCAAAGGCATTGCGCGGAGGCGGCTTCCAGGCCGTCGCAATCACGCCTCCCACAAAGGCGCCGGTGTAGAGCGCCCACTGCGGACGCAGTTCCCCTTCGCTATGGTTATAGGTGACGAAATTCCGCACGATCGCATGGCGCGTCCGCGGCCAGAATCCTGAACATTGGCATTGATCGTAGCGCGGCTCGTATTGCAGCACGGCGTTTCCCACTGCGGCCACGCTGTTGGCAGTGATGAATTGTCCTTCGCGCGAGGCGAACCGCTCGCTGAATCCGCTCCATCCGTCATCCCACTGAGAAGGCACGCCGCGTCCCTGGTCGATCCCGGCCGCAAACAGGCGCTTCAGATAGGCGCCCGGCGTCGTCAGCGTCTGCTGCAGATAGAGTTCGCGGCGCTGTTCCAGCGTGAGCGGCGTGATGGCGCCCCCTTTAGGCACGAAGACACCCGTCAGCCAGCTGGCTTCCCAGTCGCGCGCATGCACCATCGCCTCTTCGCCCACACGCATCGTGGCTTGGGCGGCTTCCACTGTCATCTTTCTCGCTTGTTCTGCTGCCGCCTGCGCGCGATTCTCTTCTTCCTGCTTTTTCTCTGGCGCAGGTGGCGGGCTTGTTTGTGAGTTCTGCGGTGGGTTGGTTTGGTCCTGTGGCTCCGGAGCCGGCGGCAATTCGGGAGTACCCTGGCTCTGCGCCCATGCGGTGGTCGTCGTCCATAGCAGCAAAACTGCCCATGCGACCAGCCAACCCCGGCGAGCTGTCCCCAAGCTTCTCCACCCTTCCGCGCGAAGCGCGGCCTTTGAACCCATGCTTTGCCCGCGTCCCCACAACCGGCTAGACTCTCTTCGATGCCATCCCTCTACAACCGCGTTGCCGGACAGAGCGTGGAGCGCCTCGCCGCCCTCAGCGACGGCATCTTTGCTGTGGCCATGACCCTGCTCGTCCTCGACCTGCGCGTACCCGCCGCCGAGGCCGTCCACTCCGAGCGCGATCTGTGGCATGCGCTGGTCGTCCTCTCGCCCCGCCTGCTGATCTTCCTGATGAGCGTGATGACGCTGGGCATCTTCTGGGTCGGCCAGCAGACCCAGCTCAACCAGTTCGCCCGCGCCGACCGCAATCTCGCCTGGATTCACATTGCCTTTCTCTGCTGCGTCTCGCTGACCCCATTCTCGACGTCGCTGCTCGCCCAGTTCATCCACTATGAGATAGCGCTGCTGGTCTACTGGTTCAACATTTTGTTGTTGGGAGTCACACTATTTTGGAGCTGGAGCTATGCCAGGCGGGCCGACCTTTTAGCCGAAGACACGCCCGCGGAGATCCACGCCGCGATCGTTCGCCGCATCGTCATCGCGCAAACGCTCTACGCGGCCGGCGCCGCATTGTGTTTCTTGAATACGTACTACAGCATCGCCGCGATTGTTCTGGTGCAGGTGAACTACGCCATCGCTCCAAGATTCTGCTGGGGATTATTCTCGCGAAAATCATCGTGAAAATTGCAGATGCGACGCCGTCGACGACCCACGCGGTCAGCAAGGCGATGTCCGCAATAGATTGTCATCCTGAGCGAAGGAACTGGCCGGCGAAGCCGTCCAGTTCCGCAGTCGAAGGATCCCTACCCCACGCACCCCTATCCCCTCTCGAAGGCGTGCTTCTTCTCCAACTCCTCCATCGCCGCGCGCCGCACAGTTTCGAACCGCTCCGCCTGATTCATCAGGCCCTGCGTAGCCTCGGCAAACTCGCCTTCGATCCGCAACAATCCCTGTGCCGCCACCAGCCGCGCCGCCACTTCCAGCAGATGCGCCGGAGTCGTCTGCAAATACTGCGCCTCCGCCGGATCCGCGATCCAAATTCTCGCTGGTGACTTCCCCGGCTCTGCCGAACCCAGCGCCGTCAGCCAGTAGACTTTCCTCTCGATAAACTCCGCCATCGCTTCATCGCTCGCTTTGCCAAACACCCACTGCTGGCGCTTGAAATCATAATGACGGCTGGAGAACGGCACCGGCAGCAGCTTCCCCGATTTCAAAAATTCAATCTGCCGCCGGTCCACTTCCTTGCGCAGCGCGTTGATCACCGGAGCCTCAGCATCCTTCGGTTCGAGCGACGGCATCACTTCGCGCACCGTCTGCGACAGGTTCACGGCCACCGGCGCATGCAGCCCTTCGGAACCCTCCAGCCGGATGTCCCCATGCAGCACCCAGAAATCCGCACCCGAAGTCGATTGATGAAATGGCCAATCCAGTTTCACGGTCAGCGGCAAGCCGGTCAGCGTCACCCAGATCTTCTTTGCTGCTCGCGTTTCATCCACGATCCCGCCGCCCTCCGGCATCTGCGTCATTGACATGTATCCCTTTTCGTATGGAAAACGATTGTGAACTGCTAGCGATGAATCAATTTTACCGAAGGCGATCCGGTATCGACCGGCCAACCTTACCGCGCATCCAGCGTCGCCCGTACTTTCAACGCCAGATCCGCCCGGGTGAACGGCTTCTGCAGCAATTGCACGCCGGGCTCGAGAACTTTATGCTGCACCACCATGTCATCGGTGTAGCCCGTCATATACATGATTCGGGTCTGCGGCCGCTTGCTCAAAATGCGTTCCGCCAGCTGTCGCCCGCTCATCCCCGGCATGATGACGTCGGTGAGTAGAAGATGAATCGGCTCGGCTAGCATCTCGGCTGTCTTGATCGCTTGATCGGCGCTCGCTGCTTCCAGCACCTTGTACCCATAATCTTCCAGAAAGATACGGGCCAGCTCGCGCAGATCCGGCTCGTCTTCTGCGATCAGAATTGTCTCCGTACCTCCAGCCACATCCTTATCGAGCGAGCGTGGCCGCTGTTTGTGCACCGCACCGGCGGCGGCTGCGGGCAAATAAATGCGGAACTCGGTGCCCCGGTTCGCTTCGCTTTCCACCTGGATGCTTCCGCCACTCTGTTTCAGAATGCCGTACACCGTGGCCAGCCCCAGGCCTGTCCCTTTTCCCCGGGGCTTGGTCGTGAAAAATGGCTCAAAAATGTGTGCCAGCGTCGCCGCGTCCATTCCATGCCCGGTGTCCGTGACCTTCAGCATCACATAACTTCCTGCTGCCAGATCGCGATCGCGGGCCTGCTCCGCCGTGAGTTCCATGTTCGACGTTTCCATGGTGAGCCGCCCGCCTTGCGGCATGGCATCGCGCGCATTGATCGCAAGATTCATCAGCACCTGTTCGATCTGCCCCGGATCGGCCTTCACCGGCAGCAGCGACGGATGCAGACTCGCCACCAGCTCGATGTCTTCGCCGATCACCCGCGCCAGCATTTTTTGGATGTCGGCGACCGATTCGTTCAGGTCCAGCGTGCGCGGCTGCAGCACCTGCTTCCGGCCGAAGGCTAGCAGTTGCTGCGTCAGCGACGCCGCTCTCTCGGCCGCCCGCCGGATCTGCTCCAGCCCGTTCCGCACCCGCTCATCCACCTCGCCCGTCCGCAGCAGCAGCTCGCCGTGTCCCATGATGATGCTCAGAATATTGTTGAAGTCGTGGGCCACGCCTCCCGCCAGCCGTCCCACCGCCTCCATCTGCTGCGCGTTCCTGAGTTGCTCTTCCAGTTGCATCCGCTCCGTGACATCCCGCGTAATGCCCCAGCTCCGCACCCAGTGTCCGTCGACTACGATCCCCATCATCGTGTTGCGGAATATTCTTCGTTGCCCCTGCGCATCGATCTCCCGCGATTCCTGATCCGTGATCCGGTAGCCTGAGCGCACGAAATTCTCCATAAACTCCAGCGTCACCGGATCCTGGAGCACCAGAAACTCCGTCAGCCGCTTTCCCGTCAATTCCGCTGCCGACGACCGGCCGTACATCTTCGCCATCGCGTCGTTGCACTCGGCCATGTATCCGTGTTCCAGCCCCCACTTGAGCTGTTCCACGATTGGCAAGTCGCATGGAACCGGCGGATCGTACTCCATTCGAAAGATTCCTTCGGTACTTTGCGCCACGAATACGCGATACCGTTCCTCGCTCTCCCGCCGCGCTTCCTCCGCCTTCCGGCGCGCCGCGTCCGATTTCCGCCGCTCCGTCGTATCCCGCTGGATTCCCCACGTGCGCAGCAGTTTCCCGTTCTCCACGATCCCGAACATGTTGTTGACGAACACCTTCATGTTCCCGTGTACGTCCGCCTCATGCGACTCGCGCTCGGTCACGCGGAATCCGTTGCGAATATATTCCCGGGTTAGCTCGATGTTGTGCGGATCGTCGGCCAGCAGCAGCTCGGTCAGCCGCTTGCCCAGCAAGTCCTGCCGCGAGTTCAGGCCGTACATCCGGGCCATCGCGTCATTGCACTCCGCCATGTACGACCCGTGAATGATTCCGTGAATCAACTGCTCTTCCGGAAGGTCGATGGACAATGGCGCATCCAGGTCCTGCCGGAATATTCCTTCCGAGCTTTGCGCCACGAACATGCGGTAATTCTCTTCGCTGCGCCGCAACGCTTCGTCGGCGCGCTTCCGCTCCGTGATGTCGATCAGCAACCCCCGGGTGAGCCGCTTCCCGGTTTGCGGATCCACCACAATCGCCGCGTCGTCGCGCAGCCATACCTCGCGCCCATCCTGCCGAATCATCCGATACTCCACCTGGAAAGGACGCCCTTCTGCCCACGTGTCTTCCAGCATCGCGATCCTATGGTCTTCCGGGTTCAAGTGGTTCCACCAGAAACCCGGGTCCGACAAACAATCCTCCGGGCGATAGCCCAGAATCTTGGCCACCTGCGGGCTGACGTACAGGAAACGGCCTTGCGCTCCCGCCTCCGCCACATACGAGATCGCCGGAACCTGCTCCACTAGTTGCCGGTACTTCTCTTCCGCTTCACGCAGCGCCGCCGTCGCCCGCCTGCCTTCCTCCTGCGACCGGATCGCGGTGATTCCGAATGCCAGATTGTTCGACATCTCGGTCAGCAACTCGACCTCGGAGCCGTCAAACGATCCGGCCTGGTCCGAATAAATTGCCAGCACGCCGAAAGCCTGCCCCGCAATCCGCAGCGGCAATCCAATCACCGCCGCGTATCCGCGCTTTAGCGCCGCCTCCCGCCACGGTTCGAACGAAGGATCGCGCTCTGTATCCATTACCGCGCAGATGTGGTTCTCCCGAACCGCGGTGCCCACCGGCCCGTATCCCATCGGCGTTTCCGACCACTTCACTTGCACTTGATCGAGATATCCCTCTTCATACCCGGCGTGCGCCATCGGCCGCACCTGCTTCGCCTCATCCGATTCCGCATAGCCGATCCAGGCAAACCGGTATGCGCCCAGGCGCACAATGATGTCGCAGATCTGGTCCAACAACTCCTGCTCGCTGCCCGCCTGCGCCAGCGCCTGGTTGCACGCACTCAGCGCTCGCAGCGCGCGATTCAGGCGCCGCAGTTCTTCATTGATTTCGCGGTCCCGCTCGACAGGAGGCACTTCGGAGGACGACGCACACGGCTTGGGATCAGCCCCGCGGATTCCCATCGTACCGGACCCTTCGGAGGGTACTGCTCCCGCCGGCTCGCCGGACTGAGATTTTGGCTGCGTCAAAGGAAAAAACTCGCGCGAATCCAGCGCCATTTTAAGCTTGCTTTGGCAATCGTGTACAGGCTTCGAATCAATGTAGAGGCGGACGCAGCCTGCCCTGAATGGAGTCAAAGGCTCCGCCCCGCGAGCAAAATGAGCGCCCTCCTATACTGATCGGTCTGGGTCGATACTTCTCGTCACAACAGGATAGTGGTCTACAATCCGTGACATCACCCGGAGTTCCATTCGTTCACCCTATGAAAACCGATGGTCGCCGAATGCGGAGATATCCATGACTCGATGTTTTCTTGCATTAGTGTTTTGCGCTGTGGGAGCGGTTTCAACCCACGCTCAGCCTTCGTTGCCGTCCACCTTTCAAGCAAAGACGATCCACAGTCCGGCAGGGGCAGACATTTTTGTGCGTTGGGGAGGAAGCGGGCCGGTGGTACTCCTGATTCATGGCTACGCGGAGAATAGCGATTCGTGGGCTCCTCTGGCTGCAGATCTCATGAAGGACCACACCGTAGTGGTGCCGGATCTCCGCGGCATTGGACGATCCTCCAAGCCTGCCGATGGCTACGACAAAAAGACTCAGGCCAAAGATATGCGCGCCGTCGTAACCTCGTTGGGATTCGACAAGACGTTTGTTGTTGCTCACGACATCGGCAACATGGTGGCTTACGCTTACGCCGCGATTTACCCCGACAAAGTTGAGAGGCTGGTCGTTATGGACGCGCCAATTCTTGGGATTGATCCGTGGAGCGAGATTCTCCAAAATCCCGGAGTCTGGCACTTCAACTTTCACGGACCGGATGCGGAACGGCTGGTGGCAGGTCGCGAGCGTATCTACTTCGACAGGATATGGAATGACTTTACCGGCGACCCGGGTAAGCCCGACGAGGCTACCAGGAATTTCTTCGCCGCTACCTATGCGCAGCCTGGTGGAATGCGGGCCGGGTTCGCGCAGTTCACGGCGTTCTCGAAGGATGCGAAGGATAATAAGATCTTCGAACAAACCAAGCTGACAATGCCTGTCATGGCAGTTGGTGGGGAGAAGTCCTTCGGTCCCCTGCAAGCTGTGATCATGCGTCATGTAGCGACCAACGTACAGGAGGAGGTAGTCGCAGGTTCGGGACATTGGCTGATGGAAGAGAAGCCCGACTACACGGTGGCCTTGATTCGTAAATTTCTTGACGGCCCCGCGACTGCGCATAGTGCGGGCAGTCCGAGTGGCGACTCGAACGAGGAACGCCTCACTCCAGCGGACTACAAGTTTCCGCAAGTGGGGAATCCGGGGACGGGAAGCTCAGGCGTAGGCGGAATCCAGACGGTTGTTCTGAAAGGCAATCCAGACCAGGCGGGCGTGTATACCATCATGCTTCGGGTCCCGGCACATACACAGATCGCTGCGCACTCCCATCGCGATGACAGGGTTGCGACCGTGATCTCCGGCACATGGCATATCGGGTATGGCGACAGTTTTGATGAGGCCAAGCTGAAGGCCCTACCTCCTGGCAGTTTTTACACCGAACCGCCCTCCCGGAATCATTTTGCAGAAACCGGTGACGAACCGGTTGTGGTTCAGATTACCGGTTTCGGTCCGTCTTCGACCGAGTATGTGGATGCCACACAGGATCCACGCAAATGAGTCAAATCGAATCGTCGATAAGAAACCAAACGGAGAGAAGGCTCAACACTCATACCGATAAACCCGCTTGTGCTGCCTGAATCTGCGACGGCTTAAGTTAGCGCCCATGAGGGGCTTGGCCCTAACCCCCGCGCTGATTTATACTTTTGGTTTGCCTAAGACCGTCGATCCTATCAGGAGCAGCTAACTTTTCATGCCTAAACGTACGTTCCAACCGAACCGGCGCAAGCGTTCGAAGAAACACGGATTTCGCTCGCGCATGAAGACCCAGGGCGGCCAGAAAGTTCTCGCCCGCCGCCGCGCTAAGGGGCGCAAGCGGGTCTCTGTGAAACCAGGTTTCCGCGAATAAAATTGAGCGTGGCGCGGATCTGCTCTCAGCCGAAGTGGCCCTCGCCCGCGTCTCCACGACTCCTAACAGCGATCTGAATATTAGAGGCACCGTGACTGCCAGTGTGCCCGGAGCATCGAATCAAGGAGCATCGAATCAAAGTGTCAAGCCACAACGTGGTAACGCCCGATTTCCCCGCAGCGTGCGCCTGTTGCGCCACGCCGATTTCGAACGCGTCTACAAGCTGGGCCGCCGGCACTTTTCGTCATCCATGACCGTATTTTATTGGCAACGGCAAGACTTATCTGGAAAGCAGGCTCCCCCCGCGGGACTTCGCGTCGGCTTCACCGTTGGTCGCGCTCTCGGTGGCGCAGTCGAGCGCAATCGCATGAAGCGCCGTCTCCGCGAAGCCGTTCGCCTCACCCGGCCAGCAACGGAAATACCGGCCGACGTGGTCATCAATCCCAAGAAGATTGTCTTGACCGCCGATTTTGAGTCGATTCTGAACGAAGTGCGCCGCGCGTTCGTAGTCGTAGAACAGAAGCTAGCAGCAGCTCAACCGCGGCCCCGCAGGGGCGGGACATAGAAACGAAGTCCGCCGAACTGTCGTAGTCGAGCGAAGAAGCTTGCAGGTTCTCAATCCAGCCCCGCAGGGGCGGAATGTGATAGCCCGGGGCGTAAGCCGCGGGTAGGAACGGAATAAAAAACAGAGTCCCGTAGGGACGGCACTGGTTTCGGATCGGAGCTTTTCAGATCCGAACGGTGCCAACCCGGTTCAACCATGCGCCATCTAGCCCAACGCGCCACGCTGCTCCTGCTGCGAGGCTACAAGTTCGCCATCTCGCCCATGTTTCCACCCGCATGCCGTTACGTCCCGACATGTTCGGAATACGCCATGGAAGCGGTGGAGCGCTACGGTGCGCTGCGCGGAACTCTGATGGCGGTCGCCCGGCTCCTGCGCTGCCATCCTTTCGCAAAGGGCGGTTACGATCCGGTGCGTCATCGCGAAGAGCACGAATTGAGCCCTAAATTTAGAACGGATTACTGAAACTTTGGCCGAATATCAAAATCCTCAGCACGAACCCGGCAGCGAACGCCGCTTGATGCTCATCTTTCTGGTGACGTTCATCATCATGCTGGCGTTTCAACCGCTGCTCAAAAAATATCTGCCCACTCCTGCCGCTCCGCAGAAAATCACGCAGCCAGAGCCGGCCCAACCCGCACCCGCCGCACCCACCGCCCCGGTCACTCCCGCCGTTCCCGCCGGGGTCACCAAACAGGCTCCCGGCGAAGCCGAAACGGTGATCGAGAACGACCTCTACCGCATAACCTTCACCAACCGCGGGGCCCAGGTCAAATCCTGGATCCTGAAAAAATTCGACAACGATACCGAAAATGGCTCGCTCGATCTCGTCAATCCCGCGGCAGCCGCGCTCTACGGTTACCCGCTCTCGCTGTGGACGTACGATGAAGGCCTGCGCAACAAGCTGAGTTCCTCGCTTTACGTCGTTTCCGAGCAAGGGCAGCACTCCACCCCCACGACGATCACTTTCGAATACGCCGATCGGGACATCGCCGTTCGCAAGACCTTCAGCTTCGACAATACCTACATCGTCAAAATCGAAACCAGCGTCACCTCGAAAGGCAGTTACGTTCCCGCGCTCCCCGCGTGGCCGTCCGGTTTCGGCGATCAAGCCACTCCTGCCTTCTACGCCACCAGTTGGATCGATTATCAGTTCAATAAGAATATCGAGCGCCTGACTTTTAAGAAGATCAGCGGCGGAGCCACGCTGCCCGGCCCGTTCCATTGGGCGGGCCCCACTGACCAGTATTTCGCCGCCGTCTTCATCCCTGATGATCCGGCCGCGACCGCCATGGTCACGCTTCGCAATCCTCTCTCCATCGCGCGCGATTCCCGCAAGGACGCCGAGAGAGCGAATGTCGACGTGCTCGGCGCCGCCGTTGGCAACCTGCACGGCCCCACCTCGGAACGCGCCTTCGTCGGTCCCAAGGAATTAGAAGTCCTGCAGAAAGTTCCCGTCCCCGGGGTTATCGGTGCCGACAGCGATCTCAACGGACTCGTCGATTTCGGCTGGTGGGGCATCCTCGCCAAGCCTCTATTCGTCTGGTTGAAGTGGACCTTTCGCTACATCGTTCCCAACTGGGGATGGGCCATCGTCGTCCAGACTCTGATCATCAGCCTCGCCCTGCTGCCGCTGCGCATCACGCAGATGAAGTCGATGCTGAAGATGCAGCGCGTGGCCCCGCTGATCAAGTCGATTCAAGAGAAATATAAGAAGTACAGCCTGCGCGATCCGCGCAAGGC
The DNA here is from genome assembly GCA_963719865.1 of uncultured Acidobacteriota bacterium. Taxonomy (GTDB): domain Bacteria; phylum Acidobacteriota; class Terriglobia; order Terriglobales; family Acidobacteriaceae; genus Sulfotelmatobacter. The sequence goes on along the minus strand of CAVRDS010000076.1, from coordinate 109,603 downwards.
CGCCATGAATGAGGAGATCAGCGCCCTCTATAAGAAAGAAGGCGTCAATCCCGCCGGCGGCTGCCTGCCCATGCTGATCCAGATGCCGTTCTTGTTCGCGTACTATCGCATGCTCGGCACCGCGCTCGATCTGCGCCACGCGCACTGGCTCTGGATCCACGATCTGTCCGCCGCCGATCCTATCTACATTTTGCCGATTCTCATGGTGATCAGCAGCCTGGTCACGCAGCGCATGACGCCGCAAGCCGGCATGGATCCCTCTCAGCAAAAAATGATGAACGTGATGATGCCGCTGATGATGGGCTTCATCTTCTTCCGCCTCGCCGCCGGATTGAACCTGTACTACGCTGTCGTCAACGTGATTGGAATCGCCCAGCAGGCCGTCATGAATAAGACGCATCTGGGCCAGGAAATGCGCGAAATGATGGCCAAGCGCCAGCGCAAGAAAGATAAATAGCGCGTGAGGCGGAAGAGCTGCGCTTTAGCGCCGCACGAGAAGCGGCCGCTCAGGTGGAAGAGCATTAGCCGCGAAGCGGCGTAAGAATGCAGCCCACGGCGCAAGCCGTGGGTAGCCAGTGCTAAAAGGAGCCAGCCCCGAAGGGGCGAAAGAAAATTTACCCCGCGGTTCTTACGCGCTCTTAACGGGTTTGGGCTGCATCAACAAATTTCCGGCCCGAACTGAGGGCCGATCGCTGAAAGCTGACTTATGGACAAAATCGCCGCCGCCAACAAAATCAATGAATTCCTCCAGGCCGTCGTCACTCACGGTGGACTCCGCCTGAAATACCGCATCGTCGTCGACCCGCCCATGCCCGACAATCGCGACTGGGAAAAACCCGATATCCTCGTGGATTTCACCGGCCCCGACTCCGCTCTGCTGCTCGATCGCGGCGGAGAACTCCTTCGCGCCCTCGAACTGCTCGCCCTGGAAATGCTGCGCTTGGTCTCTGGCGAACATGAAAAGGTCAGCTTTGACTGCCAGAATCACCGCTCGCTGCGCATCCAGGAATTGCGCACCGCCGCCGCCGCCGCCGCCGACAAAGTTCGCAAGACCGGCACACCTTATCAGTTCAGTCCCATGTCCTCGCGCGAGCGCCGCATCGTTCATCTAGCCCTGCGCGATGAAGCCGACCTGCACACCGAGAGCGAAGGCGAAGGCATGCGCCGCTGCCTAGTCGTCTATCCCAAAGACTACAAGCCAGCCGGCAAGCCAACCCCAAAAACGCTCCCCTAGAGTTTCTGTATTGCAGAAAGAGTGTAGAGCGGGCGCACACGCCCGCTAACTCCTACCACGAAACCAGTCGCTCCGTCCGCTACACCCGAAACCCGCAGATTCCGGTCAGAAATTCCCACCGATTACCATTCAGATTCCCCCCTAACGATAAAGGGGAGCCGATCCAGATTTTCCACTTCCAAAGCAAATGAGCGATCCGCACCCTGGCAAAAACACCGCAGATAACGCAACTCGTCCCACCTCTTAACCATCCAGATTCGTAACCACCTATATTCGAGCCGCCAAATAAAGAAGGGCGGCCAAAGGCCGCCCACTCTCGGTACTCGCGACTCGGTACTACTTGCCTACCCCCGCCGCCTTCGCCGCCGGAGCAGCAATCTTCATGCTCTCGATCCGGCTCAGCACGTTCTCGATGCTCGCCCCGGTATCCACGCAAGCGTCCACATACGGATGCCGCGTCCCATCGGCGTGTAGCACCAGCACGCTGATCTCCGCCTGCGCCTTCTTCGCCATGTACGGCAGGTGATGACGGTCGTTGCGGGTCAAACTCGCTCCCAGCACCACCAGGTCAAACTTCGACTTCTTCAGAGCCTCGTCCACGGCCTTGCGTCCCTCTGCAGGTTGCACGGTGTATCCCGCTTTTTCCATCGCGGCGGCCTGCGCGGCCAAGACTTCCCCATCCCCTTCACCATAAAGAATGCTAAGTTTTGCGTTCGCCATTGACTCCCGTCCTCGCTCGGCACCTTTACGCACCGGTACCTGCAAGCAACGGTAGCAACCGCCCCGCCCCCGGGATACGTCACCGAAGTCTCATCACGAACGAGACTGTTCTGCCCTAAATCCGTGGTCGCCACGCTAAAAATCTTCCCCAAAAAGCCTCTCCGGCGCTACACTTTCCCGCGGAGGCTTCCCTACCCATGTCCGCCACTCTCGCCTGGAGAGCTGTATTCATATCGATTTTGCTGACCCCTTGCCTCGCCGCACAGTCCAACACGCAATCTACCACCACCTGCAATCTCGATGACGGACGCCAAGTCTACGTGCGCTACATCGCCATTCCCACCAAGCAGGAAAAGATTTCGAATGGCAAACCCTTCACTCCTGGCGGCGTCCCCATGACCTTGTTCACCGAGGCGCAATTGACGCTCGGCACATCCTTGATTCCCATCGGCGCCTACACCCTCTACCCTTTTCCCGCGCGCGGCAATTGGACTCTGGTCGTGAACAAGAATGTCACCGCCGGCGCTCCCTATGACGAAAGACAGGACATCGCCCGCGCTCCCATGGAGACTGCCCAGGTCGAGCAGCCCTCCGACGCTCTCGAAGTAGCCTTCGCCCATGTAGGCGCCCGTTGTACCCTGCGCATCTACATCGGCAAGAGCGCGTCGTTCGCCGACTTCACGGCCAAGTAAACCGAGCAGCCTCTTGGGTTCTATGATCGCCTGAGCGCGCGTCGACCATCTGAGCATCCGTCCCGGCCGCCGCCCTTGCTCTCTCGGGGTTTCTCGGCGATCTCAGCGGAATTCCTCTGCGTCCTCCGCGGTTAAGCTTCTTCTTCCCTCAGAGCCCGCTGACAAACAAGCTATCTGCCCGCAGTCTTCACGCCGCTTTCGTCGCTGCCCGGCTTCCCCTCACTCGACGCGGGCCGGTTCATTTCCCTCGCTCCCAACCCGATCACCATCGCCATATCCTTCGGATAGACAACGTCGCGTCCGCGCGCCAGAAATTTGTAGTAGATCGAAGTGGCCGCTCCATACGCGCCAAATCCGCTGGCCACCACTCTCGATCGCGCGATCATTCCTACCGCCATTCCCACGAATCGAAAGCCGGACGCTCCATTCGCGGCGCTTCCGCCAAGATCTCCTCCGCCGCCGCCGCCAGCGCGGGCGTCATTGTCGGGCATGGCTGACGTCGCCGCCAGCATGACCTGAATTCCCGTCGTCAAATATCGCGTCTTCGGAGTCGTGACTTGCGCCCCGCCCTCATCGTCGAGCTTCAAATTTTCTCCCTTCGCCACCGCGACGCCCTCCAGACTCGTCTGCACTTTTTCCGCGACCCCGTTCGGCGGAGCGACTTCGTGAAACAGAATCCGCAACTGCCCGTTCCGCGCCAGTCGCCGGGCCGGCTGCGCCTGCATGACCGATCCTCGAATCATGCTTCCTTCCGGCAGGATCAGCTGATTTGACGCGACCAGCGGCTCGGTGAGCAACGCTTCAACGACTTCCCCCTTCTTCGACGTCGCCGAACTGAGCGGAGTCACCAGCCGCGCATGCACCACGCTCCCGGTTGGTGGCGGGCTGCCGATACCTATCAACGCTTCCGCCTTCAGCGATTCCGTGCCGAAATCGAGCGGCTGCTGCAAGTCCGCGTTGAAACTCGTCCCGGTCTCCATGTACTGCGGATGCACCGGTAGCTGCGCGATCGCCATCCGTTTCAGTTTGTGAAGTTTCCCCGGCTCGTTAATCTGCTTCTGCAGATCGCTCCACTGCTGCCGGATCTGCTGCCGTGTCTGGCTGATTTTCGTCGAGGCCGCGTCCTCCACTTTGTTCTTCTGCGCTTTCGCTTTCGCCGGAACAAATCGCAGCACTCCGTTCGGCGCCGGCGATGATACCGTCTGCATCGCCACCATGCGTCCATCCGCCATCACCAGATCGTCGAACTGCACATGTACTGAGCGCACCGGAGAAAAATTCCCATCCATAGCCTGCAGCGTGCGCACCTTCTTGGGCACGCCATCAATCGCAGAAACTTTTCCCCTCACCGTCGTCCCGGCGGGAATCAACAGCTTGTCGAAGGCGTACACCGGTTCCGTCGTTTTGCCATGAATCGCCTGCCCGGCGCGCCGGATACGAACCTCCGAATCCAGCGCCACTTTGATCGGAGTTCCCGCCGGAATGCTCATCGGCATCACCACCGGGATGCGGTCCGGCGCCGGCTCAATCTTTTTCTCTTCCTCTCCCGCCGGCGGGCGCAGTTTCAGCGTTTGCCCCGCACACCACACGCTCGCTGCCAGAATCATTAATCCTGCGTAAGCAAATTCTCTGCAGCAATTTCCGCGCATTGAGATCCTCAACCAGCAAAATTTGCCCCCGCTCACCGCGGGGCTTTGGGATCGGAAGCCAGTCGCCTGAGCCCCAGGGCGAAACTGGGAAAAGATTGAAGCTCGACGTGCAAAAGCTCGACCTGCGAAAAGTTATCTCCCCTCTATGAAGTCGAGCGGCGGAGAATGGTTGTAAACGATCAGCCGATTGCCACTGAGGGCAATCGGCGTCTGCTCCGTATCCTAACCCGCCTTCAACAAGATTTGCCTCATGCCCCGTTTTTTCTGCGACAATTCCTCATGCGTTCACTGCTGTGTTGTTTGCTCGTTGCGGGCGCTGTGGCTCAGTCGGGCCCGCGCGTCGACACTTCCCAGACCACAGAAAACCTGCGCGGCGTTAGCGCTGTCTCGCGCCAAGTAGCCTGGGCCAGTGGTACGCACGGTACCTATCTCCGCACCACCGATGCCGCCAGCACCTGGGCCTCCGCCCAGGTTCCCGACGCGCCCCAACTCGACTTCCGCGGTGTCGTTGCCTTTTCCGCCAACGAGGCGTTCCTCATGTCCGCTGGACCCGGCGACCAGTCCCGCATCTACCACACCGCCGACGCCGGCCAGCACTGGCAACTGCAATTCAAAAACGACTACCCCAAAGGATTCTTCGATTCCATCGCTTTCTGGGATTCTAAACACGGCGTCGTGCTAGGCGATCCCATCCCCGACGAATCCGGCAAGCTGCACTTCGAACTCTTAATCACCGACGATGGCCAAACCTGGCGCGCCATCCCGCCCTCAAAACTCCCCGATGCCATCGCCGGCGAAGGCGCCTTCGCCGCCAGCAACTCGTGCCTCGCGATTTTGCACCTCAGCGCTTCAGCCCCCGATCCCAACATCTGGTTCGCCACCGGAGGCAAGGTCGCCCGCGTCTTCCACTCCTCCGACCGCGGCCAAACCTGGCAAGTCTTCGACACGCCCATCCTGCACGGACCCGACTCCGCCGGCATCTTCTCCATCGCGTTTCGCGACCCGCTCCACGGCGTCATCGCCGGCGGAGACTACAAACATCCCAGGGACGATGGACCCGACCTCGCATTCACCGCTGACGGCGGGCAGACCTGGACGCTTTCCTCGCTCCATCCCCAAGCCTACTTCTCCGCCGTCGCCTACGACCTGCGCGTCAACCAGGCCGCCCTTCGCCAACAAGCCGAACAGAAAGCGGCCGAGCAAAACGGCAAGAAGCTCCGTATGCAGCGCACGGCTCCCGAACGCCTGTTCATCATCGGCCCCGATTTCATCTTCGACTTCCGCCCGCCCACCAACCCCCGCCGCATCGGCGGCAAGAAAAAACAGGCCCTAGCCTTCAACGCCGTCAGCCCCTTCCCCGAAGGCGGAGCCCTGGTAGTAGGCCCCAAAGGCTCCATAGCTTTCATCCCATGAGCCCAAAACTCGGTAGCGAGGTGGATATGCCGCTAGGAGCCGCGAAGCGGCGGAAGAATGCAGCCCACGGCGCAAGCCGTGGGTGCGAGTGAAGAAAAGAGAAGCCCCAAAGGGGCGAAAGAATCCTTCACCGAATGCCTCCCAAACATCTTCCAGTGGCTCCTCAGCGCCGAAGGACCTTTTGTATATGGAGCGGGCACTCCTGCCCGCTTTGCATGCGATGGCAAGAACTAGCGGGCAAGAGTGCCCGCTCCACATAATCCGACGCCAGCGACAACCTGGAAAAGCTCGGGCACCCCAGTCAGTGCCGACCAAGGTCCCGGCCCTCCCGACCGCCTCAAAGCCTGATAAAATAATGCTTAGAAGGGGTTTCTGTCTTTCATGCCAGTTCCTGTATCCCAAATGTGGACCGTGGCGAGCTATGTGCTTCGTCAAAAGCTCGCCCGCCGCAAGCAATATCCGCTAGTGCTCATGCTCGAACCCTTGTTCCGCTGCAACCTCGCTTGCGCCGGATGCGGCAAGATCCAATACCCTGCCCACATCTTGAAGAAGGACCTTTCCCCCGAAGAATGTTTCCGCGCCGTCGACGAATGCGGCGCCCCCATGGTCTCCATCCCCGGCGGCGAGCCGCTCATGCACCCGCAGATCGGTGAAATTGTCGCCGGCCTCGTCGCCCGCAAAAAATACATCTATCTCTGCACCAACGCTTTGCTGCTGAAAGAGAAAATTCATCTCTTTCAGCCCAGTAAGTACCTGACGTTCTCCGTGCACCTCGACGGCCAGCGCGAAGAGCACGACCTCGCCGTCTGCCGCGAAGGCGGATACGACATCGCCGTCGACGCCGTCAAAGAAGCCCTCCGCCGCGGCTTCCGCGTCACCACCAACACAACTTTGTTCGATGGCGCCAATCCGAAGTCCGTTCGCGCCTTCTTCGACGAAATGATGGACCTGGGCGTCGAAGGCATGATGCTCTCTCCCGGCTACTCCTACGACAAGGCGCCGGATCAAAAGCATTTTCTGGGACGCGCCCGCACCCGCCGCATGTTCCGCGCGATCCTCTCGAACCGCAAAAAGAGCTGGCAGTTCAATCTGTCGCCGCTCTTCCTCGAATTTCTGATGGGCAAGCGCACCTACCCCTGCACGCCGTGGGGCATGCCCACCTACAATGTCTTCGGCTGGCAAAAGCCCTGCTATCTGCTGCAAGACGGATACGCGGAAACTTTTTCAGAATTGTTAGCCACCACAGAATGGCAGAACTACGGCACCGAGTCCGGCAATCCGGCCTGCGCCAACTGCATGGTCCACAGCGGCTACGAAGCCAGCGCCGTCAATGCCACCTTCAGCTCGCTAAGCGGATTCCTGGCCACAGTGAAAGCCACGCTCTCCACCAGCTATAAAGATGAAGAAGCTCTGCAGATGCTGGAAGAGCCGCAGGCCCCAGTAAACCCGCTGATCCAAATCGCGCCGGGCCAAAGCCCATCGCACTCGCTGCAAGAAACGCGAGCGTGAAATTAGCTTTTCTCAGCGTTCTCCGCGGGGGTTCTCCGCGATCTCTGCGTTTAAAAAGGGTTCTGAAAGCACATGACAGGCAAAGAAGCCGGCCACCAAGAACAACATCCGCCGCACGCGCAGAATCCCGACGCGCTAGAAATCGCTCCCGGCACCGAGCGCGAACAACTGGAAGGCTGGAACCCGGCCCTGGCCAGTGAAGAAGACCTCCGCCAGGCACTAGAAAAAGCCTTCGACTATCGCGGCGACATCACCATCACCCGCAAAGACGGATCCAAAATCGAAGGCTACCTCTTCGACCGCCGCTCCGCCGCCACGCTGAAAGATTCCGTAGTTCGCCTCTACCCGAAAAACTCGAACGAAAAGATCGCGATCTCCTACGCGGACATAGCCGCCCTGTCCTTCACCGGGCGCGACACTGCCGCCGGCAGAAGCTGGGAAGCCTGGATGAAAAAATACGCCGAGAAAAAAGCCGCTGGCGAAAAAGATCTAAGCCTCCACCCCGAACCCCTCGATTAGCTCTTTTAAATTTGTCATCGCTCTTTCAAAATTGTCATCCTGAGCGAAGCCGTGACGAGCGAAGCGAAGTCAGGCGCAGTCGAAGGACCCCTACATTGTGCTCGGAATCCGTGCACATCCGTGAAAATCCGTGGCCAAGAAGTTTTACTTGGCCCCCACGAAGCTGACCCCCTCCACCAACTCCTCCACTTCCTCCTCGGTCCCGCCAATCACCGTGATCGAGACCGCATACCCATGCGTCAAGAACGCCAGCGTCGATTGCCGCATCACCCGCGACCCCACGTCTTTGTGAAAATCCCCGCGAACCAATGTCCTCGTCCCCATCGCAAACTCGTAAGGCTCCTCATCCGCATCGAACCCCTGCGCCTTCGCCACTTCCGTTAGCGGACCAAAATACTGCGCCGCCTCCTTCAATCCCGGATAAGCCGCCACACTCTCCGCCGCAATCAAAATAGAAGAATTAATATCTTCCCCCCGAGCCTCCGGAGGCCGCGAGAATACGGCAAACAGCACCCGCCCGGCCCGGCTGCCCTCTGTGCTCCCTTGTGCCCCCTGTGATGAGCTCTCAGCGTTAGGTACGTCGCTGTCTTCCTCACGCGCATTCATCTCCTCAGTCCGCAAGATCCATCCCTCCGGAATTTTGCAAGCCAGCGCTAGACTCTTGTTCCGGTAAACGCCATTCGAAACCGCGCCAGGATCGAGTGATGACTCATGCGCGGCCGGCTTCTTAATGTGTTTTGCAGAATTGGACGACGAAGACTGCCCCGAACCCTGCACTCCCAGCGCGGCGGGACCAAGAGCGAGGACGCACCCCAAAGCAAACACCGAAACGCAACCAAACCTCATCCCGTAATCTTACGTGAACTCCAAGGGTTCCAAGCGCAAACGGAACACAGACGAGAGATGGCGTCCTTTGTGTCAGGTCCCATGACATTTTTTGCAAAATGTCCCGGGACATCCTTTACACTCTTCGCGCTGGCTCGACCAGCACGGAGAAGGCCTGATTTCGGGCCGTTAAGCCCAATCGTGCAGTTTCTGCCTATTGACAAGATTTCGGAGAAGCCGATTTTTCTTGGGGAACTGTAGCGGGGGCGTCTCGCCCGCCCATCCCTCCACGTACGCGCATCTGACCAGCAGAAGAATTTTCTCTATGTCCACCGCGGTCCCTCTCTGCGATCTCGGCGTTAAGTCCTTTGCCCTTTCGGTGCACCATAGCGCGGCGGAGTCCGCGCCCTCAGATCAGGCCGGCTTTTACCCTGCGCAGAAAGTCTTCTCCATCGGCCTTCGCCTGCGCCAATGTTTTGGGTTGGTTACGGTATTCGAGAGCAATCTCTTGCAGAAACAATTCCACCGCGTCTTTCGGCTTGAAACCCTGGGCCACCAGTTTGCGAATGCGCGGCGTGAAGCTTTCATGATCCGCCCCGCCCAGCCGCAGTAGATGGTCGGCGCACTTGTGCTCGCGGAATTTTGCCGCCGCCAGCCGATCGTACGCTGTCCGCGCGTCCGCATCCGTCAGCAGCGTCGGCAGCGGATAATTCCACTCGCACTGCGAACACGTCCAGCCCTGAAAGGAATGGCGCGACGTCCAGATGAGTTCCCGGGCCGTCTTGGCCTCTAAGTTGCTGTGATTGGTACTACCCTGTTCCACCACTCCAAGACTCCCGCACCGGAAGCAGCGTGGCCCCGAACTCGCTTTCGAGGAATTTTACTCCCGGAGTCTTGCTTTAGGGCATATCTAGCGCGGTTCGCGCGGACCCCGCGTCAATTGTCTGAACGAAGCTTGTCTCACGGCGAGGATCGCGCACGCAACTCAGAAAAGGAGAGGTCCGACTCTATTTCGCAAAGAAGTAGTCGAACGATTTCACCGCGGTAAACTCATCATCCCGTATATCGAAAACCGTGTACAGCTTGGTCACGTAAAGTACGTCCTGCACTTTCTGGCTCAGATTCAGCAGCTTCAGCTCGCCTCCGGCATTGCGCACGGTGGTGTAGCAGCCGACCAGCTCCCCTACTCCCGAGCTGTCAATGTAGTCCACATCTGCCAGGTTCAGAATGATCTTTTTCTTTCCCTGTTCCAGCAGCCCATGCACCGCATCGCGCAAATCTCCGATCTCATCCCCGAGCACAATCCTGCCGTGCACGTCCAGAACGGTCACGTGAGCGACTTCGCGGGTTTCGATGGTAAGCGGCATGAACACGGGCCACAGTGCCCGCTGGCCGGAATACTAGTGCCAGAACCTCAGCAAGTCAATGGCAGGAATCCAGGTAGGGAAGGCGTCGCTTCCGCGTCGGTGGGCAGTTTTCAGGCCTGAGCGGACTTCTACGACTGCGCCCCTTGCCCTTGCGCGTTCAGTTCCAGCGCGGGCAACGGCGCATTGTCGCGTATTTCCTGTATGGGAGACGTGATGATCGGCGTCGGATACCCCGGATGCCGAAATTCCAGGTGCATCCCCCGTCCTACAAACTGCAGCTTCAGCATCGAACCGCCCCAGGTCGATCCCGCAATCGCCACCTGCACCGGCTCCGGACAAAACTCCGGATGCCCGGAAAGCAGTGCCTCGCTTCCACCCAACAGTACCGCGGTGTAGCGGTGATGCATCGTCTGGATCTCGAGGATCGTGGACGGTGGCAGGTCGTTCAAAAACACTCCGCCTTCAATTTCCGACTGCACGATCCCACGATTCACTTCGTCAGCTAAATTAGGGTGAGGGTTGAACATACGGATAACTGGCCTTTAGGGTACCGGGATTCCTGCTCCGGCACAAGAGTCGTTTCGCAGCCAAACCCATACGAAAGGGCACGGACTTTAGACGGAAGAACCTAGGTCGGGGTTGCAGAGAATCCTTCACCACGGAGGCACGGAGACACGGAGATGCGGAGAACATCGAACGAATTGCCGAAATGCGCCTTGGCGGCCTACATCTTGGGTATTTCGAAATGCCCTTCCTCGATTCCTCCGTGTCTCAGTGTCTCCGTGGTGAAGCCTGCCGCGCTACACTAATTCTGCCGCATCCGAAGCCAGCATCCGAAACGGAGGCTCCATGCCCGACAGACGCGACCAACACCTTCGCCAGAATCTCGTTTACCTGATCGCCGGTGGCGGGGCCCATACCAAATTCGACGACGTCCTCAAAAATCTTCCGCCGAGCCTGCGCGGCAAGAAGCCCGCGAATTTCCCCCATTCTCCATGGATGCTCCTCGAACACCTTCGCATCGCGCAGTGGGACATCCTCGAATTCAGCCGCAATCCCAAACACAAATCCCCGAACTGGCCCGAAGGCTACTGGCCCAAGAATCCGGCCCCTCCCAGTGCCGCTGCCTGGACTAAAAGCGTCAAGCAATTCCGCGCCGACCAAAAAGCCATGCTGAACCTGATCGCGAATCCCAAGACAGAGCTGTTCGCCAAAATCCCCTGGGGCGACGGCCAAACCATCCTGCGCGAAGCCCTGTTGGTAGCCGACCACAACGCCTACCACCTGGCCCAACTAGTCGACGTCCGCCGCCTCCTCGGAGACTGGGACTGAAGAATGTAAGGACGGACGCATTCGTCCGTTCAATTGGAACCCGAGGGTGCACCCCCTTTCTCGCGTATTTTGCGAGAGGGTGGGAGAGGGTGGGGAATTTGACTCCGACTAACGATCCGTGACCCTTCCCAGCACGATGACCTACGCCGACTTCGGTATCTCGCTTAATCCCGGTTCTCTCCGTGCCTCCGTGTCTCCGTGGTGAAACCGATCCTGTGCGCGTTTCCGAAAGATCACCCGCACTCCCTCCCGCCACCGCTCGTCAATCCCCACAAACGCCCACTCGATCTCCGGCGAAATGTAGCGCAAAATAACATCCGTCGCTGGATGCACATGCAACGCCGGCGCCACCAGAAATAGCAACGGCGACTGCCCCGCCAACTCCCGCCCGCCAAAATACCCAAACTTCAAAAATTCTCCGCGAGCATGATGCCACTCCACGCGCGCCCAATAATCCAGACCCTGCAGCGGCAAATGAATATCTTCATCCGCCTTCAACTCCACCACCGCCAGCCGCGCGTCCCGCGTCAGCGTGAGCACATCAATCATCGCCCGGTCCGCCGCCGAAAATGCCGGCACTTGCGAATACACTGACTCCGGTTCCAGGCGCTCATCAACCACGCTGACGTCGGCCTGCACCAGCGACTCGAGCCAGCGCTCCGGATGCATACGAAACAACCGGTCCTGCCGCGGCCCATACGGATGCCGCGCGTCCCGCAGCGCGGTCAGCAGCTGCACAAACAGCGCCCAATTTCGATCCTCCAGCACGCGCTCTTCCGCCCCCACGCCAAACACAATCTCCTGCCGGCTGCGAAACGTTATCTCCTCCGCTCCCATGCGCGCTCGCGCAAACTCCAGCCCACGCCAGCGGAACGAAATCTCTGCCGGAGATAGCACCGCAACCTCGCAATGCGGCAGGATCCCCCGCACCCGCGCAATTGATTCCGCGAACCTCTCCAGCGCCGCGCTCTCGTTGGTGGCATGCACCAGGCGCGTCGCCACGTTCCCCCGATCCGTACAGTCCACTTCCACCACTGCATCCTGCCGCTCATCAAACTCAAACAGCCGCCACTTCGCCGCCGCCCGATTCAGATTCGCCATCCGCTCCCGCACCAAAGCAGAGCACCCCGCAGGCACAAACAGAATGAGCCCCTCAACAAAACTCCGACTCCGAGGTTGCCCCATCCTTGTCGCGTTTTGTGCGACAGGGTGGGGATTTTGACTCTCCCGCCAAACATCCATCCACAAAATCCCAAAGGTCAGCGACGCATCAATCGAGCTCTGCGTCTCCGACCCATTCACTCCCAGCACGGCAAACGCCGTCTGCCCGCGCTGCAGCACCCCACGCGCATAAATCGGACCAAACGACTTCTCCAGATCCACCCCCGATGTCAGCCGCGTAATCGCAAATCCGGGAAAGTGCCGCTCCACCGCCCGCCGTAGTTTCGCCTCATACGCAGCCCGCGCCGCCTTCTTCGCCGACGGAGATCTCCGGTCGCGCTCCCGGCAAATCTCCAGCTTCGTCGGATGCGCCTGCCCTAACCGCTGCACCGCCAGCCGCAGCATCCCGTTCTTCACCTCAGCATCCAGCACACGCCGCACCGCATTCCGCTCCGTCGACCATAGATGCAGCAGGCACTTGTTGTGCTCGCCCGAAATCGAATACTTGGCCTGCGCCAGATCGAACGCCACTGCCCCATCTTCCAGCACCACCGCCCCGGAAGCTTCAGCAAGAAAATCCGCCACGGTCCGGCTCAGCATCTCAGGAGTCATACACGGAATTGTTCACGAACCCGCAGCCAAAGTCTGTGACGAATGACCATAGTTTGAGCCCCAGCATGTGGAAACCGTGGCGCGATCCTCCGTTGCCCGGCGGGCTGATTTCGCGTAAGCTGCAATCGATGGAAGTCCATTTCACGCCCGAGCAGGAAGCGCAACTGGCCCAGCTTGCAAATAGTACTGGGACCGATAAGGAGCGCTTGGTAAAGGAAGCCGCACTGCGCCTGCTGGACGAAGACGCCCGCTTCCGTGCTGCTGTTCGCCGAGGTCTCGCCGAAGCCGACCAAGGCAGATTCATCGAAGAAAAAGAAATGGATGCCCGCCTGAAGCAAATGCTGCGCTCTTAGCATGCGCATCCGTTGGACGCCCGCCGCCGCAGCCGATCTCGAGGAAATCAGCGGACAAATAACCACCAAGGACACGAAGTACCACGAAGGAAGCATAGGGGTGCTGTTCCTTCGCGGTACTTCGTGTCCTTGGTGGTTATTTGCAGTTCATCTTTCACGGCGCACGCAATATGTAGATTCTCGCGTTGACTCGCTCTTACTCCTACAATCCATGTGGGATAATGAAGCGATCAGGAAAGACCTGCTGCGAGTCTTCATGGGGAAGGCAGGCATCTAATTCACGTGGATAAAATTACTAACGACAAAGCCCGCTTCTTCTTCGAGCACTACGGCCTCACCGAACACGATCTCGAGCGCTACCTCGCCGCCGCCCTGTCTGCGGGAGGCGATTACGCCGACCTCTATTTCGAATATCTCTCCTCGACCTCGCTGATGGTCGACGAGTCGATGGTGAAGTCCGCGTCCCAGGGCATCTCGGCCGGATGCGGAGTTCGCGTCGTCTCCGGCGAGCGCACCGGATACGCCTACACCGACGACCTTTCTTCCGACCGCATTCTGCACGCCGCGCGCACCGCCGCGTTAATCGCCAGCGCTCCCGCAAAGTCGACCGTCGCCGGATTCCAAAAATCGCGGGCTCGCAGCCTCTACCCGGTCACGCTCCCGAGCGTCGACGCCGAAATCAGCGCGAAAGTCGAGCTCGTGATGCGCGCCGACAAAGCCGCCCGCGCCTACGATCCGCGCATCAAAGAGGTCCGCGCCAGCTACGCCGACGAACTTCGCAACATTCTGGTCGTCGCCTCCGACGGCACCTTCGCCGAAGATTCTCAGCCGCTAGCCCGCATGAATGTAAGCTGCATCGCAAAAACTGAGAACAACTCCGCCCGCGGATCTTCCGGTGGTGGGGGCCGCGTCGCCCTCGACTTCTTTTTCGGAGACAAGAATCCCGAATTCTTCGCCAAGGAATCCGCCCGCCAGGCCATCCTGCAACTCGACGCCCGCGAAGCTCCCGCCGGAGATATGGAAGTTGTCCTCGGTCCCGGATGGCCCGGCGTCCTTCTGCATGAAGCCGTCGGCCACGGACTCGAAGCCGATTTCAATCGCAAGAAAACTTCCGCCTTCGCCGGGCTGATCGGCAAGCGCGTCGCCAGCGAACAATGCACGGTCGTCGACAACGGCACCATGCCCTGGCGCCGCGGATCGCTCAACGTCGACGATGAAGGCGAGCCCACGCAGGAAACCGTCCTAATCGAAAAAGGAATCTTGAAGGGCTATCTCAGCGACAAACTTTCTTCGCGCCTCATGGGCATCGCCGACACCGGCAACGGACGCCGCGAGAGTTACGAGCACATCCCCATGCCGCGCATGACCAACACCTACATGCTCGCGGGACACGACAATCCCGAAGACATCATTCGCTCGGTCAAGCACGGAGTCTACGCCGTAAATTTCGGCGGAGGCCAGGTCGACATCACCAACGGAAAATTCGTCTTCTCCGCCAGCGAAGCTTACATGATCGAAGACGGCAAGATCACCGCCCCGATCAAAGGCGCCACGCTGATCGGCAACGGCCCCGACGTCCTGACGCGAGTCAGCATGGTCGGCAACGATCTGAAACTCGACGAAGGCGTCGGCACCTGCGGCAAAGACGGCCAGGCCGTCCCCGTAGGCGTAGGCATCCCAACATTAAAAGTAGATCGCCTGACCGTAGGCGGCACCGCCAGAAAAGATCCCGGCGGCTTCATGCAGTGAACTTCTCTGCCGCGGATCAACACGGATTTCGCGGATTAACATTAAGTCCTGTCATCCTGAGCGAAGCGAAGGACCCATGCAGTTGCTTCCTTCGTGTACCTTCGTGCTCTTAGTGGTTAAAGATTTTTCTTATGACGCCAACTGAACTAGAAACTAGAAACCCGAAACTAGAAACTGACTTAAGAGAAATCGCCACCGACATCGTCGCTCGTGCCATGTCCGGAGGCGCCACCGCCGCCGAATGCGTAGTCCGCGAAGGCGACGAGTTCTCCACGTTAGTCCGCCTCGGCCAGGTCGAAACGCTGAAGGAATCCGGCTCGAAGTCCATCGGAGTCCGCGTCTTCTTCGGACAGCGCGCCGCCAGTACCTATTCCTCCGACTTCTCCAAAGCGGGCCTCGACCGCATGGTGAAGTCCGCGCTGGAACTGGCCAAGATCACTTCCGAAGATCCCTTCGGCGGCATCCCTCCCGCCGATCAACTCGGACAACTTCCGGGCGATCTCGATCTCTACCACGAAGACGTCTACTCGCTTCCCGGCCCAGATCGCATCAACTACGCCCGCCGCGCCGAGCAAGCCGCGCTCGAGTTCGACCCGCGCATCAAGAATTCCGACGGCGGATCTTTCGACGCCGCCACCGGACACAAAGTCCTCGTCAACTCCCACGGCTTCGTCGGCGAGTACAAGCGTTCTTACTGCTCGGTCGCCGCAGTCCCCATCGCCCAGACTGATGATGGAGCCATGCAGCGCGACTACTGGTTCTCGGTAGCCCGCATGCTGAGCAAGCTCGATCCACCCGAAAAAGTCGGCCGCATCGCCGCCCAGCGCACCATCCGCCGCCTCGGCGCGCGCAAAGCCAAGACCGCCAGAGTTCCCATCGTCTTCGATCCGATGGTCTCCACTTCGATCCTCGAACACATCTTCGAAGGCATCAACGGAGACTCCGTCTACCGCGGCGCCAGTTTCCTAGCCGGCAAGCTCGGCCAGAAAATCGCCGGAGACAACGTCACCGTCATCGACGACGGCACCATCCCCGGCGGATTCGGCACCAGCCCCTTCGACGGCGAAGGCATCCCCACCCGCCGCACAGTGGTCATAGAAAACGGCGTGCTGAAGTCGTACCTGATGAACACGTACACAGCGAAAAAACTGGGCCTGCAGACGACAGCCAACGCCTCGCGCGGACTCGCCGGCACTCCCGGCATCGGCCCCGGAAATTATTTTCTCGAAGCTGGCCCGAAGTCTCCGAAAGATCTGATCGCAGATATAAAAGAAGGCCTCTACGTTACCGAGTTCCTCGGCCACGGCGTGAATCTGGTCACCGGAGACTATTCCCGCGGCGCCTCCGGCCTCTGGATCCAGAACGGCGAACTGACCTACCCAGTAGAAGAAATCACGGTAGCGGGAAACTTGAAAGAACTCTTTTTCAACATCTCAGAAATCGCCAACGACCTGGAATTCCGCGGCGCAGTAGCCGCCCCCACAATCCGCATAGAAGGCCTGACAGTAGGCGGTGAATAAGCTTATGTAGGGGCGGATGCCTTCGTCCGCCCCGCGAGCGAAGCGAGCGTGCCCCGCTCTCCACTTCGCCCTTGCTTCCGACACCAAGAACATTTACACATTCGTGTTCCGCTTGATTTTCAAGCCCGGGAGTTCCCATGAACCGCCGCTCATTCCTGAAATCCGCCAACGTAGCCGGACTCGCCCTCGCGCTTCCCCATTCCACTTTCGCCGAAACCGAAAAGAAATCCGCGCCGGCCACATCGCCGAACCCCAACACGATCCTCCTCAAAGACTACCGCCCGCGCTCTCTCTACAAAGTCCCAGTCACGCATATCGAAAAAGCAAAGTATCCGATCATCGACATGCACTCGCACCCCTACGCGAAGACGGACGCCGAAATCACCGCCTGGCTCAAGACCATGGACGCGGTCAACGTCGAAAAAACCATCATCCTCACCATGACGACCGGCAAAGAATTCGACGACATCAAACGCAAATATTCCAATGACCGCTTCGAACTCTGGTGCGGCCTCGATTTCACCGGATACAACCAGCCCGGCTTCGGCCCCAAAGCCGTGCAGGAACTCACCCGCTGCCACGACGCCGGCGCCCGCGGCATCGGCGAAATCCACGACAAAGGCCAGGGCCTGCGCTCCGCAAAATCCACCGCCCCCGGTATGCATCCCGACGACTCGCGCGTGGACGCCATTTGGGAAAAAGCTGCCGAGTTCCGCATGCCCGTCAGCCTCCACGTTGCCGACCCCAAATGGATGTACCAGCCCATGGACAAGCACAATGACGGCCTCATGAACGCCTGGGAGTGGCGCCTCGACAATCAACCCAACATCGTCAAGCTCACCGGCATGATCGAAATTTTCGAGCGCACGCTGGCCCGCCATCACAACACCACGTTCGTAGCCTGCCACTTCGCCAATCTCGATTACGATCTGGCGCACCTAGGCGAAGTCCTCGACCGCCATCCCAATCTTCACGCCGACATCTCCGCCCGCTACGCCGAAACCGCGCCCATCCCGCGTTTCGCCGCAGATTTTTATGCTAAATATTCCGGCCGCCTCGTCTATGGCACCGACATGGGATTCGACCCCGACATGTACCGCATCACCTTTCGCATCCTCGAATCGCAAGACGAGCATTTTTATGAGATCGACCAGTTCGGCTATCACTGGCCTTTATACGGCTTCGGACTGAACGACGATATTCTCCGGCGCGTCTACCACGAGAATGCCGCGAAACTCCTCGCAACCCGAGACGCATAGTTGAAAAGTGAAAATGAATAAAGAGTGAGAAAGATGTGGAGAGAGAATAAATCGGGGGTGCCCCACTTCTCGCCGCAGTTGCGAGAAGTGGGAATTCCAACTCCGCTTCACGGGGCGGTCCGAATTTCGGAGTTTGAATTTGACCCTGGAAAAGCCGCGCTCAATCGACATTCAAAATCCAACCGCCTACAATCACCTTGATGGATCTCCTCAACCAGCCGCAGCCGGCCACCGAAGAACGCGACTCCAGCCGCATGATCATCGCGATCGCCGTGGTCGTCGTCATCGGAGCCGCGCTGGCTGCCGCTCTTCTCCTGCGCCAGCCGCCCAAGCCGGTGAAAGCTCCATCCCCCTACATCGCGAATCTGAAACTTTCCAACTTCAAAATGGCCGCCGCCGAAAACTTCATCGGAGCCACCGTCAGCTACATCGACGGCGACATCACCAACGCCGGCGACAAAACCGTCACCCGCATCATGATCGAAGTCAATTTCGAAGACTCCATGGGGCAGCTCGCCCAGCGCGAAGAACTCCCGCTCCGCATCATTCGCCCCAACGGCGCCTACGACGAGCCCGTCGATCTCAACGTAGCTCCCTTAGCCCCCGGCAAGACCGAACCCTTCCGCCTAACCTTCGACAGCATCTCCGCCCAATGGAACCACCAGTACCCCGACCTGACCATCACCGACGTGACCGTAAAATAGATTTCCTCCGTGAACGATTTCCTTCGTGAACCTTAGTGCCCTTAGTGGTGAATG
The DNA here is from genome assembly GCA_963719865.1 of uncultured Acidobacteriota bacterium. GTDB lineage: Bacteria > Acidobacteriota > Terriglobia > Terriglobales > Acidobacteriaceae > Sulfotelmatobacter. The sequence goes on along the minus strand of CAVRDS010000076.1, from coordinate 90,931 downwards.
CTTTTCTCTGTGTCCCCTGTGGTGAATGTTTTCGTTGTCCGGGTAGAATGAACTCCGTGCCCGAAACCAAGCCATTCCGCCTGACGGAGTCGGTCAAAGCTGCCGGTTGAGCGTCCAAGCTGAGTCCAGCGGCGCTGGACAAAGTGCTTGGGAAATTAGCCCGGCAACATGACCCCAACGTTCTGGTCGGCTTCGATCACGCCGACGACGCCGGAGTGTATCAACTCACTCCCGACCAGGCGCTCGTGCAAACCGTCGACTTCTTCACGCCCATCGTCGACGACCCGTACACCTTCGGCCAGATCGCCGCCACCAACGCGTTAAGCGACGTCTACGCCATGGGAGGCCGTCCCCTCACCGCGCTCGCGCTCGTGTGCTTCCCCGACAAAGCCGACCTAGAAATTCTCGAACGCATCCTGGCCGGCGGTCTCTCGAAAATGATCGAAGCCGGATGCACCATCATCGGCGGCCACAGCATCCGCGACGAAGAAACCAAATTCGGCTACTCCGTCACCGGCCTCATTCATCCGAAAAAGGTTCTGCAGAATCAGGGCGCCAAGCCTGGCGACAAACTGATCCTTACGAAAGCGCTAGGCACGGGCGTAATTTCGACCGCGATCAAAAAAGGCAAGGCCGAACCCGCATGGATTGAAGCTGCGACAGCCTCCATGACGACGCTCAACAAGAAAGCCGCGGATTTCATTCGCGACCACGAGATCACCGTGAACGCAATGACCGACATCACCGGCTTCGGACTCATCGGCCATGCGCGCGAAATCGCGCTGGCCTCGAACGTCTCCTTGGTCATTCATGCGAGCCGCATTCCGCTGCTGCCGGGTGCCCTCGAATGCGTTCGCGCCGGCCATGTTCCAGGAGGCCTTCATAACAACCGCGACTTCGCCGAGTGCATGGTTGGCTACGATAGCGGCATCGCTGAAGAAACCCGCGATCTTCTTTATGACCCGCAGACCGCCGGAGGATTGCTGATGTCAGTCCAGAGCAACGGAATCGCGTGGGCGGCCATGCTGAGCGACGCACGAATTCCCGCCGTAGAAATCGGCGAAGTCCTGCCGCTGGCCAAGCCGCAGATCACAATTGCAAAATGAACTCTCTCCGCAGTTCATCCCTCGGCCGCACCTTCTCATTGCTTAGGGAAGATGAGCGTAATCAGGATTTTTCAACAGCTATACGGATCGACGCCAGAGATTTGAAATCTAGTCCTCTGAACGCTAGTATTTATTTCGCTCTCGGAGGGGGATTTCGATGCCCGTCAAACATCACCGTCACAAACATCCCGAAGTCGAACACCGCGTGAAAGCACTCGAAGCAAAAACCAAAAAACTGGAGAAGGCAGTGCGCGACCTTCAGCACAAGTTAAAGACGCACGATCATCCCCACACCCACTGAGAATCACTCGATTATCCGTATGTGCTTTCGAACAGCACCGAGGAAGAAGATGCGCGGGCCAATTATCTAGGCGAGTCTGCGCACGTCGCTCCCGAAGTGGCCTAATCCAGAGCACAGAACCAAGGTCAACGAGCGTAATCGGATTCCTCGACACTAATCCGTTGACCGCCTCAGATGTGCCTACCCCGCCCGCTACAGCAGGCAGCCAGTCTGGACCGCCAGATCGTTCAGCGCCATCTCCAGCTTCGTAATGGCCGCGCCGATTTCTGGATGCTCTCCGATCTTCTCTTGCAGCGCCCTTAGAATCTGCTGAGCACTTTTAATATGCGCCTCTGCCTTGGCCGGATTTGACTCGGGATTGCGTTCGCTCTGCGTTTCCATGGCCACCCGCTCCCCTCAGTCTCTCAATTTCCTACAGCGTCTCTTCCTATTGTAAGCATTCGACGCTACCGGGACGCACGGGTTGACGAAAATCAGCGATTTCGCTCACAACTTAGCGCCTTTTGTTCGCCAGTCAGGCGAAAGGAAAGCGCAAACTTGTGCTATCAGGATGTTTCAACAGTTGACAAAGAAACCGGCTACCATTGCTTCATGGTACAAGCCAATCACTACCGTGCTCTCGAAAACAGGCCGCTCACGACTGACGAACGTATGCTTTTGGAATTCTTGATTGCAAACGGCTCCTCAAGTGCTGCGAAGTATGCACCGCAAATTCCTCGCGTCAGTGTAGTAAGTCGTTGCACCTGTGGCTGCCCCACCATCGATCTTGCCGTGGATGGCAAGCACGTAGACGGCAGTTCTGAACTGGTTGCAGATTTCGTCGGTAAGTCGCCCGAAGGCATACAGGTTGGCGTCATTCTTCATTGCAGGGGTGGTCAGATTTCTGAGATGGAAGTCTACGCAATGGATGAAGTTAAAGGAGCATTCGGGTTACCGTGTCCTGATGCGCTCGTTGCATTAGGCGACGCCGAACCCTGAGTAATTGTCGATATCAGGCCATTACACGTTTTGACCGCTGGTCATTGAGTGCAACCGCGATTTATCGTCAGCTTAGGCTTCGTTACTTCAAGTCAATTCAGACGCCCGGCTTGCCCACACGAGACGTGACCCAAGTCACTGACATTGCGTGCTCATCCGCATAGCGTCCCCCCTCGAGTAAAGTCTCGCCTCCCCCCGAGAACGCTTCTCTCTGCTGAGATACCCGCCGTTAAGGCGAATGACCCGAGCTCTCGGGAAACCGGTTTCCATCAGACAAGCTGTTACGGAAAAGAAAAAAGCCACCCCCCAAGGGGATCATCTCCGTGGGCGGTCACAGGAGGTTGTCAATGTCATCGAAAAGATATCTTGCTGCGGTGTTGCTGTATGGATGTACCGCTCTTCTTACGTTGGGGCTGCCCGGATGCAGCAACTCATCTTCAACTCACCCCATTGGTGTTGCATTGACACCCAGTAGCACGCAGAGTATCGATCAAGCCCAAACCGTTTCAATCACGGTCTCGGTTACGAACGATTCGAAAAACGCCGGTGTAACGTGGACCGTTTCGGGTGGGGGCACGCTGAGCGCCCAAAACACAACCTCGGCTACTTATAATGCCCCTACCTCTGTGACCAGCGCATTTACGTCGACCGTCACCGCTACCTCGATCACTGATGCGACGAAATCCGCTACCTTGCAGATTAAGGTCAGCGCTCTGCCCACAGTCACGACAACTTCTTCCTCTCTTCCAGCGGTGACCCCGGGAAGTGCTTATAGCGTCACACTGGCCGAGTCCGGTGGAACAAGTCCGTTTACATGGAGCATTACCAGTGGGACATTGCCCCCCGGGCTGAGTTTGGCTCCCAGCACGGGAATAGTCAGCGGCACGCCGACCGGCGGGGGCAGCGGCACCGTGACGTTCCAGGTCACCGATTCTTCCGCTGCCGGGAAGATGGCCTCGGGCGCCGCAGCCCTGACCTTCACCGTGAACGCAGTGACGGCGATGAACATCTTGCCTACTACGTTGCCGGGAGCGACGATTGGCACGCCCTACAGTGTCACGATGAGCGTCACCGGCGGCGTGGCACCGTTTTCATGGACCCTCACCAATAATCCGTCCTGGCTCTCCATTAACGCTTCGACCGGGGCGCTCTCGGGCACGCCGACCGGAAACTCCGCCAGCACAGCTAGCTTTTTCGTGGTGGTAACTGACTCGGAGACGCCGAAGGCCGTCACCGGCAACAGCGGCCTCAGCATCGCCATCAGCGTTCCAATTTTGCAAGTCAACACGACCTCGCTGCCCGCCGCCACCGTCAACACAGCCTACAGCGCGACGGCGACCGCCACGGGCGGAATTCCGCCTTACACGTGGAGCCTCTCCGGCCAACCGTCATGGCTCTCCATTAACGCCGCGACCGGGGTGCTCTCGGGCACACCGGCTTCGGCAGGCCAGACCCCCAACTTTACGATTGGGGTCATGGATAGTGAAACTCCTGCGCAACAAGCCTCTGAACCCAACTTGAGCATCACCATCAATGCTCAAGCTAGCTGCTCGGGAAACACACTCTTACATGGCAACTATGCCGTGCTGCTTGGCGGCTGGAAGGGTGGTGCAACGAGAGCCAAGTCTTACGCGGGCAGTTTCATGGCCGACGGAGCGGGCAATATTTCCAGTGGGACCCTGGATATCGCCGATCAGGGACACACGGCTCCTGAGACCGACACGTTCACGGGAACCTATTGTGTAGACTCGAATAACCTCGCGGCGCTTACCCTGAATTCTGGCGGCAATACCGTGGTGCTTGAGGCCGCGCTCGATTCCGTCAACTCCGGCGTCAGCAGCAACGGCCACATCATTGAGTACGATACCAGCGGCGAACTGAATTCCGGGATCCTGCGCAAACAGGACACCAGCGCGTTCTCGACCGGCAAGATCACGGGCAACTACGCTTTTGGATACGTCGGAGTCGATCCGTCTGACAACCGCTTCGCCTTAGCTGGCCAGTTCAACGCCGACGGGAGCGGCAATCTCTCTGGCGTGTACGACGCCGACGACGCCGGAACGCTTCAGACTGACCAAACTCTTACCTCCAATGATTTGAGCGTCGCGTCCACGGGCCGCGGTACCGTAACCATAACCACCAGCAATGGCAACCTGAACTATGTCTTCTACGTGGTCAGCGCTTCCGAGGCACTGGTGATAGCTGTGGACACGGCAACCCCGCCGACGATATTGGCCGGTCGGGCATTGCAGCAAAGCGGTACGTTTACCGACGCGTCGGTCGACGGCGTCAGCGTGTACGAAACCGAAGGCCTCGATATTAAGAACACGCCCGCCACGCCTGAAGCGATCGTCGGGCTCGTCACCACCACTGGCACCGCTGCGACGTTCACCCTCAGTGACGACGGCAACGATGGCGGCACCGTGGGCCCGGGGAGCGATTCGGGGACCTATAGCGTGTCGTCGAACGGACGCGTGACGGTGACCGGCACCGGCAATCACGAACCGGTCCTCTACCTGATCGCCCAGAACCAGGCTTTTGTAATTGGGACCAACGGCGCGGTGGACTTTGGCACGATGACACCGCAGTCGGGGAGCAACTTCACGAACGCCTCGTTGTCCGGCATGTACATGGGCGGAACTCAACAGCCAGTCTATGACAATACCGGCGACAGCATATGGACGGAGGTCGCCTCCGGAAACGCTGACGGAAATGGCAATCTCACCGTAACTGAATACCAAAACAACAGCGAGACGGGGCTGTCCTCGGGCAGTTCCTCGTTGACCTACACCGTCTCGTCCACCGGGCGAGTGGTTGTACTCTGCGGGACAGGCAACAGCTTCTGTACCGCCGGCTCAAGTGCGGCGATCATGTACATGGTCTCCGACACCCAGGCAGTCTGGCTGGATGAGAATGGGAATGATTACCCGAAGCTGACTGATTTCCATCAGTGACATCAACGTCAGTTGCAAATCGCGGACCGGTGGCTTCCCCGCCGGTCCGTTTCTTCTTCTGGTTCTTGACGAAGTGAGAAAATCAAGCTCCGCCATGCGCCATCTGCAAACAACTCGTGAATTTGACCGAAAGCAAGGCGGATGAATATGGTGAGGCTGTCCATGAGAACTGCTACGTCTCTATGCTCGTCTCAAAGAAGCCGCCGCAGTTCACAGTGTCCCGCCAATCCGCGTCTTCCTGACAAGCTCGGCCTCTGGTCTGCAAAGGCTCGTCAAATGCCCGATCCAGATTCTTAACTATTTCAAACAGCCTTAGCACTCGTTGATCTTCTTAGTCGCCATGGGCGGCGCGGACCTCCTTCATTACGCTTCTCCATGGCCTCAGAAGGGCGTCGTCATTTTTTCTAAACCGTCGCCCCACCCCCGGACATCAAATCCTATCGTAAGGAGTTATCAATGCACTTTCGCACTCTCGGCCACACCGGCCTCGAAGTTTCCGCCCAGGGACTCGGCTGCATGGGCATGTCCGAGTTCTACTCCGGACGCGACGACGCCGAATCCGTCTCCACCATTCACCGCGCCCTCGAGCTCGGCATCAACTTTCTCGACACTTCCGACGTCTACGGACCGCACACCAACGAAGAGCTTGTCGGACGCGCCATCCATGGCAAGCGCGACAAGGTCGTTCTCGCCACGAAATTCGGCATCGTTCGCGATCCCAAAAATCCCAACGCGCGCGGCGTCAGCGGCAAGGCTGACTACGTTCGCCAATCCTGCGACGCCAGCCTCCGCCGCCTCGGCGTCGATCACATCGATCTCTACTACCAGCACCGCGTCGATCCCGCGACGCCCATCGAAGAAACCGTCGGAGCCATGGCGCAACTAGTAAAGGACGGCAAGGTCCGCTACCTCGGACTCTCCGAAGCCGGCCCGGAAACTCTTCGCCGCGCCGTGAAGATTCATCCCATCGCCGCGCTGCAGACCGAATACTCTCTCTGGACGCGCGATCCCGAAGACAACGGAGTTCTCTCTACCTGCCGCGAGCTCGGCATCGGCTTCGTCGCCTACAGCCCCCTCGGCCGCGGATTCCTCACCGGACAATTCCAGCGCTTCGAAGATCTCCCCGCCGACGACTATCGCCGCACCTCCCCGCGTTTTCAGGCAGAACATTTCCAGAAAAATTTAGACCTCGTCCAGAAGGTCAAAAAGATCGCCAAAGAAAAAGGATGCCAGCCGTCGCAACTCGCTCTGGCCTGGGTCATGGAGCAAGGCAAAGACATTGTCCCCATCCCCGGCACCAAGCGCAGAAGGTATCTGGAAGAAAACGTAGCCGCCGTCGAAATCAAGTTGACCAAAGAAGACCGCGCCCGCATCCACGAAGTCTTCCCGCCCGACGCCGCCTCCGGCCAGCGCTACCCCGAGCACATGATGACCCTGATCAACCGCTAAAGAAGAAGCAGAGGGGTGAATCTTGATGGAGGGGGTGCCCCATCCTTGTCGCGCATTTTGCGACAGGGTGGGGATTTTGACTTCTCAGACAAAGAGAAAAAGCAGGAATGTTCACCGCTCCACCGGCAACAGATACCCGGGATTCCCCTCAAACGCTCCGCCAAACACCTGCTTGTCGGCCTCCCGCATGTCCCACGCAATCACCGAGACCGGGGCGATCTGCAGCGTAACGTCATCCCATCCCGCAAACACCGGCCCCACCCTCGCATCGGCGATCGCCGCCGCGCTCATGTATTTCCGGTGGACCTCCAGATTTCTCTTGCGGGATTCCTCCCCGCGGATAATCTGCGCCGTGCCCATCACCGTAATCCCCCGCGAGGCCGCGACATCCCGCGAGTCGATCATCAACGAGACCTTGGGGTTTGCGTCCAGGTTCCGCGCCTTGCGGCTGCCCGACGCAGTCGCCACGAAAATATCTCTTCCGTCGAACCAGTACCACACTGCCACCATGTGCACTGAGCCATCCGGACTGTGCGTCCCCAGTGTCCCGATGAATCGCCCGTTCAACAATTCTTTGACTCCAACATCATTGAGTGAAGCCATAACGTTCGCTCCTTATCCACGCCGTTCATCTCCACAGCGCATCTTTCGTGCCCGAGAGCGCCCGGTCCAAATACGTGGCCGCGCTGATCAGCGCGAGATGCGTAAAGGCCTGCGGAAAATTTCCCAGATGCCGTCCATCCGAACCCAGTTCCTCCGAATACAGTCCCAGATGATTCGCGTATCCCAGCAGCTTCTCAAACAGCAGCTGCGCCTTTTCCAATTCCCCCGACCGCGCCAGGCACTCCACATACCAGAACGAGCATGGAGTAAAGCTGCCCTCGCTGCCCGGCAGCCCATCCACATGCGTTTTCTCCACTTCATAACGCCGCACCAGCGTATCTTCGACCAGCCGTTTCTCGATCATCTTCATCGTCGACAGCCACATCGGATCCACCGGGCTGATGAACCGCATCATTGGCATCAGCAGCACCGACGCATCCACATCCTTCGTGCCTTTCACCTGCACGAACGTCTGCAGCTCCTCGTCCCAGAAGTTGGCAAAGATGTCGCTCCGGATCTCATCCCGGGTCCGCCGCCACACCTCCAGCGGCCCCGCCAGCGACCGTTTCAGCGCCAGCCGCAAGGCCCGGTCAAACGCCACCCAGCACATCAGACGCGAATGCAGAAATTCCCGCGGCCCGCCCCGCACCTCCCATATCCCTTCATCCGGCCTCTGCCAGTTCTTCCCCAGCCAATCCAGGATGCGATGCACGTCCTGCCATCCCGCATGCGTGATCGAACGTCCATATTTATTCGCCAGATAAATCGAGTCCATCATTTCGCCATAGATATCCAGCTGCAGTTGCTGATACGCCGCATTCCCAATGCGCACCGGACGCGACCCTTCATACCCGCTCAAGTGATCCAGCGTGATCTCATCCAGCTGTTGCCTGCCGTCCACCCCATACATCACCTGCAGCGGCCCGCGCTGCGCGTCATCTCCCAGCCGCCCTCTCAGCCAGCCAATGAACGACTCGGCTTCGCCCACAAAGCCCAGCCGGATCAGCGCATAAAGCGTGAACGATGCATCCCGCAGCCACGTGAACCGGTAATCCCAGTTGCGCACTCCACCAATACTTTCCGGTAGAGAAAATGTCGGCGCCGCAATCAGCGACCCGTGCTTGCGGCTGATCAACAACTTCAACATCAACGCCGAGCGTTGGACCATCTCGCGCCAGCGCCCTTTGTAATTCGATTGCGCAATCCAGGTTCTCCAGAACCGCGACGTCGCATGAAATCGACGCCCAATCGAATCCATCTCCGGACGCTTCGCATCCCCGCTCGCGCCGCCCAACAGGAAAGTCGCCTTTTCTCCGGCCCGCAAACTGAAGTGCGCAACCACGTCACCGGACTCTTCCTTCAAACCAACCGACGAATACAGCGCCATCGCCGGACAAACATCCCCCTCCGGGAAAAACAGCGCGCATCCCTCCCCCATCTCCAGCCGGTGCTTCGACCTCGCGTAGTTGAATCGCGGCTGGCACCGCATCCTGAAATGCACGTTCCCCCGGATCACCGCCACCGTCCGCACGATCTCGTTCGGCTGCTTCGCATCTCTTTCAATCGGCATGTAATCCGTCAGCTCGGCCACGCCCTCGTCGGCGAGAAAGCGCGTCAGCAGAACATTGGTGTCCGGTAAGTAAAGTTGCCGGATCCGCATCCCCGTCAGCCGCGGCTCAATCTGGAAGCAGCCGCCCTTCTTGTCGTCGAGCAGCGCGGCAAACACCGTCGGCGAATCGAACTCCGGATAGCACAGGAAATCGATCGACCCGTTCATGCCCACCAGCGCAATCGACTGCATGTTTCCAATCACGCCGTAATTTTCAATCGGCAGGAAACTCATAGGAAGGAAAAGGCGCCAAGTCCGTTCAGCATACCAAGATTCCGCCTCCAGCTGAAAACGTCAGCCCTGCCCCAAGCGAATTCATGTAGGGGCGGACGCCTTCGTCCGCCCCGCGAGCGAAAGCGAGCGCCCCGCGGACCCAGCTGCCAGTAGCTTGAAAGGTTCTTGTGGGGACAGCCGCCCCCGGCTGTCCAGCCGCGAAGCGGCGAAAAACTCCTTTTCGACAACCCGCGCCTCTGCGATCTCCTCGCGCAGTCCTCGGCGCTCTCTGCGGTAAGATCTTCGCCTCGCCAACTCAGCAAAACCAGCGTCCCAGCCCCTCGCCCTCCAAATATCTATCTAAATCTCAACAACTTACGCCGCCCCATCCTCTCTGCATCTTTTTCCCCGCCTCGCCCGTATATCCGGATAGCATGAACGCCTTAGCCTATCGGCTCGTGAATGCGATGGAATCCGAAGCCACCGCTATTGCTCGCGGTCTGCGCCGTCGTGATCCCCAATTGCTCGATCGTCTCATCGAGCAGTATCAGCACCGTCTTCTTCGCTATTTGATTTATCTGTGCGGAAATCCCGAACTCGCCCGCGACCTCTTCCAGGAAACCTGGATTCGCGTTCTCGAGCGCGGCTCTCAGTACGACGGCCGCCGCGAATTCAGCACCTGGCTTTTCGCCGTCGCCAGAAATCTCACCATCGATCATTTGCGGAAAAAGAATCCCGTCAGCCTCGACGGCCTGATGGACGAAGAAGACCACGCCCCGCTCGAGCCCGCTGATCCCCGTCCAATGGCGTGGGAGTTGATCGCGCAAAGCCAGCAGGCTGAACTCTTGAGCGCAGCCCTGCTCACCATTCCCGCCGAGTACCGCGAGGCCATCGTATTGCGCTTTCAGGATGGATTGGCGCTGGACGAAATCGCCGCCGTCACCGCCGCGCCCCTCGGCACCGTTAAATCGCGCTTGTATCGCGGACTCAACCTTCTTATGGGACAGTTGGAGGCCAGGGCATGACTCTCATTTCACATGAAGAAACCCGGCAACTCATCGCTCTCGGCGAAGACCTTTCTCCCGCGCAGCAGAACTCCTTGCGCCTTCATCTCGCCGACTGCGCAGCCTGCCGCGATTACGCCGAAGCCGCCGGACGCGTGGTTCGCTCGCTGCGTTCTTATCCCATCGCCGCGGACTCCGACCTTGTCAGAGCCACGCAGATGCGGGTGCGCGCGCGCGCGCGCGAACTGCGCCAGCAACAGGAACGCGCCTGGCTGGTCTGCTTGTCTTGCTTGTTTGTCGGACTCTCCGCCGCCATCACAACTCCATTCTTCTGGCGCGCCTTTCAGTGGGTCGGCTCCTGGGCGGGCGTTTCCAACTGGATTTGGCAGGCAGGTTTCATTTCTTTCTGGATCGTACCGGCCCTGGTCGTGAGCGCGCTGTTATTGGCTCGCGGTACTCATTGGAACCACCACCGCGCGGGCCAATGGAGATAAGGAAGTGAACAACTTTATGCAGCTAAAAAACGAACCACCAACCGGAATCACTGCCGAAATTAAGATTGTTCCGACTTGGGCATGGGTGCTCGCCGGAATCGTATTTGTCGCGGCGCAGTGGTTTTTCAATATCGCTCTCCTGCACCATCACGATGCGCCCCCGGCCTGGGGACGAGCCTTGCTCGGACTGGCTGCCGGCCTAGGCGCGGGCTGCTATCTGCTGTTCATCGGCTATATCAACCGCGACGCCAAACGCCGCGGCATGAGCCCGCTCCTTTGGACCATCGTCGCCGTCTGTATTCCCAACGCGCTCGGCATCCTCCTTTATTTCATCCTGCGCCAGCCTCTGCGCAGCGCCTGCCCGCAATGTGGCAACGCGGTCCAACCCGGATTCAACTTCTGCCCGCGCTGCAGCTGCAAACTGAGCCCGAGCTGTCCCCAGTGCCAGCGCTTGGTAACCCTCACCGATGTCTACTGCCCGTACTGCGGAGCGCCACTCCGCAATCAACCGGCCCCGAATTCCCCGCAGCCCGCTTCATGAAGACAGCTGCACAGCCCATGTAGGGGCGGCCCCGCGACCCTGAGCGAAGGGAGTCCCGGAAGCCAGCTGCCACGTAGCTTGAGAAGGTTTTTGTGGGGACAGCCGCCCTCGGCTGTCCAGCCGTCGAAGCGGCGCAAGAAGAGTTCCGCACTTACCCTAGCCCAAGAATTCCTCAGCGATCTCTGCGAAACCTCAGCGCAATCTGCGGTTAAAAGGTTCTTCTGTCGGCAGGGACCACCGAGAATGCGCCGGGAATCAAAACATTAAACAACACCCCGTCCGATTTCCCACAAATGATCCGAAAGAGCTTGGAATCCGGCTAGCCAAGCCTTCCAAGCCCGTCGAAAATTCCACTTGTTACCCATCCAGGTTCCCCTACTTCTTCCCACTGCCTCGCAACATCTCCACCACCCGGTCATAATCATCCACCGTTGAATACTCGATCACGATCTTGCCCTTGCCCTTACGATCCCGAATTCTCACCCGCACGCCCAGCATGCGCTCCAAATCCGTCTGCGCCGCCCGCACATTCGGATCCACCCACCGCGCGCCCCCCGTATTCTCTTTCTTCTTCACCCCCGGCATGCCCGGAATCGGGTCCAGCAGCCCGTCCATCCGCAGCACCAGCGACTCGATCTGCTCCACCGTCATGCCCTTCTTCACCGCATAGATCGCGGCTTCCGCAATACGGTCGTTGTCCTCGAGCTTCAGCAGTTCCTTCGCCTGGGCAAAGTTGATGCTCTTTTGCGCCAGCAGCTCCATCACCGTGATGGGCAGCTTCAGCAACCGCATGTAGTTCGCAATCGATGCCCGCGAAAGCCCCACCCGCTCCGCAATCTGCTGCTGCGTCAAATTAAATTCCCGGCTCAACACCCGGAACGCTTCCGCCTGCTCCAGCGGACTTAGGTCCTCACGCTGCAGGTTTTCCACGATGGTCATCTCCGCCGCCTGTTGCGACGGAACCCGCCGCACGATCGCCGGAATATGTGTCTTCCCCGCCTTCTTCGAAGCATGCAGCCGCCGCTCGCCCAGAATGAGAACGAATCGACTTTCGTCCTCGTCCGAAGGGCGCACCATGATCGGCTGCACCACCCCATTCACCTTGATCGAATCCGCCAGCTCCTCCAGCGCGTCGTCATCATTCACGTAACGCGTCTGAAATGGATTTTTGTCGATGGCCGCAATCGCCAGATTCACCACCAGGTTTCCCGGATAGCGCGTCTCGGCCTGCGCCCGAATCGTGATCGGCTCCCCAAAAGCATCGCGTGCAATGTGATCGTCCCCAATCGTGGCCACATCAGCAGTGAGCGAATCGTTCTCGGCACCGCGAGAGTCATCAGGAGAATGTGATGTGGGGACAGACGGTGCAGCGGGGATAGATGGGGTAGGGACAGATGATGTAGGGATTGCTGGAGTGGTGGAAAGGGAAGATGTGGGGACAGCCGCCCCCGGCTGTCCGGCCGAGCGCAGCTCGGCTTCCGTCGCCACATCCACCACAGCCTGAATCTCAATCGGGGCAGGATTGTGTGGCGCGGGTCCGTGTGGCGCGGACACTCCTGTCCGCGTGCCGGTGCCACCTCCGCCGACATTCATCGCAGCGGCCGCCGGCTGGGGCGTCACCACCCGCGGCCCCGGCAGCAACGAAGCCAACCCCCGCCCCAAAGCCCGCCGCTTCTCCATCTTCTCTTTCTCCCCGCCATGCCCCGCCACATTCCCCGCCGCAGCCGTAGTCATAATTGTCCTCGCATCTTCGCTCCGCCCGCCGAACTCAAATTTTGTCATCCAGAGGGCCCCGTCTTTTGGGGCCCGAAGGACCTCTGCAACTGGACTCTCGACACACACACATCCAAGATATATCGATGTCCATCAATCTAATATATAGATATCCATCGATATACTAAGCAGTCTTGTCCATCTCCCCAGCCGCCGGAATCTCCTCCACCGCCGCGCGCTCCTCCGTGCCCGTGACCTGCTCTGAGGCCGGAACCGTGGTGACAGGCTCTGCCGGCGAGTTCATAGCCGCAGGCTGTCTCTCAATGATCTCCTTCGCCAGCCGTATGTAGCTCTCCGCGCCCTTCGATCGCGGATCGTACACCAGCGCCGCCTTGCCATGGCTCGGCGCCTCGGCCAGCCGTATGTTCCGCGGCACGGTCGTGCGGCAAAGCTTCTCTCCAAAATAATTCTTCAGCTCAGTCATGACCTGCTGCGCCAGGTTGGTGCGCTCATCAAACATGGTCAGCACCACACCCTCAATGCCCAACTCAGGATTGAGTGCCGCGCGAATGCGCTCGATCGTGTCCAGCAGCTCGCTGATGCCTTCCAGCGCAAAGTACTCGCCCTGCATCGGGATCAGCACCGTGTCAGCCGCTACCAGAGCGTTGAGCGTGAGCAGATCGAGCGCTGGTGGGCAATCGAGCACGATGAACTGAAAGCGCTCGCGCAAAGGCGCTAGCGCTTCGCGCAGGCGAAACTCGCGCGCGTCCGCGTCGACCAGTTCAAGGTTCGCGCCGATCAGGTTCTTGTGCGATGGAATCAGCCAGAGCTGCTCCAGTTCCGTGGTCAGCAGCGCCTCTTCACCTGTGGCCGCGCCCATCATGAGGTGATAGGAGCTGACGCGATCAGGATCTTTGGCGAATCCCAGGCCGCTGGTGGCGTTCGACTGCGGATCGCAATCGACCAGTAGTGTGTTGACTTCCGCAGCGGCGAACGACGCGGCCAGGTTGATGGCAGTCGTAGTCTTCCCCACGCCGCCCTTTTGATTGGCAACAGCGATAACGTGTCCCATATGAAATTGTCAGGAGAAACCGGAGCCATTCGCAGAATAATCCGCAGTGCAATTCAATTGCAATGAAGAACTGCTGTGCACGCAGGTGAATCTGTGTGCAAAACGCGTCCAATGTTCCTGCAGGAACATTGTCTTCGGATCTACGGGACCACCCCTGAGACCGTGCCAGTGCCAATCCCAGTCTCCACGAGATCTTCTGCAGCGCCACGGTCGGGGCTGCGCGCCGCCAGTCCGTGATTCCCAAGGCGCTGGATCGGAGGAAAGTGTTCCTGCAGGAACATTCTTCACATTAGATCAAGCTCCCCGGGGCGTCTGCAGGGATCGCTCTCTGGTTAGCAGCTTGGTGATTTGAGTTGAAACGTTCCTGCGGGAACATTCGCCAGATTCCAAGCCAGGACATTGCTTCCCCGCTAGCGGACCGTTTCCCCGGTCAGGTGAGGTCAAGGGCCGCGCTTTCACGCGGCCGGGGGACGAATGCCGTCGTCCCCTGCATTTCGCGTTTCTAAGGAAATGTTCCTGCAGGAACATTTCCTCGACGATTTATGCTAATGCCAGTAGAAACTCATCGTTTTTGCGGTCAGCTCGACTATGTTCTCCCACTTGTCTAATAACCTGTGCCACTCCACACAAAACACGTCGCCAATCCGGCATGCATTTCCCACTTTTACTATGTTGTTAATCAACGATGTACGGGGCCGCGCGATTCCAAGTAGATTATCTTCCACCGTTTTGCGCTACGGATGCGACCAATGCGCGCGCCTCCCACTTCACTCGCTTTAACTGGATATTTTACATAACCCCTGGCTAATGTGACATTTATTTTTGGATGTTTTATCCCACTTTCTATCTAATTGCCGGTCGCTTTTGCGCTACGACCAGCACTCTTGAGAGCGAGGACGGAACCGGGAAGGGTGTGGAGATATGGTGGAGGGGCAGCACGGTTCGGAGTTTCGTCACCTGGGTAGCGCCTATCAGGAGGGCCAGGCACCCTCCTTCGCCTACCAGGGAGGCGGCGACCGGGAGGATTGCCTCAAACCGCTCCACGGCGCGCAGAGTGACCACGTCGTAAGCATGTGCGGGGAGGGAATCGGCGCGGGCGTTTTGTATATCGACGCCCGTCAATGTAAGTACGCGGACCACTTCGCGGAGGAAGGTGGCCTTCTTGTGGTTGGATTCGATCAAAGTCAGCGAGATGTGCGGTGCCCAGAGTTTGATGGGGATTCCGGGAAATCCGGCGCCACTGCCCAGGTCGGCGACTTCAACGGCTTTAACCACAGGGGACACAGGGGGACACGGGGGAACTTCAATGGTTTTCGCGACCGAGGGCGATACGGGAAACAGGTGGCGGGCTGCGAAGAAGGATTCGCCAAAGTGGCGGGGGACGATTTCTTCGGGATCGCGGACGGCGGTGAGATTGACGCGGGCGTTCCAGCGGAGAAGTATATCGATGTACGTCGATATATCGGACAGCTGCGCCGGGCTAAGCGTTTGTGCTCCGAGAAACGGCTGCAGCAGTGCGGCGATGCGGGCCGGGTTCATCGAGTTCCGATTGTAGACGGCGGAGACGAAAATTCGAGACCGCGCTCGGCAAGAAATTCAAGCTTGCACGATTCGTGCGCGTAAGGGTACACCTGGCCCAGTTCACGCGCCTTTGCAAGCATCGGGGATTCCCCGCTGGGATTAAGACCCAATAGAAGTCATAATTAGGTGGAATCAAAGGGAGGGGATTCTGCATCCCACACGTATGAAGCTGCGGAAAAAGGAACTCTTTGAAGAAGAATACCGGGTGGTGGCGGTGGAAAGTCAGAGCCTGACGATCCAAGGGGTGCGCAGCGGCGAAGTGTTGACCATCGTCAACCAAACTCCGGGAGTGCCACTGACGGAGGCGGATTATCCTCTGGGGAAGCTCATCTCCTTGAGCGATCCATCGAATTCGACGGCGCACTAGCTTCCGTCCCTTTTTGCCGCAGAGAGAACAGAATTCTTCTGATGTTCCGGATCTTCTCGACATCGATCACTTCTCTCAACACTCTTAACCGCAGAGATCGCTGAGAACCTCTCGCGGAGATCGCGGAGAACAGAAACCTTCTGACGTTCCGACCTCTTGGACTGAGCACGATGGTTCAACTTGGCCGCCGGTTCGATCACTATTTCCCACACCTTTTAACCGCGGAGAACCACCGCAGAGAACTCAGAGAAAAACTGTCTTAATTTGCTTTCCGCAAGACTGTCTTCCGCCTGCCTTTGCAAGACGAAAGCATCCCATCGCTGCGCCGAAAATTCTTGACACGCCACCGATCATTCAGTATATTCAGTTTGTACTGAAATATATGGCGGAACTTACAGGATTGCAGAAGCAGTACATCCTTCACTGGGGCGAGATGGGGACGCGGTGGGGGATCAACCGGACGGTGGCGCAGATCCACGCGCTGCTGTACCTGTCGCCGCGGGCGCTGCCGGCCGAGGAGATAGCGGAGACGCTGAGCGTGGCGCGCTCGAACGTGAGCACGTCGATCCGCGAGCTGGAGACGTGGGGGATCGTGCGGGCGGTGCATGTCCTGGGAGACCGGCGCGAACATTACGAGTCAATGAAGGATGTGTGGGAGATGTTCCGGCTGGTGATTGAGCAGAGGAAGCGGAGAGAGATCGATCCAACGCGGGAGATGCTGCGGCGGTGCCTGGCGGATCTGGATCCGAAAGAGCCGGGGGCGAATTACACACGGGAGCGGCTGGAGGCCATGGCGGGATTCTTCGAGGCCGTGACGGAGCTGCACGATCAGATGAAGAGCTTGCCGACCGGGACGGTGCGGAAGCTGTTGCGCATGGGCGCGAAGGTGAAGAAGAAGGCGGGGTAATTTTTTTTGGTCGTTTAGTTCTTTGTATACAGAACTGTCTGACATATATGTTTTGCGAGATACAACAACCCCTGCGGACGAAGGCGTCCGCGGCTACATGGGATCGGATGACGGGTAGGGGTCCTTCGACTGCGCTCAGGATGACAATTCGACGAAGATGACATCAGGAGGAGTGCGTGAGTGAGATCGTTGTCATCACCGGAGCGTTCAGCTACACGGGAAAGTATGCGACGCGGATTTTGTTGAATGAGGGATACCGGGTGCGGACGCTGACGTCGCACCCGGGGCGGGTGAATCCGTTTGGGGAGCGCGTCGCGGTGTTTCCTTACAACTTTGAGCAGCCGGACGAACTACGGCGCAGTTTGGCTGGAGCATCGACGTTGATCAATACGTACTGGGTTCGATTTCCGCACGGAGGCGTCAACTTCGAAACGGCGGTCCGAAACAGCCGAATCCTGATCGAGGCCGCGCGGGAGGCCGGCGTCCGGCGCATCGTGCATGTGAGCATTGCGAGTCCTTCGCTGGAGTCGCCGCTAGCGTACTACCGGGGGAAGGCTGAGGTGGAACGGATGGTGCGCGAGTCGGGGATGTCGTATGCGATTGTGCGGCCGACGGTGGTCTTCGGCGCGGAGGACATCCTCATCAACAATATCGCGTGGTTTGTGCGGCATCTTCCGGTCTTTGGGATTCCGGGGGACGGGCAGTACGGGATTCGTCCCATTTATGTGGAGGACATGGCGCGATTGCTGGTTGCGACTGTGGCTGAGGTCGGGAACAGCGTGCGCGATGCGGTGGGGCCGGAGACCTTCCGCTTCGAAGAGTTGGTGCGGATGATCGCGCGAGAACTGGGACGAAGAACTCGCATCGTGCATGTGCCCACGGTGATTGCCTATTTGTCGACGTTGGTAACGGGATGGTTGCTGCGCGATATGGTCCCCACCTGGGAAGAATATCGCGGGCTGATGAGCAACTTGCTGGCACCGGAGAGCCCGGCTACCGGGCAGACGCGATTGAGCGAGTGGCTGGCGGAGAATCGAGAGAGCGTTGGGAGGGAGTATGCGTCAGAGGTAGAGCGACATTTTTAAGTCCGGAGACTCCTGCGGACGAAGGCGTCCGCGGCTACATTTCGTTGCTCCATTTTTTCTGCGCCGTTCGAAACGCCGATCGATTTAGTGCACAGTCTGCGCGGCAGTTACTTGCGCGGCACTTGACAGCACGATGAGTTCGGGTGATGAATAGAAGTTTGCGGAAAAATTCCAGCCGAAGATTTCCACACGACAAAAAAATCTGTGCTAGTATGCCGGACTGGTCCTGCTTTGGAGCTTCGAGGAAATTTTCAGTCCGACGAGAAAACAGGCGCATTCCGCAGTAAAATTAACGGTTCCAGCTTCTCATAAACGGCAGTTTTAACAGGCGTCCGTCGACCAGCCGCCAGGGGCGCCGCATGGTGAAAATATTTCATATATGTCAGCTACCAGCACAACCATTTCTCCGAACCCATGGGCGCGCATCCTCGATGCGTTGGAAAAGAAAATCAACCGGCACTCGTATGACACGTGGCTAAAGCCAACGCGGTACAGCCATGCGAGTGGAGGCATTCTGTTTGTGCGAGTGCCGACGGTGGAATTTCGCCACGCGGGAGATAAGTACGCGGACCTGATTCAAGAAGCCATTGACGTGTTGGGCCTGGGGTTCAACGACGTGAAGTTTGTGACGCCGGAAGACGATCCGGCGGCGACGCCGGTGCGTCATGATGGCGGGCTTTCGGCCTCTCCGGTGAGCGGAGCTCCATCGCAATCGCGGTTTGACTGGGATGGCGCGGCGCAGTTGAATTCGCGCTACACCTTTGACGCGTTCGTGATCGGCAGTGGAAACCAGTTTGCGCATGCGGCGTGCCAGGCGGTAGCGGAGCGTCCATCGAAAGCGTACAACCCGCTGTTCCTGTATGGCGGCGTTGGGATGGGTAAGACGCACCTGATGCAGGCGATCGGGCACGAGATCAAGCGGCGGATGCCGCAGGCGGCGATCTGCTACGTGTCGAGCGAGAAGTTCACCAACGAGATGATCAACTCGCTGCGCTACGACAAGATGATCAGCTTCCGGGACAAGTTCCGCGGAGTGGATGTGCTGCTGATCGATGACATCCAGTTTCTGGCGCAGAAGGAGCGGACGCAGGAGGAATTTTTCCATACCTTCAACGCGCTGCACGAGTCGATGAAGCAGATCGTGATCGCCAGCGATCGCTCGCCGAAGGAACTGGCGGAGATTGAAGACCGGTTGCGCAGCCGGTTCGAGTGGGGACTGATTGCCGACATTCAGCCGCCGGACCTGGAGACGAAGGTGGCGATCCTGCAGAAGAAGGCGGAGCAGGAAAAAGTGACGCTGCCGACGGACGTGGCGCTGTATGTGGCGCAGAATATCCGGTCGAACGTGCGCGAGTTGGAAGGGGCGCTGATCCGGCTGGTGGCACATTCGTCGCTGATTGGGGCGGAGATCACGCTGCCTTACGCGCAGCAGGTGCTGAAGAACTTTATTGATTCGCAGGCGCGGAAGGTCACGATCGAGTCCATCCAGAAGATGGTGGCGGAACAATTCGGGCTGCGGCTGGTGGAGATCAAGGCGAAAAATAATTCGCGCGCGATCGTGTATCCGCGGCAGATCGCGATGTACCTGGCGAAGCAACTGACGGAGGCTTCCCTGCCGGAAATTGGAAGACAGTTTGGCGGCAAGCATCACACCACGGTGCTGCACTCGGTGGAGAAGATTGAAGAGGTCCGCAAGAACGATAAAGATTTGAACAGGCTGATCAATAAACTGACCGAGCAATTAGGCGGATAAACCGCGGGCATGGTGGGGATTTCCACTTTGCCAACGAGTCTTCCTTGCAGGCGGCTGTGGATGGGATGTGGAAGCTGTGCAGGGCGCGGGTGAAATCGGGACCACGAGCTTTTTATAGTGGGAGCACCGCAGAGTTCGGGACCGATTTCTAACATCAGGGGTGGGCCGGGAAGCTGGTGAGAACAGGTAAGTTGGTTGAGATTTCCACTTCTCCGCAGGGCTTACTGTTACTGCTGGTTTTATAGGTTTTGTATTTGATATAAGGTAGTACCAGAAGTAGCACGGCAAGATGTATCGGGGAGATGGACAGTATGCCGGTGGAAGCCGCCGTTGCCGCGGGGACGATGGAGATCACGGTCAGCAAATTCGAATTGCTCCGTGAGTTGACCGCCACGCAGGGTGTAGTCGAACGCAAGACTACGATTCCAATTCTTTCCAATTATTTATTTGAGGCGGCGGGAGACCGGCTGTCGCTGACGGCGACGGATCTGGACCTGAGCCTGCGGACATCGTGCGCCGCGAAGGTGAAGAAGGAAGGGTCGTGCACGATTCCGGCGCGCAAACTGCATGACTATGTGAAGCTGCTGCCGGATGCGGACATCACCATCAAGCTACTGGAAAATCATTGGGTCAGCATTCGCTGCGGGCGATCGAACACGAAGATGGTGGGGATGGCGAAATCAAACTTCCCCAGCCTGCCGTCGTTTCCGACATCAGGGGTGATCAAGATTCCGGCGCAGGTGTTGCGGGGATTGATTGCGCGGACGGGATTTGCGATTTCGAATGAAGAATCGCGCTATACGCTCAATGGCGCGCTGATGCTGCTCAAGCCGGAGTCGATCACGATGGTGGCGACGGATGGGCATCGGCTGGCGCACTGTGAACGTCCAGGGGAAAAGTTTGACGGCGTTTCGGGCGAGATGAAGACGCTGGTGCCGAAGAAGGCGATGGACGAGTTGAAGTCGCTGCTGGATTCGACCGACGCGGAGACGATTGACTTCGCCAAGGATGAGTCCACGCTATTTTTCCGCATTGGATCGAGGTTGCTAACTTCGCGGCAACTGACGGGGCAGTTCCCGAACTTTGAGGCGGTGCTGCCGAAGGATAACGGGAAGATTGTTCCGCTGAATGCGGACGAATTGAATGCGGCGATTCTGCGCGTGGCGCAGTTCGCCGACGAGCGGTCGCGCGCGGTGCGGTTGAAGCTGGAGAAGGGCGAAGTGAAGATCTCGGCGTCGTCGACCGAGGCTGGTGAGTCGGAGGATTCGCTGGAGGTCGCGTATACGGGCGAGCCAATGACGATTGGATTTAATGCGGCGTACCTGGTGGAGTTCCTGAAGGCCGCAGGCACGGCCGAGGTGCGGCTGGAGCTGAAGGATCCGCAGTCGGCGGGGCAGTTGCGGCAGGCCGAAGGGGATGATTATAAGTATCGGTATATTGTGATGCCGATGCGGATCTGAGGGACTGGCCGTCCAGGCGGGCGCGCTTCGTGCCTATCTCGAACTTGCCCAGCGTTTCTGCTGGGCTTTTTCCTTTATTGCTCACTGCGCATTTTTGGGCTGAAGCCACCTCACCGTTCGCGCGGGCGCTGAAGCGCCGCTCTGCCACTGCACGCTCCCACACCAACGCTCCGCTTCGCCTTTGCTGGACGGACGAAGGCGTCCGTCCCCACACGCGCGCGGTACGAATTCCTTCAGGCTACATTAACCGGGCTTCTGGGCTTGACCGGGCGGCTGGCGTGTCTTACATTGGCGGCACTTCTATTTGGAGGCTACCGTTATGCTCGACGGCTTTAAGAAATTTATCCTGCGTGGAAATGTTGTGGATATGGCAGTGGGCGTGGTAATTGGCGCGGCGTTTGGCGGAGTCATTACAGCGATGACCAAAGATCTGCTGACCCCGCTAATTGCGGCGATCGTGAGGCAGCCGGATTTTTCCGCGATCCAGTTCACGGTCAATAACAGCAAGTTTCTGGTGGGCGAGTTCATCAACGCGTGCATATCGTTTGTGCTGATTGCGGCGGCGGTTTACTTCTTTGTGGTGACTCCGATCAATGCGCTGGTGGCGCGGATGCGGAAGGATCCGGCGCCGGCGGATCCGACGACGAAGAAGTGTCCGGAATGCCTGAGTGAGATTCCGCTCGACGCGAAGCGGTGTTCGCACTGCACGCAGCCGGTGATGGCGCGGGCGGCGTAAGCACGTCTGCGTCAGGGATAGAGAGTTCGACAGATTTAAGGGCTTGGGGCGGCCGTTATCGGCACTATCTTCTCGATGAAACTAGTCTCGTGCAGGTGAATGCGGGCTGGGGAGAGATTTCGTTCCGGGATCATGTCGCGTAAGGATTCTGCCAAAGTCTCTCGCTGTGGGCAGCATCGTACCCGCCCTTGCAAAAAGCGCAAGAGCGGGGCACCCAGCAATTTCCCTACTGAATCAGCGTGCCGTTGCCGTTTGGTTCTTCGTCTGGCGCGATTACTACTGCTGCCGCTACTTTGTCGCCTGGCTCCAGATTCAGGAGGCGGACGCCTTGGGCGTTTCTTCCTGATTCGCGAATCGTGGTTGAGTCCATGCGGATGATTTTGCCGTAGTGGCTGATCAGCATGACTTCGGACTTGTCATCGACCTGGGCGATGCCGACAACTTTGCCGACGCGCTCGGTGGTCTTGAGATTGATGACGCCTTTGCCGCCGCGGTTGGTGAGGCGGTAGGACTCGGCCGGCGTGCGCTTGCCGAATCCGTTTTCGGTGACGGAGAGGATGAGATCGCCCTTGATCGCCACGTCGATGACTTCAGGCTCGGGCACTGAAGTGCCCGGAACGGACGAGGCGTCCGTTCCCACATCTTTCGTGGCCGGTTCCGTGCCGGGCTTGGCGGTCGCGGCCATGCCGATTACGTAATCGTCTTTTTCCAGGTCGATTCCCCAGACGCCGTAGGCGCCGCGGCCCATGGGGCGAACGTGAGATTCGTCGAAGCGGACGGCCATGCCTTCATGGCTGGCGAGGAAGACGATCTGGTTGCCATTGGTGATGCGGACGGCGACGAGTTCGTCTCCCTGCTCGATGCCGATGGCGTTGATGCCATTGGAGCGCACGTGCATGAACTCGCGCAGTTCGGATTTTTTCACTAGCCCGTTGCGCGTGGAGAAGAAGACATACTTATTTTCTTCTTCGAGATTGCGCACGGCGACCATGGTTCTCACGGTTTCGCCGGGCTGCAGGCCGACGAGGTTGCCGATGTGCTTGCCCCGTCCGGCGGCGCTGACGTCAGGGACTTCGTAGACCTTGAGCCAGTAGACGCGGCCGTTGTTGGTGAAGATCATGATGTACGCGTGAGTGCTCGCGATGAAGAGATGCTCGACGAAATCTTCTTCGCGCGTCTTCATACCAGTACGGCCCGTGCCTCCGCGGCGCTGCATGCGGTAGGTGGAGATGGGCGTGCGCTTCATGTAGCCGGAGTGGCTGACAGTGACGGCCACCTGCTCGTCGGCGATGAGATCTTCGAGAACGATCTCGGCGGCTTCATCTTCGATGCGGGTGCGGCGGTCATCTCCGTATAACTTCTTAACTTCTTCGAGCTCTTTGATGATGACGCCGCGCAGCTTTTTCTCGGAGCCGAGAATGGATTCATATTCGGCGATGCTGTCGCGAATTTCCGTGAGCTCTTTGGCGATTTCGTCGATCGAAAGCTTGGTCAGGCGGTGCAACTGCAGTTCGAGAATAGCGTCGGCCTGCTTGGCGGTGAAAGGCTTTTCGGGATCGACTCTGGGAGCGCGGCCGGTGGTATTGATGTCGATCTTCTTGCCGCCGAAATACTGAACCAAATTCTCGCGGGCGTCGGCGCGATTGGCGCTGGCGCGGATGATGGTGATGACGTTGTCAAGATGATCGAGAGCCTTTAAATATCCTTCGAGGATGTGCTCGCGATCTTTCGCCTTCTGCAACAAGTAGGCAGTGCGGCGGCGCACGACATCGACGCGATGCTCGATGAAATACTTGATGGTCTGGATGATCCCCATTTCGCGGGGCTGTCCGTTGACCACCGCGAGCAGGATCATGGAGAAACCTTGCTGCATCTCCGTGTGCTTGAACAGCTGATTGAGAACGATTTGAGGCTCGGCTCCGCGCTTGAGTTCGACGACGATGCGCATGCCGTCGCGATCGGATTCGTCACGAAC
Organism: uncultured Acidobacteriota bacterium; assembly: GCA_963719865.1. Lineage (GTDB taxonomy): Bacteria > Acidobacteriota > Terriglobia > Terriglobales > Acidobacteriaceae > Sulfotelmatobacter. The sequence continues at coordinate 67,030 of CAVRDS010000076.1, read as the reverse complement.
GTCGGAGATGTCTTCGATCTCCTTGTCGTTCACCAGCGCCGCGATGCGCTTGATCAGAGTCGACTTGTTCACCTGATAGGGAATTTCGGTGACGATGATGGCTTCGCGATCCTTACTGAACGCTTCGATGGCGGCTTTGGCGCGCATCATGAAACGTCCGCGGCCGGTGCGGTAGGCTTCGAAAATTCCCGAGCGGCCGTGGATGATGCCGGCAGTGGGGAAGTCGGGGCCCTGCACGAATTTCAGAATTTCGGCGAGCTGCGCGTTGGGATTGTTGACCAGCGTGATGGTGGCGTCGACGATTTCCGTCAGGTTGTGCGGCGGAATTTTTGTGGCCATGCCGACGGCGATTCCGTCGGACCCGTTGATCAATAGATTCGGAATGCGCGCGGGTAAAACGTCAGGCTCGATTTCACTGCCGTCGTAATTGGGATGGAAATCGACGGTTTCTTTATCGAGATCTTCGAGTAACGCGGTGGAAACCTGGGCCAGCTTGGCTTCGGTGTAACGATCGGCGGCGGGCGGATCTCCGTCAACAGAGCCGAAATTTCCCTGACCAAAAATCAGCGGATAGCGCATCGACCAGTCTTGTGCGAGGCGAACCAGAGCATCGTAGACGGCGAGGTTGCCATGGGGATGGTACTTGCCCATGACTTCGCCGACGATGCGGGCGCATTTGCGCGTGGCGCGATTGGGATACAGGCCCATCTGCTGCAGCGTGTAGAGAATGCGGCGGTGCACGGGCTTGAGTCCGTCGCGCACGTCGGGCAGGGCGCGGCCGATGATCACCGACATCGAATAGTCGAGATACGAGCGGCGCATCTCCTCTTCGATGTTGACGGGTTGAATGTTCAAGGCGCCGGGGCCGTCGCCGCCGGGCGGAGGAGTCAAGGGAAGTTCGGGATTCTGATCGTCAGGCATATGAGCTATCAGCTTTGCGCCGTGAGCTTTGAGCTAACGGCTTGGCGCGTGAACCGGGGGCATTCTTCCTGCATCCGTTTACTCTGTAACTACTTGCATTTACAGGATGTTATGTGCCCTGGGAACTGTTGTGATTATACCATGAATGTGGCTGCGCTGCGGAGGGTTGGATGACGAACGTGGTGCGCTTAAGCGTAATCGGAATGAGAATTGTCCGCACCGAATCTACGCGCGTCCGCTTGCGTCAGTTCGCCTGAAGCGAGGGTGGGAGTTGGAAGACTACGCCGCGATCGTCGTTTTGCTTGCTGGTCGCATCGAGGTCGAGGGCGGCGAGAGCGATTCTGCGAGGATGGCCGGGCGTCAGATCGAAGAGCGTGGTGCCGACGATGGCATAGTTTCCGACCTCGAGTTTGTGGCCGTCTTTGAAGACCAGAAGGGTTAGCGGCTGAACAGGCTGTGGATCAGGGGCAGAATTGTCGGCGTACTCGGTGTGGGGCGTAGGAACTCTCTCTACGGGCGGAACGTAGGATTGAACGCCCGATCCGCGGCGATCGAAGACGGTGGGTCCACCTTGATAATTCGAGTCGTCGGTAGCGTCGTAGCCTTGATCGCCGGCATTGGGATCGTCGGCATAGGGCACGCCGTAGCCATAAATCGGGGCATACTGGCCGTAGGGATACTGATGATGATGCGCGTCACCGTTATGATGCGTGTAGGGGCGCGAGGAGTTCGGCGCAAATCCGGGCCGTCCAGTTAGAGGAGGCGTGGCGGTGGGCGGTCGAACTGCACCCGTAAAGGGGTGCACGGCGCCGGTGGGGGGCGTGCCGGGATTCATCTGCGCGTGGCTGGTGGAGAGCAAGGCGCACACGATGATGGTCAGGAACAGCGCCGGGAACAGGATCGAATGCCGCACGGTGAAATGATACTCCTGCCGGTCCACGTGGCACCTCACAGCTAGAACGCCTGCACTTGGTTAGATTGCGTAGAAAGACTGGCGGATGCTCGGTCTGGGGCGATTTCTGGGGCGATGCCTCGTGTGGAGCGGGCACTCTTGCCCGCCTGCCGGCAGTATCTCAAAACCAGCGGGCAAGAGTGCCCGCTCCACACAGTGTCCGCTCGACACACCACATGGGATCAGGGCGCAGACTATAATTTTTGCGAAGGTGTCGAGGGAGACTCCGGCGAGATGAAAGCGGCAATCCGATTCGTTCTGCTGGCGTTGGTGCTGATTGTGGTGGCCATGCTGTCGGCGCTGACGGCGATGCGGCTGGCCATTCACGGGCAAGAGGTCACGGTGCCGGCACTGGTGGGGCTGGCGCCGGCCGATGCGGAGCGCGCTGCGGCGGGGCTGGGATTGCAGATGTCGATTGAGCGGCAGTATTACAGCCCGCAGATCCCGGAAGGAAAGATTATGTCGCAACTGCCGCTGCCGGGAACGAAGGTGCGGCGGGGATGGCAGGTGCGAGTGGCGCAGAGCCTGGGGCCGACACGAGTCGAGATTCCGGATGTGACGGGGCAGAGCGAACATGCGGCGGAGCTGAATATCCGGCGGCGCGGGTTGGATGTGGCTTCGATGGCGGAAGTGGACGATGCGGGGATTCCGGCGGACCAGGTGCTGGCGCAGAGTCCGACAGCGAATGCGGTGCAAGTGGTGGCTCCGAAGATCAGCCTGCTAGTGACGGCGGCGGGGCAGCCGCAGGCGTTTGTGATGCCGAGCTTTGTGGGAGACCTGCTGGGGAGTGCGAGCCGTACATTGCAGGATGCGGGATTTCGGTTGGGAAATGTAAGCGTGGTGACACCGCCCCCAGCAACTCCGGACGCTGCGAATCAGGGGTTGCCCGCGCTTCCATCCACGCCGACACCGCCTGCGGCGGCACCGCCTACGCCAGCGCAGCCCTCGCCGGCTAGCATTATCGTGACGCAGTGGCCGGCGCCGGGACAGAAAGTTGTGGCTGGGACTGCGGTGAGTTTTGAAGTTCGCTAGCCAAACCCTTCGCCACGGATCTTCGCGGATTTCCACGGATAAATCAGAAACATTTCTTTAAAACCTTTCGTCCTTAAATCGTCTTTAAAACCTTTCTAGGATCGCGGCGAAGAAACCGTCGCAGGGGTGTGTGCCGGGGATCGTGCGAAGGTAGGGGCCACTGGTTAGGGAGGATGGGTCGGACGAAGATAGATCGGACCATGTCAGTTGGCCCGCTGCTCGCAGGTTCTCGAGTTCTGAATTGCAATCCACGAGATGGAAGGAATTATTTTCTGCCAGGGCAAGTTCCACTACGTTTTCATTCTCTTCTTTTTCCAGCGAACAGGTTGAGTAGACGAGGCGTCCTTTGGGAGCTACGTGCGTTAGTGCGGAGCGAAGGATGGAAAGCTGGCGATCGTGCAACTCTGCCAGATCTGCTGGCGTGAGGCGCCATTTGATTTCGGGATTGCGGGCTAGCGTGCCCGTGCCGGAGCAGGGGACGTCGGCGAGGATGCGGTCGAAAGAAGTAATGAGCGGAAGATGGCGGGCGTCGGCTGTGATGACTTCAATTTTTGCGTGCGCTTTCGCTGGGGTTAATAAGTTTTGCAGCAGGCGGGCGCGGTGAGGATGGAGTTCGGCGGCGGTGATGGCTGCGTCAGGATTTTGATCGGCGATGGCCAAGGTCTTGCCGCCGGGAGCGGCGCAGCAGTCGAGGATGCGCGATCCCTTGCCGAGAGTTTGGCCGACCAGGGCTGCGACCAGTTGCGAGGCTTCGTCTTGAATGACGATCGCGCCGGTGCGAAAGGCGCGAGACTTCGTAATGTCTCCGGACTGAACGCTGCGAGCGGTGGAGAGAAGTGCTCCGATGGCTAGAGCGATCTTTTCCGATTGGAGCGAGGCTTCTGCTTCCGGCGTGCGCAGGCGGAGGCTAGTTTTTGGAATTGATTGATCGTGCTTGCAGATTGTTTCGGCGACGGCTAGCCCGTAGTCGGTGATCCAGCGTTCGACTAGCCAGAGAGGATGCGACCAGGCTGCGGCCAGGGCTTCAGGGGTCTGGGGACTCACCACAGGGGGCACAGAGGAACACAGAGGATTATTGGAGAGCTTGCGGAGGACGGCGTTCACGAACGGAGCAGCGGAGCTTTTGCGGGCTCGCTTCACCAGTTCAACACTCTCGTGGAGGGCGGCACGGGCGGGGATGCGATCGAGCCAGCGGAATTGATATAGAGCGAGGCGCAGGGAGATCAGGATTTCGAGATCGAGCCGGGACAAAGGTTGCGTCGAGGCGCCAGCGATTTCATCGTCGAGACGGGCGCGCCAGCGAAGGACGCCCATGACGAGTTCCGTGGTGAGAGCGTGATCGGCGGTGGATAGGCGCTTGAACGCGTCGGAGTGGAGGAGTTCGGAGGAGTACGAGGATTCGCGCTCAACGCGGAGCAGGATATCGAAAGCGGCGGCGCGCGCGGGGGAGATGGGCATTGCTTCAATTGTACGGAAGGGAAACCAAAACACAGAGGACGCTGAGGACGCAGAGTTGTCGGGGGAGCTCGGTTCGACGTTGGAACTAGCAGAGCCTGTGGCGTCTTCACGTGCCGCGACGCGGGCTGCTGTCCCCACATTCTTGACTCTTTCTACACTGGTCGTTTTGAGCTTGCGGATTCAGTGACGTCCTCAAGCGACGAACGCGGGCTGCGCCCGCGGGACGGACGAAGGCGTCCGTCCCTACATTCCTAGTCTTTCGCCGGGATTGGGGTGGTAGCCCTGGATGAAGTCTCGGGCGGTGGTGCGCTTTTTTCCTTCGACTTGGATTTCGAGGAGTTCCAGCGATGTTTTGTTGCCGCAGCCCACGAACAGACGGTTTGAGTCCACGCTGAGTTCTTCGGTGGGTGCGAAGATATCCGACGGCCGGGCTTTCCAGATCTGAAGATTCTTGCCACGAAATTTTGTGTAGGCGCCGGGCCAGGGCTGGAATCCGCGGAGGCGATTGTAGATTTCGGAGGCCGGGCGCGAGAAGTCGACCAGGCCATCTTCTTTTTTAAGGATTGGAGCGAGCGAGGACTGCGAGTTGTCTTGCTTGCGCGGCTTGACGGTACCGGCTTGCAGTCCGCGCAAGGTTTCGACTAGCAGCGTTGCTCCCATGCTGGCCAGCGCGGGGGCAATGGTTTCTGCGGTGTCGTCTTGAGCGATGGGAAGTTCCTTCTGCAGCAGGATGTCGCCGGTATCGAGGCCGGCGTCGATGCGCATGGTGGTGTTGCCGGTGACTGCTTCCCCGTTGGCGATGGCCCACTGGATGGGTGCAGCACCACGATATTTGGGAAGCAGCGAGGCGTGCAAGTTGATGTTGCCGAGAGGAGGGAGATCGAGCATCCATTGCGGAATAATGCGGCCGTAGCCGACGACGATGATGGCGTCAGGCTTGAGGGCGGTGAGTTGCTCGCGGAATTCGTCGTTGGCCTTGATGCGGTCGGGTTGCGCGATCGGGAGATTCAGCTTAAGCGCGGATTCTTTGACGGGAGAGGCGACGAGTTCGAGGCCGCGTCCCTTGGGCCGATCGGGCTGGGTGACGACGAGATGGATGCGGTGTCCGGCGTCGGACAGCTTTTCTAGCGTCGGGACGGCGAAGCGCGGGGTGCCGCAGAAAACGAGATTGAGGGATTGAGTCATTGAGTGACCGGGTCATTGAGTGATTGAACGTTTTGAATGGCCCGATGACTCAATCTCTCAATGATCCAATTCTCTACCACTCCCCGGCTTTCATGAGCTTGCGGATTTTGCGCTTTATCAGGTCGCGTTTGATCACGCTGATATGGCTGATGTAAAGCTTGCCGTTGAGATGGTCGGTTTCGTGCAGCAAGGCGCGGGCGAGAAGTTCCTCTCCGGTTTTCTCGAAGACCTTGCCATGAACATCCTGGGCGCGGACGGTCACTTTGTTGGGGCGAGTGACGTTCTCGCGGAAATCGGGGATGCTGAGGCATCCCTCGCTCTGCGTGTGTTTGCCTTCCTTGTGAATGATTTCGGGATTGATGAGGACCAGCTTGGCGTTGGGATCTTCCTTGAAAGTGATGTCGACGACGGCAATGCGGCGTCCAATGCCGATTTGCGGCGCGGCGAGGCCGACGCCGTGAGCGGCGTACATGGATTCGAACATGTCTTCGATCAGCTTTTCGAGATCGTCGTCGAAGGCCGTTACAGTCTCTGAGGGCTTCTCGAGCACCGGATTACCGAATTTAACGATCGGATAGATCATCAGAATTTTTTTAGTTGCTCGCAGTATCCGTGAAAGTTGCGGAGAGTTTCAGTCATGGAATCGCCGCCGAATTTTTCCAGAGCGCAACGCGCCAGGGTGAGGGCGACCATGGCCTCGGCAGCGACTCCGGCAGCCGGCACCACGCACACGTCGGAGCGTTCGTACGCGGCTTTGACGGTTTCGCGGGTTGAAAAGTCGACGGACTGCAACGGACGGCGCAGGGTGGAAATCGGTTTGAGGTAGCCGCGGATGCGGATTTCTTCTCCATTCGAGATGCCGCCTTCGATGCCGCCGGCGTTGTTGTGGGTGCGCGAAAAGGCGGTGAATCCAGACGCCGCAGTGTAGCCGATTTCGTCGTGCACCTGTGAGCCCGGCGCGAAAGCGGCGGCGACGCCCACGCCGATTTCGACCGCCTTGACGGCTTGCAGCGACATGACCGCAGCGGCCAACAAGGCGTCGAGGCGCTCGTCCCATTGCGCGTAGGTGCCGAGGCCGGGAGGAACGTTGTGCGCGACCACTTCGAAAACTCCGCCGAGAGAATCGCCGGTTTTCAGGACTTTGTCGACTTCTTCTTTCATGCGCTGCTCGGTTTCGGGATCGGCGCAGTTGAGAAGAACTTCCTCGCGATCGAGCAGAGCGCGAATTTTTTCCCACGGGACTTGCTCGGACAGGGTGACGCTACCGGTGGTGACCACGTGGCTCAGGACTTCGATGCTGAGTTCGCGCAAAAAAAGTTTGGCGACAGCGCCGATGGCGACGCGGGCGGCGGATTCACGGGCGGAGGCGCGCTCGAGAATGTAGCGCGCTTCGGGAAAATTGTATTTCAACGCTCCGGCAAGATCGGCGTGGCCCGGGCGAGGCGACGCGACCCGCTTGTGGCGGGCGGGATCGCCCTCGCCGACGGGAAGAGATTCCTGCCAGTTTTTCCAATCGCGATTTTCGAGCTGCACCGAAATCGGCGAACCGATGGTGATGCCGTGGCGCACGCCGGAAAGAATATGGGCGATGTCGCGCTCGATCTTCATGCGTCCGCCGCGGCCGTAGCCTTGCTGGCGGCGCCAGAGTTCGCGGTCGAGAAACGACTGGTCGACCTTCAATCCGGCGGGCATGCCGGAAAGAAAAGCGACGAGGGCCTCCCCGTGAGATTCTCCTGCAGTGAAGTAGCGCAACATAAATTTTTGATTGTACCTGATAGTGCAGGCGGGATGAGGATTTCACGCATGCGGGCCCGTGCGATACGAAAAATGACGGGCCGCAGCACTTTCGCAGCGATTCGGGTAACGTAGAGGTTACAATAGATGACGTCTTCGTCGTCCGCGGGTTTAGAACCGAGCCCGCGCACCTCAATTATCTCTGGCCTGAATATTAAGGAGTTGCTGTGTGCCCCCACGCACAGAAACCAGAAGGTAAAAGCATTCGATGCGTCTTGGCGCACGATCATGTGCTGCTGCGCCAGGGCTTGCGCCGGTTGCTGGAAGATGAGCCGGACATAGCCGTAGTGGCGGAGGCGGGAAATGCCGCGGAGGCGCTGCGCCGCGTGTTCGAGCACCGTCCGGAGATTGTGATCGCAGCCCTGCATATTTTCAAATGTGATGCTGAGGCCAGCGAGCGGCTGATCCTGCGGGAATCTCCCAAAAGCAATGTGCTGTTTCTGCGGGCCGACCACCACGAATTGGCGGTTCATTCGGCCGAGGAGGGAGCCGCGTTCGCGGAGCGGCATACTTCGGCGGAAGAGTTGGTGGAGATGGTGCGGGGCGCGGCTTTTGGGCGATCGGCGGTGCAGGAGATGCCGGAGGTGACAGTGTGGCCGGTGGATGAGGTTATTCCGCGCAATCGCGTATTGACGGGGCGCGAGCGCGAAGTGCTGAAGCTGCTGGCGGAGGGGCGGACGGTGCGTTCGGCCGCGGATATTTTGGGAGTCAGCGCCAAGACCGTGGACGCCCACAAGTTCAATTTGATGCGCAAGCTGGGCATTCACAACAAGGCCGAGCTGGTGATGTGGGCGATCCAGAAAAAAGTGGTGAAGCTGCCGGTGAATTTCTAGAGAGGGCGTCAGCAATGGTTTTCAAAGCAAGGGCTATCGTGCCGTCCCTGCGGGACTCGCATCAATTTGGCCACTTCACCCGGCACTGCCGTGCCCGAGCGGCGGGAATTGTGCGTCACTCACTAGCCGCGGCGGTAAGTTCGGCAAGGCTGGTGACCGTGAGATCGGGTTTGGAATCCGCGGATTTGACCGCGCCGACGCCCGGCCGCGCCGATGGGCGATTTACCCATACCGTGGCCAATCCCAGAGACTGCGCAGGAATCACGTCGTGGTAGATGCTTTGGCCGACATGCAGAACGCGATGGGCGGGAGCGTGGATGCGGCCGAGAGCCAGTTCGAAAAGCTTCAGTGAAGGCTTGTAGGCTTGAGCTTGTTGCGCGGTGATGACCTCATCGAATGCGACGCCGAGTTGAGGGCGGGTGGCTGCAAATAGATCGTCATCGACGTTGGAGAGGATGGCCAGTCGAAAGCGGGTTTTGAGCTGACGAAGAGCAGCGACCGTGTCGGGCCATGGCTTCCATGCCGCCAGGGATTCGGGCAGAGATTCTTCCTCCTTTGGAGCCGGCGTGAATTTCAACTCCTCACCGAATTGCCGCACGACCGATCGCAAGACCTCACGATAGGGTTGAAAACTGCCGTGCTCCGCTCTTTGTTCGAAATCTCCGTAGAGCCGCAACAGGGTGGCGTCGTCGAGCTTTTTGTCGTGGGCGGAAAGGATGCGGCGGAGAGCGGCGAGGATTCCGGACTCCCAGTCGATCAAAGTGCCATAACAATCGAAGGTGAAAATTTCGTAGCGAGTGAAGTCGAGCATGGCGGGAGCACTCGTGCGACATGGATATCATATCGCCGCGAGGCGGGAGGAGTGTCAAGATCGGAGGGGGAGAGCTTCGTCCATTTCTGAGCAGCGCGGAAGAAAAGCACGGCTGGATAGGTTGCTGGAAAAACTCCTTTTCCTCGCCCGATTTCACCTCGGCGGCTAAAGCCGCTGCTGATTTCGCCGTGCTTACGGCGCGGCTGAAAAGCCGCGCCCTTTCAAAACTTGATCTTCTTTCAGCAGCCTGCGGAGCCGTGCCTTCCTGATGCGTAGTGAATGCAGGATTCTAAGGTTGGAGTTCGAGGGGCTGCGACAATTCGAAGCTGATGGCGGACTCGGAAGGAAGGACGATGTCCTTGTTTCCGGTGAGTGCCGCGCCACCTGCTCCGGCGCCGCCGCCGGCAGCCAATCCGATAGCTGCGCCTTTGCCGCCGCCCGCAAGGCCTCCGATGAGGCCGCCGAGGGCAGCGCCTCCACCGGCCAGAACCGCAGTGCGCTTGCCTTTACCCTTTTGCGAGAAAGTGCGCAAGGCCACCTGCACGGGAATATCGGAGCCGTTGAGGTTGATGGAGTCGAGGCGAACCTGCAGCACCGCACCTCCGGCAAACTTGCCAAGGGGCTTAGCATCGGTGACCGTGCCGTTGACAGTAGCGCCCTGAGGAATGGCTACGGAGCCGCCAACCAATACGTCTTTTGCAACACTGCCCGAAAAAGTCTGCCCCGCTTCGCTCAGCTTGGAACCAAGAGCGGATCCGAGTCTGACGGTGATCGAGGTGCCTGCCCGCACCACGATCGGTTCTCGCTTCGCCTCTCTCGCTTCTTTGCGGCCGCTGCCTTCCCCGCCGTCTGCTGTTCCGCCGTTGCCCGGAGCATTTTGACCGGGAGCATTTTGAGCGTCGGAACCGGCTGTGGTGTTATCGGCCGGCGGTTTGCTTGTACATCCAACGCCAGCGAATGCGAGGCAGAGACTGAGTGTGAGTAGAAACAGGTGTGTGCGCATACGCACCTCCGGAACTTTGAGCCAATGTAATCGAGGGAGGATGCGGCAAACAACCAAAAGAATAACGAGCAAAGAATCAAAGGTGCATGGGCTATTGGATGCCTCCCCGACGAAGGCGCGAAGAACCCGCATGCCGTAGCAATTTTCTTTCGCCCCTACGGGGCTTACGTTTTTCCAGGTTCTTCTACCCACGGCTTACGCCGTGGGCTGCATTCTTGCGCCGCTTCGCGGCTCCGCTTGGGGCATGTTATCGCCGTAGCACTTTCTTTCGCCCCTGCAGGGCTTGCGCGTTTCCAGTTCCTTGTACCCACGGCTTACGCCGTGGGCTGCACTCTTACGCCGCTTCGCGGCTCCGCCTGGGGTAAGTTCTCGCGGCTGGACAGCCTAGAGCGGCTATCCCCACAAGATCGGCCAGACAGGCGGCGGCTGTCTCCACAAAATCTCGTTCAATTCTTCCGTCAAAATCCCCACCTTATCTCGCCAAAATACGGCGAGATAAGGATGGGGCACCCTGCGATCAAGCTACGACCCAGAGACTACGGGATCAGCAGCAACTTGCCGGTGGTCTGGCGGCCTTCGAGGTCGCGGTGAGCGCGCTGGGCTTCGGCGAGCGGGTAGGTGTGATCGATCCGTAATTTAAGTTTTCCCGCAGCGATCATGGCAAAAACGTCTCCGGACCGGGCTACCAGCTCTTCGCGGGTGGCGAGGTAGTGCGTCAGCGAGGGACGCGTGAGGTAGAGAGATCCCTTTTGCGACAAGGTAATCGGATCAAAGGGAGGAACAGCGCCGCTGGATCCGCCAAACAGAACCATCATGCCGCGCGGGCGCAAAATGCTGAGACCCTTTTCGAATGTGGTTTTGCCCACTGAATCGTAGACAACGTCGACACCCTTGCCACCGGTGAGGCGCTTGGTTTCCGCTTCGAAATCCTGTTGCGTGTAAAGGATGATCTCGTCGGCGCCGGCCTCGAGGGCGAGCTTGGCCTTGGCGTCGGTAGAAACGGTCGCGATGACGCGAGCGCCGATATTGTGCGCCATCTGGACGAGAAGCAATCCGACCCCGCCGGCGGCCGCGTGCACCAGCGCGGTCTGACCGCGCTCCAGAGGATAAGTGTCATGCGAGAGGTAATGCGCGGTCATGCCCTGCAGCATGGCGGAGGCGGCCTGCTGATCGCTGACGCGGGCGGGAACGGATACCAGTTGATCGGCGGGAATGGCGGCGTACTCCGCGTATCCGCCGAGCTGACCGGACCAGGCGGCACGGTCTCCCGGCTTTACAGATTTCACCTCGGAGCCAACGGCCGTGACCACGCCCGCGCCTTCCTGCCCGGGCACAAAGGGCAGCGGAGCTTTGTAGCGGCCCTCACGGTAGTAGACATCGATGAAATTTACGCCGGAAGCGGACAACTTCACGACTGCCTCATTGGCCTTGGGCTCGGGAACCGGCAGATCCGCGAGCATCATGGCCTCGGGACCGCCGGGTTGCTTCACTTGAATCGCTTTCATGGCAGGTTTGGATTCAGCTTCGGCGCAAGAAGTTTCGGCCGAGCGAATTTTAATTTTCTGCAGGACAGAAGCGTGTCGAAGTGAGGGTTTGACAAAATGATTTAAAGCGAGCTCTCAGGGGTGTGGGTGAGAAATGGTGCCGTCCCTACGGGACTCGTTGACTCTTCCCGCCCGCACCCGGCACTTACGTGCCGGGCTTTCACACACCGCCGCTACGCGCCTGGGTTGGGGTGGTGCTTATTCCAGCGTCATTCGGAGAATTTAGGTCGCACGCACTGTGAATTCAGTTCTTTCATACCCTGAATTCGATTCTCCCGCACCCTGAACTGGATTCTCACACATACTCTAAAGCCCGCGTTTTTCCTAACCAGTTGCTCTGCTACACTTTGTCGTTCCCGCGAGGAGGCTGTCATGGCCGAAAAGAAGCCGCAGACTTTTGCCAATCACGCCCGACTGGATCCGCCGTTTCATTTCTTCGTGCTTCCGGTTTTTGTGTTTGGGCTGGTGTTGACGCTGATCCACTTTTTTTATCATCTGCACGAGAGCGATTTTCACGAGAACTTTCATGCATTTCTGCTGATCCTGCTAGCGCTCGCGCTGCTGGCCCTGTTGTTCAAAGTGCGCCTGTACTCTTTGAAAGTGCAGGACCGGGTGATCCGGCTGGAAGAGCGCTTGCGGCTGATGCAACTGCTCAACGAGCCGCTGCGTTCGCGGATCAACGAATTGACGGAAGATCAACTGTGCGGATTGCGGTTTGCCTCTGATGCCGAGGTGGCGAAGTTGGCGGAGCGGGCGCTGAACGAAAAGCTGTCGCGCAAGGACATCAAGAAAGCGATTCAGAATTGGAGGCCCGATTACTGGCGTGTGTAAAGACGAAAGCAAGCTGCGCGGGGCCCTCAGGGGCTAAAGCCCCGGCTTCTGCTGGCCGGTAGCGGCACGGCTGAAGCCGTGCCCTTCCCAAAACCGATTCCCTTCCCAAAAAACTCCTTCTCATAAAACCATTATGAGGCAGGTTCTAGCAGCCCATCCCGAAACCGTTCATGAGGGCGGCTCTACAGGCTGCGGAAAGACTCGTTTCGTGACCTGCAGATCGCCCCAGCGCCTAAAGGCGCCGCTGATTTTGCGGGACTTGCGGCGCGGCTGAAAGCCGCGCCCTTTCAAATACCGCCCCGGATCCGCATTTTTCCTCAGCCTATCTAGCCGACGCGGGAGTGGATTTTTCGGCGCGGGCGCGCGCCGCCCAGGACGAGCGCGCACAGGCGATCGACAAATTCCGGAGTGAGGCGATCGTGTCGAATAAGAAAGCGCATGTAGATGGGGCCGTAGAGGGAATCGAGAACGAGATCGGGGTCGATGTCCTTGCGCAACTCGCCGCGGCGGATGCCCCGGCGCAGAGTGGCGTAGGCCTCCTGGCGGCGCGGCCACAGGAAGCGGTCGCGGAAGGCGGCAATCAGATCTCGGTCGCTTTGGCCGGCGGCCAGGATGGCGGAAACGATACGGCCACGCGGGCTGCGGAACACCTTCACCAGTTGGCGCATTTGCCGGCTCATGTCGGAGAAGACTGATCCGGTATCGGGGAAACGCAGTTTGCGGGTGGTGTTGCTGGCAAAAGCGTCGGCGATCAGCGCACCCTTGTTGGGCCACCAGCGGTAAACCGTGGCTTTGCCGACGCCCGCGTGATCGGCAACATCTTCAATCGTAAGATCAGAAAAACCGCTCTGCCCCAAAATTCGCAGAGTACTGCGCAGAATGGCCTGGCGGGCTTCTTCGCTGCGGGGACGTCCCGGAGGGCGCTTCCCATTGCCGTTTTCGCCGTGTGAGAGCGGCGAAGTCTTCTGGCGCATATCCCTACGCTACCATATAATCGAGGCCAAGTATTTAGAATCCGATACGAGCAGTATCGAATCTAGATGGCATTCGCTGAGCACGCTTGGGGAAGCGCAGTGCGCAGAATTTCATGGGATGGTGGAGCGGCCGTAGACCATGTGGATTGTTGCCTTAGCCCTGAGACGTCCGTATACGTTCATCGTGATGGCGGTGGTGATTCTGATCCTCACGCCGATCACGATCCTGCGCACGCCCACCGACATCTTTCCCGACATTGATATTCCCGTGGTTTCGGTGGTCTGGTTCTACACGGGGATGTCGCCGCAAGACATGGCCGACCGGATCGTCGCGAATTCTGAGCGCGGCATCACTACCACCGTCAACGACATCGAGCATATGGAATCCCAATCAGTCTATGGGTTGGGAGTCATTAAAGTATTCTTCCGTCCGGGCACCAACCTGCAGGGCGCGATCGCGCAGATCACCGCGATCTGCCAAACCTCGGTGCACAGTCTTCCGCCGGGAACTACGCCACCGCTGATCATTTCTTATAGCGCGTCGACGACGCCGATTATTCAGCTGGGCTTGAGCAGCAAGACCCTGCCGGAACAGGAACTGTTCGATCTGGGGCAGAATTTTCTGCGTACTTTTCTGGCGACGGTTCCGGGAGCGGCGACGCCGTATCCCTATGGCGGCAAGATCCGGCAGATTCAGGTCGATCTGGATTTGCCCAAGCTGCAATCGTACGGGCTGTCGCCCAATGACATCGTGAACGCGGTGAACGCGCAGAACATCATTCTGCCCACCGGCACGATCAAGATGGGCCCGCTGGAATACAGCGTAGAAATGAACGGGACGCCGGAGACGATCGCGGAATTAAACGAGCTGCCAGTCAAGACAGTGAACGGGGCGACGCTGTATATGCGGGATGTGGCGCACATCCGCGACGGATTCGCGCCGCAGACCAACATCGTGCGCCAGGATGGGAATCGCGGCGCGCTGATGTCGATTTACAAGAACGGAAAGGCGTCGACGCTGCAGATTGTCGCCGGAGTTAAGAGTATCGTGCAACAGGCAGCGCAAGCGCTGCCGCCGGAGTTGAAGATCACGGCGCTGTTCGACCAGTCGCTGTTCGTGCGGGCATCGATTTACGGCGTGATCCGGGAAGCGTTGATTGCGGCGGCGCTCACGGCGCTGATGATCTTGATCTTTCTGGGCGACTGGCGGCCGACCATCGTCATTTCGATATCGATTCCGCTGTCGATTTTTGTTTCGATCATCCTACTGGGCGCGCTCGGCGAGACCATCAACATCATGACGCTGGGCGGATTGGCGCTGGCGGTCGGCATTCTGGTGGATGATGCCACGGTGGAAATCGAAAACATCGAGCGCAATCTGGCGCTGGGCAAGGAAATGCGGCAGGCCATTCTGGATGGCGCGCAGCAGATCGCGGTTCCGGCTTTCGTTTCCACGCTCAGCATCTGCATCGTGTTTGTGCCGATGTTCTTTCTGACCGGGGTAGCGAAATTTCTGTTCGTGCCGCTGGCTGAGGCGGTGAGCTTTGCCATGCTGGCCAGTTACCTGCTGTCGCGAACGCTGATTCCGACGCTGGTAATGTACATCATGCGCGGACACGAACATCGAGCGGATGCGCCGAAGTCCGCTCTGGGGCGGTTCCAGCGCGGGTTCGAGCGCAAGTTCGAAGATTTCCGCCGCGGTTACGAGTCTCTGCTGGAGACGACGCTGGAGCATCGCGGCTGGTTCGTGGCGTGCTTTTTGACTTTCTGCGTTCTGTCGCTCGGACTTTATACGTTCCTGGGGCAGGACTTTTTCCCGCAAGTGGATGCGGGACTGCTGCGGCTGCATGTGCGAGCGCGGGCGGGATTGCGCGTGGAAGAGACGGCGCGCCTGTGCGACGAAATCGAGGGAACGCTGCGGCAGGAGATTCCGCAGGGACAATTGCAGACCATTCTCGACAACATTGGTCTGCCCAACTCGGGCATCAACCAGTCCTACAGTTCGAACGGCACGATTGGAACCAGCGATGCGGAGATCCTGATCGCGCTCAACCCGGAGCATCACGTGCCGACGGCAGACCTGATGCGGCATCTGCGTGAGTTTCTGCCGCGGCATTTTCCCGGGGTGGAGTTTTTCTTTCAGCCGGCGGACATAGTCACGCAGATTTTGAATTTCGGCCTGCCCGCTCCCATTGATGTTCAGGTTGTGGGCACCGATTCGCTGACCAGTTATACGATCGCGCAACAGATTGCGAACCGCATGCGACACATTCCGGGAACGGCCGACGTGCACGTACAGCAACTGCTGTCGCTGCCGACATTGCACATGGATATCGAGCGCACACGGGTGACGCAGGTGGGTTTGACCGCGAAAGATGTGGCGCAGAGCGCGCTGGTCTCGCTCAGCGGAAGCTTCCAGACCTCGCCGAACTTCTGGCTCAACCCGAGGAATGAAGTTACGTATCAAATCGCGGTGCAGTCTCCGCAATACCGCATGACCAATCTGCAGGATCTGATGGATATCCCCGTCATTTCGCAGCAGGGCCCGCAATTGATGGGGAACCTGGTGCAGATTTCTCCGGTAGTGCGTCCGGCGACGGTGAATCACTGGAACGTGCAGCCAGTGATCGACGTGTACAGCAGCACGCAGGACCGCGATCTCGGAGCGGTTGCGGCCGATACGGACAAAGTGCTCAAAACCTTCGAGCCACACTTGCCGCGCGGGACGCATATCGTGGTGCGGGGGCAGGTCGCGACTATGCGATCATCGTTCTTCGGCCTAGGGGTGGGATTGGCGGGCGCGATTCTGCTGGTGTATCTGTTAATCGTGATTAACTTCCAATCGTGGCTCGATCCCTTCATCATCATTACGGCGCTGCCGGGGGCGTTGGCGGGCATCTGCTGGTTTCTGCTGCTGACGCACACCACGCTGAGCGTGCCATCGCTGACCGGCGCCGTGATGTGCATGGGAGTGGCGACAGCCAATTCCATTTTGATGGTGAGCTTTGCCCGCGAACAGCTGGATGAAGGCATTCCGGCGTTCAAAGCAGCTGTGGCTGCGGGATACACGCGCATTCGTCCAGTCCTGATGACGGCACTGGCGATGATCATCGGTATGGTGCCGATGGCGCTGGGCTTTGGCGAAGGCGGTGAGCAGAACGCGCCGTTGGGGCGAGCGGTCATCGGCGGCTTGCTGTTCGCGACGGTCGCCACGCTGTTTTTCGTACCCAGCGTGTTTGCCATCTTCCACGGGCGCAGGGAAGCGCGGCGGGCGCGCGAGCAGGAGCAGGCATAGATGAGAGAAGGTCTGGAGATTGTTTCTGGTGAGGCATCGGAGTCGAGCATGAGCGTAGAACAGCAATCCGAAGAGCAATCGCTGCACGTGAAGCGTACGCAGGCGCAGCGGGATGAAGAAATTCTGGCAATGGAGGAGCACTCGCGGCACCAGCCGCCTGGCATTCAGCCGCCGCCCGAGCTTCCTCCGGCACCTCCGCGGACGGCTTTAATGCTGGTGGGAGTGGCGTTGCTGGTACTGCTGGTTGCGGGGGCGGTGACGCTGATCAGTCACGCCAGCCACGAGCGCGCGCTGGCCAAAGAAACCGAGCTCGAGACCGTTCCGACCGTGGCCGTGGTTCATCCGTTGGCGGAAAAACCGGACGAAGATCTGGTGCTGCCCGGATCGTTATTAGCTTTTGAAGAGTCTCCGATTTATGCGCGGACGAATGGATATTTAGTGAAGTGGTACAGGGACATCGGCAGCCGGGTCACGGAAGGCGAGTTGCTGGCGACGATCGACACGCCGGAAGTGGATCAGGAGTTGAACCAGACGCGCGCGGCGCGACAGCAAATCATCGCGCAGCTGGAACTGGCGAAGATCAGCGCGGACCGGTGGGAGAATCTGCGCAAGAGCGACTCGGTCTCCGCCCAGGAAGCGGACACGCAGACCAGCGGCTACCGGCAAGCCCAGGCGAATCTGGCGGCCGCGGATGCCAACGTCCGGCGGCTGGAACAACTCGAAGGGTTCAAGAAAGTCTACGCTCCGTTTTCCGGCGTGCTGACGCGCCGGAATGTCGATCCGGGAGCCCTGATCAACGCAGGAGCGCAGGCCTCCGGGCGCGAACTGTTCGACATCGCGCGGGTCGATCCGTTGCGCGTGTACACCAGCGTGCCGCAGGCCTATGCGCCGTACATCAAAGTGGGCGCGAACACATATGTGACGCTGCAGGAATTTCCCGGGCAGAAATTTTCGGCGAAGATCGCGCGAACCGCGGAAGCGATCGATACGAATACCCGCACGCTGCTGACGGAAGTGGATGTTCCGAATAAAGATGGCCGGTTATTGCCGGGATCGTTCGGGGAGGTGCATTTTGCCATTGGCTCCAATGTGAACAAGGTGACGGTGCCGGTGAATGCGATGCTGTTCCGCGCGCAGGGGGCGCAAGTTGCGGTGGTTGGTCCCGACAAGAAGATTCAGTTGCGGCCCATCAATATCGGAAAAGATTACGGGACGAGCCTGGAAGTATTGGATGGAGTTACGCTCAAGGACCTGGTGGTGATCAATCCGCCGGACTCGCTGGAAGAGGGGCAGGTGGTGAATGTGGCCGCGCAGCCACAATCGCAATCGCAAAATCCGTCCAGTCCAAGTTCGGCAAATCAGGCGACAGGTCAGGGGAAAGGAAACGCGCAGTGAAGCTCGCGGTTGCCGCTATTGGGATGTTGGCAGTGATGTCGACGGCTTGCACGGTGGGACCGCGGTACAGCCGTCCGGCTGCCCCGGCTCCGGCGCCGGATGCATGGAAGACGCAACCTCCGTGGCAGGAGGCTGCGCCGAAGGATACGATCCCAAAGGGTTCGTGGTGGCAGGTGTTTCACGATTCCACGCTGGACACGTACGAGCAGGAATTGCTGCAGGCGAACCAATCGCTGGTGGCGGCCCGAGATCGCTTGAGCCAAGCGCGGTCGCTGGCACGAGTGGCGACGGCGGATTATTTTCCACAGCTTTCCACGGATCCGAGCGCACAGCGAGTTCGCGGCTCCGGAAACCGGCCCCTGAATGGCTTCGCTGCCACCGGTTCTCAACAGGGCGTGGCTCCGTATACGGAAAACATCTATGCGATTCCGTTTTCCTTGAGCTACGAGGTTGATCTATTTGGCCGGGTGCGGCGAAACGTGGAGGCCTCGAACGCGTCTTTGCAATCGACGGCGGCCGATCTGGGGAACGTCCAACTGGTTTTGACCGCCGAGCTGGCGGCCGACTATTTCAATCTGCGCGAGCTGGATGCGGAATATCAGGTCGTGCAAGAGTCGATTGTGTACGAGCGCAAAGGCCTCGATCTGGTGCAGAACCGTCACCAGGGAGGCATCGCCAGCGGGCTGGAGGTGGCGCAGCAGGCGACCGTGCTGGACTCCACGATCTCGCAGTTGGCCTTGGTGCAAGAATCGCGGGAGCAGTATGAGCATGCCATCGCGGTGCTGGTGGGACAGCCGGCGTCGAACTTCAACGTGACAGTAGCGCCGCTGAAAGCGACTCCGCCGCCGGTTCCGCTGGGAGTTCCTTCGGATGTGCTGGAGCGGAGGCCCGACATCGCGACCTACGAACGGGAAATGGCCTACGAAAATGCGCAAGTCGGACTGGCGCGCACCGCGTTCTATCCGCACATCACTTTGAGTGGAGGCGGAGGCTGGCAGAGCACGCAGATGTCGTCGCTGCTGAACGCGCCGAGCCTGTTCTGGTCGCTAGGCGCGGATGCTCTCGAGCCGATTCTGGAGGGCGGGCGCAACCGAGCGAACCTAGCGGCAGCACGGGCGGCCTATGATCAATCGGTCGCCAACTATCGGCAGACGGTGCTCACCGCGTTTCAGGAAGTGGAAGACGGGATCAGCAACCTGAGCACGATCTCGCAGGCGCTCTCGACTCAGGGCGCGGCGGTGGAAGATGCGCGGCGCGCGCTGGAAATTGCCAACAATCGTTACGTGGGCGGAGTGACCAATTATCTGGACGTGATCACCGCTCAAACGACCCTTCTCAGCAGTCAAAGGCTCGAGACGCAACTGCTCGGGCAACAGATGGTCAGTTCCGTCTATCTGGTGAAGGCGCTCGGCGGAGGCTGGGACGCCACGCAGATCAAGAACGAGACGGTGCGTCCGAAGGCCGGACAGATCCTGCAGCAGTAACCCTGGAAACTCTGAAGACGAAAAACTCTTTTCCCTCTCCCCATTTCATCTCTGCGGCTAATGCCGCTGTGGATTTCGTGACCCTTACGGCGCGGCCTAAAGCCGCGCCCTTTCAAGACTTGGTCGAGATCCTGCGCTCTTCAGCAGCTTGCTGGAATTCTTGAGCGATAGGGACTGGAGTATCACTCGCAGCTGGTGCTTCCGCGAATTTTGCGTAGTTTCTGATCACCTCCTGATTAAGTTCGAAACAGCCGTTGCGAAAGACCATATGCATCAACGTGTTGCAGTGATGACTATTGTCACGGTGACCTGTGATTTGCATCACTTACGGCAATTGCTGAAAGGAGGATAAACACTGCATTCGACTTGGTCGGACTGACCAGCAGTCCAGAAGGAGGCGGGCCGGAAGACTACTCGGGATCAATCGAACACGCACTGCTGGTAATGAATTCATACGTTTTCATAATTACTCCCTACCAGAACCCATCCCAGGCTAGTCTCGCCGCCGCTCTCTCCGCAGTCGAAAGAAGAGTTCCGAAGGTACAAGTTGGCTGAGGCGCAGTAATGCGTCGCTGCGGTGGCAATTTTGATTCGAGCAACGGGCGCGGAGCCATTCGTCCGCCATGTTGCCAGGGAGACTGTCTATGTCGACAGGCGAGAAAGATACGATTGCGGCACATCTGAAGAAGAGTGGCGTATCCCGTCGAAGTTTTTTACGACTCTGTTCAAAAATCATCGTAGCCGCGACGGTGGGCCTGGCTCTGACTCATAAAGCCACTGCGGCCCAGGTCGCGAAGCTGGTGGGCAAGGCGCGTCGGCCGTCGGTCATCTGGCTGCACTTCCAGGACTGCACGGGATGCACGGAGACGCTGCTGCGAACGTCGGCGCCGGACGTCGCGCACCTGATCCTGGACGTCATCTCGCTCGACTATCACGAGACGCTGATGGCGGCTTCGGGAGCGCAGGCGGAAGCGGCGCTACGATCCGCCATAGAAGACAATGCCGGCAAATATGTGCTGGTCCTGGAGGGCGCAATTCCGACGCGCGACGACGGTGTCTACATGGAGCTCGGAGGCCGTCCAGCGATTCAAGTGGCAAAAGAGGTTGCGGGGAAGGCGGCAGCAGTCATCGCCATCGGCTCATGCGCATCGTGGGGCGGCGTACCTTCGGCCGATCCGAATCCGACGGGCGCGGTTGGCGTGGATTCTGTAATCTCCGGCAAGCCGATCATCAATCTTCCCGGTTGCCCTCCCAATCCTTACAACTTCCTCGCGGTAGTGCTCGAGTACGTGACCATGGGCCGCTTGCCCGAGATGGATCAGTTCTCGCGGCCGAAGTTCGCATACGAGAGAGTGATCCATGAAAACTGCCCGCGGCGGGCGCATTTTGATGCGGGCAGGTTTGCGGCGGCTTTCGGCGACGAAGGACACCGCAAAGGCTGGTGCCTCTACAAGCTGGGATGCAAAGGTCCGGTGACGCACGCGGCGTGCTCGACGCGGCACTTCAACGAAATTCCCGGCGTATGGCCGATCGGGCTGGGCGTTCCGTGTCTCGGTTGCACGGAAAAAGGCGTGGTGTGGCAGATGGGGACGTTCGAGACGGTGCCGATTCACCTGGCGACGCCTCCGGATACGTATCCTCCGATCTACAGCAGCGCGGGCAATCTGAAAGTTGCGGCCGGAACGCTGGTTGGGGCAATCGCGGGAGCGGTGGGCGGAGCGGCCTGGGTGGCTTCGCAGCGCTTCCAGAGCAGCATGGAAGCCGGGGTGGAGCGCATCAGCGCCGACCGGGCCTATGCGGAAAAACTGAAAGCATCCTCTGAAAAACCTGCGGACAAGAAGGGGGAATGACGTGGCGATCACGCGGCGACAACTCATCACAGGTATCGCCAAGGCGGGTGTCCCGGCCGCGGTAGCGGTGACGGTGGGCACGGGATCGCTGGAAGCGGGCGAAAAGATTCGGGTTCCGAATGCGGCGGTTGGACTGCTCTACGACGCTACCAAGTGCATCGGCTGTAAGGCGTGCGTGGCGGCCTGTGCTGAGGCCAATGACACGCCGCCGGACACGCGCGGCGACAGCCTGCATCAGGCGCCAAACGACTTGAACGACCTGACCCGCAATGTGATCAAACTGTACAAGCCGGAAGACGGTTCCGCGTTCTCGTTCGTGAAGCGGCAGTGCATGCACTGTCTGGACCCAGCCTGCGCGGCGGGCTGTCCGTTCCAGGCGCTGCATAAAGATCCGGAAAGCGGAATTGTCGAGTGGACCGCCGAGAAGTGCATCGGTTGCCGCTATTGCACGATTACGTGCCCGTATCACATTCCGCGCTTCCAGTGGGCGGGATTCAATCCGCGGGTCACGAAGTGCGAGTTGTGCAGCACGCGGCTGGAAAAAGGTCTGAAGCCGGGATGCACGACTGTATGTCCGACGGGCGCAGTGATTTTTGGGCCGCGCTCGGTGTTGCTGCTCGATGCAAAACAGCGGATTCAGCAAAACCCCGGCCACTATTACCAGGATCGCGTGTACGGCGAGTACGACAACGGCGGAACGCAGTCGCTGTACCTGTCGCGGGTTCCTTTCGAAAAACTGGGATTGCCAGAGTTGGGACAGGAATCCGTACCTGCCCGAACCTTGCGCTGGCAGAGACGCTTCTATCAATACTTCGCGCTGCCTGCCGTGCTGTACGCCGGGTTGGTGCAGGTGATCCGCAAGAGCCTGAAGGGTCATGAAGAAGAAGCGCACGAGCGCGAAAAACAGACTGGATTGAGGGCGCAACTATGAGCACCGCAGCGGCCAATATCGATCGGGCTCCGAGCCAGCGCTGGGAACGAAATGTGCCGGTGTACGGATTTCCCGTCATCAATGGATTCTTCTTTTTTCTCGCCGTGCTGGTACTGATCGCATTGGTCCTCACAGGGTACCGCGAACTGGCGGGACTCGGGCCGGTCAGCGGGATGAATGACGCGTACGGCTGGGGAATCTGGAAGACGTTCAACGTGATGGTGATGACGGCCCTGGGCTCGGGGGCATTCGCGGTGGGAATCGCGGCCTGGGTGTTTCGCCGCAAGCGGCTGCACGCTCTGATGCGGATGGCGCTGCTCACCAGTTTCCTGGCGTACGCGTGCGGACTTCTTTTGCTGGGCATCGACGCGGGGCGTCCGTGGAATTTCTACTGGATGGTCTTCCCCTGGAAGTGGAACATGCATTCTCCGCTGGCGGAAGTCGCGATCTGCATGTCGATCTACGCCATGATTCCGCTGGCGGTGGAGAACTTGCCGCCGGTGCTGGAGCGGCTGTGGTACTTCGATTCGCGGCTGCGCCCAGGGGTTGAGTTGGTCGAGAAACGGCTGCACTACTTTTTTCCGTGGATCATCGCAGCGGCGTATCTGCTGCCCGGAATGCACCAATCGTCGCTGGGCGCGTTGATGCTGCTGGCGGGAGAGAGAGTGCATCCGCTGTGGCAATCGCCCTGGCTGCCGCTTTTGTACCTCGGCGCCGCGACGTTCATGTCATTTGGCTGTGTCGCCGGAACGACCATGCTGTGCTGCCTGGTATGGAAGCGCGGGATGGACATGGAAGTTCTCGATGAAGCGGCGCGCATCACCTACTGGCTGATCTGCGGATGGCTCGGTCTGCGCATCGTGGACATCATCTTCCGCGGAGCGCTGAGCACGGCATTTCAGTTCGACCGCTTCGCCGGAGTTTTCTGGCTGGAAGTGCTGTTGATTGGCGGCGGGGGATATCTGCTGCGGCAGTCGCTGAAGACTCATTCGACGCGATCGATGTTCGTTGGGTATTTGATCAGCTCGTTCGGCGGGATGATTTACCGCTTCAGCCCGACGACGCTGGCCTTCCGGCCCAATCCGCAGGCGCTGTATTTTCCGGCAACGGTCGAGGTCCTGGTGTCGCTGGGCTTCATCTCACTGGGCGTTCTGGGATTCCTGATCGCGGTGAAGCGGCTGGCGATATTACCCGCTCCGTTGAGCGAGTGGCACGACATGGCGAGCTACTTCCGGTTCCGCCGGCCGTACATCCGGTGGACGGGTTATTTCAAGTACGGACATTTCGGCGAGAACGAAACAGAAACGACAGACTAACAGCAGGTTCCTATGGCGAAACGAATCACAATTGATCCAATTACAAGAATCGAAGGCCACCTCCGCATTGACGTGGAGGTCGACAACTACGCGGTCAGCAATGCATGGGCGTCGTGCACCATGTGGCGCGGCATCGAAAAGATTTTGCGAGGCCGCGATCCGCGGGATGCGTGGCTATTCACGCAGCGCTTTTGCGGAGTGTGCACGACGGTGCATGCGATGGCCAGCGTGCGGTCGGTGGAAGACGTGCTGAAGCTGGAAATTCCGCTGAACGCGCAGTACATCCGCAACCTGATCCTGATCGCGCACGCGCTGCACGACCACATCGTGCATTTCTATCAGTTGTCGGCGCTGGACTGGGTGGATGTGCTGCAGATTCCGAAGGCCGATCCGGCGGCGACATCGAAGCTGGCGGAGAGCCTTTCGCCCTGGACGCGCAATTCGCGCAACGAATTGAAAGCCGCGCAAGATCGCGTGAATGCGGTGGCCGCGAGCGGACAGCTGGGAATTTTTGCCAACGGATATTGGGGACATCCGGCGATGAAACTGCCGCCCGACATCAATCTGCTGGCGTTCTCGCACTATGTGCAGGCGCTCGAATATCAACGGAAGGCGCTGCAAGTGGTGGGGATGTTGGGATCGAAGACGCCGCACATTCAGAATCTGACCGTAGGCGGAGTGGCGAACGCGATCGATCTCGACGGCCAGTCGGCGCTGGGCATGGAAAAGCTGGAGATGATCCGCACGCTGCTGGCAGAGGTGGTGCAATTCGTACAGCAAGTTTATTTCGTGGACGTATGCGCCGTGGCGGCACTGTATCCCGACTGGTTCAAGATCGGCAGCGGAGTGAAAAATTATCTGGCAGTGCCCGATCTACCGATCGATAGCCGCGGCTCTGAATATGATTTGCCGGGCGGCTACATTCATGACGGCGATCTGGCGGGCGTGAAGCGCTTCCAAACCGCATCTGATCCTTCCTTCCGCCAGGCGGTCAGCGAAGATGTGATCCATGCATATTACGAAGGCGAAAAGCCGCTGCATCCGTGGGTGGGAGAAACTGAGCCCGCATTCACCGGATGGCAGGCGGAGGGAAAATATTCGTGGGTGAAAGCGCCACGTTACAACGGCGAGCCCGCGCAGGTGGGTCCGCTGGCGCAGGTGCTGATTGGATACGCGCAGGGACATCCGCTCACTAAGAAATACACGGATCTGTGCATTGAGAAAGTGGCGGCGATCGGCGGAGTTCACGCGACACCGGCGGCCCTGCATTCTACATTGGGCCGCCATGCAGCCCGCGCGATCCGCGCCTGCATGCTGGCGGAACTGGCGCAGAAGCATTTGGATCTGCTGACCAACAACATCGCGAAGGGCGATTACACCGTTCATAACCAGCCGGTGTTGCCGTCTCACGAAGTGCAAGGTGTTGGCACGCACGAGGCTCCGCGCGGAACACTTTCGCACTGGATCGTAATCAAGGACGAGAAGATCAAGAACTACCAGGCGGTGGTGCCGTCAACGTGGAATGCCAGCCCGCGGGATAAGGCTGGGGTGCATGGTCCTTATGAAGCGTCGTTGCTGCACACGCCGCTGGCCCGGCCCGAGGAACCGCTGGAAGTATTGCGAACCGTGCACTCGTTCGACCCATGCATGGCGTGCGCGTGCCATGCATTCGACGCCTCCGGCAGAAAGATCGGAGTGGCAAAGATCCTGTGAGAACGGCACTCATCGGCGGCATCGGGAACGTCTTGTTGGGAGACGATGGCGTTGGACCGTATATCCTGCGCTTGCTCGACTCGCGCTATCGCTTCGGCGATGAAGTCGAACTGGCGGACCTGGGAACTCCGGCGCTCGATCTGACGCACCAGATCGTGGGACTCCGCTCGCTAATCCTGATCGACTCGGTGGCAAGCGATGAGGACGCTCCCGGCGCGATCGTGCTCTATCGCAAAGAAGAGATTATGAGCGTCGCTCCGGCGGAGCGGCTCGATCCGCATTCGCCGGCATTATCGGAATGCCTGCTCACGGCCGAGATGCTGGGGGCGAGTCCCGAGCACGTGCTGCTGGTGGGAATCGTCGGTGAGACCTACGCGCCCGGGGAGCCGATGAGCGCGGCTGTTAGGCAATCCGTCGAAGAAGGTATCGAGGCGATCCTGCAGGAATTGCGGCGACTTGGCTTCAGTTTCGAGAAGAAAACTTCTGCGACCGAAGCCGGGATCTGGTGGGGCGAGAATTATCACGCAGAGCAGACTGAACCGCGCGCGTAGTTGTTGGCCGCATCGGCATTCCTGAAAGCAATGCTGCTCCGCACATTTCTCAGAAGCATCTCTCTCAGTCGCAGCTCCATTGAGAATATAATGACGCGCACGTACGGACTCAGCGCTGGGCTGTGAGCCCATGGGTGGAGGACTTTTGTCGCGCGTGCATTCATCCCGAGTCGTGAGCGTTCCTGACCTTCGTCCGCTGGCGCGCCGGCGCTTGCCGCGGGTGGTGTTCGATTATCTGGACGGAGGGGCGGACGGCGAGTTCACGCTGCGCGAAAATTGCCGGGCGTTTGAAGATGTTACCTTCCGCCCGCGCCATGCGGTTTCGGTTCCCGCCTGCGATTTGCGCACTCGTGTTCTGGGATTCGATCTTGCGTTTCCCGTGTTGCTGGCGCCTGTCGGCTACAGCCGCTTGATGCATCCGGAAGGAGAAGTGGCCGCCGCGCGCTGCGCCGGAGCGGCAGGCACCGCCTATATTCTGTCGACAATCTCCGGGCATCGTTTGGAGGACGTGAAGGCCGCGTCGGCGGGTCCGGTCTTCTATCAACTTTACTTAATGGGAGGACGCGGGGCTGCGGAAGCCTCGATGGCACGCGCACGCCAGGCGGGCTTTGCGGCGCTTGTGGTCACGATCGACACGCCCGTGGCGGGGATGCGCGAGCGCGATTCGCGCAATGGAATGAAAGAGCTGATGAGCGGTGGCATCTTCAGCAAGATTCCATTTCTACCGCAAATTCTGTCGCGTCCGGGCTGGCTGGTTCGTTTTCTGCTTGATGGCGGAGTCCCCGATCTGCCGAACGTGGTTATTCCGGGGCAAGGCCGCATGCCGATGGTTGATGTGGGCGCGGCGCTGGCGAGCTCCACGGTCACGTGGCAGGACCTGAAATGGATTCGCGAGGCGTGGTCGGGACCGATCGTCATCAAAGGAGTTTTGACCGGCGAGGATGCACGGCGCGCGATCGATGAGGGAGCGTCGGCGATTGTCGTATCGAATCACGGTGGGCGCCAGTTGGATTACTCTCCCGCCACGTTGCAAGTTCTGCCGGAAATTGTGGCCGCTGTTAAGGGTGAGATCGAGGTGCTGATGGACGGCGGTGTGAGGCGCGGGAGCGACGTGATCAAAGCGATTTGCCTGGGCGCGTGCGCTGTCCTTGTGGGCCGCGCCTATGCTTACGGACTCGCCGCCGGCGGCCCGGCCGGAGTGGCGCGAGCGATCGAGATTCTGCGCAGCGAGATGGAGAGAACGCTGAAGCTGCTGGGGTGCGCGTCAATCAGTTCGCTGGATCGTTCCTATGTGAATGTGACTGGGAAGCACGCGGGGTCGGCTGTCTGAGCGTGCCTGCGGCCCGCGGACAGCCGAGGGCGGCTGCCCCCACATTTCACTTTTCTATTCCACGTTTCAATTCTCTATCACAGGAACGTTTCCGGCTGCTGCAGGGCTTCCGCTACGTCGTTGAGAAATTGTGCGGCACGGGCGCCATCGGCTACACGGTGATCACACGAGACAGTCAGAGTCATCATGGGTCGGACCGCCGGCTTGCCTTCTATGGCTACGACTCGATCGGCGATGCCACCCACCGCAAGAATCGCGGCTTGCGGCGGCGTGATGATCGCGCTGAACTGATCGACTTTATACATTCCCAGATTACTGATCGTGAAGGTGGCATCGGCAATGTCGGCGGGGTGCAGCTTTCCGGCGCGTGCGCGCTCGGCTAGCTCATGACGCTGCGTCGCAATTTCGGTGAGGCCTGCCTTGTGCGCGTTGTGGATTACGGCGGCGACCACGCCGTCTTTTACGGCAATCGCGACTCCCATGTGTACGTAACCGTGCAGGCGGATGCCCTCCACACTCCAGCTTGCGTTGAGCCTGGGATGCTTGAGAAGCACGCGCGAAACGAGCGCAACCAGCAGGTCGGTGTGGCTGATGCGGACTTGGGACCTGTCTTTATTATTGCCCAGCAGGCGATCGCGATAGGCGTTGAGCTGCGTAGCGTCAATGTCGCGAGTCACAAAAAAGTGCGGGACCGTGGTCCAGCTGTGCGTGGTGCGCTCGGCCATGATGCTGCCGAACGAAGTGGGCTTCTCGATCTGGTCGGCGGTTCTTTCAGCAGCGGTCGTCGGAGATGCAGGCGCTGCGGCCGCCGCCTGAATATCCGAGGCGAGGATTTCTCCGCCTGCTCCTGAGCCGCGCACAGTCGCGAGGTCAACCCCCAGCTCTTTGGCGAGGCGGCGAGCCTTGGGAGAAATTTTCGTGGAAGACTGGGATGCGCTAGCGGCCACGACCGGCGCATGAGACGGCTCAGCCTTGGCGTGCGATACGGCTCGGGCCGACGGCGCGGCGGTCTCGGCGGCTGCGGGAGGTGCCTCACCTGGCTCGACGATCCAGGCAATCGTTTGACCGACCGGAATGTCGGAGCCCTCGGCCGCTTTGATGCCGGCGAGGATTCCGTCGGCGGGGGCTTCGACTTCCACGACGGCTTTGTCGGTTTCGATTTCGAGAAGCGGTTCGCCCTTCGAGACGCGGTCTCCTTCCTTTTTTCGCCAGGCGAGGAGCTTGCCGGTTTCCTGCGCCATCTCGAGAGCGGGCATTACAACGCTGAAGGCCATAGTTGATTGTTTCGGAAAGGAGAGGTGCCGTCCCTCCGGGACTCGGTGTCACCTCTCGCATGCTACCCAGGGCTTACGCCCTGGGCTAAAATATTCCGCCGCTACGCGGCTGGCTTTTCGCCAAGGCTAGAGTTTCGTTTTCCCGGGAGCTTAGTTTCTCAGTAATCGTCAATCCGGAATTCCCGCTTCCTTCTTATCAGTAGTCGTCAACCCAAGAATTCCCACTTTCCGGAGGCGTAGTTTTCGGCAATCGTCAGTCCGAAACTGCTACGCGCTCGCTTTTGGCGCTGGCTTCGATCTCTCCAGGACCTTTTTGCTGGCGGGAGCTTCGCTTTCCCGCGTCGTCGGGAGTGGACCATTCACGGTGAAATAATGCGCGCCCGCGACCAGCAATTCTTCGGCGGGGAAACGGGTGATGACTTCATGTCCCGTCGGAGTGACGACGATTTCTTCCTCGATACGAGCGGCGCTCCAGCCGTCGGTCGAAGGCCAGAAAGTTTCCAGCGCGAACACCATGCCGGGCGTGATTTCGACGGGATGCTCGAACGAGACGAGGCGGCTGATGACGGGCTTCTCCCAGATCGCGAGGCCGATGCCATGCCCGTATTGCAAGGCGAAAGCGGCTTCTTCGTTGGGGAAACCGAAATCCTGCGCCTTGGGCCACACCGAGGCGATTTCGGCGGTGGTGCGGCCGGGACGAACCAGTTCAATCGCGGCGTCGAGATATTCGCGGCACCGCTTGTAGGCATCGACCATGGCGTGCGACGCGTAGCCGACGGTGAAGCAGCGGTAGTAGCAGGTGCGGTATCCCATGTAGGAATGGAGAATGTCGTAGTACACGGGGTCGCCGGGCCGCAGCACGCGATCGGAAAACACGTGCGGATGCGGGTTGCAGCGCTCGCCGGAGATGGCATTCACCGCCTCGACATATTCTGATCCGAGGTCGTAGAGAACTTTGCTAACGAGTCCGACGGCTTCGTTTTCGCGCAAGCCGGGCTTCATGGCGCGATAGAGTTCGTCGTAAGCGGCGTCGACCATCATCGCGGAGGTGTTGAGCAGCGCGATCTCGTCTTGCGTTTTTATAACGCGAGCTTCGGACATGAGCGCCTGGCCGTCGACGACTTCGATGCCTTCTCTTTGCAGCGCAAATAGAACCGGGAGTTCGACGATGTCGATGCCGACGGGTTCTTTGTACAGGCCGCGTTTTTCGAGCTCGATGCGAATTTTCCTGGCGACGTTTTCGGCGCGACCCATTTCCGGGGTCATGGCTCCGCGCAGAACCGAGATTCCGGAGTGCGAGCGGCCGTCGAGCCACGGGCAATTCAGTTGGTGGTGCTTGGCGGCAGATCCGAAGTCCCAAAGGATGGGCTCATCATTTTGCGGCAGCAGCGTAAAGCGGTTGGCTTTGTCTTGAGCCCACGTGCCGATGTGCGTGGCCGTCAGGTAGCGGACGTTGTTCATGTCGAAACAGAGCAACGAGCCCATTGAGGATTTCGCGAGAAGGTCCTTTGCCTTTTGCAGGCGTTCGCGGCGCAAGCGGTCGAAGTCGATCCGTTGCTCCCAGTCGACCGCCATGGTTCCGTGAGTTTTCAGTGCCATAAATCTGCTCCTAGTTGGCAGCTCTTCGCTGCTCGCTTCCGCCGAGGGCGAGACGCCCTCGGGACAGCCGCCGGGACGGCTTGCGGTGCTACGATTTGCCGCACATTGTTCTCGCGGCTTCAAATATGGATTCTTCCGTTGGGACCGTCACGTCTTCCAGCGGGGGAGAGAACGGGATCGGAACGTGCATCGCTCCCATGCGCTTCACCGGCGCATCGAGATCGTAGAATGCACCTTCGGCGATCACGGCTGCCAACTCGGCAGCGACTCCATAACGGCCATAGCCTTCATCCATGACGATTACGCGCGAAGTTTTCTTCGCCGAGTCAATGATAGTCTTCTCGTCGAGCGGCCAGGTGGTGCGCGGGTCTACCACTTCCGCGCTGATGCCCTCTTTTTCGAGCAGAATCGCGGCTCCCAGAGCCACCTGCACCATGCTGCTGGTGGCAACGAGAGTGATGTCTTCGCCTGCGCGCTTCACGTCGGCCACTCCGAGCGGAATCGTGTAATCCTCGGCCGGCACCGGACCTTTCAGCTTGTACATCATTTTGTCTTCAAAAAAGATAACCGGGTTCTCGTCGCGGATCGCGGTCTTCAGCAGGCCCTTCGCGTCGTAGGGCGTTGAAGGCAGCACTACTTTCAATCCCGGCACATGGCTGAACCAGGCATGCAGCGACTGAGAATGCTGAGCGGCGGAGCGACGGGTCGCGCCCAGGGTGGTGCGCATGACCATGGGAACGCGCCAGTGGCCGCCGGACATGTAATGCGCTTTCGCGGCCTGGTTGACCATTTGATCCATGGTGAGGGTGAGGAAGTCGCCGAACATGATGTCGACGACGGGACGCAGGCCGGTCATGGCCGCGCCAACGCCGATACCGGTGAAGCCCGCTTCCGAGATGGGAGTATCGAGCACGCGTTCGGCGCCAAATTCTTCCACGAGTCCGGAAAGAACTTTGAAGGGCGTTCCGGCTTCGGCCACGTCTTCGCCGAAGATGCAGACGCTAGGGTCGCGGCGCATCTCTTCCGCGAGCGCCTCGCGGACTGCCTGGGCGAAAGTGAGTTCGCGTTCAGGCATAGATATCCTCGCTGACTTCTTCCGGGGCGGGATACGGTGCATCCACCGCGAATTTCACGGCTGCTTCCATTTCTTTGCGAGCTTCTGCCGTGATCTGATCCAGAGCGGCTTCGTCGGCGAGTTGTTGGGCAAGAAGCCATTTCGTGTGCAGCTTGATAGGATCGCGTTCGGTCTTCCAGTGCTGCTCTTCCTGCTTGGACCGGTAATATTCGCGATTGATATCGCCCACGTGATGGCCGCTATAGCGATAAGTATCCGCCTGCAGAAATGCTGGGCCTTCGCCAGCTCTCGCCCGCTGAACCAGGCGAGTTGCTATTTCGTTCACTGCACGCACATCCTGCCCGTCGACAATTTTTGCCTCGATGCCAAAAGCGGTCGCGCGGCCGAGAATGGTGCCCGCGGTGGTCTCGGAAAAATGGGTGTACTCGTTATAGAGATTGTTTTCGCAGACGTAGATGACGGGAAGCTTCCACAACTGCGCCAGGTTCATTACTTCGTAGAGAGATCCCTGGCCGAGGGCGCCTTCGCCAAAAAAGCATACGGCGACTGTGCCGTTTTTCAGGCGTTTTGAGGCAAATGCTGCGCCGGTGGCGATTCCGACGCTGCCGCCGACAATTGCGTTTGCGCCCAGATTGCCGGTCGCGGGATCGGCAATGTGCATGGAGCCGCCCTTGCCGCGGCAATATCCGGCCTCTTTGCCGAGCAGTTCGGCGAACATGCGGTCTGGAGCCGCGCCTTTAGCCAGACAATGTCCGTGGCCGCGGTGTGTGCTGGTGATGTAGTCGTCAAGATTCAGCGCTTCGCAAATGCCGACTGCAACGGCTTCTTCTCCGCTGTACAAGTGCGCCAGGCCCGGCATGAGCGCGCGCGTATAGAGTTCATTCACCTGCTCTTCGAACAGGCGGATGCGCACCATCTGGCGATAAGCGCGCAGCCATTTTTCTTTGGCGTTCACCATTTCCCGATCCGCCTCCAACTTGAAAGTGGCAGTGCTCACTGCTTTGGCCCTCGGGCGGTCACCGGCGTAGTTACGCCTGACATCTTGGCTAACACGTCGAATACGCAGGCGAAATCGTATTTGGTCCAGCCCATGCCGCGCGCGGCGGTCAGGAACTCGTTGCTTACGGCCGTGGTGGGCAGAGGCACGTCGAGTTGGCGGCCGAGGTCCATGGCCAGCACCATGTCTTTCTGCATCATGTTGACATCGAACCAGGCTTCTTCCGGTTGCTGCAGGACGAATGGGCCGCGATATTGGATCATGGGCGAAGCGATCGCGCTGTGGGTGAGAACGTCGACAGCCACCTCGCGGGCAATGCCGCTTTTCTCGGCGAGCAATACTCCTTCGGAAAAAGCGAGCATCTGGACGGCGAGACTCAGGTTGGTCGCGATCTTCATGGAGAGAGCCAGTCCGTTATCGCCGACGTGCGTGACCTTGGGGCCGATATCGAGCAGCAGCGGCTTGATCTTGTCGAATGTTTCTTTTCGTCCGCCGACCATCACCGACAGCTTGCCTTGCTGCAGGGTGATGACGCTGCCGGAAACGGGAGAGTCCACCATGTCGGCGCCGAGGGTGCGCACTTTCGCGGCCAGGGCGCGGCTTACGGCAGGACTGACCGTGCTCATATCGATGAAAGTCTTGCCCGCAGTCAGCCCGGCGAGCAGGCCATCCGGGCCTTCAGCGATGGACTGGATGGCGGCAGCATTCGTGACCATCGCGAAGGTGTAGTCGGAGGCGCTGGCGACGGCGCGCGGCGAGTCGGCCCACTGCATTCCTTTTTCGACGAGCCATTGGGCTTTGGCGCGCGTGCGGTTGTAACCGGTCACGGAGTGCCCCTTACTTAACAGCCGATCGACCATCTGGCTGCCCATGACTCCCAGTCCGATGAATCCTACTTTCGCCATCCGCAACTGCCTCCAAAATTGCCTTCACTTCGAAATCTACGGAAGAAATTTAACTGGACTTCACTCCAGGAATCCGCTTTGCCGGCTGAGCCTGGCTGTCCTCTTTCACTTGCGTCAGATGGGCGCGCATCGCGTCGCGCGCTTTCTCCGCATCGCGACGTTCCACGGCTTCTAGAATCTTCTTGTGATGAACCTGGCCGCGCTCGGGGCCTCCGGGAACGCGAAAGATGCGAAGACGTTGCTCGCGCAGGAGTCCGACAATGGAATCGAGCAGCGAAAGAATGAGGGGATTGTCTGCCCCTTCCGCAAGGGCCAGATGAAAGTCGAGATCGGCTTCGATATAAGCTTGCGGATCCTGGCCGGCGCGATCCATGACCGCGACCGCCTCGCGCATCGTGGCCAATTCCGCGTCCTGAATGCGGACAGCGGCGAGGGCGGCGATCTCCGGCTCGAGAATCGCGCGCACTTCCGCCAACTGCGTGGAGCCTTCCGGTTGGCCGATTTTGACCATGAGATCGAGGGATTGACGGACGGCCTGGGTGGTTCCGTCGGTGATGAAGGTTCCGCGTCCGGAATAAGCTTCGACCAGACCTTTTTCGCGAAGCGCCTTGACGGCTTCGCGCACCGCAGTTCGGCTGACTCCGAAACGCTGCGCGAGTTCGCGTTCAGCGGGAAGTTGATCGCCCGGCTTCAGAGTGCCTTTGACAATAGAATCCTCGATCTGCTGAACGATTTGTTCGTAAAGGCGGGACGTACGAACAAGTTTGTACACTGCGTCTCCCCCAGCAACGTCCGTCGCGAGGCGGGAGGAACAGGCGCGGACGATGGTCCGACTACTATACCGCAGTTCCACGGGGGAGGGCCGAGTTAGTTGGGGATTTGGCACGTTTTGGTCTGTTGGTATGGTGGTATGACCACAATCGAATCTAGCATACCTGTGCGTCGCTTGCCAACTTCGGAATGCCGATGGGTGCCACAATATGAACTTTCCTCCGACTTACCCTGACGAGTAGACTCGAGGCGCACCCATTCGAAATTGAATTTGCTTGACACTGTTTCTGCGGAGGTGGTATGGCTGTCGGACCAGAAATAAACGGAGGGGGTTCTATGCCAACCCGCACGCCGTCCCATGTCGGGCGGATGACCGCAGCTACCCGGTTGTTGCTTGTCATTGTCACTCTACTGTGGTTCTCCGTTGCCGGGGTGGCCCAGTCGACGAGCGGGCGCATCCTCGGCACGCTGACGGATCAGAGCGGGGCCGCAGTATCGGGAGCCTCCGTGGTTATCACCGACGTGCAGCGCGGCACCTCGCGCACGGTGACGACCGACGAATCCGGCAACTATGCCGTGCCAAATCTGCAGCCGGGCAGTTACAAGATTCATGCCGAAGCGAAGGGCTTCAAGACCGTGGAGCGAGTCAACGTCTTGCTCGAAGTCGCCAGTGACGTGCGCGCGGACTTCTCGTTGCAGCCGGGGCAGGTTTCGGAGACGGTGACTATCAGTGAAGAGGTTCCCTTGGTCAACACGACATCGGCTACCCTGGGGGGCACGCTCAGCAACAAGGAGATCAACGACCTGCCGTTAAACGGACGGAACTATGAAAACCTGCTGCAATTGCGTCCGGGCGTGATGCGTTATCCCGGCGGCGGATTCTCGACCACCAGTTCCGACGGCCTGCGCGCTGAGGACAACGCGTATTTTGTGGATGGGTTGTTCAACAGCGAACCTTATTCCGGGCAGGCCATCATCAACGGAGCGGGCATCGCGGGAGACTCAGCCACGATTCTTCCCATCGACGCGATTCAGGAATTTAACATCCAGCAGAACCCGCCGGCAGAATATGGATGGAAGCCGGGCGCGGTGGTGAACGTCGGATTGAAGTCGGGGACCAACGATATCCACGGAACGGCGTTCATCTTTGGGCGCGACGGCGCGCTGGATGCACGCAACTTTTTCAATGCCGACCCGAATCCGAAATTAACGCGAACATTGGAGCAGTTCGGCGGAAGTTTTGGCGGGGCGTTCATCAAGGGCAAAGGATTCTTCTTCGGCGCTTATGAAGGCCAGCGCTACAACGTGGGGAATTCGTTCGGAGGGGTGACCAGCCCTTCGATGGTGCACATGACGCCGAACGGAACTTGCTCATTCGGCTTCGCGGGAGACTGCGCGGACAGCATTCCGGATGCGGTCGCGGATCTCCTGGAACCGGCGGCGACATCTGCTGGGGCCATCGTGAGTCCTGCCAGCCTGCTGGTGGCCGGATGCGGGCTTTCCGGCGGTTCTGTAACGTGCAATGGGACGGGGTTTCCTACTAACAACGCGCAGAACATCAACATCACCAACGGATTCAACAACAACGTTCATGTCGACAACTTCGTGGGTAAGGTGGATTATCGGTTCAACGATCACCACAGCATCAGCGGGATGTATTTTTTCGGCAACAACTCGGGAACCGTGGAAGATTTTCCGGAGCTGCAGCAGAAATGGCTCTCCGACATTCACACCCGGGCGCAGGTAGTGGGCGGGAACTGGATATGGACGCCGGGCGCGAGATGGGTGAATGAAGCCCGCGTGGGTTATAACCGGCTGTACCAGCCCACGCTGCCGGGCGATCTGAACACGCCGGCGTCAGCTTATGGCTTGGATACCGGCGTAAGCGGACCTTACACGGGTGGGCTGCCGCGCATTGGTTTTGGCGGATATTTCTTCCCTGGGCTAGGCGGGTTCAAATGGCCGAAATTCCAGGGGCCGGATTCGATCACGCAATTTGTGGATCACGTGGCCTACACGGCGGGCAAGCACGCGATCACGATGGGCGGCGAACTGCACTACAACAAAGTGACGAACGCGGCGTACGGAAATGCCCGTGGCAGCGTCAACTTTCTGGGCGGCGTTGTGAGCGCGAACCCCGCTCCTGCCGGGTCGACCCCACTGGAAGACTTCTTTGGCGGAGCGCCGCTGAAGTCGACGGTGGAAGTAGGAAATCCGACGCTGCACCTGCACAACTGGGCTTACGGTCTTTTTCTGCAGGATGACTACCGAGCGACCAAGACTTTTACGCTGAATCTCGGCGTGCGCTACGAATACAGCTCGGTCCCGGCGGAAGCCAACAATCTGCTCGGCAACTTTGATCCGAATGTGGGCCTGGTGCAGGTGGGACATCAGATCAGCAGCCTCTACAATCCGGATCACACTAACTTCGGTCCGCGCGCCGGCTTTGCGTGGGACGTGTGGGGCAATGGCCGCACGGTGCTGCGCGGCGGCGGCGGCCTGATCTATGAAACGGTGAACTGGCAGTCGTTCGTCGCTTTCAACAACGCATTTGGTCCGGGAAGCGTGCCGACAGGAGCTCCGATCGATGCCGGTGGAGACACTTCCGGGGGAACGATCACTACCGGAAATGTCACCTATAAAAACATCGCTAATTACCCTGCGACTT
Organism: uncultured Acidobacteriota bacterium; assembly: GCA_963719865.1. GTDB lineage: Bacteria > Acidobacteriota > Terriglobia > Terriglobales > Acidobacteriaceae > Sulfotelmatobacter. The sequence continues at coordinate 30,538 of CAVRDS010000076.1, read as the reverse complement.
GGGACGCCGTGAACGGCCCGCTTTATGGCGGCAGCACGGTGAACTGTTTCAACAGTCCCTGCCCGATCATGACGGTCGATCGTGGTCTCACGACGCCGTACGTGTGGAACTGGACTTTGAACCTGCAGCATGCATTTACGCCGAACCTGTCGATCGAAGCCGCGTATGTGGGGAATCATGGTTCGAATTTGACCGGCATTCGCGATGTTAACCAACCGCCGGTGGGAGCCGGTTGGGGGACTGGTCCCGGAGGAGAACTGACGCTGTGCCTGGCTCCTCCGGCATACAGCAACTGTGTTGTGGATGCCAACAATGGCGAACAGACGCTTGCGCCGTATTACGGAAAGTTTCCGTATCTCGCCAACATCTTTCAGATGGGTAACGTCTACAAGTCCAATTACAACGGCCTGCAAGTTACGTTCAACGCGCGCAATTACCACGGCCTGAGCATGGTGGCGGGCTACACCTACGCGCATGCTCTTGACGATGTGGGCGCGAACTGGGACTTCGGTTACGGCTCCGGACTGCCGCAGAACGCTCACAACGTGGGGGCGGAGTATGCGAACAGCGACTTCGATATCCGTCACCGGCTGACGCTGTCGCTCACCTACGCCATTCCGGGCCGCAAGGGGTACGGCCAGATGCTCGACGGTTGGGAGATCAACTCGATCACAACGCTGGAAAGCCCGCAGCACTGGGGACCGATGGATGAGGGAACGGATGCCGCTGGGCTCGGCCCACTGCCGGTAAGCCCGCCGGCAAACACTCCAATTCGGTGGAGCTTTTACCGCTCCGGAACCGCGAGCCGCGGCAATCCCTCAGACTTCAAGTCAACCCGCGGGGGAAACGGAATTACGTATTACAAGCCCGGCGCTCTGCCTGCGGGGTGTCTGGCTTCGGCGGCCGCGGTGGACGGCAGCGCTGTCGGACCGCAGCAGGCCGCTTTGAATCTGTTTGGCTGCTACGCGCAGGGGAACTCAGTGATGATGGCACCGCCGCTCGGTCAACTCGGCAACATGAGCCGGAATATGTTCCCCGACACGGCCTTCAAGAACTTCGATTTCTCTCTGGCCAAGAATTTCCATTTTGGAGAAGTCATGCGGCTGCAGTTCCGCGCCGAGTTCTTCAACATTCTCAACCATCCGAACTTCGCGAATCCGTACGGTGGGCAGAATGGGTATGGCCTGAACGATCCTTCGGTGCGTCCGTTCGGCTGCGGTTGCGCTACGCCGGACATCGCGGCGGCAAACCCGGCTGTGGGATCGGGAGGACCACGATCGATTCAGCTCGGGGCGAAATTCGTTTTCTAGCTTTTGGAATTTTCGAATCCAATTTTTAAATTTGGGGCCGGACTCATTTCCGTCCGGCCTTTTTCATCGACCGAAATCGCCTTCGGGCAAGCCTAACTTAAAGGGACCAAAATTCATGACGAATCCAATGCAATCGATTGCTCTGGCACTCATTGTTGTGACGACCGCTATGCCATTGCTGGCGCAAGCGCAGGAACGGCGCGAGCGCACGATCGAGGAAATCAAGACGGAGGCCATTCATCGCGCCGAGGTGGGACAGTATCCTCTGATCGGGCTCGACCCCGCAGACGTTAAAGAAGCGTTTGAGAGCATACACACGGCCGACAAAGATGAATGGGCGGCCGGGTTCATGCACGTCGCCGACCGTTATTTCAACGAGGCGAAATCGCTGGAGAAATCCGATCCTGCAAAAGCGAATGCCGATTACATCCGCGCCTGGCGGCTGTATTCGTTCGGACGCTGGCCGATTCCGTCCTCTCCGGGAAAGCAGCGTTCGTATGAGAAGGCGATCGAGGCTTTTCTGGATCACGCCAAGTTCTACGACCCGCCGCTGGAAGTGGTGCACATTCCGTTCGAGGGTAAAGAGATCATCGGATACCTGAGGCTGCCGAAGAATGCGAAGGGTCCAGTGCCGCTGGTGATCGCGGTCAACGGACTCGACAGCCGCAAGGAGGATCTGACCGAAAGCTTTGGGGCAATCCTGCCGTTCGGGATTGGATTTCTCGCGGTGGACGGGCCGGGCACCGGGCAGGCTCCGATCAAAGTCAGCGAGACTGCGGAACGCATGCTCTCGAAGGTCATCGACTATGCGCAGTCGCGCCCGGAAATTGACAAGAACCGCATCGCGCTGCACGGCGTGAGTTGGGGCGCGTACTGGGCCACGAAGATGGCGATCGTGGAACGCGGCCGCCTGCGCGGGTGCAGCGCGCAATCGCCTCCGGTGGACGGGTTCTTCCAGAAAGATTTCCTGATGAACCATCTGCTCGGCAATCGCGAATATCTTTTCGATCAGGTGCCGGCCTTGATGAATATTCTCCAAGGCGCGCACTCGCTGGATGAGATGGCTGAGATTCTACCGAAGATGTCGCTGGTGCAGCAGGGCCTGCTGGGCAAGCCGATGGCGCCGATGCTGGTGATCGCTGGAGTGCTGGACACGCAGGTTCCGATCGCCGATGAATATCTGCTGCTCAGCAAAGGCGACGTACCGAAAGACGCGTGGGTGAATCCACAAGGCGGACACTTGGGGCGGCAGGTTGGAGTGTGGCCCGATCCGCTGATCTTCAAGCAGGTGATCATCCCGTGGCTGGTGAAAAAGCTGGAAGCCCCGGCGAATTAGCGGCGCGCATGTCGCTCGGCTTCGCCTTCGCGGGACGGACCCTTCGACTTCGCTCAGGGCAGGCTGCGACCGTCCCCACATTTACGCTAAGGGCAATCCTGTAGGGTTGACCCTGTACGACGATGTTACCCACCGCGACGAATTTTCACACCTTAGGAAAGCCTGAAGGTTTTTCCTCACGTCAACGTTAAGCTTCTGAACCCCGACAACTTCTCCGCTTTGAGGCAATGGCCACCTCCGTGCATTTGTACTTCTTGCTCCATTCGCTGGAAGTATTTTGCGCCTAGGAGGCCTTTTGCTTATGACACGTACAGGTCCGGCAATTCGATACTGGTTTGCAACCTTGGCGCTCAGCGCCGTGGTTGCGGTGGCGCCCGCGAAGGCGCAATCGCAGAACACCACACCTCAGGACTGGGATGCTGACCTTACACGGCAGCAGCTATCGGCGTTCGATAGCTTTCTCGATGGCCATCCCGAAGTGGCGGAGCAGGTTCGTAGGAACCCGTCGCTTGTGAACAACCAGGAGTTCGTTCAAAACCATCCTGACCTACAACGCTATCTGCAGGCACATCCGGAAGTGAAAGAGGACCTCGCACAGAATCCGAATGCGGTGATGCATCAGGAACAACGCTACGATCGGCGCGAAGATCAGGACCGGGATCGCGATCGAGATCGCGGCCAGGATCGTGACCGCAGTGACATCACGCGCGGCGAGTTGGTCAACATGGATCACTTCATGGACAGCCATCCGGAGATCGCCGAGCAGCTGCGGAAAGATCCGTCGCTGGTGGACAACAAACAGTTCGTGAGCAGCCATCCTGCGTTGCAGGAATTCCTGGCTAACCATCCAGGAGTGCGCGAGGAGTACAAAGAAAATCCCAACGCGTTCATGCATCGGGAAGATCGCTTCGACCAGCGTGAAGACAGGCGCGATAGCGATGTCACACGCGGCGAGCTCGCCAACATGGATCACTTCATGGATAGCCATCCGGAGATCGCGGAGCAGCTGCGGAAAGATCCGTCGCTGGTCGACAACAAGGAGTTTGTGAAGAGCCATCCTGCGTTGCAGGAATTCCTGGCTGACCATCCGGGAGTGCGCGAGGAGTACAAAGAAAATCCGAATGCATTCATGCGTCAGGAAAATCGCTTTGACGTTCGGGAAAATTCAGGGATGCGCCGGGACCACGACGTGACCGGCGGTGAACTCTCCAGCTTCCATGAGTTCATGGAAGGTCACAGCTCAATTGCGGGCGAGCTTTCCAAGAATCCATCGCTCGCTACCAGCCAGGAATATCTGGAAAACCACCCGGCATTGAGGAGCTATCTGCAGGCCAACCCGAACGCGCACAAAGAATTGAGCGAGAACCCTCAGTCGTTTGTGAAGTCGGCCCAGACGTTTGAGTCGCCCTCCAAGGCCGTGCCCAAACCGATGACCGATCCTACGAAGATGAAATAGTCGCGGTGATGCGTTCCCGCACCGGGGAGGGCTTGTTCGCCCCCCCCGCGAGGCGGGACATAACGTTTCATCAACTTTCAAGCGGCTTTCAAGGGAGGCACTTTATGAAAGGCCAGGCACTATTCGTCACGATGATCGCGCTCACCCTGGCGGCCCCCGGCTTTGCCGGGAACAAGAAGCACAACAACCGGGCCATGATCGAGAAGATGGAGGCGGTTCCCTGCGGCGCCAAAGAACGCGGGTTGAGCGGGCTGGGGAGCATCTGGGCCTCGATTGGGGCGACGCACATCGACACCGACGAAAAACTCTGCCCACAGTACATGCTCCGCACCGATGACATGGAATACCATGTTCGACCGATGGATCATAAGCATCCGGTGATCCTGCCCGTCGGCAAGGAAGGCGAGTTCAAGATTTCCAAAGACGTGATGGTGATGCGAATTCCTGACGGCGATCACAAGAAGCGCCGCTATCAGGTGGTCGCGATGAAGCCCATCGACCACTCCGAGGCTCCGGAGGAAACGAAATACGACACGCACAAAAGCTATGCGGATAAACCACTGGATACCCAGAGCAGCGTTCGGAGAAGCACCACCGTTAAGGGCGCCACCGATCCGAACGCGCCGCCGCAATAGGCCGAGTGACGTGTGTTTGAGCGCATAGCGCGTCTATGATGAGTCCACGGGAGGACTCACGCCCTATGCCTGAAAAAACTGCCCTCGTTACCGGAGCCAACGGCGGCCTCGGAACGCACGTCACCAAAGCTTTGCTGGACGCCGGCTTCGCCGTCGTCGGACTCGCTCCTAGAATTCAGCAATCCGACTTTGACCACCCGAATTTCACCGCACTTCCCGCCTCGCTCGACAGTCTCGCCGCCGCGAAGAAGGCCGCCGATGCGGTCATCGCGCGCTTCGGAAAGATCGACGTGCTGGCCCATCTGGTCGGCGGATTTGCGGGAGGCCAAACCGTTGCCGAGACCGACGACGCCACCTTTCAGCGCATGTTTGACATGAACGTCAACAGCGCGTTTCACATCTTGCGGGCAGTTCTCCCGCAGATGCGCAAGACCGGTGGCGGACGCATCGTCGCGATCGGCAGCCGCGCTGCCGAAGATCCTGGCCCGAAGGTCGGAGCCTATAGCGCGTCGAAAGCTGCGCTGATGTCGCTCATGCAAACAGTCGCGCGTGAAAACAAAGGCGCCGGCATCACTGCCAACGTGATTCTGCCCGGCACTATCGACACGCCGGCCAATCGCAGAGATATGCCCGGCGCCGACACGTCGCAGTGGGTGCAGCCCGCGTCCGTCGCCGGCATGATTGTGTGGCTTGCCGGAGATGGCGGAAAAGACGTAACTGGCGCGGTAATCCGGGTGTATGGGCGAGGGCTGTAATGGGAGTGAGGTAACCCTTTCGTAACCCTCGGGGGTGCACAATTTTTGTTGCACTTTAACATTCATGAAATATCTTCCGAGTAACATAGTTTCAGGAGGCCGCTCATGGGTTCAGCCCGGGTCGCGAAGTCGTTGCCGCTGCAGGTGGCTGCCGTCTGCTACCGGCGGAAAGGCGCGGCGGTCGAGTTCCTGTTGGTGAATACCAACGGCGGCAACAAGTGGACTTTCCCCAAGGGATCGACGGAGGCGCGCCTGTCGCACAGCCAGGCGGCGGAGCGGGAAGCGGCGGAAGAAGCCGGCGCCATCGGGACGATTGAACCGCGGCACTTTCATCTTTACATTCATTCGAAGGGCGTGTTCTGGCAGCCCGGCGGCGTACAGGAGTTTGTGGTCAAGGCCTTCCTGATGGAGATCCACCAGATGCGCCGGCCCGACGAGGCGAATCGCCGTCCGACGTGGGTGAGCCCGGAAGACGCCAAGCGCCGCTTGGCGAAGGGCCGGGAAGTAAAATATTTCCGCGAACTCGAAGCGGTTATCGACCGCGCCCTGGAACGCATCCAGTTCCATAACGAACTCTGGGGAGCGTATCCCAGCGCCCGCAATGCCCGCCCCGTAGCATCGTCCAAAGACCCCCTCGCCGAAGCCGTCTGGCCGTAGGGCGCGGCTTCAGCGCGTGTGTCTCCCACAAGCCTGGGGTTTTGAGTGTAACGGCCTGTGGGTGTTGAAAAACTCCATTTTCGCCAAAACAGGCAAAATTTAGGGGATAGAAAATGTCCGGGAAAATCCAGAAAGTCGTTTCTAGGGCTTCCTAGCGCAAAGATTTTTCAACCAGTTTGGAGAGATCGAGTTTTTCAACACCCACGCCTGATAGCGACAATCTACGAATCCGGCCACAGGAAAGGCACGGTAGTATGGTTGATGTGAGCGCCAAGACGAACACATTGTTCAAGACCAACACGCCGCTTCTTACGGTTGTTGCTTTCGCGGCGGGAGCTATTCTGTTTGCCTTCGAGGGGCGTTTGTTGCCCGAGGGTCTATGGATCGGTAGCACATATGGCTGCTTTGCCGCTTCAACCTTCTTTGGGATTGTCTCTTGGCGGCAAGGGAAACGATGGCCGCTGATTTTAGCGGCTCTGTCGGCTCTCATCATCATCGTCACTGCCGTTGGCATTTTCTTTATCGCTGGCGTGTAGTGGTGATGGTTGTCGTAGTATCCCGGTTACACTCAAAATCCTCTACCCCCTTTGTCTCCTGACCCTCCCGGCGCCCCAGCTTTATGAGACGATAACTGCAGTCCCATGATTCAGCTTTCTGGCGCCGGAAAACGTTTCGGCCACAAACTACTGTTCGAAAATGTCGACTGGCTGATCACCAACCGGGACCACATCGGCCTGGTCGGCGGCAATGGCACTGGCAAGTCCACGCTGATGAAGGTGCTCGCCGGCATGGACACGTTCGACTACGGCTCGCTGGTCGTGGCCAAAGGAACTTCCGCCGGATACCTTCCGCAAGATGGGCTCACGCTTTCGGGCCGCACCGTGTTTGCCGAGTGCATGTCGGTGTTCGACGACGTGCGTGCCATGGAGCAGGAACTCGAATCGCTGATGCACAGCATGGCGGAGTTGGACCACACCGGCTCCGAGTATGCGGCAGTGGCAGATCGCTACCAGCGCGTGGAGCATGAATTCCGCACCCGCGACGGATATTCGATCGAAGCCGAAGTCGGCCGCGTGCTGATGGGGCTGGGCTTCGACAAAGAAGACTGGCAGCGGCTGACCGATGAATTTTCCGGTGGATGGCAGATGCGGTTGGCGCTGGCGAAGCTTTTGCTGCAGAAGCCGAACCTGCTGCTGCTCGACGAGCCGACCAACCACCTCGATCTTGAAGCGCGCAACTGGCTGGAAGAATATCTCGAGAACTATCCGAATACGTTTCTGCTGATCTCGCACGACCGCTATTTTCTGGATGTGACCGTCGACAAGATTGCGGAAATCTGGAACAAGCGCTTCTGGTTCTACACGGGAAATTACGACAAGTTCCTGGCGCAGAAGACGCAGCGCAACGAGCAACTGCAGGCCGCATACCGCAACCAGCGCGACCGCATCGAGCAACTCGAAGTCTTCATCAACCGCTTTCGCTATCAGGCCACGAAGGCGAAGCAAGTGCAGAGCCGGATCAAGGAACTGGAAAAGATCGAGCGGATCGAGATTCCGCCGGAGGAAAAATCGATCCACTTTTCCTTTCCGCAACCCAAAGCCAGCGGGCGCATTGTCGCCGAGTTCGAGGGCGTGGCCAAGCGATATCCGGGACGAAATGGGGTGGGAGAGAAAGAAGTTTTCCGCGACGTTAGCTTTATGATCGAGCGCGGCGACCGCATCGCGCTGGTCGGGGTAAACGGCGCGGGCAAATCCACGCTGATCAAGCTGCTCGCGGGTACCGAAGCGCTCAGCGGCGGCGAGTTCCGGCTTGGACACAATGTTCTGAGTGATTATTTTGCGCAGGATCAGTACAAAGAACTCGATCCGGACGCGCGCATTTTGGACGATCTGGGCGAACTCTCGCCCCGCTCTACGGAGACCGAACTGCGCAGCCTGCTGGGCTGCTTTCTCTTCTCGGAAGACGACGTATTTAAAAAGATCGGAGTTCTCTCCGGCGGCGAGCGCGGGCGCTACGCCCTGCTGCGGTTGCTGCTGCATCCGGCGAACTTTCTGCTGCTCGACGAGCCTACGAACCACCTCGACCTGCGCGCCAAAGACGTTCTGCTCGATGCGCTGACCAAGTACACGGGCACGGTTGTGTTTGTCTCGCACGACCGTTACTTCATCGACAAGTTGGCTACGCGGGTTTTCGAAGTCGGCGGAGGCAAGGTCGAAATCTTTCCCGGCAATTACGAGGATTATCTCTGGCGCAAGCAGGGAGGAGAGCACGTCGCGCCGACGCTCGACGATGTTCCCGGAGTGGTCCCGGCCAAGACTCCGCCGCCGATCAAGGCGGAGGCGATTGTCGCGCCGACCAACGGGAACAGCGCCGGAACAGCTGAAGCTCCCGAGCCGCCGAAGAAGCGGATGAATCCTCTCAAGCGCAAACAGATGGAAGAGCGAGTGCGGGAGTTGGAAGAAGAGATTGCCCGCGCGGAGACGGCGATTGCAAAGCTTGAAACGGCATTGCAGAACTTCGTCAGCGTTGAGGAAAGCCAGCGCCAGACGCAGGAATTAGATCTGAGCAAAGCGGCGCACGCGGCGCTGGTGAAAGAGTGGGAAGAGCTGGCACAGTCGCTCGAAGTTTCCGAATGAGCTCGCGGAGATAGGGCGCTCGCTTCGCTCGCGGGGCGGACCCTTCGACTCCGCTCAGGGCAAGCTGCGTCCGCCCCTACACAAGTTTATTGGCCCATGTACATGACGTGGACATAGGTGCCTAGCCTCACGTTGTAGGCGAGATACCAGCCATCGTGGTCGGGATCTTCGTAGATCACGATGTCATCGCCACCCCAATTCCAATCTCCGCAGTAGCCGAGATCGACAGGAGAGACGCTGAAGTAGAAACCGCCGAACCAGAAGCGGCTGGGGCCGCCTCCGGCGAGATGCCAGACATGGCCGCGGCCGAATCCGCCCGTAAAGTGGCCGTGTTCCCAGGGATGGTCAAGGTGCAAGCGGGCATCATCGCGTCCAGAGTCGTGGCCAACCCATTGTCCGTTGTGATGGACGTGAGGAGCTTCGGGGTGGCCCGGTTCGTCGCGGCCGGCAGGCCTGGGTTCGGCAGGCTTAGGCTCGGCTGGGCGAGCCATTGTGCCCTTCGCCGGCGCCGGGCCGTGTTTGGGAATGTATCCTCCGCCGACGGCATGGCTGCCGCCATGTCCGCCGTGTTGTGCCCAGAGGGGCAGAGAAAAAACCAGGAGCAAAGGCAAAAGACGAGCTAGAAGTTTCATCAGGAACCTCCGTCCCGGATAAATTACCACTGTCGGCGGAAGAGCAACATAGCGTTGACAATTCTTTGCATGATACGCTATCGTAAAGACTTGGTAGTCGTGTGGTTGCCCGCCTGATGGTCCTGGCGTCCTCGTCAGGGGAATCAACGAGCGGTCTTCTTTCGCAGCTTTTTCAATCTGGGAGAGTTTCATGTCTACGTATTTCCCCAAAGAGGGGGAAATTGTGCGCAAGTGGTACGTCGTGGATGCGGACGGGCAGACGCTCGGACGCCTGGCTTCACAGGTGGCGCGCATCCTCATGGGCAAAGAAAATCCGCGGTACACCCCATTTCTGGATACCGGCGATCACGTGATCGTGATCAACGCCGAGAAGATTCGCACAACTGGAGTGAAGGCGGAGCAGAAACAGTATCACCATTACACGGGATATCCGGGTGGACTGCGGACGGAAGATTACAACAAGCGCATCGTGCGCAGGCCCGAAGCGATTATCGAGGCAGCGGTGAAGCGCATGCTGCCCAAGAACAAGCTGGCGGCGCACATGCTGTCGAAGCTGAATGTGTACAAGGGCGACAAGCATCCGCACCAGGCGCAGAAGCCGCAGGATTTGAAGCTGGAAGCGCGCGAGCACAAGCCGCGGAAAGTGGCAGTTTCGTAAGCCAGCAATGAGCGATGAGCTCTGAGCTGTGAGCAAGATCTAATTATTTTGAAAGGTTAAGGGTAGAAGGGCGGAGTTCGGAGCAGAACGTTGTGCTCATAGCTCGCAGCTCATCGCTCAAAGCTAAACATGGCAGCAGAGTTGGTTCAATACTACGGAACGGGACGCCGCAAGACGGCGATAGCCCGGGTTTACTTGCGTCCGGGCAACGGCGATTTCAAGGTGAACGGGCGCGCCTTTGACGAATATTTCGTGACTCCGGCGCAGCGCTCGGCGGCGAAGGCTCCGCTGGCGTCTTCGGAAACAGGTGCTTTGTTCAACGTAGTCGCCAGCGTTCTGGGCGGCGGCGTGCGCGGCCAGGCGGATGCCGTGAAGCTGGGCATTGCGCGCGCGCTGATGCAGTTCAATGCGGAACTGCGCAAGAAGCTGAAGGCGGAAGGCTTTGTGAGCCGCGATTCGCGCGGCAAAGAGCGCAAGAAGTACGGACAGAAGGGCGCCCGCAAACGCTTCCAGTTCAGCAAGCGCTAAACGCGCTTGCGGTACCGAGTACCCGGTGCCGAGTGCCGAGAAGGTAGAGATTCCTCCGCCCCTCGCGTTCGCTCGGGGGTCGGAATGACAACGGTTTTGGCTCTTGCTGAAGGCTGAGAGCTGACGGCTGAAAGCTGGTTTTAGGTGTTCAATTCTTCCGTGCTTCGCGGCGCGGGGACGGAATGGCAATCGGTAAGCAGTGTCCAGTTGCTAGTATCCGGTGACCAGCAAGTGGTTTTCGCTGGGCATTGGGTACTCGGTGCTGACAACTCGCTTCCGATGCAGACTAAATAGGAGGTTCATTGGCTACCATTACCATGAAGGAGTTGCTCGAGGCGGGAGTTCACTTCGGGCATCAGACCAAGCGCTGGAATCCCAGGATGAAGGAATACATCTTCGGAGAGCGCAACGGGATTTACATCATCGATTTGCAGAAGACGCTGAAGATGTTCAAAGAGGCGTCGAAGTTTGTGCAGGATCTGGCGGCCGACGGCAAGATTGTGCTGTTCGTGGGGACCAAGCGCCAGGCGCAGGATGCGATCGCCGAAGAGGCGACCAAGTGCGGCGGATTCTACATCAACCAGCGCTGGCTGGGCGGACTGCTGACCAACTGGGTCACGGTGCAGAAGTCGGTGAAGCGGCTTAAAGAGCTCGACGAGATGGCCACGGATGGCCGCTACGAGCTGCTGCCGAAGAAGGAAGTTATCAAGCTCGAACGCGAGCGCAAACATCTGCAGGCCAATCTGGCTGGTATCAAGAATATGAATCGCTTGCCCGACGCGATCTTCGTGATCGATTCCAACAAGGAACAGATTGCGGTGCGCGAGGCGCGGAAGCTGGGCATCCCGGTGGTTGCGGTGGTGGATACGAATTGCGATCCCAGCGAAGTCGATTATGTGATCCCCGGCAACGATGATGCGTTGCGGGCGATCCGGCTGTTCACGTCGAAGATTTCAGAATCGATCGCGGAAGGCGCGCAGTTGATGACCGACAAGCAGGTCGCCGATATGCAGGCTGCCTCGGATGCGGCGCAGGCCGCCGCGGACGCCGCGGGCGAATATTCGCCGGAGCAAGCCGCCGCGGTGGATGCCACCGAAGACATCAGCATGGAGGAAGTGCTGGGTCCGGGAACGCACAAGAAGCCGGTAGCGAACGAAGAGGCGGAGTTGCCGAAGGTGGAGAGCCAGACGGTTTAGAGCAGTCCCGAGTCGCGAGTACCGAGTGCCGAGAAAAAACCGGGCTTTGGATATGAGACCCGCGCGGGTCGTCCGGCGCGGGTTTAATTTTATAGTTTCCAGTTTCAGGTTTCGAGTTTCGAGTGGCCTGAAATGACGACGGCATCTCTACACACTCGAAACTAGAAACGCGAAACCGGAAACTTATATGGGTACTACTACAGTGAATATTTCAGCGGCACAAGTGAAGGATCTCCGGGAAAAGACCGGGGCTCCGATGATGGATTGCAAGCAGGCTTTGACCGAAGCCAAGGGTGACATGGAGCAGGCGGTCGTGATTCTGCGGAAGAAGGGTGTTTCGGTGGCAGCGAAGAAGGCAACGCGCGTGACGAGCGAAGGGTCGGTGGGGAGCTACATCCACGCCGGCGGCAAGATTGGTGTGCTCGTCGAAGTGAACTGCGAGAGCGACTTCGTGGCCCGCACCGATGACTTCAAGGAACTGCTGCACGATATCGCGATGCACATTGCGGCCAGCGATCCCAAGTACGTGCGCAAGGAAGACGTCACGCCGGCAGACTTTGCCCGCGAGAAAGACATTTTCCTCGCGCAGGCGGTTGCCAGCGGCAAGTCGCCCCAGATCGCCGAGAAGATGGTGAACGGTAAGATGGAAAAGTTTTACGAGGAAGTCTGCTTCCTCGAGCAGCCTTTCATCAAGGACCAGACCATCTCGATCGGACAACTGATCGCGTCGAAGATCGGCAAGCTCGGCGAGAACATTGCGGTACGCCGGTTTGCGCGATTCAAGGTAGGCGACGCGGGCGAGACAGTTGCGGTCACGAAGCCTACAGAGCCGAAGGCTGAGTAATTTTCAGGCGCCCTGCGGGGCGCCTTTTTTGTCCGAACGGTGCCAGGCGTACGGAATTAACATGCAAGTATGTTCAGTATCATCACCACGGACGAACGTCTGCCAGAGTCGGAAACGAACGGCGTGCCGGTTGTCTATGGAAAGATTGTAATCGGCGATTTCCAGGAGACATTCGCGACCAGTTTGGCGTCCTGGACCCGTAGTGAGTACGATCTGCACTGGAAGAAAGCCTTGGAGAAATTGGTCGCAGGCGGCGATCGCTCCGCTCTACTCGCGGATTACGTTGAACCGCCTGTGTACCCCTATTCTGGAGGCTACCTTTTCTGGTGGCCTCTGTATCGTGACGGGGATGCGGTCTACGTGCAAAATCACATACTGTTTTTCGAGCAGCTAAGTCAGCCTTTCTCTGCGGATCGCCCGTGGGACTCAGTTCGAGACCGTCAAGTTGTTAACGAGGATGGTCAAAAGATCTCGGAGTGGACAACGACCATCGATGAAATCAAGCACTTCTTGAGCGAGCACTGAACTTTTATGACTACTCCTGTCTTCAAACGAATTCTGCTCAAGCTGTCTGGCGAGGCGCTGGCGGCCAATCAGGGCTTTGGCGTGGAGACGGCGCGCATCCACGAGATCGCGGCCGAGATCGGTGAGGTGCACAAGTTGGGCGTGCAGATCGCGATCGTGGTCGGGGGCGGGAATTTTTTTCGTGGCGTCGCGCATCAGGCCAAAGATATGGATCGCGTTTCCGCCGACCACATGGGCATGCTGGCGACCGTGATCAATGCCCTGGCTTTGCAGGATGCGCTGGAGAAGCAAGATATCTATACCCGCGTCATGTCGGCGATTGAAATGAATCAGGTGGCGGAGCCGTTTATCCGGCGGCGCGCGATTCGGCATCTGGAGAAAAATCGGGTGGTCATTTTCGCGGGCGGCACCGGCAATCCTTATTTTTCGACCGATACGGCGGCGTCGCTGCGCGCCATGGAGATCAAGGCTGACGTCATCATGAAAGCCACCAAGGTGGACGGCATTTATGATGCCGATCCGATGAAAGTGGACGGGGCGCGAAAGTTCAATCAGATAACCTACATGGACGTGCTGAAACTGGGGCTGAAGGTGATGGATTCCACGGCGATCAGCCTGTGCAAGGACAACGACCTTCCCATCGTCATTTTCAACCTGAATCAGCGCGGGAATATCCAGCGGGTGGTGATGGGCGAAAAGATTGGATCGATGGTGTGCGCCTGAACTTCTTTTCCGCGGCTTTGCGCGGATGAACGCGGATGCAAGTCTTCATAACCCTAAATATGCCCATATACGGACTACTTAGCCTATGCAAGCGTTCTGCATTTCTTCCATTCGCGTTCATCTGCGTACATCCGCGGTAGAGAAGTTGGGTTTATAATTCGACGTTTTGGTGTGTGGAACGGAGCGAAACCTTATGGCGATCATGGCTTCCATAGCTGGGTTGAAAGAAACCTATGCGCAACTGAAGACGCGGATGGAGAAGGCTGTCGAAGATTTTCGCAAGGCGATGGCGGCGGTGCGGACGGGCCGCGCCTCGGTGCACATGCTGGATGGCGTGACGGTCGATGCCTACGGGTCGCAGATGCCGTTGAACCAGGTAGCGCAGGTGCATGCGCCGGAGGCCCAGCTGATCACGGTGCAGCCGTTTGACCCGTCACAGTTGGGAGCGATCGAGAAGGCGATCCGCAGCGGCGATCTGGGACTGAATCCGATGAACGACGGCAAGATGATTCGCGTGCCGGTACCCGCGCTCACCCAAGAGCGGCGGCAGGATATGGTGAAACATCTGCACCGGGTGCTGGAAGAGCATCGCACAGCGGTCCGGAACATCCGGCGGGATGGCAACGATGCCATCAAGAAGGCGATGAAGGACAAGAAGATCACCGAAGACGAAGAGAAGCGGTCGCTCGACGAGATTCAGAAGCTGACCGACGACGAAATCAAGAAGATGGAAGAGATGAGCAAAGCGAAAGAAAAAGAAGTGATGGAGCTGAAGTAGCGTGCTCCTGCTCTGCGGGTTCTTTTAATCGCGGTCCGCAGGATGCGGTTGGAACCAGGAAACCCCACCAAACGGACTGTGGCTCGCAAAATCGGGAAGCGGGAGCAGGTAAGCACTCTGAGGGTCCGAAGTCACTTGCATCCAGCGCGGATTGTACTGAACGTGCTGACCAACCTCGCACCAGTGGCAGGCCAAATGTCCCGTTTCGACTTCCCACGATGAATTCATCGCTGGTCTCCGATGCTGTGGGCATTATATTCCTTCTTGCCACCTGAGATCATGCGGCCTTGAGCCTCGCACCCACTCCTCGGAAACCACCGTATAATCGAACGAGCATGAAGCAGGTTGTGAAGGCGGCGTGTCCGCATGATTGTCCGGACGCTTGCGGGGTGCTGATCACCGTGCAGGACGGGCGGGCGACGAAGATTCAGGGGGATCCGGAGCATCCGGTGACGCAGGGGTTCTTGTGCGCGAAGGTGGCTAAGTATTTGGACCGGGTGTATTCGCCGGATCGGGTGCTGTATCCCATGCGGAGGGTTGGCCCGAAAGGACCCGCTGCTGGCGCTGCGGTCGCGGGCGGGAGCGCCCGCGCCACACGGGCTGGACAGCCGAGGGCGGCTGTCCCCACATGTTCCAATTCAATTTGGGAGCGGATTTCCTGGGATGAAGCGCTGGATGAGATTACGGCGCGATTCCGCGCCATTTCTGCTGAGTTTGGCAGCGAAGCCATTCTGCCCTATTCCTACGGCGGGACTTTAGGGGCGCTCAATGGGGCCTCCATGGATCGCAGATTTTTTCACCGGCTGGGCGCGTCGCAACTGGACCGGACGATTTGTTCTGCGGCGGGCGAAGCCGGGCTGAAATCGGTGCTGGGCGTGAAGCTAGGCACGGAGCCCGAGCAGTTCCGGCATTCAAAGTACATCATCGCGTGGGCGTCGAATATCCACGGAAACAACGTGCATTTGTGGCCTTTCATCACGGAGGCGCGGCGGAACGGAGCCAAGCTGGTAGTGATCGATCCTTACCGCACGCGGACGGCGGAGTGCGCGGACTGGTATTTACCGATCAATCTGGGGACGGACGCGGCTCTTGCGCTGGGAATGATGCACGTCATCATCAGCGAAAACCTGCATGATGCTGAGTATGTTGCGAAGTACACTCTGGGATTTGAGCAACTGTGCGAAAAAGTAAAGCAGTATCCCCCAGAGCGGGTGGCGCAGTGGACAGGCATCGCGGCAGAGGATATTCGCAAGCTGGCGCGGGAGTATGCGACGGTGAGGCCGGCGGTGATCCGGCTGAATTATGGCGTGCAGCGATCTGAGGGCGGAGGCATGGCGACGCGTGCGATTGTTATGCTGCCGTGCATTACAGGATCGTGGAGGGAAATTGGAGGCGGACTGCAGATGTCGCTCAGCGGAGCGGCGGATCTCAATACCGCGGCCCTGAAACGTCCTGATCTAATGACGACTGTGCTAGGGCGCGAAGCACGAACCATCAACATGGTCGAATTGGGCCGGGCGCTGAATTCTATCGACGATCCGCCCGTGAAGGCATTGCTTGTGTATAACTCCAATCCTGCGGCGGTGTGTCCGCGGCATGATGAGGTTGTCCGCGGGCTGTTGCGGCAGGATCTGTTTACGGTGGTCCATGAGCAATTCTTTACTGACACGACCGACTACGCCGACATCGTGCTGCCAGCCACCACATTCTTCGAACACAAGGATCTGCAGAAAGCGTACGGGCACTATTATCTGCAGGTGTCGAACCAGGCGATTGCGCCGTTGGGCGAATGCCGGTCGAATGTAGACGTTTTCCGCGCGCTGGCGCAGCGCCTGGGGTTTGAAGAAGACTGCTTCCGCGAGAGCATCGATGAGATGATCGATCTGGCGCTGGAGTCGAAGGATCCGTGGATGGAGGGGATCGGCCGTGAACGGCTGGAACGGGGGCAGGTTCGATTGAAGTTTGAGGATGTCCCCACAAGTTCCACGGAAGATCGGTCGCCGTTTCTTCCTTTTGCGCAGGGGAATTTCCGCACAGCTTCCGGCAAGGCCGAGCTTTATAGCGAAGCTCTGCGGGCCGAGGGATTAGATCCTGTGGTTTCGTTTACGCCTCCCACGGAATCGCGCCACGGGAGAATGAAAGACTCGCTTCCGTTGGAGCTACTGGCGCGGAAGGCCGACAATTTTCTGAATTCCACGTTTACCAATGTGCCCTCGGTGCAGGCGATGGAAGAAACGGGATTGCTCGAGATTTCCGCAGCCGATGCGCGGGCGCGCGGAATCGCGGATGGCGCTCGGGTACGGGTGTTCAACAGGCGCGGGGAGATGTTTCTCAAGGCCCGGGTCGATGGGAAAGTTCAGCCGGGAGTCGTCGCCGCGAGACTCAATTGGGCGAAGATGACGCCGGGCTTTCAAAGCATCAACAGCTTAACTTCAGAAAAACTTACCGACATGGGCAACTCGGCCACGTTTTATTCCGTCTTGGTTGAGGTAGAGTTATCCAAGCCATCCCCATGAAGCAACCAGAAGTGGAGGGACGATCAGTCCTGTAAAGAGTTGCGGTTTGGACGCTGTCCCTGCTCTACCGTATAATGACAGTTTTCTTACATCCCAGAGGCTGAGGTCGTAGCGATTCCTTTTCGCTTTCATTCGGAGAACCCTGCTGTGTCCAAGGGCGCCTGCGTTCGCGAGGGCGCGCGGCTGCCAACTGATTCATTTCAGCGCTTTTGGGGAAATATGGCAGCACGCGTCTGCGGGGTCGTGATGGTGGTGACGATGCTTCTTCTCGGAGGCACGCGCCCGGCTTGGGCGCAGAACGATGTAATCTCCGAAATCAGCGTCACCGGGAACCGACGCATCCCAGGCGACACCATTCGCGCGCGTATTTTTACCAAGGCCGGCGACATCTACGATCCAGCCGCCCTGGAGCGCGACTTCAACTCATTGTGGAATACGGGTTACTTCGAGGACATCAAGTTCTTGCGCGAGCAAACGCCGAAGGGCTGGCGCATCATCGTGCAAGTGAAAGAAAAGCCCACGATCCGGGAAATTCTTTATACGGGCCTTAGTTCGGTTTCGCAGAGCGACGTTCTCGACCGTTTTAAGCAGGATAAAGTCGGACTGGTGGTGGAGAGCCAGTACGATCCCACGCGCATCAAGAAGGCGGAAGTTTCGATGAAGAGCCTGCTCTCCGAGCATGGCCGCCAGTTCGCCACGATTCGGACGGAAGTCCGGCAACTTCCTCCCGCAGCAGTGAGCATTACGTTCGTGGTGAAAGAAGGGCCGAAGGTAAAGGTCGGCAAGATCAAGTTCGAGGGGAACAAAAACATCAGCAGCCGCGTTCTGCGCGCGGCCATGAAGAATCTGAAGCCGATTGGCATTCCGCATTCCATCTTCCTGGAAAACATCTTCGCCAAGACGTACGACGCCACCAAGCTCGAAGAAGACACGGAGCGGGTGAGAGCCGAGTATCAGAACCGCGGATATTTCAAGGCGGCGGTGAGCGATCCGAAGACGCAGATGCACGATACCGGCCATAAAGGCTTCCATATTCCGCTGTTGCAGGCCGGGCCGGGGAAGGCTGTCGATCTAACGATGCCGATCGACGAAGGCGACAAGTACCGGCTGGGGAAGATCACGTTCAAGAACAACAAGGCGATTTCCAACGTCAACGCTTTGCGCTCGCTGTTCCCCATCAAAGATGGGGATATTTTCAGCCGCGAGAAAGTCGCCAAAGGCCTGGAAAATCTGCGCAAGGCCTACGGCGAGTACGGCTACATCAACTACACCGGCGTGCCGTCGACCACCTTCGATGACGATAAAAAGCTCGCCTACCTGGAAATCGACGTCGATGAGGGCAAGCAGTTTTACGTCCGGCGCATCGAATTTCAGG
This sequence comes from uncultured Acidobacteriota bacterium, assembly GCA_963719865.1. GTDB lineage: Bacteria > Acidobacteriota > Terriglobia > Terriglobales > Acidobacteriaceae > Sulfotelmatobacter. The sequence continues at coordinate 11,978 of CAVRDS010000076.1, read as the reverse complement.
GAAACACGACCACGCGTGACAAAGTAATTCGCCGCGAACTGGCCCTGGAAGAAGGAGGCGTGTACAACTCGCGGCTATGGGAACTCAGCTTGTTGCGGCTAAACCAGCTTTCGTATTTCGACCAGCTGAAGCCGGACGATCCGAACGTTACCGATAAAAAGCTGGACGAGAAAAACGGCCAGGTCGACCTGACGCTCAAGGTCCACGAAAAGGGTAAGAACAGCATCGGGTTGAACGGCGGCGTCAGCGGGTTGGAAGGCGCGTTCATCGGATTGAACTACTCTACGAACAACTTTCTGGGACTCGGCGAAACCCTGCAGGTGCAGCTGAGTCTGGGGAACCTGGCGCGCAGCGCGATGTTTGGTTTCACGCAGCCCTACATGTTCGATCGCCCGCTGCAGTTTGGATTTACGATTTTCGGCAACAAGGTCAGCTATAACCAGGCGCGCCAACTCTCGATCTTCAGCGGACAGAGTCTGAACCTGCCGAACGCGGCGTTGCAGAACCTGCAGAATTACTCGCAGTCAAGCGTGGGCTTCACGACTTCGGTGAGCTATCCGCTGCGCCGTTCGTTCAAGCGTGTGGGCATCACGTATTCGCTGGACCGGTCGACCCTGCTGCCATTGAGCACCGCTTCCCGTACCCTGTTTGACTACCTGGCGTTCAGGGGCATTTCCGGGCCGCAGGCGGTGAACGGAATTATCACGAGTAAGATCTATCCGAATTTCTCGTTCAACACGCTCGATAGCGGGATCTCTCCAAAGCGCGGTCATTCGTTGTCGGTGGGAATGGAACTGGCCGGAATAGGGGGAACGGTCCGATCAATCCGGCCGATCGTTCAGTACAAGCAGTTCATCCCCATGCAGAACCGGCGAAACACCATCGGGTTTGCGGTAAACGGGTCGTTCATCAGCGGTTTCGGAGGTCTGGTCGCCCCGCCGTTCCAGCGTTCCTTCATGGGCGGCGAAAACGATATTCGCGGCTTCGATGTTCGATCGATTTCGCCAGTGGCGTTTCTTCCTAGTTCCAACTCGATCGTGCTGACCAATCCGGACGGAACGCCGGTTCCGAAGAATCCGTTGAATCCGCGGCAGGGCAACTGGGCGGTGCCGATTCCGGTGGATCAGATCGTGTTTCCTGGCGGAGATTTGAGCGTCTGGGGGAATCTGGAATACCGCATCACAATTGCGGGCCCGGTGGCCATCGCTCCGTTTCTCGACGCCGGCATGGATTCGATTGTTCGGCCCTCGCAGTTGCAGATTGCGTCGGAGCAGTATGAGCAGGTCATCTCGACACCGTTTGGCTGCGCGCAACTCGACGCGGGCTACAACTGCCTAGGTGGAAAACTGCTGAATCCGCCGCCTTCGCAATATCTGCAGGTACTGTCGTCGACGAACTGGAGACCGCGCGCCTCGACCGGCATCGAGTTGCAGATGTTCCTGCCGGTGGTCAACGCCCCATTCCGAATTTACTGGGCCTACAACCCGGCGCGTCTGGATCAGCAGACGACGCCTCCCATCCCGATTCAGCGCAACATGTTCCCGGCGGGAGCGGCAGGAGATTATACGTACCATCTCGCGGTGAACACGTATTCACCGCAATTCGAGCTGCGGGAGCCGCGAAAAACGTTCCGGTTCACGGTGGCCACGACGTTCTAGCTTGGTTTGACGCGGTCGGAGCGGGATCACTATAATGATTGGGTTCCACGCCAAACTAGATTTTCGTGGAATCAACGGCACGCCTGTATGCCCGGCGTGGGATGCTGGCAAGTCTAGTGCGCCTTGTTCCAATGGCGGCCGCTACCGCAGCGGAGACCTCTTTCAGTGCGGCCCAGCGTTGACTGAAGAAGCGATCTGAGAGCGAGATTCGAAAGTCATTCCCGGAACTATGTTCCAAGGAGTTCAATCGATCCAATGAAAAGCAAGTTTATGAGTATTCTTCTGGCGGTTGCGGCGACCTTCACGTTTTCCGCACTAGCCCAAACCGGCAGCGCCGCTACCCCTTCGAACCCGTCCGCAACCCCTGCTACACCGGGTGCGGCTACCACCGCGCCAGCGGGTGGTTTGAAGTTCGGCACCATCAACATTCAGGAAGCCATTTTCGGCAGCAATGAAGGCCAGCGCGACATTCAGGCGCTGCAGAAAAAGTTTGAACCCAAGCAGGCTGAGCTCAAGGGTCAGAACGATGAGCTTGAGTCACTGAAGAAACAACTCAACACGCAGCAGGACAAGTTGAACCAGGACGCCCTCGACACTCTCAAGAAGCAGATCGAAGGCAAGCAGAAGCTTTTTGATCGTAACGTGCAGGATGCCCAGGAAGAGTTTGGCAGCCAGCAGCAGGATATCGCCAGCCGGATCCTGCAGAAGATGGCGCCGATGATCGTGAAGTACTCGCAGGAAAATGGGTACGGCATGATCGTGGATACATCGAAGCCGTGGCCGCAGAGCCCGGTACTGTGGTGGAACCAGGACGCAGTGGACATCACCAAGCCGGTCGTCGAAGCCTATAACGTGCAGTCCGGCGTTCCCGCTCCGGCAGCCCCGGCCGGTGCAAAACCAGCGACACCGAAGCCCGCGAGCACAACGCCGAAGCCGGCCGCTCCGAAGTCAACCGGGACACCCAAGCAGTAGCGGAAGCGGACACCTCGCTTGTCCAAAAAGTTCCAGCAGGCCGCGTGAAAACGCGGCCTTTTTTTATTTCCGCGGAAGCTTCTGCAGGAGCGTTTGCGGTGTCCATAGCAGCAAACAGATTCCACGCTGGAGGAAGCCATGTTTGCCGATAGCCTGCTCGAAACTTCATGGGATCAACGCTCGCGTCGCAGCTGGATGACGTTCACTTCGTTCGGAGTGCAGTCCGTTGTAATCGGACTGCTGCTGCTGATTCCAATGCTAACAACAGTGGGGTTGCCTTCGAGCCGCGTTCTGCAGCCGCCTACGTCTTTCGGGGCGCCACCGCCGCCGCCCGCGCGCCCCATCGAACGCCAACATAGGGCTACGGTCGTGCAGAGCAATCTCGCGAATAACGTGCTGATCACTCCGCCATCAATTCCGCCTAAGGTCGCGACCATCAACGAGGTCGAACCGCCGCCGCAGGTGAGTTACAACGCCGGGCCTGGCGTGGTGGGCAGCACCGGTGACAGCACGGGAAACGTCTGGAAAGGATTGGGCATTGGCAGGACTGCTGTTCCGCTGCCGCCACCGGCTCCTGCGATCCGCACATTTCGGACTTCGACCATGCTGGAAGGCAGCCTGATTCGGCGCGTGCAGCCGGCATATCCTCCGCTGGCGAGAAGTGTCCGCGTGCAGGGCGCAGTGGTGCTGGCTGCGCTGATCGGCAAGGAAGGTACGATCGAAAATTTGCGGCTGATTTCCGGGCACCCGATGCTGGTGCCGGCGGCGATCGCGGCGGTGAGCCAGTGGCGCTACAGGCCGTACATTCTCAATGGCGAGCCGATCGAAGTGGAGACGCAGATTACCGTGAACTTCATTTTGTCGGGGAACTAGATGAGATCCTATTCGTAAGCCAGGGCGTCGATGGGATCTCTCTGCGCCGCTTTGAATGCTGGATATAAAGCCCCGGCCAGTGCCCCGGCAACGGCGATTAAGGTGGCGCGCAGCACCCAGATATTGCTCCAGAACAGGCGCAGCACGGGCTTCTCGAACATGATGACGCGGCGCGTCATCATGCTGATCACAATGCCGGCGACAATTCCTGCGAACGCAATCAGCACTGTCTCGCGCAGGATGATATTCATGATGTACCACTTCGACGCACCCATGGATTTCAAGATTCCGATCTCTCGCGTGCGCTCCATGACCGCGGTATACATGGCCTGAAAAATCACCAAAAACCCAATGACGACGGCCACGCCGATCACGATGCGAATCGCCAGATCAAAACCTGGAAGATTGTCGGGCGTCATCATGGAGAGATACTCCTGCATCGACCGCACCGCGTACTGCTCCATGCCGGGCAGAGCCTTGATTGCGGCTGCGGTTTCGTCAAGATTCGCGGGATTGTCGAGTTTCACATAGAACACTGAGGCTCGTCCCTCAGCTCCGATCAGATCCTGCATGGTTGCGAGTGGCAAGAACTTGCGTCCGCCCTTGCCGTGAGGAACAATCCCGCAAATGCGAAAGGGATGATTCAGCACTTCGATCGTATCGCCGACTTTCTTGTGGTTCATGCCGGCAAAATAATCATCGACAATGACGTCATTCGGCCCCTTGAAAGGACCGCCGGAGAAGTACCGGAACTCGGGCGGGAGGTGATTGTAGGTGTCAAGGTCGATGCCGTAGACAATCTCGAGCGGCTTCTGGCTGAACGCCCAAATCACGGGTGCGGCGACGGTCACATGCGGCACTTTGCGCAGCACGTTGCCCACTTTCACCGAAATCGGCGCCCCGGACATCCCCGCGAGCGCAGCTGCCCCGGGCGGCTGAACCAGTAAGTCCGCTCCCACGCCCAACTGGCTTTCGCGTGACCCGTTCAGCAGCCCATAAAACAGCGAGACCACCATCAGGATCATGGTGACTTCAAGTGCAATTGCGCTCGTGGTAATCACCGACCGCGTCGGGCGATGCACCAGGTTGGCGACTACCATTTTGTTCATCATAATTTGTTCATCATAGGAAGCGAAGACTACATCGGATGACGCATTCTATCTCGCCCTGGTCGGGCGAAGTCTGGCGGAATCACGCTGGCAGTCGGAATCGGAAGACCGTGGAAGCCTTATTGTTGGTCCTTCACTGGCACGACCAGGCTCGATTGCGGACGATCCAGGTGAACGACTTGAGCGCCCGGCGGTTGCTCCAGCACGAATTGGTCGTCCTTTAGAGGAGTGTTGATTTCGACTTTCAGCATATTCAGCGTGATGTCGTACTCCTCTTGCGGACGATAGATTTCGATGCGGGAGGGAAAGCTGAAACCGCCGAAATCCTTGTACTCGGCGTAACGCGCGTCGGTCGCCACTTTGCCGTCATCGCTGTAGATGTATTGGTGATGCGGTTTCAGATCGGTGCGGTCAAAGACAATCTTGCGGGCCAGGATCCACCCGTCTCCCGACTTTTTGATCACCGTCAGTTCGTAGTCTTCCTGCAGCACGCGATGTCCCTTGGCATCGTGGAGGGTCTCATAGCCGTTTTCCAGGACGGCAATCTCCGAAGTCGGGTCAATGGGGCGGATCAGCAGAGCCTCATAGATATTCTGTGGACGGATATTTTCCATCGGCTGATCGGAACTGGGGGTTGCGACCTTATTCTGGCCAATCACAAATTTGTTCTTGGGAGGAATCCAAAGCTTGAAGTCCTCGCCGTCGCTGACCATGTCGAATGCCGTGGTGCGGACGAAGGGCATCAATCCGATCATGTGCAAGGAATCGGGCTTGCGCGCCAGGACATACCCGCGGATTTCCTTGTACTGGGTCTGGCTACCCTTCTTCATCCCACCGGCGAAACTGTCGATGTCAACGGTGGCCTTGAGTGAACGAATAAATTCGGCCTCCTGGTTGATGCTGTCGATCAGTTGCTGCTGGGACGACTCCTTCAGAGGAGCCTTCGAATACCGGTCTTCGACCGGACGAGTCCGGAACAAACAACCGGTGGTGGGCAGCACTGTCAGGAAGATGATTACGGCCCAAAAGGGCGAGCTACGCCGCATGAATATATGAACGCACCTCTGATCATTTGAGTATACCGCGTTCGAAAGGGTTCAAAATCGGCATGAGTTATCTTCCACAGTTATTTCCGTGCGGTTATCTACTGAAAAGTTAATATCGAATATATAAATCAGGATGGATAGCTGTTTTTTTGCTCCTTTCGGCTTCTTGCCACGAACCACCGACCCAAAGGCCGTATCACCATCGTCAGGTCCTGAGAATATTCGCATCAACTACACTGTGGCAGGTATGCGAAAACTCGTCTGGCTATTTCTGCTTGCAGTTCTCGCAGTGGGGGGATGGCTCGCCTGGGCTCTGGTCGGGCCGGTTGAACCTTCCGGCCAAACGTTCGTGATGCTCCGCCCCGGGTACTCCACTCGCCGGATCGCGGCAGAACTCAAAAAGGCGGGAGTCATTCGCAGCCAGGAAGCCTTTGTCCTCTGGCATTACTACCATCACGGCCGGTCGCTCAAGGCCGGGGAATATCTTTTCGACAAGCCGGCCAACATTATTGATATTCAAAAACGTCTTCGCCGGGGCGACGTTTACTTCCACACGGTCGTTGTCCCCGAAGGCTTCACCATGTTCGACATCGCCCGAGCTATCGAAGCCGCCGGACTTGGCCCGGCCGATGACTTCCTGAAAGTGGCGCAATCGGACACTTCCCTGATCTCAGATTTGAATCCGACGGCGCACTCGCTCGAAGGATATCTTTTTCCCGACACGTACCAGTTTTCCCGCATGATGAGCATGCAAGACATGGCTGCCGCGATGGTGAAGCAATTCCGCGAGGTCGCCACGCAAATCGGTCTGATCGAGCAACCTTATCTGTCTTCGCCCGAGGCGAGCCACAGACTGCCGATGATCGTCACGATGGCGTCCATCGTAGAAAAGGAAACTGCCGTCCCGGAGGAACGCCCGGTAGTCGCGAGCGTCTATTACAACCGCCTGGAGAAGCACATTGCCCTCGATGCCGACCCCAGCATCATCTATGCGGAACTTCTGGCAGGAACGTATCAGGGGGCATTGCATCACGCCGACATGCGGTTCACTTCTTCCTATAACACCTACCGAAACGCCGGACTTCCTCCCGGCCCCATTGCCAATCCCGGCCGCAGCGCTCTCGAGGCTGCCATGCACCCCGCGCAAACCGATTACTACTACTTTGTCGCCGATGCCCAAGGGCATCATCGCTTCGCGCGTACGATGGAAGAACACAATAAGAATGTAATGGCGTATCGGAAAGCCATGCGCGGCCACTAGCGGCGTTCTCGTTGACCGGTAGCGGCACGGCTAAAGTCGTGCCCTTCCCAAAACCATTTATGAGACAGACTTTAGTGACGGCAAACCCCTTCGACTTGCCGATCAACTAAAGAAGCGGCCGCAATTTCCAGGATCGCCATGCGGAACTCCATTCTGGTACGCTCGAACTAAATGAGAATCAAGAAGCATTTCGCTTATCTGGTTCTATTCTGCTGCGCGTTGCTCCCGCTGGATGCGCTCGCTCAGAGTTCGGGAACTACCGAAGAACAGCATGTCTCTATCGATGCGACGGCTCCTGCCCACCCGTTTCCTCATTTTTGGGAGCACATCTTCGGTTCGGGCCGCGCGATTCTCTCGCTGCGCGAAGACTACCGCCAGGATCTTCAGCAGGTGAAGCAGGTCACAGCGATGCGCTACGTCCGCTTTCATGCAATTTTTCACGATGAAGTTGGTCTGTACAACGAAGACCCGCAAGGCAATCCGGTTTTTGATTTCTCGTATGTCGACCAGATCTACGACGGGTTGCTGGCCAATGGTGTGCGGCCATTCGTCGAATTGAGCTTCATGCCGAATAAACTGGCGGCGAAAGAAGTCTTGCAGGCGTTTTGGTACAAGCCCGACGTTTCTCCTCCCAAGGACTACGCGAAATGGGACGAGATGATCACCCAATTCGCGAAACATCTGGTGGATCGCTATGGAATCGACGAAGTGTCGCAGTGGTATTTTGAAGTCTGGAATGAACCGAACCTGGATTTCTGGGCTGGCCAGCCGCATCAATCCACTTACTTCGAGCTATACGACCACACCGCGCGCGATATTAAAGCCGTAAACCCGCGGCTGCGGGTCGGAGGGCCAGCAACCGCGCAGGCGGCGTGGGCCGATGCCTTCATCCGCCACTGCGCGGAAAACAAGATTCCAGTCGATTTTGTTTCTTCGCACGTTTATGCCAACGACAAAGCGGAGGATGTTTTCGGCACGCACGAACAAATCCCCCGCGACCGCATGGTCTGCCGCGCCGTCGCCAAGGTTCACGATCAGATCAAATCGTCGGCGCTTCCCAACCTGCCACTGCTTTGGACCGAGTTCAACGCCAGCTACATGAACGAGCCCGATGTCACCGACGCGGCTTATATGGGTCCGTGGATGGCCGACACGATTCGTCAGTGCGACGGCCTGGTTGACGAAATGTCGTATTGGACATTCTCCGATGTCTTCGAAGAGCAGGGCGTGGTGAAGCAGCCGTTCTACGGCGGGTATGGTCTGATCGCCGAAGATGGCATTCCCAAGCCGGCCTTCAATGCGTTCCTGCTGCTGCATCGGCTAGGAGACGAACGGCTCGCGGTGGACTCGGATTCCGTGCTGGCAACGCGGCGGGCGGACGGCACTCTGGTGATTGCGGCCTGGAATATGACAGCGCCCGGCGCCAAGGGAGCGGATAGGCATTTGGAATTCCAATTCCAGCACGCACGGATTTCCCACGTGCAAGTGACTCGGCTCGACACCGAGCATGGCGACGTGCATAAGTCCTACCAAGCCATGGGTGCGCCGCGGTTTCCAACCACAGAACAGATTGAAAAACTGCGGGTGGCAGCCCGGCTGTCTCCACCTGAGACGCACGAGACGAAAAACGACTCGGTGACGCTCGCAGTTCCGTCGCAAGGCTTAGTTCTGCTGGAAGCGAAACCAAAGCGCTAACCAAAAAGATTGTGACGGTCAAAAACCCGCCCAGCCTGGGGCTAAAGCCCCCGCTTTTACTGAACCGGTAGCGGCACGGCTGAAGCCGTGCCCTTCCCAAAACTATTTATGAGACAGGGAGACAGGGTCTGGTTTATGGCCAGCTCAGGCGACCGTCTCCAGCTGCCTATTTTGTGCAGATTGAATGGGATCTGCGCACAGGGTGAGCCTCATCACAGAGTCCTGTGACTTCGATCATCGTTTCCCTGAGTAAAGCGATGTATCCAAGATCACTACGCATTGTTGCGCGTAGGCTGCGCCCGAGGCCAGGTATGGGAATAGAAATTGTTTAAGGACATAGAACATCTCGTTCGCCTCGCTGCCGTCATGGCAATAGCCGTGGTTGCCTTCGTCGTTCTGCGTGCCGCTGTTGTTCCCCGGAGTTTTGGCGAGTACGGACACTATCGGGGCGCAGCGATCGCGGAGATCGCAGCCCGGCCCATTGCCTTTGCGGGCCACGATACGTGCGAGGCATGCCATACCGACGTCGTCGATCAGAAGAAGCAGGGCCGGCATGTGGTTGTTCCTTGCGAGGCCTGCCACGGTGCTCAAGCACGGCATGCCGACGATCCTGCCTCTGTGAAACCGGCAAAGCTCGATACGGCTATCGTGTGTGCCCGTTGTCACGAAGCCAACAGCGCGAAGCCGAAGGACTTTCCCCAGGTCGCGACTGCAGATCACTCGGGGGGGCTAGCCTGCGACACCTGCCATCAGCCGCACAAACCAAAGATCGAAGAGGTCGAGAAGACCGCGACGGGAGGCAAGAAGTAATGGACATCACTCGCCGTCGCCTGCTCATGTTGCTGCCCGCCGCTGCGATTGCATGGAAATACGTTCAGGCGGGAACGCCCGAGGCCTCTCCCAACTACAAGCTTACCGAGCACTGGTGGGGAATGCTGATTGACATTCCAAAGTGCATCGGCTGCGGCAGTTGTGTCCGCGCCTGCGCGGAAGAGAACGACGTTCCGGAAGGTTATTACCGCACGTGGGTTGAGCGCTACCACGTCGCCGACTGGAAGATTGAAAGGCCGGAAGTGGAATCACCGAACGGCGGCAAGCAGGGTTTTCCGCCTAATGAAATCGGCGGCAAGAATTTTTTTGTTCCCAAGCTATGCAATCACTGTGCCGATTCGCCTTGCACACAGGTCTGTCCCGTGGGCGCGACGTTTGTTACCCCAGACGGAGTCGTGCTGGTGGACAAGACCTATTGCCTGGGATGCCGCTACTGCGTGCAAGCATGCCCCTATGGTTGCCGCTTCATCAATCCCAAGACCAATACAGCGGAAAAATGCACGCTCTGCTACCACCGCATCACCAAGGGCTTGACGACGGCGTGCTGCGAGGTCTGCCCGACGGGCGCGCGCCAGCTCGCTGACCTGAAGAATCCGAAAGACCCGATTCATGAGTTCTTACGAACTCATACGGTGCAAGTGCTGAAGCCGCATATGGCCACCGGCGCCAAGGTTTTTTACGACGGCATGGATGGTTCGGTCCGGTAAGACGTAGCCCCGGAGGAATCTTCCGGGGTGGTTCGGTTGAAAAGGAGGCTCGTGCCAATCCCGGTTGAAGGTTTTATGTACCCGAATGAAGTGGAACTCCAGTGGAGTGTCCTCATCGTTCTCTATCCCTTCATTACGGGACTTGTGGCCGGGGCGTTTATTTTGGCGTCCCTGGAACGCGTATTCCGTGTGGAGGCAGTGAAGCCGACTTACCGCCTCGCACTGCTCACGGCGCTGGCTTTCCTGCTGGTGGCACCGCTGCCTCTGCAATTGCATCTGGGACATCCCGAACGATCTTTCGAAATGTATTTGACCCCGCATCGCTCCTCTGCCATGGCCATGTTCGGATTTGTGTATCTGTGGTATCTCATGGCGGTGCTGCTTCTGGAGGTGTGGCTCGACTACCGCCGCGACATCGTCCTGAAATCGCAGACGTCAACCGGCATGGCGCGTGTGGTCTATCGCGTTCTCACCCTCGGTTCGGCCAATATTAGCGAGCGCTCGCTGCGAATTGATGAGAGAGTTGGCTATTTCATTACTCTGATTGGCATCCCGTCTGCGTTTCTGCTGCATGGATACGTGGGCTTCATCTTCGGATCGGTGAAAGCCAATCCCTGGTGGTCGTCGCCGCTGATGCCGATTGTCTTCATTTTCTCGGCCATGGTCTCTGGCATTGCCGCCGTCATGCTGCTGTACATGCTCTCCGCGTGGCTGCGGGGAAGGCAAATCGACATCCGCTGCCTGGACAAAATCGCGCAGTATCTGCTCTACACTTTCGTCATCGACTTCAGCCTGGAGATGCTCGATCTGCTGCAGCGCATCTATGAAGCGGACGAGTCCTTCCGCAGCCTGGATTTCATGGTGCACACGCGCCTCTGGATGTCCCAGGTCATTGTGCAGATTCTTCTCGGGACGGTGACGCCCATTGTCCTGCTCGGTCTGACCCAGATTTTGAAGCTGACCGAAAAGGCCCGCCAGCGCGTCTACGCGCTGGCCGGATGTCTGACCGTGATGGGCATTTTCGCGATGCGCTGGAACGTCGTGATCGGCGGCCAGCTCTTTTCCAAGAGTTTCCTCGGATACACCACTTATAAGATGGGCTTCGCCTCGCGCGAAGGATTACTTACTGCGATCGCGCTGATGATTCTTCCCTTTTTCATCCTGTGGGTTTTGGTAAAACTTCTGCCGCCCTGGACGGACGCGGACCCCCTTCCGGCCTCCGCAACTCCGGCGCACGGAACCAGCTAGCCCCACCGCACCGGGGCAGATGCGGAGCGTCACATGCCGCAAGCTGTCGACAGCATCGCATCAAACGTAGATCAACTCAGCGAACGGTTACGCGATTTGGAACGGCGCGTTGCCGCGCTTGAGCACTCACCGGAAAAAACAACCCAATCGCAGTCCGAACTGGCGACCATTGCGCCGCAAACCCCTCGGTCTGACGGCAGCTGGCGAGTTTTCCCGCCGTTGGAGATGCCGAGCGGGGCTGTGCCTATACTCGGCAAAGCGGTTCTGGGAATCGCTGGCGCCTACCTGTTGCGTGCGATCGCGGAGTCGGGAACCATCCCGAAATTTCCCGTGTTGATAGGTGCGATCGTATATGCGGCGTTGTGGATGCTCTGGGCCGTCAGAACACACGATACCAACCGCTTTGCCAGTGCTACGTATGGCGTCACCTCCGCCCTGATTCTCTCTCCCCTGCTGTGGGAGTCCACCGTCCGTTTCCAGGTTCTGTCGCCGGCGTTCAGTTCGGTGGTGCTCAGTGGTTTCGTTGTGCTGACATTGGCGCTGGCATGGCAGCGTAACCTGCAGGTCATCCCCTAGGG
>CAVRDS010000075.1:0-11368 GCA_963719865.1 uncultured Acidobacteriota bacterium | reverse complement strand
GCGTGCATACGAAATCTATGTTTCTCGGAACGGAGCACCCGGCGACGAGGTGCAAGATTGGCTTCTAGCGGAACGCGAACTTAGCTCAAAGCAACCATAGCAAGCAGTCCACAAGGGCTGCCGGAACGAAAAACTGAAATACGAAGCCACCGCAGGCGAGACCTGTGACGTGAAATATGTCGAGGCCCCTATCGATCCGCACGCAGTCAACACGGTACCGATGGAAACGCTCAATGCATACCGCGATCACGGAGACCCGAAAGCCCGACTCGAACAAGATGTCGAGGAAGCCCGCTCGGTTTTAGAGCCACTGATGGAACTGAACATCAGCCTCGACGATGTGGCGCGGCAGCTTGAGGACGAGCGGGTTGCAAAGTCGTTCAGCAAACTCATGGAGACACTAGCGCAACGGTCATCACCGCACTTAGCAAAAGCGTCATGAAGACTAGTCCGCTTGCGGGAAAGCCTGCCCCAGCATCGATGCTGGTGAATGTGCCCAGGCTCGTCGCGGCCTACTATACGGAGGTCCCAGATCCTTCCGTGCCGACTCAAAGAGTTGCCTTCGGCACCTCGGGACATCGTGGTTCCTCGTTCGGCAAGGCTTTCAATGAGTGACACATCCTCGCTATCAGTCAAGCGATCTGTCTACACCGAAAGCAGCACCAAATTGATGGCCCGCTATTCCTTGGGATGGACACGCATGCGCTCTCGGTGCCGGCACTGGCGAGCGCGCTTGAAGTGCTCGCGGCCAACGGAGTGGAAGTCATGCTCGCGAAAGGGGACGAATATACTCCCACGCCGGTCATTTCCCACGCGATTCTCACATACAACCACGGGCGCAAGACCGGACTGGCCGACGGCATCGTCATCACGCCGTCGCACAATCCACCACGGGACGGTGGCTTCAAGTACAACCCGCCAAACGGCGGCCCGGCGGAGGAAGTCGTCACGGATTGGATTCAAGCGAAGGCAAACGAATTTCTTGAGGCTAAGCTGCAGGGCGTGAGGCGGATTTCTTTCGAGAAAGCTCTTCGCGCCTCAACGACGCACCGACACGACTACCTCCACGCCTACATCGCTGATCTCGCGAGCGTGCTCGACCTGGATGCGATTCGCGACGCAAAACTCCGCATCGGCGTGGACCCCCTTGGGGGCGCCGGAGTCCACTACTGGGGGCCGATTGCCGAGCGGTACGGACTGAATCTCACAGTTGTCAACGAGGCCGTTGATCCGACATTTCGCTTTATGACCGTCGATTGGGACGGTCAGATTCGCATGGATCCTTCGTCGGTCTATGCGATGCAGCGATTGATAGCGATGAAGGGCCGCTTTGACTTTGCTTTTGCCTGCGATACCGATCATGACCGTCACGGGATTGTCACCAAGAGCCATGGATTGCTGCCGCCTAACCATTACCTCTCCGTCGCGATTTTCTATCTCTTCCAGCATCGGCCCAAGTGGCGGAAAGAAGCGGCGGTGGGAAAGACCGTAGTGAGCAGCCAGATGATTGATCGCGTCACCGCGAAACTTGGCCGGAAACTCTACGAAGTGCCGGTTGGTTTCAAGTGGTTCGTGGATGGCTTGCTGGACGGTTCTCTTGCCTTCGGTGGCGAAGAGAGTGCAGGGGCGTCCTTTTCTCGTCTGGATGGCACTGTCTGGACGACGGATAAAGATGGCATCGTCCCGGCTCTTCTGGGGGCGGAAATCACGGCCCGAACGGGCCGCGATCCCGGCGAAATCTACGAAGATCTCACGCGCGAATTCGGTGAGTCCGTTTATGACCGCGTGGAGGCGCCAGCCACTCCGGATCAAAAGGAACTGTTAGCGAAACTCTCGCCCCAGCAGATCAAACTTACCGAACTGGCAGGCGAAAAAATCCAGACTGTCCTCACTAATGCGCCGGGCAACGGTGCATCCATCGGTGGATTGAAAATAGTGGCAGAAAGTGGATGGTTCGCGGCTCGTCCGTCAGGCACCGAAAATATCTACAAAATTTATGCGGAGAGCTTCCGAGGACCGGATCATCTGCGCCGCATCCTGGAAGAGGCCGAGACGATTGTTAACGAGGCTTTGGCGGCAGCGCCGACGCGGAATAAAGGCCGCGCACCGGCGGAACAGTCATCACCGGAGAGCCAGCGAAGCCAACGAACCGTGGCGTAGCGAGGAGAATCCTAAAGGATGTATTCGAAGATTCGGTCGGGAAGAAATTCGGAGCAACAACGATGAGAAAGGACACCCGCGTCAGCCATCCGATCTACGGCATTCTACACACGGAAGTCGAGGGTTTCGATTCACTGGCAGAGCTTGCCCTGGATATGCGGTGGTCGTGGAATCATGCCACGGACGGAGTTTGGCGTGCGCTCGATCCCGCAATGTGGGAACGCACGCAAAATCCTTGGGTTGTCCTGCAGACGGTCTCGCGGGACCAACTCGAGCGCGTGCTGGCCGATCCTGCTTTCCGCAAGAACGTTGATGACCACCTGCGAGCCAAGCGTCGGGCGGCGGAGACGCCGGCATGGTTTCAGCAAAAGTATCCGCAAACTGCTTTAACTTGCGTCGCATATTTCTGCATGGAATTTATGTTGAGCGAAGCGCTCCCGATCTATTCGGGAGGACTTGGCAATGTGGCTGGCGATCAGCTCAAAGCTGCCAGCGATTTGGGTGTACCGGTGGTCGGAGTGGGGCTGCTCTACCAACAAGGCTATTTTCGCCAGGTGATTGACAAGTATGGAGCGCAACAGCCTCTTTACCCATACAACGACCCCGGACAGTTGCCAATCGCTCCAGTGCGCCAGCCGAACGGCGAGTGGTTGCGGTTGGAGATTACCTTACCTGGTTACTCGGTCTGGCTGCGCTCCTGGCAGGTCCAGGCCGGTCGAGTCAAGCTCTATCTGCTGGACAGCAATGATGCGGCGAACTTCCCCGCTCAACGAGGGATCACGAGCGAGCTATATGGGGGCGGGCCGGAGTTACGCCTCGTGCAGGAAGTGCTTCTCGGGATTGGCGGCTGGCGGCTGCTCAGCGCACTGGGCATCAAGCCGGAAGTGTGTCACTTGAACGAAGGGCACGCGGCCTTTGCTGTGTTGGACCGTGCCCGAAGTTTCATGGAAGAAACTGGGCAGCCCTTCGAAGTCGCGCTGGCCGCCACGCGAGCGGGGAACCTCTTTACCACGCACACGCCAGTCGCCGCCGGCTTTGATCTTTTCGATCCTGCTCTCATTGAGCAATACCTGGGAGGATACGCGGAGAAGAAACTCGGCATAACACGCCATGATTTGCTGGCCCTGGGCCGCCAGAATCCGAACGACTCGTCGGAAAGTTTCAACATGGCCTATCTGGCGATCCGCGGGAGCGGGGCGGTGAATGGCGTGAGTCGGTTGCACGGGAAAGTCAGCCGTCACCTCTTTGAGCCTCTTTTCCCCCACTGGCCAGAGGACGAAGTGCCCGTTGGGCACATGACCAACGGAGTGCACATGCCGACCTGGGACTCGGCGGCAGCCGACGATCTCTGGACGGAAGCCTGTGGAAAAGGCCGATGGCTAGACTCGACGCAAAACCTGGAGCAGAACATTCGCCGCGTCTCCGATGCCAGCCTTTGGCAATTTCGCATCGCCGCCAGCAAGTCTCTTATTGAATACGCTCGCGAGCGATTATCCGGACAACTGACCGCGTCCGGCGCATCGCCCGAGGCGATTGACGAGGCGAAGCATTTATTTGATCCCAACGCGTTAACACTGGGCTTCGCGCGACGCTTCGCGACCTACAAGAGACCCGACCTCCTCTTGCACGACCCAGAGCGGCTTCTTCGGCTATTGAGCAATTCCCAGCGTCCGGTGCAGCTGATCATCGCCGGAAAGGCGCATCCGGCGGATCGTGCTGGACAGGCATTGATCCAGGAATGGATTCGCTTTATCAGGACGTCTGAGGCACGCCCGCATGTAATTTTCCTCGCTGACTACGACATGCACTTGACCGAGCGGCTCGTGCAGGGCGTGGATGTTTGGATCAATACGCCGCGCCGTCCCTGGGAGGCTTGCGGGACAAGCGGCATGAAGGTGCTCGTCAATGGCGGCATCAATCTCTCCGAGCTAGACGGCTGGTGGGCGGAAGCTTATACGCCGGAGGTTGGTTGGGCATTAGGGGACGGCCAGGAACATGGCGATGATCCGGCCTGGGACGCGGCCGAAGCGGATGCCCTGTACGACTTGCTCGAACGGGAGGTCATCCCGGAATTTTATACCCGAGACAACACCGGCATTCCCACCGCATGGGTCAAGCGGATGCGGGAAAGCATGGCGCAGTTGACACCGCGCTTCTCCGCCCACCGCGCGGTGCGCGAATATACCGAGCAACGTTACCTCCCGGCTGCTAAGTGCTACCGTGAGCGCGCGGCGAACAAGGGCGCAATCGGCAAGCAAGTAGTCGATTGGCGACAGACTCTGGAGCAGAAATGGGCCACGCTACACATTGGCGAAGTGAAGGTTGAGACCCGTGGCCTCCAGCACGTATTTGAGGTTCAGGTCTGTCTCAATGACCTCGATCCCAAAGCAGTGCGGGTGGAGCTTTACGCCGACGGAATCAACTGCGGCGATCCCGTAAGGGAGGAAATGAAGTGCGCAGGATCGTTGCCGGACGGATCCCGCCGCTGTGTATTTCACGCAACCGTACCTGCCGCGCGTCCTGCAAGTGATTACACACCGCGAGTGATACCTCAGCGCTCCGGGGTAGCGATTCCGCTCGAATCCGCTCGAATTCTATGGCAACGATGACGAAAACGTCCGAACGCGAATTGCACGATTACATCTCGGAGATCTCCGAGCGCGCTGACGTTCGCGCGGGCT
Organism: uncultured Acidobacteriota bacterium; assembly: GCA_963719865.1. Taxonomy (GTDB): domain Bacteria; phylum Acidobacteriota; class Terriglobia; order Terriglobales; family Acidobacteriaceae; genus Sulfotelmatobacter. The sequence continues at coordinate 6,527 of CAVRDS010000075.1, read as the reverse complement.
CTCCTCTGCCCTTGGGAACCCAGGAAACGGGAGGCGGGGTTAATTTCGCCCTTTTCAGTCGTTACGCCAGTCGTGTTCGACTGGAGTTGTTTGACCATCCCAAAGACGCAGCGCCCGCACGCGTAATCGATCTGAGTTCAACACGCAACCACACGGGTGACGTATGGCACGTTTGGGTCAAGGGAATCAGTCCCGGTCAACTCTATGCTTACCGCGTGGATGGCCCTTACGAACCCAGCGAAGGGCACCGTTTCAATTTCAACAGGCTCTTGCTCGATCCGTTCGCTACCGCGATTTCGCGGATGCCCTTGTGGGATTTCACATCGACACTTGGATACGACGCGTCGGCGCCAAAGCAAGACTTGGTTATGTCGACGCTAGACAATTCAAGGTCGATGCCGAAATGCGTGTTCGTCAACGAGCCCTTCGAGTGGGATGGAGACCAGCCACTCCGCCATCCGTGGTCGAAGACCGTAATCTACGAAATGCATGTTCGCGGCTTTACCATTCATCCTGACTCGGGCGTGGACCATCCGGGAACCTACCGGGGCCTGATGGAAAAAATTCCCTACCTGAAAACTCTGGGAGTGACCGCTGTGGAACTGATGCCCGTACAGGAATTCAATGAGTTTTCTGTCACACGCAGGAATCCGCAGACAAATCAACTGCTAAAGAATTACTGGGGCTATGATCCCGTGGCCTTTTTTGCGCCCAAAGCTTCGTACAGCAGTTCGGGTGGTTTGGGCCAGCAAAAGCTAGAGTTCAAGGAAATGGTTCGGGCCCTTCACAAGGGCGGTATCGAAGTGATTTTAGACGTCCTTTTCAATCACACAGCCGAGGGAAACGAACGGGGTCTTACACTTTCTTTCCGCGGGATCGATAACACGATCTTCTACATGCTAGCGGACGACAAACGCTACTACAAGAACTACACCGGCACTGGCAACACGATCAATGCCAACCATCCCGAGCACTGCAGCCAGGTCAAACCGAAATCCATCGACATGGATCTCCACCACCCAGTGGCGGAACGCGGACAAGATGTGATTCGCGGTCGGGGCCGCTCCGGCAACCTACTGTCCAATCCCCCGCTTCTCGAGCGAATCGCCGAGGACCCGATCTTGAGAGATGTGAAGATCATTGCCGAGGCGTGGGACGCCGCCGGTGCGTACGAGGTGGGTAGTTTTTCAGAGCGGCGCTGGGCGGAGTGGAACGGCCGGTACCGAGATGATGTCCGGCGTTTCTGGCGCGGCGATGATGGAATGCTCGGTCTGTTTGCCAGCCGCATCTGCGGCAGTGCCGACATCTATACCAAGTCCGGCAAAGGCCCCGACGGTAGCATCAATTTCGTCACCTGCCACGACGGCTTCACTCTGAACGACCTGGTCAGCTATCGCTCAAAGCACAATGAAGCCAACGGCGAAAACAACCATGACGGGACCGACACCAACTTCAGCGAGAACTACGGCACTGAAGGCGAGACGACGGATGGCAGGATCGAGAACTTGCGGAAACGCCAGGTCAAGAACTTCCTTTTGACCCTGCTGATCTCGCGCGGCGTGCCGATGCTGCTCGGCGGCGATGAATTTCGTCGCACGCAGGGCGGCAACAACAACGCTTACTGCCAGGATAACGAAACGAGCTGGTATGACTGGAGACACTTGGATGAGCATACAGAAATTTTCAACTTCACCCGTGGCATGATCGCCTTTCGCTCGGCGCATCCGGTGCTGAGTAAGGAACAATTCTACACGGATGCCGAGATCCACTGGTTTGGTCCGCGAGGAGGATTGCCCAACTGGCTTGATCCGAAGGAAAAACGGTTTGCTTGTCTGATCCAGGAAGATGAGCAACACGCGCTGTATGTGATGTTCAATGCCGGCGGCGATGCGGTTGATTTCATTGTGCCTCCTGTCACCTTCGGGTGCCAGGTGGCATCTCGCCGTGGACACATCTCAGGAAACATCGCAAGGTCTTTTTGCAGCGGGCGATGAACGGCTTTGGGAAGTCCCACTCACTTACCACTTGCCATTGCGATCTAGCGCCGTACTGATTGCGCGACAAGCGGAGATCAAATGAGAAGACCGGTCCCGATCACGACGCTGTTTGTGGATATCGGCGGAGTCCTGCTCACCAACGGGTGGGATCATCATGCCCGCAGGCGGGCGGCCAGGCACTTCAACTTGAATTATGCCGAAATGGAAGATCGGCATGTACTGAACTTCGCCGCCCATGAGGAAGGCAGGGTCACGTTCCAGGAATATTTGAACCGCGTGGTCTTCTACAAGAAACGATCGTTCACCCGGGCCCACTTTCGCGCTTTTATGTTCACGCAATCGAAACCTTACACCAAAATGATCGAGACGGTCCGCACTCTGAAGGCGCGCTATGGACTGAGAGTCGCCGTAGTCAGCAATGAATCGCGAGAAGTGAACGCGTATCGGATTCATAAGTTCAGGCTGGGCGAGTTCGTGGATACGTTTATTTCCTCCTGCTTCGTTCACGCTCGGAAGCCCGACGAGGAGATGTTTCGACTTGCGCTGGACGTCGCCCAGGCGTCGCCTCGCCAGGTACTCTACATCGAAAACACGCCGATGTTCGTTCAGATCGCGGAAAGCTTGGGGATTCGAAGCGTTCTTCACACGGACTACAAATCCACCCGAGCAAAACTCTCTTCATTCGGACTGCAGAGCGATTATGAAACAAAGTAACCCCCGAATCCTCACCATCAATGGCGGCTCGTCGAGCATCAAGTCCGCGCTGTTCGAGGCGGGAGACTCTCTGCGACAGATTCTAACTGGTGGCATTGACCGGATTGGACAGCCGGCGCCTACCTTGCGGGTGAAGGGTCCAACTGAGACGGACAACATTTCACGTGTGGTGAAGGCAAAGGATCACGCTGCGGCGGTGAGCGCTTTGATGGATTGGATTGACGAATGCAGCGAGCGCGATTCATTGGCAGCGATCGGGCATCGCATCGTGCATGGCGGACCGAATTATTTCAAGCCCCAGCGAATCACTCCCGAAATGTTTGAGGAGCTTCACCGCCTGAGTCCATTCGATCCTGACCACATGCCGGAGGAAATCCTATTGGCCGAGGCGTTCCATCGCCGATTTCCCGACCTGCCTCAAGTGGCGTGTTTCGACACGGCTTTTCACCATGATATGCCGCGCGTGGCCCAGATGTTGCCAATCCCGCGCCGGTACGAGGCACAGGGTGTCCGGCGCTACGGGTTCCACGGGCTGTCGTATGCGTTTCTAATGGGAGAACTCGCGCGCCTCGGCGACCCGGCGGCAACGAAGGGCCGGGTCATCCTCGGCCACCTTGGCAATGGGGCAAGCTTGGCGGCGGTACGCGACGGCAAATCCGTGGACACAAGCATGAGTTTCACTCCAACCGCCGGGGTGCCGATGAGCACCCGCTCAGGCGATCTCGATCCCGGACTGGTTTTGTATCTGGCACGCGCTGAAAAAATGAGCGCCAACGAATTTAACGAGATGGTTACTTCCCATTCCGGCTTGCTCGGAATATCCGAGACCAGTTCAGATATGCACGATTTGCTCGACCATCAGACGCAGGACATGCGGGCGGCTGAGGCAGTCGCGCTGTTTTGCTACCAGGTTAGGAAATGGATCGGCGCATTCGCGGCAGCGTTGGGCGGCCTCGACACGCTGGTGTTCGCAGGCGGCATTGGAGAGAACGCGCCCACGGTCCGCGCCCGGATTTGCGAAGGCTTGGAATTCCTTGGAATTGAACTCGAACAGAAACAAAACGCGTCGAATGAGGCCGTGATTTCCACCGCGGCGAGCCGGGTTACGGTCCGCGTCATTCGCACAGATGAAGAACGCATGATCGCAAAAACAGTTTGCTGCATTCTCGGCTTTGGGCTCGAAAAGGAGAATTGAACCATGAACACAGAAACTCTTGCGCTCACTGAATCAGCAACCCTTTCACCTGAACTGCTCCAGAAGCTGGATGCTTACTGGCGAGCCGCCAACTATCTGTCGGTCGGGCAGATTTATCTCTACGACAATCCGCTGCTGAAGGAGCCGCTGAAGCTGTCGCACGTAAAGCCCCTGGTGGTTGGGCACTGGGGCACGACGCCCGGCCAGAACTTCATCTACGTGCATTTGAACCGCGTCATCAAAAAGTATGACCTCGATATGTTTTACATTGCAGGTCCGCGGGCACGGTGGCCCTGCGATTGTGGGCAACGTATACCTCGAGGGTACCTGGACCGACATCTATCCAGACGTCACCAGGGACGAAGCCGGAATGAAGAAGCTGTTCAAGCAGTTCTCGTTTCCCGGCGGCATTTCGAGTCACGTTGCGCCGACGACGCCGGGGTCGATTCACGAAGGTGGTGAGCTCGGGTACTCACTTAGTCATGCATTCGGGGCGGCATTCGACAATCCCGATTTGATCGTCGCCTGCGTCATCGGCGACGGCGAAGCGGAAACGGCCTCCTTGGCAACCTCATGGCAGTCCAACAAGTTTCTCGACCCGATTACCGACGGAGCAGTGCTGCCGATCCTCCACCTCAATGGCTACAAGATCAGCAATCCAACGGTTCTAGCCCGCATCGAGCATGAGGAATTGGAGCAATTTCTGCGCGGCTGCGGCTGGACGCCTCACTTTGTTGAAGGCAATGAGCCGGAAAAGATGCATGAACTCATGGCCACCACAATGGAAAGGGTCATCGAGGACATTCGGAAAATCCAAAGCAACGCGCGGACCAAAAACGACACCACGCGGCCACGCTGGCCAATGATCGTCCTCAAGTCACCCAAGGGCTGGACTGGCCCAAAGGTAGTTGATGGGTTGCAAATCGAGGGTACTTTCCGAGCGCACCAGGTGCCGCTCCTAGTCGATTCCGAACATCCCGATCATGTCAAACAGCTTGAAAGCTGGATGAAAAGCTACAAACCCGAGGAGCTGTTCGACGGGAATGGACGACTCATCCCCGAATTGGCGGAGTTAGCACCGAGGGGCGACCGCCGGATGGGCGCCAATCCGCACGCTAACGGTGGCATTCTGCTTTGCGATCTACGCATGCCGGACTTCCACGTTCATGCGGTGAATGTGCCTTCGCCCGGAGCGGTTAACGGCCAAGATACGCTCGTGCTGGGTAATTTCCTGCGGGATGTAGCCAAGCTAAATGAGGATCAGCATAACTTCCGAGTCTTCGGTCCCGATGAGACGCTCTCGAATCTACTGGGCGCGGTCTTTGAAGTCACTAACCGTCAGTGGGATGCCCGGAAAGTAAAAAATGACGAATCCCTCGCACCCGCCGGTCGCGTTTTGGATTCGATGCTCAGCGAGAACCAGTGCGAGGGTTGGCTCGAAGGATATCTTCTGACCGGGCGGCACGGGTTATTCAACAGCTATGAGGCGTTCATTCGCATCGTCGATTCGATGTTCAGCCAGCACGCCAAGTGGCTGAAGGTATGCCTGGAACTGCCCTGGCGCCGGAAGATCTCTTCGCTGAACTATCTGCTCGCATCCCACGTCTGGCAGCAGGATCACAACGGCTTCACGCACCAGGATCCTGGCTTCCTCGACCACGTCATCAACAAGAAGGCGGATATCGTGCGCGTTTACCTTCCGCCTGATGCCAACTGCCTGTTGTCTGTTTTCGATCACTGCCTGCGTAGCCGGAATTACGTCAATGTAGTGGTTGCAGGAAAGCACGCCCTGCCCCAATGGCTGACCATGGACGCCGCTGTTGTTCATTGCACGGAAGGAATTGGCATCTGGCAATGGGCTAGCAACGACCAGAATGCCGAGCCGGACGTAGTAATGGCCTGCTGCGGTGACACTCCCACGCTGGAGACTTTGGCTGCCGTGTCGATCCTCCGCCAGCATTTACCCGACCTGAAAATCCGGGTGATTAATGTCGTCGATCTGATGAAGTTGCAATCTGCGAGCGAGCACCCGCACGGACTAAGCGAAACGGATTACGATTCGCTCTTCACCAAAGACAAACACATCATCTTTGGCTTTCATGGATACCCATGGCTAATCCATCGGCTGACCTACCGTCGCGCCAACCGCAACCTCCACGTCCGGGGATACAAGGAAGAAGGCACCATCACAACCGCTTTTGACATGAGGGTGCAGAACGACTTGGACCGGTTCCACCTTGTCCAAGACGTGGTCGATCGGCTAACGCACTTGGGCACTAAGGGCACTTATCTAAAGCAGCAGATGCAAGACAAGCTCATCGAGCACAAGCATTACATCGACAAGCACGGCCAAGACATGCCGGAAATACGCAACTGGAAGTGGAGCAATACCAAATGAATTCACGAGCGCTTATAGACACGACGAAGATGGAGATTCGGCGCTCTTATAGGCTGGAATCAGTGAAGCGCAAACAAAAGGTAGATCGGCATGACCTCGATCGCACCACTCCCCGCACGAGGGCCGTGGCTCTCGGCGGCCACTAACATCCTGATCCGGCGCTACAGGAACTACAGAGGGAAGAGCATGCCAACAAGTAACTCGAAACTCACGAAACCCGCGG
>CAVRDS010000074.1:0-71851 GCA_963719865.1 uncultured Acidobacteriota bacterium | reverse complement strand
CAAGCCCACCGGGTCCGCGCACCGCAGTGCGTGCTCGCCTGCTACAACATGGTCATCCCCTACCTCTGCCCGGAAATGTCCGCCACGCAGAAAGAGGCGCTTGCCTACTGCGTGAAGATTCCGCTCGTCTACACCAACGTTCAAATCAGCAATTGGAAATCTTTTCAGAAACTCGGGATCAACGGTGTCTACGCGCCGAGCGCGTATTTCAGTAATGTCACTCTCGATTTTCCGGTTTCCATGGGCGACTACAAATTTCCCAGTTCGCCCGAAGAGTCCTGCGCGCTGCATCTGCTGCGCACTCCGTGCAGCCCCGGCCTCGCCTGCAAAGATCAATATCGCGCCGGACGCTACGAACTGCTGAGCACCTCGTTCGAAACTTTCGAGCGCAATGTCCGCGATCAGCTGGGACGCATGCTTTCCGCCGGGGGCTTCGATCCTGCTCGCGACGTGCAGGCCATCACCGTCAACCGCTGGCCGCACGGATATGCCTACGAGTACAACGCTCTGTTCGAACCGATTGACCGGCCAGCTTCCGCGCGTCCTTGCGTGATCGGGCGCCAGCCCTTCGGCCGCATCCACATTGCGAATTCCGACGCCGATGGCCACGCCTACACCAACATCGCCATTGACCAGGGCTACCGCGCTGTCTCGGAGATCGTGGGCAACCCCAAGAAGCAAGCTTCGAAGGCATAGCACTCAATGAACAACTAACGAGGATCGAACACTATGATCCACGACACGCGCGTCCTCTGGCCGGTTCCTTTCCCTTGAACCCTAAAGTTGTACTCCGCTACAAGATCTTTGAGAAGTGTCGGGATCGACCGCCGGACTAATTCTTCGCGCTTTTTCACTAGGTGATCTCCAAAACCGGCGAGCGGCAGGCAATCCTGTCGTTGGTGGGTTCTACCCCCGCTGGCTTCCGCCATTTTCAACAGGCAAGAAATTGGTCACACCCGGCCCGCGTCGTTCCCTTGTCTGGGAATGCGGATCATATAGAATCACTGCGGTTGCAACGTGCTGCAGTTGCAGCCTTTGACATTTTTCCGCCCGAGCCAACTTTTTCCGACCGGGCTGTGAACTCTAACAACCATGGCAAAGATAACGATTAGGGCAAAGAACGATTGCAAATGGGATCTGGTGAGTCTGGGCGAGGTCATGTTGCGACTCGATCCTGGGGATGAGCGCGTCATCACCACCCGGCATTTTCGCGTATGGGAAGGCGGCGGGGAATATAACGTTGCTCGCGGCCTGCGCCGCTGCTTTGGTATGAACACGGCGATTGTGACTGCGCTTGCCGACAATCCTGTGGGCCGCCTGGTAGAAGATCTCATGCTGCAAGGCGGCGTGTCGCAGGACTACGTGCGATGGGTGCCTTATGACGGCGTTGGGCGCACGGTGCGCAATGGCCTGAATTTCACTGAACGCGGTTTCGGAGTGCGCGCCGCCCTTGGCTGCTCCGATCGCGGGCACACCGCGGTTTCTCAACTGAAGCCCGGAGAAATCGACTGGGAACAAATTTTCGCGAAAGATGGCGCCCGCTGGTTTCACACGGGAGGAATCTTCTGCGCTCTTTCGGAATCCACGCCCCTGGTCGCGCAAGAGGCCATGGAAGCCGCCAAGCGAGCCAGAACCGTCATTTCGTACGACCTGAATTACCGCGCGTCACTCTGGAAATCGATTGGGGGCAAATCGAGAGCCCAGGAAGTGAACCGCCGCCTGGCTCCTTACGTGGACGTCATGCTCGGCAACGAAGAAGACTTCACGGCCGCGCTGGGATTCTCCGTGTCGGGCGTCGACGAACAGCATTCGAAACTTGAGTCCGCGGGCTTCAAGAAAATGATCGGGGCCGTCGTAAAAGAATATCCATCGATGGCGGTCATCGCGACCACGCTACGCACGGCGAAAACTGCCAGCCGCAACGATTGGGGAGCGCTCTGCTATCACGAGGGCCAGTTTCATGAGGCGCCCACCCGCGAGGATCTCGAAATTTACGACCGCGTGGGCGGCGGAGATTCCTTCGCCTCCGGCCTGATCTACGGATTTCTTTCCGGCAAAGATGCGCAGTGGTCGGTGGAATGCGGCGCCGCGCATGGTGCGCTGGCCATGACAACTCCGGGCGACACGACGATGGCAACCATGGCAGAAGTGCTGCAGGCTATGACTTCGCGCACGGCCCGGATTGAGCGCTGAATAGTAATGATTGAAATGGAAAGTGAGAGTCCATGTCTGCAAGCGATCCCAGCATTGATGAAGTAATCCAGAGAATCGCCGAAATTGGCATCGTGCCGGTAGTCCGGGCCGCCAGCGTCGAGGAAGCCAACCGCGCGGTCGAGGCCATTTGTGCCGGCGGCATTCCGGTCGTTGAGATCACGATGACGGTTCCGAATGCCGTGTCGGTGATCCGCGAAGTCGCAAAGCAACGCGGTCATGACGTTCTTATCGGGGCAGGCACCGTGATCACCGCCGAGCAGGCCGAGTCCTGTTTCAGCGCCGGCGCGAGATTTCTAGTGAGCCCCGGCTTATCGCTACCCGTTCTTGAAAGCGCCAAGCGTCATTCCAAGCTGGCCATTCCCGGCGCGCTGACTCCGACCGAGTTGATGGCTGCGCAGGAACACGGAGCGAAGCTGGTCAAGATTTTTCCTTGCGGAAATGTCGGAGGCGCGAAGTATCTGAAGTCCCTGAAAGCACCGTTTCCGCACGCTTCGCTGATTCCTACCGGAGGCGTGAATGCCGCAAACGCCGCGGAATTCATCGCCGCGGGAGCATTCGCGCTGGGCGTGGGAGCAGACTTGGTGGACGCGACGGCTTTGCGGGAAGGCAATCTGGACAAGATCACTGCGGCTGCAAGGGAGTTGGTGAACGCGGTGGCCTCCGCGCGTGCGGCTCTCGGCAAGAAGAAAGCATCCTGAGAGGAGTTCCCGAACTTCCTCCCACCACGACCGCGATGATCTGACCCGCAACTGGTCCAAGTACTTTTGGGCTACCGTCTGCCCAATCCGTTCTGGTCATTGGAAGCGAATCAGTTAAAATAAACGCACAGCCTTTGCCCGCAAGTATCCACGCTGGAGAGGGGACTTTTGCGTCTTAAGGGATTCGTTTCACAGCTGCCATGCCGCATCACGGCGTCGTTTCTTTTTCTATTCTTGTCGTTTCTGTCCGTGCGCCCGGCCCGCGCCGACAACGCCGCCTTTGACCTCATCGGCCCCAGGATTGAAGTGCGCGTGCAGCGCTCCGGAACCACCTTGCCGATCGCAGAGGTTCCTAACCTGCAGGCTGGAGACCGCCTGTGGGTGCACGCCGATCTTCCCGACAGCCAGTCCGTTCGTTATCTGATGGTCATCGTTTTTCTTCGCGGCGCGACCAACCCTCCGCCGGATTCCTGGTTTACCCGCGTCGAAACCTGGGCCAAGCCGGTGCACGAGGAAGGAATTTTCGTCGTCGTCCCGCAAGAAGCCGAAGAGGCTCTGATCTTTCTCGCTCCTGAGACCGGAGGCGCCTTTACAACACTGCGCACTGCGGTGCGGGGCAAACCCGGAGCCTTCGTCCGCGCCGCCCAGGATCTGCAGGAAGCCAGCCTGGAACGCCAACGCCTGGAGAAATATCTGGAATCGGTTCGCCAGACCTACACCACCGATCCCGACCAGTTGAAGCTGCATACCACGATGCTGGCGCGCAGCCTGAATATGCGCCTTGACCAGCAATGCTTCGACAAACCGAGCGCGCAGCAAGTCCCTTGCCTCACCCAGAATACCGATCAGTTGGTGCTCGATGACGCGCACAGCCAGAGCATGGTCGCAACTTTGACCACTGGCGCGTCGTCCGATCTGCTGGCGCAGATCAGCGCGAGTCCCACGGCGCGGGGCGGCTATTACAGCCCTTATGTCGGAGCCGTCGTCGATGTCGCCCGCATCCTTAGTACGGCCCACACCGCCCAGTATCAGTACATTCCCGCGCTGGCTTTGCCCAAGCAGAACGAACTCAACCTCCGCCTCAACAATCCTCCATCGTTTCGCAACCCCAAGTCGGTGCTGGTGATTGGCCTGCCTCCGGTGAAGCCGTCTCCGCCTCCGCCGTTACGCGCGGTCGATCAGGCGCAGATATTCTGCGCCGGCAAGCCTTCGCTGCTTCTGCCCGCCGACGGCGCGCCTCTCGCTTTCGCCACCGAACTGGCGCACCACTTTGTTCTGCACGTGGAAACCAAGTCCGGACCTGGCATTGACCTTCCCGCCACGCCTGATCCCATGCTCGGCGGATTTGCTGTCGAAACTCATGCCCTGCAATCCGCGGATCTCGATGGCGAATTCACCGGAACGATCCGCGGAATCTGGGGATTCCATGCCTTCGAAGGGCCGCACTACCGGCTGCGCGATTCGCGCCCCGCGCAATGGATTGTGGCCTCGAAAGACGCCAGCGCCCTGATCGTCGGCCGCGAAGACACTCTTCATCTCCAATCGCCGGACGCCTGCTGCGTCAGCGAAGTGACCCTCAAGAACGAGCAGGGAAAGCCTCTAACCGTCGCGTGGAAGAATTCTAAGCCCGACGAGCTTGAGATCAAAGTTCCGCTGCAGAACGCCGCAGCCGGATGGGTGACCATGCAGGTCAAAAAGTTCGGCCTGCACGAAGTCGACGACGTCCCTCTTCATACTTACGCGGAAGCCGGTCGCCTCGACAGCTTCGGCATCCACGCCGGAGATGCGGACGGCATCCTGAAAGGCACGCGCCTCGATCAGGTCGAATCCCTCGACGTGAACGGCCTGCGCTTCACTCCCGATAACTTGACGCGCGCCAACCAGCAGGACGAACTCAGACTGATCACGGCTGACGCGGCTGCCAAAACCAAGCTGCATCCCGGCGACTCCATCGTAGTGCACGCCACTCTCAAGGACGGCCGCGTGCTCGATCTCAAAGCGCAGGTCGAAGCCCAGCGTCCCACCGTCAGCGTGCTGACCAAAAGCATTCAGATCGACACGGCCGTTTCGCCATCGCCCGTTCGCTTGGGCAGCCAGGAAGAACTGCCGCAGGACGGCCGGCTGAATTTCTTTCTCAAAACGCAGTTTCCGGAAATATTCCCGCCTACCGAAAAAATCGAGGTCGCTACCAGCGACGAATCTTTCCGCGTTCTCTTGAGCTTCAAGGATGGCAATCTGACTATGCAGGACAGCAAGACCGTCCTGGCAATTCTGGATCCCATGAAGCTGCTCGGCCCATCTGCTTTCGGACCGCTTAAGTTCCGTGCGGTAAGCGCAGACGGCGTTGATGGCGACTGGCAGTCGCTGGTAAACCTGGTTCGCATCCCGATGCTGAAAGGGGTTCGCTGCGGATCCGCTCCGGATAAGCAATGCACTCTGAGCGGCGACAAACTTTTTCTGCTGGATTCGGTCAGCAGCGACGCTGATTTCGCGAATGCCGTAACCGTCCCGGAAGGTTTTGTGGAAGATGCGCTGGCCATCCCGCCGCCCAAAGGCAAAACACTCTACATCAAGTTGCGGGACGATCCTTCTACGGTGGACACGGTCGCGCTCCCCGTTCCGCAACCGCAGCAGTGAAGAACCGGCGTCCGGGTTCTGGCTCGCGCGATACTCGCCCCTCACCCATGGCCAACATTCTCTACGGGGTAAACGGCGAAGGCGCGGGTCACTCGACCCGCGCCAGAGAAGTGCTCACGCATCTGGTTTCCCGGGGACATCGCGTCCACGTCGCATCGTTCGATCGCGGCCTGCAGAATCTGAAGCAGGATTTCGATGTCACGGAAATCTACGGATTCCGCTTCGCCTACGTAAACAACCGCGTGCGCTACAAGCGCACGATCGCGAAAAATCTGATCACCGTTCCGCAGGCCGCCAGAAGCTTGCATCGTCTCAACGCTCTGGTGGATGAGGCCCGCATCGACCTGGTAATCACCGACTTCGAACCACTGACCTGCCACGTCGGGCACAAACGCCGGCTTCCAGTCATCTCCATCGACAACCAGCACTGCCTCACCAATGCCGTCGTGTCGTACCCCAAGCAGTACCGCCGCGATGCGGCCGCCGCCAAGATCGTCACCAGGCTGATGACCCCACGCGCCCACGCCTATCTCGTTATCTCTTTCTTCGCCGCGCCTATCCGCAACCGCAACACGTTTCTCTTCCCTCCGTTGCTACGACAGGAAATCCTCAGTGCAACTCCGACCGAAGGTGATCACGTGCTGGTTTACGTCACCTCGCCCGCGCCCGCGCTGGCCAAGTTGCTGAGTTCGGTCCGCTGCCCTTTCATCGCATACGGCTTCGGGCGCGAAGGACAAGAGGGAAACATCCTCTACAAGAAACCTTCTCTCGAAGGCTTCTTCTCCGATCTGGTCAGTTCGCGGGCCATCATCGCTAACTCCGGCTTCTCGCTGGTCACCGAGGCTCTTCACCTGGGCAAGCCATATCTCGCCGTCCCCGTGAGCCACCAGTTCGAGCAGATCTTCAACGCCTACTGGCTGGAAAAATCCGGCTACGGCGCGTATTGGGAAGAGCTGAACAAAGAGCGGGTTGAATCCTTTCTCTACAACCTTCCGCACTATCGGGAAGCACTCGCGCAGTACCCGCGCCAGGGCAATGGGGCGTTATTCGGGAAACTGGACGCGCTGATTGCCGGCTGTATCGCGTCCGGGCGGCACGCCTGAGGTGGCACGAAGGTAATCTTCAATGGCGGCGGCTCGCTGTTTACGCTCTTACAACGCGAATTCTTGTACGGACAGGTCAATCTGCCATGCCGCTGCCGCGACTTCTCATCCTGTTTGCCGCCGGCGTCTCCGCCTGTGCGTTGACGGCTTCCGCTCAGGACGCGCCGCCTCTTGGAGATGTGGTGCGGCAATCTCGCGTCGAGAAACAGCAGCCGGCCCAGAGCAACTCTGCCCCGGCCTCCGCCTCCAATAGTTCATCCGACGGCACAACATCACAGGCTGGGTCGCAGCCCAAAACGTCGCACGTCATCACCAATGACGATCTGCCAGAGCACCACGCGGCGCCCGCCTCGGCTCCCGTTGCACAAACTCACGGCAATCTCCGTCCGCTCGTCGTCTATGAAATCAAACGTCCCGCCCAATACTGGAAGACCCAGGCCCTGCAGTTGAAAAATTCGATTGCGCAGGTGCAGCGGCATATCGATACTCTGAATGACTCTCTGCATGCGGTCCTCACCAATTCCACCGATGAGCCGGTCTGGAACTACCGTGAAAAAGAAAGACAGCGGCAGATAACGGACTTGCAGTCGCAATTGAACGACCTGCACCGGCGCCTGGAAGACACACAAGAGGCCGCCCGTCGGCAAGGCTATGGCAGTTCGGTCTACGACCCGTAGCCCTCGATTTCCACATTTCCCAAACTCCGCGCCTCGTGCGAAATTAGTTGTATGGCTTTGGTTGTTCGCCCTTCGCCCATTCATTCCGTCGGTGTCTACACTACTGCCCCCCTCCGCAAAGGAACGCGAGTCGTCGAGTACGAGGGCGAGCGCATCACTCCCGAAGAAGCCGACCGCCGCTACGAAGGCGTCTCTCGCACTTATTTATATGGGTTGGAAGATGGCAAGACGGTGATCGACGGCCATGGCATGGGGGCTTACCTGAATCATTCTTGCGATCCCAATTGCGAAGTCGATGAGGTCAAGGGCCGGGTTTGGCTGTTTGCGCTGCGCGACATCGCCGCGGGAGAAGAACTTGTCTGGGATTACAACCTCTACGACGACGACGATCCCGCGCCCTGCCACTGCGGCTCACCCAAATGCCGCGGCACCATGTATTCGCGAGAATGGATGGCCAGGATGCGCCGAAAAGAAGCGCGCAAGGCCAAGAAACTTATGTCTGGAGGGACTGGCAAAGGCACAGCTTCGATCCAGGCCAGTTCACCGTCCCAACGCGGCAACGGCTCCAGCCGCTGAACTGCATGCGCGGCGCTTTATCCTATGCTCTCAGGAACCCACCGGTCGTCGCGTTTTTCCCACACGACAATGATGGGGCCGCCCACGTGTCGAAGCTCATCCGTCGGGCAGTGTCGATACTCCTGCTCCCGGCCGACAATCGGCCCTCCCCAAAATTCAAAATCGACGCGTAACCTGCGACCACAGCTCCGGCACGTAAATTCCGTGCGGGTAAAAGGACGCACACTTACTGGCAGAGTTGCACTCACCGACAGCACCTCCCATACGACCTGCAACCAACCTAGGCGAGCCAGGTCGTATGGTCTGTGACTGCAATCACTTTTCAGGGTGTCGGCAATACAAGCTTTTCTCAGCGATGTTTCGGCGCTTTGCCGCGCTCGCGCCACCCCTCGATGATCAAGTACAGCACGGGGATAAAGAATAGATTCAGCACGGTCGACATAATCATTCCGCCGAACACGGTCGTGCCCACAGAATGGCGCCCGTTCTCGCCAGCTCCGGTGGCAAAGACGAGGGGCACAACCCCCAAGATGAACGCCAACGAAGTCATCAGAATGGGTCGCAGACGAATCGTTGCCGCCTGCACCGCCGCTTCCACCAGCGGCAATCCGCGCTCGCGCAACTGTTCGGCAAACTCGACGATCAGAATTGCATTCTTGCTTGCCAAGCCGACGAGCATGACCAGTCCCACTTGGCAGAACACGTCATTCTGCAATCCGCGGATCCACTGCGCGCCGAGCGCTCCCAGCAGCGCCATGGGCACGGCGAGCAGCACGATGAACGGCAGCACGAAACTTTCGTACTGCGCCGACAACGTCAGATAAACCACCAGTGTGCCCAGTCCAAACAGAATCAGCGACGTTCCGCCAGACTGCAATTCTTCAAGCGACAATCCGGTCCAGCTGTAGGAGAATCCCTGCGGCATCTTGCTGGCCAGATGTTCCATGGCCGCAATCGCCTGTCCCGAGCTGTATCCCGGCGCCGGTGACCCGTCGATCTCCGCCGACCGGAAAAGATTGTAGTGACTGATGACCTGCGGCGTCGTCGTCTGCGTCACCGTAATCAGGTTTTCAAGCGGGACCATCGCTCCGCCGTCGGACCGCACGTAAAACTGCTTCATGTCCTGCGCCGTCGCGCGGAATTGCTTGTCGGCCTGTACATACACGCGGTACGAACGGTTGTTGAAATCAAAATCGTTCACGTACGAGGAACCCATGTACACGCCCAGCGTGTCGGTGATTTGCGACAGCGGCACGTGCAGGCTCTTCGCCTTCTCGCGGTCAATGGTCACCAGATATTGTGGATCGTTGGCGGTGAAGGACGTGAACAGCCGCACCAGATCTTTGCGTTGCGAGGCCTGCTGCATCAATCCCTGGGTGGCGGCGGCCAGCTCATCCAGTTTGTGGGAAGCCAGATCCTGCACCACGAATTGGAAGCCGCCAAACTGTCCCAGGCCTTGGATCGCCGGCGGAAGCGTCGCAAACACAATCGCACCTGAAATTCCAAACAGCCGCGGACGCACGCGGTTCACAATCGCCGCGGCCGTGTGTTCCTCGCCTTTGCGCTGCGAATAGGGCTTCAGCGGCACGAAGATCAGTCCCTGATTCGCCGCCGACCCCGCGAAGCTGAATCCCGCGACCGAAAACGTGCCTTCTGACTCCGGCACATCGGCCAGCATGTCGGAGATCTGCTTGCCGATCGCCTTCGTATACTCGAGCGATGCGCCCGACGGCGCCTGAATCACGACAATAAAATAACCCTGGTCTTCATCGGGAACGAATCCGGAGGGTACGTGGGTAAACACGAAATAGGTAGCCCCCAAACCGGCGAAAAACAGCACCACCATGGCGAATTTGTAATCCAGCACGTGATGGATCAGCGCACGGTACCCGCGGGTCATAGCCGAGACGCCGTCGTCAAACTTTTGCAGGAACCACCATTTTTTCCGGTGCCCGCCGCTCAGAAAAATCGCCGCCAGCACCGGAGCCAATGTCAGCGCGTTAAAGGCGGAAATGGCGATGGAAAATGCGATGGTCAGCGCAAACTGGCGGAACAGAATGCCGGTCGTCCCGGGAAAGAACGCAACGGGGACAAACACGGCCACCAGTACCAGCGAGGTGGCGATCACGGCGCTGGTAATCTCGCCGGTGGCTGCTGCCGCAGCTTTGTGGGAGTCGTGTTCGCCCTCCGCGATATGGCGCTCGATATTTTCGATCACGACGATGGCATCGTCAACCACCAGGCCGGTAGCCAGCGTGATGCCAAACAACGTCAGCGTGTTAATGGAGAAGCCCAGCAACTTCACAAAAATGAACGTACCGATGAGCGAAACCGGTGTGGCGATAAAGTGAATCATGGTCGTGCGCCAGTCTCCGAGAAAGATAAAGATCACCAGGATGACCAGCAGGATCGCCGAACCCACTGTGAAGCCTACGTCCCGGATCGACTCGCCAACCGCGTCCGTGGTGTCGAATGCGAGCTGATAGTGCATGCCAGGGGGAAAGCTCTTCGACAGCCGATTTAACTCGGCAATTGCCCGGCGATCCACATCGAGCGCGTTCGCCGTCGAGAGCTGCGTTACGCCGAGCCCGACCGCATCCTGCCCCTTAAATTGCAGGTCCGAAGAATAATCTTCCGCGCCTAGCTCCGCGCGCCCGACGTCCCTGAGCCGAACCAGCGTTCCATCCGAATTCGTCTTCAAGATGATGCTGTCGAACTGCGCCGGCTCACTCAGCCGTCCGACCGCTCGGACGCTCACCTGGTACTGCTGGCCGTTGACCGCCGGCTGCTGGCCTACCTGTCCGGCCGCGACTTCCACGTTCTGCTCCGAGAGCGCACTCACCACGTCGGGCGCGGTCAGCCCTCGTCCCGCCAGGCGCACCGGATCGAGCCATAACCGCATCGAGTACTTGCGCTCGCCGAAAATAATTACGTCCGCCACGCCCGGTATGCGCTTCAGTGCGTCGCGCACGTAGACGTCGAGATAGTTACTCATGAACAACGTGGAATATTTGTTGTTGTCGGAAATGACGGCCGCGCCGAAGACGAAGTTCTGCGACGTTTTCTGGGTCGTGATGCCCACGGCCTTCACCGCGCTCGGCAGCCGTCCCTGCGCAGTGTTCACCCGGTTTTGAATGTCGACGGTCGCCAGATCCGGATTGCGCGTCAGATCGAACGTCACCGTGATGCTGCTGGTCCCGTCGTTGCCGCTCGTCGAAGTGACGTATTTCATCCCCTCGGCCCCGTTGATCTGTTGTTCGAGGGGAATGGTGACCGCGCTCTCCACTGTCTGCGCGCTAGCTCCGATATACGAACTCGTGACGCCCACTTGTGGCGGGGCAAGGTCGGGGAATTGCGCAATGGGCAGCGTGGGAATCACCGCCGCTCCCGCCAGAACGATCAGGAGCGCGCAAACCGAGGCAAACACCGGACGTCGGATAAAGAATTCAACGAACATGAGAGATCACGAACCAACCAAAACCGCAGAGGACGCCGAGTACGCGGCGGACGTAGCGGATTGTAGAAATCTTTGCAGGGACGCGGACCGAGTAGAGAAAATCGAGAATTCCTCTCCGTCCTCTGCGTCCTCTGCGGTTTTCATTCTGAGTGGATTTAACTAGCTTTGCGGAATTACCGGAGCCCCATCCAGCAGAAACTGCGTTCCTGAGACAATCACCTTATCCCCCGGCTTGATCCCGTCCCGCACTTCAAAGTCGTTGCCCACGGTCAGTCCAATCGTAAGCGGTTTCTGCCGCGCCACGTACGAGCCGCCATTCTGCGCTTCGGCGACGAATGCAAAATACTGCCCGGCCAGCCGCGACACGGCCAGAATGGGCACTTCGGGATTCTCATGCGTACCCCACACGACGCGCGCGCGAATGAACTGCGACTGCCGCAGCGCATCATTCCCATTTGCGATCCGTGCCTTGACCAGCACGGTCTGGGTCGTGTTGTCGACCTGCGGAGAAATGAAACTCACACGCGAGTCCGCGAGCACTTTCCCACTGCCGTCGAGAATCTGCACCGGCAGATTCATCTTCAGTTGAGACGAGCGCTCGATCGGCACATAGACGTAAACTTCGAGGCTGCCGGGTTGGTCGACGGTCGTCAGCTGCGTTGAGGTCGTGACCCGATCTCCCACGCGTACCGGGATGTCCCCGACAATCCCCGCCCGCATCGCGACGACCTTATAATAGTGAAGCTGGACTTGCTGCTCGCGGAGCTGCGCATCAAGCGCATCCATCTGGGCCTGCGCCGCATCCAGCGTCGCCTTGGCCTGGTCCAGGTCCTGCCGGCTCACCACTCCCGCGGCGGACAATCCTTGCGTCCGCTCGTACTGCTGCTTGGCCCAGTTCAATTGCGCCTGCTGCGCCGCCCGCGCGCTCTCCTGGCTCTTCACGGTGGCCTGCTGCTTCAGCGGATCGATCTCCATCAATGCGCTATCCGCCGCCACCCGCTCGCCGGAGTGAACGAAGATCTGCGTGATCTGTCCCTCCACCTGCGGCATAATCACGGCCGAATCTCGGGATTTCAGCGTGGCCACATACTCGCTGGCATCGTCAACCGGAACCGCGTGCGCTTCCAGTACCTTCACCGGCATCGCGCCCGGTCCGCTCGCTTGCGGATTCTGCGCGCCGCTGCCAGAGCACCCAACGGTTGCCAGGAGCACCGCCAAACCGGCAATGGATAAGGCTATCGCTATATTGTTTCGAAATTTATTCGCCATAAAGTTCAGAACAATTTTACACGCAAAATTGGGGTCCATACGCGCTCGGCCACAATCCTTAGACGGAGAGCGACCTAACGTTTACTGCCCGGACTAGATTCCTCAGCCCGCCCGGAGGACGCAAAATAATCCGTACCCCCGTTTACGCCGCCCAGGGCGTCCGGCGGGGAATCTGGCCCAACCCCGGGCCTATCCCGCAATCATCTTACCCAATATTTCTTTGAGGATTTTGGCCGCAACCGTCGCCGTCATTCCATCCACGTCGCGCACGGGATTGAACTCCACAAGATCCGCTCCCACGATTTCACCGTCGATGGCATGCAGATGAGCAATCGCCTCCCGCACCGACATTCCCCCCGGCTCACGATGCGAAATCCCGGGCGCGAATGCCGGATCCAGCGCATCCATATCAAATGTGAGGTAAACCGGTCCGGCGGCCTTTAGCTTGTCATAAGCCGGAAGCGCACGCATTTCGACGACTTCCACTCCAAATTTCTGCGCCTGCTCCCGCTGGTGCCGGTTGATGGTGCGAATTCCCACCTGCACCAGGCGCTTCGCCAACCCCGCCTCCATGATCCGCGCAAACGGGCAGGCATGCGACAGCCGCTTCCCTTCGAACTCGTCATACAAATCCGGATGGGCATCGAAATGAAAAATCGTCAGCCCGGAATATTTGCGCGCCATCGCCTTCACGATGGGATACGTGATCGAATGATCGCCGCCCAGACACACAGGCCGCTTTCCCTGGCGAATGATCTCGCCCACCCCACGCTCGATCGCCGCAGCCGCATCCCCTTCAAGAAATTCCAGATCGCCACCGTCCTCGTAAATCTGAGCCGCGCCCAAGTCCACGCCAGTTTCCGTCCAGCGATTAGAGGCATCGCAGGCCAGCGCTTCCCGAATCTTCGCTGGACCTTCTGCCGCGCCCCGCAAATAAGAAGATTGCGCATCGAATGGAATCCCTAAAAGTAGTGGAGCACTCGCACCCTGATTCATTCTCTCGCCTTCCTTTACTCGAAGGTTCTACACAAATTTCCCTAGAAACTTTGGCATGCTGTGAACAATTTGTAACGCAAGCTTTACGTTCGCCCGCCACGACCGTGAATTCTCAATAGCATAGAAATCGGTTTTACAACTGGCGCGGTCGATGACTGTGGATTTGTTTTAACTTGCAATTGATCTCACCCTCCTCAGTTCGCAGCTACGCTGACCCCTCGTAGTTTCTCTCAGAAGGAGATTCGCATGTCCACATCTGCTTTCCTCGCGATAGCCAGGCAGCATCTTGCGGTCGGTATCAGCCTGGTCGCGCTAATCGCCAATCTCGGCTCTCCGCTTCCCGCGTCAGCTCAATCCACTGCCACACCCATCAAGCATGTCATCGTGATCATCGGAGAGAACCGCACCTTCGATCATATCTTCGCCACCTACAAGCCGGTCGCAGGCCAGACCGTCAACAACCTGCTCTCCGAAGGGATCGTGAACGAAGATGGAACGCCGGGCCCGAACTTCCCGCTCGCTAACCAGTCCGAAGCGGTTGATTCCAAGCCCGACACGTACCTGTTGAATCCGCCTGAAAACACAACCTACCCAGTTCTGCCGCCGCCCCTCGCCGGTGGATACACCACGCCTCCGTTCACCAGCATCGCCGCCGCCAAGGCGGCTGAGAACGGCCTTCCCGACAGCTATTACGTGTATCTCACGACCGGAGGTACGGGCCTCGCTCACGGAGCGGTCGACACGCGCATTCCCAACGCGACGTCTCTGCCTCCCGGCCCCTTCCAGATTACTTCTAAGACTCACCCCTACGACGCGTATGACAACAGCCCCGTCCACCGTTTTTATCAGATGTGGCAGCAGGTGGATTGTGACGCCCTCAAGGTCACCAGTTGGAATCCGACGGGATGCCAGCACGACCTGTTCCCCTGGGTTGAAACCACAATTGGCGCCGGGTCTAATGGCCGCCCCCAACCCTCCGGCTTCACCGATGAATCTACCGGGGAAGGCTCGACCTCGATGGGCTTTTACAACATGCTTAAGGGCGATGCGCCTTACCTGAAGTATCTCGCCGACCACTACGCGATCAGCGACAACTACCATCAGGCCGTCATGGGCGGCACCGGCGCCAACCACGTGATGCTCGGCAGCGGAGATGCCATCTGGTTCGCCAACTCCAAAGGAGAACCGGCGCGCCCGCCAGAGAACGTGCTCGTCGCCGCGGGGAGTCCCAACTCCGGCGTCGTCGCTGAAATCGAAAATCCGAATCCCCTGAAGGGCACCAATAACTGGTACACCGAAGACGGCTACGGCGGTGGTTCGTACGGATCCCATTCCTACGGCGGTGGAACTTACAGCAACTGCTTCGACACCACCCAGCCCGGTGTCGGACAGATCACCACTTATCTGAGCTCCCTGCCCAAACCGATCGATCCGCATTGCGAGGAAGGCCACTACTATCTGCTGAACAACTACAACCCCGGATACTACGGCAGCGGTCAGAATGCCTATGAAGACATCGGCAATCCGGCGCAGACCATCTTCACGATTCCGCCATCTCCGCTGCGCACCATCGGAGATGAGTTGATCGAGAAGAACATTTCCTGGGCCTATTACGGCGATCAGTGGAACACCTACCTCGCCAACCCCAACAACAACTACGTCACTGCCGACAACACCTATTGCAACATCTGCAACCCGTTCCAGTACACGACCTCGATCATGACCAGCCCTTCGGGCCGCACTCACAATCGGGACACCGTTGAACTCTACGAAGCCATCAAAGATGGCACCCTGCCTGCCGTCTCATTCGTGAAGCCCGACGGCTGGCTCGACGGGCACCCGTCTTCTTCCAAGCTCGACCTTTTCGAAGGCTTCGTGAAGAAGATCGTTAACGGCGTCCAGGCGAATCCCACCTTGTGGGCCGGCACCGCCATCATCGTCACCTTCGACGAAGGCGGCGGCTACTATGATTCCGGCTACATCCAGCCGCTCGACTTCTTCGGCGACGGAACCAGAATTCCGGTGCTGATCATTTCTCCCTACACCCAGGGCGGACACGTCTCGCACGTGTACAGCGATCACGTTTCGATCTTGAAATTCATCGAGGCCAACTGGCACTTGGCTCCGGTAACGGATCGTAGCCGTGACAATCTTCCCAACCCAGTCGCCACGAAAGAGAATCCCTATGTCCCGCTGAACGGCCCAGCCATCGGCAACTTGATGGACCTGTTCCACTTCTGAAAGAAGTAACCGAATCGGGTGCCCCACCCTTGTCGCGTGTATTGCGACAGGGTGGGGTTTTGACTTCCGCGTCGGTCGTTTTCTATAGATGAGCGCGTGATTCCCCTGTGTTCCTCTGTGTCCCCTGTGGTGAAAGCTCCCTGGCCCGTCCGCTGAGCCTTTTGCCTTTCGCCAGCATCCTTTATCCTAGTAAGTTCCTATGGCGAAAACGAAGATTTCCGACCAATCCGTAATCGACCCCTCGACTCCAAGCAATGGTTCCATTCGCGCCGGCAATCCCGAGCGCGAACGCGTTTTCTCCGCTTACCGCCAGTTCGGATATCTCGAAGGCGACCTCGACCCGCTCGGCTTTCTCCGCCCCCGTCCAACTCCAGAACTTGAAAGAGACGGCGAATACGCGCGCGAGGCCCGCGCCATCTATTCCAGCACGATCGGCGTCGAGATCAACCATCTCTACGCTCCCGAGCGCCGGCGCTGGGTTTACGAGCGCATGGAGTCGGAAGCGCCGCAGGAAGACCAGAAACGCATCCTCGACCTCCTCATCCGCGCCGACGTTTTCGAGCAGGTCATGCAGCAGCGCTATCTGGGCAGCAAGCGCTTTTCGCTCGAAGGCGTGACCGCGCTAATTCCGCTGGTCGACGAAGTTCTCGACTGCGCAGCTCAAAAGGGCGCCATCGAACTCGTCATGGGCATGAGCCATCGCGGACGCCTCAACGTGATTGCCCACGTCGCCAAGCGCCCTCCGGAGGAAATCTTCGCGGGATTCGAAGACGTCGACCCGCGCAGCGTCCTCGGCTCCGGAGACGTGAAATATCACATGGGCGCCACCGGCGAATACGTCACGCGCAGCGGCGGCAAAGTGCATATTCATCTGGTTTCGAACCCCAGCCATCTCGAAGCCGTCGATCCCGTCACCGTCGGCCGCACCCGCGCCAAGCAAGACCGGACCGAAGAGGGCGGACGCGAGAAATATCTGCCGCTCCTGGTTCACGGAGACGCTGCATTCGCCGGACAGGGCATCCTCGCCGAAACCATGAACTACGCCGACCTTCCCGGATATACCGTCGGTGGAACAATCCATGTCGTCGTTAACAATCTTCTCGGCTTCACGACGAGTTACACCGAAGAACATTCCACGCGCTTCGCCGCCTGCATCGCGCGCCGCCAGTCGATCCCTATTTTTCACGTCAACGGGGAAGATGTTGATGCGGTCGTTCGCGTCGCTCGCATGGCCGTCGAATACCGCTACAAGTTCGGCACCGACGTGGTCATCGATCTCATCGGCTATCGCCGTCACGGCCACAGCGAAGTCGACGATCCGACCATCACTCAGCCCCTGCTCTACAAGAAAATCAAAGAGCATCCGCCGCTCTGGCAGATCTATGCGGACGACATCGGCGCCACGGATGCGCAAGCGCAAGCCGACGCCATCAAAGCCGAATTCGAGGCCGCGCAGAAAAAAGCCGGCAGCATAAAGCAGAAGCCGCTTCTGCGTGAACTCCCCAAATATTGGAACAATTATTTTGGTGGCCTCTACCGGCAAGATTACGAAGTCGAGACCGGCCTGTCCTCGGATGAATTATCCGAACTTACAGCCCGCCTGACCACCTATCCCGAAGACTTCCACATCCATCCGAAGGTGAAGAAGCTTCTTGAACAGCGTGCGGAAATGGGCACGGGCAAGCGCCTGGTCGACTACGGCATGGCGGAAGCGCTAGCCTTCGCCAGCCTGGTCAAGACGCGCACCCACGTACGCTTCAGCGGGCAGGACTCGCGCCGCGGCACCTTTAACCAGCGCCACTCCGTGCTCATCGACATCGAGAACGAAAACGAATACGTGCCGCTGGAAAACATCGCCCCCGGCCAGGCTCGCTGCGAAATCTACAATTCCACGCTCTCGGAAGCCGGCGTCCTCGGCTTCGAGTACGGATACTCCCGCGACTATCCCGAATCGCTCGTCCTCTGGGAAGCCCAGTTCGGAGACTTCGTCAACGTTGCGCAAGCCATCATCGACCAGTTCATCAGCGCCGGCGAAGCCAAATGGAATCTGCTGTCAGGCTTGGTGATGTTGCTTCCTCACGGCTACGAAGGCCAGGGCCCGGAGCATTCCAGCGCCCGCATCGAGCGCTTCATCCAGCTCGCCGCCAAGCACAATATCCAGATCGCGCAGCCCTCGAACGCCGCCCAATATTTTCATCTGTTGCGCCGCCAGGCCCTGCGCCACTGGCGCAAGCCCCTGGTCGTCTTCACGCCCAAGAGCATGCTGCGCCATCCCGACGCCAGTTCGCCCATCGAGGATTTGACTCACAAGAATTTTCTGAACGTCATTCCCGACACTACCGTCGGAGAAGCCGATCGCATCCTCATCTGCACCGGAAAAATCGGCCACGAGCTTCAGGCCGAGCGCAAAAAAAGAAACGACACCACCACGGCGATCGTTTTCTTGGAGCAGATGTATCCCTTTCCGGAGGCGGAAGTGGTCGCCGAGTTCGACCGCCATGGCAAAAACGCCGACGTCGTCTGGGTACAGGAAGAGCCGGCCAATATGGGAGCGATGTTCAACATGCTCCCACGCCTGAAGCGCCTCGCCCGAAACCGCCCCGTCCTGAGCGTGAAACGCAGCTCGGGCGCGAGCCCGGCCACGGGCAGCGCCAAGGCCCACGAGGTGGAACAAAAGACTCTGCTCACGCTGGCCTTCACCACAAAGTGATTTTAGCTGCAGCAGCGGTCCTGCATTTCGCGCAAGTCTCGGAGCGTTCTGACCAACGTCATCGATCAGGACGGCTCTAGCGGAGTGCAGCGATCTCGCTTAGCCACAGTGAGAGCCCCGAAGGGGCGGGATGTGATAGCCCAGGGCGTAAGCCCTGGGGTAGGCACGTAGAATAACGCGAGTCCCGCAGGGACGGCACCATGTTTCCACTCGCATCGAAGCGCGCTACTCCTCGGAAGAAATCAGCTCGAACTTTCCATCGGCATCGAGCCGGTAGCGCCGGCCACGCCAGAAAATCGTGTTGCCAAAACATCCCATGATCCAGAAACACAAGCCCATCACATCTTCGACCGGCAACAACAGCCAGTTGAGTTTGGCACGAAGCACTTTCCATGAAACCGCATACGCCGCCAGCGCACGAACCACGATGGTGATAGGCAAGACCGGCCACCACGCGGGCGCGATTGCGCACACCAGCAACGCGATGGGAAATGGCATGGTGAACAGTTGGCCGAGATAGCCGGCAGGCCGCGAACGCCGTGTGCTGCGCGCCCAGCGCAGGCGATGCGCGATGTTCTCTTCGAAAGTTTCGCTCCCAATATGGTGCTCGATCACGTAAGAAGAAAGAATCACCCCGTGGTCGCTTTCGGCGGCAAACTTTCCCAGCACGAAATCCTCTGCCAGATAATCCTTCAGCCGCGCAAAACCTCCGATCGAATCGAGCACGCGGCGCCGCGCCACGATGGTCGGCCCCACCGCGAAGCGCATCCCTTCCAGCATTCGCGCTACCAGCGCGCTGCCCCAAAAATCCGTATTCATCCCCGTAGCTTCCAGCCGCGACCAGAAACTGGCCCCCGACACGGCGCGGTAAGGACAGGTGGCCACGCCAAGATGCTCGTCCTGAAATTCAGCCGCCACCGTGCGAAGCATGTTCCGAGTCACACGAATATCGCTGTCGCTCATCACCACAAGATCGTTCGCCGCTGCCTTCAACATTTGTTCGAGACTGTAGACTTTGGCATTGGGATAAGGCGGTTCGCCAGTGATCACAAGACGCGAAGCAATCTTTGGATATTCCTGGCGCAGCCGTTCCACCACCTGCACGGCGGGATCGTTCTCGCTTCGTACCGCGAATAAAATTTCGAAGGACGAATATTCCTGTTCGAAAAACGTCTGCAGATTGGATTCCAGATCAAGGTCGAGTCCGGCCAGAGGCTTCAGAATGCTGATGGGTTCCGCGGATTGGAGCGCAGGCGGTCGCACTGAAAGATAACTCAGCGCAGCCGCGATCTGCAGGACCGAATAGACCAGCGATCCACACAAGAAGAGAAGGAGGATCCCGGCCAGGATCTTTCCTGGATGCTGGTGAGAAAGAGACAAAAACAGCGCGCATCTTGCGCCTGCAAGCATTGAATCGGACCGGGGACCCAGTCATTATACCTAGACCTTGCAAGGTCATGGACTCGGTGGCCCGACCTCGGTTGATTGACCTGAAACTCGAGCCAGGGCCGCGCGAATCTTCGCAGACAGCTGTTTCAGGGTATACGGCTTCTGCAGGAAATTCGTCTCCAGATCCACGACGTTGTGATCGAGCACGGTCTTTCCAGCATAGCCGGAAACGAATAAGAATCTTGTGTCCGGCCGAACCCGCGCCAGCGCTTTGGCCAGCTCGCCCCCGCTCATGTTCGGCATCACCACATCGGACACGATAATGTCGATTTTCGCGGGATGCCTCGCAGCGACGGAGAGGGCCTCTAATCCGTCTTTGGCCTCGATCACTTGATAGCCTTGCAGGCGCAGGAATTCCCCCGTCGCCTGTCGCACGGCATATTCATCTTCCACCAGCAGCAGAGTTTCCGAGCCGCGGGTTAGGCTTTCATTTTTCGTGACGTCAGCCTCTTTGGAGAGCGCCGCCGTGGCCGCACAGGGAAGGTATATCTTGAAGACGCTGCCCGACCCCCGCTCGCTGTAGACCCATATGAAGCCTTTATTTTGTTTGACAATTCCGTACACCGTCGCCAGACCGAGTCCAGTGCCCTTGCCGGAGGGTTTGGTCGTGTAAAACGGCTCGAAGATATGAGGCAAGTCCTCGTGCGGAATGCCCGCTCCATCATCCGTCACCGTAATCAGCGCGTAGGATCCCGGAGGAATGACCGCGGGCTTGCCGTGAATGTATTCTCCGTCCAGATTTACCTTTGAGGTCTCAATGCGCAGGTGACCGCCCTGCGGCATGGCGTCGCGCGCGTTAGCGGCCAAATTCATCAAGACCTGTTCGATCTGCAGCGCGTCGACTCTTACGCGACCTAACCCTTCGCCGGGAAGAAATGTAAATTCGATGTCTTCCCCGATTAGTCGGGGAAGCGTTTTGGCGATGCGTTCGATGACGGGATTGAGTTCCACTACGCGCAAAGCTTGCGGCTGTTTCCGGCTGAAAGCCAACAGTTGGCGGGTGAGTTCTGCGGCGCGACGCGCGGCCGACAGAATCTCGTGGATCTTCGATTCCAGAGCGCTTCCTTGCGGTACCGCGTCCATCGCCAGTTCGGAATAGCTGGTTATGATGGTGAGAAGATTGTTGAAGTCGTGAGCCACGCCTCCGGCCAGCCGCCCAATGGCGTCCATTTTCTGGGCCTGCAGCAATTGCGCTTCCAACCGCAGGCGATCAGTGAGATCGCGGCCATTCGAGATGAAATGAGTAATCTGTCCGTCCGTGTCGCGCACCGGGCAAATACTCTCTTCCACGTAATACAGCTCACCATTTTTCTTGCGGTTCACCAGAATGCCGCGATAGGCGTTCCCGGCAAGAATCGCCTTCCACAACTCCTGGTACGTCTCTGCGTCCTGCTCGCCGGATTTCAGAATGCGGGGAGTTTTGCCGCAAGCCTCATCCCGGGTGTAGCCGGTCAACGTTTCGAAGGCGGGATTCACGTATTCAATGATTCCGCTGCGGTTTGTGATCATCACGGTGTCAGCCGACTGCTCCACCGCCCGCGAGAGCTTTCGCACCAACTCTTCCGCGATTTGCTGTTCCTGTTGCAGGGAGTGCAGCGCGAGCGTGCTGCGGATGCTGCGGACCAGGCTCGCACCATCCAGTTGCGATTTCGCCACGCAGTTCCAGTTGCCTGACTCGATAATCTCCGCCACCGTTTTTTCGTCAGCATCTTCGGTCAGCAGCAGAAATGGCACCGAAACTCCGGCGTGCTGGAACTGGGATACCAACCGCACGGCCTCCGCATCTCCAGTCTCATGCTCAAAAAGAACCAATCCATACGGATGCTGTTGCAGCTTGCTTTTGGCTTCGTCGATGGAGCGGGCGTGATCCAACTCGGCGGGCAGCAGGCTGCGGCTTCTTTCCAGAATTTCGCGAATCAAAAAAAAATCTGCCTCCTGATTCCCTACCAGTAAGACCTGCAGCGGTTGGGGAGCGGGTTTTGCGGCAGTCACCACTGAATTTCTCCGTAACTTGTTACCATCGGAATCTTGCGAGCCGGAGTTTAGTGCCGAACTTGCAGGCTTATGCCGATCAGGCTTGTCGATTCGCCCAAGACGTGGACATTAGAAGATAATTACCGTCCCGCTCCCGCCATTTTTTCTGTTAACCAATTCCTTACCGCGTCGTCTAAACCCACAAGAACGTCGGGGGCCCGTCACCAGCTATCGACGGAACTCCGCGAAGAGATTCGGCGTACTGACATAAAGTGGGATGGGGCTTCAGTCCGGAAACGGGCAGTTGCCGATGTGCGGTTCCGCTGGCAGATCAATACTGCGCTGAACCATGCCCAACGCTTCACTAATGTGTTCACTAAAATGTGTTCACTAATCTGGGGGATTGTATGGAAAGCGGGCAGAATTCGAGTGGCTCTCTCACACCGATCGCGCGATATGACATAAGCCATGTACAGGAAGTGATCCAGCAGGCGCATGAAGAATTGCGCCAGTTGCTGCAGCAGCGCGCCGAAGTCATGAAGCGCATTGGCACCGTCAAACAGACCATCTCTGGCCTCGCCAATCTGTTCGGCGAAGGGGTTTTGAACGAGGAACTCATGGAACTGGTCGACCGCAAGAGCAGCGGGCGCCAGCCCGGCTTCACCAAAGCTTGCCGGATGATTCTGATGGAGGCGGGACGGGCTCTGAATTCCCGCGATATTTGCGACTATTTCCAGCAGAAAATGCCTGCCCTGCTGGCTCGCCACAAAGATCCCATGGCCTCGGTCACCACCGTCTTGAATCGTCTGGTGGAATACGGCGAGGCCGAAGCCGTGCTTTTAAACGGGCGCCGCGCCTGGCGCTGGGTGGCGGATGCGCCGGAGCAGTCCGGGGCGAACGCCTCAGTGGTCCGCTTCGACCGCATCACAGCCTGACGCTCTCCCGCGCCTTCCTTTCATCCCTCCGGCTAGACCGGTGGTAACAGCATCCCCTTTTCCAAATGCCGGGTCACATGCGCATAGGAAGCGGCGTGCGGATCGTGCGTCACCATCACAATTGTTTTGTGGAAGTCTTCGTTCAGCCGCTTCAGGATTTCCAGCACTTCCGTCGCCGAATGGCTGTCGAGGTCGCCAGTCGGTTCGTCGGCGAGCAATAGAGTTGGATCGCTGACGATAGCGCGCGCGATGGCGACCCGCTGCTCCTGCCCGCCGGAAAGCTGCTTGGGAAGATGGTGGACCCGGTCCTCCAACCCCACCAGCTTCAACGCAGTCATCACGTGGTCGCGCCGTTGCTGCGCCGACAGCTTGGTCAGCAAGAGCGGCAACTCAACATTCTCGAAGGCGGAAAGCACCGGAATCAGATTGAACGTTTGAAACACGTAGCCAATGTGTTCGTTTCGCCAGCGCGCAATCTGAGCATCGCTGAAGCGAAAAATATCCTGCCCTTGCACCAGCAGTTCACCCGCCGTCGGACGGTCGATGGCGGCAATCATATTCAGCAGCGTCGTTTTGCCCGAGCCCGACGGCCCCATCAAAGCCAGGAATTCGCCTTTAGCGATGTCAATGGAAACGTCATCCAGCGCCGTCACCTGAAAGGCATCGCGTTTGAAAACTTTGCTCACGCCGCGCACCTGCACCACCAGGCTGCCCGCGGCCACGTTGGTTTCTGCAACTGTACTCATGATTGCCCCTTAATTTTGATCTTGTCCCCATCCTTCAAAGTAGCTGGCGCATTAGAGATCACATTCTCGCCACCAACCAGTCCATCCACCAGTGCGCCGTCGGCACGCTGGCTCGTGATATGCACTTCCCGCGCGACCGCTTTGCCGTTGTACGCAATCAGCACGATCTTCTTGCCGTCACGGTCTCGGATCGCGGTGGAGGGCACGAACACTCCCGCAGCCGCATCTTTCGTATTCTTCGGCGTCTCGTTGGCCAGAAAACGGACGGTGGCGTTCATTTCCGGCCTCAATTGAATGGTCGAATATTTGTTCGGATTCAGCACCTGCACCTTCACCTGCACCGTAGCTTTCTGGCGGTTAGCCTCCGGTGAAATTTGCGCGATCTGGCCGTCGTACTGCTTGTCGGGGTAGGCGTCGGTCGTGACGATCCCTTTCTGATTCGGCCCAAGCCGCGCAAAATCCGCCTGCGCGATATCAAGTTCGACCTGCAGGTCGTTGAGATCCGCCAGGGAAACCACCGAGCCCTGCGGACCGCCCGCAGCCGCGCTGGCAAACTGCGCGGTGATCAACTCACCTTTTTCGGCAGTGCGATCGAGAATCGTCCCGGTAACGGGAGCGCGGATGACCGTCGCGTCCAGTTGCGATTTGGCGTAATCGAGCTGGCCCTGTGCCTGAATGAGCGCGCCCTGGGCCCGCTCAATCTCCTCGGCGCGAGGCCCGATCTTCTCCAATTCAAACGCCTTCTGCAGCGAATTCACTCTCTGCTGGTCGGAGTCGAACTTCGCCGTAGCATCGTCAAGCTGCTGCCGCGAGACCACTCCGCTGCCCGCCAGTTCCTTCGTGCGATCGAGCGTGAGCTTGTCGTTGACCAGCGTGGCCCGCGCTTCATCCAGATTGTGCTGCGCCTGCTGAATTTCTTCCGGGCGCGATCCGTGCTGCAGTTCCTCCAGATACGCGCGCGCATTCTCCACCGCGCCTTTAGCCTGCTCGTAAGCAGCGCGGAATTCCTCGTCTTCGAGCCGCACCAGCACCTGGCCTTCTTTGACCTTGTCGCCTTTTTCGACGCCGATCCACGCCAGCCGCCCGGTAACCTTGGAATTCACATTGATCGTGTGGTGAGCCACGATGTATCCCGTGGCGGAGAGCACCGTTCCGCCCACGTCATTGGGGCTCGTCTGCGCCGACGCGCGAACCACCTCAACTTCCGGCGTGTCCGATGCGAACATCCGGTAGGCCAAGGCGCAGACGCCGAGGACCACTACGACCGCGATACCCGCGATGATGTAGCGCTGCGCCCAGGGCGGTGGTTCTCCGCCATTGTCGCCGCGCTGCGACCGGTCGATGCGCAGGCTCTGCAGATCTTCGTGTTTTGTATCAATCGCCATAGAAATCAATCGCCATAGAAATGATTACGCCTTCGACCCCTGCCGGGTTCCTCGCTAACCTCTCAACGCGTTCAGAATGTTTTGTCTGGCCGCATGCCAGGCGGGAGCCAGGCCGCCCACAAATCCCATCACCAGCGCGAATAAAACAGCGTATCCCGCCACCGCCCAGGTGATGCGAAGGGCAAACACAACTTCGCTGAAGGTCACCTGGTTTGACGTGCCGGTCTGCATTCCGTTGAACGGCAGCATCAGCAGAATCCCCACCACCGCTCCCAGTAATGCCAGCAGCAGCGATTCAAGCACAAAGGACGTCAGGATGGCGGGCCGCGAAAATCCGATCACCCGCAACGTCGCGATCTCCCGTCCGCGATACGCAACCGCCGCATACATCGTGTTCATAGCGGCAAAGATCGAGCCCACTGCCATGATTATTCCGACGACCCAGCCGATCACTTTGATCGGCGTCCCAGATTTGGTTTGCTTGGCGTAGTAATCGGTTTCCAGCATGCCATCGAGTTTCAGCCGCTGATCATCGCTGACCCGGCGCGTAAGGGCCTCGGCCGCAATCGGATCGGTGGCCCGCAGGTATGCCGACGAATACCCTCCCTGCCGGTCGAAATCGGACGCCATCTGGTTTACATCGCCCCAAACTTCCGACTCGTAGGCCGAGCCGCCGGCGTCGAATACGCCGACCACCTTCCACGATCCCTTGCCGAATTGCATCGTGTCGCCGATGTTGGCATGCGAGAAGCGGTCGCGAATCGACTTGCTGACCACCACTTCGCGCTGCCCGGTCTGAAACCATCGCCCGGCGGCCAGTTTCACGCTCGGCTGCTTGTCCAAGCCCGGCAACTGCCGCATTTCCAAACCGTCCGGCATCATGCCTCGCACCGTCACATTCACTTCTCCAGTGCCGTCTTTGCGGGGCAAAACAATCACCACCACCCACTCGCCGGACGCCATGGGCTCGCCGTGGCTGTCCTTCGCAATTCCGGGCAACGTCGTCAACGTGGGGAACAGCGAAGCATCAAATCCACCGGAGAGTTCGGCTTCCGACCCCTTGCGCAGCACCAGCACATCGAGCGGGCTGCCGCTGCTCACGAACGCGCGGTCGAGTCCGGCTACCAGCGCCATCAGGAAAATCGCCGTGGTCACCGTCAGCGCGATGCCCAGCGCGGTCATGACCGTGAGGCCTTTGCGTAGCTTCAGGTTTCGTATGTTGTAGCGGATCGGTATCGCCATAATGAATTCTCTTTCAGCCGATGTGGCGCAAGCCCTCCACAATATTCATGCGCGAGGCTCGGTAAGCCGGCAAGTAGCCGCTGATGATGCCGAGAACGACGGCCACCAGCAACGCCACAATCGCAGTCGGAGCCTTCACTTTCATGTCGAGCGGAATGCCCAGCCCGATAAAGCTGTGCGTCATGAACATAATGACCGGAATGGCCACGAGCACACCGAGCACTCCACCAGCGAGCGACAACGCCACCGACTCGCTGACAAAAATCGAAAGCACACGCTGCCGGGTAAAGCCCAGAGTCTTCAACACAGCCACTTCGCGCGTGCGGCTGCGCACCGACATTGCCATGGTATTGGCCGAGACCAGCATGATGGCAAACATCACCGCGCCGCAGACTCCCAGGATGAACGCCTTCACATTCCCCAACGAAGATACGAATCCCAATTGAAAGGCCTTCTCACTCTCGGTCTTGGTTTGCAGCGGAGAGTTGCGAAACATGTCATCGATGGTTTTCGCCGCTTCCGCCACGTGTTCGGGCGAATCAATTTGCGCCGAGTACCAGCCCGCCTGTCCCTTGAACCAGGGCACCGCTTCTTCCAGATACTTGGTGCTGAAGTAAAGCGCGTTCTGCGGCGGATCGCGATGGTAGATGCCGCGAATCGTCAATTCCGGATTCAACTCAAAAATCGTGCCCTGCAGCGTGATCCGGTCGCCGATCTTCCAGTGGTACTTGTCGGCGAGCGTCACATCGACGATGGCGCCTGAGCGATCCTGTTGCCAGGCTTTCAATTGCTCCGGCGGGATGATCTTGTCCGAGGCCACCTT
Source organism: uncultured Acidobacteriota bacterium (assembly GCA_963719865.1). Taxonomy (GTDB): domain Bacteria; phylum Acidobacteriota; class Terriglobia; order Terriglobales; family Acidobacteriaceae; genus Sulfotelmatobacter. Next base: position 44,719 of record CAVRDS010000074.1, on the reverse strand, counting down.
CAGGTATTCATCCGGATCGGTCGCGAGCTGGGCGAAAAAATGCTCGGGCCGATCGTCGATGTAACGTCCGCCAAACCAGGTGATGGGCGCAACCGCGGTTACTCCGGGCACGCTCCGAATCTTGTCCCGGTAGAATGCGGGCAGGAAGAATGCCAGCGAAACCCGATCGCGGATAACCAGTCGCCGCGATGCCTCCGGCGCAACCTGATCCACATAGAAGGAACGCCAGATGCAGATCATCATGGTCAGCAGCAGCAGCGAGAAGCTGATGCTGATCATGGTCAGCACGCTGCGCCGCTTGTTGCGAAACGTATTGCGCACGACAAAGCTGCCTAACGTCATAAAGTCAGCCGATATGGCGGAGCCCGTCCACTATGTTGACCCGCGATGCATGATACGAGGGCAATGCTGCGCTCACGAATCCCACGAAGCCGGAAATAAGTAGCGCGGTGATCCAGATCTGCGGCGTCATTCGCAAGGGGAAGAAGGTCATCTCCGGCGCGTGGGAAAATCCGTAGACCATCAAACTCGCCAGGCTCGCGCCAATGACGCCTCCCGCCAGCGACAAGGCCACCGCTTCACTCACGAACAACGCCAGCACGCCTTGCCGGGTAAAGCCAACCGTCTTGAGCACAGCCACTTCCCGCGTGCGCTCGCGAATCGACATCGCCATGGTATTGGCGGACACGAGCAGCGTGGCGAAAACGACCGCCAGGCAGATGCTCAAAATGAACGCTTTCACATTGCCCATCATGGCGACGAATTCCAGCCCGAACGCCTTTTCGCTCTCCGCCTTCGTGGGCTGAGGCGAGTTGCGGAACATGTCGTCGATCGCGCCAGCGATCTTGCTGACATCCGACGGCGAGTCGGCCAGAACGCTGAAGGTTCCGGCGTGGCCCTTGAAGAACGGCACGGCCTCCTCGACATACTTGCTGTTGAAGTAAACCGACTTGTTGTCGGGCGTCGAGTGGAAGATGCCGCGAACGTACAACTCGAGATTCACCGGATAGATGTCGCCTTGGATATAAATCCGGTCTCCCAGCTTCCAGCCATATTTCTTGGCTAAAGTGTCGTCGACGATCACGCCCTGGCGGTCCCGCTGCCATGCCTGAAGTTGGTCCGCCGGCATCTGTATGTCTCGGTACACCTTGAAGAATTCGTCGGGATCGGTACCGAACCGCGGAAAGAAATTCTCCGGCTTTTGATCTTTGTAAACGCCCTGAAACCACGACACCGGCACTACCGCGACCACCCCGGGAATGGCGCGAATCTTATCGCGATAAAAGCTGGGCAAGGCGAATGTCAGCGATACGCGATGCCGTACCACCAGCCTTTGCGCAGACTCCGCGCTGCCGTCATCGAGAGCAAACGAATGCCACAGCGTCATCATGAAAGAGAGCAGGAGCAGAGACAGCGCGATGCTCAATACCGTCAGAATGCTGCGGCGTTTGTTGCGGAAGGCGTTCTTGGTGACAAACCGGGTCAACGTCATCGGCGTACTCCAGGGAGTTCCAGAAAAACAGGGCAGGAGTTAAGCGAGTCCCAGCCCCCACAGGATAGACGAAGAACCCGGTGAGCAGCAACCGCATCGCAGTTATTTCGCCGCCGTTTCAAAAGCGTGTCTCCCGCGCCGACCGCAATCTTCACTCCCTATCCTGTCGTCCTTGACTTCAGTTCACCAGTGGAGATCGTCATCGCATCCGGATGACAATTGTCATGCGAACCCACACATAACCATGACAACCGCCAACGCCTTGTGGAAGTTACGGTGTAACGCAGTTTTAAGGTCGACCCCTCGGGCCTACCCAAATGGAGCCGCGTAGCGGCGGTATGTGAAAGCCCGGCACGGGAGTGCCGGGTGAAGTGGCAAATTGACGCGAGTCCCGTAGGGACGACACCAGTTCTCACGCACACTCTTGAGCCCCCAAGGACAACTTGCTTTGAAAAGCCGCAAGCCGAGAGCGGGCACCGTGGCGCCAAGCGCCGAATTTCCCCTCCAACCGTCTTACTTTGGTAACTCGATGCAACGAAAAGAGAGCGATATCCTAACCCTACCTTTGCCTCCGAAAGTCTCCGCGCTTAGACCAGTTTGTCGCGGTGATGCGATGAATATGCAACGGAGGAAGCCAGGAACGTAATGCCTACGAACATCGGCCGTTTCGAAATCCTAAGTGAGTTGTCGAAGTCGCCCACGGGGATCGTCTATAAAGCCAACGACCCCGAGAGCGGGCAAACCATCGCTCTGAAAGCGGTTCAGTTGAGCGCCTTCGGTGAGAGCGCTGCAGCGCTGGAAGCGGCTATGCTCGAAGAGTCTGAAAAGGTCAAGGTACTGAGCAGTCCTAACCTGACCACGATTTCCAGCGCCGATGTAATCGACGGCCAGTTCTGCGCTGCCATGGAATACGTGCAGGGCAACAGCATTGCCACCATGCTGGCGCGCAAAGAAGGATTCTCCATCTGGGATCTGCTCGATATCGGGCGCCAGTTATCCGGTGGCCTTGATCACGCGGCCTCGCAACAGATCGTCCATTACAGCCTGGAACCGTCCAAGATCATGTGCGGCTGGGACGGCACGGTCAAGATTTTGAGCTTCGGAGTATCCAGCGTAGGCAATTTTGTGCAGCACGTTGCCGGAGAACCTTCGTCGATCCTGCATTACATGTCGCCCGAACAGCTTCGCGGCGAAGCCATGGATGGCCGCTCGAATTTGTTCAGTCTCGGCGCGATGCTTTACGAGATGGTAACCGAGCGCAAAGCATTCGATCGCGAAGATGCCGAATCGCTGCGAGAAAGCATTCTGGAAAGCACGCCGGTTGCCCCGAGTCACGTGAATGCGAAAGTGCATCCTCTGCTCAGCGACCTGATCATGAAGGCCCTGGCGAAGGATCCGGCGCAGCGTTACCAGAACGGCAGGGAGTTGCTCAACGACCTGGAAAAGTGCAAAGAGTCAAAGCCTGCCGCGAAAAAAGCTGAAGCCCCGAAGGGCACAGTTATTTCCGACAAGGCAAGAGAAAAAACGGCTGCGGTACAAGCGAAATTTGTGGGCGCATCTGCCCCATCCGCAGCCACGCCCGTAAGTTCTCCGGCCGCTCCGGCGACAGCCGCAGAGCCGCGCCCGCCGGTTGCTGCGCCGGCTCAGAAATTGAGCCCTCCGAAAGTGTCAGCCGCGGCCGCGGGAGTGGGCGCGAACACTACATCCTCGTATTCAGAGCCGCCTGATTTGCCTCACACTTCCGCCGACTCGGTCGGACCTGCGGCATCCATGTCTTCCGCGGTGGCCGATGAGACGCGGGTCGAAACCTTCGAACCCCAGACTGATGCAGCGCCGAGTTTTGCAGTCGATCCTCTCATGGCCGCGGCTCCCTCGACCGCAGCGGCGAGCACCAGTTTTTCAGAGATTTCCGAGCTGCCTCCGCTGAAAGAAGTCTATGTCGCTCCGCCGCCTCCACCGCCGGTTGAGATTCCGCCTGCGCCCGTCGCCGCGGTTGCAGCCAATTCGTTCAGCCGTCAGAAAGTTGCCGAAAAGCCCAGAATTCAGCCGCGGGAAGTTGCGGGCAAGGCCATCAAAGAGATCAAGGGCGTTCCGCCCAAGCTGATGCTCTACTCCATCGCCGGAGCGATCGCAGTCATTTTGCTCATCGGCCTCGGCGTGCTGCTCTACATACACAGCTTGAATAGCGATGCAGATCCCGGCGAAAGGCGTCCAGCAGCCGCTACAACCTCCGCTCCCGCGCAACCGATACAGCAGCAGCCCGCTTCTCAGCCTGATGCCGCCGCTCCAGTTCCGGCCGACACAACCGCCCAAGCCCAGGATCAGCCGACCGAGATCACCGAGCCCGCGGCCTCAACAGCGCAACCTTCTGCTCATGCGAGAGCACGCGCCGCGAACAAGAAAAAGGCAGTCGCAGCGGCCATCATTCCCGGTCAGTTGACCATCGATTCGGCTCCTCAGGGTGCTCAGATTCAGCTCGACGGTAAGACAGACCCGAGCTGGGTCACGCCCGTGGTGTTGAGCAATATTCAGCCCGGATCACATTCGATCATGCTTAGCAAATCGGGCTTTGCCTCCGATACGCGCTCCATCGATGTTGCCTCCGGAGCCCATGCATCCACCATCATTCATCTTTCCCAGCTGTCGGCAACGTTGGTCGTGAAGAGCGATCCGTCCGGCGCCAGCGTTTATATCGATGGCCATGACGCCGGCGCGAAAACTCCCGCACAAATCACTGTCGGCAAAGGCCAGCACGTCGTGCTGGTTCGCATGTCGGGATATCTGGACGAGACCATGAATGCCCAGTTCGTTCTCGGGCAGACCTTCAACTTCTCTCCCAGCCTGCGCTCGCTGGGCAATGCGGACAGCATTCACACCGTCGGTAAGATGTCGAAATTGTTCGGCAAAGGCGGCCAGGCGGGGCAGGCGACTCTCGTCATTCACACCCAGCCTAAAGGAGCCGAGATCGCGGTCAACCAGCACATGCTGGAGAAGAATTCTCCCGTCGATGTGATGTTGGATCCCGGTACTTACGTCATCGACATTACCTTGACCGGCTACGCACCCGTCCACAAGGTGATCACCGCCGAAAAAGGCAACAAGATGGTCGTCGACGAGGTTCTGCGGCCGCAGTAATTGGAAACCGATTTGTCGCTAGACAAGCCGGTTCAGCTCTCTCCACGCACGCATTGCCCTCGATCAGTCGATTACGTGACCGTAATGGTAATCGTGTTGCTGTTGCCACCGCAAAGGCTGGCGTAGACCGTTGTCGATCCTGAACTCACTGGAGTTCCAGTCCCGCCGGTAATGGTGAGAATGGAAGTGCTCCCGACGTTCCAAGTCACTTGCGACGTAACGTTGGCCTGGGTACTGACTCCCTGGAAGGTCGCCTCGGCGGTAAATGTGATCGACTGTCCGGTGCTAACAGTCGTCGGCGAGGCTGAAATGGTCATCGTGTTGACCACGGGGCAAACCGTCACCGTAGAGCTCGAGGTGCTGCTGATGGCCCCGACTGAGGCAGAGACAGTGGTTGTGCCGGGCGGATTCGGAATGTTGGCGAGGCTGGTGGCCGTAATCTGGCCGATCACGCTACTGCTAAACGCTGCAACCGTCGCATCGGAAGATGTCCACGATGCCTTGCTGGTCACGTCGCCGGTGCTGCCATCGCTGTAAGTTCCGATAGCCTGCATTTGATAGGACGCCGTTGGGGCCAGGTTCAGAGTTTGCGGTCCGATCGCGATGCTGTTCAGCGTCGGATTCACGAAAAATCCTCGGCAGCTGATCGCGAAGGCTAACGTTGCCAGCGCGGCCACGGCGCCGATGGCTCGAATTTGCGACTTGGTCGAGGACATAGTTTCTTGGGACTCCTTGGGCGCTTCCGCTCAGGTGCTCTGGGCTCTTCTACTCGCTCGGATACAAAAATTGTAGCAGAGAAGATTTGCGAAGCGCACACGACGGGGCCGGAAGCCCCCCTCGCCCGAACCACGGCTGCCAATCGCCGCGGCACACTCCGCTACCCCTCTAGAACGGGCTCCCGCTGCAGGCTTGCAAAAAAGCTTTCACGCCTCGGGCAAAATGAACGCGAGGGCCATTGGCCCTCGCTCTTCCGTAAAGTTCAGACCCACAGTTCACCGGTGGTGTTCTTCCTTCGGTGGAGCGCTCTGCTTGTGCGGTGCCGAGTTCGACGCATGTGGCGGCGTAGGCCTGGAATTATTTCCTCGTCCCTGATTCGATTCGTGAGGCGCGGCCCCACGGTTCGACTCGTAAGCGTGATTACTCCCCGATCGATTTTCCTCATTCCGCTGGTTGTAATTTGCGTTACGCGAGTTGCTGGAATTGGGCGGTGTGAATGGCCGGAATCCCTCGTTGGAGCCGCCCCGGTTTCCTCCCGCAGTCGATCCACGCGCTTCCCGAGGCGACATCGCCGGCGCGTGATACTCACCACCCGCAGATCTCGCCGCCACCGCGGAATGGCTGCTGAAATCCCCCGGCCGGGCAGTTGCCGCAACCGCGGGGCGTCCATGATTTTCTGAAGCGAAGTTCTGACGATTCTGGCTGGCGGCGCGCTCATGCTGCATCTGCGACGCTAAAGCGGCCTGGTGTGGCTCGCGAGCATATTCCTCTTCCCGCGCCGTCGCCCGCGCCTGCACTCCACCCGCCCCGCCGTTGAAGGCAATATGGTTCTCGTTCACGATCACCGTGCGGTTGTAGACGCGCGTCACATTGGTGACGCTGACGTTTGTGACCGACCGGTTATAGAAGAACTCGCGTCCGCGCCACTCGCCGCCGGCAAATCCAACACCCGTATACCCGAATCCATAGTTAATGCCGCCATAAAAACCGATGTGCGGTCCCCAGTATCCTGCATGCCACAAATACAGTCCGCCGCCCCAGCCCCAGTATCCCGGCGTCCACAGCATTCCTACCGGCGCGACTACCCATGTGCCCGGCACCCAGTAGTACCCGTCATCATCGTTCCAGGACCAATAACCGGGCGTCCACATGTATCCCGGCCCCGGGCAGATTGGCTGCGCATACACCGGCAGAGCAGGTGGACCAATGCGTACCGAAATCCCTACTCCGATTTGTCCGAAGGATGCAGCGGAAAATGAGAGCACAACAATGCTTAGCAAAGCCCAGCGCATGATGGATCGATTCATTTGAATGCCTTCCCTGGTCTCGTCCCCGCCAGAATGGAAAACTCTTAATCTTGTAACGCCATTCTGACGCAAAATTCGGCTCCGCGCCCCATTACGTTCCTCCCATGTAAACACTGCACTTCCGGGTATGTTGCGAACCACGAAATTATGTGGAATGAGAGGTTTGCAAACCGTCAATGCTGCGGCTGCGGATCACGAGGGTGCCCCATTCTAACGTCGCGTTCTGTGCGACGTTAGAGTGGGGATTTTTGGAATAGACCTTGAACGCGTCAAAACGTTGAACCCAGCCGCGAACCGAGAGCCACGCGGAAAACTAGTTCACCTTCTTGCCGCGGGCGATCCGCTCATCAATCGGCTTCCGTCCCGCAAACCCTTCGTTGGTCCCGTGCCAGTGGGTAATCGATTTTTCTCCCTGCTTCCAGCACAGCAGGATGATCTGACCTTCGACGTCACAGGGGAAATCGAGCAGTCCGATATCGAGATCCTTGACCTGCACTCCAATCGAATCGATCTCGGCCAGAGCGTCCTTAGCCCGCTGCTCGGCCTTGGAGCGCTCCGCCTTCCGTCGCGCCAACGGCACGATATCGAGGAACATGCCGCCATTCAGGAAAATCCGGTGATGCAGAGCCTGCTGCTCGGCATCCGCTTCTTCCATGACCTTTTTGGCGTTCATCGCCGTGCGCAACAGCGACTCCAGCACCGGCAACAACGTCTGAGCTTCGTCAAGAGTAAATGTGCGGTCAGACATGTGAATGCATCTATTTTATCGCATGCAACAAGCATCGAGGGACGGACGCACCCGCTAGTGTGGGGACGGACGCATTCGTCCGTCCAGGCGGCCCAGGTGTACCGGGCCGCAGGTTTTCCCCGCGAGCGGCACGCATCTCACGGCTTGCTATTGCTCACCGCCCCGGATCGAGCCGCCAGTCCCTGGACATCGTTGACCATGCGGTCCATCGCCTTTTCAAAATTCTTGTCGCGATTACCCTGCAGAATGGCCCACTGCACGTGCTGGTTCACCACCCACAAAAGAGCGTTCGTCTTGGGATCGCGAATCGCCAGGCGAAACTGCGCGTCATACTGAACTTCTTCAATGAAGGATCCTTCAAAAAGCACCGGACCGGCCTTAGGGGAAGTGAACTCGATTTCGAATAACAAATCCGCATCGGCCGGAGCGCCGGCCAGTTCATCTCGCCCCAGCGCTTTCATCCCGGCATAGAATTCGTCGTAGGCCCGCTCTGATCCCCCGCTGAACAGCGATACTTCGTTAAAAGGCTGATTTTCACCGGCATTGGCAATGAAGACCTTCTTGGCGGATGCAATCTGGGTTGGAATCGGTCCAGCCGCAACCGCCTTTGGCTCGCCCGCCTCTGCCACCGGAAGCTGCCATGAACAAATCATCAGAGCTGAACAGAGAACGACTGCTTTCGAACGCATGTTCATAAGCCCCTCCCCGCAATTTCCATCGCTACAGCAACCGCATACCCTCCGGTTGGATTGTGTGGAGCGGGCACTCTTGCCCGCTTGGTTCTGTGGCGCTGCAGGCAAGCGCGCAGGAGTGCCCGCTCCACACGAACCAACCCCGCCGGCGTTTATGATTTTCGCCGATCCTGCAGGATCAAACCCCGGGGCCTCCGGAATGTTTCTAAGAGGGGATACCACACCCTTGTCTCAGCGTTATTGGTGAAGACAGGCGGGGATTTTGACCTACATGTGAAACCTAGGCCGCTAGACGAGCAGCCGATCCTTCCACTCCGCCGTCGCTAGCGCTCCGGTCGGGATGGCAGAACTCTTGTTGTCTCGGGCGGACCTACACGCCCACCGCCTGCGGTTTCGTGGCCAACAACTGCCGCAACACATACTGCAAGATCCCGCCATTCGCGTAATACAGCGCCTCCTGCGGCGTATCAATGCGCACCAGCGCCTCAAACTCCACCGGATCCCTGCCCTTCGCCGCAGCCTTGACTTTCACCGTCCGCCCCGCGGCAAAATGTTCCACCACATCGCGAATGCCGCTGATCTCGAACACTTCCTCGCCCGTCAGCTTCAGCGTTTCCGCATTCTGTCCCGCCGGAAACTGCAGCGGCAGAATTCCCATGCCCACCAGGTTCGAGCGATGGATGCGTTCGTAGCTCTCCGCAATCACCGCGCGCACGCCCAACAGCGCCGGCCCTTTCGCCGCCCAATCGCGCGACGAACCGGAGCCGTATTCTTTTCCCGCAAGAATCACCAGCGGCGTCCCGTCAGCGCGATATTTTTCCGACACGTCGAAAATCGACATCTCCGCGCCCGTCGGCAGATATCGCGTGAACCCGCCCTCGGTCGTCACCAGCTTGTTCCGCAACCGCACGTTCGCAAATGTTCCTCGCACCATCACTTCATGATTGCCGCGCCGCGATCCATACGAGTTAAAGTCCGCCGGCTTCACCCCGTGCTCTTGCAGATACTTTCCCGCCGGACTGTCTTTCTTGATCGATCCCGCCGGGGAAATATGGTCGGTGGTAACGCTGTCGCCAAGAACTGCCAGCACACGCGCCTTCTTGATCTCCTCGATCGGCGACGGCTTCACGTTCATCTCATCGAAATACGGAGCCTGCCGGATATACGTCGAGTCTTTCTCCCACGTGTACGTCTCGCCTTTCGGCACCGACAGCCCGCGCCAGCGCTCGTCTCCCTGAAACACTTCGGCGTACGACTTCGAAAACATTTCCGACGAAATCGACTGCTGCATCGCTTCTTCGATTTCGCGCGACGCCGGCCACAGGTCGGCCAGATACACCGGAGCCCCGTCCTTCCCCCTGCCGACCGGGTCTTTGCGCAGATCGATGTCGATCCGTCCCGCCAGCGCAAACGCCACCACCAGCGGCGGCGACATCAGATAGTTCGCGCGCACTTCCGAATTGATCCGCCCTTCAAAGTTCCGATTCCCCGAGAGCACCGACGCCACTACCAATTCTTTCTCGTCAATCGCCTTCGAGACTTCGTCGGGCAATGGTCCGGAATTCCCGATGCACGTCGTGCATCCGTAACCCACAAGATGGAATTTCAGCTTCTCCAGATATGGCATCAACCCGGCCTTCTCCAGATAATCACGCACCACTTTCGATCCCGGAGCCAACGACGTCTTGACCCACGGCGGTACGCTCAAACCTTTTTCGACCGCTTTCTTCGCCAGCAGCCCGGCTCCAATCAATACCGAAGGATTCGAAGTGTTGGTGCACGACGTGATCGCCGCGATCACGACGCTGCCATGCTTCAGCGCATCCTTCACCGAGGTCGGAACATGCTCGTGCACCTTCGGATCCTCAACGCCTATCGCCGCCGGACTTCCGCCTTCCTGCTCCCAACGCCCGTTCGTCGCCTTGTTTGCCGCAGCAGGCGCGGCGGTTTTCGCTGCTGTTTTCGGCTTGATTAGCGAGGGCAACGCCTTGTGAAACGATTCTCCCGCCTGCGACAGCACCACCCGATCCTGCGGCCGCTTCGGTCCTGCCAGCGAGGGCTCAACGGTCGCGAGATCAAGAGACAGTAATTCCGAGTACTCTGCTTCCGCAGTCTTCTCGTCATGAAACAGTCCCTGCTCCCGGCTGTACGCCTCGACGAGGGCAATCTGCTCCGCGCTCCGTCCCGTCAGCTGCAGATATTTCAAAGTCTCTTTGTCGATCGGAAAAATTCCGCACGTCGCTCCGTACTCAGGCGACATATTCGCGATGGTCGCGCGATCCGCCAGCGGCAAATCGCGCAAGCCCGGCCCAAAGTATTCGACAAATTTCCCCACCACTCCATGCTTGCGCAGCATTTCGGTGACGGTCAGCACGAAGTCGGTGGCCGTCGCGCCCTCGCGCAAACGTCCGGTCAGTTTCACTCCCACCACCAGCGGAATCAGCATCGAGACCGGCTGCCCCAACATCGCAGCCTCGGCCTCAATCCCTCCCACCCCCCATCCCAAAACCCCCAGACCGTTAATCATGGTCGTGTGACTGTCGGTACCTACCAGGGTGTCGGGATAGGCGACGCGCTTGCCGGGGGACTCGTGCACGAAGACCACGCGCGCGAGGTATTCGAGATTGACCTGATGAACGATGCCGGTGTCAGGGGGAACGATGGCGAGATTGCGGAGTCCGGTTTGTCCCCAGCGGAGGAACGAGTAACGCTCTTTGTTGCGCTGAAATTCGAGCAGCGCGTTCATGTCGAGAGCGTTCGCGGTTCCGAATTCGTCCACCTGCACCGAGTGGTCGATCACTAATTCCACCGGCTGCAAAGGATTGATCAGCCCCGGATCGCCGCCCAGATGTTTCATGGCGTCGCGCATGGCGGCGAGATCGACCACGCACGGCACGCCGGTGAAATCCTGCAGCAGCACGCGGCTGGGCGTGAAGGCGATTTCCTTGTCGGGCTTGGATTTGCTGTTCCACTTGGCAAGGGCGCGCACTTCTTCCTTCGTCACGTTGCGGCCATCCTCGGTGCGCAGCAGGTTTTCCAGCAAAATGCGCAGCGAGAAAGGAAGATGCTTCGTCGAGATTCCCGCTTTGTCGAGCGCGTCGAGGCGATAAATTTCGTATTCTTTGCTGCCAACTTTAAGGGTAGAGCGGCTGTTGAAACTATTCACAGACATGATGACCATCCTTAGGAAGGGTAAATCCGCGCACAGGCGGCGCAGGACTGCGCGGATCGCAACCCATTAGTGTAATGCGTTCAGAGGGAATCGCGTAAGGGGGGCTGTGGTAGTGATGCAGTTTGATTCTGGAGGGCGTCATCCTTCTATGAAAACGGGCATACCTGTCCATAGGTATTTTTGCGGCGATGCGGACAGGCTTCTATTCGCGCTCGAGGCGCATAAGGTATGTCCGGACTCCGCCGCTCCATCTGAGCGTCGCTCTCGAAGAGCAAGGATGACTTCGAGCTGACGGATTCCCCTTAGACCGCCGCAAACTTTTCTTCTTCAAACACCACGCCGTCGTGCAACAGAGCATAGACGGCAATCAGCAACTTTCGCGCCAGCGCCACCCGGGCCACGTGTTTATGTTTCTTGCGCAACAACCGATCATAGTAACGCTTCGCCGCCGGAGAACAACGCGTGGCCACCTGCGCCGCTTCCACCATGATCCAGCGCATCCACGGTGAGCCCTGCCGCGTGATCCCGGCGCGCGCCGCTTTGCCCGCCGACTCTCGTACCCGCGGCACCAGCCCGGCGTAACTGCACAGCGCTTCCTTGTCGTGAAATCGTCCCAGGTCTCCGATCTCGGCCAGCAGCATCATCGCCGAACATTCGCCAATCCCGGGAATCGTCATCAGCCACTGCGCCTGCTCGTCGTGGTTTGCTTTTTCACTTATTTGGAGGTTTTGCTTTTGAATTTCTTCGCTGTAGCCATCCAACAACCGCAGACACACGTTCACCGATTCCCGCGCCGCCGCCGGCAGCTTCAGCCCCGCCAACCACTGCCGTCCCCGCTTGCCAAATAAATCCGTCACCGGAGAATGCAGCCCCTGCTGATGCAGCACCGCATGCACCTGGTTCTTCAGTCGCGTGCGCTGCCGCACCAGCGTGGCCCGCAACCGCACCTGCTGCCGCCGCGCCTGCGTCTCCCGGTCCGCCTTCCACGACTCCGGCAGCAGATCGCAACGCAGCAAATGCGCCAGCGTCGCCGAATCCACCCGGTCGTTCTTCAACTTCGCCGACGCAATCGCCTTCACCCGCTGCGGATGCACCAGCACCAACCGCTGCACTTCCGGTTCCACCACCTCCCGAAACGCCGGCCAGAAGCCGCACGCCTCCACCGCCACCTGCACTTCCTTGCCGCGAAACTGCCGAAAATACCGCCGCAGCGCCAGCTTCTCATTCGTCACCGGCCCCGCCTGCATCATTTTGCCTCTTGCGTCCAGCGCCGTCATGTAACAGAATCTCTGGTGAAGATCTACGCCAACGTGGATCATCTCGTGCCTCCTTCAGGGCTTGTGCTTCGAGCACGTACTCTACCCTTGGAGGCACGCCTTTTGTCTTCATTACATCTGAGCGGAGCCGCATTTCAGGCGCAGCGGAGGATCTCGGGGGCCTATAGCCCGACGAAGCTCAAGCTTGACTCACTACCGCTTACTTCCGTAACGGCAAAACGAATTCCAGCCTGTTGTAGAATGAGGAAGATTCCACAGAAAATCTATGAAACGAATTGGTGCGATCCTCGTTCTCGCTGTTCTGAGTTTCGGCTTCCTGATGCCAAACATGGCGGTCGCGGCGTCCAGCGCCAAGTCCAATGCCCGCGCGGCGCGCAAGGCCAACAAGAAACAGCAGAAGGCGACGAAAAAGTACATGAAGGCGCAGAAGAAAGCGCAAAAGAAGATGATCAAGAAAGACCGCAAGAACACGCATCTTCCCTCCCATTACTAATCGCCGACCCCTTACCAATCGCCAATCCATTGTCATCCTGAGCGAAGCCGTGACCGAGCGAAGCAAAAGTCACGGAGCAGTCGAAGAGCCTAGCCTGAGCGCAGCCGAAGGGACCTCGTGCCCGCAGTCGGCATCACGCGCTTGAACGCTAGCGGGCGCCGGTCCAGATCTGGTAGATCACGACGCCGAACATGAACACCAGATAGAACCGGAGCGCCCAGAACAGAAGCATTTCGGTTTGCGTCAGTTGACGGCGCGGGCAGTGATGTTTTTCCTTGGCGGAAATCAGCTGATCGGGCTCAAGCGAAGCGACGACAGAGAGATTTGCGCTGGAGGATTCGTCGGGATTGAGTCGAGATTCCATTGATGCCTCCTCTCGGATAGTGCAGGCCAGATGTAAACGTCCCGGTCGCCGGTCGAGACCAAGAAACCAACGATTCGTATCAGGGCATCGCTTTAGAGTTTGCGGAAAAACACAAGCGGGGTGCCCCATGTCTCGCCGCTTTTGCGAGACATGGGGAGCCACGCCTCCGGCAAGGGCGTGGCTTCAGCGATGCCGTAAACGCGGCAAACTAAATGCGGCTTTAGCCGCTGCCGCGATATCACCATCTACGGGCCTCCAATCAGCGCTAAGGCGTGCGGCGCGACTACGCTCACGCCGAACAACAATCCCGCGGCGACGAGCACGATCACCACTCCTAGAGCCAGAACGTTGGCCCAAAGCGGGCTGACCAGATCGCCCATGATTTCACGGTCGTTGACCAGCATGTAGAGAAACAACAGCGCCGGCGGCATGGCCAGAACCGCAATCACATTCACCACCAGCACGATGTACACCAGCGGAATCCCCGGGATGAGAACGAGGGCGGCGGCCGCCGCCGCTTCGAGAACCAGCACGAGATAAAAAGATTTCCCCTGCCGGAACGGCAGATTCAGGCTGTGCGGGCGGTGCGCGACCTCTCCGAAGGCATAAGCGGACGAAGTGGAGATGGTGACCGCGGCGACCATGCCGGCCTCAAACATTCCCAGCGCGAACAGCGCCGATCCCCACTGCCCCACAAACGGGCGCAAGGCCTGGGCAAACTCCGCCGCTTCGAAGTTGCCGGCGGTCATGCCATGGGCGAACAGAGGCGCGGTGGCGACGATCGTGGCCAGCGCGGCCAACGCCGCCAGTGCCCCGCCCACCACCGTGTCGGTGCGTCCGAAGCGAATGTCGTCGGTGGTCAGGCCCTTGTCGGCAATGGCGCTTTGCTGAAAGAAAAGCATCCAGGGCGTGACCGTGGCGCCGATATCGGCGAGCAGGATGAGCACGGTTTCTTGCGTCAGCCCGCCGGGAAGCGGTTTCCAGCTAAAAAACGCGCTGCCGATCGCGTGCCAGTGCGGATGGCTCAACAACGCCACCGGAATAAAAATCAGATTGAACATGGCGGCGAGCAGGGTTACGCGCTCCCAGGTCCAGTAACGGTGAGCCATCAAGGCGGCAAAGAGCACCAACCACGCGGCGAGAACCGAGATGAAAGGCGGAACGCCGAAAAATCCCAGGCCGGCGCGGATGGCGATAAATTCCGTGACCAGCGTGAGGAAGTTTCCGACCATCAGGTCGACCATCGAGAACCATCCCCAGAATGGGCCGAAGCGGTCAAAGATGAGTTCAGCGTGGCCGCGGTGCGTAGCGGCGCCGAGGCGGACGGTCATCTCCTGCACCACGCAGGCCATGACGAAGGTGAGGACCACGAAGGGAAGGAAGAAACCGATGCCGAAGCGGGCTCCGGTAGCGGCATAGGAAAGCATGCTGGGCCCATCGTTTTCCCCCAGCATGACGAGGATGCCTGGACCGATCAGAAGCCAGAGCAGGCGGGTGCGCGACCAGAGGCCGCGCTGGGCGCGAGTTTCCCATACCCGCTCGCGGTCATGCGCGCGGTCGATGTCTTCGTGGGTAATGACGACATCGTCGGGAACCGTGACCGTAGGGCTGGGAATGTTGGGAGGTTGCTGGCGAAGCTTCGGAGTGGTGGTGGAGTCGGTCATTCGGACAACGAGCAAGACCCGGACTAGTTAGCGCAAGTATATAACAGAACATAAACTATAGTTAACTGATTTCGAGCCGTGATTGGCGGATGACGCGCCCTGAAAAAGAAAAGGAGCGGCCTGGACCACCTTACACTTCGACTCGAATTTATCAGCAAACGGTTAGCTGGCGCGGCGGGAGCCCTTTGGTGCGGGATCGGCGGGCGACGAATTTTCAGTGGAACCGGCTCCCGCAGGCAGAAACGTGGGATTGGGAGGCAGGCTGATCGGAGTGGGCTCGGGGGAGGAAGGGTCCGAGGAGGCAGCAGGAATGTCAGGCGGAGGAGCCGGCAGGAATTGTTGGATCACCGAAAGAAGCAGGCTGGCATTCGACTTAGGCACAACGGTCCGCACTCCGTGTTTTTGCACTTCCAGTTCGAGTTGCGGCGACGAATGCATAGTGCACATAACGATGGGCAGGTCGGGAAGGAGTTTGGACATTTCCCGGGCGGCGGTAAGGCCGTCCATGACAGGCATGGCGAGATCGAGTACGACGGCATCGGGATGCTGCTCCAGGGCGAGGGCGAGGGCCTCCCTGCCGTCTTTTGCTTCAATGATCTGTGGGTGATCGAGACCCTCGAGCAGGTGTCGAAGCGCGGTGCGGACTGCCGGATTGTCGTCAGCGATGAGAATACGAGCCGGCATGAAATGGATCCGACAGTCGAATAACCGCGCCCTGCTGATCGTTCTTCTTTGCGATCGTAGTTTTCCCTACAAATTAACGCATGCCAAATCGTAAGAAGAAATCAGGGAAAAGCTGTAGGCGGAGCGAAATGACGCCGTCCCACCACAACCTCAGAACTCTGTATGAAGACGGAACGACGGCACGAGGACAGGTCCGCGGTCGCGATTGTAGCCGGGAGCATTGATGTGCTGGAGGCCGGGCGCAACATAGATTCCGCGCCACAAGTGCAGGGTGTAGTAGGACTCTACAATGTTTTCGCGACCATAGTTCAGGTGGCCGTCGCCGAGCAGGAAGCCCACACCTCCGGCGGCGAGATAGTTCTGGTGATCCTTCTTGATGCCGTTCGTGACGAAAGCAACACCGGCGCGATCCTGCCTGCGATGCCACCAGGAGCCGTTGGCCCCTACGCCCACGGCAACTGTCTGATCAACCTCGGTGTAGGCGAAAGATTCGGTCCTGCCATCGTCCCATCCGGCGCGCGCAAAAGCGGTCAGGGAGTGGGTCAGGTTTTGCTCTATATTGATGCCGAACCCGTATTTGCGCGTGATGTTCCACGGGTGGTTGGTGATGTCAGGGGTCGTGCCGGCCGCGGCAGCTTTGATGATCTGGTCGCGGTAGATGCCCATGTTGGCGTAGTTGGTATAGGCTAGAGCGCGAATCACGCCGGACTTGCCCGGGATTATGCCGTGACGCAGTTCGTATTCGAAATTCTCGGCGTGCGCCTGCCATGGCCTCCAGACGAGATTGATGCCGTTGGCCACTACGGGCATCAGGCCTTCAGCGACGCGGAATCCCCAGTTGCGGTCTTCGAAGTCGGCGACCGCTCCCACAGTGTAGCCGCGCGTATCGGCCGCATAATCCCAAACGCCGTTGTTGTCCGTCGTCCAGTTGATGAACTGGAAGTGAGTGTCGGACCCGACGGAGTTGTTGTCGATGAAATCCGGCATGCTGAATTTGCCGAAGCGCACTTCGAGACGCCGGCGGGGCAACTCCTCGAACAGCGAGAGGAAACTGCGCTCGTTCTCGACCTTGTCTTGGCTCAGCGCAAAAACGTGGTGAATCATGCCGCGGCCGAGATAGGGAGCTTTGCTGAGCAGCGGGTTGCGAACGATGTCGAGATCCGTGTTCCCGGCGAGCCCGAAGCCCAGGCTCAGAGCCGAGCCTCCGGCTTCTTCGACGTCCGCCAGAAACTCGGTCGAGTTGTTGAGACGGAAGCCGGTGTAAAGCGTGAGGACGCGCGACGTGGCCTTTTCATATCGATCGCTCAGGCTGTGCGGGCCGCTGTAGAGCGCGGGGAAGTCAGGATGCGTCTGGAAGATGAAATTCGCCTGTCCGGAAAGCCAGAAGCGGGTGGATTTGAAATGAGGCAGCATGGTCTCCGGGTTGTTGTCGGCGGGAGGGGGATCGATGACGCCGGAGGCCGGAACCTTTGCGGATGGGACGCTGGGAGCCTGCTCTGCGATCGGTTGCTGGGCGCACGCCGCCACGGGAAGCACGATGGCAGCCAGGAGCGCCAGCACGAGCGCACAGCAGCGGCCCGTTTGGCGCAGGCGGGCGGGGAGCGCGAAGCGGGCCAGGGCCTCGGCCTTATTGAAAATGAATTTCAATTTCAATTTCATGTCCCCACGGTAAGCAGGCAGTGGCAGGCACTCCGTAGCCCCTGTCACGGCCGGATGTGACGGCAGTCACACCCCGGTTTGAGCTCTTCCTTTCGTTCGTGGTGAGTGCGCTGTCCCCGCTTATGTGGTTAACTGTCCTATACGGAATAGTATTAACTATAGTTAATACTATTGCCTGTCCAAACGTCAACCGAGCTGCCATGGATGCCGCAATTTAACGAGCCTACGCGGAGTTGGTTACAGCCATGTTACAAGGCTTCGACTGGCAGTGAGCGATCAGCGAGGTTCTCCTGAGGCCCACTGCATGCGAAGCCGGATCGCCGAGGATCATATCCGTTGCATATTGCGCATCCTAAACGCGGCCGGACTCGCCGAAGGAGTTGCTAGAAGACTTGATTTCGCTGGTGAGGGCGTATTTGAAGTGGAGGCTGAGGACGAGACCAAAGGTCGAGAAAAACGCCGGCCCCCCAAAATTTGTCATCCTGAGCGAGGATTTTGCTTCGCGAACAACGAAGCAAAACCGCAGTCGAAGGATCCCTATCCCCCAAACGCAGCGCCCGCAGCTGATCTGCACCACAAACAGCGCGAGTGACATCGTTCCACCTCCGGCGGCGTTTGACAGCATTCGTCTTCAACCCCTAACCTGATTGGCTCTGAAATTTATGAAAGTACTAGTCCTAGGTGGAGGCGGGCGGGAGCACGCGCTGGTGTGGAAACTGCGTCAGTCCCCGCGGATCTCGGCGCTTTACTGCGCCCCCGGCAACGGCGGAATCGCGGACGAGGCTGGATGCCTTCCCGTCGATTTGAAAAGTCTGAATTCGATTGTGGAGCTCGCCATGCGTCTGCAGCCCGATTTGACGGTGATCGGGCCTGAGCAGCCGTTGACGCTCGGCGTGGTGGACGAATTCAACCGGCGCGAATGGCCGGTGTTCGGTCCCACGCAGGCAGCGGCGCGGTTGGAATCGAGCAAGAGTTTCGCCAAGGAATTTCTCCAGCGGCATCACATCCCGACAGCCCCGTTTGCCATCTGCGATTCGATCGAGCAGGTGCGTTCGGCGCTCGGACATTTCCATGCGCCGGTGGTGGTGAAAGCCGACGGGCTGGCGGCGGGCAAGGGCGTCGTGATCGCCAAAACGAAAGAAGAAGCGGCCAGCGTGGCGGCCGAAATGTTGAGCGGCAGGATGCTGGGCGATGCCGGGTCGCGCGTGGTGCTGGAAGAATGCTTGAAGGGCGACGAGCTTTCGTTTCTCGTATTCAGTGACGGCGAGCGCGTGGCCCCGCTGGTGGCGGCGCAAGATCATAAGCGCGTGGGCGACAGTGACACCGGGCCGAATACGGGCGGCATGGGCGCGTATTCGACCAGCGAACTGGTGGATGCGGGCATGCGCGATTGGCTGGTGAACCACATCGCGCGCCCGGTGGTCGCGGGAATGAAAGCGGAAGGCACGGAGTTCAAGGGCGTGCTGTATTGCGGGCTTATGATGACGGCGCGCGGTCCGATGGTGCTGGAGTTCAACTGCCGGTTCGGCGATCCGGAGACGCAGCCGATCCTGATGCGGCTGGAGAGCGATTTGATCGAGGCGATTGAGGCTTCGATCGAAGGGCGCGTGAGCGAAGGGGATTTCAAGTGGTCGCAGGATCCGTCGGTGTGCGTGGTGATAGCCTCGGGAGGGTATCCGGGAACGTTTGAGATGGGAAAAAGGATTGATGGGCTCGCGGAGGCCGGCGCGATCGAGGGAGTAAAGGTGTTTCATGCGGGGACCTCGAAGCGCGAGGGAGCTTATTACAGTGCCGGAGGCAGAGTGCTGGGGGTGACGGCGCGGGCTGCGGATTTGCAGACGGCCGTTGCGCGTGCCTATGAGGCCTGCGGGAAGATTTCGTTCGAAGGCGCGCATTATCGGAAGGACATTGCTGCACGCGCTTTGAAGAGGTGACTCATACTACCCACCCTCCTGAAAAGTACGCGAGAAGGGTGATCGTTTTGTCATCCTGAGCGCAGGATTGGCTTCGCGAATGCGTAGCCAATCCGCAGTTGAAGGATCCCTACCAGGATGCTGAAAAACTCTGCCTCGAATAGGTTGGGAAGGGCACGACTTCAGTCGTGCCGCTAAGCCCTTTAAAATTGGCCGCGCTTTAGCGCCTGAGGTTAGCTTTCTGCTGCCAAAATGAGTTTTTCCGCGGCTCCTAGGCGCGGCACAACTCGCGCTCTGGGAAGTCCTGGACAATAAATCTACTTTGAGGGGATCAATGAGCAAGCCGCTGGTTTCGATTGTGATGGGGAGTGATTCGGACCTGGAGATCATGCGCGAGGCCGGCAAGGCGCTCGACGAATTCGGGATCGCTTACGAGATGGATGTGACTTCGGCGCACCGCTCGCCCGACCGCACTGCCGACTTCGCGCGCAAAGCTGCGGCGCGCGGTATTCGCGTGATCATCGCCGGGGCTGGCGGTGCCGCGCATCTGGCCGGCGTCATCGCAGCGCACACCACGCTCCCGGTGATCGGCGTCCCGATTCCTTCGACTTCGCTGCAGGGAATGGATTCGCTGCTGGCGACGGTGCAAATGCCCGCGGGAATTCCCGTGGCGACGGTCGCAATCGGCAAGCCAGGCGCAACCAACGCTGGAATTTTGGCAGCGCAGATGATCGGCCTTGCAGATGAGGGAGTAGCGAAAAAGCTTCACGCGCACAAGGAAAAGCTGGCGCGCGGCGTAGAGGAAAAGTCAAAGAAACTGAAGAGTTCCTAGCAAGAGCTAAAGCTCCCGCTCAACTCCATCACCTTCAGCCAGGTTTTGAGCCTAATCGCATCATTACAAAGCAAAATCCGCTTTGCGGCTCAAAGCGTGAAATGGTCTGGTTTCCTAAACCATCCGTTAGAATGGCTCGTTGCGAGCGGCCACGCTACTGAGGCCAATGATCCACGGTCAATGGCAATGCAGATACACAGTCGCACGAAACGATTCGCGCAGCAAAGAGCAGATGCGATGACCGCTGCGAAGCATTTGATGAAGCGAATCGTGGAACGCACGCTAGACCCCTACGAAGGCTATCTGAAAATCTGTGCCATCTTCCAACGACACGCACACCTGCAAATGCCCGAACTGCGCATTTTCGTGCGAATTGATGGCATTGACCCCAACGGGTCGGTATCCGTCACGCCCGAACTGCGCGACGCGGTTATCCAACGTGCAGAGGCGTTCTTACGAGGCACCGAGTCACAGGTGGCGAAACATCGCCATCGCACTCATTGACAATGGGCCAACACAAACACCGCGCCGCCGTGAGCTTCAAGGTTGCGCTCCTGTGGTTCCTTGGAGGCGCAACGGCAATCGCCGCATCCGTACTTGTGTTTGCAGGCTGGATACCAATGGCTTTCAGAATGCGGGGAGCCGGAGGCTCTTGATCCGCGCGCCCTCAAACTCGTCGCCCTTTTGCCAGCCGATGAGCTTGGGCAGGCTGGCGGCTTCCCATCCCAGGGCGAAGCCGAAGCGGGCCATCGCCGAGTCGCCGACAAAATCCATCTCGGGGTGGTATTCGTCGCTCGGCTGGTGATAATGCTTCTCGACGTATTCCCGCTCCTGCTCGATGCCCCACGATTCTGGATGCCCTTTGAACTTCATGCCCTCATTGATGGAGAACGAAGGAACGCCGACCCGCGCCATGCTGAAATGATCGGAGCGGTAAAAATGACCAGCCTCAGGGCGGGCATCGGGACGAATGGCGAGACGGAACTCCTTCGCGGTCGCTTCCACGTCCGGATAAAAAGTTGTGCGCTCGGCGCCGGAGACTTCGACTTCTTCGGGCGCTCCCAAGGGCTTCACATCGTCATAATTCAAATCGAGCGTGATTTTTCCCGCGGGAATCGGCGGATGTTTCCCCAGATATTCCGAACCGAGCAGGCCTTGCTCTTCGGCAGTGACGGAGGCAAACAGAATCGAGCGGCGCGGTCGCTCCGCAGCCGATCCGAAGGCGCGAGCCAGTTCGAGAAGAATGCCGCATCCGGTAGCGTTGTCTTGCGCGCCATTGAAGATATTGTCGCCGGGCATATCGGGACGGATGCCGAAGTGATCGTAGTGTGCGGTGTAGACTACAGCTTCGTCGGCAACGCGACGATCGGAACCGGGAAGAATCGCAAGCACATTGTTGGATTCGAAGTTGCGGATCTTGCTGACCATGTGGGCCTTGAGGTGAGCGGCGAGGTTCACAGGATGAAAGTCACGCGATTGCGCGGAGGCGATCATCTTCTCGAGATTCATGCCGGACGCAGCAGCGAGGTGAGTGGCAACGTCGTAATGAATCCAGGAAGCGACCTTGAGCGCGGGGCCGTCGAGTTTCAGCGAAGCCTTTTCGCCGGAGTTCGAATTGCGCACCACTTCCCAGGGATAGCTGGCCATCTCGGCCTGGTGAACCAGAAGCACGCCGATTGCGCCTCTGCGCGCGGCCTCTTCGTATTTGTAAGTCCAGCGGCCGTAGTACGTCAGGACCTTGCCTTTGAAAAATTTGGGATCGTCGGAGGGCGGCTCATTCACCAGCATGAGCAGAACTTTGCCGCGAACGTCGGCGCCCTTGTAATCGTCCCAGTTGTACTCGGGAGCCGAGATCCCATAGCCGACGAA
Organism: uncultured Acidobacteriota bacterium; assembly: GCA_963719865.1. Lineage (GTDB taxonomy): Bacteria > Acidobacteriota > Terriglobia > Terriglobales > Acidobacteriaceae > Sulfotelmatobacter. Next base: position 22,701 of record CAVRDS010000074.1, on the reverse strand, counting down.
AACGATATCGGCATCGACGTCCGATTGCGGCTGCTGGCTGAGATCGTACGCAACGTATTCGTCGAGCGGCTTGAGATTCATGGTCTCGCCGCGCTTGGGCACCAGAGAAAAGGTGGTTTCCGGCAGCGTCGTGATTCCGACCAGCGGAACTTTTTGCATGTAAGTGCCGTGATCGCCCGCGGGCTTCAGTCCGTATTCGGCGAACTGGGTAGCAATGTATTCGGCGGCGATATCTCCGCCACGCTGGCCGGTGCCGCGGCCTTCGAGCAGATCGTGAGCCAGATAACGCACATGCCAGCGAATGTGATCGGGCGTGATGGATTCAAGTGCGCTGAACGCGGGACCGGGCAGGTGCACAGATGGGGTCTTGGAGCCTCCCGCCGCGCCCTCCGCCCACACGAGCAGGCTCAGACACAGCACGAGAGCGGCCGAGATGGTCGCTAAGACACCCCTTGTCGTGACAAGTCTGGTCAGCGCAACCCTGGTCAGGACGGCCCTGGTCGGGGCCATCCGTGGCTTTCCCTGCATAGATTGGTTTCTCCCCGAACGAAGCGGCATTCGCCGGAAAACTATCGTTTTTTGAAGTCTGTAAGAATTGTAAAGGAATAGCGCAAAGCGAAAGCGGCGGAAGTTGGACAATCGGAAGCACGAGAGTGCATCAGACCGTGGGAGCCGGCACACGGCAGGACCTGTCCGGAAGCACGCCAGGAGCGTGCCGCCGGGCTAGTCTTGTTTGATAGTGATGCCTGGTTGTGGCGCCGGACCCGGCGCCTAGTTTTTGGCTCCTCAACCCGCGCGAAAATCGCGGACATCGTCGCCGGGCTTGAAAATCGCGGCGGGCACGGCTTTTCCCGTCTCGGCCATCTTGCGGTTGATCTCTTCGAAGTCAGCCTTCACCCATCCCACGCTCGTGACTTCGATTTCGCCATCCTGCGCGATCCAGAAAATGCTGGGGACGTTGGTCAGGCCGTAGGCGTTGGAAACGGGATAGCGGTTGATGTCGTCGAGCAGGACGGGGAACGTCACACCGAATTGCCGGTTGAAGGCCGCGGTCTCTTTGGCATCGTTTTGCGAGACACCGACCAGTCTCACTCCCTTGTCACCGTAGGTCTTATGAAGTCGCTCCAGGAAAGGAAGCGCATACTGGCAGGTGGGGCAGGAAACCTTAAAGAAGGCGAGGACAACGGGTCCGCGCACAAGTTCTTCGCGCAAGGAAAAGCGCTTGCCGTCTAGCGTATGAAGATCAAATTCGGGGGCCGTGGTGCCGGTAGCAAGAGCTGTCATGTTTCCCTTCTCCGCATGTGGATCGACTGGGGCTGACGCGCACTAAATTCGCTTCCTGAATTTTAGATGACGCCAGTTGCCGAGAAGAATCAAAGAAGCAGGCGGGAACGTAAGTTTGTCATTCCGCTTTGAAATGGAATTTTGTGCGGGGAGCGCGGCCTCAGGAAAGGATTTCGGCCCGGCGCAGAATTTTACGAGCAAGACCGGTGAGCGCGATCTTCGGCAGACGGCGCAAAGGAATCCATTCACCGGGGGCACTGAGAGATGCGGAATGCCAGACCTGCACGGTGTAATCCGTGACGGTGATGGAGTGGCGGAGCGTGAACAGGGGTGGGGTCGACTTTTCTTTCGGCGACTGATTGCGGGCAGTGCTCGGCTTTTGTGCGCGGACTCGGCTCGCGGAGATTTCGGGCAACTCCCACATGGAAGCCATGAGTCGGGCATCGTGCGATCGCCTGGTCAGAAAGACCGAGCCGTTGCGGCGGGCGAGAGCGAAATGAATTTCGCGTTTCTTCTGGGGAGCCGGCTTAGGCCCGGGCGGGCGCTCGCCGCGAGTGGCGCACAGATCCATCACAGGACAGGTCAGGCAGGAAGGCGTGCGCGGCGTGCAGACCGTCGCGCCTAGTTCCATCATGGCCTGATTGAAATCTCCGGGACGGGAGCGATCAAGCAGGGTTTCGGCGGACTGCCAGATTTTTTGCTGCGAAAGATCGCTCGCGAAGAAACGACTGAGAGCGCGCTCGACGTTGCCATCGACAACGGCGACCGGCTCACCGAACGCGATGCTGGCCACGGCTGCGGCGGTATAGCGTCCAATGCCAGGAAGCTGTTTCAGTCCGTCCGCGGTGCGGGGAAATTCTCCGTGAAGTTCGCCGGCGATGCACTTGGCGGCGGCGTGCAGCATGCGGGCGCGGCGGTAGTACCCCAGGCCGCTCCAGGCGGCGAGGACCGAGGATTCGCGGGCGGCTGCCAGCCTTTCGACTGTCGGGAAGCGGCGCAGAAATTCGCGATAGTGGCTGATGACAGCGGCGACGCGCGTCTGCTGTAGCATGATTTCCGAAAGCCAGACACGATAAGGATCGCGGCTCTTGCGCCAGGGAAGATCGCGGGCGTGGGAGTCGTACCAGGCCAGCAGGCGGGCGCGGAAGGGCGCCGCGTTTTCGTTGTCGTTATCCTTGCATGCGCCTGCCCGAGAGTTCATCGCGAAGAACGCAATTCTATCGCAGCAGGCCAAGCCAGACCGTAGCACCACCGTGTCAGAATCGGTCATTGACCACGAAGCGGCGGCACGAAATAATGTCGGAGCCCGGCATCCGCCGGATGGCGTGGATCTTCGCACGCCATGGTGAGGAATTCCATGAACGACTTCAACCGTAAGGTCGAGGACGCCTCGGCCCGAGTGAGCAAAGCGGTCGGCGACACGGCTGAGCGCCTGGAAAAAGAAATCCCGGAGTTCATCAAGTATCTGAACGACGAGGTGGTGCCGGCAGTGCGTACGCACTCGACCAAGGCGCTGCGCACAGCTTCGCAGAAGCTTACGGAATTTGCCGACTACATGGAAAAACACCAGCCGCCGAAGTGAGTTTCCCGAGTGAATTGTGCTGCGTGCGGAAGCGCCGGCCTGCTGTGGGCGTCCCTATGCTCTTCATCGTCTTTTTGATAACGATGCTGCTGAGTTCATGCGGCCATCCAAAAACGGCGCACGTGCAGGTACCGCCGCCTCCGCCGCCGGCGGAAACCGAGAACGCTCCCGAGAAGCCCGCAGCGAATCTTCCCCGTGAAAAAGGAACACCGGAAGGGGATCTGGCCGAGCCCACAATTTCCGCCGACGCGCGGCCGATCGATACAGAGTTTGGGCTGGCGAGCTGGTACGGGCCTCCGTATCACAACCGGCGCGGATCGAATGGCGAGGTGTATAACATGCACGCAATGACTGCGGCGCATCGCACCTATCCGCTGGGATCGATTGTGCGGGTCACCAATGTGAAAACGGGATCGGCGGCGCTCGTGCGCATCACAGACCGCGGGCCGTTCATCCCTGGACGCGTAGTGGATCTGTCGCTGGCCGCGGCGCAAAAAGTCGACGTATGGAAGCCGGGCGTGGCGGAGGTCAAGGTCGAGTTGATGCAGTCTTCGGCGCAGCCGGGAGCCCCCGGGAAATGGGCGGTGCAGATTGGCGGCTTTCCGGACGAGGGCGCGGCCACTAAGCTGGCCGATCACCTCACGCGGCGATATCGCACCGCGAAGGTGCTGCGCTTTGCCAGCCCGACGGGCGATTGGTGGATCCGCGTGCGAGTGCTCGATGATAATCACGGGCGCGCGCAGAAGCTGGCGGCGGAGACGAAGACTCCCGAGGGCGCGGTGTTTCTGGTGCGGCTCGACTGATGACAGCTCAGCCTGCCACTGCTGCGGCTGACAAGTTCCATCACACAGTGTTATCGTTCTCGCCAAGGTGAGAGCGCGATGAACGATTCCAGTTGCCTGTTCTGCCGCATCCTGCGCGGCGAGATTCCTGCCAAAAAAGTGCACGAAGACGAGCACGTATTTGCCTTTGAGGACATCAACCCGCAAGCTCCGACGCACATATTGATCATTCCCAAAAAACATTTTGCGGGATTGAAGGAAGCCCAGGCCGAGGACGCAGAGATTATCGGGCGCTGCCACTTAGCAGCAGCGGAGATCGCGCGGCAACGAAAAATTGAACATGGGTACCGGATCGTGCTCAACGTCGGACCGGGCGCCGGGCAGTCAGTGTTCCACCTGCATGTGCACTTGCTCGGCGGCCGGGCCCTGAGCTGGCCTCCGGGGTAGAAGCGCGGAAGACGTCAACATCCTTCACCACTATTTTCGCATTGTCATCCTGAGGTCCGCGCTTTTTGCGGGCCGAAGGACGGTGCCTCACGGTGACAAGGGGCAGGATACGGATGCGATATCGGGACGGCGGGATTACGAGGTTCTGGAAGCAAAGCTCAGACAAAGGTCAAAAGCGGCGGACAATAGTGTCCGCCCACAAGTTCTCTGCCCACGTTGAGAGACCCCTAGAACTACTGGACTGCAGGTTCCGCGTCTTCCGGGGCGCCGTGCCGGCGCAATAACTGCGGAAGATTCTGGGAGAACGCCGAGCGTGGCAGCACCATGTCGCATCCCACCTCGTGCGCCTTCTGCTTCAGATCGCCCTGCACGTGCGACAGGAACCCGATGATCGAAGTTCCCTTCTTCAGCTTGCTCTTCAGCTTGGGGATGAGAGTCAACGGCTTCACACTGTTATTGTTTAGATCGAAGATGATGAGCGAGGGCTTTTCTTCGCCGTTCTGCTGCATCTTGTCGGCCATGTCCTTGTCGGTCTTCACGAACTCGACTTTCACATTGAGCTTGCGCGCCGTCTCCTGAATCTTGGCCATGAAGAAAAGATCTTCGATAAAGGCAAAGATACGCGAGCTGCTGTCTCCGTTGGCCGGCAGAGGCTCGGGCTCGGGCTGGGGATACTGCGTGGAGAATCCGGGGCGCTGGCGTCCGCCTTTGTGGCCGTTGTTATTTCCCCCGGCCAACGCGGCGCGGTAGCTGTGATCCATGGGCGCGGTGTAAATGCCGTCTTTATTCTCCCGGCTCAGAGCCGGGCCGGGCCGCTGACCGCGCTGACTGTGCTGGCGCCGACCCCTGCGCCGTCTTCTGCCTCCGCCTCCGGAGTTCTTTCCTGGTCCTGCGTTCATAGTCCTCTCAAATTGGTTCTCACGAGTTGCAAAGTTTTTACAGAATGCTGAAGCCCGGTATTGCCGCAGATCCCCTATAGGAGCGAAGCTCCGCCCGACGCACTCATTTGCATCGACGCATTTGCAGATTGCAGCGGAAGCACACGATGAAACGAACCCCAAGTCTGAAACGAACCGCTATTCGCGAATGAAACCTTGATCTCTACCGTAGTATCGATTTGCTTATCGGATCCGTACGGCGCCGCCTCGGATCGGCTGGCGCGGAAGGCCATCGCGGGAACGTGGCCTAAATGAGAACAACTTTATGGTACTAGCCCCCGCGTTACAGTGCAAGCCCCTATTCATCCGGATTTTGCACAGGTGGTCATGGCTCATCGATTACGGCGAAACATTTTGATGCAATCCCGGCGGAAATGGGTCATGAGAATTTTTAAGGAGAGAAGCTATTGCTCGAGGGAGAGCTTGCGGGCCCACTCCTGCGCCTGCCAATAGAAGCCGGCAACGTCCTCGGTGTTGAGTTGGAGACTGGCGCAGAGGTTCGCGGCCGCTTCCCATTCTCCGCTCTCATGGGCGAGCATCAACTGAAAGACAGGACGCAGGGCGCTAGGCTGCCCGAGCAGAACGGCCTTGGTGGGATGATCGAGCGGGATTTTCTCCAGTACGTCGGACATCGACATTTCGAGCATGGCATCAATCAGCGACAACAAACCCATCAGGAACAGGTCGGATTGTCCATGGGAAACGTGGGGAGCCAGCAATTCGGCGAAGCGGCCGCGGACCAGTGCGGAGAGGACCAGATCGCTGGTGCGCTCCTGGCCAGCGCCGACGGCGGCCACCAGCCGCACCCAGCGCCGCAAGTCACGTTCGCCGAGAATGGATAGCGCGTGGCGCACCGAATGAATTTCGCTGTGAAATCCGAAGATGGCGGAATTCAGATATCGCAGAAGGCGGTAGCAGACCGAGGCTTCCGACTTGATGAGCTTCTCCAGTCCCGGGATATCGAGATCGGGACGTGAAACCTCCTGCAGCATGCGCAGATAGTTGAGGCGATTGGCCGGCATATCGCGAGTGCTGAGCAGCTCGGGACGCCGGAAAAAGTATCCCTGAAAATAGACGAAGCCCTGATCCCGGGCGCGGACGAAGTCGGCATGGGTCTCGATTTTTTCGGCCAGCATCCGGCAACGCCAGGGGCCAAACTGCTTCAGCAATGCGACCCGCTCCGGTTCAGTCGTCAACTGCATTTCGACTTTGATGATGTCGGCAAGATCGGCCAGCGGTTCCCTCGGATCTCCCGCAACATAGTCGTCAAGAGCGATCAGGTATCCGGCTTCTTTCAGGCTGCGGCATGCGGTGAAAACGTCGGGATCGGGCGGAACGGTTTCAAGAATTTCGACGACGGTGGTCGTGGAAGGCAGAAGCGTGACCAACCCCTTGATGAGAGTGTCGCGAGTGCAGTTGACGAAGGCACGGCGGCCATCGCATAACACTTCCAGTCCCATGAGCAGCGAGCGGTCGAGGGTGGCGCGCGAAGCTTCGTCGGTATCGCCGTGAAAGGCATTCTGCAGGCCATCGCGAAACAGCAGCTCGTAGCCGAAGACCTTTTCTTCGCGGTCGAAGATGGGCTGGCGCGCGACATAGCGCATCGGCCGGATATCGCAGACGGGAGCACGCGCGGTGCCTTGTCCTGAAAAGTTTCCCACACCTTGCTTATCGGCAGGATACCGAAAACTCTGAGGCCAGGAAGATTTAGAGGACAAACTCGGGAAAGATGAGAGCGGGCTGAGAAAAGCTCCCGCCTGCCCGCAGAGCCAGAATATACAAGGTGGGAGCAGCCTTGAAAATCTCGAGGGTGCCCCACCCTTCTCGCGGTTCTGGCGAGAGGGTGGGGGCTTTGACTCTAAGCTCTTTGCAAGCCGCCCAGGGCGGTCAGCGTTGCAACGATCTTGCTGGACCAGTCGGCAAGTTCTTCTTCGCGCAGGGTGCGATCTTTCGACTGGAATTTTGCTCGCAGCAAGACCGAATATTTTCCGGCGGCAATCGAACCGCCGCGGAAAATTTCGACCGGCCGAAATTCCTGCAACTCGCTTATGGACGCACCCTGCACCGCCTGCTGCATCTGCTGGAAGGCGATGTCGTCGGCGAAGACGAAGGAAAAATCGCGCTCGACCGCAGGATACTTCCCGAGCGGCGAGAAGCGGATCGGGCGCAGGCCGATCTTGTACAACTGCCCCAGATCAAAGTCGGCGAGAAAGACTTCCTGACGCAACTTGCGGGCGGCCGCGATCTCGGGATGGATCTGGCCAAACTGGGCCACGGGCGCGCCATTGAGGCAGGCCCGGGCGGAGCGTCCGGGATGGAAATACTCGGCGGTCTGCCGGTCGTAGGCGATGTCACCGGCGAGGGGCTCGAGAAGATTTTCGACGTCGCCTTTGAACGCGCGGAAAGCTTCGGCTGCAGCCGCATGCTCACCCTTGCTGACGTCGAGCGTGGCGGCTGCAGAAAGAGACGCGCGCAAAGCTGCCATAGTCGCGCCCAGGCAGAGCCGTTTCGGCTCGACGCGTTCGGAGCCCGCCATGGCGTACACGCTGCCCATCTCGAACAACCGGGCGTCGGTAATATCGCGGTTCAGATTCCACGCCAGCATGTTGAGCATGCCCGGAGCCAGCGAAGTGCGCATGACGGAAGCTTCTTCGCTAAGCGGATTCTCCAGTTCGAGCACGCGGCCGGTGTTCGGTGAGTCCGGCGCCAGCGACGAGAACTTTTCCGCATCTTCGTGCGAAATGAAAGTGAGCGAGAGCGCCTCGTTATAACCCAGAGCCAGCGCGCGCTTGCGCAAGGCCGCGTCCATGGCCACATGCGGCAACTCCACGACCGCGCCGCTGTAGGCGGGCAGGGTATTCGCAAATTTGTCGTAGCCGTGCAGGCGCGCGATTTCTTCGATGATGTCGATTTCGCGTTCAACATCGAGGCGCCAGCTGGGAATGTGGACGCCGAACTGGGCATCGCTTTGCCCTTCGGGGATGAGCGCGAATCCCAGGCGCTTGAGCAGGCGGAAAATTTCCCCTGCCTCGAGATTGCCGCCAAGAATGCGGCGAACTTCGGAAACGCGCAGCAGCACCGGAGCCTGGTCCATTTTCTTCGAGACCACGTCCACGACATCGCCGACCAGTTCTCCGCCTCCGGAGTCGAGAATCATTTTGGCGACCAGGTCGCAGGAGAGCACCGTGGATTCGAAATCGGCGCCGCGCTCGAAGCGGTGCGAGGCGTCGGTGTGCAGGCCGTGGCGGCGCGACATCTGGCGCACAATTGCGGGATCCCACCACGCGGACTCGATCACGATGTTGCGCGTCTTGTCGGTAATCATGGTGTCGTAGCCGCCCATGGTTCCGGCAAGGCCGACGGGCTTTTTCGCGTCGCAGACAACGAGATCGTCGATGGTGAGCTTGCGCTCGACGCCGTCAAGAGTCTTCAGCGTCTCGCCCTGACGCGCTTTGCGCACCATGATCTGGCCACCTTCGAGTAGATCCGCGTCGAAGACGTGCGTGGGCTTGCCGATCTCCCAGAGCACGTAGTTGGTGGCGTCAACGGCATTTGAGATCGGCCGCTGATCAAGCAGTTGCAGCCGGTGCGCAATCTTTTCTGGAGATGGCTTGATGCAAGTCCCGCGAATCATGCGCGCCGAGAAACGAGGGCACAGCGCCGGTTCTTCGACGGCAATCGGAAAGGGCGCGTCGTGGGACGCTCTGGGTGCCCCATTTCTCGCGTCCTTTGCGAGAAGTGGGGATTTATCGCTGACAGCCGACAGCGGCTTCAGCGGCAAGTCATAAATCGCAGCCGCCTCGCGCGCGACGCCGTAGTGATTCATGGCATCAGGACGATTGGTCCCGATCTCCATTTCGAAGACCGTATCGGCGCCAGAGCCGAGAATACCCTCGACACCGAGGCCGACGTCAGTCAGGTCTTCAGCCAGACGGCGGTCATCCACGGTGAGATCGACAAAGTCGCGAATCCAATGGGCAGAGAGTTTCATACGATAAGCTGTCAGCTTTCAGCCACCAACCTAACAATTGGCGGCTGAGCACGGCTTGCAGCGACATCCTTCGCTTCGCCTGAAAAGCGCTCCGCTCAGGATGACGCCAGAATTTGAGAGCTGCTTGCGGTCGTGCTACGACTAACGACTGACGACCAACGACCGCATTATCCGAACTGTTCCGAAAATCTCACGTCCCCCTGAAAGAACAACTGAATGTCATCCACGCCGTACTTCAACAGGGCGAGGCGATCCACGCCCATGCCGAAGGCGAATCCCGAAACCTTCTTCGGGTCGTAGCCGTTGTCTTTCACAAATTCGAAGACGTTGGGATCGACCATGCCGCAGCCGAGAACTTCAATCCATCCCGTCTGCTTGCAGGGACGGCACGGGTCCGATCCGCGTTTGCCGCTGCCGCCGCAGATGAAGCAGGTTACGTACAGTTCCGCGCTCGGCTCGGTGAACGGGAAGAACGATGGACGGAAGTGCGTCTTCACGTTCGACCCGAACAGCGCCTTCATGGCGTGATCGAGCGTGCCCTTCAGGTCTCCGAAGGTGATGTTGGTATCGACCGCGAGTCCCTCGATCTGGTGGAACATGGGCGAGTGGCTGGCGTCGGGCGGATCGTTGCGGTGAACGGTCCCGGGAATCACGATGCGAATCGGCGGCCGCATTTTCTCCATGGTGCGAATCTGCACAGGAGAAGTATGCGTGCGCAGCAGCAGCCGCTCGCGCTGCGGCTTCGATTGCTGCCCGGCGATGAACAGTGTGTCCTGCGTATCGCGCGCCGGATGGTTCGGCGGAAAATTCAGCGCTTCGAAATTGTAGTAATCGGTCTCGACGACGGGCCCTTCGGCGACGGAGTAGCCGAGTCTTTCGAAGACCCCGACAATTTCATTTCTCGTCTTGATGACGGGATGCTCAGCGCCGATGGGGCGGCGAATGCCGGGGAGGGAGATGTCGACGCTCTCGACCTTCTCGACCCTGTAGCGTTCTAAGTCGGCAGCAGGAACTTCGATCCCTGGGTGCTCCACTTCGACAGCCGTAGTGAGACCCCTGGTCTCCCAGCTCCGCAGGATCGAGCGAACCCGCTCAACCTCCTCCTCGACGCGGGCTTTCAATTCATTGAACTGCCGACCGGCATCCCCCTTGCTTTCCTTCGGTGCCGACTTCAGCCACACTTCCCGAACCTGCGTGATAATTCCGTTTTTCCGGGCGAGCCACTTGTCGCGAAGGGCTTTCCATGGTCCCCAATCGACCTTGCAGGGTTGATTGTCAATGTCAGGGGTTAGCAGGTTCGCGGCCTCCCTCTCGAGCGCAGCCAATAGTTCGCCCGCAGCTCTCTCTAGCGAGGGTTTCGAGTAATCCGTCAGTTTGGGAACGGTGTAGGCCATTTCATCGCGAGCCGCAGACAAAATTCCCTGCGCGAGCAGCCACGGCGTTTAGGTAATAAGGATCCTTCGACTGCGCAAACCGACTCGCTTCGCGAATCGGTTTGCTCCGCTCAGGATGACAATCTGAAGGAAGAAGCTGCGGCGATACTACGCCGCCCCGCCGATTGCGCCCTTGGCCTGAGTCGCTAGGCTGGCAAATCCCGAAGCATCGTTCACCGCCAGGTCTGCCAGGATCTTGCGATCGAGTTCGATCTGCGCCAGCTTCAGGCCGTGGATGAACTGGTTGTAGCTCATGCCGTTCAGCTTGGCGGCGGCGCCGATGCGGACGATCCACAGCGAGCGGTACTGGCGCTTGCGCTGCTTGCGTCCCGAGTATGCAAACTTCAGGCCGCGCTCGACCGACTCTTTCGCCGAACGGTAGAGCTTCGATTTGGTGAGGAAATATCCGCTGGCGCGCTCAAGTATCTTTTTGCGTTTCTGGCGGCGTTTGGTTCCGCGCTTTACACGAGGCATGGTGTTCTCCTTTTTACTTTCTCTTTAATGGCGGCTGGAGGTAAGGAAGAATCTCTGACCTCTTCACGCGCCCGATGCAAATTGTTGATTGATGATTGTTGATTGTTGAATAAAAACCTAAATCTCGGTTTTCACTCAACAATCAACAATCAAAATTCAACAATGCTTCTCACTGATACGGAATCATGCGCTTCACTTTGGCCAGATCGCCATCGCTGACCAGGCCTCCATGACGCAGCTTGCGTTTCCGTTTCGTTTCTTTGGAGGTCAGGATGTGGCGCAGTTTCGCGTGCCCCCGCTTCACTTTTCCTGTCCCGGTTTTCTTGAAGCGCTTGGCAGCGCCCTTGTGCGTTTTCAATTTCGGCATAGAAACCCTCAGCTATAAGCAATTGGCGATTAGCACTTAGTGAAAACAAAACTCCAGCACCGGCATTCCCCGACTGGCAAAATGCCAAGTGCTACGTGCCAATGGCGATGAATTTGAATCCGTCGCGAACCGCGCTCACGACGCGGGCTTGGCGACCTGCGCCGGCGGCTGGCTGGGACTGGGAGCACTTTGCGCCGCAGCCTTCTCAGCTTTCTGCTTTTCTTTTTCGCGTTCCTTTTCCGTCTTCTTCGGCGCCAGGATCGCGTGCAGCGTGTTGCCCTCTTGCCGCGGGCGAAACTCCACGATGCTGTGCGGCTCCACGTCTTTAATCAGACGCTCCAGAATCTGGCGTCCCAGTCCGGTGCGGGTCATCTCGCGTCCGCGGAAAAAGATCGTCGCCTTGACTTTGTCGCCCTCATCCAGGAAGCGCAGAACGTGATTTCTTTTCGTCTCGTAATCGTGGTCGTCCACATTGATGCGGAACTTGACCTCTTTTACCGTGATCGTCTTCTGGTGCTTCTTGGCTTCGCGCTCCTTCTTTTCCTGCTGGTAGAGATACTTCCCGTAGTCCATGATGCGGCAGACGGGAGGCTGCGCCGTGGGCGAAATCTCAACCAGGTCTAGATTCTTCTCGCGGGCTTTCTTAATCGCTTCGTAAGGCGGCATGATGCCAAGCTGTGCGCCTTCGTCATCAATCACGCGGATTTCGCGGGCCCGAATGCGATCGTTGATGCGGATAAAACGTTTATCGATACAGTCCTCCAGTGCTCTAAGCGACTGAGAATAAAGAATTATAACATGAAGAGGAACGCAGCTTGCCAGCCCGAAGCAAGGCGAGCGACGCTGCAACAGAGGCCGATCGGACAAAGGAACCCGCTGGCGGGTGGAATTCCATGCCAGCAGGTTCCCATCGATGCAAATCTAACTTCCGACCTTGATCGTGCCCCCGCCCTGGGTCATTTTCCCGTCATCAAGGGTGTATGTCAGGGTATGGTCGGCGGCGGACGGAAGTGCATCCTGCACACCGTTCACGCCTTCGGTAATCGTGCACGGTTGCGGCGACCAGAAAGTCTTCTTGTTCCCATGCTCGTCTTGCCATTCGATCGTTAATTCATCGTTGGAGGTAAATTGGATGCTTCCACCTTTCTCGATTTCTACATGCTCCGGATCCGGAGTGGTCCCCGTGATCGAGATCTGGATCTGTTGTGTCGGAAATGTTTTCGGATTAGCTGCCATGTGGTTTCTCCTTGTGAATTCGAACTATTTGGAACTGGGCCGGAAATTCGGATCGGACAACAAATTCTTCAGGTAGGGATCGCCCTTGAGCATGTCGAGTGAGTATCCCTTCTGCAAGCTCTTTTCGATGTACAGAAGCGCCTGGCTGCGATCTCCGAGTACTTCGTAGGTTTCTCCCACATTCTCCAAAACATCCGAGTCCTCGGGAGAGAGCGCCAGAGCGGTCTGGATCTGGCTCAGAGCCTGGTCCCGCAACTTCTGTTGCGCATACAGAAGTCCAAGTCGCGCCTGCGGTCCAGCTTCGCGCGGAGACAGCCGCACAGCCTGTTCCAGCAGCGGCTGCTCCCGCTTGCGCGCTGCCATCACCTTGTTCCACTCCCCCAGGTTTTCATAGGCCGCTGCCAGGTTCGCCCATACCATAAAGTTCTTATCGTTCAACGCGAGAGCCTTCTCGCATGCCGCGGCCGCTTCAGCATAATCGTGCTTGCCGTGATACAAAAAGCCCAGGTTCGCGTACGCCGCATAACTCGGACTGAGTTCGATCGACTTCTTGAGCGCCGCCTCGGCCTGGGGAACTTTCTTAGGATCCCCGGAATCCAGATACGCCGCGCCCAGATTGGAATATGCCTGTGCATTATCAGGGGTGAGCTCGATGGCGTGCTGCAACTGCGCGATCGCATCGTCATATTTTCCGTGATCGTCGTAGAACAGGCCGAGGCTGTCGTAGCCGTCCCAGTAATCCGGGCGCAAGGCGATAGCCTGTTTGTAGGCGGCCTCCGCATCTGCGGTTCGTCCGGCCAGATCATACGAACGAGCCTCGCCCTGCAGAGCCTCGGCATTGCGCGAGTCGAGCCGCAGCGCGCGCTGGAACTCTGACAGGGCCAGCTCATTTTGGCCGAGCGAACTGTGAACCCGTCCCAGCGTCACGTAGGCCGTGGGCAGATTGTTGTTCAATGTAGTCGCTTTGTCTCCATTGGCCAGCGCCAATTCGGTCCACTTCGTATTCTTGTCGAGCTGATATTTCCGGCGATAAGCCTCTCCCAGCGCCGCATACCCCAGGGCAAACTGCGAATCGGTGCGAACCGCGCCGGTGAGCGCATCGATGGCCTGGTCGAGATTGCCGGGCTTGTCATAACGCTGCATGTACCCGAGCGCCTTCAAATACGATTCGTAGGCCGCGGGCGCGGCTGGCCCTTCGGACGCGCGCAGGGCGGTTGCGGGCACTTCGACATGCATCAGGCGCGCCAAGCCCGAGACAGCCTGGTCCTGCAGTGCGGCGAAATCTCCGGCGGGATCCTGCAGCGAAAGCGAGCCTTCCTGGCGGACGTCTTTGGTGCGAATCAGATTAATAGTGAGGTGCACGCCGGAGTTGTCGCGCATTACGCTGCCCTTGACGACGAGCGTGGCCCCTAACTCGCGTAGCGCGGCCTCGGGATCATTCACTTTTCTGCGCCGCACCTCGCTGGCGGGCACCACCCAGAGTGCTTGTTCGCCTTCCTGCAGGTTGGAAAGCTTGCTGGTCAGGCTGTCCATCAATCCCTCGGAGATGGCTTCATTCGAGGCGTCGTTGCCGATGTTATCGAAGGGGAGAACAGCAATGTGCTTTTCCGTCCCGGCGGTTTTGCTCGAGAGCAGATCGCCAACGCGCTGCCGTAGAGATGGAATGAGCAGCGAGAGCGCGGCCACCAGCAGTACGGCCGCGCTGAGTTCTACAGTCCAGCGGCGCGCGCGATCGACCGGCGTGGCCAGCGCCCGGCTGGAAGAAGCGTGCTCCAAGGCGCGCTTCAGATCGCGAGAAGACGTCTTCAAATTGCGGTTGGCGGAAGCGCTGGGCGCGGACGCGAATGTGGGCTTGCAGGCCTCGATATCGGCCAGAAATTCGCGGCAGTCGGCGTAACGGTGGGTGCGATCTTTGGCGAGGGCGCGACACACGATCGACGCGAGAAGCGGATCCATTCCCTCGACCGGCGGCGGCTGCTCGAGGATAGCCAGCAGCACCGCCGACATGTTGCCGCGCTCGAAGGGATGCTTGCCGGTCAGCATCTCCTCCATCACCACGCCCATCGACCAGATGTCGGTGCGGCGATCGAGCGGCTCGTTGCGTACCTGCTCGGGCGACATGTAAGCCAGGGTTCCGACCGGGCCGGCAGTAAGGGTTGTGGCCGCATTGCTGGACACGCGGGCCAGGCCGAAGTCGACGATCTTGACCGCGTTCTGACGCGTGATCATGATGTTAGACGGCTTGATGTCCCGGTGAATGATGCTGTGCTCGTGGGCTTCCATGAGCCCGTGCGCCACCTGCGACATGATCTCAAGGGCGTCTTTCGGAGCCATAGGGCCGCGGCGAATTCTCTCCTGCAGCGTGAGGCCCTCGTAATACGCCATCACGATAAAGGTGTGGCCGTCGGGAGTTTCTTCGAGCCCGTGGATTACGCCGATGTTGGTGTGATCGAGGGCGGAGGCGGTCCGCGCCTCCTGCAGGAATCTCTCTTTATCTTTAGCGTTGAGCGTGAGATCAGCGGGCAGGAATTTAAGGGCTACCGTGCGATTGAGTTTGAGGTCGAGAGCTTTGTAGACGACACCCATCCCGCCCACGCCAGCGGTTCCGAGGATCTTGTAGCCACCGACCTGTTCGTCCACGGCCAGCGGCCGCACGGAAGACGTCACTGCAAGCTCCCACTGAAAGTTCTGCGTCGATCCACATCACTAGAAGCTCCCCAGAGAAACGGGCACGACGAAGTATCGGCGCTTGATAGAGGCGAATCATACCGCCGCAGGGAACGGCTTGCAAGCCAACCGGGGAGAAGTCTGGGGCCCGAGTTGGCCGCTGTGTGGCGCCGGCTTCGCGACAGCTCTGCGACGCGTGGTGCCCGTGCTTTCCTTCGTGTACCTTGGTGCCCTTTGTGGTCAAAGATTTTGAATAACCACGAGGGTATGAAGGTATGTGGAGGAAAGCACCACGCGGCCTGATTTTGCGGCGCTGCCTTCTTGCGCGAAAATGGAGTCCAGCCGCTTTAGCCGGCAGCTGAGATTCATTCGCGCTGAGGTCGATTCCGTTATGTGCAGGAACATCAAAACTCTTTTCAACTTCGATCCGCCGGTGACCGACGAAGAGGTGCGGGCGGCCTCGCTGCAGTTTGTCCGGAAGATCACCGGATTCAACAAGCCGTCGAAAGCGAACGAGGCCTCGTTTACGGCTGCAGTCGAGGAAGTAGCGGCCATCTCGTCCCGCCTCTTGCATTCGCTCGAAACCACCGCGCCTGCGAAGAATCGCGAAGAGGAAGCGGCCAAAGCCAGGGCGCGGGCGGCGGAAAGATTTGGAGGTTAGCCGCCAGTAGCCATACCGTCACCGCGCACTCGGGGCTGAATTCTTTACTTCTACAGTGTGTAGGGTATCCCACAAAGGCAGCCGTTGTGGCACTTTGCTACTGCCACCGCCCTAGCAACCCGCGCGCTTCTTACTAACCGTACTATGCCAACGCGCCGCCTCGACGACCGGATACGGCAACTCTGCGCCGAAATCGCCAAGACTTGCGCCGGCAGCGGACCGCTCAGCCCGGAGGTGGAAGCAACCCTCCAGGAACTGCTGGGCGCCATTCACGAAAAGACGGAACGGCTGCGTAGCTTGGCCGCCAGGAAGCTTTTGCAGACCAAGGACCAGAACGAAGAGCTCGGTAGAGAACGGCGCGCGGCCCGCCGATAGAGCGGCCCCCGGTTCGCCTCTCGGGATTCGCTTGACATGCGCAAAAACCCCTTGTAGTCTCGCCAGCCATCGCCGAAGAAAACCTCGTAGAGGTTGCTACCGGAGGCCGTGTGAAACTAGCGCTCGAGACGCGGGATGTGGGGCGGGTGACAATTGTCCGCTGCAAAGGCCGGTTGGTCGCCGGCGCTGAAGTCGAGGCGTTGCGCGCGCATGTGGCCTGGATTCTCCGCGACCGGCGCGCCATCGTATTGCATCTGGGAGACGTGGTCTTCATCGACAGCAGCGGCTTGGGCACGATGGTGCGAACCCTGACCAGCACGCGCCAGGTTCACGGCGATCTAAAACTGTGCGATGTTCCCGAGCATGTTCTCAAAGTCCTGCAGCTTTCGCATTTGACCAAACTGTTTGAGACTCACGATTGCGAAGATAACGCGGTCGCGGCCTTCTACCGCGCGCCAGTTGTCGCGGAGAGGCCGGCTTCGGCGGGCAAAAGCGTGTTGTGCGTCGACACCAATACCGACGTGGTCACCTTCATTCGCGAACTTCTGCACCGCGCGGGATACGAGGTGCACACCAGCAACAATCTGCGCGACGGGCTGCTGCTGATGCGTGTGAACCGATTCGATCTGGCAGTGGCAGGCGAGGGCATCACCGCGTCGCCAGTGACGGGAAAAAGCTTTCGGGAAGCCTGCGCCAAGCTGCCAGTCGTGGAAATCGGAAGCCATTTTTCCACTTCCGAAGCCGGCGAGGCCACCGCGGAACTGTTGCAGAAAATTGCCGAGCGGCTGCACGCGCCGGCTCAGGCATGAGGACCGACAGGCTCGCACGGCCAGCCGCATCAGCGTCGGCAGCAAAAAGCTTGGACCGCAGAGTGCGCCGAGGTCTCGCAAAGCACGCGGAGAAAAGCTGAGGGGCTTCACCCTGTGCTAGTCTGCGTCATATGGCAGACCGGGGCTCTACCAAGACAAAGAAATCATCTTCCAGATCATCTTCTAAGCGACCGGCGGTCCAGCGATCGCAAGGGCCGCGAGGCCAACGCGTCGATTCTCATCAGCCGCGCGTTCCGGCTCCCGCACCCGCGAAACATTTCCTCAGCGACAAGGTCGGACAATTCACCGAGTCGGTCATCCGCGAGATGACGCGGCAGGCGATGCTGCATGGCGCGGTGAACCTGGCGCAGGGTTTTCCGGATTTTTCGGCCCCAGCGGAAATCAAACAGGCTGCGCAGCAGGCGGTCGCGGCCGATGTGAACCAGTACGCGATCACCTGGGGCGCGAAGAAACTGCGCGACGCGATTGCGCGGCAGATGGGCGTGTGGCAAGGGATCACGGTCGATCCGGAAAAGGAAATCACGGTTTGCTGCGGGGCGACCGAAGCCATGATTTCGACGCTGCTCGCCGTCTGCAATGCCGGCGATGAGGTGGTGATCTTTGAGCCTTTCTATGAAAACTACGGTCCGGATTCGGTGTTGAGCGGCGCGAAGCCGAAGTTCGTGAAGCTGCGTCCTCCGAAAGAAGACGGCGGCGAGTGGACCTTTGACGAGAAAGAACTGCGGCGGGCATTCGACAAGCACACCAAGGCAATCATCCTCAACACTCCGAATAATCCAACCGGAAAAGTTTTCACCCGCGCGGAACTGGAACTGATTCGCGACCTGTGCGTGGAGTTCGATGTGCTCGCGATTACCGACGAGATCTACGAGCATATTCTCTATGACGGGACCGAGCACATTTCCATGGCGTCGCTCGGCGGCATGCGCGAGCGCACGGTCACCATCAACGGCATGTCGAAAACCTACAGCGTGACCGGATGGCGCGTGGGATGGGCGGTTGCGCCCGAGAAGATCACGAATGCAATTCGCAAGGTCCACGATTTTCTGACAGTGGGAGCGCCCGCTCCGCTGCAGGATGCCGGAGCGACGGCGTTGAGTTTGCCTGCGGAGTATTACGCGAGATTGGCGGAAGGCTACCGCGTGCGGCGCGATCATCTCATGCCGGCGCTGACCAAGGCGGGGTTCCAGTGCTTTCGTCCGCGCGGCGCTTACTACGTGATGACCGACATCTCCGCGTTCGGCTTCAAGGACGATGTTTCGTTCGCGAAATATCTGGTGCAGCAGATCGGCGTAGCGTGCGTACCGGGCTCGAGTTTCTATCGTGATCCGCGAGACGGCGCCCGGCAGGTGCGGTTTGCCTTCTGCAAGAAGCCGGAGACGCTGGACGAGGCAGCGCTGCGACTCGCGAAGCTGCGACTCTGATCAAGCCGATATTCCCGGAATCCCTGTGGCGCACGCGGCCCTTTCTGTGCCTTCCCACCCAAATTCCCGCACGAATCTGCCGATTACTCCCCAAAAAACTGGAGTATACTGCGAAGAAGTTCGAAATCTTTGTCGGGGTAACGCAATCATGGCATCCAATGCGGTTGAGCAGGTGGCAGACCAGGTTCCGGCGGACGATTTTCAGGCGCTGGAGGAGAAAGTTTATCGCACCATAGAGATGTATAAAACGTCACGCCAGGCGCAGGCAACGGCAGAGCGCGACGTGCAGCGCTTGCGGCAGCAGATGGAAGACCGCGAGGAAGAACTGGTGCGACTGCGGCGCGAGACGGTGCAGTTAAAAAAAGAGCGCGAAGATATTCGCGCGCGCGTCGAGAAAATGCTGGCGCAGATTGAGTCGCTGGCGGAAGCAAGCTAGGCGGGCACAGCGAAAACCAGGTCCACCCACGGAGAACATCACATGGCGACAGCAGTGAAGGATCAAACGGTAAAAGACGCACAGAACGCCAGCGTGCGGGTGGAAATTTTTGATCAGGCCTACAACTTGCGCGGCTCCGATCCGGAATACATTCTGAAGCTTGCCGAATACGTGGATTCAAAAATGCGCGCCGTGGCCGAGGCCACCAACACCATCGATACGGTGCGGTTGGCGGTCCTGGCAGCCCTGAACATCGCCGACGAGTATCATTTGCTGAAAAAAAGGCAGGACGGCGGGGCAACCGACTACCAGAAGCGAGCGCATCTACTCGCAGATGCGCTCGACGAAGTACTGCAGGAAGAAAAACGCAAGGCTGGGTAGCCAGCGGCGTTGAGCCGTTCGCCTTTGTTTTTCTCCTACAGTTTCCCCAGGTGAAATTTTCAAGAGGCGTCATCCCGAAGGCCCACGTTTCCACCAGCGGGGCGAGGGATCTCCCGTGGAAGACAAGCTATGCCCAATCCTTTCAATTTCTTGGCGATTCTTTTTCGGGAAATTTGTGACCCTCAGAGCAAGCCGCCTGCCAACTTTTTCCTATCTCCCACTTGCCAAGCGCAACAATTTTCCCTAGCATCCAGCTTGAAAGCCGGCCTGCCGCGTTGGTGATGGCGGGTAACCGATATTTGAACCAATGCAGAATGAACGGGAGCTCGACTCGAACTAGGATCCGGTGAGCGACGCTGCGCCATGCGCAGATGCCTAAAGGGTCTCGGCGGGCGCCCAACGTCTACCGACGGGTTCATTCTCGGCCCCGTCACACGGCTCAGTGGGTCGGCTTGCTTTTTCTTTTGCACCGGTGGCTGCTCACCTCTGCTCATGTTGGGATGGCCGCCTATGTGGGGACGGCCGCCCTCGGCCGTCGTCGAGCGAAGCTCGACAGCCTCGCCCGCTCCGCTGCAAAATCCAAAGAATGAAACTCCAGCCTTTCCTGCTAGACTGACAAGTAGCGAATCAGCCCCTTCGCGCATCCAATAAAACAGTGTTCCCACAAATTTTTCATATCGGAAAGTTCTTCCTGCCGACCTATGGATTCCTGGTCTCGCTCGGCGTCCTGCTCGGCCTGTGGATCAGCGTGCGCAACTCCGAGCGCCTCGGCTACGACGGCGACAAGGCTTGGAATCTCGGCATTCTCGTGGTGCTGTGCGGCATTATCGGCGCCAAGGTGCTGTACGTGATCAACGAGTGGGGCTACTACTCGGCGAATCCCAAGGAAATTTTCAGCGTCAACACGCTGCAGGCGGGAGGAGTTTTTTCCGGAGGCTTGCTGGCCGCGTTCGTCGCCGCCGCCTGGTATGTCTGGAAACATGACATGCCCGCGCTGGGCACCTGCGACGCCTTTGCCCCCGGCCTCGCCTTAGGCCACGCCATCGGCCGCGTCGGCTGCTTCGCCGCCGGATGCTGCTACGGCAAAGAGACGCACCACTGGTGGGGCGTCGTCTTCCGCAATCCGCTGGCGAATTCGATTACCGGCACGCCGCTGAACGTTCCGCTCGAGCCGACGCAGTTGTTCGAGTCGGCGGTCGAGCTGGCGAATTTCTTCTTCCTGATGTGGCTGCTGAAGCGCCGCAAATTCGACGGCCAGGTCATCGGCGCGTTCATGTTCATTTACGGCATCGCGCGATTCTTTCTGGAATTCATCCGCGACGACCCAGACCGGGGATCGGTCTTCGGCGGCGCCATGTCAGGAACGCAGCTCATCGCGATTGGCCTGGTGCTGGCCGGAGGATTCATCTGGTGGCTGCGGCCGGGAACCAAGCGCGTCGCGGCACAGCCCGTGAGCGCCACCCGGTGAGGTCTCTGCTTCTGTTATTCCTGTTGGCCCTTACTACGCGCATGCTGAACGCCAAGTGCCCCGTTGACGTGGTTGTCGTGCGGGGCCGCGTTGAGTACGCGCCATCCAACGCCAGGGTTCGGGTACAACTTACATACCACCATCGGCGCGCAGGGGAATCAAGGGAGACAAAGCTAGAAGGCTCCGAATTCACCGTTCCCGTTAACTTCTTAACCCAGAGCCGCGGAGGGATACTGCTAGGTGAGTGGCTTGAGAGCTGCAACCGGAGGCCCGAAGCCGTCGTCGTGTCCCTTACCGGCAGCAATCCACCTCAGGAGGTTGATCGCCTCACCCTAAACTTACTATCTGATTTCAATGAGGCGGGGCCGGGCTCATACACAGTGAAGTCCGAAATTGTGCTCCGGGACAGAACCAAGAAGTGACTGGACCGCGCAGGGCGCTTCGTGATTACCATGCCTTGGCGGTATTCTCGCGTTGCTCGTACCTGAACTAAATCCGATCAAAATTGCAGTCGCAGCGGAAGACGCGGGCATTCGTCTCGATCAATTCTTGACCGCCCGCCTCGGCGTGAGTCGCTCCCGCGCACAAGAACTGATCGCCGCAGAAAAAGCTCTACTAGACGACGCTCCAGCCAAGGCTTCCTTCAAGCTGCGCGGCGGCGAGCGCATCACTATTCTCGGCCCTGCCGAGCGACCTCCGCTCCGTGCCATCCCAGAAAAGATCCCGCTCGACATCGTCTACGAAGACGACGATCTCGCCATCGTTAACAAGCCTGCGGGAATGATGGTCCACGCCGGCGCCGGTGCGACCGAAGACGCGCGCAATCGCGGAACGCTGGTCAACGCGCTGCTGCACCATTTTGCCAGCCTTTCCGGCGTGGGCGGAGAGATGCGGCCGGGGATCGTCCACCGTCTCGACAAGGAAACGAGCGGCTTGATTGTGGTCGCGAAAAATGACGAGGCGCATCGCAAGCTGGCCACGCAGTTTGCCCGCCGCGAGGTTAAAAAGAAATACATCGCACTGGTGCACGGGTCAGTGAAAAAAGATTCCGGCACGATTTCGGCCAGCATCAGCCGCGATCGCGTGCGCCGCATCCGCATGACCACGCGGCAAGCGGGCGGCCGCGAAGCCGTGTCGCATTACAGCGTTGTGCGAAGGCTCGACACGCCGTTCGGCAAGTTCACGCTGCTCGAAGTGAAAATTGATACCGGACGGACGCATCAGATTCGCGTGCACATGGCTTCGCTGGGCCATCCGATTGCCGGAGACACGTTGTACGGCGCTCCCCGTGAAATGCGCGCCGCGCGCGGCAAACATGGAGATGCCACACCCACTTCGCTGCCGCGAAATTTCCTGCATGCGGCGGAGTTGGAGCTATCCCATCCGCGAACCGGAACCAAATTGTCGTTCCAGAGCCCGCTGCCAGCGGAATTGCAGGCGCTTCTGGCAACCATTGAGAAAGACTCCCCGGCCGTCACTTCCACAACGAACCGGTGAGGCGCGCAATGCGGCGATACGGGCGGCTGCTGGGCGATCCGGATTATAATGGTGGTACACATGAACACCTTGGGGACGAAATCTATCCTCTTCGCTGGGGCTCTTCTGCTGTCGCTGTGGGACGCGAGCGCGATGGCACAATCGGCGCCGGGAAGCTCTGCATCCCAGCCGCCTGCCGCCAGCGCCGCTACCTCGCAGCAGCAACCGACCGCGACTCCTCCGGCCTCGCCGGATTCGAATAATTCCTACAACGATCCCGTTACCACCATCCGCATCGAGCCCAACGAGGTCAACGTCGTCTTCACCGTGACCGACAAGCACGGCCACCGCGTCACCGACTTGAAGAAAAGCGATTTCACCGTCGTCGATGACAACAAGGCGCCCGATGACATTCGCAGTTTCTCCGCCGAGACCAATCTTCCCCTGCA
>CAVRDS010000073.1:0-83455 GCA_963719865.1 uncultured Acidobacteriota bacterium | reverse complement strand
AGGGAATAGGGATCCTTCGACTGCGTTTTCGTCCGCCTTCGCGGACGAAAACTTCGCTCAGGATGACAGATTGCAGGACGACAGATTGCAGGATGACTGATTGAGCTAATGAGTCAGGGTTGTGTTCAGTTCTTCCACTAGCTTCGTATTTTTCTGCAGGGCGCGCCGCAGGATTTCGGCTTGTTGCTTGGCTGTTGCCCAATCCTGCTTTTCTACTGCTTCGGTTAATCCCGGTAATTCCAGGTGCGCGTAGGTGAATCTCGCGCCGTAAAGGATGTGTTTGAACCACGGACGTCCGGGGATGCCGTCGGGGTTGAGCCAGTTTCGTTCGACCTGCATCATGCCGTGGTTGAGGGTTAAGGCGAGTTTGGGATCAATTGAGCCGGCGGCTAGTTTGCGAGTCAGGGATTCGTTCAGTTGCTTGCCGGCGGCTTCGAAGGCGTCGATCTGCTTTGTGATTGCGGTCAGATCGAGGGCTGGTGAGTTCTGGGCATTGATAGAGCTCGATACGAAGCTGGAATGGAAACTCCCGTTGGGGGCGCAGGCGGCGCATACGGGCACGGGGTCCTTCGACTGCGTGGCGGATTCGCTTCGCGAATCTGCCACTCCGCTCAGGATGACAGATTTGGGGGGGCTGCCCGGAACAAGAAAAGCTTGGGGACTGCTGAGGATGACAAGTTTGTTGTTATGGCTTGCGAGGTCGTTGACGAACTGGCGGATGTTGTTGGCGTACGTCGCGAAGTCGAAGGGGAGCAAGTCTGAGTTGGCCAGACGCAGGGCGGTGACTCCCCAGAGTTGCGACATCAGCGTGTGGTAGCGGTAGCCGGGATCGCCGAAGTGGTTCATCCAGTAGAAATCGTCGTAGGCGGAATGGTAGACGCCGTAATCTCCTTCGAATCCCAGGCCGAGGACGGGCACTCCGATGAAGTTGAGGAAGACGGTGTGGTCGGAGCCGCTGCCAATGCGGGTGTCGGCGAGGCTGTCATTGGCGACGCCCGAGTCGCTGAATTGCGTGGACTTTTTTCCTTCCTTCTCGCGCTCGGCGGCCGCCTTCCACGCGTCGTACAGAGTCTTGCCGGAGGGATCCTGCAAACTGCGAGTGGTTTCGACCAGCATGGGAGCTAGCGAGGCGACGGCCTGCCCGTGAAAATTCGCGCCTGACGTGGCTTCGTCGACGTTGATGTAGGCGACGGCTTTCTGGCGCAGCTCGTCGGCGAATTGCTCTCCCCACTCGGTGGAACCGGTGAGGCCGACTTCTTCTCCGTCCCAACTGCAGACGATGATGGTGCGGCGTGGGCGCATGCCTTGCTGCTTCAGTTGGCCGAGGGCGCGGGTGAGTTCCATCATCGAGGCGGTACCGCTCGAAGGATCGACGCCGCCGAAGACCCAGGCGTCGCGGTGGTTGCCGAGGACGACCCATTCGTCGGGCAACTCCGAGCCGCGAATGCGGCCTTCGACCACGTAATAAGGCTGGAGGCCGTTTTCCATTTCAATTTTGAGATGGACTTTCACGCGCTCGCCGCCCAGGTGATATTGAATGGGCAGACCGCCTTGCCAGTTTTCTCCCTTCCAATCGAGCGGAGCGAGCGGGCCGTCCATGTTTTCGAGCAGAGGCTTGGCGTCGTGCCAGGAGAGCGGCAGCGCCATAATTTTCGGGGCTGAGACCGCGTCTGCGATGGGGATGCGCTTCGCGCCGGGGACCGAGGCCCAGCCGGGCGTTTGCGGATCGCCGGGGACCATGAAGTCGTAAGTGATCGAGCCGCGCTGGATGTGATACTCGGGGCCCCACGGTCCGTCGGGATCGACCTTGCCCTGCTTGTATCCATCGTCGGCGGGGTCGCTGTAGACGAGCATAGCGGCGGCGCCTTCGCGCTGCGCGGTGAGCGCTTTGAATCCGCGATAGCTGTAGGGATTGGAGTAGCGCACGAGGACGATCTTGCCCTTGACGCTGATGCCGTTTTGCCGCAGCAGATCGTAATCTTCGGGATTGCCGCTGTGCGCGTAGACGACGGGCGCAGTGACTTCGCCGGAGATGGACATGCCGAGCCAGGCGCCGCTGATCGCGGGATTTTTCGAATCGGGATCGGCGTCGAGCGGAGCCTCGCGCAGCGTGGCCTGGTAGTGTGTGGGCGCGATCATTTCGAGCGAGGCCGACTTGGGATTCGTACCGTAGACGTCGTAGCGGCGGATGATGACGTCTTCGAGTCCTTGCTTCTTCCATTCGTCACGGATGTATTCGGCGAGTTGGTTGTTGCGCTTGGATCCAGCGACGTGAGGTTCCTGGGTGAAGATGCGGTGCTGGCGGCGTTCTTCGTCGGGGCTGGGGATGGATTTGAATTTGGATTCGATCTCGGATTCGTGGGTGGAGGAGGCTGGTGTAAAGCCCGAGATTTGGGCTTGCGCGCAGGGGAGCAGGAGAAGAACCACGGAAGTTCGAAAGAGGTTCATGGACGGAGCGATTGTAACGCAGGATTAGTCCGAAGGATCAAAGTCAAAATCCCCATCCTAAAGTCGCAAAAGGCGCGACTTTAGGATGGGGCACCCAGTTCGCATTCCGCGCATCACATTCCGCTTACTTTGCTTTGAGGATTTCGCTTAACAGGTCTGGTTTCGATTCATCGCGGACCAAGTGCGGATACATTTCGCCGCCGTGATAATCGAGTTTGTAGGTCTTGAAATAATCGTCATTTTCAACGATCAGTTCGATGGGGGCTGGGCTGGTCTTGGCGGATCGGATGGCCTCGCGCAGAATGTCGGGCGAGAAGCGGCGTCCGTTGACGGCGATCAATTTCATGCCGGGACCGATGCCGGCCTTGGCCGCGATTTCGTTTTCGATCGTGCCGACGATTTCTCCGTCATCATGCAAGTTGAGGCCGAGCGCGAATCCGGCAGGAACGACGTGATACATTGCCGCGGCGCTGGTCATCATTTCGGACGGCGTGTCGTTATAGGTCAGCTTCCATCCGCTGCCGGTGATGCCGCCCAGAGGCGCGCCGGGGCCATGATTGGTGAGGCGTTCGGTCCAGAATCCGCGCCAGTCGTAGGGGACGACCTGATTCAGCGCGTTGACGACATCGTCGAAGGTGTAGGTCTTAAGCGCGGGTCCGGTGCTGGGCGCGCCGTGAAAGAGGTGGCAGAAATCGTCGATGGACTTCTTGCCATTGCTCTGCTGGCGAATGATGACGTCGACCCAAAGCCAGTTGAGCGTGTCTTCCTGATAGAAGTCAGTGCTGCGACGCCAGGAGTACCAGGCTTGCGGCGCGAAATAAAGTTGCGGTGCGGCGTCGGCCGTGTCCTGCAGATTGCGCCATTCGCGGCCGGGAAGATGGTCGAGTTCGGCGGCGGTGGTTGCCAGGTCGTCGCGATCGAGCGCGGCCGAGAGCAAGCCGCTGCGGGCGGTGAGCACGAAGCCGAGATAGTTGGTGAGTCCTTCGTAAACCCAGAGCAGATCGTCTTGCATGGGCTGCTGGTAATCGGGAGTGGCGAGGTCGGCGGGGCGGCGATACTTGCCGTTCCAGGAGTGCACGTATTCATGCGGCAGCAATCCGGCGGAGAGCTTGCGGGAAGCGTCGTCGACGAGGGCGCGTTCATCGACGCGGCTGTCGTCGGATTCGTGATGCTCGAGGCCGAAGTGCGCCACGTGATCGCTGAGCGTGTAGAGAAAATGATAGTCGCGATAATGATGTGCGCCGAAAAGCTTCTGCGCCTGGTCGACAAGATTCTTGTAGTGGTCCCAAACTTCCTGCGGAGCGTCGAGCGCGGCGGCGCTGTCGGCAGCGATGTCCATTTCGGTGGGCGGATCCTGCGCCAGGGGAACAACCTTCAAAAATTCACCTGTGATCACGGGTGAATCCACCAGCGTGGTCAGAGGGACCGTGGAGAAGTGAATCTCGTTGCCGCTCTGGCTGGCGATGGGCAGGGGCGTGCCGAATTTCCATCCTTCGGGAAGTTTGAGGGAAGCGGTGTAGTTGATCTCGTCGGCCTTCCAGCCCTTGGGATACAGCAGAACCTGGTTCCAACTGATGACGGCGAGCTTGGCGGTTGCGGACGATCCGGCGGAGAATCCGCTTTCAAAGGTGGCGGGCGAAAGAAAGTCTAGCTCGGCATCAACTTCATGTACGCCGGCGGGAACTTCGACGTGAATGGTGAAGCCGTCGAGCAGATCGCGGCGCCATTTGAGCGGAGCGCCATTGGCCTTGAAAAATAATCCGGCGAGATCGATGACGGGGCCGTCGGGAGCGTGCTCACCGGGAATCCATTTGGGATAGTAGAGAGTGAGGTCGCCGGGAGCGGCGGGAATTTTCAGCGAGGCATGGAAAATTTTGCGGGGAGCGGTAGTGGCGTCCACATAAATCGTGACGGTGGGCGCGTTCGCGCACCAACTGAAAATTGAGCAGAGTGTGACACAGAAAATCCCCAGGACATTTGCGACTTTCATTATCTTTTCGGGCCCTCGATGATTGGGATGAAAACAAACCCACAGTGCGGCTGATGATTACGACTATAGCAGCCCGAAAGTCGGAGCGTACAGCAGCGGCTCAGTTTGAGTGGAAGAAGAAGCATTTACCACCAAGGACACGAAGTATCACGAAGGTCATTCTGATGCGGGTTTCCTTCGTGTTACTGCGTGCCCTTCGTGGTAAAGGGTTTTGAAATGAGCTCCGCTGATATCATTCCGAGGGATGTCGCGACGCGGGAAGTTCATCACGTTTGAGGGGCTCGATGGAACGGGCAAGAGCACGCAGATGCGGAAGCTGGGGGCGACGCTGCGCGCGGGCGGGCACAAGGTCGTCGAGACACGGGAGCCGGGCGGGACTGCGACGGGAGAGAAGATCCGCAAAGTGCTGCTCGATTCCGGGACGGCGGGGCTGGCGCCGCTGGCGGAGATGGCGTTGATGTTTGCCTCGCGCGCGCAACATATTGCCGAAGTGATCGAGCCGGCACTGGCGGCCGGCGCCGTCGTTTTGTGCGACCGCTTTACCGACTCGACCGAGGCGTACCAGGGCAGCGGGCGGCGGCTGGGCAGCGATGCGGTGCGCGAATTGCATCGCGTGCTATGCGGAAATCTTCAGCCCGATCTAACGCTGCTACTGGATTCGAACCCGCACGCCAGCGTGAGCCGGGCGCGGCGGCGGAACAAGCGCGACTCGAAGAATGGATCCCGCGGCCATGATGAGAACCGCTTTGAGTCGGAAACCCGTGCTTTCTTTGGCCGCGTGCGCGACGGATACATGGCGATTGCGAAGCGGGAACCGGGCCGGGTGGTGATGGTCGACGCGCGCGGGACGCCGGGACAGACGCATGGGCGGATTCGCGAAGTAGTGCAGAAGAAGCTGAAGATGTAGCGACACATTGAGTCTGTAGCGAGGTAGGGATCCTTCGACTCCGCAAAAGTTCGTTTCGCGAACTCTTGCTCCGCTCAGGATGACATGCTACAGAGGCTGCTATTTTAGGTAATGACCCACGATGTTTTCTGATTTTCACGGCAACGCCGGAATTATTCATCGCTTGCGCGACATGCTGGCGCGCGATCATTTTCCGCATGCGGTCGTGCTCGCCGGCGGCGCGGGATCGGGCAAGTACACGCTGGCGTTGATGCTGGCGCAGACACTGAACTGCCTGACGCCTCCCCAGAGCGACGGGCTTCCGGATTTTTGCGGCAGGTGCGCGAACTGCACGCGGATCGCGCAGGCGGGCGACCTGGATGCACGCTTCGCCGAGGCTGTCGAGGCCCGCGAGAATCTGCGCGAGACCGACAAGAAAGAGACGCGCCTGTTTGTGCAGACACACCCGGACGTGCTGGTGATTCCTCCCGACCCGCCGCAGATGATGATCAAGGTGGACCAGGTGCGGCGGGTGATCGAGACAATTTATTACCGTCCGGGCGAGGGCAAGGAGCGAGTTTACATCTTCACCGATTCGGCGTTTATGAAGGAAGCTGCGAATTCGCTGCTGAAGGTGCTGGAGGAGCCTCCGGAGTTCGCGACGATTTTTCTGCTGACGGAGAATCCGGGGGAGTTGCTGCCGACGATCCGCTCGCGGTCGATGGTGTTCACGCTCGCGGCGCTGACGGCGGAAGAGATCGAGCGCGATCTGGAGAAACATCATCCGGAGTGGAAGGCGGCGCAGCGGGCACTGGTGGCGCGGTTGAGCGAGGGGGCGGTGGGACGGGCGCGCAGTTTCGATCTGGCGGCTTACACAGCGGCGCGCGATCACGCGCTGGCAATTTTGAAGTCGGCATTGCGCGGCGGCGAGCACAGCGAACTGTTCAAGATTACCGAGTCGTACCGTCCGGGGGCCGAGGGACGGGGGAAAACCGAGGCGCTGATTCGGACGTTATATTCGCTGTTGCGCGATCTGGTGTTCATCCATTCGGGCGCTCCGGAGTTGGTGCGGAATACCGACATTGCGACGGAGTTGAAGCGGTTGGCGGAGTCGGCGGATTTTGCCTGGATCACCGCGGCGTCGGACCGTTTGGCCGAGGTGGAGCGCGGGATGCGGCGGAATCTGCTGCGGTCGTTGTCGCTGGACGCGTTCGCGGCGGCGCTGGAGAGGTAGGGTTGGAGTATGGGTAGGGTTTCATCGCTGCGCGAATCGTGCACGCAATTGAAATATCAGAAACGCAGCGCCGCCGTAGCAGAGGCTACCGCTAAGCAGAAAAAGGGGCCAGCCAACATCGTGAGCGCCGAGGTTCGCAATCGCTGGCAGAAACCAGAATGGCAACGTGAGCCAGCCAAATACACTTGGAGCAACACTGGCGAGACCGGCAATCGCAAGCGACACCAAAAGCCGACGGCTCCGAAGAGGACGACTTTCTTGGCCAGGCGCATGGAACACCTCGACCGATATTATTACGCAAACCGAGAAGGCAAGTCTGGGGTGACGTAATCGGGCTTAGCACTGATTGGACTTATGGTGCCGTCCGCTGAAGCGGATTCGGTTTGTGCCGCTTCCACGTTCCCAGCGCTTACGCGCTGGGCTAATGAATGCCGCCGCTTCGCGGCTGGACAGCCCCTTCGACTTCGCTCTGTCGAAAATCCCCACTTCTCGCGCTAAGAACGCGCGAGAAATGGGGCACCCACGATTTTCATTTCCTTTGGTGGGCATCGGGCCCATGGGTACTCAGGGCAGGCTAGGGCGGGTGTCTCTCTACAACCAATCTGCTGCATAGCTGTCCCAACAAGCGGCTGTCCCGACACAAAGCCCCTGACGCTCGCCGGGCCTTCGCTGACTCAGCGCGTGGTAACCACCCACAGGGTTACTTCCGGTATGTCTGTCTTGATTCTTGAAATGCTCTAATGGGCATAGGATTCTAGAGGTTGGCCGGAATTACTCCGCTGGTTCTACTCCCTTCGGAGAGATTGCCGCGCCCACCACCCCCGCCTATAATCGTCCTACTCTGGTTCAGGATTCTCCGTCAGGTTCCGGGTAGAGAGAACGGGAGGGCTTAGTTTGTCTGAAGCCTTTTCGGCGAAGGTTCGGTGAATTAGGAGAACGCCCGGATATGCGAAAGCGCCTGCAACTCGCAATGCTGACGGCCACTACGGCAATCGCGACCTCCTTAACTCTGGGTACGACTCTGGCTGCGCCGCTGGTTTGGGCTGCGGAAGGGGATAACCCGGCCCGCGGCATCACGACGGAAGAAGAACATGGGCGCAAGATTTACGTGAACGAAGATACTCCGGTGAAGCAGCGGCAGGCGCAGTCGGCACCCGCTCGGCGTTCGACCCTGGTTTATTGGAGCAGCAAAGAGAATCGCTGGAAGCCGGTGCCGGGAGCGGGCACGGCCTCGATGCAGGCCGCGCGATCGGCGGCCGCGGAAGTCAGCCAGTATTTCGGGCACGATTCCGCGCAGTCGGCGAATGCGAAGATCGTAGCCGCTAATGCGGGCGGCCATCAGGCATCGCAGGAAGAGATTGACGCGTCGATCGTGATGGCGGCGGCGCGTCACAATGTGGATCCGAACCTGGTGCGGGCGGTGGTCAAAGTGGAGTCCAACTTCAATTCCAACGCGGTGTCGCGCAAGGGAGCGATGGGCCTGATGCAGTTGATGCCCACCACGGCGCGGCAACTGAATGTGAAGAACCCGTTCGATCCGGAACAAAACGTGGATGCCGGCGTTCGACACCTGAAGCAGTTGCTCGAAAACTACAACGGCGACGTGAATTTGACCCTGGCCGCTTATAACGCGGGAGCGGGAGCGGTGGCGCGCAGCGCAGGCGTCCCGCACTTTGCCGAGACGCAGAATTATGTGCGGAGGATTACGAACCTGTACTACGGAGGGTTTGATCTTTCTCCGACGGGAGCGAATCACGATCCCGTGAAGGTTCAACGAGATGCGCGCGGCGTGCTTTACATCAGCAACACGGATTAGGTTCGTGGCATCTGTTTAAGGCAGTAAGTTGTAAACGGGGAAGTCAAAATCCCCACTCTAAAATCGCAACAAACGCGATTTTAGAATAGGGCACCCAGGGTTAGAGTGGGGCACCCCGAGCGAGTATTTGAAATCTCTCAGGTACTTTTAGGCAGTTCAACTGCAACGACGGATCGAGACAGTAACGGACCGGCGACCTTGAACATGAGAATCAGCCAGCGTGGCATGCGCTGGGCAGCGCTGCTCGTGGTATTGGCGCTTCCCGGAGCGATGGCGCACGCGCGCCGGCCGCGCCCGTCACAGCGAGGCGTGGGCCCGCGAGCACTATGCCGCCGCCGACCGCATGCGCGAGGCGCTCAACGGACGTCCTCCAGCCGAACGTACCCGGCACGACTACCAGCGCGTTATCAATGCCTACCGGAGCATCTATTTTGGAGCGCCCACTTCCAGCAAAGCCGATCCCAGCGCCGTCGCTGTAGCCGAGACTCTGGTGGAGATGGGGCGGCGGTTCGATGATGACACGATCTTGAATGGGGCGATCGCGCAGTACAAGTTTCTGCGGCGGGAGTATCCCGGCAGCAAGTACCGGTGCGATGCGCTATTCACGATTGGGGAAATCTATAAAGATGATCTGAACGATCCCGAGCAAGCGCGGGCGACGTTTGCGGAATTTCTGAAGCGCTATCCGCGCAACCGGCTGGCGGAAGATGCGCAGCAGGCCGTGGCCGAGCTCGATCAGGAATCGGCGGCGGAGAAAAAAGCCGAGAAGAAATCCGGGAAAGAGATTGCTTCCAGGAAAGATGGCGGTGCGAAGGATGGCAAGGCCGACGATCGCAAGAATAGCGACGGTCCGAAGAATGACGATCGCCGCAGCGACGCTAGCGACGCGCACAGTTCCGCTGCAGATGATGCTTCCATTCATGCCGACGCTGATGCTGCGCAGTCTGCCGAGCCGCGATCGAAACGACTGCCGCGAGTAACTGCGATCCGGCACTGGTCGACTCCGGACTACACACGGGTCGCGATTGATCTGGAGAGCGACGTAAAGTTCGGCTCGCAGCGCATTTCAAATCCCGACCGCATCTTTTTCGATTTGCGCGATACCAAGCTGGCCTCGACACTGGTGGGCAAAAGTTTCGATGTGGATGACGGCTTTCTGAAGAAGATCCGAGTGGCGCAGTTTCAGCCCGGACGCACCCGCGTGGTGCTGGAAGTCGACGATCTCTCGGACTACGAAGCCTTCCTGCTGCCCAATCCGTACCGGCTGATTATCGACATTCACGGGAAAGACGGGCGCAAGAGCGCGCGCCGTAAAGCTCCGGCAACGCATGAGACGGCTGACGTGGAAGCGCCGCCCAAGGGTGGATCAAAAGCCGACGATGACGACGATGCCTCGCCGGCGGAAGCGGCCCAGGCCGACGACGCTGTCAGCCAATCGAAAGAAAATCTGCGAGCGGAAGCGGGTAAGGCTCCGGTAACGACCGAAGACGTGAGCGATGATGCGAAAGTTGTGGCCAAGGGCGCGGCCGAGGCGAAGCGAGGATTGCCCGACCTGCCGAGGCACGTCGACAACAAGAAAGAGACGCCGGCTGTTACCAAGGTCGTGGTCGATAACTACGATGATGATTCGGCGGACACAACCGTGCCACAGAAGCGCGCGACGACCCATCAGCGGTCCAAGTCGACGTCCAAACTTCTGGCCAGCCGCAAGAACAGTAGCGACCTCGATATTCGCGAGGCGAGGCCCACGGCTAGCGGAGATCGTTCTCTGATTCGCGCTCTGGGACTGAAGATTGGCAAAATCGTGATCGATCCCGGGCACGGCGGCCACGATACCGGGACGATCGGGCCAAATGGCCTGGAAGAAAAAGATCTGGTGCTGGAAGTGGGACGGCGGCTGGGCAAGCTGCTCGAAACCCGTTTGGGAGCTGAGGTCGTTTACACGCGGAAGGACGACACGTTCATCCCGCTGGAAACACGCACGGCGATAGCCAACCAGCAGCGCGCCGACCTGTTTATCTCGATCCATGCCAACTCAAGCCAGGATCCGGATGCGCGGGGGGTAGAAACCTACTATCTGAATTTCACGTCGTCGCCGGAGGCGCTGGAAGTGGCGGCGCGCGAAAATGCGGTTTCCGAAAAATCCATCTACGAGTTGCAGGATCTGGTGAAGAAAATCGCGCTCAAGGAAAAGATTGAGGAATCGCGCGAGTTTGCCGGCGACGTGCAGGAGTCGCTGCACAGCGGGCTGGCGGCGAAGAGTCCCGCGATCCGCAATCGGGGAGTGAAGAAAGCACCGTTCATTGTGCTGATCGGCGCGAACATGCCTTCGATCCTGGCCGAGATTTCTTTCGTGTCGAATCCCACCGACGAGCATCGCCTGGAAACCAGCGAATACCGCGAGCGCATCGCCGAATCCCTCTATCATGGAATCGCCAAGTATGTGGACGGGCTGAGCGGCGTGAAGATGGCTAGCAAGATGGATAAGGGCGCGGGTCAGTAGAGGGCCGGTTCAGTCCCCAAAGTCAGAAGTCAAAAGTCAAAATCCTCAAGAACCACAAAGGTCACGAAGGGTTTCAGCGGATGTTTTCCTTCGTGATCCTTCGTGACCTTTGTGGTTGAAAATCCAAAGTCAAAATCCCCGGCCCTTCGGGTTCGCTCTCTCGAAAATCCCCACTTCTCGCAAAAGCGGCGAGAAATGGGGCACCCCATTTTCAGTTGCTTCGGTGAGCCGAAGGCCCATGCACAACTCAGGGCAGGCTCCGTCGCGGAAAGCGCGACAAGGGTGGGGCACCCCTGCCTAAGGGTTCTATTGCGATGACTGGAATTGCATGTTCTCGTCTACGGAGAGCTCGGCTGGAGTGCCGGAGCCGTCGTCTGTGGTGCGGGTAGCGACGACGCGGAAGGTGCTGCTGCTGGTTTCAACTTCGTAGGTATACGGAGGACGCTGGCGCGTGACGCTGAGCGAACGGCTCGAGATCAGTTCATCGAGCGAAGCATACTTCCCTTCCAGGGCGAAGTATCCGCGCTCGGCCTGAGCGATCGTCATGAGATCGGTGCGCACGCCGGTGATGTTGATTGCGGCCTTGGGACTATTCGCGCCGAGAGCCGCAGACGAGCTCTGCGCCTGGCGGGAGTAGATGTACATCCCAGCCGCCATGGCAATGATCACGCTGAGAAATCCGAAGATACGACCCATATGCGTTCCATTGCAATGCAAGGACAAGTCAAAGGCAAGTAACGACGGGACAGCGACTTGCGCGAATGGGGCGTTGGACGCAAATAAAAAAGGCCAGCATGCTATGAGAGCTGCTGGCCGGGAGTCTTACTGCTCGACACAAACTTGAGGGGACTACTGAATCGAACTTACTGAATCGAGCTGCCCACTTGAGAAAACACGTTGCTGGCATTGGATCCGATGAGCCGGACCGTGCCCACAACGATGACCAGAATCACCGCCAGCATCACCGAGTACTCGGCGATGTCCTGCCCGTCCTGATCGAACCAAAGATTGCGAAATGAGTAGCGCATCATTTTTTCTTTCTCCTATTTCCCCTACGCCATACCGGGGGCGAGAGAAACGGAAAGCCGTGAAACGGAAACGTTCTGTTGCTCCTGTCCGAGTCCCCATCCCTCTTTGTCCTGGCTCAAAGCCTGCAGGCCGACCTGAAACTCGGAGGTGCCTTGCATTTTCTTCACCCAAACCACGCGAAACTGCATTTTTCGCTGGCGGTAAAAAACCGTGATCTCATCGAGAACATTCAACTCGCGGCGAATCGAACCGAGCCGCACGCCGGCTGCGGTTACATCCAAGGTATGCGCCAGTTCCTCGAAGGCCGTCCCCGCGCTGTCTTTACCCTTGACCTTTACGGGGAGAACGGCTTTCGTGCGATCTTTACGGCGCTGAGTCATTTTGTGTGTCTCTACCCTGGCGAAGTCTTCAGCCGGGTACAGTTTGCCTTGATTTGGCTCAACTGGGAATGGCCCCGACGGGTAGGTGGAAGGCACGACGGTAACCATTCGCCGGAGCGTGGTTAACCTGCTGTGGTTCAAGTGTTTGCCCGCTGCGGGAAACTTTTCCGCGAGCCTTGTGGTCTAATGGAGAGGAGAAGTGTTTACCGTTTCTTTCATGAAATTCCTCCGGTTTCTTTCCTTTTTCGTGGTGTTTGGCGGGCTGGTAAGTGGGGCTTTTGCGGCCGATCCGCCGCAAACGCAGAGTCCCGCCATCCTGCCGCAGGAGTTTGCCGGCTGGCAGGTGAGCGGTTCGGTAAAGACGAGTACCGATCCTGCGGTGGCCGACGCGACCAATGCGGGCGTGCTGCAGGAATATCGCTTCACCGATCTCGCCTCGGCGACTTACACGCGCGACGATGGCCGTACATTGAAGATCCGCGCCGCGCGCTTTGCCGATGCCTCGGGGGCATTTGGCGCGTACACGTTCTATCTGCAACCCAACATGACGAAGGAGCAGATCGGGGATCAAGGCGCGTCTCTCGGCAACCGCGTTCTTTTTTACCGGGGCCAGGTGCTGATCGATGCACAATTCAGTCAGGAGTCTGCGATGTCGGGCGCGGAGTTGCGCGAGCTGGCGGGAACGCTGCCGCGGCCAGGGCGGGAGTTCCGGAAATTTACCTTCCTTCATCGAGTTCTTGCCGCATCGCGATTACATCCCGAATACGCAAAAATATGTGATGGGCCCGATGGCGCTAGCGGCACTGGCGTCGCCGGTTTCCGCGGACCAGGTGGATTTCACAACGAGCGCCGAAGTGAGCCTCGCCCACTACCAGACATCGAGCGGCGAAGCTACGCTGATGCTGATCTCTTATCCCACGCCGCAGATCGCCGCCGAGCACCTGCGCAAGATCGACGCCGCGCATCATCTGGCGCAGCAGCAATCGACGGGCATCTCAACTGTCGAAGGCTCGGGTACATTTTTCGACAAGCGCACTGGCCCGATTGTGGCCATTGCCGCAGGCGGCATTTCCGACAGCGATGCAAAATCGCTGCTCGGCAGCGTGAATTACGAAGCCAGCGTTACCTGGAACACTCCTAGCGAAAGCGCGCAGGTGCACGATCTGACGATGCTGATTCTCAACATCGTAGTGCTGTGCGCGATCCTTGCTGGGCTGGCCATCATCGCGGGCGTGGCGTTCGGAGGAGTCCGCATTTTGATGAAGCGCTTGTATCCCAACAAAGTCTTCGATCGTCCCGAAGAGATGGAATTTATCTCGCTGCATTTGACGGAAGCGGTGGTGGCGGGAAGGGTGGTGACGGAGGCGACCGTTACCGAAACGCTGGTTGAGGAGACGGGGCTGGACGGCCCCGATCCGGCCCCCGGGACGCCTCCAAATCGTGACTGAGGCTCGATAAGTCCCTTTAGAAATATTGGTTTAGAACCTGCGGCGGGCGATTTTGTCTCAATTTGGCACACTCCTGGGGACTGTTGACCCGTTTTGTAACTTATTGATAATAAAGACATTTATTTCCGAAAAATCGCTTGACACCCCCGTTTTTAGGCTCATAAGATTTCGGCAGAAAGTTTTGACGGATTTTCTAAGCCTCCGTTGGAACTATTCTCCCTTGAAGAAGAGGCCGCCCAGTTGCCGGGTGGCCTTTTCGTTTGTCCATCCTTCAGGTCTATGTTGTCGTCGATAGCAACTCGATGCTCGGTGGAGTTGCTGTAGAGTGTCGTGTAGTCGCAAAGAAACATAACGGCGGCGGAACTCTGACGCCGGTTGTGCGTATTAGATATTGAGAGCTTTGCAACTCGAAGCTTCTCGATGAGAATGGCGTTTTCGGATTGGAGGCATCATGTTCTGCGATGGATGCGGTACGACGGTGCAGCCGGGTCAGGCATTTTGCAATAAGTGCGGCAAACAGATCGTGGGGACGATCGCTCCGCAGCCGCTTCCGGGCAGAGTGCAGCGGCACGTGCACCTGGTCGCCATTCTGTGGCTGGCGTTCTCGGCGTTCAACACGCTGGGAGGTTTGTTTCTTCTGATTCTGGGCAATGTTCTCTTTCCCCATCTGCATGAGATGAAAGATGTGCCAGCGGACGTGCCCGCCGGATTTTTGACGGCACTGTTCAGCACTCTTGGAATCATCATTCTGGCCAAGGCCGCATTCGGATTTGCCGCCGGATGGGGATTGCTGCAGCGTGACCCCTGGGCGCGCACGCTGGCGCTCATTCTGGCATTCATCTCGCTCTTCCTGAATATCCCACTGGGCACGGCCATGGGCGTATACACGATGTGGGTGCTGCTGCCGTCGTCGTCGGAGCAAGAATATCGGGCGCTGGTAGCGGCATCGGCGGTGCCGGCGCGGGCGGCGTAAGCTGAAGTGGCGAATCCATGGATGTGGTGTGGGGCGGGCACTCCTGCCTGCTTGCTTGCAGCAGCACAAAACCAGCGGACAAGAGTGCCCGCTCCACAGGTGGGTGCGCTTTACGGTTTTCAGGCCGCCATTTAGAATCGACAGCAGGCCGACGTAGCTCAGTTGGTAGAGCAGCCGATTCGTAATCGGCAGGTCAGCGGTTCAAGTCCGCTCGTCGGCTCCATCTTTTCAGAGGCTTAGGAATCGGTTAACCAATCCCGCTCCACATCTGCTGCGCAAGCTTCGCGGTTTATCTGGCACAAAACGAAAAATCTAGCGCTCGTAGCCGCTTCCGGTTGACCGCTCCGCGCCTTCTCTTAGATGATTGGGAGACATGGACGTTGAACGCATCATTAACGACATTGAGCAGCTACAGGAAATGTTCGAAGCCCCGGACATCAGGCCGCTCAGCGCAAGCGACATCTCTGCTGCGAATCGGAAGCACGACGAAATGCTCGCACATAGCCCGTGGTTTCGGCTTTGGCAGCGGTACGGAGTTTGTTGCCGGACTGAGCCTCCCGAACTCCGATTAGGCAAAATTGAAACCTAGCGAAGCCCCGCGGCAGATGTTCGAGCAGCGCGGTCGTGTCATACCGTTCCTCGCACTTGCCGCGGCCGGTTGCCTTTGGGGAACGGGCTTCTATTTCGGCAAGATCGCACTGGGCGAGATGCCAGTCGCCACGATGGTCCTGTTTCGGTTCGCCTTCGAATGTTTAGGGCTGCTTCCTTTCATGCTCTTCGAGCATCCTCGCTTTGCCGGGACTGAATGGGGCTGGGTTCTCGCTGCTTCGGTGCTCGGAGTGCCCGTGCAGTACCTTGTCCAGTTCAAAGGACTTTCCCTCACAACGGTTTCGCACGCCTCGCTGATGGTCGCAACGCTTCCGATGCTCCTCGCTATTGCAGCGGTAATGCTCTCCGGAGAGCGCTTGCACTTGGGTGGCTGGCTTGCGCTGGCAGCTTCGACCGCTGGTGCTGCTCTGATCGCATTGTCGAGCAAGAAATCTTCTGGCACGGCACATGCAAGCATGCGCGGCGATCTGCTGGTTGTGGTCTCAATGTTTGCCGCCATCGCTTGGATTCTGATTTCGAAACGCCTGATGCGGCAACATTCTGCGGTGATTGTGACGGCCTCCGTTTATTGGATCGGCACAGTTATTTTGGCCGCTGTGGTCGTTAGCACATCGGGCGTTCCTTCCCTTCATTACTCCAACCACGCATGGGTTGCGGTGGCAGAGCAGGGGCTATTCGCGACCGCTAGCACAACGCTGCTGTGGAATTGGGGACTCAAGCGAGTTCCGGCATCACAAGCAGGAATTTTCGTAAATTTGGAACCGCTGGTGGGCGCAATTTTAGGTGTTTCTCTTCTGCATGAGGTCTTGGGCAGAATGGCACTCGTGGGCGGTGCGCTGATTATTGGAGGAGCCGTGTATTTCAGCTACAAGCCGGAGAGCAGCAGTTGACGGCGGAAAATGGACAGCAGGTTGGGTCTTTTCGTAATCGGCAGGTCACCGGTTCAAGTCTGGTCGTCGGTTCCCTTCAAGCGGCTAAAGCCGCGTGGGTGGGCGGCTCCTGGCGGCACGGCTAAAAAGCCACGCCCTTCCCAGATGCGTGGCTTCCCATGTCTCGCAAAAGCGGCGAGACATGGGGCACCCCACTCGTGTTTTTCCGCAAACTCTTAAAGCCGTGCCCTTTCCAAACGTACCTTGCCCTTCTCAAACCTGATCTGACGTTGGCAAACTGTTTTCGAAACACAACTCTAGAAAGAATCCAAAAAGAAGCGGGGCGGGCGGTTACCCAGGGATTGTCTGGTGTGCGCTGCGGTCGTCATCTGGCGGAGCATGTTGGTGATTTCGATTTCCAGGGTCGGACGCACACCGGCGCCAAAGCCGGTGAAGCGGAAGGGTTGCATGTAGCCCAATCCTCCGCGCATGGGAAACAGAAGTTCGGCGTTGGCATGCACGTTCGCCGAGCCGAAGGCGAAGGCCATTGCGATGCGGCTGCGCTCGTCAATGTAGGTGGCCAGTTCCAGCAGTCCTCCGGTGACGGAGAGCTGATGCAGGCGCACGGTAAACTGGCGGCCATTTTCCAGTTGGATGGCGGCGGGAACCGTTCCGCGCAGAGCGATACGCGGGGCGCGGGTGAAGGTTCGGGTTGGGCGCAGGTTCGCCATCATCTATCCCAGAAACGACCTTCCCACCTCATCTATCGCAGGTACGAAGGGTGAAGGCCGGCGGCATGGTCGTGCGTCGCGGGCTGGTTCATCAGCTTCGTGGTGCGCTGCATCGTCTCCCAGTTGTACTCGTACGCCGTTCCGCAGGCCACGCAGACCTGGTAATGACGCCCGTTTTCATCGATGCGGGGCCAGGCGAAGCGGTGAGTGCAGGCCCGGTGGAGGAGCTGATTTAGGAATTTCAATGGCTTACTCCCTGATTCCTGTTCCGCCAGTGGTCCATCCACCGCGCGAAGAACGGTTTGTGCTGGTCTTGTAAAAGACCCTGCAGAGTGGAGAGCAAAATATCCGGTGGCTGCGATTTGGAGACGAACGAATCGACCGATTTCAGCTTCTTTTGCGGCAAGGGCCCGTAGGCCGACAACAGCATGATGGGGACGCGGGAGTTGATGCTCTTCATCTTGGCGGCGACGACATCGCCGCGCATGCCGGGCATCTGATAATCGAGAACCACGGCGTCAACCGACTGCGAACGAAACAGCCGAAGGCCATCATCCCAGCCCGAGGCTTCCAGAACTTTGTAGCCGCACTGTTCCAGGAACATTTTGCGGCCGATCAGGCCAGCCCAGTGGTCATCGATGCACAGAATGGTTCTTTTCGCGCGCGACATGCATTCCTCACGTAAGGCAGAGAGAATGTTCAGCGGCGTTGCTCCCCATAGGAACTACGACTGCTGGCATACGAAGTGGTGGGCAAATTGATTCTGAATGAATCTCGGAATCGCGACAAATTACGAACGGGCATTGGAGCGGCAGTTACCCTGTGGGAGTGGGGCTTGGGTGCAGAAGACGCGGCCCGTTTTAGTTCTTGAACTCCACGGCGAGGGTGGTCTCGACGACCGCGGCTTCGCCGTTTACCCGATACGGTTCAAACTTCCACCAACGCAGTGCGTCCATGGCCGCGTGCGCCAGCACGTCCGGGCCATTCAGGGCGCGCATGCTCTGGACCGATCCATCGCGCCCCACGACCACGTCCACGGCAATAATTCCCTGCAGATGCTGTTTCCGCGCGTCCGCCGGATACACCGGTTCAACGCGGTGCACCAGCAACTTCTGCATCATTTCGGCCGGAACTTGCACGCGAGCCGTTTCCGCCGATAAATTTTCCGAACGCTGGGATTCCAACTCGGCCCAGCCGCGATTCCATCGCCACCAAAAGATTGCGGCCGCAATCATGAGCACGAGAACGGCAACCAGCCATCGCTTCGCTCGTCGCTTCTTGCGGGGCTTGCCGGGGAATCCTGAACCGGTTGTCGATGCGGATGGGCCTGGAATTTTTCTTTCGCTGGCATG
Source organism: uncultured Acidobacteriota bacterium (assembly GCA_963719865.1). Classification (GTDB taxonomy): domain Bacteria; phylum Acidobacteriota; class Terriglobia; order Terriglobales; family Acidobacteriaceae; genus Sulfotelmatobacter. The sequence goes on along the minus strand of CAVRDS010000073.1, from coordinate 65,187 downwards.
AAGTTCGCTCTTAGCGGCGAGCCAAGGCGCTTCTGCGGCGTCGGTCACCGCCCTGGCCTGTTTGGCCCAATCCCGGATGGCTGACCGCTGCTGCTCCGACAGCGTCATGAACTCGAGACCGTAGAGTAATTTTTCCCGATAGCGCACGATGGCCCGAGTACGCAAGGGCTCTCCGACTGTCGAAAGCCGCACTTCCACTCCCACGGACTCTCCGGGGTTCAGTTCCCCGGCGAGCACGGCCGCAATGCCGCGCTCGCAGACATTCACCGATCGTCCCGGCACGGCATCCGGAATTCCCGAACGCAGCACGGTCACATCGAGCGGCGCCTGCACGAGAAATCGGGGGACACGCCGGCGTGACGGCCCACTCCATCCCCGAGTGTGAGTTCCCGCTGCCATCTGAATTCGTTAAAGAATTGCACGCGCGCGCCGATTCAGCGCCGCAACGCGAGCGCAGGCCACTAGCCTTTGCTTGCAGCCCTCAGCTCCACAATCTCGCTGCCGCGCGCAAACAGTACCACACTGGCCATCCCGATAAACAATCCGTGCTCGACTACGCCTGGCATGTCGCTGAGTTGCCGCGCCAAGGCGACCGGATCCTGAATCTCCCCGAAACGGCAATCCAGAATATGATTATTTTCATCCGTCACAAAGGGCTTACCGTCCGCGCCAGTGCGAAGCTGCACTTGGGCGCCCAGGGCGGAAATCCGTTTCGCCACCAGCGCCTGCGCGAATTTGATCACCTCCACGGGCAGCGGAAATTTTCCTAATCTCTGCACCTGCTTGGTAGCGTCGGCCACGACGACCATCTGCCGAGTTGCAGACGCCACAATTTTCTCGCGCAGCAAAGCTCCGCCGCCACCTTTAATCAGGCGCAATTGCGGATCGACTTCGTCAGCTCCATCCACCGTGACGGCAATTTCCTGACATTCATCCAGCGTGGTCAACGGGATGCCCAAACTCTCGGCCAGTTCGCGCGAGCGCACCGAAGTCGGAATGCCGCGAATGCGGAGCCCGTTCTTCACCTGCTCGCCCAGCAGCTTGATAAAGTAGGAGGCGGTCGATCCCGTGCCGAGCCCAACGACTTGGCCGTCTTGCACGAACTGCAGACTGGCACGCGCGGCCGCTTCCTTTTCCTGATCATTCGCCATTCAGCCTCGAATCTTTGCCACGGATTTGCAAGGATTCCACGGATCAAGAACGAAAAACGGAATTTCTCCGCGCCTCGTGCCTCCGTAGTGAAAGATCTCGTTTCCCTGTTCTCCAAATTTCTTGAAGGATGTACTGATCCCCGCCAGTTTCCGCAATTGTCGAATCGGCGGAAGGGCACAATATTCTACCAGCCTTGGGCTTGCGTGAGCTTTATCATCCTGAGCCGCAGCTTTTAGCGGCGAACGACCTTTGCACTTGCCGGCTGCGTCGGTGGGAGCGGCAGGTTTCATAGGTCCTTCGCGACACCAAGCGCCGCTCAGGATGGCACGTGCTTTCGAGAGTTACCCGCCTGATCACCCTCTACTGGCTGCCGCGTCCAACGAAATGCGGGAATCCGAACTACGAAGGCCAATCCAGAAAACAGGTGATGAGAAATGATGATCCCCAAGCTGCCGTCAGCGATCCTGGTCGCGCTTCTGCTGTTGTCCGCGGCCGCAATGCTGAACTCCGCCACTCCACCGCGCACGGGCCCGGAATACACCGGCGACGCGCAACTCAAGTTGCCCGAAGACTATCGGGAGTGGGTGTACCTGACCACGGGGTTCGACATGAGCTACAGCGCCACGGCCATGCAGATGGAGCATCACACGTTTGACAACGTCTTCGTGAACCGGGAGGCCTACAGCGCCTTCATCCAGACGGGAACCTGGCCCGACAAGACCATGCTGGTGCTGGAAGGGCGCATGGCCGAAGGTAAGGGATCGATCAACCAGCGAGGGAATTATCAGGGCGCTGACGTCATGGGGATCGAGATCCACGTGAAAGATGAGGCACGCTTTCCGGGCAAGTGGGCGTTTTTCATATTTGACAACGCCAAGACCGCGAAGATGGTCGCAACCGACATGGCCTGCTACAGCTGCCACGCAGAACACGCGGCGGTCGATACGACGTTCGTCCAGTTCTATCCCACGCTGCTGCCGATCGCCAAAAACAAGGGCACGCTCAGCGCGTCGTATGTGAAGGAGACGGCCGCGGAGAAAAAATAGTCGGGTGGCGGGCCCGGTCTTGATTCCTTTGCTCACGCTTTCGTTATTGGTTGGAGCTGGGTGGCGCAACTTTAACCATGTCGGCAGAAAAACCCCGCTCAAGCTGAGCTTGAACGGGACACTCTCGAGTTTCGGGGGGCGATTGTCCGGTGCCCTCATTCGAACCTTCTTCATCCCAAAACCTTTTCGGTGTAGATCAGATATCCCGCGAGGGCCAGGCCGATGAGGACCGTGAGAATGGTGAGCAGATCCAGGCCGAAACCGGCGGGCTCGAATGTGCCGGCGTCGAGGCGCTCCCGGGTCTTGCGATAGCGCAACAGCCCGGCAACCACCAGCAGCAGGCCGGCGATGATCGTGCCCGAGCCCATCCAGACGGAAATGCCTGCGGTGCGCACTCCGTGTCCCTGCAGCGCGGTCAGTTGGCGGATGGCAATGGAGAAGCGGCCGATGGCGAAGCCGAAGACGATGATGGCGGCGCCGGTGCGCACCCAGGCCAGAAACGTGCGCTCGTTGGCCAGATGGTCGCGCGCGCGGTTGGGATTGGGATTCGGTTCGGTCACAAGCGTTCCGTTGCCGCCAGCATTATTCCACAGCCTTGGCGATCACGGCGCCGGCGCCTGCCAGATTCTTGATCAAGTCGGCGGGTACGCTATGCCGATCCTTCAGGTACTCAGGATCGTTGTAGGTCACGGAGACTTTGTCGTTCGCCTCGGCCACTAGCGCCTTCAGTGGCAGATCGATGGCCAGACTCGGCGCCGCCAGCATCAGCGGAGTTCCGCCCTTCGGACTGCCGAAGATGACAACCTTGGTCGCGGGCATCTTGAGGCCAACCTTCGCGGCCTCGCCGCTGTGATCAATGACGGCAAAGATCTGCATGCCTTTCTCGGTAAACGCTCGGGTGAGGCGCTGCACGGTCTCGTCCACGGAATACCGGCTCGTAACCTCGACCAATCCAGTTCGCTGCATCATGGCGTTCCCCTTCGTCTTCATCTTCGATTGCGGAAGTGCGAGAGAGCTTTGGATGCCTGGGCTCTCGCCGCCGTTTTTATTTTATGCGCTGCGCAGGAACGCGTGGAATCCACCGGGTGAAAATAAAAAAGGCGCGGCTCTACTTGGGCCGCGCCTCTTCCTCTACTTCAACTTACGATTTCACGACTTCCAGTTTGTTCTCCACGGTGAAAGCGCCGAAGATCTGGCTAGCGCGAATTCCGGCGACTTGCTTGTCCATCTTGCTGTCGACCGCACCGTAGAGGGTCACGTGCCCGTTCTCAACGATGATGCGAATCGGGCGTGCCGGATCGATGGCGTACTTGCTCAACACCGGGTCACGATAGATCGCCCTCATCGTGCGCAGGCGCAACCCGTCGTCGAAGGGAGAAACCGGCTCGAGCGAAATGTTATCGATGACGTCTTTCACCCCGGGCATATACGCGATGTCGGCCAGGGCCTCGTCGCGGCCGACGCCGGCGCGATCTTGTCCTTCGACAGTGACGACGCCATCTTTCACGCCGATCGCGAAGTAATCGAAGGTGCTGTCGTATCCCTCGCGGACGTAGGTAAGCTTGGTCGCCAGTTTCTGCTCGAGTTGCGCGTCGGAAACGTTGGGGCCGGCCACCGTGATCTGGTTGTCCACACCCTGCACGTTGGCGGTTTTGCGCGCCAGCTTCGCGGCGTCGAGCTTGCGCTGGTAGAGATCCACTGTGCCGGTTAGCGTGACGATGCTGTCCTCAACGCTGGCCTGCACGTTGCTGAACTGGCGCTTCGCCCCCAGCTTTTGCGTCACCGTATTCTGAATCTCATTATCGAAGCGGGCTGCGGGTGAGGCTTCCGCCACCACCATGGTAGTGAGCAATCCCACCGCGATCGCCACTCCCGCCAATCTTTGGAAAACTTGCTTGCGAGTCATACAGGTCACCTCCGACCTTGACGAACATTTACGAACTAACCATACGGTTAATTCATCAGATGCGCGCCAAATAGGGGAAGATGCACAGGTGACAATCGGGAGCCGGCGTGATCTTTTTGCGCTGGCGCGAAACTTATTTCGTCGAGCCGGGTTGTGATGGTCAGGGTATTGTGTGGAGCGGGCACTCCTGCCCGCTTGCTTCGAGCAGCACAAAACCAGCGGGCAAGAGTGCCCGCTCCACACGCGATGTTAAGTGATGGTGAGGGTCAGCGCACTGCTGGTTCCGCCACTGGTGCAGCCCAGATATCCCGAGTTTCCACTCGGCGTGTTGACGGTCACGCTCGCGCTTCCGGGGCCGGAGATCAAGTTAGCCGTGATCGTCACTTGCAGCGACTGGCTGCTCACAACGGTCGTACTTAACGTTGTCCCGTTGATGATCACGACCGACGACGCCACGAACTCGCTGCCAGTCACGGTGAGCACAAAGCCCTGCTGCACCTGGGCGAACGTAATGGTGCTGGCCGACAGCGCGCCCATCACCGGAGCGGGCCGAGAACTGTTGCATAACGGATTGAGAGCATTACAACCCGGAAGAAGCAGAAACGCGAGCACCACGGCGCACAGGGCCCAAGGCATGGAAAGCAAAAAACGGCTGGGTTGGGATACGGCGCTACCGCTCGGAACGTCCTTCGCAAACGCTGCTTGATCGATCAAATAGGAACCGCCTCCAACCGTGCCAGTGTTTTTGAGTTGTGCTGGGTTGTGGATTGATTCTACGCGGTCCCAAGAGGAACAATTCAGTTCGAGCGATATCTTCGTGACTGACGTAACCAGGGAAGACACTCGAAAAACTGCCAGTGAATACGATCGCGAGCCCCCCCCGCGCAAAGTCATTCCTACTGGAAGCACCTCGCGTGGGGAAGGATTCACCTTCGAATCGCGTTCTTTCGTGCCTGCTCGATGCCCGCCTTTATCCCGCTCGCGACTGCGCGTTTGTAGCCCGCTCTGTCCATCGCGGCCATGGTCGCCGCAGCGATCCCGCCGGGCGTCGCCGCCTCCGCCAGAAGATCTTCCAACTTTTCTCCGGTCGCGCGCCAGTATTCGATGCCATCGCTCAGCGCGTGCGCGGCAGCGATCAGAGCCGTCTTTCCATCCAGGCCGGCATTCTGCGCCGCCTGGGCCAGCGTCCTTAGCGCGTGATATCCGTGCGTGGGCGAATGGCTCGCCGTGATCGCATCCATCTGTTTTTCTTTCAACTCCAACACTGGCCCCACTCGCTCAAACATGCGGCGCACCAGGCTGCGGTCCTTTTTTGTTGCGCCGCGATCGAAACAAATCGGCGTGAGCCCGCGCCCGATTCTACATACCGGACTCGGCATTGCGCGCACCCACCGCACCGGCCCTCCCAGCCAGCGCCGCAAATTGCGCAACGGAATCCCCGCCGCCAGACTGATGCAGAGCTTCGGTGGCCGGGCTCCGCACGCCGCCACCTCGCTGAGCATCTCCTTCACCGACGCAGGCCGCACGGCCACGATCAGCATCTCCGCCCGCTCCACCGCCGACTTCAAGTCGCGCGCCATCTCCACCCGCGACTCCCGCCGCAGCGCCTGCAACTTCTCCGGATGTCGGTCATAAACGATGATCGCGCGCTCATCTCCTGCCAGCCGCAGCCCCGCTGCCAGCGCGCTAGTGATCCTCCCACCACCGAGAAACACCGTGTTCTCTGTCATTGTCATCCTGAGCGAAGCGGGACGGAGAGCGTAGCGAGCCGACCTGCGCAGTCGAAGGACCTTGCGTCTCCGCCGGCGTCGATGCTCTAGTCCGCGCTGCCTCCGCCATCCACCACCAACGCCGCCCCGGTCATGAACGAAGAATCGTCCGACGCCAGGAACAGCACCGCCTTCGCAATCTCGTCAACCGTTCCCACTCGTCCCAGCGGGCGGTTCGCGCAACCCGCAATATATTCTTCCCACTTCAGCCCGCGCATCTTCGCGTCCGCCGGAAGCATCGGCGTCTCTACATCTCCCGGACAAACGCAGTTCACCCGAATCCCTTGCGCGCCATGATCGATCGCCATCGCTTTGGTCATCAGCACCACTCCGCCTTTCGAGGCGCAGTAGGCCACCGCGTGATCGCCGCCCACAATGCCCCATCCCGAGGCGTTGTTGATGATCACTCCGCGTTTCCGCGCTATCATCCCCGGCAGCACGTATTTCGACATGAGGAACGTGCCTTTCAAGTTCACGTCGATTTGCTCATCCCACTCGCGCTCGGAACATTCCACCGCCGTCCGCGGATAGAACACGCCCGCGTTATTGAAGAGAACATCAATTGCCCCGAAGGCGCGCAGAGTTTCATCGACAGCACGCTGGCAATCGTCGGCCACACTCACGTCGGCACGAATGAAAATTGCCTGGCCGCCATTCTGGCGGATGCGCTCGACCACAGCAGATCCGCGTGCGTCATTCCTTCCTGTGATCGCGACCTTGGCGCCTTCCGCAGCGAAGAGTAGTGCAGTGGCCTCGCCGATGCCCGATGACCCACCCGTGATCAAAGTGACTTTATCCTTGAGGCGCATTTTGATTCATTCTTCCCTTTGAGCTAGACTCGATTCCCCAGCAGCTAAGGCCGGGAGATCTCCGCCCTACACCGCGACTGAAGTCGTGCCCTTCCCTACAGCCTTTCCTGCAAATGTCCGCCGGTTAGCGTCTCATCCGGTCCACAACAGTAATTCGCACAACCGGGCATTCACCGGCTAGCCAGTCCCCCCGCCGTCTCTCCTCCATCCATAGTGAACACGTGCCCGGTAGCAAACGCCGCATCGTCCGACGCAAGATATGCGAACAGCCCCGCAATTTCCTCCGGCGTAGCGTGCCGCCCCAGAGGAATCTTCGCATTCACCTCCGCCAGCATCGCGTCGGAATACTCTGCGCGCTGCATCGGAGTCAGCACATATCCCGGAGCCACCGCGCACACGCGAATCCGCGGCGCGAGTTCCAGCGCCATCGACTTCGTCAGTTCGATCACTCCCGCCTTGGTCGCGTTGTAGTCGGCGTAATATGGATACCCCATCACTCCATTGGTCGACGCGGTTTGGAGAATGATGCCGCTGCCGCGCTCCCACATGTGCCGCGCCGCCGTCTGCGCCACATAGAAGATGCCGGTCAGATTCACTGCTAGCACGCGCTCCCACTCCTCGGGCGTGATGTCGAGAAACTTGTGCCGGATGCTGATGCCGGCATTGTTGATCAGAACATCGACTCCATCCATCAGCCGGATCGCCTCGGCAAACGCCGCCTCCACCTGCATCAGATCGGTGACGTCGGCGATAATCGCCTCACCGAGCGCGGGCAGTTCGCGCTTGACATGATCGCAAGCCGCCGCGTCACGATCGAGGACGCATACGCGGGATCCTTCCTCGAGAAAGCGCGCCGCCGTAGCCGCGCCGATCCCGCTGGCCCCACCGGTGATCAAGATTCTCTTATCTTTCAATCCTCGCATCTCTCACCTCGCATCAAGCTAGCTCGCTACGCTCGCTCGACGGCCCCTTCGGCTCGCTCTGTCGAAAATCCCCACTTCTCGCAAAAACGGCGAGAAATGGGGCACCCCATTTTCAGTTGCTTCGGTGGGCCGAAGGCCCATGACCACTTAGGACAAGCTGCGTCCGTCGCCACATGATTCGTCTTACTCGTCTTAGCAGCCTGCTGCCCGCACTGCAATCGTCTGCGGGACGCGCCGCAGCTCCGTCATCAACTCCTCATCGCAAGCCCGGTTGATATCGTAGATCGCATATCCCAGACTCCCGCGCGTATCCAGCACCTGGCGCTCGATGTTGATCCCACGATCTCCCAGAATATCGTTGATCGCACGCAAAATTCCGGGCACGTTGTGATGGATATGCATCAGCCGATACGACCCCTCCTCGTACTCCAGATGACAGTGCGGCAGGTTCACGCTCAGCGTCGAATCCCCGGTTCGCAAATAGTCCATCAACTTCGCCGAAACGAACTGGCCAATATTCTGCTGCGCTTCCTCTGTGCTGCCACCCACGTGCGGCGTCAGGATCACGTTTGGCAAGCCGCGCAGTACGCTCACAAACGACGCGCCCGACTCGGGTTCTTGCGGGAACACGTCGATCGCCGCGCCCGCCACTTTGCCTGACTTCAGGCACGCGGCCAGCGCCTCGTGATCCACCACAAACCCGCGGCTCAGATTCAGGAAGCATGCGCCGTCTTTCATCGCCGCGAACTCGTCCCCGCCAAACAGGTTCCGGTTCTGCGGCTTGCCATCGACGTGCAGCGTGACCACGTCGGAAATCTCCAGCAGCTCGCGGAATCCCACTGGGCGCGCATTGCCACGCGCCAGCACGTGCGAAACGTCGTAGAACACCACGCGCATGCCCATGGCCTCGGCCAAGTCCGACAGCTGCGAGCCGATCTTGCCATATCCCACAATGCCCAGCGTCAGCCCGCGGACCTCATGCGCGCCCGCCGCCGACTTATTCCACAAGCCAGAGTGCATTTGGGTGGACGCGGCAAAGGTCCGCCGCAACAGCATGATGATCTCGCCCATCACCAGCTCGGCCACCGAGCGAGAGTTGGAGTGCGGATCGTTGAACACCGCGACGCCGCGCTCGCTCGCAGCGGCGCGATCGATCTTGTCCACACCAATGCAGAACGCGCCCACCGCGACCAGCTTCTGCGCCACTTCGATTACGGCCGCCGAAACTTTCGTCTTCGAGCGCACGCCCAGAATCGAGACTGCGCGGACCTTCTCGACCAGGTCGCCCTCCTCGAGCGCAGCCTTATGCGCCTCAACGTCATATCCGGCAGCGCGAAAACCTTCTACCGCGACCGCGCTGATGTTCTCCAGCAACAGTACTTTCAAGCCCCCTCCCGGATCTGTAGGAAAAATGATGTGTGGATCAACCAATGATTATCTCAAACGGGACGTGTAGGGACGGATGCACTGTCATCCTGAGCGAAGTTTTCGTCCGCGAAAGCGGACAAAAACGCGGTCGAAGGATCCCTAGCAGGCTGCGGAAAAACTCATTTCGCGAGTTGAAAATCCTCCCAGCGCCTAAAGGCGCCACTGATTGTGCTGGACTTGCGGCGCGGCTAAAAGCCGGCCCTTTCAAATACCGCCCAGGATCCGCATTCTCCCGCGGCCTGCTAGACCTTTCCATGCAATTGACCCGGGCGGGGATGGCCCGGCGGTAGGGATCCTTCGACTCCGGAAGTCGTTCGCATTCGCGAACCACTTCCTCCGCTCAGGATGACAAGTGCGGCCTGATACACCCGGGCCGCCGGACAGCCGATGGCGGCTGTCCCCACATGATTCGAGAAGCACCAAGGAAGGGGATTTTCAATAACCCTATCAGCTAGATCGGGCGGCCTTTGAAGAAGTAGATCAGTTCGATGATCAGGATGACGACCACCATCAGTTCGAGGACGAAGGCGCGGGACTGGTTGAATTGCTCGACCATGAAGCGGTAGAGATCTTCGGCGGTCTGCAGTTTTTCTTTCACTAGATCTTTGTAGTCGGGGACGCCGACCTTGGCGGCGCACAGTTTATAAAGGCGGGCGGAAAACATGTCGCTGAGGAACTTGATGGCATTGTCGGCGCGCTCGGTCAGTTCGTTGACGTCGAGCAGGACGGTGTGCAACTTCGATGCGGCGCGGGCTGTCCGCCAGCGCGACCACAGGCCCGTGCCTCCGGTTTCGAGGAAGTCGTAGACGTTCTCCAATTCGTTGGTGAGAAACTCGTCGTAATGGCGGAACTCGAGCAGCTGCGAGTTGGCGTACTGCAGCAACTGGATGGCGGTTTCGGCGCCGGCTTGGGTGTCGTAAATGAACGCGGCATTCCATCCGATGACCGCGAGATCGTTGGGATAGTAGGAAATGCGGGACTGGAGAATCTCCTGGCGCTCGGCGTCGGAGAGCGTCGCCATCTCTCCGCGGACGACCTGGGCGATGGCGTTGCGCTGCGAGCTGAGGAGGTCGTCGGCGGAGGGCGATCCGTCAATCTCGCGCACGTGGAAGATGAAGTAGTCCTCTTGCAGCCACTCGCCCTTATACGGTTTGATCAGGGCGGGAGCGGCGCGCTCAAGTTTCTGCCGGGCGACGCGCGATGCCAGCTTCTCGAAGTTGGTGTCGGAGGTCCAGCGGCAGGAGAGCTCGATCAGCGTGTCCCAGGTACCGGAAAACGGCAGCTCGAACTCGAGGCTGATGACGCCGTAGTCGTAATACTTGATCTCCCCGGCAAGGCGCTCGCCGGAGTCAAGGACCAGGGGCTCAAGGGTCTCCTCGACCGGAGGACGCTGGTAGCGGACGTAGGCCGGGGCTTTCTTGAAGCTGGCTTCGGCGGTGCGCGCGGGGAAAAGCTTGCGAAGCTCGTCGAGCCGGATCTCTTCGCAAACGTCGAACTGGATCAGCACCAGGACCGATCCGCGCAGGGGGCCGGCAGCTCGCAACTGCGTGGATTGCTGGACGTGCGTGGTCAGGGCCTGCGCGACGTCGGTACCGGCGATGGTTGAGATGTCCTGGTCCATATGTCCCAGACTCATGGTGCTTGCCCTGTGAGGTCGCGTTCGAGGAAGCGCGGGAAGAAGCGGCTTTCTATTATCTCAGGAGCGGGGCGGAGCGGGATAGAGTCCGCAAGCTATTGATTCCATGGACAATACAGGGATTTATTTCTCCGCGAACTCTGCGTTCCAAGCTTTTCACCACAGAGATCGCAGAGAAATCTCGCGGAGAATGCGGAGAAGAGCCCCGGTACATCTACTTTTTGCAGGTGGCTGCCCAGAGGAGGAGGCTGCCGGCGGCCAGGGCTCCCAGGCCGAGGCCGGCACGCTTCATCGATTCGCGAATCTCGGCTTCCCGTTCGCGGACCAGGCGTGATTCGGGATATGGATCGTCCTCGCCTTCGGTGGGGGGTTCGAGCGCCATCTGCAGGACCTCGGCTAGGTGCAGCGCATGGCGTCCGGTGCCCTGGGCGATCTGCTCGCGGCAACTGAATCCGTCGGCGATGATCAGCCAGTCGGCGGGGGCGCTGCGGACGGCGGGCAGAAGTTCGAGTTCTCCGATGGCGGCGGAGATTTCGTAGTGCTGGTCGTGGAAGCCGAAGGATCCGGCCATGCCGCAGCATCCGGGAGCGGGTGATTCGAAGTTGACGCCGAGACGGCGGAGGAGCGATTCCTCAGCGGTCATCTTCATGATCGACTTGTGATGGCAGTGTCCGTGAAGCAGAGCTTTGCGATTCAGTTGAGGCAACGCCGCATTGGCGCCGATTCTCTGTTCGAGAAATTCGCTGAGCAGGTACGTCTGCTTGCTCAGGGCCTGGGCGCGGGCGTCGTGCGGGAAAAGGTTGACGAGTTCATCGCGGAAGACGGCGACGCAGCTGGGCTCCAGCCCGACGACGGGGATTCCGGCTTCGATCTCGGGCTCGAGCTGGTCGAGAATTTCGAGCAGCAGAGGTTCGGCGCGGTCGAGCATGCCGAAGTCGTAGAGCGGGCGTCCGCAGCAGAGGTTGGCTTGCGGGACCAGGACACGGAAACCGGCGGTTTCGAGGACTTCGAGGGCGGCCTTCGCCGTGGACGGGAGGAAATAGTTGTTGAAGGTGTCAGCCCAGAGGAGAACCTCAGGGGCGGAGTTCCCAGGTCTCGCAACTTCGGCGAGACCCTTCGGCAAGCTCAGGGCAGGCTCTGGGGCACCCCCAGTTATCTCGATTTCTTCCCTAGTACGGCGCCCCAGCTCTCGAGTGGGGTGCCCCACTTCTCCCTGGTTTTGCGAGAAGTGGGAATTCCGGGTCCTGCGGAACCATTGTTTGAAGGTTTCGGGGGCAAAGGCGGGGATTTGGCGTTGGCGCGGAATTCCGGCTACGGCTTTGGCGATGTCGCGTAGAAACGGCAGCTGCGTCGTGAGATTCACCAGGCCGGGGACATTTGACGCCAGGCTTGCCCAGAAATCAATGTTGCCGAAGGCGTAGGCATTCAGCGGGCGCAGTCGGCCTTCGTAGTAGTGGGAGAGAAATTCGGCTTTGTACGTGGCGACGTCGACGCCGACGGGACAGTCGCTCTTGCATCCCTTGCACGCCAGGCAAAGATCAAGCGACCGCTTGACCTCTTCGCTGCGCCAGCCGTCGCGGATCACTTCTCCCTGAGTCATCTCCCAGAGCAGATGGGCGCGGCCGCGGGTGGAGTGTTCTTCTTCGTGGGTGGCGCGCCAGCTCGGGCACATCACGCCGCCTTCTTCGCGGCGGCACTTACCCACACCCACGCAGCGCAACGCGGCGTGCGAGAGGCTGCCGTGATCGAGCGGAAACTGGAAGTGCGTCTCGGGCTCCCAGGGCGCATAGTTGGGACCGAGGCGAAGATTTTCGTCGAGCTTGTTGGGCGTCTTCCCAGGCAAACCAATGAGCTTGCCGGGATTCATCTTCCAGTCGGGATCCCATGCCGTTTTAAACTTGCGAAAAGCTTCCATCAGCTCGGGGCCAAACATTCTCGGAAGCAGTTCGGCGCGGGCCTGTCCGTCGCCGTGTTCGCCGGAGAGCGATCCACCATAGCTGACGACGAGGTCGGCGGCTTCTTCGACGAACTTGCGGAACTTGGCGATGCCTTCTTTTGATTGCAGATCGAAGTTGAGGCGCGTATGCACGCAGGCGTGGCCGAAGTGTCCGTAGAGCGAGCCTTTGTAGTTGAAGTCGGCCATCATCTTGCGGAGGTCGCGCAGATATCCGCCAAGTTTGTCGGGAGAAACGGCGGCATCTTCCCAGCCTTCCCAGTTGAGCGGCTCGCCAGGGACGTGGGAAGTGGCGCCGAGGCTGGACTCGCGGACTTCCCAAATGCGCTTGGCCTGCGCGCCGGAATAGAGCTTCACGTTCGGCGGCCTGGGACTGCGGCGGAGCGCGTCGATCAGGCGCTGCGCCTGCAACTCCGCCCCGGGAAGCGACTCGGCGCCGAACTCGACCATCAGCCATCCGCCACCCTCCGGGAGCAGCGCGAGCCCTTCTTGATTGATGCCCTTGGTGCGCTCGTAATAGACGAGAAGATCGTCGAAGCCCTCGAGCCCGATGGGCTTGTGCTCGAGGATTTCCGGGATGTGATCGGCGCATTGATAAATGTCGGGATAGGCGAGAACGAGCAGGACGCGTGCCGGAGGGCTTTCCACCAAGCGACACGTGGCTTCGAGGATCGTCGCGCATGTGCCTTCGGAGCCGACCAGTGCACGGGCGACGTGGAATCCGTTTTCGGGGAGCAGGTAGTTGAGGTTGTATCCGGAGACGCGGCGGGGGATGTTGGGGAATTTTTTCCGGATCAGGTCGCCGTATTGGTCAGCGATTTGCTTGAGCGCGGCATTGATTTGAGCGGCGCGATCAAGTGCGCTGCGGCCCGATACTTCCTGGCCGCCGGACAGCCGAGGGCGGCTGTCCCCACATGATTCATCTTGGCCGCCTGGGCGGACGAATGCGTCCGCCCCTACATGAGCCGTTTTGGCGGCCGCGGCTTGCATGAAGTTTTGGCCGACTCTCATTCGCGTGCCGTCGTACGTCGCTACATCCAGGGCCTCGATGTTGTCGTCGGTTTTGCCGGCCATGACGGAGTGGACGCCACAGGAGTTGTTGCCGATCATGCCGCCGATGGTGCAGCGGTCGTGGCTGGCGGGATCGGGCGCGAAGGTGAGGTGATGTTTTTCGGCGGCGTTGCGGAGATGGTCGAGCACGACTCCGGGCTGCACCCGGGCGATGCGGCGCTCGGGATCGATCTCGAGAATCTTTCCCATGTATTTGGTGAAGTCGAGCACGACCGCGACGTTGCAACACTGTCCGGCGAGCGAGGTCCCGCCGCCGCGGCAAAGCAGAGGGGCGCCGAAGTCGCGGCAAACCGAGATCGCGCCGAGAACATCGTCGGCATCGCGAGGCAGAACGACTCCGATGGGAACCTGGCGATAGTTCGAGCCGTCGGTCGCGTAGAGGGCGCGGCTGCTGCTATCGAATCGGACATCCCCGATAAGTCCGCCTCGAACCTGCGCGCGCAGCGCTTCAGACAATCCCACAGAATCGGCGACGGAGGACTTCGGAGGCACTACGGAATCGGCAACCTTCTCTGACATGAGGCCCTATGGATGGGAGGACGTATCCTTCGTGATCACGCTGGTGATCTGGAATTTGGAACCGTCGCCGCTGGATTCGAAGTTGACGGTAACGATGTTGTGGGGATCGTCGGAAACGATGGTGCAATGGCGCTGCGAGGATGTGGCGACTTTCGACGCGGGAAATTTTGCGTGGTAGAAGCTGCATACCTTGTCCGTGGAATCGCTGCTTTGAAATGCGGCCGTGACGGTGCGCATGCTTCCGATGGTCGCGGTTGATGCGCCGTCTTTCTGCACCTCGGCGCCGGGATAGACATCGACGCCCAAGTCCTGGACCGCCTTATCCGGATCTTTGGAAGTCTCCACGCTGCCGAATGGAGTTTCGACTTTGACGTGATTGCCTTCCTGCGAGACATGAGAATTCCTGGCGAAATGCAGGGCAACGAAGGTGAGCGAAGCGATGCCTAAACCACCAAGCAGCACGATGACGCCGACGATGATGAGGATGGTCTTGACCGCGCTATTTCCACCGCGGACGGCCGGAGATGTAGGCGGGATTGCGGTCGACGGAGAGGCTGCGGGAGCGGCGGTCGTGGCTCCGCAGCGACTGCAGAACCTGGCATCGGGGCTCAGGGATGCGCCACAGGAATTGCAGAATGCCATAACAAACCTCGGTTCGCGAATGGGTTCCGCTTGACGGGCGAGTATACCGCAGATGGGGGTGAGGAAAGCGTTCGCCGCAGATGCCGGAGCTAGAGTGCGCGGCCAGGACGGCCCCGCGACAGCCGGCAGGATGCCGGCGCTACAAACCTAGCCGGGCTGCGCCCGGCGGACAGCCCCTTCGACTTCGCTCAGGGCAGGCTTGGCGGCTGTCCCCACATGGACTTTTCCTACGTTTGCCTTTTAGCTCCAACCGCGGGTGCCGTAGTCGGCCATGGAGAGCGCTAGCAGGATGAACAGAAAGAATATGGTTGAGATGACGACCAGCTTTAACAACTTCTCGCCCGCGCCTTTCAGGTGCATGAAGAAGAGCGCGACCAGCAGCGCCTTAACGGTGGCGATTGTGAGGGCGACGGCGGCGTTGAAATGGCCGAGTTCGATGTAGGCCGCCTTGTAGGTCAGGAAAGTGCCCACCAGCAGCGCGATCCAGACGCTGAAGTACGTCTTCAAGGGCGACGATTTGGAGTGGTCAGACATTAAAAAGCCTCACGGGTGCCGGTCGATCAGGTACAGCAATGGGAACAGGTAGATCCAGATAATGTCGACGAAGTGCCAGTACAGGCCGCCGATTTCCAGAGGCGTGTGATATTCGGGAGTAAAGCGTCCCTTCCACGCCATCCACAAAAGCCAGGTAAAGATGCCGAGCCCGACGATCATGTGCAGCGCGTGCAGTCCGGTCATGATGAAGTACAGGGCAAAAAAAATCTCGGCATGACGCGGGTTGGCGTACTGATCGGGATGGCCGGGAACTTGCACATGGTCAAAGCTGAACGACGCGCCCGGAACGTGGTGCTCTTCGAATTTCTGGTTATACTCGACGCCTTTGATGCCGAGAAAGGTGAGACCGAAGATCATGGTCAACACCAGCATGGAGATCAGGAGCGCACGCCGGGCCGTCTGCGCGGCCCAGATGGCGAGCACGACGGTCAAGCTGCTGCAGATCAGGACGGCGGTGTTGGTGGCGCCGAGCCCGGCATCGATCGATTTGCTGGCGGCTCCGAAATCTCCGAAGTACTTAAGGCGGTAGATCAGATAGGCGCAAAACAGTCCGCCGAAGAACATGACTTCGGTGCCGAGGAAGATCCACATCCCGAGGTTGGAGGCGTCGCGCTGCTGCTCCTCGGTGGCGAAGTGGTGAAGCAGCGCCGGATTGTGAGTTTCACCGTGGACGGCGACAGAGCTATCGTGCAACGGGAACCTCCTGTCCGTGAGGCGCGTCGAGTTCGTCGTAGTTGTAGGCTTCCCAAGTCACAACCGGCTCTTCCTCGAAGTTGAAGGTCGGGGGCGGAGACGAAGTTTTCCATTCGAGTCCCGCGGCGTTCCACGGGTTGTCAGGCGCAGGCTTGCCGTAGCGCATCGACCACAGGAAATAAATCATGGGCAAAAGGTAACCCACGGCCAGCACGGTGGCTCCGGCTGTAGAAAGGACGTTCAGCACCTGAAACTCCGGCGGATATTGATAATAGCGGCGGGGCATACCGAGGTAGCCCAGGATGAATTGCGGGAAGAAGGTCAGATTAAATCCGATGAATACGATGAGAGCGGCGAGGCGCGCCCAACCTTCGGGATAAAGCTTGCCGGAAATTTTCGGCCACCAGAAATGCATGCCTCCGAGATATCCCATCAGCGCGCCGCCGACCATGATGTAGTGGAAGTGAGCGATTACAAAATAAGTGTCGTGGACGTGAACATCGACGCCTAATGCAGACAGGAATAATCCGGTGAGCCCGCCCATGGTGAAAAGCCCGAGGAATCCGAAGGCATAAAGCATGGGCGCGTCGTAACGAATGGAGCCTTTGTAGAGCGTCGCAGTCCAGTTGAAAACTTTTACGGCAGACGGCACCGCGACCGCGTAACTGAGCAGAGAAAAGACCAGCGCGGCGTACACCGAAATTCCGGCGACAAACATGTGATGCGCCCAGACCAGGAATCCGAAGACGGCAATCGCGATCGAGGAAAGCGCCACGAAGGTGTAGCCGAAGATGCGCTTGCGCGAGAAGCAGGCAATGATCTCGGTCACAACGCCCATCGAAGGCAGAATCATGATGTACACGGCGGGATGCGAGTAGAACCAGAACAGGTGCTGGAACAGGAGCGGGTCTCCGCCGAGTTTGGGATCGAAGATGCCGAGGTGCAGGGCGCGTTCGGCGACCACCAGCACCAGAGTAATGGCGATGACCGGCGTGCCGAGGATCTGAATGATGCTGGTGGCATAGTGCGCCCAGATGAAGAGCGGCAGCCGCGACCAAGTCATTCCGGGAGCACGCATGCGATGGATGGTGACAACGAAGTTCAGGCCGGTGAGGATGGAGGAGAATCCCGAGACAAAGATCGCAAGTCCGGCTTCGATGACCTTCGTGTTGCTGAACGCGGTGCTGAAGGGCGTGTAGAAGGTCCAGCCAGTGTCGACGCCGCCGGTGAGCATGCAGTGCAGCATCATGATGCCGGCGATGATGTAGAGATACCAACTCAGCAGGTTAATCCGCGGGAAGGCTAGATCCTTGGCGCCTACCATCATCGGGACCAGGAAGTTGCCGAGCACAGCAGGAATCGAGGGGATGAGGAAAAAGAAAATCATCACCTGGCCGTGCATGGTGAAGAGCTTGTTGTAAGTGTCGGCCTGCACGAGATCGCCGGCGGGCGTCAGCAATTCGAGGCGGATGAGGAGTGCGAAGAATCCGCCGATGAAAAAGAAGAACGTGATCGACATCAGGTAGAGCAGCGCGATGCGCTTGTGGTCGGTGGTGAACAGCCAGGAACCGACGCCGTAATGCTTGTTCAGATAATTTTCCCGCTCGACGGGTTGGACGGTAGCTGTTGCCATACTCATTGCACCTGATTTCCCTTGCCTTGCGGCCCGCTCTGCGGAGCAGCCATAGCGCTAGTTTTGGTCGCGGCCTCTGCGGCGGGCGACAATGATTTCACGTAGGCGACCAGCGCATTTAATTGTTCTTCACTCACTAATCCCTGGAACGTAGGCATGACGGGCTTGAATCCATTGACCACCTTGGAGCCGGGATCGAGAATCGATTCCCGAATGTAATTTTCGTCGGCCGTGACGGTGCGGCCATCCTGCAACAGGACCGGCCTGCCGAAGACGCCTTGCAGGCTGGGACCACGGCCCTGGGCATCGGCGCGATGACAAGTGGCGCAGCCCAGTTCGGCGAAGATTTTTTCTCCGCTGGCCGAGAGCGGGCCGGTGGAACCGCCGCTCATCCACGCTTCGTATTGCGCGGGTTCCATGACGATGATGGAGCCGATCATGCTGGAGTGCTGCGTGCCGCAATATTGGGTACAGAAAAGATGATACGTGCCCGGCTTCGTGGCGCGGAACCATGCCACCGTGTAGCGGCCCGGCACCACGTCTTGCTTCATGCGGAAATCAGGGACGAAGAAGCTGTGGATCACATCTTGCGAGGTCATGATGAGCTTGACGTCGCGGCCCACGGGGACGTGCAGTTCATTGATCTCGCGCTGGCCTTCGGCGTGTTCCAACTTCCACATCCACTGCTTGGCGACGACGTAGACCTCGGTGGAGTCGCGAGGTGGCGTGCGTGACTTGAAGTAGACGACGGCTCCCCAGGCGAAGATAACCATGAAGACGCAGAGCGGAATAATCGACCAGGTTAGTTCCAGGGGAATGGAACCTTCGATCTGTTCGGCCGGGACACCGCGGCGATAGCGATAGCGGGCCGCGAAATAAACGACCGCAGAAAATACCAGCAGCGTCATCATGCCAGACACAATGAGCAAGAAGATGAACAAGGCATCGACGTTGCCCGCCATGCTGGAGGCCCGTTGCGGCCACAATGGAAAATTATCGAACATATTTCGTTGAGCTCATTCCTGCGTGACCTGAGGGAGTGCGATCCCAACCGCTGTGCGGCGCGATACGTTCCAGCCGGAAGAGAACCAGAAGCAGTCCGGCGATGAACACGATGGTGACTGCGCCCCCAAGCTTCAACATGTTACTGACGACCGCGCCGTACTTTCCGGTGGCGGGATCGTAGTGATAGCAATACAAGAGAACCTCGTCGACGGCATTGCCGATTTTATTTTGCGAGGCTTCGACCAGTCCCATGCGCAAATCTTTGGGCGGAAAATCGACGCCGTAGAAATATTTCGAGATGCGGCCCTGGGGCGTGAGCACCATGATCGCGGTGGCGTGCGCGTACTGATCGCGCGCGGCGTCGTACTGATACTGGAAGCCGACGGCCTTGGTGAGAGCGTTGATGGAATCGGCCGGCCCGGTCAGGAAATGCCAGCCGGACGCGGCGCCCGGACGCCCATAGCGCTTGAGGTATTCCACTTTTTTCGCGGCGGCGATCTGCGGCGTCTCCCGCGGATTGAAGCTCACAGTGATCACGTCAAACTGATTGCCCACATCGAACTTCACCATCTTCATGGCGGCGCTCAATCCAGCCAGCGCTTCGCCGCACAGCATGGTGCAGTTGTAGTAGACCAGATTCAGGATGAGAGGCTTCTTGCCGAAGTAATCGCCGAGCTTGACGGTGCGACCGGTATCGTCAACGAAAGTCAGATCGGGCGGCGCCTGGCCATTCATGTGTTGCTCGATGCCAACATTTTCCAGGTAGGGCGGGCGCACGTTGGCAGGCGGAGATTCGATGCCTTTGGACATGGCCTGTCCCCAGGCCGCCGAGGCTAGCAGGGCTATGGTCGCCAGCAGCATCGGGGCTTTGCCGCTCGGGGGAAAAGCTTTACCGCAGAGGGCGCTGAGGTCTCGCAGAGGACGCTGAGAAACACTAGTCGAGCTTCGCTCGACCGGACAGCTGAGGGCGGCTGTCCCCAGATGAGTCGCATGAGTCTTTACGGACATCGAATTGTGGAACTGGCTGATCACTGCTTGCTTCCCTTCTTTTCGGTCTGCCCTTTCGACGCAGCTACTGCTCCGGCGGCCGCGGAGCGCACGGGCAAGCCGCGTTGCGCTAGCAGATCCATGGCGCGATCGATGGGGATGCGGACTACGCCCGCTTTCTCATCCACCCATCCATAGGTGCTCAGGGTATCTTCCTCGCGGAGACGCTCGCCATTCAATTCAGTGCGCTCGTTGACTTCGAGCTGCGGCGCCGGGAAACCTGCTTTCAAATATTTTTCGTAGTCCGCGCCTTTGGAGTCTGTTTTGTATTCCGGAGGAATGTGGCGCGTATCTTTCGGAGCGTTGGTGACCAGCGGGCTTACCGGCCGTTGTTCAGCTTCGAAGCGTTTGTTGAGATAAGCAAAAATGCCGTTGGCAATGAAATAGACGAATACGCCGGCAACGGCGAGGCCAATCAGAAAATAGGCGACCCCGGCGACGGTAATGTCGCGGCGTTCGTAGTCGCCGTGGCCGTTCGGATTCACGGGATGGATGTCGTTGCTCATACGTTGCGAGAAGCTCCTGCCCCATGACTCGGAGCTGTTTCGATGACTTCTCCGGCGGACGGATCGTAAGCCGGCAACAGGGGCAGCGCCGCCAGGTTGCGGAAGAAATACGCCAGCCATATGCCGCCGATGGCGATAGGCAGGACGATGTCCGCAATCGTGATGTTCAAAGCTTGGGAAAAATTCGGCTCAATAATCCAGAGCAGATCCAGCCAGCCCATCAACAACAGCAAGGTGGCCACCCATACGAGCTTGCGGATGTTGCGCTTAAACGGCCGCGAAAGCAGCATGGCGAAGGGGACAGCGAAATGAAATAGAACCAGGAAGAGGCCGATCCATCCCCAGCCGTAGCTGAGGCGTTTCAAATAGAACGTGATCTCGTTGGGCAAGTTTCCCGCCCAGATGATCAGCCACTGGGAGAAGCTGAAATAAGCCCAGACCATGATGAAGGTGAGCATCCACTTGCCATGGTCGTGGACGAAGTCCGGCTTCAGCATGTCGGACATGGGCTTGTAGTTGACGAGAATGCGCTCGACGACGACGGCGAAACACATGGCCGAGAGCACTTCGCCGATTAGAATGATCAGGCCAAAGATGGTCGAGATCCAGCTGGGATCAAGCGACATGACCCAGTCGATGGTGGCAAACGAAATCGTGAACCCGTAGAGGATCAGACCGGGTCCGGCCACGGCTTTGAATTTCTGAGTGTTGTCAGGGCCACCGGGTCGGTCCGTCTGCTTCGACCAGTGCGAGAGCAGGAAGGAGAGAACATTCCAGATCAGGAAGTAGATGACGGCGCGGATCACGAAGCCGGACAGGTTGAGATAACTCTCGGTGATGAACTTGTTCTTGGCGAGGTGCTCGCGGATGTGCTCGTCTTGCACCGAGGCGAGCGGCATGGCCCAGGGATAGACACGATGCTGGGCCACAGCCAAGATGATCGGGATGAACAAGACCGCGAGCAGCGGAAGCGTCCGCATGGCCGCGCCCAGGATGCGGCGGATGACCATGCCCCAGCCGCCTCCGGTGAGGTGGCGGATCATGAGGATCGCCATCGACCCTAGCGCAACGCCCAGCCAGCACATAAAACCGAGCAGGTAGGCGCGATAGAACTCGTCGGGCTTGGCGACCGCGAGAATGACCGCGAGAATGGCGAAGACGAGGCCCACGATCAGTGATCGCTGGCCAATCTTTTTTACGACCGGCGGTGCCATCAAATCGAGTTGGTTGGCGGGCGCCGCGCTCATTTCGGTTCTTCTTTCATCTCTTCAGATTTGGTTTCCGGCGCAAGCATGGGCAAGGTGGCGCCGGATCCGGGCTCGCGGAATTTCGGCGGCTCGGAAGGAATTTTCTGTCCGGCGGGAACGTCGGCCATAGTTGAGTTTTGGCTCAACTGCAGCGCCCGCACGTAGGCAATGATGTTCCAGCGATCGCGAGCCGGAATCTGCGAAGCGTAGTCGGGCATGATGCCGAAGCCGTTGCTGATGACATCGAAAAAATATCCGGCTGGAGCTTTTTCCAGCCGCTCGCTATGGAACGACGGCGGCTTGCGGGAGAATCCGCGGGACGGAACGAACCCGTTGCCGTCACCGACACGCGAATGGCAGGGAGCGCAGAAGATGTTGAAGCGCTCCTGGCCGCGCTCGAGAACTTCTTTGGTGACGGGAAACGGCATCACATCGCCGGGATTGCTGCCGATTTTGCCGGTATAGAAATAAGTGTCTTCATGCAGCTGGCCGCGCGCGACCGTGCCCTCGACCAGAGGACGCGCGGAGCGCTGATCGGCAAAAAAATCGCTGCGGGAAAGTGGATTCTCACGCGGCTGCACGTGCATGTCGATGCGGCAGGCCGAGGTCAAGGCGATCAAGAGCAATAGTGCAGCAAAGGAAACCGCCGTCGAGCTTCTGCCGCGATGAACCAGCCCGACCGGGCAGGCGAAGGCGCCCGTCCCCACATGGACATTGCCACTGCCTAGAATCATTTGACGGAGATGCTTCATTCTAGCTGGGCACCTCCGAAACTGAGCGTGGGGCAAGGCCTTCCAGGAAGCGGCGCGTCCCTGCCGCGTCGTATTTCTTGTCGGAAGAAAACACGATCAGAAAGAAACGATCTTTTGACGCCGATGAGAAGCGCGGCACGTTGAACACCGGGTGATACGGCATGGGCAGACCATTCAGCGCCAACATGCCCAAGACCGCGGAAATCCCGGCAAAAAGGATCGTCATCTCGAACGTGATCACGATGAAGGCGGGCCAGGAATTGAGCGGCTTGCCGCCGATGTTGAGCGGATAGTCGACCGCTGCCATCCACCACTGCATGAGATATCCCGAGCAGCCACCGATGATGCCTCCGATCAAAACGACCAGCGGAACCTCGTCATGCAGGAATCCGATTTCTTCCGCCAGGCCTTCGATGGGAAACGGGCTGTAGGCGTCGATTTTTTTGTAGCCGGCCTCGTGGGTTTTCTTGGCAGCGTCCACCAGCGCTTGCGCCGAATCGAACTCGGCCATGATGCCGTAAATGGGATCGCGCTTCATGGCGTTATTCCTTCACCTCCGCTTCCGGCAGAAGGGTACGCATTTCAAAGATGGAGATGGCGGGCAGCACGCGCAGGAACAGGAACATCAGGGCCAGGAACATGCCGAGTGTGCCGATGAAGGTCATCCAGTCCCAGCGCGTGGGGTAGTACATGCCCCACGATGAATTCAGGAAGTCGCGGCTCAGGCTGACGGCGACGATGATGAAGCGCTCGAGCCACATGCCGATCAGAATCACGCCCGAGATGAAGAACAGCGCGATCGGGCTGGTGCGCAGCTTGCGGATCCAGAGCACCTGCGGAATAAAGATGTTGCAGGCCAGCAGCGCGTAGTACCAAGGCGCATAAGGCCCGTGCAGCCGGTTCCACAGGGTAAACGCGTCGTAGCGATCGCCGCTGTACCAGCCCATGAACGCTTCGATTCCGTAACCGTAGGCGACGATCAATCCGGTCGCGAGCATGACTTTCGCGGAATTCTGCAGGTGGCGTTCGGTGATGAAATCTTCGAGGCCATAAATCTTGCGAATCGGG
Organism: uncultured Acidobacteriota bacterium; assembly: GCA_963719865.1. GTDB lineage: Bacteria > Acidobacteriota > Terriglobia > Terriglobales > Acidobacteriaceae > Sulfotelmatobacter. The sequence goes on along the minus strand of CAVRDS010000073.1, from coordinate 41,826 downwards.
ATGGCCAGCATCAGCACCATGGCAAAGCCGGAATAGATGGCGCCGGCCACGAAGTACGGCGGGAAGATGGTGGTGTGCCATCCGGGGACGATGCCGATGGCGAAATCGAAGCTGACGACCGTGTGCACCGAGAGCACCAGCGGCGTGGCCAATCCGGCAAGCAGCAGATACATGGTTTCATAGCGATGCCAGTGCCGCGCCGACCCGCGCCACCCGAACGAAAGCATGCCGTAAATAATCTTGAGCCAGCGTTTCTCGGTGCGATCGCGCAGCGTTGCCAGGTCGGGTATTAATCCAACGAACCAGAACAGGGCAGAGATCGTAGCGTACGTGGAAACCGCGAATACGTCCCACATGAGCGGGCTGCGGAACTGCGGCCACACTCGCATGGTGTTGGGATAAGGGAAGAGCCAATAAGCGAGCCAGGGACGGCCGACATGCAGCAGCGGGAAAAGTCCGGCACAGGCCACAGCGAACAGCGTCATCGCTTCGGCAAAACGGTTGATGGAATTGCGCCAGGACTGACGTAGCAAAAGAAGAATCGCCGAGATCAGCGTGCCGGCATGTCCGATTCCAATCCACCAGACAAAATTGATGATCGCGAATCCCCAGCCGATGGGGATGGTCACGCCCCAGATGCCAACGCCCTTCAGGAATAGATATCCGATGGCAAACAGCATCATCATCGTGAGCATGAAGGCGATGCCAAAGCCGATGAACCATCCGTTGGTGGCCGGACGGGTCAACACGATGGCGCTGATTTTTTCCGTGACCGTACCGAAGGTATGGCCCGGTTCGATGACCGGCGCGCGTTCCAGATCGGTGGCCGATTTGTATTGCTCAGGCATCTGTCTTGCCGAGTCCCTCCGGGGCTAAAGCCCTATCGTTAAATGCGCTCATGCGGCGCGGCTGAAGCCGCGCCCTGATACGAAACTTCTCACCGCAGCCGCATCGTTCCACAAAACCTTGGCCGCGCTTTGCGCTGGCCCTGACAGCCGAAGGCGGCTGTCTCCACATGATTCCCTATCCTTCCAGTTCCGGATTCGGATTGCGTACTTGTGCCAAATACGTGGTCCGCGGGCGCGTGTTCAACTCGCCCAGCAGGCTGTAGTTGCGGGCCTGCGCCTTTAGCTTCGAAACTTTGCTGTTCGGATCGTTGATGTTGCCGAAGGTAATCGCTTCCGCCGGGCATGACTGCTGGCACGCCGTCTGCAATTCGTCGCCTATGCGGATGTCTTTGCCCTCGCGCACCGATGCGGTTTCGGCATCGATTTTGTGTTCGTTGATGCGCTGCACGCAGTAGGTGCACTTTTCCATGACGCCGCGGCTGCGCACGCTCACGTCGGGATTGCGCATCATCTTGTATTGCGGCGTTTCCCAGTCCTGAAACAGCAGGAAATTGAAGCGGCGAACTTTGTACGGACAGTTGTTCGAACAGTAGCGCGTCCCCACGCAACGGTTGTAGATCATGTCGTTGAGACCTTCGGTCGAGTGGTTGGTGGCTCCGACCGGGCACACGACTTCGCAGGGCGCGTTCTCACACTGCATGCAAGGCACAGGCTGAAAAAACGCCTTGGGATTATCGCGATCACCCTCGTAGTAGGCGTCGATGCGGATCCAGTGCATGTGACGTCCCAGCCTGGTCTGCTCCTGTCCGACGACGGCGATATTATTTTCCGACTGGCAGGCCAGCATGCAGTTATTGCAGCCCACGCACTTGTTGAGATCGATCGCCATGCCCCAGGCGTACATCTCTTCTTTATAGGGATACGGCTTGTAGAGCGTGAGGCCCTCGGCGGGCTCTTCTTCCTTTGCGAAAGTCGGCTCTTTCTTGTACTCCTCGAGAGTGGTCTCGCGGACGAGTGGGCGATGGCCGCCGTCGGGCGTGTCCATGCTCTGCATGCCCTGCGTGGAGGCGAGTTCGTAGGTCGCTCCGGTCTTGCGAATCTGCACGCCGGAGGCGATCCACGGAGCCGCGCTCGTGCGTAGTTCGTAGGCGTTGAAACCTTGCCCGGTGCCGACGCGTCCGGCGCGCTTGCGGCCGTAGCCGAGAGTGATGGTGACGGAGTTGTCGGGATGTCCAGCCTGAATCCAAACGGGGCCGGTGACTTTTTTGCCGTTCAGTTCGAGCTCGACCACATCTTTCGACGCGATCTGCAGGCGCTCAGCCATCTTCGGCCCGATCTGGATGGCGTTGTCCCAGGTGAGCTTATTCATCGGCTTGGGCAATTCCTGCAGCCAGCCGTTGTTGGAAAATTGCCCGTCGTAGATGGTGGAGTCGGGGCGGATGTTGAGGGCGATGGCGTTGGGATCAGCGGCTGCGTTTGAGGCGGCTGCGGGCGGCTTTGCGGTTACGGACTTGGGGGCGAACGCCGTGCCCTCGATCCATCCGTCATGCAGCGATTTGCGCCAGAACTGCTCGAAGTCCGCGCCTGTGTGTTGCTTCTGCCAGTAGGCGCGGACAAGATCGTAGCCTGATGCGTCGGTTTGACCATTGAGCAAAGCCACAAATTCGAGTGCGCTCTTGCCGTTGTAAAGAGGAGCAATCAAGGGTTGGATGATGCTGACCGTACCGTCATAAGCGCGGGCATCACCCCAGGCCTCGAGTTCGTGGGTAGCGCTGACGTGCCACTGGCATAGCTCGGCAGTTTCATTCTGATAAAGGCCGTAGTGCACGCGCAGCGGAACCTTGTTGCTTTTGAGAGCGTCGGCGAAGTTCAGATCGGCGGGCGCATCATAGGCTGGATTGCTGCCGAGAAAGATCAGCAGATCGACCTTGCCGCCGTTCATATCGGCGACGAGTTCTTTCAGCGATTCGGTTTGGTTGACCGGATTCGCGTCAACTGGATCGGTGTAGGAGACCGTCTTGCCGACGTTGCCGAGCTTAGCGTTCATCAGATGGGCCAGAGCATGCACCGACGGCGGCAGATGATCGCCAGCGACAACGAGGCTTGCTCCAGGGTGCTTCGCAAGGTCGGACGCGACTTGGGCTGCATACGTCGAAGGCCACGATCCGGCGCCCTGGCCGTTGACCCCAATCACCGACGCGATAAAGCGCGTGAAACCATCGAGCATCGATGCCTGCATTGGCCAGCGATGATCCGCCTTCGCACCCGTCGAGCTCGGCACGCTCTCGATCACGTACAGCCGGTTCATGTTGCCGCTATCCGGATCGCGGCGCTTGGCGAAATCGCGGATGTACTTCACATTGCCGGGGAATCCGGCGTAGAGGAAGTCGGCGTCGAGCGAGACGATGACGTCGGCTTTCGAAAAATCGTAGCGCGTCTCGACCGGCTGTCCGAAGGCCATCTTCGCACCTTCGAGCACGTTGTCGCGATTGACCGGCTCGTAGACGTGCCACTTGGCCTGCGGATACGCCTTCAGAAAATTGCGCATCTGGTCGGCGAGCGTCGGCGAAGAAATCGTCGGCGTCAGGATGCGGATGCCCGCGCCCTGCAGCGCTTTCTGAGCGCTGAGCGGGCCGCGGATCGCGCCCATGAATCCCTGCCACGAATGCACGTCGCCCATGGAGACGACGGTCTGCGAGCGGTCGGGATCGTACATCCCGAGCAGCGCAGCCTGGGTAAAGATATCGGTGCCGCCGAGCGACGCGGGATGCTGATCGTTGCCTTCGATTTTGGTCGGACGCCCGAGATGGCTCTCCACCAGAACGGGGCTGGCATAGCCGCCGAGCGTGATCGCGCTGGCGTAATACATGGGCCGGCCGGGATCACATTTTCAGGCTGGCGAACATAGGGAACGATGGGCTCGAGCGGGAGCTTCACGCATCCGGTCATGCCGGCGAGGCCCAGCGACGCGCCCATGACTTTGAGGAATCCGCGGCGCGAGACGGTGTCGAGCCATTCGGAAGCGCCCTTGGGAAATTCGCGGTGCAGGGCTTCCTGAAATTCCTTGCTGCCCGCGAGTTCCTCGAGCGAGCGCCAGTATTGCGGGCCGGTTTTTTCGCGCGCGTCGTGCTCCGTGGCAAAGTCGATTTTTTCGCGGACCGAGTTCAGGTCCAGCGTGGATTTTTTGCCGGGGCAGATGTCCTCACGCGTGGCGCCGTTATTTTTTTGGTCGTTCGTCATTTCGATTTCGGGTGCCCCATTCATCCCGCGAAGTTTGCGGGAGGGTGGGGCTTTTTTATCGTGCCCGGCAGGGTACCGTCCCTACGGGACTCGCTCTTTAATTTTGGAACCCCTCCCGGCACTTCGGTGCCGGGCTATCACATTCCGCCTCGCGGCTGGTTCATTTCTGGTTATGCGGCCCGATTCTCCCCACAGAGCCGCTTCTTAACTTCAATTCCATTAGCCGCAATTCAGTTCGCTGCTATCCGGTCACATCTACCGGTGACAGGTGCTGCAGCTGGTAATGTCCATGACGCTGCGCACGTTGTATTTCTTAATCAAGGCCGCTCCCAGCGCGGCTTGCTCGGTGTAACTCTGGCCGTCGACCACCACTGGATTGGTGCTGCTGGGCGGTTGATAGCGCATGTTAAATACCTGGTCGCGCGGGCGCAGATTATTCTGCGGAGCGCGGTGGCAGCCCAAGCACCACTCCATCTGCAGCGATTCCTGCTGATACATCAGCGGCATCTGGTCGACCGGGCCGTGGCACGTGTTGCATCCCACTCCCTTGGTGACATGGATGCTGTGATTGAAATAAACAAAGTCAGGAAGCTGGTTGACCCGCGTCCACTTCAGGGATTCTCCCGAGCGATAACTGGCGCGCACGGGCTCGAGAAGCTGAGCGTTGGTCCAGATCTGCGAATGGCAATTCATACAAGTCTTGGTCGGAGGAATGCCGGCGAAGCTCGAAGTCTCGACCGAGGTGTGGCAATAGCGGCAATCGATGCCGAGTCCGGTGACGTGATGCTGATGGCTGAAGGGCACGGGCTGCGGCTTGCGCACGCCAGCGTACGTCACGTACGGGGAGCCCTGGATCGAGTATCCGACCCAGACTAGCGCCGCAATCACAAAAACCGCGCCGAAGATGGTCGCTCGAGACAGCGTGTTCGTGCTGCGATGAAAGATCTGCGACATTCTCTTATGAGATCTGACTTGAAGAGTTCTTGCGGAGCATTGCCTCGTTAAATTCCGCTGTTAGTTGCGACAGTTGTTATATCGAGTGAGAAAACCACCCACAGGTTTTCGTCATTGAGTGCGAAACTAGAAATTATAAATATTCCGTTGGAGTTTGTCGCGCGTTTTTGAAAATTTGCAAAGAAAAAATCTTCACGCAGAACGCTCCTAAGAACGTTGTTGATTTTTTCAACGTGAACGGACGATTTGCGTCTCACAGTGCGACGCAGCCGAGAGCCTCAGCTATCGCAGATTCATGACCAAAAGTTTGGGCTCGGTCATTTCTTCAATCGCATAACGCAAACCTTCTCGGCCCAAGCCGGAATCTTTGATGCCGCCGTAAGGCATTTGGTCTATGCGAAAAGAAGGCACGTCCCCGGCAATGACGCCGCCGACCTCCAATTCTTCGTAGGCCTGGAAGAGCAGCTTCGCGTCGCGAGTAAAGACGCCGGCCTGCATGCCGTAGACCGACTGATTGACATGGCGCAAAACCTGATCGAAATCCTTATAAGGTTCGACGGTGACGACGGGGCCGAACACTTCCTGGCAGTTCACTTTCATGTCGGGCTTTGTCCCAGTGAGAATCGTGGGCTCAACGACAAGATTTTTGCGATGGCCGCCGCACAGCAGGCGAGCGCCGGCACGCACCGCTTCCTCAATCCAGCTCGCCGTGCGGATAGCGTCACTTTCGCGGATCAGCGGCCCCACGTCGGTAGACTCGTTCAGCGGATCACCGGTTTTCAGTTGCTTGACGCCGGCCACGAGCAGGTCGGTGAATTTACCATAGACGGACTGCTCGACCAAAATGCGCTGCACCGAAACGCAAGTCTGCCCCGCGTAGGCGAAGCCGCCAGTTACGCAGCGGTCGGCGGCGTAGGCAAGATCGGCGTCGCTGTGCACGATGACCGCGGCGTTGCCGCCCAGTTCAAGGACAACTTTCTTTTTTCCGGCGCGCCGCTTGATGTCCCATCCGACGGGGACGCTTCCGGTGAAGCTGATGAGCTTGATGCGCTCGTCGGTAACCAGAAGGCCGGCATCGTCATTCGACAGCGGCAGAACATTGAGGCCACCATCGGGCCAACCAGCCTGCTGCACGCATTCCGCCAAAAGCAGCGAGCAGAGCGGAGTTTGCGGCGCCGGCTTCAGGACCATGGGGCATCCGGCGGCAATGGCCGGGGCAACTTTGTGTGCCACGAGATTGATGGGGAAATTAAACGGCGTGATGCCCGCGATCGGACCGAGCGGAAACCGGCGCACGATGCCCCAACGTCCGGCGGTAAATTCCTGCCAATCGAGGGGAAGAAATTCGCCGTAGATACGGGTGCTCTCTTCGGCGGCCACATTAAAAGTGAAGATGGCGCGCTCCACTTCGATGCGCGCGGACTTGATGGGCTTGCCGGCCTCCTGTGCCAGGGTGCGGGCAAATTCTTCCTTGCGTTCCAAAATCGAGGTGGCAATCTGGCGGAGCACGCGCTGGCGTTCGAAGGCGGGCAGGCGGCGGGTTGTGCCAAAAGCTTTCACGGCAGCGGCGATGGCGGCCTCGGCGTGTTCTTTGCGTCCCTGGGTGACGCGGGCGATCAGGCTTCCGTCGTAGGGAGATCGAATTTCAACGATGTCGCCATCATCGTGCCACCGGCCGTCCATGAAAAAACCGTGCGTCGCCGCCGGCGCCATCGTCATCTCTGCCATTTTTTTCTTTTGCCCCCAGTGAACCGACTTCGCCAATTATAGGACTTTTGGATGAACGTGAAGCAGGGTGAGTTTGAAAATATCGGAATCGCAGAGACAACGAGCACGTGAAGGCAACCCTCACTGCCTTTACAATGACCTCGGCCTTATGGCGGACTTCACCTCCATTTCCGAATTGGCCCTGCGCTTGCGGCGCAAGGAGATCTCGCCGGTCGAGATCACTCAACAGTACCTGAGCCGGATCGAGAACCTGAATCCCGCGCTCAATGCGTTCATCACGGTGTTGTCGGATTCGGCGCTCCGCGAGGCGCGCGCGGCGGAGGCCGAAATTCAGCGGGGAGAATGGCGCGGACCGCTGCATGGCGTGCCCATCGCTCTGAAAGATTTGATCGATACGGCCGGTGCGCGCACGACCGCGGCCAGCGCGGTTTATGAACACCGCGTTCCTACGGACGATGCGGAAGTCGTGCGCCGCTTGCGGAAGGCCGGGGCGGTCATCCTCGGAAAAAATAATCTGCACGAGTTCGCCTACGGCGCGAGCTCGCTGGTCAGTCACTTCGGCGACATGCACAATCCCTGGGATTTAGGGCGGATTACTGGAGGCTCATCGGGAGGCTCGGCGGCTGCGGTAACGGCGGGGCTGGCCTGCGCGGCGATCGGAACCGACACAGCAGGATCCATCCGGGAACCGGCGTCGCTGTGCGGATGCGTGGGGCTGAAGCCGACGTATGGCCGGGTCTCAAGCCGCGGAGTCATTCCGCTTTCCGCGTCGCTCGATCATGTTGGGCCGCTCGTGTCGACGGTGGCCGACGCGGCTATCGTGCTGCAGGCGATTGCCGGATACGATGCGGCCGACATCACTACAGCAGACATTCTCGTGTGCGATTACGTTTCGGCGATAAAAGAAGGAGCGAAGTCGCTGCGCGTGGGCGTGCCGCAAGCTTACTTCTTCGACGAACTGGATTCGGAAGTCGCGTCTGCGATGGGGCATGCTCTGCGCGGCATCGAGACGATGGTCGCGAACGTGAGAGAAGTGAAACTGGAAATCTCGACCGACCGCAGCCTGCAGGCAGCGGAATCGTATGCCTATCACTCCGAGAACATCGCGAAGCACAGCGACTTGTACCAGGCAGAAACCTTGCGGCGCATTCGGACGGGGGAGAAAGTTTCGGCGGCGGAGTACATACAGCGGCGGCGCGAATTAGAGGAAGCGCGCCGAAATATTCATGCGGCCTTTGCCGAGGTCGATCTACTGGTGAGTCCGACCACACCAATGCCGGCTCCGACGATTGCCCATCTGAGGGCTAACGCAGAGGCGTTGCGTCCCGCGGAATTGAAGCTGTTGCGCAATACGCGGCCCTTCAATGTGTGGGGATTGCCGGCGATCTCGGTTCCCTGCGGGTTCACGCAAGGCGGACTGCCGATCGGGCTGCAGATTGCGGGGCCGTCTTGGCGCGAAGATCTTGTGCTGCGGTTGGCTCACGCTTACGAGCAGGCAACGGCGTGGCATAAGCGGCGCGTGAGTTAAAGATAGCGATGCAGGCGAGCCCGGCGCATCAACCGGCCGGCGCTAAAACACTGTTCACATCGTTGAGCAGCTTTTCGGCGGCTTCGCCGGGATCCTGGCTTCCGAAATTGTCTTCCAAGGTCACGAATTTAACGTCGGAAACAATTTCCTGCAGCGCATGCCGGAAGGGCTTGCCGCGAATGGCCTGGATGCGCGATGACACCACCACCAGCTTGGCCTTGGTTGCCTTGAGCAGAATTTGTGCGTCGTCAGCGCTGGTGGTAGTGAGAGCGTTGAAGCCGGCGGTGCACAAGATTTCTCGCAGGAAAGCGCAGACGTCGGTGGAGGCGTAGACGCAAAGCATTTTGGGGCGCGCGTCGCCGCCCTTGCCGCGCGAATATTTCGATCCAAGATAAGCCGCGGTGATGGCCTCTTCGATGGAGTCGTAGACCTCGAATTGCGGCAGCAGGTGGGTGAGTTCGAGCACCTTGCGGATCTTCGGCGGAATGCAGCTGAGCTTTACGTCTCCGCCTTTCGCGCGGGCGGCTTGCATCAGCCGCATCAGCGCGCCCAGGCCGCTGCTGTCGATGAACTCGACGGTGTCGAGCAGCAAGACAACGTCGCCGTACTTCTCGATGGCATCGCCCACCTGAGAGTGCAGGGTGAAGACTTCATTACCGGCCACGATCCGGCCCTGACACTGAATGACGTAGACTTCGCCAACCGGGCGGCTCTCCAGGCGTAATTGCATTACGGTTCCTCAGGATGCAGCTTCTATGGCGCGCGCATCGAGCCGGAATCTTACGTCAGCAAAATGGTCGAGTCAATGAAATGATCGAATCTAGCGGCGGCACGTAGCTCGCCAGCCAACTCTGCGAGCTCTGCGAATCCTCTGCGTGCTCTGCGGTGAAGAGCTTTTTACCGCGGAGATCGCAGAGAAATGCCGCAGAGACCGCAGAGAAAAAAGCTCGAGCCCGCCACCCAACAGTGAGCTCATCCTGCGACCAGGCAACTTCTCAGTCTACCGTTCTGACATCGTCCGGCAGCGTCATCACAAATCTGCAACTGCCGGTGGTGACCGAGCAGGTGAGGGTGCCGCGGCGCAGAACTTTCACCGGGGTATCGTCGGGGAAGGTGAGATGGTAATCAGCGGTGCGGAGTGCTTCGGTATAGGACTTCAGCTTCTCGTCGCCGCTGACGAACTTGACGGCATCGACCTTCGCGACTTCTCCCGCGCCGCCACTGAGCAGGACAAAGAAATCCGCGTTGCCGGTTTGTCTCGCCTTGCCTAGGTCGACGGCGCTCAGGTGGTCGAGTTCATCTTTATAGCGGGCAATGACCGCGTCGGCTTTGGCATCTCCTCCAGCTAGAGAAGCGAGACGGCCGCGAGTTTCGGGAATGGGACGCAGGCCGTTCATCGAGAGCGCGTAGGTGCGCAGGGCAAGATCTTTTTCGCCGCGCTTCTCGTAAATCTGTCCGAGATGATCTCCCACTTCTCCATGATGTCCGAGCGCCCATGCGGCGCCGATATATTTCTCCGCCTTATCGAGATTGCCTTCATCGAACTCGATCCAGCCCAGCGTATCCCAATACGCGATCAGCGATGGAACCAGGGGCAGATCTTTTTGGGTGAGGCGATCGAGTGAAAGATTGCGCAGCGCCGCCGCGGTCGCCGATACCGCGGACTCGGCATATTGCTGGGCGCGGTCGAGGTGACTTTTCTTCAACGACAACTGGTAAGCGATGTTGTTCCAGACCAGCGGCGTGGCGTTGAGTTCGACCGCATGATCGAAAGCGGCGAGCGCCTTTTGGTCCTCACCAAGATTGAGATAGGCGTCGCCCAGGCTGACCTGCAACTCAGCGCTGTCCGGAGTCAGCGACGCGGCTTTCTCCAACTCAGGAACGGCCAAGTCGTACTTGTGCCACTCCTCGTACATCGCGCCCAAATTGGCGTGGGCGAACTTGTCGAGCGGGTTGTTCTCCAGTTGCTTGTTGAAGGCCTTGACGGCGTCGTCGTACTTGCGATCGTTCCAGTAAACGCGGCCGAGATTGTTGTAGGCGTACTCGTCGTACGGATTCACTTCGATCTGCTTCTGGAAGGCGGCGATGGCCTGATCGTCCTGGCGCGTCTGCAAGTAAATCAATCCCAGGTTGTTCCAAGCGTACTTGTTCTTGGGATCGACTTCGGTGGCGCGCTTCAGCAGGGCCTCGGCAACGGGCAGGTTTCCATTATCGGCGGCGGCGCGGGCGCTTTCTACCAGGTCATCCGCCTTCATATCGGCAGGAGGAACAATTGCTCCGGCCACCGCGCTCTCGACGGTCAACTGCTGCGCCAGGTCGGCTCCGACGGCGCGACGAAACGATTCATAATCGGCGGAGCGCGCGACCGGCAACTCGTCCTGACGCAGAATCAGGATGCGGCCGGCGGTGAACACTCCGTCTTTGATCGCGTAATTTGCGTCGTACTCGGCGTAGTCGCGCTTCAGAGAAAACTCGAGCGGCACGTGCGCCGTGTACTTGGCGGGAATCACCAGCTTGATTTTGTAGGAGTACTCGCCCTTCGGCCCCAGCTTGAGAGGCTCGGCATCCGCGTCGTCGTTGTCCCCGAATTCGGGCAGATTGAATTGCACGAGCGGTAGAACAATCTCCGTCTTCTTCTTCGACCAGTCGAGGAAGTTCACCTTCGCCACATCGTAGGAAAGCGTGAACGGTTCGCGGGTGGCGGCAGGATCGCTGACGATCAAGTGCGTGACGTCGCCGCCCAGCCCGGCATTGATGTTCTCGGCCACGCGCTGCCAGTTGGATTGCGGAACGCGGCGGAAGATGGAGCGCAGCAGCAATTCCTCATCGCCGCGAAATTCGTAGTGGACGTGCGCCTCAAGCTTGCCGATGTCGTTGACCTTGCCGTCGATTTCGGAACGCTCGCTGTCGGGCATGGGAGTGTCCGAAGGAGTTTCCTCCAGATGCGGCGGCACGTTTGACGGAGGAACCGCGGGAGGAATTACCAGAGCCTGCTTCTTCCGCAAAGTGTACGCCAGCAGGCGGAAGGGAGCGACCTCGGCGGTCGTGTCCATCCAGACTTCCTCTTTCCCCATCGGCAGCATGGTGATGACGTGGTCGAACTGCGAGGGCGAGGGAACGTCGGTATCAAGTTTGCGGCTTGAATTGATCAGCACTGAATCGGCGTGCAGGCCTTCCGCTTCGAGCAGCGAGGCCAGCAAAGTATGCTTATCTTTACAGTCTCCGTACTGATCGTGGAGCACATCGGAGGCGGCGTGCGGCTGGTAGCGGCCGAGACCCAAAGACAAGCTCACATAACGGAAATTCTTGGAGACGAAGTCGTAGAGGGCTTCGGTCTTCTCCAGATCCGTATTGAGTCCCTTGGTCAGTTCCTCCGCTTTGGCGCGAACTTCGGGCGTGGGCGCGCGGCGGTCTTTTTCCAGGTTCGCATACCAGAGGCCGATCTGCTCCCAGGTTTCGAACGTGGTCAGTTGAATGTCCGGCCGATCGTCGTCGGGACGGTGTTTCTTTGTCTTCTCTTTGGCCTTGTCGTCGTCTTCGCGTTCCAGGTGCGAACCCGACCAGTGATAGATCCTGCGGCCGTTGGCTTCCGTGATCTTGGGCTCCATGCCCGGCTTGCACTTCAGTTTCAGCGGGCGGCCGGCGGGAACGTCGACATCGAGAGTCTCGTCGAGATCGATATTCGTTTTGTCGAATTCGTAGTCTGCCCAGAATTGACCCGCGGCCAACGGCGTGTGGATCACCGTGACCATGTCATATTCGAGCACTTCGCCGGGACGCAGGCCGGGCACCGTGATGTGCTTCTGGCGGTAGTCGGTGTACACGGGCGCCTCGCGCTCGACCGGGGCGCTGAGATCCTGCACGGCATCATCACCCGCCTTGACGACACTGCCGTCTTCCTTCAGCACGCGGACATAGGGAATCTCCACGCGTTCGTTGGCGGAGTTGTAGCCTTCCTGCAGTTGTCCCCACTGCTGCACGCCGGCCTCGCTCTGCACACGAATGCGGGCGAGTGTCTCTTTGCGTCCAGTGCCATCGGCTTCAAACGTGTAGTGGGAATGCATTTGCTCGATGACAAAGGATTCCCGCGAGTAGTCGTGGCCTTTAAGCTCGGGCGCCGGCGCAGCAGGTCCTGCGGCGTGCTTTTCCGCGGTAGGCGCCTGCGACTGGCCGATGGGCGCGGGCGGGGTGGCCGGACTCGACTGCTGCGAGCTTGCGCCAGCAGTCAGCAAACACAACACGAGAAAAGCAATGAAACAATTACGCATGAGAAGAAAGGGGTCTTTGGGTATTATCCCACGCGTTTGCCGGGAACGAGATTTGGCTATCTGGAATAATCAAACAGACGGGATGGATCGGGCTCGAAGGCGAGAGATTGTTGATTATCTTCCTACGAAAATATATTTTCACTATACTCCCTGTGATCCCAATCACATTTTTGTGTTCCACGGGCGTAAATCCGGGGTAAAATCGCGCCCAGATAGTCCTGCCTTCGCCGGGATGCGGGGCAGGCGTGACGCATAAAGTACTTGCGCCACGATCTTTCCGTCGGAGGTTTTTGCATGGAAGATCGGGCCCCAGTCGTCTCTCCTACCGAGCAGTCTTCTACCTCGACTACAACCACCTCAGCCATGCGCCGCCATGAAGGCCGCGGAGCTTGGGTTCTGACCGCCTATGGCATTTCGGGCCTGGCGTTGTTCGGGGTTCTGGCTTACTTCTTCTCGGACTTCATCGCTCACTAGTCCCGGGCAGCGGTAGCGAACGGGCGTGCGCGCCCGTGGAAGAAGCGAGAAGTGTCCCCACTGGAATTCAGTTTTGTGTGGCCTCTTCTGTGGACGGAAGAGCCTCCTTCGAACGTGTTACAATGAGCGGCTTTAGTTTGTCGCTGCAGCATCCGGCGCGGTACCCCACGGACCATCAACGAAACATACGGAAGACGCTGTGCCCAAAAATCCCACGCCAAGCCCGACGCCCATAACTTACGCCGATGCCGGCGTCGACATCACCCGCGCCAACCGCACCAAGCAGCGGATCAAATATCTGGCGCATAAAACGTTCACCCGCGGCGTGCTCAGCGAAATCGGCGGCTTCGGCGGGCTGTTTGCCGTCGACAAGACCAAGTACAGCGATCCGGTGCTGGTTTCGAGCGTGGACGGCGTAGGCACGAAGCTGAAGATCGCCTTCGAAATGGATTTGCATTCCACCGTCGGCGGCGACCTCGTCAACCACTGTGTCAACGACATTGCGGTGCAGGGGGCGGCGCCGCTGTTTTTCATGGATTACCTGGCGACAGGCACGCTCGATCCGTCGATCGCGGAGAAAGTCGTCGAAGGTATCGCCGACGCCTGCAAGCACAATGGCTGCGCCCTGATCGGCGGGGAAACTGCCGAGATGCCGGGCTTTTATCCGGATGGCGAGTACGACCTGGCTGGATTCATCGTGGGGGTGGTCGATCGCGAAAAAATCATTACCGGTAAAGATGTGCAGATTGGCGACATCATTCTCGGGCTGCCCTCGAATGGCTTGCACACTAACGGATATTCGCTCGCTCGCAAACTGCTGTTTGAGGTAGCTCATTATTCGCCCGAGACGTATGTGAACGAGATCAAGAACAAAGTCGGCAACGAACTGATGCGCACTCACAAAAGCTATTGGCCGACGTTGCGTAAGTTGCTCGACGGGCAGTGCGTCACGGCGCTGGCCCACATCACCGGCGGAGGCATCACCGAGAACCTGCCGCGGGTCTTGCCGCGCGGGACGGCCGCCGCGATCGAACTGGGAACATGGCCCGTGCAGCCAATCTTTGAACATCTGCAGCAACTGGGCAATGTGCCGCAGGAAGAAATGTTGCGCACCTTCAACATGGGCATGGGGATGCTGCTCGTAGTGCCGTCGGCGAAATTCAAGAAGGCGCAATCGGTGCTCGAGCGCGTGGGCGAGAAGGCCTACACCATCGGCCGCATCGTGAAGGGCGAACGCAAGGTCACCTACAGCTAAAGCTTTCACCACGGAGGCACGGAGAAGCCCCGGCCTTGGCCCTCTCGATTTCCAACTGTCTCTGTCGTTCAATCCGCAGATTTCTCCTGCGCTTTACTTTCTATGTCTTTTCTCCGTGCCTCCGTGTCTCCGTGGTGAGTTGAATTATGATGTCTCCCAGAAATGAAAGCCCTGGGCATACTTCTCTCCGGACGCGGATCGAACTTCGCCGCCATTGCCGACAGCATTGACGCAGGCCGCATTCCGGATGCACGCATCGCCGTCGTCATCTCGAATAGGTCCGATGCGCCTGGGATCGCGACCGCCTGCCAGCGCGAACTGAATGCCCTGGTGATTCCCTCCAAAGGCAAGCCGCGGGAGGAGCACGACCGCGAAGTTGCCGCCGAGCTGCAGAAGAACGGTGTCGACCTTGTGTGCCTCGCGGGATACATGCGGCTGCTGTCGCCGTGGTTCGTCCAGCAGTTTCCGCATCTAATTTTGAATATCCATCCATCGCTTCTGCCCGCCTTCCCCGGCCTGGAAGCCCAGGAGCAGGCCTTCGCCTACGGAGTGAAAGTTTCCGGATGCACCGTGCATTTTGTGGACGAGGAACTCGACCACGGCGCGATCATCGTGCAAAAAACGGTGCCCGTCCTCGACGATGACGACGAGCACTCGCTCGCCGCCCGCATTCTCGAGCAGGAACACATCGCCTACACGGAAGCAATCAATATTGTGCTGCGCGGAAACTTCGAAGTTACAGGAAGGAGATTGAACAGGCGCCTCGTCAGTAGCTAATAGCCTTCCCGAGTATTGCTCAGCGTCCTCTGCGGATGTTCTCTGCGGATGTTCTCTGCGGATGTTCTCTGCGCCCTCTGCGGTCAAAGTGTGTGGCTCTTATCTCCCGACCTCCTTCGCCATTCTGACGATGGGCAGTTGCTCTCCGTTGCCCAGCGGCACGTTCTGATTCTCAATCTCGACGTATCCCTTTGCCCGATAGAAGGCGACCCCGCTCAAGGTCGCGCCCATCTCGAGCCGGGTGAAGCCGGCCGCGATGGCGGCCTGCTCGCAGGCGTCCAGAATCAGGCTGCCAATCCCTTGCCTCGCCCACCGCGGATGAACGAAGAAGGCGCGGATCTTGGCTGCATCGCGTGCAGGATCGAGCAGCGAATCTTCGCGAGCGGCATACTGATCGCCTCCGTATAAAGTTTTGCGTTTGCTCCAGCCGCCGCACGCGACGATCTGCATGCCTTGGCCTTCAGAAATTTCGGCCACAAAATAAGTGCCGTCCGCGATAAGCTGGCTGTCGACTCCGTACACGCTTTGCAGCGCGCCTTCGATCTGCGCCGGAGAATAATCTCCCGCCTGCAGCCCGCGCACCGAAGCCTCGATCACGTCCCGCAGCCGCGGGATGTCGCGAGCAGCGGCTTTGCGCAAGGAAAATGTCATGGTCGTAGCCACGCCGCAATCGGCAGCGCGATCCATTTTAACTTCTGCATTCTGCGTTTCTGCCTCCTGCATTCCTTATAATGTCCTTTCTCATGTCAACCTTCGCTCCTATCGACGAACAACTGACGTATCTCAAGAAAGGCTCCGCGGAAATTATCCGCGAGGCCGAACTGCGCGCCAAGCTGGAGAAGTCGCGCGCCACGGGCAAGCCCCTGCGCGTGAAGCTGGGCATGGACCCGACCGCTCCCGACCTGCATCTGGGCCACATGGTGGTGCTGCGCAAGCTGAAACATTTTCAGGATCTCGGGCACACCGCGATTTTCCTGATCGGCGATTTCACCGGGATGATTGGCGACCCCACGGGACGTTCGGCGACCCGTCCTCCGCTGAGCCGCGAGCAGATCGAACTGAATGCGGAAACCTACAAGGCGCAAGTCTTCAAGATTCTCGATCCGCAAAAAACCGTGATCGATTTCAACCGCCGCTGGATGGGCTCATTCACCGCCGACGATTTCGTGCGCCTGATGGCGAAGTACACCGTCTCCCAACTGCTCGAGCGTGAGGACTTTCACAAGCGCTTTCAGGAAGAGAAACCGATTTCGGTGCATGAACTGCTCTACCCGCTGGTGCAAGGATACGATTCGGTCGCGCTCGAAGCCGACGTAGAACTGGGCGGCACCGATCAGAAATTTAATTTACTCGTGGGACGCGAACTGCAGCGCGCCTACAGCCAGGAATCGCAGGTCGTGCTGACCACGCCGATTCTCGAAGGCTTAGACGGCGTGCAGAAAATGTCGAAGTCGCTGGGCAACGCCATCGGCATCCATGAACCGCCGCTCGAGATGTACGGCAAGCTGATGAGCATCTCCGACGAAATGATGTGGCGCTACTACGAACTGCTGACCGACGTGCAAGTCGCGGAGATCGAAAAGATGAAGCGCGAGACGCATCCCATGCAGGCAAAGAAAGATCTGGCGTGCCGGATCGTGGCCGACTTCCATTCGCCAGAAGCGGCGGCAAAGGCAGGCGAGGATTGGGCGAAGCAATTCCAGAAGGATGAAGTGCCGGAGGTTATCGAACCGGTGACGGTGCCCATCTCGAAAATAAAGATTATCGAATCGATTAGCACACAGGCCCCGCCCTTCGACGTTCATGTTCTCAAGGGCGATCGCCTCCGTCCGGTTGCCGCGGTCGTGAGAGTAGATAAACTGCTCGCCGAAGCGGGACTGGCAGAATCGGCTTCCGACGGCAGCCGTAAGGTCAAACAGAAGGCCGTTGCGATCGACGGCGAACTCATCGAAAAGCCAAAACTTGCAGTTCCCCTGCCCGCTCGGCCTCTCATTGTGCGCGCCGGAAGATCAATGAAGCAGGTGATGATCGTCTCCATAGGCTGAAGGGGCAGCCCCAGCGACTGTCATCCTGAGCGGAGCAAATCGATTCGCAAAGCGAATCGATTTGCGGAGTCGAAGGATCCCTACAACTCGAGTAGAGCCCTCGGCCTCGCAAGGAATTTCTATTATCAGAGATCGCAGTTCAAAGTTGCTGTCACTACGACGTCCGAAACCAGAACGCCCTTCCTGACCAGGCAGGCATTCTGGTCCGCAGGGATCCTTCGACTCCGCTCAGGATGACACATTCTAAGTACGGCCTCCGTGCCTCTGTGTCTCCGTGGTGAATTCTGCTACTCTCTCCCGGCATGCGGGTGGCGGCTATTCTCGGGCTGGGATGTTCTGCCAAAGACTTGAAGCCCTTTCAAACTGACAGCACCATCGAATGGCGCATGGGGCTGCCCCGAGCGAGTGACCAGGCTGACGTGATTCTCCTGTTCGGCGGCGACGGAACGGTTCATCGCCATCTGGGACAACTGGTCAAACTGCGGCTGCCGGTGCTGGTCGTGCCCGCGGGCAGCGGCAACGATTTCGCCCGGGCGCTGGGATTGAAGAGCGTTCGCGATTCGCTCGCTGCCTGGCGCAGGTTCTGCAGCGGTGCACGCAATGTGCGCGCGATTGATTTGGGAGTTGTTACCGCCGCGACAGACGCCGCGTCCGCGCCACACGAGCGCTATTTCTGCTGCGTGGCTGGCGTTGGCCTCGACGGCGAGGTAACGCGCCGCGCTAATGGTCTGCCACGCTGGCTGCGCGGACATGGCGGCTACGCTCTAAGCTTCGCCCCGACCGTCTTCACCTTTGCGCCCTTTCCCATGAAAATCATGACGCGGGATCCGGAGACCACCGCCGCCTGGGCCACGCGCAGCGATCGGCCCACCCTCCTGGCGGCATTCGCCAACACTCCCCTATATGGCGGCGGGATGAAGATCGCTCCGCAGGCGAAAATGGACGACGGCCTGCTCGATGTCTGCATCGTTGGTGCAGTCGATCCCTTCAAGCTGTTGTGCATGTTCCCGACCGTTTATGCCGGACGGCATCTCGGCATTAAGGAAGTAGAGTACTTCCACGCTGCTCGCGTGCGCGTCGAAACCGAGCATCCGCTCGATGTTTATGCGGACGGAGAGTACGTCTGCCGCACTCCGGTCGAGGTCGGCGTGCAGCCTGCGGCGCTAAAGGTTGTGACTGCTTCGTCCTAACGTATAGGAGCAAGTCGAGCTTCGCTCGACCGGACAGCCGAGGGCGGCTGTCCCCACATAGAGCAGTGGTGCTCGGCTTCGCCTTCGCTGGACGGGCGGGAGCGCCCGTCCCCACACCGCAGCCCACGCTCCCACATGACCAGTCCCCCAGGTGCTAAACTTTCCTCTATGTCGGAACGACGTTCGCACACACTGCTCTGGATCCTGATCGGCGGAGGAGCGTTTTTCCTCTTCGTGCTGGCTGTCTTCACTCTGGTGTATCTGACGATGCGTGCGGGTACCACCGACGCCGGACTCGGCGGATTCGGCGACCGCATCGGCGTGGTCGATCTGGAAGGCGTGATTCTCTCGCCGCAGCCGGTGGTGGACGAACTGAAAAAGTTCGGCGACGACTCGTCGATCAAGGCCATCATCCTGCACGTAAATTCTCCGGGCGGCGGCGTGGCCGCTTCCGAAGAGATTTATCGCGAAGTGAAGCGTATCCGCAGCGAGAAGAAGAAAAAAATCGTGGTCTCGATCGAAACCGTCGGCGCCAGCGGAGCCTTCTACGTGGCTTCGGCTAGCGACAAGATTTATGCCGACGAGGGCAGCATCGTCGGATCGATCGGCGTGATCGCGGAGTGGATGAATTACGGCGATCTGCTCAAGTGGGCCAAGCTGAAGAATGTCGTCATCAAGACCGGAGAATTCAAGGATACGGGAAATCCGACGCGCGATCTAACTCCCTCCGAGCAGGCCTACATGCAGGCGCTGATCGACAATATGTTCGGGCAGTTCATCAAGGCGGTGTCGGACGGACGCGGGCTGAAGTACGACGACGTGAAATCCATTGCCAATGGAAAAGTCTGGACCGGCCAGCAGGCGTTATCCATGAAGCTGATCGACCAGGTGGGCGATTTCCAGACTGCCGTCGCCGACACGGCAAAATCGGTCGGAATCAGGGGCGAACCCACGCTGGTGCGTCCCGAGCGCGACCGCCGCACCCTGATGGATCTGTTGCTGGGCGACGTTTCCCAGTATCTACCCAGTCGCGAGAAATTGATGGAGCAGCAGGTCGGGTTTTACTACCTTTGGAAATAGAGTCGGCACTGGAGCAAGGATAAAATTGCCGGGCAGGGTATTCGCCGGCTTGCGAGCCCACGTTCCCATTCGATAACTTGCATCCAACCCCTGAAATTTGAGAAGGTTATGGATGCTGGCACGGACGGTCCCACGGCTCGGCGTCGCGCCGCAACAGATTAAACTACGAATCCCAGGTTTCAGGCGAAAAGGGGCGTTATGACCAAAGCTGATCTGATTGATGAAGTTTCGCGGTTGGCGGAGCTCACCCGCAAGGACAGCGAAGTAATCGTGGAGACGATCTTTGACAGCGTGGTGCGCTCGCTGCGCGCCGGAGACAAGATCGAGATCCGCGGCTTTGGCAGCTTCCGCACGCGCCAGCGCCGTCCCCGCGTCGGCCGCAATCCCAAAACAGGCGAACGCGTGGAAGTTCCCGCGAAGAAAATTCCCTTCTTCAAGCCCAGCAAGGAATTGAAGGATCTGGTCAACGAAGCCGCGGCGGTTGCCGCGCCGGCCGCGCCGGCTCCGCCAGCAACCTCGGCGCCACCCAGCGCCTAGGCGTAAATCTCCGCCCGTAGAGATGCCATGCGTTCCCTGCAAGTCATCATCGTGCTGTTCGGACTTTCTCTCGCAAGCGTCTCGGCGCAGCCCGCCGCCGGCAGGCCAAAATTGTTGGGAGTAGAAGTCACCCGCCCCAACATCGTGATTCACGGCGCCTATCTGATCCGGGTCGAGATCTGGGCGGTTCCGACCGGGACCGGGGTCACTTCCGCCCAGTCTGTTCAGCTCGGAAAAGCCACCCGAAGCAACGTCGTGGGACCGAAAGAGATCTGGCAGTTCCGCATTCCGTCCTGCGCCACCGAAACCCGGCTTCAGGCGACCGAAATCTTTGTCCGGGCTTTCGACGTCAGCGGCATGAGCGTCGGGAAAAAATCGTTGCCGTTTGAGGGCGCAAGCGCGGTCCACGAAGCTCTTTGCGGATCGCGGTAGAATCAGCCCTCCTGGGCTTGATGTTTAACTTTGCCTCCACGTCAGGCCACATTCAGTGGCTCTTCTTATCCAGATAAAGATCCGCAACCTTGAGCGCCAGGTCCGCTGGATTCACATCTGAGCGGTTGGCGAGCACGATGACGGTGAGGTTATCGTCAGGAAAGCGCTGGATCGTGGTGCGGAATCCGATGGTCTCGCCATCGTGCGACATGCGCTTGTGCCCCCGGTAGGGATCGAGAAACCATCCAAAACCGTAGTTAACATTCGAGCCGTCGGGAATTTTCGCAATCCCTCCCGTGGGCCGCACCGGGGTCAGCGCCGGCCGCATCTCCGCTTCGCTCAGCAGCGTATGCTCGCGCAGGGCGCGGTCCCATTTCGCCAGGTCGTCAATCGAGGAATAAATGCCGCCATCGCCCAGCACCGCCGAGGTCGAACTCTGGTCGGTTTCGCGCCAGCCAGTTTTCTCTTTTGTGTGCCCATAGGCGCGGTCAGGTAATTCGTTCTTGCCTTTCTCGTAGGTCAGAGTGTGAGTCATCTGCAGCGGCGCAAAAATCCTCTCGTGCAGAAATTCGCCGAAGGGCTTGCCGGAAACTTTCTCCACGATCATGGCCAGCACGGCGTATCCCGAGTTGCTGTACTTCCACTTCGAGCCGGGCGGAAACTTGCCTGCCGACTGATGTTCCAGCAATTTCAGAACGCCAGCGTCGAGAATCTGCGGAATCTTCTCGTCCGGCGTATCGGGATACTGCTTTGTGAGGATGTCTTCGTAATCGGGCAGGCCGGAGGTGTGATTGAGCAAATTTCGAATCGTGATCGGCTTCCCGTACGCCGGAAAGTCGGGAAAGATATCGGTGAGATGATCGTCGTAATGCAGCTTGCCGTCCTTGACCAGCAGCATGATGCACGCGGCGGTGAACTGCTTGGTGAACGAAGCGAGGCGGAAATCAGTTTGCGGCGTGATGGGGTGCAAGGTCCGCAGATCGGTGACGCCGTATCCGCCGCGGAAAACTGCCTTTCCATTGCGAACCACGAGAACGGCGGCGCCGGGAGCGTTACTGGATTTCAGGGGCGCGAAGATGGCATGGATCTGGGTAGAAGAAACTTGAGCCGAGGCGGTGACAGTGACGGCGATCGAAAGCAGCGAAATGACGGTGCGCTTTAGGTTCAATGGCCCTCCCGAGCTCAGTGCCTGATGCCAGCCACTCCCATCATCCTGCCGGTCTTCCCTTTTTCCGCGCGATAAGAGAACAGCAGCTCGGGATGACAGCTCGTGCACAGCGGCGAGGCTTCGATATTTTTCTTTGGCACGCCCGCCGCGAGTAACTGCTGGCGGTTCGCTTCCACCAGATCCAAAAAAATCTTCTTCGGCAACTCGCTGTGGCCGGGCGCGCGCGCCGTCAAGAATAGCAGCGGATACTTTTCACGCACTGGATCCGAATCCTTCACTTCGCGAAACAGCTTCGCCGCATACGCAAATTGCGATTCGAATTTCGTGCGCACCTCTTCGCCCACTTCGTAGCAGCAACCCTGAACGCCGGGTCCGATGGCGGCCTTGAGGTCGCGAGCACGGCTGCCAAAGCAGCGAAGCATTTCGCCCACACCTTTTTCCACGATGCGCTTCACCGTGCCGCGCCAGCCGGCATGAAACACCCCGACCGCTCTCCGCTTCGTATCGACCAGGATCACCGGCAGGCAATCGGCCGTCTGAATGGCCAGCAGCAGGCCGGGAGTCGCCGTGATCAGCCCATCACCCGTGAGCGGCGCGTGCGGAATCGTGCCCACGCAATGGATGATGTCGGAATGAATCTGCCGCACCGTGACCAGCGGCCAGAGTGCCGTGCCGTCGAGCTTCGCTCGACCGGACAGCCGAGAGCCTGCCCTGAGCTTGCCGAAGGGGCGGCTGTCCTCACAGGCTCCGATGGCCCGCAGAAACGCTGCCCGGTTGCGTTCGACGGCGGCCCGGGAATCGTCTTTCGTGAAGCCGAGGTTCAGATCGCCTTTGCCGTAGGCGCGGGAGGAACCGCCCGCGCGTGTGGAGAATCCGTGGACGAGCCACGGCAGCGCACTCAAATGACGCGCGCGAAGAATGTTCAGTTGTTTTTGCTGCGGAGCCCGGGTCAGCACATGTCCATGTTAACCGAAGCCTTGCGGTTTGCTCGCCGCACAAGCTCTCCGCTATAGTTTTAATCATGTTTGAGAACTTCACTGCCATCGACCGCTGGACGAAAAAACAGGTCCATTGCGTTTATCAGTCGCAGATTGTGGCCATTGCCACGCGGCACGCCGACGCCGTCGACTACAAATTTCTGGTCGATGGGCGCAAGGTCTGGGTCGCGCTGCCGCATCCGGCGTGGGTGGAATACAAGAAGCGTACCGAGAAGAACATTACGGATGCATTAGCAGTGGAAATTGCCGGGCATTATCTGAAGTCGGCTCTCGAAGCGGGCGAAGGGATTGGGCGCGAAATGTATTCGCTCACCGTCGATGAAACCCTGAAACACCTGGACGCCGCCGTCGCCGAAATGGAAGCCCAACCCGCGTAACGTCGAAAATCATTCACCACAAAGGTCACGAAGATACACAAAGGAAAATCTTAAGCTCCCTTCGTGATCCTTAATGCCCTTTGTGGTTATTAGATCTTGCGCTCAGATCACCACCGCTTCCTTGTACTCCCCGAACACGCGCCGCATGGCGTCGGAAATCTCTCCCACAGTCGCCGAGGCCTCTACCGCGGCGAGAATGTGCGGCATGAGATTCGCTCCCGAGCGCGCGGCCTCTTCCACACCCGCCAGCGCCGCCTTCCACGGCCCGGCATCACGCTTGGCACGCAACGCCCGCACGCGTTCGACCTGCTTCGGTTCCAGCGCCGGATCGATCCGTTGAATCGGAATCGGCTTCTCCTCTTCCACTTCGAACCGGTTCACGCCGACTACAATGGCTTCCTGATTGTCGACCTGCTGCTGATACTCGTAAGCCGCGTTCTGAATTTCCTGCTGCACATAGCCGCGTTCAATCGCCTTCAGCATTCCGCCGATCACTTCAATCTTGCCCAGGTATTCGGCCGCGCGCTTTTCAATCTCCGTAGTCAGCGTTTCAACGTAGTACGATCCTGCCAGCGGATCGATGGTTTGCGGCGCGCCCGACTCGTAAGCGATCACTTGCTGCGTGCGCAGCGCGATGCGGGCGGCCTGCTCAGTGGGCAGCGCCAGGGCCTCGTCGTAAGAATTCGTATGCAGCGACTGCGTTCCCCCGAGCACCGCTGCCATCGCCTGAATCGCGGTGCGGACAATATTATTTTCCGGCTGCTGCGCCGTTAAGGTCGAACCGGCGGTCTGCGTGTGGAAGCGCAACATCCACGAACGCGGATTCTTTGCCTTGAAATGCTCACGCATGATGCGCGCCCACATGCGGCGCGCCGCGCGGAACTTCGCTACCTCTTCCAGAAAGTTGCTATGCGCATTGAAGAAGAATGACAACCGTGGAGCGAACTTATCGATATCCAGCCCGGCCTTGATCGCCGCCTCCACGTACGCCATGCCATTGCCCAGCGTGAAGGCGACTTCCTGCACGGCAGTCGATCCCGCTTCGCGCATGTGGTAGCCGGAGATCGAAATCGTATTCCATTCGGGCACATTGTCATTGGCCCAGGCAAACATGTCGGTGATGACGCGCATGGCCTGCTGGGGCGGATAAATATAAGTCCCGCGCGCAATGTATTCCTTGAGCACATCGTTCTGCACCGTGCCGGAAAGCTTGCGGATATCGTCGCTCGTGCCCTGCCGCCGCGCCACGGCCACATACAAGGCCAGCAAGATCGACGCCGTCGCGTTGATGGTCATCGATGTAGAAATCTTGGTCAGCTCGATGCCGTCGAAGAGGCGCTGCATGTCTTCGATCGAATCGATGGCCACGCCGACTTTGCCAACTTCGCCCACCGCCAGCGGGTGGTCGGAGTCCATGCCAATCTGCGTGGGCAGATCGAACGCGACCGACAGTCCGGTCGTGCCGTTCGCCAGCAGATATTTGTAGCGCTTGTTCGATTCTTCGGCGTCGCCCATGCCGGCATACTGGCGCATGGTCCACAGGCGGCCGCGGTACATGGTAGCCTGCACTCCGCGGGTGAACGGATATTCCCCGGGATATCCCACTTCGCTCTCGTAGTCGGAGCTCTTGAGATCGGCTGGCGTGTAGAGCGGCTTCACTGCAATGTGGGAGGAAGTTTCAATCTCAGGGGGAGCATTGGGGGCAGGACTTAATTTTTGGGTCATCGGATTCACCGAAAGAGGCGCAACTTTTCTTCGCGTGAATGAAGTCTCAGGGACGTTGGCTCTTCCTCCTGACTTTCCAGAATGAACTCAGGCCGAACCAGGCGAATAGAAGAGTAAAGAAACATAGCAATCCCCAGGCGGCCGGGCCGCCTTGTCCAGCGTGATATTTTTTGTATTCCTTGAAAGTCGCGCCGGCGAAGCTTATCGCCATGATCAGAAAAAGGGCTCCCGTGACTTCGAGCCACAGCTGGTGCATGGCGTTGGTAAACGATCGGACGGTGGTGCGAGCCGCGCCCATCAGCGCGTTGAAGGTGCGGCTGCGCTGTGCCTGCTGGCCGGCCACGCGGGCCACGACTCCAGCCTTCCGCCAAGTGGAAACTTTGCTCACGCCCTCGATTTTAACAGCCTGCGGCGCTACAATGACGCCACACACTCGCGAACGGCGAACCGTTCCGGGGATCATCGCATCTAAGAACTTAGTTGGCGAGTTTGTCCGGGGGGCTTAGTGGATCCACAACTCAAACAATTGATGAAAGAGCTCGGGGACGCCATCAACGAATCTCTTTCCGATTCCGAGCAGATTTCCGAGGTCGTTTCCCGCATCAAAGAGGGCGGTTACGATATATTTCTCGTCCTGGAAGCGACGATTGGCGTCAGCAAGCAAGGAGAGAAGGCTCCCGACAAGACTTCCCTGGTCGCGACCATGTCGACTAACCCGGAGTTGAAGGTCAGCGATCAGGATTTGAAGTTCCTGAAGTCGCTCCGCATCCGGCTCGACGAAGATAAAAAGGACAAATAAGGGAGTTTCAACTTTTCAAGCGCCGGTCACGGCTTGCCCCCCTCAGTTTCGCAGACTCGTTATCCCAACACGTGGTCCAAGAGTTGCTCCACCGCCCGCTTTCCCTCTAGGATGGACGACTTGTGATCGGGCATTCCTGACAGGTCCACATTCGCAAACGCGATCCGTCCGAATGGTGCAGCTCGAAGAACCTCTCCTGGCGCGGGCTTTCCCTCCTTGCCGAAATAGAACCCGGGAGCAGGGCTCGCATACGCATGTCCCCAACGGTTCAGGATAATGCCGGCAATGTCGCGGCCCGCATCGAACCCTGACTTTGCGAACATGTCGGTGAACTGCCGGCGAATCTGCCGTTCGTACTCGCGAAACGGCATCGAGATCATTTCGGCGCGGCCCACGTGCCCTTGCTCTTCGGCGGTATGCCCTGGACGGGAGTACAAAACCTTGACCGTGAGCACGACGGGCGAGTCAGGTCCAATCGTCGGCGATTCAGCACCGCAGAGCGCCAGCTTGCGCACCTGTATATAACTGCCCTGGCCTTCGAACCACTGGCACCCGGAAATCCCCATCTTGTAGAGAAACCGCCAGTTTCGCACCGCGACATTAGCCACCATGCAAGGCGAGCGATAGAACTGCGCATACGCTTGTCGGCGATCATCGGGAAGGTCGCGAACAATGTGCTTCGTCGTCCAGCTACCGCCCGCCATGACCACCGAACGCGCTTTGACCCGATACGTTTTTCCTCGGCGCGTGTAGGAGATGGTCACCGACTCTGCCTTCGCCGGATCGCCATCGTGTTTCACCCATATCCCGGTCGATTCCAGCCGGATGCGAGTAGAGGTCCCCGTGCGATCCAGCGCGGCGAAAGTCACGGGATTGCGGAACACACCTTCAACTGAAGCATTCCCCGCAATCGCATCCGGCAGCAGCGTCTTCACGATTAAACGCGCGATGCTCGCGTTCCCATCGGGAAACATCTGCGTCGCATCCTCTTCGAAAGGCCCCAGCCCATCAAAGGCATACGCCGTATATCCGGAGAGCGCGTCCGGACCGAGACCGAAGCCTCCGCCCTCCTCGGAGAGAAAGGTACGCACGGTCTCGCGGCTGACGCCGTGCCGCTCCATCAAGTGCTGTTCGAGCGTGATCGCGTCGAGACGGCGCGAGATGGCGTCGCCGCGATACTGCGGAATCTGCGCGCTCGCGGCGTCGGCCGACTGGTACCGCAACAATTCCTCGCGTGTCTTCGCCGAAATCGGGGCGCCTTCCAGCTTCTTTCCCCACGGATCGGTCAGCCACAGGCCCTGCGTCTGCCCGAATTTCGCCCCGAAATACATTCCATACGGCTCGGAGCCAAGGTAAGGCGTCTTCGCCAGCGCAATTTCCGGCTCGGGTCCGGCCCACTTCTGATATTCGAGTCGCAGCGTTTTGAGCCCGATCGACTCGTAGAAGCGCGTAATAAAGCTGTGCGGATAGGTCACCTGAAACAGCGCCGACCCCTGATGCGCCACCAGCCGGTGGCCGTCGACCAGAAACTCGTTGCGCTTGGCCTCGCCGCCGAAAATCGGATGGTTGTCGAGAACGAGGCAGGTTTTTTCGGGGCCAGCGAGTTGCCGGAAAATCAGCGCTGCAGCCAAGCCGCTAATACCTCCGCCAACGATCACGCAGTCGTAAATTTCCCCGGTATCGATGAGGCTGGTGGGAAGGCTTTCAAAGTTTCCATCCCGAATCTGGTGCCCGGCCTCGAGCACCTGCAGCGTGTTGCCGTTCGAATTCGCGTAGTCGCCCACGCCTCCGTAGCCGGTCCAGTCGTCTCCAGTTGGCCCGTCGGAAGATTTTTGCGCCAGAATCTGCGCCGGGGATGCCGAACTCAATAGCAACCCTCCGGAGGCCAGCAGAGTCGAATTCAAGAAGTCCCGGCGCGTGATGTCGCGCTCTAATCCGAGCGCTCGATCTGCCCCGGGATTCTCTTTGGCGGAGGGATTCGTATCTTCTGGTGGACCCGATCCGGCTTTCGTTTTCAACTTGCCTCCAGGGACTGGAATCTTCGAAGCTTTGCGAAGCATTATATTCTGGGGAAATTGATGCCCCGATAGGAAGCTTTTTCCACATGGCACTGCTACTGTGGCTCACTGAGCACCGGCAAGTTTGAGCTGTGCTACGATCTATAGTTTTCTTTTCGCATCTGCCGTGCGAAACATAAGATTCCGTTGGGGGACAGCGTACGGAATCTGAGGGTCAGTAATGAAAGACACTCTCGGGGTTCTGTTGGCAGGAGGCGCAGGCGAACGGCTTTATCCCCTCACCCGCGATCGCGCCAAGCCGGCAGTCACGTTTGGCGGCATCTACCGCATCATCGATGTCACCCTTTCCAATTGCCTGAACTCCGATTTGCGCCGGGTGTACATCCTCACGCAATACAAGGCGCTTTCGCTCAACCGCCATATCCGCGAAGGCTGGAACATTCTGGGCCGCGAAGTGGGCGAGTTCATCGAAGTGCTGCCGCCCATGAAGCGGGTCAGCGACCAGTGGTATCAGGGCACGGCCGACGCCGTCTATCAGAACATTTATTCGATTGGTTCCGAGCAGCCGCGGCACGTTCTCATTTTGTCCGGCGATCACATCTACAAGATGGATTACGGCAAGATGATGAAGCAACATCAGGACTCGGGCGCCGACATCACCCTGGCCACCATTCAGATCGATCCCAAGCAGACCTATCAGTTCGGCGTCGTCGAGGTCGATCACGAAGGCCGGATCCGCGGCTTCGAGGAGAAACCGAAAACCACTGCCCTGCGCTCGCCGATCAATCCCGAAAAAGTCGCCGCTTCGATGGGCGTGTACCTGTTCAACGCCGACGTGCTCATCCCCGTGCTGCTGAAAGACGCCGAGAATCATCAGTCGAGCCACGACTTCGGCAAAGATATTCTGCCCAAGATGGTCGACGACTACCGCGTCTACGCCTTCGATTTCGTCGACGAGAACAAGAAAGAGGCGCTCTACTGGCGCGATGTGGGCACGCTCGAAGCTTATTACGAGGCGAACATGGACATCGTCTCGGTATCGCCCATCTTCAATCTCTATGACGAAGAGTGGCCCATCCGCACCCACCAGCGCCAGTATCCTCCCGCGAAGTTTGTGTTTGCCGAATCCGGACGCACCGGCACCGCTCTCGATTCGATCGTCTCCAATGGCTGCATCGTTTCCGGAGGTACCGTCAAAAATTCCGTGCTCTCGCCCGACGTGCGGGTCAACTCTTACTCCGAAGTGGACAACTGCATCCTCTTCTCGCACGTGAGCGTCGGGCGGCGTTGCCGCATCCGCAAAGCCATTCTCGACCGCGACGTTCACATTCCGGAAGGCACCACCATCGGCTATGACGCCGAGGCTGACCGCCAGCGCTATTTCGTCACCGAAAGCGGCATCACGGTCGTGACGCGCGACTATTCCCTGTTTGAAAATCCCGTAACCGTCGACTACTTCACAACCGAGTAACGGATTACTTCCGAGTAGCTCAGCTTCACTCGCTCGTTCTCACCACGGAGGCACGGAGACACTGAGGAAACGATTGAATTGAATTCCTCCGTGACTCCGTGGCTCTGTGGTGAAAAGAGTTGGCTCGGCCTAAACTGCCCACCCCTGCTTCTGACTTGCAGACACTGGCCAAACTGGGTAGGATTTTCCCTGTCCGCTGGAGAGTGCGTTATGTCCATCCGGGCCCTGCGCGTTGCGCTTCTACTGCTCGCCGCTGGTTTTTCGTTCTCCACTTTTTCCTTTTCTCAAGACGCCCCGCAAGTTGCTCCCTTGCCTTACGACCCATTGGAACTGGCCACGGGACCGACCCTTGTGCCCGAGACTCCCGAGCAGCGCGCAATGGTGCTCAACTTGCTCGAGCGCGCTCGCCAGAACAGCGCCATGCACGCTCCCGGCATGGCCCCGTTCAGCATCAAAGTTTCGTTCAACTCGATCGGACGCGACTCGCGCAACCAGGGTTATGGAGAGCTGGAGGAAACCTGGCTCAACGGCCAGACTTGGCGCTGGTCAGCGCGTCTCGGCGATTATTCGCAGCTCAGAATTTTTTATCGGGGCGAGGCTTTCGACGATAAAACGCGCGGACACATGCCGCTCCGCCTGCAGATGGTGCGCAGCGCGGTGTTCTGGCCGGTTGTCGGCAACTTCGCTCCCGCCCTCTTGCGCATGGCTACCGCCAAGTGGGAAGGAACCGATGTCGCCTGCATTCTGACTTCTGCGGGATTCAACGACGCCACTCCGACTCCGGGACGCCGATGGGAAGAAAACGAATACTGCATCGATCCCAAGACCGGCCTGCTGCGAATTCTCTCCGAAGCGCCCGGCATTTATTCCGTCTACGACTACCAGAAGGGAGTTTCCTTCCATGGACGGATGCTGCCGCGGCAGACCACCATCGTCGAAGGCGGCACCAGCGTGCTGCAGATTCATCTGGAAACTCTGGAAGACGCCAGCAACGATCCCAACCAGTTTGTTCCCACGAGGAAAATGCTCGCGCACGGCCCGGGCGCAATCATGGTCGGCCCCTTCCGCTTCCCCGAATCCGTGCGCACGCCTCCGGGCTACAACGGCGTGATCCAGCCGGTGATCGTGCACGCGATCCTTGATCAAAAAGGCAAAGTACTCGACGCCGAGGTGGTGCAGAGCTCCGACCCGGCGCTCGCTTCGGCCGCGCTCGAAGTGGTGTGGCGCTCTTCGTATCTGCCCACGCAACATCGCGAAGGTCAACTGCAGCGCGAGGCCTTCATCAACGTGAGATTCACGCCGGCTTCGTAGAATTGCGCCCTATGACACCTTGGGCCTTCGCGCGGCTAACCGCTCCACGCACTTTCACCCTCCCCTGCGCTGCTACAATTCCCTGTTTTACAGATGCTCGGGTTCACCGTCGAACTTCAAGGCTGACAATCACGTACTGTGCTGTGAAGGCCTTGCGCGGTCTCGGTTTTCAAGGCCCAGTCTCATTCAGGAAGTCGTAATTCTCCGGGGAGCACCAGTGGAAGACGTCCAGGTCGTTGCGATGCTGGTCCGGCGCTGTATCGCCGGTGACGCCGCTGCCTGGGAGGAAATCGTGCAGACCTATCACCGGAGAATCTACAACATCTGCTACCGCTTCGCCGGATCGTCCGACGACGCGCAAGACCTCACCCAAGAGGTCTTCATCAAGATGTACCGCACTCTTTCGAGTTACGACCACACCAAGGGGGCGTTCGTCACCTGGGTGACAACGATTACGCGCAACCTGCTCGTCGACCATTTTCGCAAGACCAAGCAGGACCGGATGACCGACTCGATGGACTCTGCGGCGTCGGATCACGAGGACGCGCAGCCGCTCAGTGAGCAAATTCCTGACCAATCGGCTCCCCCGGACGCCCACGTCCGCAGCCGCGAGGTCTCTGAGACGGTTCACGCGGCCTTAGGCAAGCTTTCCCCGGAGCTCCGGGAATCTGTGATTCTAAGGGACTTACAAGATATGGACTACAAGGAAATCGCCGTCGTTTTGAAGGTTCCGGAGGGCACCGTGAAATCCCGAATAAATCGAGGCCGCGCGGAACTAGCGCGCCTTCTACAACGTACCTATAGGCAGGTGATGTGATGCCAGACCAGACCAGAAACGGAATGCAGTGTAACGAGTTCGACCAGTTGCTCGCGGACGCCCTCGACGGCGTCCTGAGCGGGGCCGCACTCGACCGCTTCCAGGCCCATGCCCAGAGTTGCAGGGCGTGTGGTCCGCTGCTCGCCGAAGCTGAGGCGGGCCGCAACTGGCTGAAGGGTCTCACGGAGGTGGAACCTCCGGCCAGCCTGGTCTCGAATATCCTGGCATCCACGACGGGCGTTGACACCCAACGCCTGTGGGCGCCCGCACCGGCTCGCCAGCCCCGCGTTTCGTGGCTGGAGCGCGTGCAGGCCTCGTTCCTCGAGCCGTTCTGGGCGATGGTCCGCCAGCCGCGCTTTGCCATGTCATTCGGCATGGCATTCTTCGCGCTGTCGGTGGGCTTGACGGTCGCCGGCGTGAAACCCGCCGACGTTCGCTCGCTCGACTTGCGCCCGGCTGCGATCCGGCATACGTACTACAATACGCAGGCCCGGGTCGTGCGTTATTTCGATAACGTGCGCCCCGTCCTCGAACTGCAGGCCGCACTGCACGGCATCAAGCGCAACCTCGCTCCGGTGGCCGAGCCCGAACCAGCCAAGCAAAAGGAACACAAGAACGACACAACACAACAGCCCGAGCAGAAAGAGGAACGCAATTACAGCCAGACGGAGAATCAACTCATTCTGGCTGGCCTTCACAAGGGTCCATGTCTCAACTCTTGCGATCTGCCTGTAGTGTCGGTGACCACTGACAGGAGGTTCGTATGAACTGCGCCACGCACAACGATGTTGCTGCAGTGGCCTTCTGCCGCACATGCGGCAAGCCACTTTGTAACCAGTGCACCCGCGACGTCCGCGGTGTGATCTACTGCGAAGCTTGCCTGGCCGCGCGCATGGAAGGCGCAGCCCCGGCTGCTGGATTCGTTCCTCCGGCGCAAACTATTTATCCGCCCGGCGCGTCGTACGCCGCGCCGCCGCGGCCGCCGTTAAACTCCGGGCCGAATCCCACAGTCGCCGGAATTCTGGCCGGATTCTTCCCCATCGGAGTCGGAGCGGTTTACGCTGGACAGTACGCCAAGGGATTGGCGCACCTCGTCGTGATGGTGCTGCTGATCATCGGCATGGGTTCCGATCTTCCCTGGTATGTGATCACCGTCCTGGCGATCGCCACCGGATTTTTCTACGTCTACCAGATCATCGACGCCGTGCGGACCGCCAGGGCGATCCAGCTGGGCGAGCCGGCGCCCGATCCTTTCGGCCTGGCGGCCACCTTCGGCGCCGGCGAGAAAATCGAAACCACCAAGATTCCTGCCGGCGCCGTGGTTCTGATCGGCTTGGGCGTGCTGTTTCTTTTGCACACGGCCGGACTATTCGAGTTCGGGCTCGACCGCTTCTGGCCGCTGATCCTGATCTTCTTCGGGGTCTGGATGTTCGCCAAACAGTGGGGCCTGATCGCCTCGAGCCGGGCCTTGTGCCAATGCGAACGTTGCCGCACCCGCCGCGTAATGGTTCCCGCAATGATGGTCACTCTGGGCGTGCTCTTCCTGCTCGATAGCGTCTCGCGCGTCAGCTTTGGTCGAACCTGGCCGGCCATCCTGCTGGTAGTTGGCGTGGTCAAGCTGCTGCAAAGCAATGCTTCGAGCGCTGGACACGTTGGCCCGCTGCCGCCCGGACCATCGGGATATGCTGGCACTCCGCCGGCTCCGCCGATCCCCCCGCAGAGCCAGCAGCCGCCCTCTTCCGGCGAGGTGAAAAATGTCTAACCCCGTCATGACTCCGCCTCCGGTCGCGCCCTTGCCGCCGCGCCGTCAGCGTTCATTTGCAGGACCATTCGTGCTCATCATCGTGGGCACGGTCTTCCTGCTGACCACGATGCACGTTCTGTCCGTCAGCCGGCTGGGGCACCTGTTTGCCAACTATTGGCCCTTGTTGCTGATTCTTTGGGGAGTGATAAAGCTGATCGAGCATCAGCAGGCGCAGCGCGAAGGCACGCGCGCCTCCGGCATCGGCGCGGGAGGCGTCCTGCTCCTGATCATGATCGTCATCTTCGGCCTGACCGCGACCCAGCTCGAACACGTGAACTGGTCAGGCCTGCGCGACAATTTCAACATCGATAATGATGACTTCGACGTCCCCATCTTCGGCGGAGATACTTTCAACTTCAACGACACGCTCAGCCAGGATTTCCCCGCCGGGGCCAGCCTGAAGGTCATCGACACGCGGGGAGCGGTCAGCGTCCACGCTTCCGATGACAACAAAATCGAGGTCGTCGTGCGCAAGCGGGTGAGCGCCGAGAATCAGACCGATGCCGACAAGTACAACACTGAAACCCGGCCCACCATCACCGCGATCGGCGGCCTGGTCACCGTCGATGCCAAGACCGAAGGCGCGGGCGACCATCCGGTGCAGACCGATCTCGATATTTCGATTCCGCGTAAAGCTTCCGTCGCTATTTTTTCCCACCACGGCGACGTTAACGTGAGCGGGCGCGACGGCAGCGTCGACATCTCGGCGCAGCACTCCGATACAACGGTCGACGACATAACCGGCAACGTGAAAATCAGCCAGGAAAAGGGCTCGGTCAAGATCGAGCAGATCACCGGCGACGTGCGCGTGGACGCGCGCCTGAACGAAGTCTCTGTTTCTGACGTGAAGGGCGCGGTGCAACTCGACGGCGAATTTCAGGAGAGCGTCAAGCTGGAGCGCATCGCGAAGGGCGTGACCTTCAAGTCTTCGCGCACCAACATGGAATTCTCCCGCATGGATGGCTCGCTCGATCTCGACTCCGACGACCTTCACGCCGATCAGATCGTTGGGCCGGTGCACCTGACCACGCGCTCGAAAAATATTCGCCTGGACGGCGTCTCCGGCGACGTGCGCCTGCAGAATGACGATGGCACCGTCGAACTTGGGATGCGCACCGTCGGCAACGTGCAGATCGACAACCGCAGCGGCGATGTGCAACTCAGCCTGCCCGACAAGGCTGGCTTTCGCCTGGACGCGCGCACCCGTGACGGCGAGATTCAGTCCGACTTTCCCGAGTTGAAAGTGAACAACGACGAGCACGAATCGCGCGCCAGCGGCAGCGTCGGCAATGGCTCATCGCACATCGTGGTCAACAACGAACATGATGGAATTGAGATCCGCCGCGCCTCAGATACAGCTGCACCTGTGCCGCCCGCGCCTCCCGCGGTCCCCGGCAAACCCGCGAAAGCCCTGCCTGCGCCAAAGAGCAAAGTGGAACCGACGGAGAACTGAAGAAGGCAGGTTTCAAGGGTTTCAGAGTTTCAAGGTTTCAGAGTTTCAAGGTTTCAGAGTTTCAAGGTTTCAGAGTTTCAAGGTTTCAATGTTTCGGTTCGAAGCGTTGAAGATTGAAGGTTTAGACGTTGGAAGTTTAGACGTTCTTTTTCATTCCGACGCGCGAGCGCAGCGAGGCAGGAGGAATCCCTTTCCACACTTCGACGCCTGAGCGCGGCCCCGGGTCCTTGTCATTCCGAGCGAAGCGAGGAACCCGCTGTTCGCCCGAAGCGTCGACGCGGCGAAACCTTGAAACCTTTATCCCTAACGATTCAGTTTTCCCTGTACCAACCCTTCCACCTTCGCTAACACTTCATCCTCGCTCATCGCCGTCGAGTTGATTATCACCGCATCATCGGCAGCGACCAGCGGAGAAGCGGCGCGCGTGCGGTCCCGCCGGTCGCGCTCGCGGAGATCAGCAGCTACGCTGGCCGCCACGTCTCCTGCAATTTTTTGCTGCGCCATGCGGCGCTGCTCGCGTACCACGGGATCGGCATCAAGAAAAATTTTCAAATCGGCGTCGGGAAAAACCTTCGTTCCGATGTCGCGGCCTTCCATGACCACGCCGCCGCCCGCTCCCATGGCCCGCTGGTGCTCCACCATCCATTCCCGAACCTTGGGATGCACCGATACGCGCGAAGCCGCCTCGGTCACATCGCGCTCGCGAATGCGGGACGACACATCCTTGCCATCGAGCAGCGTGCGGTTCCCGCCCAGCGTCGGCTCCAGGCGAATGTGCGAACCCTCGGCGAGTTTCACCAGCTCGGCCTCGTCGTCGAGCGACATATCCCGGCTGATCGCTTTGAGCGCCAGTGCGCGGTACATCGCCCCGCTCTCAAGGTTGACGTAATCCAATTTGCGGGCCAGCCGCGAGGCAATCGTGCTCTTGCCGGCGCCCGCCGGACCATCTATGGCGATAATCAGTTTGCGAGGTTCGTCCGTAGAATGGTCGCTCATTGCCGAAGCAAGATTGTACACGCCTCCCACGTCATTCCGACGCGCGAGCGTAGCGAGACAGGAGGAATCCCTACCCGTTCATCGGAATCCTGGAAGGGCACGACATCGGTCATCACTGAGGGTTTGGGAAGGGCACGACTTTAGTCGTGCCGTTAGGCCAGGAAGAAAAAAGTGGCTTCAGCCGCTGAGGTCCCCGATCTCGCCCGCCCGCACCTCTTCGGGAGTGAATCCCAACTCCCGCAGTCTGCGAACACTCAACGAATCATGCCGCTTCGCCAACCGCACACCCGCCCGATCCCGCACCAGGTCGCAATGATAATAATCCGGAGCCGCGAGCCCCAGCGCCCGAAACAAAAGAATCTGCCGCGCTGTCGACTTCAGCAGATCGGCACCGCGCACGACTTCGGTGATGCCCATGGCCGCATCGTCGACCACGACCGCCAACTGGTAGGCCGGAACGTCGTCCCGCCGCCACACGATGAAGTCGCCAAAATCGCGCCCCGCAACCATGCGCTGCGGCCCCAGATGCAGGTCGGTAAAGCAAATCTCTTCGCCATCAGGAACCAGAAATCTCCAGTTCACCCCAGCGGGCTCGTCAGATTTTTCGGACGATGTGGGGACAGCCGCCTCGGCCGTCCGGTTTTCGTGTGGGGCCGGGTCCCTGACCCGGTCCAGCGGAGCGAAGCTCCGCGGCAGGCACTTCCCCGAATACACCGGCTCATCATCCCCATCAGTCGGAGCTCCCGCCGCCTGCGCCACATCCTTGCGCGAGCAGGTACACGAATAAATCATCCCGCGCTCTAGCAGCATCTTCCAGGCCGTGAGATACGAGCGACGCCGCTCGCTCTGCACGTACGGCGCAAACGGCCCACCGCAATCCGGACCCTCCGACCACGAAATCCCCAGCCACTGCAGGTCCTCGATCATTGCCCGCGTGAATTCGGCCCGGCAGCGCTGCGGATCCAAATCTTCGTTGCGAAGGATCAACGCCCCGCCGCGCTCCGCAGCACGCTCAGCCGCAGTCCAAAAAGTGCGCGCATGCCCCACGTGCAGCAGTCCAGTGGGAGAAGGCGCAAGCCGCCCGCGATAAGGTTTGAGATTGAGCTGGGCCGACATGATCTAGGTAGCTCCGCGTCCCGGGGCTGTCGTGGCGGCATCCCGCTGCCACGGCGAGGGCGAGACGCCCTCGCGACAGCCGGCAGGATGCCGGCGCTACGACGAGGGTAAAAAAATTAACGTGCGGCTCCGCGCGGGGCCGGCACGAACGCCACCTTCTCCGGAGTGATCTGCAGCATCGACTTTCCGCTCACATGCACGAAGCTCAACTCGCGCGCAGCCAGGAGCGCGTTCACTGCATCTTTGACTTTCGATCGCGCAACGAAATTTCCGAAGAATGTTTCGAGTTCCCCCTGCTCGACCGCGATCACACAACCCAGGTATTTCGAAACCAGCGCCGTGAGAGCCTCCTGCACCGACAGTCCCACACCCTCTTTCACCGCATCCGGTGCCCAGCGGTACAGCAGATCCCACACCGATCCTTCACTGGCCTTGTAATCGACGCGGGTAATGCGCAGCTTCGACCACAGCTCACCCAGGGCACCGTCGAGCGCGACCAGGGATACGCTTCCCCCCAGCGCGTCCTGCAATTTCTGCTTCGACATCGCCCCCTCACGCTGGATCAGCGCAAACGCATCGCAAGCCAGCGCGGAATACGGAGACCGAGATCCCGCCTTCGGCGGCAGTTTCGGATTGCGCTCCCCCGTGAGCGCGTAGAAATAAGGAAACACCGACGCCGCAATCAGGAAGCCGTTATTTTCTTCCAACAGATTGGCCTCGAATACCGTCCGCTCGCGCAGCAGCCGCACCATCAACTCGGTTGCCTCGGCGGCTCGCGGATCTTTGAACGCATGCTGCCACTCCGGCAACCGGTCCTCGCCACCCACAAACGCTCCAATAAATGTGGGCACGAGCAACGCGGGTCGCCGCGGATACATCAGGCAAAATCCCACATCCTCCAAAAACGCGCGCGCCTGCTCGATCGTCCGGATGGCCTTGCCATCCAGCCGCCACTTCTCGCGCCGCAATTGTTGTAGTTCGAGATCAGTCATAAAAAGCTGTGAGCGATGAGCAGTGAGCTATGAGCAAACCCGCAGCGCGCATTGCTCACCGCTCACCGCTCATTGCTCACGGCTAGATTCTCTTAAACGCCCGCTGAATGTCCTTCACAGAATACCGCAGCACCACCGGCCTTCCATGCGGACACGACATGGGATGGTCGGTTTTCGCCAGTTCCGCCAGCAGCCATTCCATCTTGTTCTGCTCCAGCGGCATGTTGACCTTGATCGCCGCATGGCACGCGATCGACGCCGCGATCCGCGTGCGAATCTTCTCCAGATTCAGCGATTGTTCTTCCCGCGCAAACTGATCGATCAGCTCATGCAGCATGTGTTCGACGGCAGACGCTTCCACTCCCGCCGGCGCCTCCTTGACTGCGACGCTGCGCGCTCCAAAGGGCTCGGCTTCAAACCCATTGTGCTGCAATTCGTCCGAAATCTCGGCAAACACCGCCTGCTGCGCCGGAGACAGTTCCAGCACAATCGGCATCAGCAGGCGCTGGCTCTCGACTTTCTTCACGGCGCGCTGCCGCAACACCCGCTCGAACAGAACACGCTCGTGGGCAACGTGCTGGTCCACGATCCAAAGACCATCTTCATTCACCGCGAGGATGAACGAATTGCGAATCTGCCCCAGCGGCTTCAGCGTGGAGAGCGAGGCCAGCGTCGGCTCTTCCTCGCCGATGTCGAGTGCGGGTGCGCAGCCATGATCGGGAATCACCTCTTGGCGAGGCGGAACGGTCGGAGCGGCAGCCATTCCGAGCGGCGCACGCTCGAGTCCTCGCGCCACCGGAATCGCGGCATTCGCCTCGACGGCAATGCCGCCCTCAAACTGCAGTCGCGCTGAAATTGGCGGCTGCACGGGCGCTTGCAGCGCGAAGCCGCCCCTGAGAGTCGCAGCCTCATCCGCTGGCAGAACTTCGCCGGGCCTGGAGACCGAGCCCGAGGATGGCTCCCAGGGTTGCGATCCAAGTTGCGAACTAAGTTGCGACCCCGGCGTCAGCGCCTGCCCCGCCGTCGCGTGCGCGCGAATCTCGGCCACGAATTGCGGCACGGGACGCGCCTTCATCAGCGCGGCCCGCACCGAATCGCGCACAAAATCGTGCATCGCCGTCTGCTGCCGGAACCGCACCTCGGTCTTCGACGGATGCACATTCACATCTACCTCGGCGGCCGGCAACTCCAGAAACAGCAGCACGACCGGATGCACCGTCGGCGGAATGATATTCCTGTAAGCCTCGGTAAGCGCGTGCTGCACCAGCCGGTCACGAATCAGCCGTCCGTTCACAAACACGAAAATCGAATTGCGATTCAGCTTCTGAATCTCCGGCTTCGAGATGAAGCCATGAATGCGCATCTCGCCGAACGGCTCGTGGGGCGCGGACCTGGCCTGAGCGAGAGTCGAAGGGACTCCTGCCCGCGTTGCTTCGGACTCGAAATCGTCTGCTGTGGGCGAGGAAGATTCCTGGCGCCGCCACGGCGGAGGCTGCGGTAACCCCACCCGCTCCAGCGCTTGCCGCGACGCAATCGAAATCAGCTGATCCAAAGTCTCTTTCCCAAAGACTTGATACACGCGCTCGCTGTGTCCGGCGACCGGAGGCGCGACCAGCAGCGCATTCGTCGCAGAATGCAGTTCGAAATGCTTGTCGGGATGTGCCAGCGCATAATGCGTGACCAGCGACGCGATGTGCGACAGCTCAGTTGACTCCGTCTTCAGAAACTTTTTTCGCGCCGGAACGTTGAAGAAGAGGTCGCGCACCGTAATCGACGTTCCCACCGGCAGGCCGGCCTCTTCCACGCGCGCGATCTTTCCCCCGTTGATTTCTACCACAGTGCCGCCAGGATCTTCCGCAGCCCGCGTCTCCAGTCGCAGGCGCGAGACCGACGCAATCGAAGGCAGCGCCTCCCCGCGAAATCCCAGCGTGGCGATGCTCAGCAGATCCTCGGCGTTTTTGATCTTCGAAGTGGCGTGGCGCTCGAAGGCCAGCATGGCATCGTCGCGCACCATGCCGCAGCCGTTGTCGGTAATCTGGATCAGCTTCTTCCCGCCGGCTTCCACGCTGATCTTGATCCGCGTCGCGCCCGCGTCGAGCGAGTTCTCCAGCATCTCTTTCACTACAGACGCAGGCCGCTCCACCACTTCACCGGCGGCGATCTGGTTGGCAACAGTTTCGGAAAGAACGTGGATGCGGCCCATGGGCGGAGGCGGTTCTGAGGCACTTCTCAGTTCTCATTTCTCAGAGCCAGTGGTCAGTTTCGCAGATGGAATGGAAAAAGCAAAATCCTCAAAGCCACCACAGCTCATGTGGGGACAGCCGCCCTCGGCTGTCCGGCGGCGCAGACTCATGTAGGGACGGACGCATTCGTCCGTCCAGACGGCCCAGACGTGCCGGGCCGCAGGCTTCTTGACCCGCCCCCATGCCGCTGCAAAAACAAAAAGCGCCTCGCCGCAGCGAAGCGCTTTCCTTCAAGTCCCAACCTACTGAGTCACGGTCAGAGTGAACGTCAGCGGAGTCGTGGGAGTAAGCGGGCTCGCGCCGCCGGTGGTGGCGTTCACCGTGATGGGGTACGACCCAACCGGCGTCCCCGGATTGCTGTTGCTGCTACCGCCCGATGTGCCTCCGCAGGAGGCCATCCAAACCGTAGACAATCCCAGAACCATCATCAGCGCCAGCATGCGCCCCGCTGCGAACGACCGTCTCCGCCCGCTGAACATGAACACGATCCCAAACAATCCCGGCAGGAGCACCGCATAAAAGATCCGGGTGCCGCGATCCAGCGGCCGCTGCAACCGGGCAGTGGGCGCGGTGGTCTGAATCGTCAATGTGAGAGTCGTGGAGCTGGTGGTTGCGGTATTCATCGTGCCCGGACTGAACAAACAATTCGACTCCGTCGGCAGTCCTGAGCATGTGTAAGTGATCGGCAGCGCCGTCTGTTGCCCCGAACCGCTGGAGATCACGAACGAAGGCACGCTCGAGCTGATCACGGTAATGTTCACAGCTCCCGTGACCTGTCCCTGGGCAACGCTGAGGGTTCCGTTGGCCGAAGGCGAGCTCAGGGAAAAACTCTCAGTGGTGCGGGTCACTGCTAGGCTCAAAGTAGCTCGGTTCATCCTGCTTGTAGACGTTCCGGTGACCGTAACTGGCGTACTACCCGTTGCCATATTCGGGAGCGTTGTAATCGTGAGCTGGGAGCTCCCGCTGCCCCCTGTCACCGACGCCGGGCTGAACGCGCAGGTGGCCCCGGTAGGCAAATTTGAACACGCTAGACTCACAGTCTCATTGAAACTGTTCTGGGGAGTGATCGTGATCGTGGCAACCGTGCTGTTGCCGGCCGCAATACTCGCCGGGCTGAGCGCCCCCGCCGACACGGAAAAGGTCGGGATCGTCGCAAACCACGCTGTCGCCAATTCGAAGGCATTCACCGAACCCAGACCCGTAACCTGGTCGTATCCCGTGCCCGCACTGAATCCAATCTCGGTCGTGCCAGACGGGCAATCCACGGATCCACTGGAACAAGGCACTTTATTATCCCCGGTCGTCACATCGTGAAACGCCGACGGGTTACTAGCGGCAAACGAGTACAGGCTCGGATTGACCGGAGCAAGTCCGATTCCCGGCGCAGCATCAAAATACTGATTCAAAAGGGCGAGCATCGCGGTGAACGTCGGTGCCGCTGCCGAAGTTCCTCCCACTACGTCAAAGTTGCTGCTGGCATCCCGGAATCCATTGGTGCAGGTGGCAACGGTCGTCCCATTGGCACCGTCTTCCGAGCAGACAAGGTATCCGTCATGATCTGCCGACGTGCTGACCGAGACGTCCGGCACGTCGCGCTGGCCGTCGGCCGGAACTCCAGTGCCGGTTTGCCACCCTGGCTTGATAAAGAAGGAACTGGCTCCGCCGCCGGATGCCGAGAAAGTACCGTTCCCTGCGATCGACGCCGCATCATCGTTCCATGCCTCTTCCCCAATGTACTCGAGAGCCGAAGAAATTGTGTCGCTCGTGGCTCCGGCAGGGGACCAGTAGGGCGGGTCGCCGCCCGGAGGATTGTTGCTCGAGTAATTGGGACTATCCCCGTCGAATTCAGTACCGCCCGCGCCTGTCACTTCCGGGATCGATGCGGGAACGTCGACTGCCAGTCCCAGTGTGGCCGACGGTCCAGTGTCGCAATCGGCCGCGCCCGAGTCGCCCGACGCCGCCGTGATGGTCTGACCCTGGCTTACGGCCTGCTCGGCCCACGTCTGATAGGTCTGCGCCTGTGACAGGGTTATACCGATCGTGTTCGACTCGCTTCACGCGAACGCCTCCAAGTGCCAGGACAACCATCCAAAGGAACCGCACAGGAAAACGATTCCATTATGCGGCTTGGAGACGAGTGGTTTTCGACCTATGCGCAAAATCGCTTGCCCGCGAGAGTGCC
>CAVRDS010000072.1:0-11829 GCA_963719865.1 uncultured Acidobacteriota bacterium | reverse complement strand
AACGACAAGGAATTACGCAGGTACGAACACCTTACGTGCAACCGAACAAGCCGAAAGTGTCTGCCCTTTTGTTGGTTCTAATGCTTCTACGGCTGCGGGTATTCAATATTGATTTGCTTGGCGGAAGGAAGCGGGAGCGCCCATGTGCGAATGACCTCAATTCCAAGGCGTGTCGCAAAAGTCCTGACGTCCTCATCGTCCGAGTAGATTGGATCAGCTTTGTTCGTCCTCGCTATGGCGACAATTTGACGGTCGAACCTGAGCTTTGCCCATGTACTCGCAGAACCGCCTCGCTTGCTTCCCTTCTCGCGATCTTCCACCTCCCTTGCCGCAAGTTCGATAGCAGCTAGTTCATCGAAGGGCTTGATGAGGATGTTCTTCATGCTTGAAAGCTTGTCGAGATATTGAGGACCCTCCTTCCCGACCAATATCAGGAACTCGCTCAGCACTGGGGTCGGCAGAATGATTCGCTCAGAATTACTGTCCAGGTCTTCAAGCAGTTTCTCGATACGGTCGGCTATTCGTTCCGCAGGCTTACCTGTGGCAGGATCGTTCGGAGGCTTTGCGTGCGGGTGCAACATTAGCGAAAGAAACGTGTTGTCAATCGCGACCATTTATTGCAGCTTTGTGCCACGTCTTATCTGCTCTAACTCTGCGAGAGGATCGTCCAGCTTCTTCCATTCACCGGGCACTTTACGGAGGTCGCTGATGTTCTTCCGAATGTCTGCGTCTTCAATCAGGGTGAAGGAGGTCGCATGAAACGAGAGCATCTCCCACTCCCCATCAGTGTGCCTGATCCATCGACCAGTACCCTCTACCCGAACCACGGAAGTAAACAAGTGTTGCGCGATGTCTTTAGCCAACGAGCGGCGGGCCAAGACGATATGTTTGTCTTTACCGTCCTCCAAGTGGACGGGAACGGGGTCATTCTCGCCACCAACTTTTATCGGGATGCCCTGGAAGACACCAGCTTGGCTTACCGGACCGAATTCCATTTTTGTGGCATTTTCTCGACCGGGGAACCGAAAGACCTTGCTGCCTACCGGGTCAGAATCGAAACAGCTCTGGCATTGTCTTGCAGCAAGCGACGATCTATGTCTTTTGCAGCTTGTTGTGCCTCCTCCGGGGCTTCATGGCTCTTGATGGCTCGAAGGCGATCACGCACCTTCGGCTCAGCTTCCCATTCCACCAGCAACACTGGCACGGTGCTTCCACCTTCAATCTTCAACAGGTGGACGCTGTTATTGTTCCCAAAGACCTTCGCAAGGTCGGAAAGGTACTCCGCGAGGCGGGACATTGGCATGCTCGTCGGACTGAAGGCATCTATTTCGAATCTATATTCTCGTTGTTTTCGCGACTTGGGCATGGAAGACCCTCCATGATACTCCTGTCCTCTAGGAGATTGCGACCTGTCGACGCCCTAGGGTTGCCCCGAGGCCACGTCATCTTCCAAACTTCACGACCACCCGCGATCCCGCTGCCACATGTGAACCGGGTAAAGGCGACTGCTCTCGCGCTACGCCGCTGCCGATGGCGTCGAGGTCGAGCCTGACATCCTGCGCCGCCTCCATCGCAACCCGCAGATTCTTGCCGAGAAAGGACGGGACCTCGATCCCTCCTTCTTCCACGTCGAGGATCACTGTTCCGCCAGCTGGCAATTTCTGCGCGTGTGAATTTTCGGATTGAGATTGACTAAGCGTAACAGCAGAACTGGTAGCAGCCGGACTCGCATCCTCGGCGCAGTCTGCGCGGCGGGAACGATCTGAGCGCCAATCGCGCCGGCCTTAGCCGAGGCTGGAATGGCGGGCGTTTCATTGGCCTCGGCCATATCCAGACTGGCGCCCAGATGATCGGGCTGAGCTCCTTCCAGACTTGAGTCAGGAACATTGCGGCGAGCGAGCAAGACTTGCCGGCTGGGCGAAAGCTGCACGTCATGCGGCACGTGCAGATACTCAAGCGCCTGTTGCATGATCCGTTGGAAGATTGGCGCGCAGACCTGGCCTCCCTGGTGCAGGCCTACGGCGGAGTCGAGGATCACCACCACTGCGATTTGCGGATCATTGATCGGAGCGAATCCGGCAAAAGACCCGACATACTTCGTCTTTGAATAAGCGCCGGTGGCTGGGTCCACTTTCTGCGCCGTCCCGGTTTTTCCTGCCGAACTGTAGCCCTCCAGAATGGCTCTGCGTCCGGTGCCGTGGAGCACCACTCCCTGCAGCATCTGGCGCATCTCGGCCGCGGTCAGAGACGAAATCACTCGCGTCCCCGCAGCGGATTGGAAGGCGATGGTTAGGGGAGTATTCTGCGGCGCATTTTGCGGCGGCATGGTGCCCGCCACAATGCGCGGCTGAACGCGCACGCCGTCGTTCGCAATGGTCGAGATCAGGGAAGCCAGTTGCAGCGCTGAAATGCCGATCTCCTGGCCCATGGAAATCGCCGCGATCGAAACCTTCGACCAGCGTTCCACCGGCTTCGTCATGCCGCGGGTTTCGCCGGGAAGTTCGATCCCGGTTTGCTGGCCGAATCCGAAGGCGCGAATGTATTTGTAGAGGCGGTCGTCGCCGAGCCGCAGCGCAACTTTGATGGCGCCGACGTCGCTCGACTCGGCGATGATGTCCGCCACCGATAACAGGCCGTGCGGCTTGCTGTCGCGGATACGCATTCGGTTGATGACAATCGACCCCATCTGGCAGTCGAACACTTCGTCTGGGCGCGTGACTTTCTCTTCCAGGCTGGCGGAGATGGTCACCATCTTGAAAGTCGAGCCCGGCTCGTAGATGTCGCTGACCGCGCGGTCTTTGAGGGTCTCGTTGTTAATTTCCTTCCGAATGTTGGGATTGAATGTGGGCCGGTTGGTGAGCGCCAGAATCTCGCCGGTGCGGGGATTTTCCACGATCGCCGTGCCGGCA
The DNA here is from genome assembly GCA_963719865.1 of uncultured Acidobacteriota bacterium. Classification (GTDB taxonomy): domain Bacteria; phylum Acidobacteriota; class Terriglobia; order Terriglobales; family Acidobacteriaceae; genus Sulfotelmatobacter. The sequence goes on along the minus strand of CAVRDS010000072.1, from coordinate 8,920 downwards.
ATGGCGTGCGTCTCTTCCATCCCGCGCTCGACTTCCCGTTCGGCGATGTACTGGATGTTCTGGTCGATGGTGAGGATCAGGCTATTCCCAGCTTCAGGTTCCTTTTCAACGCTGGCAAACCAGCGCTTGCGCGCGTCGACGGAAATCATCAGCTTGCCGGGCTTGCCCTGCAATTGCTGGTTGAACTGCCGCTCCAGACCGCTCAGGCCCTGATCGTCGGTGCCAACGTAACCCAGAATTTGTGCGGCCAGTTCGCGTTTTGGATAAAAGCGCTTGGGTTCTTTCTGAAAGTGGATGCCTTGCAGATTCAGCGCACGGATGCGGTCAATCTCTTCGGCGTCGGCCTTTCGCGCCACCCAACAGAAGGTCTTGTGGGCGCGGCAGTCCGCAAGCACGACGCGGGGATCGTCTTTGGTAATGCGCGCAACCAAGCTGATGGTATTGGCGAGGTCGGGAGCTTCCGAGGGGACCACAAAGGCGGAGTCCACCTGGATGGACATCGCCAGCTCACGTCCGGCGCGATCGTAGATGACGCCGCGTTTCGGAGAAAGATCGAAGCTGCGCTGCTGTTGGTGCTGGGCGCGGCGCTCGAAATCGCCGTAGCAGAAAATTTGCAGATAGATGAGCCGCAGACAGATCGCCAGCAGCCACAGGCAAAGCAATCCAGACAAGGCGTAGAGCCTGAATCTTGCGTCGTTCGAAGAGGTTGCCGCCACTTCCAGTCCTCAGAAACTTTCGGCGGCCCCGAGGAGCCGCCGCGAAATAGCTGATTTCCCGTAGAGACGCGGCTTGCCGCGTCTCCCGCCGCAGAGTGAGACGGGGTAAGCCCCGTCTCTACAGAACTATCTCGCCGACACTACCGAGACCGGAGTCACACTGGCCATTACCGGCGTGGCCGCATCGGTGACGGCATCCATGCGAAGCACTTGCCCAGGCTCTGGCGATTGCAGACCCAGTTTGCGCGCCATCACGTCAATTCGCTCCGGATCGCGCAGCGACGCCTCTTCCAGGCGCAGGGCCCGATTCATCTCGACGAGGTCGCCGCGTTGCGAGCGCAGAGCCTCGATCTTGTAGCCATATTCAATGGCGCGGAAATGCTGCAGCGCGTATCCCATCACCAGCAGGAACAAGCAACACAGTGCCAGGCCGAAGTATTTCATCTCGCGCGCGCGGCGCGGGTCTTCCACCTTCACCAGGCGCGAGTTGTCGATAGTCTTGCGGAAATAAATCTCCGGGGTCCCCAGCCAGCAGGACTTGCGCCGGTTGAAAGGGGCTGCGCTCTGCATTGCCATGGCGCTCATGATTTATGCCACTCCAAGAAATTTGGAATTGTAGTCTCGGTTTTCCTGTACGGAAGCGAACCAGGGTTCGACAACCAATGATTCGACAACCAATGGCTCGACGAGCAACGACTCAACGAACAAGCGTTCGCCGGGCAATGCTCCGTCCGACCGCGCCGTCCGTTCAGCGCGCTCAACCGTTGCGATCAGATCTTCAATTAGGGTGCCGGTAAATTTCATTTCGAACGTTCCAGCTTTTCTTCTCCGGACGCGGCCTTGTTCTGTTTTTCTTGGCCGCTCCGGCCAAACTCCACCACAGAGTTTCTTTCAAAATCTTTACCCGGCACGCCTTACCAGCGCCGCGCCGGGAGCCCGGCAGTTTCTCCGGACCAACTCAAACTTTTTCGGCGGCGCGCATCTTGGCGCTGCGCGACCGCGGATTGCGATCGATCTCTTCGTCGCTGGCCGTCACCGGCTTCTTGGTCAGCAGCCGGTACCAGCCCTGCCTCGCACCGTCGCGAAGCGCATCCTTGACGATCCTGTCTTCGAGCGAGTGAAAGCTGATCACCACCAGCCTTCCGCCCGGCTTCAGCACTGCGGGCGCCACCTTCAGCAGCGCCTGCAGATCGTCCAGTTCACGGTTTACGAAGATTCGGAGAGCTTGAAAGGTCTTGGTCGCCGGATGAATCCTGTCGTACTTATGTCGACCCAGTTTCATTGACCGGGCCGCGGCTGATACCACTTCGACAAGTTGCTTCGTCGTGCGTATCGGCCGCGACCGGACAATGGCTCTGGCGATTCTCCGCGACCTCCTTTCCTCACCGAATTCGTAAATCACATCGGCGAGCTCGCGCTCGTCGATGTGGTTTACCACTTGTTCGGCGGTCTCGCCGGACATCGGGTTCATCCGCATGTCCAGCGGTCCTTCCGCCTGAAAACTAAATCCGCGCGCCGGGTCGCCGAGTTGCAAACTGCTCACGCCCAAGTCCGCCATCACGCCGTCCAGGGATGCGGGAGCGATGTGCTCACCAACTTCCGCAAACGATCCATGAATCAGCGTGACCCGCGGCCGCTCGTCATCCGAGATCGTCGCCAATCTTTCGCGGGCCCGTTCCAGCCCCGCCGGATCCTTATCGAAGCCAATCAAATGTCCCGGTGCGCCGAGGCGTCTTGCGATTTCGTAACTGTGCCCGCCCAAGCCCACCGTGGCATCCAGATAAGTTCCGCCACGCTTTACGGCCAGAAAATCGATCGCTTCTTTTAAAAGAACCGGGACATGGCCACCCGCTCCATGCCCACCCCGCTCGGGGGTGTTTACTGAATCTGAATCCGTTTCCACTGGTTGCCCGATTACTAGATGCCCAATTCGTCGAGCGTCTTTGTGTCTTCATCCGTAAAGGCCTGCTCGTCAATCTCCTTGCGGAACGCTTCCAGGTTCCTCACTTCCAGGTAGGTCAGATTGCCGAGCACTGCCACTTCCCCGCGAATCTGCGCCGACTCACGCAGGATCTGCGGAACCAGCAGGCGCCCCTGCCCGTCCATCTCCACGACCTGCCCGTAATAGTTGACGCGATTCAAGAACTTCTTCTTCGTCGGGTTGTAAGTGGATAGCGCAGCCAGCTTCTGCTCGATCCGCTCCCATTCCTCGAAGGGATACACTTGAGCAACAATTCCATCGAGACTTGTGATGTAAAATTTCTGGGCATATTTCTCGTCGATCACGCGCTTGAATTCGGCCGGGACCTTTAACCGTCCCTTTTCGTCGACGCGCGCTGGATGATTTCCGCGAAACATGTGTCCTGCTCGTTATCGGGGTCCTTTTACTTATGGCTGCTACCACAGCCACTACCACGAGGGAGGTAGAAGCGGTCACAAAAGCAGTGGATTCGGGTTCGTTGGGTCGTATTTTTTCGGTGTCAGCCTCAGAAATCACTGGCGCCTCGAAACTCATGTCTTACGCCCACAACCTCTAATAATTAGTCCACTTTCAACCACTTTTGTCCACATCCTACGCCTAAATCGTTTGTTGTCAATAAGAAAGTTTCAGGTTGAGACTTTGGTAAGGGACTCAAGGTACAAAACGCGAAATGTTGCGGTTAACCAGGAAGGTGACCACTAGGGCTTGTGTTTAGAAAAGTGGTTCGGCGAAGGTGGAATTGTGAATTTTTCGCTTGCAGTCGATTCTTCCCGCCCCGCTAGGGAGCCCAGGGCGGCGCGTTCGGGTGACAACCTTGGCAGTTATTGAGCGGGAATGCGACCTTTCCGTGGCAGGCACCGCAGTATCGCCCTTCGATATTGGAAAACATCGAGAAGTGAATCGTTTCTTTCTGGGCGGTCGGGAATATTTCGGGATGGCACAGTTCACAGCCGTTCCAAATGGAATGCTTCTCGTGAGAGAACGTGACCGGGTGGACCCACGAATAAGCGGTCACGACGGAAAGATCTTGCCGGTTCTGCATTTTCGTCTTTCCGACGGATAGACCTTCAACAAAATCGGCTGGGTTGATGACTCCAGATTTCTCCGCTGCCTCCCAATTCACACCGTAAACGCCTTTCGGAAATTTCGCGGTGAATTTCTTGTACTCATATTTCCTAACGCCCTTCTTGCCCGCAGAATGGCACCGGTCGCACTGCTGGTCGTTGGTGTTGGGGGTATCGGAGCAGGCGGCGAAGATGGTTTTTCCCTCGAACACCTTCTTCCCATCGTGGCAGGCGCCGCAATGGAAACCTTCGCGGTTGGTGCGCGCGGTGATGCCGGTAGCCTTCGCCTGCATGGCAAAGCCGACGTCGACATGGCAGAGCCGGCATGTAAACATGGATCGGTGCAGCCAATGATCAAACACGACAGGGCCGGGTCCAGTTTTGGAGTTGTCGAGAATCACCTTGCCATACTCGGACGGTTCGGGCGCAGGTTTGGGCAAATAGATCTGGGCGGACACGATATTCCCCAGAAGTAAAACCCCCCAGGCCAGCACGAGCGGGAGAAGCCCGCCTTTATTTTTTCTCTTTGTTTTTTTCATCGAGCACGTAGGCATAAAGGCCTCGGCACATTCGTAGTCGTCCCAGGTACACCTTTTTTCGTGATTCGTCGAGCTTTTCAATTTGCGGCCGCAAACTGTCACACCTTCGAATCAGATCGGTGAGTTCCTCCGGCGAGAAGGACATGGCATCCTGGGTCTTTCCGCAGACGTCATCGAACTCCTTGCGCCAAGTTTCCTGCGCCGGACTTGCGGGCGCGGCCGACGACTGGGGCGCACCCATGGCACGCACGCCGCAGAAGACGGCAAGGCCGAGGAACAGCAGCACGGTGATGATCGTTAGCTTGAACTTCGTCTTGAACTTCGTGGTGAAGAACATGGACGCCTCGGTTCAGGGTTCTACCGGCTTAGAATGGCAGCGCTGGCAATCCGCCAACGGAAATGCCACCGTGGTATGGCACACGCCGCAGGACTTTCCTTCGGTGATTTCGACCATCGAGTAATGCGAGGTGCCCTTTTTCACGCCCACGAAGATTTCGGGGTGGCAGAGTTCGCATCCATTCCACACGGTGTGTTTGGTATGGGAGAAGATGATGTCCGGCATTCCCGCAACCTTCGGGTTGAGCATGAAATCCTTCTGTACGACAAGGGGATTTCTTTTTATGGAGACACCCTCAAGAAGAGCCGATGGCTTGATGAGTCCCAACTCTTCCGCTTTTTCCCAATCCAGCCCATTGCCGAAGCGCTGTTTGGGAAGCGGTTCACTGAATTCGAAAAAGTCGTAATCGGAGGCGACCTTCAGCCCGTAGGAGTGGCAGCGCTCGCATCTCTTCGTGTCTTCCGCAGTCGCGTGGTCGGAGCAGGATTGGAAGACGGTTTTTCCATCCACGACCCTCTTTCCGTTATGACAGGCGCCGCAGTAATAGCCGTGAGCGTTGTCCGCGGCCGTGATGTCGGTGGCTCCGGCCTTCATGGCAAAGCCGACGTCCACGTGACAGACTCGGCAGGTGAACTTTGAACGGTGGATCCAATGTTCGAAGACGACGGGTGCAAGGCCAGCTTTTTCCGAATAGTTTCTAATGATGACCCGGCCGTACTCGTAAGGAAGCGGTCTTCGCTTCTTGATGCCGGTTTGGGATGAGGCTGGACCGCAAACGGCCAGCATCACCGCCAGCACAACAAAAATTATCTTGTTCATCGTGACCTTGTTCATCGAAAACCTCCTCCCGCTTGAACTGCGCTGGTCGCAGGTCGACCATGCCGGCCAATCGAGCGTCGCTGCCAGGAACGGCCCCTGGCGACGCCTGACACTAAGCCCTCTTTATGATTGCCTTTCAATCCGATTGGCGCTGTGACTGTAATCACCCTGCGGCGTGAGAAGAGGCGCGACTGGACGGGCGAGGCCCCGTTCCTCCATCGTTATGACTGGTTAGGCTGTCACCATACTAGGGATTCCTCGGAATGACCCGCTAGAGTACACTTGGGCGGAATTTGAGCCAACACAAACAGGGGGCACAATGAGGCTGAATACGACTCGGGTGTGGCTGGGTGGTATTGCCGGCGGTGTGGTGTGGAACGCATGGGGATTTTTTATTCAGACGCGACAGACCCCGTTCTACGAGGCCATGCAGAAGCAAGGGTTGTTCCTCAAGGAATCGCGCTATCCATTTTTTGTTGCGCACTGGCTGGCTCTGGTGTTCGTGATGTCGATTCTCATCGCGTATCTCTACGCGTGGAGCCGCGCCACGGCCGGCGCCGGACCGAAGACGGCTGTCAAAATCGGGATGATCGTGGGATTCTGCGCGGGTGTGCCGGGCAACTTTGCGCAAGCTGCCTGGTCGCCGGTTCCGCGTATATTGCCGCTCGGATGGATGCTGGAAATGTGGGTTGGCGCAATTCTGGCTGCGGTGGTCGCAGGCTTCTTGTACAAAGACAAATCCTAAATCTGGCGAAAAAGAGCAGGCTGGGCGGAACGCCGAAACCGGTTCGTATCAGCGCATCGCTTTAGCCATGCCGCAAGTCGCTCGAAATCAGACGCCCCTTCAGCGGCTGTCGGCCCGAAAGCTGACTTTTTCCGCAGCACGTTCAGGCCGGGGCATATCGCTTGATTGAGAGGCCCCGTGCGTGCTCTCGCGTTTTCGCCACGTCATAGGCGAGTTGCATCCGAAGCAGGTGGTCCATGTCCGGGCCAAACGCTTTTTCGATGCGCAGGGCCATTTCCGGCGTCAGCGCGGCCTTGCCATGCAGAAGATCGGAGAGCGTGGCGCGGCGCACCTTTAAGATCTCCGCCGCCTTCGACACGCTAAGGTCGAGGGCCTCGATCACTTCGGTTCTAATCAGGTCGCCCGGATGGGGCGGCTTCTTCATGGGCATTTCGGTCTCCTGGTGGTAGTCGATCAGGTCAACGTCGCTGGCGATGTTCATCTCTTCGTCGTAGCGGAATATCAACCGCCAGTTTCCCGTAACAGTCAGGCTCCATGATCCTTTCCGGTCGCCTTTGAGAGGATGCAGCTTCCAACCGGGAAACCGGCCAATCTGCTCCAATGTCTCGGCAGTTTCAAGGGCAAACAGAAGCTTGCGCAACTTGTCGGCCATCGCGGACGGCACCCCCTTTGCGCTTCCGTCCTCGTGGAGCTGCCTTAGCCCTTTGTGGCGAAAGCGGACAAGTTGCATGTTGTCTCTTTTATAGTAAGGTAAATTCTAGTATGTACGGTCTTACCGTACATGTCAAGCGGATCATTCTGAAGGGGGAACCTGCATAGGACATCCGCCAACTGACTGCGAGCAGCGGGGCGCTCGCGCGCTTGACTCATTCGCGTTCTTCGCGAAGGCGTGGGGTTGACCGAGACCTATTTCGCCGGTTCGACAAACACGGCGGTGCCATAGGCCAGAACTTCCGTGACGCCCTGCATCACTTCGGTGGCGTCGTAGCGGGCGCCGACGACGGCGTTGCCTCCGATTTGCGCCGCGTGCTGTAACATCAGGTCGAAGGCTTCGGCGCGCGTCTTCTCGCATAGATTGGTCAGCAACGTGATGTTGCCGCCGACCAGCGTCTGCAGCCCGGCGCCAATGGTTCCGAAGATCGACCGGGAACGCACCGTGATTCCGCGCACCACGCCCAGCGTGCGCACTACACGAAAGCCATCGAGTTCGAACTGCGTGGTCACCATGTTGTGGGCAACCATACCCGCGCTTACTGGATAATTGCTCATTGCTCCTCCGGAAAAGGCTCGCCTGCGATACTCGGACTCACGGTTTCAGCGGGCTGCTGTAATGGGAACAAAGCACACGCCAACCGTTCCCAACCTTCACCCAGACATCGGTCAGCCGGTCGCGGTACTCGTAAGGCTTGTGGTTCGACTGTCCCCGCTCGTGATAGGCCCCGGTCACGACGGCGATGTTGCCGCGAATCCGCACACGGAGATCCGACAATTCGGCGAGTTCCACGTGAACCGATGAGTCGGCGCTGTGCGTGATATAGCCCGCTTTGCTGTAGGTGCTGCCATCCTCCACCGTAATCACAAAATCTTCGGTCAGAAGCGACGAGAGAATATCAATGTTTCGTTCTTTGTACGCTTCGGCCCATTTCTCTTCCAGTTTTCGAACTTGCGAAGCGGCGGTCGCCGGTTCTTGGGCAGACAAGCGAATCGTCAGACACACGAGCAGACAGAAAGCCAGCCTCGACGCCATGCGGTTTTTCATGACTTCTATGTCATATCAGATTGGTCAGTTATGACAAGTTCCTTCTGTGGCCCCTCGTGAGCGCTGGCCGTAGAAGCGCGCTCGTGTCCCGAACTCACTCCACCACCCATGCCCGCATCCGCCGCAACAGCGAGGCCGGCGCTTCCGCTTCCAGCACCACCACCCCGTCCTGATACTGGCGGGAATAGATGCGGGCGCCGGCCTGCAACTGGGCCAGCAGCTTGCCCTCGTTTTGCGGGACGCGCAAGCGAACCCGGCGGGGGCGGTCTGCTTCGAGCAGGGCATCGACGCGATCGAGCAGGGTGCTGAGTCCGATTCCCTTCGCCGCCGAGACGTGGATGGTCGCATCGCCGTCGCGCAGCGACTCGCGCTGATTGGGAGGCAGCAGATCGATCTTATTCATCACCCGCAGCCGCGGCTTCTTGTCGGCCTCGAGTTCCTTGAGGACGCTTTCGACTTGCACGTCCTGCTCGCCGGAAATCGGGCTACTGGCGTCCGAGACCTGGATGATCAGCGTGGCGCGCTGCACTTCTTCGAGCGTGGCGCGAAACGCCGAAACCAGCGTATGCGGAAGATGCCGGATAAAACCCACCGTATCGGAAAACAGAACTTTGCGTTTCGATGGCAGTTCAGCGCCTCGGATGGTGGGATCGAGCGTGGCAAACATGCGCGACGACGCCACCACGTTCGACTGGGTGAGGGCGTTGAACAGTGTGGACTTTCCCGCGTTCGTGTACCCCACCAAGGCCACCGTGGCCACGGGAACCGATTCGCGCCGTTGCCGCTGTTGCGCCCGTATGCGGCGCACGTTTTCGATTTGCTGCTTGACGTGCCGGACACGGCGGGAAATCTTGCGCCGGTCGGTCTGAGCCGAGTTTCGCCCGGTCCGCGAGTGCCGATGCCGCCGCCGAGCTGCGACATCTCCACGCCGCGTCCCGCCAGTCGCGGAAGCATGTACTC
>CAVRDS010000071.1:0-3366 GCA_963719865.1 uncultured Acidobacteriota bacterium | reverse complement strand
TGAGCCATCGTTGGGATTGGACCGGTGCGGAGGCCGAGTTCAGTCGCGCTCTGCAGTTGGATCCCCAGTATGCGAATGCACACCACTGGTATGGAGACTATCTTTCTATCCGTGGCCGCCACGACGAGGCACTTGCGGAAGCGAAGCATGCACTAGAGCTCGACCCTCTTAACCTCATGATCAGTACGTGGGTGGGACTCCGCTACTACATGGCACGTGACTATTCCCGCGCAATCGATCAAAATCGAAACTCCGTTGAACTGGATCCGAACTTCGCTGCCGCTCACCTTCTGCTCGGAGAGGACTATCGTGGGGCAGGGTTACACAGCGAAGCTGTTAACGAGCTGAAGAAAGCGGCAAGTCTGTCAGGCGACAGCCCACTCTATACCGCGCAAGTCGCCGTTGCCCTTGCAGTTGAAGGACGGAGTGGCGACGCACTCCGAATCGCGCACGAACTGGAAGCGATTTCGAGGAAGCGTTACGTTTCCCCTTACGGCCTGGCTCAGATTTACGCAGCGTCAAATAAGAAAGAGGACACATTCAAATGGCTGCAAGCTGCCTATGAAGATCACGCTATTTGGATGGGATACCTCGCGGTCGACCCGATTTTTGACCGATACCGCTCGGATGAGCGCTTTAAGGATCTTCTCCGGCGCGTAGGCTTGCCCTGACGAAGAAGTAACTTTGGGAAATCTCGCTCTCGCCCAACGTCTAAAAGCTGAACAGATTCCAGATATCCTGGCGGTTAGTCGGCCAACAGGAAGTAATACGAGCCGCCAACGCTAGCCGTTCGTCTCAACTGGCGATAAATCCCGATTACACTCAAAATTCCCCGATCGGATACCGGTCTGTGTCCGATACGTGGAGCCTTGCCAACCCTGTTCGCAAGGTCGAGTTCGAACTATTACAGATATTGAGATCGAGGACGTCCTGATGGGGGAGGCGATGGAGGCGGCGAAAACGACGACGAAGAAAGCAACGGTAGTGCGGTTCATCAAACGGAGTCAGTTAGTCTGGCTGTTGGCCCTGTTCCTGGTAGCCAGGGCAGCGCCACAGACGCCGGCGTCGCCGACCGTGCAGAAGCGCGTTCCGCCGGACGCTTATGGCCGCGCGCCGGTCGCAATCCGCGCCGCACTGAAGAAGCAGCAGTGCGAACTCCCAGAGACGCAACATTGGGACCAGACACAACTGAATATCGTCCAGGGCCATTTCGGCGGCTCCACGCAGAATGATTGGGCTGCCATCTGCATCGCGCCTGACGGCTCTACTCGTGCGCTCGTATTCTGGGGCAAGTCTGCGCCGTGCCCGGCCGAGATTCGCCACGGCTGGTCCCTGCAAGGTCACTTTCCACCCGGCCAGGCCGGCAGTCTCTACCTGCTGAACGCGCCGCCAAGTCAGATCACCGCCTACCGCAAGTTCTTCGGTGACTCGCACACCAATTCGATCCTCCACGATGGCGTGGAGATCGGTGGCGATGAAGCCTCCCTCATTTACTATTGTCACCAGGGGCGGTGGCTCGAACTGGCGGGGAACGACTGATCTGCCGGAAAACTTCGTGGGGAGGACGGATTGGCGGAAGAGACTCTTTTCACCGATGATTTTCTTCGCCAGCTCATCAACGTGGGCGAGGTAGATATCGTCGTAGGCCTGCCGACTCACAACAATGCCAAAACCGTTGAGCCCGTCATCCGGGCCATTCAAGCCGGCATTCTCAAGTGCTTTCCCCGCGAGCGCGCCGTAATCATTAACGCCGATGGTGGATCGCAGGACGGAACTCCCGACCTGGTAGTGGGTACCTCGATCGATGATGCGTGGAACGATTCCAAAGTATTTGCGTTACGCACCTTGCACTCCATCAGCACCCGCTATGCGCGCGCTCCAGAGCCTGGAACCGCGCTGCGGACGATCCTCGCCGCCGCCGACCTGCTGCGCGCCAGGGCTTGCGTCGTAGTTTCACCCGATTCCTCGACCATCGAACCCGACTGGCTGCAGCGCCTCGTCACCCCTGTGTACAACGACAACTTCGACCTGGTTTCCCCGATCTATCGCCGGCAGAAGTTCGAGGGCGTGCTCATGCGAAATCTGCTCTATCCCATGACGCGCGCGATCTACGGCCAACGAATCCGTGAGCCCTACGCCTCGGAATTCGCCATCTCCGGACGCCTCGCCACCGACTTCCTGGCTCAGGGAATCTGGAACGACGACTGGCGCAGAACCGGCGCCGAAATCTACCTCACCATCACCGCCATCACCGGAAAATACCGCGTGTGCCAGTCTTTCCTGGGGACGAAGACGCAGCCCAATCGAGGTGCCGGCGATCTAGTGGCCGCCATGCGCCGGACGGTGGGCGCTCTGTTTTCGTCCCTCGATGGCAATTTTCCGCTGTGGAGTACGATCGCCGCATCGCAACCGGTGACCACTTTAGGCGCGCAATCGGAAGTCATGCAGGAACCTGTCGGGGTAAACCGCAAACACCTGCGCGAGATGTTTTCGACCGGCGTCGCCGAATTAGAACCTGTTTTCCGGTCGATCCTCTCCTCCTCAACGCTTTCTGCACTGCAAAGAATCGCGACTCTTGAAGTCAGCGAGTTCAGTTACCCGGCCGACGTGTGGGCCAAGACCGTCTTTGAGTTTGCGGCTTCCTATCACAAATCTGTTATCAGTCGTGACCATATTATTCAGGCCCTGGTTCCTCTCTACCGGGGAAGAACTCTGTCCTTTCTGCTGGAGAACCGAGATGTTTCCGGGGAAGAGATCGAAACAAATGTGGAATCTCTGTGCCACGAGTTCGAACGACTGAAGCCCTATCTGCTCGAAGCTTGGGCGGATAGAAAGTGAGGCGCCAATGCGGGACATCATCATCGCCGAACTGACCCAGGCCTTGCAGGAGCTGGTCCGAGGCTTTGCCCATTACCTGCCCCGTCTGATCGTGATGTTAATCATTGCTTTCATCGGATGGGTGATTGCCTGCCTGTTGAAGCTGCTGGTGCGCAGCGTTCTGCGGCTGACCAGGTTTTCCAAGCTCTCGGAAAACTCTGGCGCCACCCACCTCCTGAACCAGGCCGCACTCCCTTCGTCCACGGAACTGTTGAGCCGGTTTGTCTTTTGGGTGGCCTGGGTCGGTTTCATTCTGCTGGGCGTGAACGTGCTGGGGATCGTCGGTTTGCAAGAGTACATCGCGCGATTCTTTCTCTTCCTGCCCAGGTTGTTTGTGGCCCTGGTCATTCTCTTCTTCGGGCTGCTAGCGGCCAACTTTTTCGCCCGCGCGGCACTGTTGGCGGCCGTCAATGCCAACTTCCGGTCGTCGCGGCTGTTGAGTATTTCGATCCGGATCATCATCAGCATCTTTGCCTTATCCATGGTGTT
>CAVRDS010000070.1:0-7947 GCA_963719865.1 uncultured Acidobacteriota bacterium | reverse complement strand
GGCACGCGCCAGAACTGACCCACCTGTGCTTGGCAAAAATGACCCAGGCAGTCTGTAGCTGAGCCACACTCCCGCTGGCGGCCGCGCAAAACGCGGCGCCGTTTCCGTTACAGTGTTGATTTCGTAATGAGCCGGAGGTTTGCGCCCTGGAGAGGAGGAGTAGATTCCTCTCCAGGGCAGGAGCTTCTGGGAGTCATCACCTCCCATGGGCCCTACCGAGAATCTTACAGGTCTGCGCAAAAGGCAAGCGGCTGGGCGGCGGAAACAATCGGGGCGTCGGCCGCGTCAGCGGTATTGCCTGCTGAAGGGATGCGAACAGCGCTTCCATCCCCGGCAGGCGCGGCAACGCTACTGCAGCCAAGAGTGCCGGGAAGCGGCGCGGAAATGGTTGCGGTGGAAGGACCAGCAACGCTACCGGAAAACGGCGGCGGGGCGACAGAAGCGCAACGGTCAAGGCCGGCGCTACCGCGAGCGCGTCAGAAGCCGGAAACCACCAGAGCCAGAAGCAGTTGACGATGCCGCGAGGGTAACCACTACCGCACTTTTTTTTCGAGCACAGCTGCGACCGGCCTGGGTGCTACGAGCGATTCGCGCGACAGCGGCGAAGTCCGTTGCAGCGGTTTTGTTGCGAGGAATGCCGGCGGGCACTGGAGCGGGTCCAGCAGCGGGAGCAGCGCTGGAAACAGGTGCGGATTTAATCCGGACATATTGATCGGCCAGCAGAACTGCCCTTACATTCAACCAGTCGATGCAACTGGAGTTTCACCAACTGGAACGGCGGTGGGAGCACCTGCGAGTGCGCCATGCGGCGCGGCAGCGGCGACTGCTGGCGTCGCTGGCGGAAGTGGGCCAGCAAACGCCCATCGTGGTGGTGGCGGTGGAAGGCCAGGCGGACCGTTACGTGGTGATCGACGGCTACAAGCGGATCGCGGCGTTGGAGCAACTGGGCAGGGACACGGTGGAAGCCGTGGTATGGCCGATGAGCGAGGCCGCCGCCGTGCTGCTGGACCGCTCGCTGCGATTGTGCGAACACGAGACCGCGCTGGAGGTGGGTTGGCTCCTGGCCGAGTTGGAGCAGCGTTTCGGCTACGGGCTGGAGGAGTTGGCGCGCCGGTTCGATCGCAGTATGAGTTGGGTATCGCGGCGGCTGGCACTGGTGGAAGTTCTGCCGGAAGCGATCCAACGGCAGGTGCGCGAAGGTAAGATTCCGGCGCAGGTGGCGTTGAAGTTTCTGGTGCCGGTGGCCCGCCAAAGCTTGGAAGCTTGCCAGCGGATGGCGGCGATCTTCGCCCAGCACCACTGCGATACACGGGAAGCAGGCCAACTGTATGGCGCGTGGCGCAAGGGTTCGCCGGCGGTCCGCAAACGCATTCTGGACGATCCCGAGCTGTTCTTCAAAGCGCAGCGACAGGCGCAGGAGAAGGCCCCAGCCGGGACCGGCGCCGAACTATTGCGCGATCTGGAAATGGCGGTAGCGATTGTGAACCGCGCACAGCGGCGACTGGCGGGCGCAGCTGCCACCGAGCTGGATGCCCAGCAATCCAAAGCCGCGCGGCATCAGATCGAGCGCATTCAAGAGCAGCTCCATCGCATCGACGAAGAAATCCAACCGGAGAAGAAACCCCATGTTGAGCCAGGCACAACGGACCACGATTCTGGAACTGAATGCGCAGCACGTGAGCAAACGCGAGATCGCGCGGGTATTGGGAGTCTCCCGCGTGGCAGTGCGCAAAGTTTTGCGATCCAACTCGACGGCGCTGCCGGAACTGCATCGAACCGAGAAAGCGGAGCCCTACCAGCAACAGATCCTGGAGCTTTTCGACCAGTGCCAGGGGAATCTCGTGCGAGTCCATGAGGAACTGGTGGGGGCGGGCGCGGAGATGTCGTATGCCTCGTTGACCTCGTTCTGCCGGCGGCATGGAATCGGATACGCGCCGCCCACACCGGCGGGGCAGTATGATTTTGCGCCGGGCCAGGAGATGCAGCACGACACGTCTCCGCATGAGCTCGAACTGGATGGCAGGAAACGCAAGGTGCAGACCGCCTCGGCGGTGTTGTGCTACTCGCGGATGGTGTTCTTCCAGTGCTACCCCACGTTCCGGCGTTTCGACTGCAAGGTGTTTCTCACCGAAGCGCTGCGCTACTTCGGCGGCGCCGCAGCCCGCACCATGATCGATAACACGCACGTGGTGGTGCTGCGCGGCAGCGGACGCGACATGGTGCCGGTGCCGGAGATGGCTGCTTTTGGAGAGCGCTTCGGCTTTCAGTTCGTGGCACACGCGATTGGCAATGCCAACCGTTCGGCGCGCGTGGAGCGTCCCTTCCATTTCATCGAGAATAACTTTCTGGCGGGGCGCACCTTCCGCAGTTGGGAGGATCTGAATCAGCAGGCGCGGCAGTGGTGCGATAAGGTTAACTCGACTTACAAGAAACACATCCGCGCGGTTCCGCGAGAGCTGTTCGCGGTGGAGCGGCTGCATCTGAAGCCGCTGCCGGCGTGGATTCCGGAAGTCTACCGGCTGCAACAGCGTCTGGTGGATATCGAAGGCTACGTGGCGTTGAACAGCAACCGCTATTCGGTGCCGGTGGAGTGGATCGGGCGCCGTGTAGAGGTGCGCGAAACCAAGGACAAGATCGAGATTCAACTCGATGCCCGCCAGTTGGTGACACACCGGCGCATCGCCGAAGCCGAGCACCAGCGCGTGATGCTGGCGGAGCACCGCCCGCCGCGCGGTCACAGAGACGCGCGTCCCGATCCGCATCCCGAAGAGCAGGCCATCGTCACCGCCGCGCCGGAACTGGCCGACTATGTCGTGGGGTTGAAACAGCGCAGCCGCAAGGTGGTCACGCTTGCCCTGCGGCAACTGCTGCGGTTTGTGCGCGAGTATCCGCGCGAACCGCTGGTGGGAGCGGTCGAAGAGGCCGCCCGTTATGGGCTTTACGATCTGGACCGGCTGGAGAGGATGATCCTGCGCCGCGTGACGCGCGAATACTTTCTGCTCGATGAGGGCCCGAACGATGACTGAAGAACTGGAACAACTGCTGAAGAACCTCAAGCTCAAGCGCATCCTGGAGATCTATGACGAACAGTTGCGCGCTGCCGACAAGGACGACATCAGCTACTCGGACTTTGTCACGCGACTGGTGCGCGCGCAGTTTCAGGCCCGGCAGGAGGGCGCGCTGGAGTGGCGCATCCAGCGCGCCAAGCTGCCCGAGCGCTGGACGCTGGAGACATTTCCCTTCACGCACCAGCCGGGCGTCAACCGCAAACAGATTCGGGGTTTTGCGGAGCTGGAGTTCATCGCCAAGGCGGAAAATATCGTGTTCGTCGGCAAGACCGCCGTTGGCAAAACCGGATTAGCTTCTGGCCTGCTGATGAAGGCGTTGGAGAACGGCTACCGGTGTCAATTTATCAAGGCCCAGGACCTGTTCGATGAAATGTATGCGTCGCTGGCGGATCGTTCGACGCGGCAGCTGCTGAATCGTCTGGCGCGGCTGGACGTCCTTTTGATCGACGAATTTGGATATTTGAATCTGAAACCGGAGCAGTCGAACATCTTTTTCAAGCTGATGGAAGAACGCTACCGGCGGCGTCCCACAATCATCACCACGAATCTCGTCTACGACGAGTGGCCCAATTTTCTGGGCAACCGGCCCATGGTAGAGGCCTTGCTGAGCCGGTTGCGGCATTACTGCCACACCGTCGTCATCGACGGCCCGCCATTGCGCGAACCGCAAGGCTGAGGACGCCAGCATGGACGGCCAGGAAGAATATGTTCGCCAGGTGCTGGAGGCGTACCGCAAGACGCCGGGCACGATGGGGACGGTGCGTCGTGCCGACCGGCTGCTGGCGGCGCAACTGTATCAACGCGGCCTTTCGCTGAAGGTCATCGAAAATGCATTGGTGCTGGCCGCCACGCGTCGCCTGATTCGACCGTCCGAAGCACCGCCTCTGGGCACGATTCGCTCGCTGGCCTATTTCCTGCCGGTCATCGAGGAAGTGCTGGAGATGCGCGTCAACTCGGATTACTTCGAATATCTCCGGCGCAAGCTCACACGCATCGCGCCAGTGCGGTAGTTCCAACGTTGGGCGCAGATGATGGACAAGCAACCCGCACGCCTGCGGCGTGGATGATACTGCCCGCCCCCAGTCCTACCTACCTACGAACACGCCTTCGGCGTGGATGACGGCTCGAATCAGCCCCGATCATTGTCCCGTTTCCGGTCCCGTTCCCGACCTGGGTCACTGCAACCAAGCCCTACTGGGTCAGTCTTGCCAAGCACCGACTCGGTGATCGGCATCAGATTGGAACGGCCCGCAGAGCAGGGTCGGACATGGCCGACCAAAGCCACTCATCAGCGCATACCCCCTACTGCAATCCCTTCGGCAACCGGATCGAAGTTCCATTCCTTCTGGATCCCTTTCCGCGCGACAACGGAGAGAACTCGGCCGGGTTCGCCGAGGTCGCTCCATTCTAGGCCGTCCACGCGCAGCACCGCGAGTGAAGCCGGTCTCGCTGATAAGATTTCCTGCGAGAAGTTGACAGTGGGAATCCGGGCAGAGACCTTGCCCAATACTTCCTGATCAAGCGGGATCAGCCTTGAGGCCATTGGGTAGAACCACCGAAAAAGGCCTGGGGCAGCGTCTCGGATCAGGCTCAGAAATGCTTCGACGTGGCCCACCATAATGAAGCTGTTCCAGAGGCAACCAGAGCTCATTAGATGGCACGCCAGAGATTGGGATGGCTTCTCCCAAAAACGATCGACACGGAATATCGACTCTGCCAACACCCGGGAGAGGGGTGCGCCTGGCTGAATCCACCCGTACTCGACTTCTGGAGTCTCGGGCGATATGCCCAAGAGAAACACCCTATCAGGATGGCTCTTGGCTTGACTAAATGCCAGATCGATATGGCGGTGCAGAACCGACTCTTCGCCGATGTAGTGGTCCGAGGGAAAAAACGCAACCAGACCGTTCGGATCGAGATATTTCACAGATGCCAGGCCCCAAAGAATCGCAGGCGCAGTCCCTCGATTGTAGCGTTGGATCAGGAGGCACGATGGCGCGAGATCACCCACCTCATCGCTGTAGAACGATTCGTGGGCTTGCGTCAACACAACCAAAATGCGCGGCGACGGAATCATCGCAGACACTCTGCGCCGTGTCTGACGCAGAAGCGTTTCAGTGCCAAGAACGCGGCAAAATTGCTTCGGGCGATCATCGTGGGAAATTTGCCGCGTCAACGGAAGCAATCGTGTGCCATCCCCACCCGCGAGAACAACGCCCCAGGTGTTGCAACAACGTCTGGAGCTATGCGAGTCTTTACCGCCACCAAGGTCACTGCTCGAGCAACGTCTGGGCATGGAACGCGCTACGCCTCCTTTCAAGTGCCGAAGCGTTTTTCGCAAAAATCCGGCTCTGGGGTTTGACACGCGGCCGCTCACTCGAGCGAACCGTTTTCAATAGACGCAGATCTTCACGCGGGCCGCGCGCTATGGCAACCAGTATTCGCTGCCTGGCACTGAAGCCGCCATGGCTTTTTCGCGAACGGAGCTCGTCCGCGGTTCCTCGGACACAGATGGTTTCGGCACTTCAATCTGATCTGGATCATCTTGTTGGAGTGCGGGGAGGGCGAGCTGGGATTTCAGCTCAGATTCGGTGCGACTCGACGGCACGGACTCCTCTTTCATCGCCGTGCGCGGCTTGTACTGCATGATGGATACCAATTTCCTTGTGTGACGCCTTCCATTTTACGTCTAAAATCGGATTACAGTATGTGTTTTTCTCTTGAGCCGGTGAAGATCGGCGTTGCCCATCGGTTCTGTGCGTCCCCGCACGAAGCGAATCGAGGGACTTTACGACAGCGGGTCCATTGATTGCAGCAAACGAAGCGAGTCCCGTTAACGAATCGTGTCCGGTGGGGAATCGTCCAAACACAATTCTACGATCTTGCTCTCGTCACAGACTGGGCATCCGCGTTGCACCTTGACGAATGTGACGGCATAAGGCTGGAAGCCCTGGTAATCGAGATTCGCAATCCAGAGCGATCGATCGAGATCAAGCCGGCCTCGGACCCCAAGCAGTGCCAGGATCACGTGAAACGCAATTCCGCTGACAACTTGAATCGATCCCCAGAGACCACTCTGGCCCGGGGTGCGCGTCTCATCGAAATCGGGATCTGTATATTGTTCGCGACTTGGCGAAACAGCGCCGATTTCGCGGAAGCGGGCGAAACACTCCCGGCAAGCCGTGTGGCCGGGAAGACAGAATTGGATCTCGCCCGCCCGGACCGCGCCGTAGGCGCCAACAAACATGGCGGGAAGGCGTTTTGCGAGGGAAGTGGCGTTCACAATCGACTCGCAACGTCGGGAGTCCGCGCAACAAACCAGTAGTCCATCGGCATCGTGGAACTTCTCCTGCCGCGGCTCCACCTGAAGTTCAGGGTTGATTTCCAGCAGTCGTCGAGCGAGAGCGTGTGCTTTCGGTTGCCCGACGTCCTTGAAGGTCAACACGTGACGCCCGATGTTCTCGACCCCCAGCAACTCCGGATCGATCAGCGTGAGGTTCCCGGCTCCTGCCCGCACGAGCATATCGGCGAGGGCGGAGCCAAAGCTTCCACACCCGACAACCGCGATTTTCTGCCGTACCAGGGTGGCCCTCTCATGTGGGTTTCTGGAATAGAACACTGTCACCTTCACAGGGTGCGGCCGGCCCACGAGCGAAATTCACCACAGGCGCCAACGTCTGGAGCAAAATATTCCGGGCAAATCTGGTTCGGCTGCGGATCGAAGATCTGCGTCCTCCAGTGCGGGCCGATTCTCTGCACGCGCCGCAGCAAGCGGAGGCGCCGTGCCAGGAGTAGGATCAAATTCGTCCAGGAAACGGATCACCCCCAACAGAGTATTGGCAAACGTGGATCTTGCAGGGCTCCAGTCCTTCTGCATACAGAGCCGACGACGGTCGTCGGCGCCGATCCAATACATTCCGATGCGAGGGTCCATGAAAACACTCGGAGGGCATTGCGGATAGGCCTTCTGCTCTCCCTCGAGGATCACTCGGTAGAGACTTCCGGATTTGGATCCCCTGAGGTAACCCTCGAAACCGAACCTGTCCTTCTTTGTAAAAGGCGCAAATTCAGGGAAGGTGCTGTGCATGAGCTCCTGTTCTTTCTGCCAGCGAGTTTCGGTCAGCATGTCACTTCCCGTCGAACTCCGTCGTTGTGTTTAGCCCCACGTGGTCTTCGGAAGCTTTACTTTGCGCTCCTCTATGCCCTCCGGCGTCTTCACCCGGATGACGACTTTCATCTCCTCGTACTTCGACCTCGGGAGTCTTGTGGCTCAGCGGCATCTCTTCTTCCGCGACATCGATAGTCTCATTCGTTGGCATGGTTATCCTCCTCTCATTGGATTGCTTTCGCAGCCGCGTCTTCTGGGCGCCAGCGCAGGCGTGCGTAGCACAGAGCCCGCGCCCAGAGATTCGAACCAAAACGACGGAGTCGCCGCACAGTGCGCGTTTTATCGGCCTGCTTTTGACCGTCACAGCCTGGGCGCAACGCACAGCCCGTGCTTGTCTGTTCCGGCATTCACTGCACGAACAGCACTCCGACGTGGATTTGGCTGCCATCGGTAGTCGACCGATCAGAACTTTTTGTTGCGATGACAGCGACAAGGATAATCACGAGCAGAACGCAGACGACGACAATGCTGGCCAAAGCGCCGCTTTTCGGCGCCTGGTTTCGTGGGTCGTCGGCCCAACACCGAGCTTCTTTCTCGGTGAAGTTCAGCTCCTCATCTCCCATATGCCGCTCTCGCGCCATCAAAATGCTAGCACCGGCTGCAAATCGTGTCCAGCCTCTGTGCTCTTCCATTGTGTAGTCGTTGAGCTTCCGGTCTCAAATATGATCCACCGGACTGATACGACTCGAGGGGGCCGAGCCACTGGAGTAG
>CAVRDS010000069.1:0-277288 GCA_963719865.1 uncultured Acidobacteriota bacterium | reverse complement strand
AGAGGGCTTCCGACAGGAAGACCTGATGTTTGCTTACACTTTCTTTGCCTAGGTCGAGGAATTTTCCGAGGGCACGGATTCGGTTGTTTCGTCTTCGCTCCCCGCGACCAGTTCAAATTTCTTCAGCTTATAGCGCAGGGCGTCGCGCCACGGCTACTCCATAAAGCGGGGCCTCTTCACTACCTGTTTCATTTGGGACGGGAGGGCACAGTTACAAATTTTTATGCAAAAATGTATATTCGAGGCGACTGGCATAAGATTATTATGATTTCGCACTAACTAAGTGGACTGGCTCGCGTAATTATTTGAGGGGGAAGCGAGCCAATCCTGGTAGCTCTTAGTTCCTGTTCTTACGGCCGTAAGGGTCGCGTAGGGAGGAGTTATGGAGTCGGCGCCCTCGTCTAGTCCCTGTTTGCAAGCGGCGACCATTGCTTTGCTTCTGTTGGCCGCAGGCTGTGGCTCAAACTCACGGAATTCCAGCACCAATCCCAATCCTGTGGCTTCGTGCGTGCCGTCATCCAAGCCGGCATACGCATATGTGTTGAACGACAACAACACGGTTCTGTCCTACAGCGTCGACTCGTGCACTGGAAGTCTGACGCCGACAAGTCCGTCCACAGTCGCGACCAACGGCAACAATTTCGGATCAGAAAGTATCGCGGTTGATCCTGGCGGCAGATTCGCCTATGTAGCGAACCTTATGTCGAACGCCGCTGATCTCGCCACCATCTCGATGTACAGCATCAATTCGGCCACCGGAGTACTGACTCCGACCACACCAGCGACTATTCCAACGGGATATTTTCCGCAAGGAATTGGCATCCATCCATCCGGGAAGTTCGTGTATACGGCGAACAGCGACGACAATACGGTGTCCATGTTTAGCATCAACCAGACCACAGGCGTCTTAACCCCCACGACGCCCCCGACGGTGGCGACGGGATTGAGCCCGCTCTCGGTTACCGTGGACCCATCTGGGCGGTTCGCTTATGTAGCGAATCAAGATGACAGTACGGTGTCGATGTACACGATCAATTCTTCCACGGGAGTTCTGAGTCCGATGACTCCGGCGGCGGTCCCGGCGGGAGCCGCTTTCGACGTAACTGTGGATCCGACGGGCAAGTTCGCTTATGTCCCGAGTAATTTTAACTGGGTTTCGGAGTTTACGATCGACGCCACCACAGGCGTCTTGACCCCGACCGCGCAGTCGGCGGTGGTGGCGGGGAACAGTCCGACATCGGTTGCCGTCGATAAGTCAGGCAAGTTCGCTTACGTCGTCAACCGGCAGGACAACACAGTGGGGGAATATTCGATTGATGCGGCCAGTGGCGACTTGAGTCTACTCGGCACGGTCGCAACGGGAGTGCAACCCTGGCGCGAGCGAGTCGATCCTTCGGGCAAGTTTCTTTACGTAGGGAATGAGGAAAGTGGGGCGGTCTCTGTCTACTCAATCAATAGCGACGGTACGTTGACCGGAGCGGGGTCCACGTCAGCCGCGGGATCTGTATTTGACATCGCCGTGATCTCGCCGAAGTGATGGCAGCGCTGGCAGTACGAACTCGTATGTGCTGTGGCCGATTTTAGCTGGAAGTGTTTTCTGAGGCTACCGAGTCGGTGGTTTCGTCTTCCCCGCCCGCGACCAGTTCAAATTTCTTCAGCTTGTAGCGCAGGGCGTCGCGGCTGATATCGAGCAGGCGTGCGGCGTGTGTCTGATTGCCATTGGCCTGGCGCATGGCGAGTTCCACCATGGCGCGCTCGACTTCCTCGAGCGATGTTCCTTCTTCCGGAATATAGAGCCGCGGCAGCACGCGTCCATTGGGGAGTTGCTTGCCGCCGCCGCCGTCGCCCGATGCGCTGCTGGCCTCGAATGCCGTCAATCCGCTGCGCGCGGCTTCGCCCACGGCGAACGGCATGTAGACCGGACGCAGAATCGATTCGTCTTCCAGAATCATGGCGCGCTCGATTGAATTCTTCAGCTCGCGGACATTGCCCGGCCAGTTGTGCGACACCAGGAGGCGGCGCGTTTCCGGGCTGATGCCCTTGATTGCTTTCTTGAATTTCCGGTTGTACCAGTCGATGAAGAAATCAACCAGCGGGAGAATGTCTTCGGTGCGCTCGCGCAGCGGCGGGATGAAGATGGCGATGATGGCGAGCCGGTAATAAAGATCCTGCCGAAAATGGCCTTCGCGCACGGCCTTTTCCAGGTCGCGGTTCGAGGCCGCGATCACGCGCACGTCCACTTGCATGTCGCGCGTGCCGCCCACGCGGCGGATGACTTGGTCTTCAAGCACGCGCAGCAGCTTGGCCTGCAGTAGCGGCGAGAGTTCGCCGATTTCGTCCAGAAACAGCGTGCCGCCATTCGCGGTTTCGAATAGGCCCTTCTTCATCTGCTTGGCGTCGGTGAAAGCGCCTTTTTCGTGGCCGAACAGTTCGGCCTCCATCAAGGTCTCGGGGATGGCCGAGCAGTTGATGGCGACAAATGGCCCGTTCTGGCGTGAACTTTCGTAGTGGATGGTCTTGGCGACGAGGTCTTTGCCCGTGCCGCTTTCGCCCTGGATGAGGATGGTCGTGGCCTCGCTGGCCGCGACTTTCTGCACGAAGCTCATCAGTTCGGTGGTCTTGGGTGAAACCGCGACCACCTCGTGATATCCGGTATGGCGGCGGACTTCTCCCCGCAGCGACTGCACTTCGGTGCGCAGACGGGTAGCTTCGAGCGCGTTCTGAATCGTGACGCGCAACTCTTCGAAATCGAGGGGCTTGCCGATGAAGTCGTAGGCCCCCAGTTTCAGGGCGCTCTTCACGTCATCGAGCTGCGGATCGGCGGTGATCATGATGACGGGCGGCGCATCCTGCGCTTTCTTGATCTGCTCGAGAACCTGGATACCGCTGATATCGGGCATGCGAACATCGAGCAGCACCAGGTCGGGAGACTCGTGCTGGGCCAGGCGCAGGCCGGGATCGCCCGCGGCGGCCTCGACGACCTGGTATCCCCACTCCTCACACTTCTGGCGCAGCGACCAGCGCACCAGGCGCTCGTCATCGACAATCAGGATCTTCTCTGCCGGCATGCAGACTTAGATTACTACGGAAGGGAAGTCGAGGGCACGCCGGGCGGCTCGGCTGCGGGGCAGGGCGGATGGGCGGATGGCGAAGGAAGCTGGCGCAACCCGGGGGATCATCCGCATCGAATATTGTTGTCGCCGATGATCTGGAATACGGACACAAGATGGGTCACGCCCAGAAGTTGCCGAATCGGCTTCCCAATGTTGAAGAGTTGCAGCGCGCAGCCTGCCGATTTTGCGGAAACGTACAGCCGAACCAGCGCGCCCAGGCCCGTGCTATCCATGTGGGTTAAATCCGTAAAATCCAGCACGATTCGTTTGGAGCCCGGAATCAATTGGCTGACTTCGAGGTAGAGGCGGTCGCTCACTCCTGCTACGAGGCGTCCGGTGCAACGCACTGCGACGCAGTCGCTGGTCCGGTCAACTGCAATGGTTAGTGGGCTTGCGGTGGCTTGCTCCGGCATCCAAACCTGCCTTCCGGAAGAATCGAACGAAATCGCTGCAGCGCGATTGTACACATTGCGGTCTGGAATGGAACAGGATATCGGAGTTGCCCTGCCGGCGATGCGGTCGCGCCTACTTCGGACCTGGTTCTTTTCCCGAATCCTTGTTCAGGTTGTCGGAATACTCCGCGTCTGGAGTGAGTTTCTGATATTCCCGAAGGTGAGACGCAGCATCCACCGAGTCGTTCTTTGCCTGATAAATCTGGGCCAGTAAGAGTTGCAACAGCGGCTCGCGATGCTCTACGTCGATGTTTTCCGCTTTCAAAGCGCTCGCTTCCGCTTCGCTCAGCTGGTTTAGGTTGAAATAGGCGATCGCGCTGAAGAAATAGGCATAGGCGTCATTGACGGCGTCCAGTTCGAGCGCGCGACCGGTCAGGTTCAAAACCTCGTTCCATTCCTGCTTGCGTCCCGCAATCTCGGCCAGGCAAAGATACGCGGGCAAGTAATTCGGATCGGCGGTCGCTGCCCGCGAACAAGCGTCCCGGGCTTCCGCCGCTTGCTGTCTCGTCTCAAGAGTCTGGCCCAGCATGACCCATCCGGCGACATATTTGGGATAGATCGCTGTCGCCTTGCGCAGGTGCTGCTCCGCCTCAGGAAGTTTCTTGTTTTTCAAAGCCACGCAGGCGTCTTCATATTCTTTTTGAGCCTTGGACGGAATCTGCAAGCTCGTAACACTGGCAGTGCTGGGCATGCCCGGAAACGGCTGAAGTGAGCACGTTGTCTTTTCGCCAGTCTGCCGTCGCGTGTCTCCCCTATCGACGATCACGCGGTCATCGGGTGTTGCGGGCAGTCGTCCCGCGGTGGTGTCTTGTAAAGGATAGTGCAGGTTCTGCGCGAACAACGGGGCCGGCAGCAAATCAATCATCAAAGCGCAGAGCATCCATCGTTTCGAACTCAGCATTGCGGGCAGGTGGAATCCATGTTGCTTGCGCTGTGTGATCCCCATAACGCCCCCTTGGGACGTGGTTTCGATGATTCTGCACCTGGCAGCCCTTCAGAAACAAGTGAGAAACACTTGGGCGGGCGTTAGCTGCTGTAAAAATGAGGACAGGGAAGTAGCCGCTGAGCCAGGATTGCGTCCGACCGGCCTTCTCATGGAAGCGATTACACAAGTGAGCCCCAGGAAAACCATTTTGGCTCACGGTAGATGAGTGATGTGGCGATATTTCCTTCAACAGTTGTGGCTCTCCGCAATTACCCCGCATCCGATGTGACCCATATCACAGACACGATCTACTTAGGGGGCCAGCATTAAATAGTCTCGAATTAAGTCTCGCCTCCGCGAAGAGTCATTTCCCGCCACATGGAGGCATCTCGCGGCAGGCGACGCAGGAGTTTCTCGGCACGTTAACCAAGAACGGTTCGCTGGAGGTGCGCATGCACCCGCAAGAACGGTGGTCTCCACTATTTCTGTACCTGCTTCTTCTACCGGCTATCCTCTTGTCGGCAGCTTGGACACAGGATAGGACAACCTCGTCGGCGTATAACACCATCGAGGGAGCCAAGATTTTTCAATACCGCTGCGCCGTGTGTCATGGAGTTGATGGACGAGGGCATGGGCCAGACTCAGTTGTCCTCAAGCATCACGTTCCGGACTTGACCCTAATCTCGCAAAGAAGCGACGGTAAGTTCCCCTACCAGCGAGTCAGGGACGTCATTGTAGGGGAAAAAACTGGACTGCTTTCGGAACTTAATCGGGAGATGCCAGTTTGGGGACCTATCTTCCATGAGGTTGAATCAGACCAAGACTGGGGAGAGGTAAGGCTGGAAGCAATCACCAAGCACGTGGAATCCATTCAGCAAAAATAGGCGGCTTCCCGATCCAGATGGCGTGAGCCAGGCCTGAGGCGCATTAACATTGCGGCGTTGATTCTTCCACCTTCTTTGTTTCGGCGCCGGCAAGCCAAATAGAAATGCCGGTAATCTTGAAGGAGCTTCGATGAAAATATGCCTTGTGAGCATGGTGGGTATGGCGTTGTTGGTTGTGTCGGCGCTTGCGGCGCAGACCAAGATTGCCGGCAAGATGCAATGCCCGAAGCCGGAGGTGGTCGGTACGGTAGAAGCTGGCGACGAGGCCGGACACAGGTTGACATTGGAGAAAAATACTTGCCCGTGGTCGACTCCGATGGAAATGGTGAGTGAAAAATCGAAGGATGGAACCTACGTTGCGTTCTCAGAAAACAGCCCTACGCGAGCCTCAACCCGTGGAACTTATGTCGGCAATATGGACAACGGCGACAAGTTCTTCCTCAGCTTCGATTGGGCCGTCGTGAAAGACGGGAAGCCGAAAAGTGTGATTGAGAGCGTCAAAGGCACATGGGTGTTCACTGGCGGAACTGGAAAGCTGCAGGGGATTACGGGCAAGGGCACGTACACGGCGTCGGAGGACGAGACTGGTGGAGTGGTGAATATGGAGGGCGAATACGCGGTGGCCAAGAAGCGGAACTGATTCGCGATCTTCATAAGGGGGGAGATGCTGCCTCGCCCAAGCGATGGATTGAAGATCGGTTAGGAGCGGACGTTCCGTCTTAACTGTTACCCGTTGGACGGCCTACTATACAAAAATCAGTCAAGGCACCACGCTCACGAACGCTCAATGGTTGGCCGAGCACCTCAAGGGATTGGGCGACGATTATTTTCACTTCGACCTCGGAGGCCTTGACGGTAAATCCGCAGAGCAGACATTCTCCATCGCCGTCAGCGGATCAGTGATTCTTCCACCTCCTCGGCGTTACTCCGAGACGCGCGAGCCTCTGGGAACAGGAATATCAGGGACCCCACACAACAGTGGCAGTTCAGGTATACGCTCTTCTTCTCCGTCACCAACCTGAGTTAGCCATTAAGATCCAGCGGTTCGACCCACTCTCCTCAACGAGGTCGTCGACCTATCGGATTCCGAGTAGCACGCCCAGATATCCGCGTACCTTGGCAAGCAGCGCCGGGTCGGCTTTCGAGTGGAATGCAGCCTTGCGCGCCGTCCAGTCGAGACTCTTGAGATGATCGACCAGAACCGCGCCCTCGATTTTGTCGACTGTGACTGGGAGAGCGAAAGGATAGGGCTTCCGGCGACTGGTTAGCGGGCACACTATGACCAGACCGCTCGCCCGATTGTACGATTGGTCAGTTACTACCAGGGCAGGCCGTCTCTTCGCTTGTTCACGGCTGGCCTGCGGATCAAAATCAAGCCAGATCAGATCTCCCGCTCGTGGAACGTAGCGGGCTACCACTCCAAGTTCTCCTTGCCGCGGGCTGGCCCGGTTTCGACTGCGGCATAGCGGTTCTGGGGCGTGATTTGTGCGACCAGCTCTTGCAAGGTCGGCACTCGTTTCTTGTCGGGCCGCAGCTGAATGCGTCCGTTGACCGCCTCGACCACAATGGGATCGCCTTCGCCGACTCCAGCTTCCTCGGCCACAGGCTTGGGAATCCGGATCGCCAGGCTGTTGCCCCACTTCACAATCTGCGTTGTCGCCATCAGGCTCCTTCGTATCTACACAGTATATACTAAGAAGATACGAAAGATCTACGTCGTCAGAGGGGCAGATTCGCCGGCGCCGGCCCGCTGCAGCGGCAGGACGACCGAGAATGTCGTTCCCTTGCCCACGGCGCTGGTGACGTCGATGCGGCCCTGGTGATCTTCGATGATGCGGCGGGCTAACGAGAGTCCTAAGCCTGTGCCATCGCCTTTCGTGGTGAAGAACGGGCGGAAGATGTTGGGCAGGTGATCGGGCGAGATGCCGCGTCCGTTGTCCGCGACTTCAATGACCGCGTTTGCTCCTTGCGATTCTACGGCGACAGCGATCTTTCCGTTCAGATCGATGGCTTGCAGCGCATTCAGCAGGAGATTCAGCATCACCTGGTGGATCTGATCGCTGTCGTGTTCGACCTCGGGAAGAGAAGGATCTTTGCGCAGGCTGATCTCTGCCGATTTGGAGAGCGCCTGCTGCCGCCCCAGCATCACCGCGTGTTCCACCGTGGTGTTGAGATCGCTCTTGCGGACTTTGGGCGGATGGGGCCGCGCCGTCTGCAGCAGGTCAGTCACGATGCGATTGATGCGGGCGATTTCCTGCCGCACGTCTTTGACTACCGCGCGCGCGGGGCTGGAATCCGGAAGATCGCGGCCGATGATTTCGATGACTCCGGCAATCCCCGCCAGCGGGTTGCGAATCTCGTGAGCCAGGCCGGTGGCCATTTCTCCGAGAGTCGCCATGTGTTCGGCGCGGGACATCTGGGTGCGATGCAGGCGCTCAATCTCGACGCGGCTCTCGCGCAGTTGCTCGACCATCTGATTAAAATTGCGGCCGAGGTCTCCGATCTCGTCGTTGCGGTGCGCAAAACTGACGGAGACGCCGAGATCGCCTCTGCCGAGCTGCGCGATTTTTTGCTGCAGTTCGACCATGGGGCGCTGCACTGTGTAAGTCAGCACGACCAGCAGCGCGCCGCAGATCGCAACGGCGCCCGCGCCGGCAACCAGCAACACGATGTGGCGTTCGGGATCCCGCCAGGAGAGAGTGGCCAAGAGAAACAGCAGCATGCCGCCCAGCAGGACGCATGCGATTGGCACCAGCGCTTTGATTTCCCAGTTGATGCGAAACCACGGTAATTCAGGATCCTGGGTTTCGGATGCGCCATCTTCCGCCACGGCCTCGGAAACAGGTTCCATCGCAGCCTCATCGCTCAAGTATCCCGTGCTGAACCTACTCTTGCGTGATGGTCGAATCGCTTCCACCGAGTGGGCTTCGGGTTCGGCCGGCGAATTGTTGGTCTCTCTTGCAGTCTCAGGCATAAGCGTGCAGTCCGGGCAACAAGTAGGTCACTCCGAAGAAAGTGAACATCACAACGGCAAATCCGAGAATGGCGAAGTAAGCTGCTCGACGTCCGCGCCAGCCGCGGGTAATGCGCATGTGCAGATATCCGGCATACACCAGCCACGTAATCGCCGCCCACGTCTCTTTGGGATCCCAGTTCCAATAGGAGCCCCAGGCCCGGTTGGCCCAGTAGGCGCCGGCGGCGATCATCAGGGTGAGCAAAGGGAATGCAATGCAAATCGTTTTGTAGGTAATCCGGTCAAGCGCTTCCGCATCCGGCAGCAGGCGCTGCAAATCTTCGCGGCGCCACAGCAACAACAGATAGAGCAGGTTGGCGAAGATTCCGCCCACCAGCGCGGAGAGAATAAAAGGACTCGCGGCCAGGCTGGTCGCGTAGAGACCATCCGCGTCGAGCGAAGGATATTGGCCATCGCGGGCGCGCAGAATGAAAAACACGAGAGCAAGAGTCTGGAGCAGAATGCTGATGAACAGTGCCCGGTTCGCGAGCGCAAGATAATTCTCGTTGTGCTTCACGCGGGCTAGAACGTATAGAACCAGCGGCGCGGCGACGGCGGCAAAGACCAGCAGCATCAGCCAGCCGAGGTCGGGAATGGTCACGAACAGCCGCACTCCGCGCGAGATGAACACTTCCGTTTTGTTTTCGGCATCCCAGGCCACCACGTTTAATCCGCCCCACTTTTCAAAGCGCAGCAGGATCGCGGCGTAAATTCCGGCGGTGAACACGCTGGTAGCGGCCAGGAAGGTCTCGGTCTTCACTTTGTCCTGGATCAGAAACATCATGGCCAGGGCAAAACTCAGGGCGCACGCGGCATAGGCCAGCATGGCGAGGGTTACGTGCACGTGCAGCCAGGTGGACTGCAGAGCGGGTACCAGCGGCCGCACGTCGCTGCGCAGCAGTTGCATCAGTATGACGCCGACAATCGCCACCGGCATGGTGACGGTGCCGATTACTTTCACTCCATAGCGTTTTTCGGCAATCAGCGTAAGCGCGGCCAGCGTCCACACAAAGCTCAGCAGCATTTCATATACGCTGGCGAATGGGGGATGGCCGGCCTCATACCAGCGGTGCGCGACCGCTCCGGTATTGGCGATGAGACCGGCCCAGGTCGCTAACGAGGCAAACTTGATGTAGGAATCCGTCCCGGTAACGCCAAAGCCAAGATACAGCGCGCCTGCGCCCGCATAAAAAACCAGAGCCGCATACAGTAGGTTGGCTTCGCTCAGGATGTTTCCGCTCTTCGCCACATTCAGCAGAGCGATGGCCAGCAGGAAAGCGATGCTCAACCCGACCATCACGACCAATGTCATTCCGGTCGCGGGATGCTGTTCTGCTTTGACTCGTTCCATGGTTGCTTCCTTTCCTTTCTTAAGCCGGGCTTATCTTCCCGAGATCGATGCGGCCGGCTTTTCAGCGGCGGCCACTACGACCGGTTTCAGTTCTTTCTTAATCTCTTCCACGATTTTCTTGAACTTCATTTCGAAAGCGTCGCGATTGCGATTGGCAGAGCCGCCAATCCACAGCGCCAGCTTTCCGCTTGCGTCCTGCACCGGGACAATCCACAAGCGCATGTGGATGACATAGAAAACGAAGGTGAGGCCGATGGCCATCAACACCACTCCGCCCCACACCGACCACTGGCCGGGCTCGTGGGAAACTTCCAGCCCGGTGAATACTCCGGTTTGCAAGTCTTTCGGTTGGAATGCGTATGGGGATGACGCGTTTTCGGCGATGTTGGGAATCTCCGGCAGCCAGTAATTCACGCTGGCATTCGTCTTCTTCGAGGTCACGATCAGGTGCACCGCGGGATTCACCACGTCATTGCTACGGGCATATACGTGGCCATCTTGCACTACATAGTCGGGAATGAACTCCGCCAGTTGCACGGTGGTATCGGCATCCAGTGCGGCTATCTCGTTCATGGTGAGCGAGATTTCCTGCGACGTGCCGCCTTTCGCCGGAGTCGCGTTCAGAACTAATTTTTCGAGCTTGCCCGTGTTCCCGTAGGTCGCCTGATAGAAACGTACTCCGTTGTAGACGAGCGGATCGTTGACCACGATTTCTTTGGTCGAGATCTCGCGCCCATCGGCGACTACAGCCAGCTTTGACCAGTATTTTTTCGGCGTGCCATCCTTGTAGGTATCTTCGCCGGCGGCGTCGCAGCGAATCGCGAACGGCAAATCCTTCGTGCCGCCATTTTTCATTTCGATCTGGTTGCTGGCCTTGCCGGGACTTAGCATCAGGAAGCCGCGCCATCCGTAGATCGCGTCGACAATGCCGCCCAGAAAAATCAGCAGCAGGCTGGCATGCACAATGTAGACGGCCATCTCGGAAATTCGGTGGCGCTCCGAGAACAAAGAGAAGCTGTCGGTGCGCACGATGCGCTCCGCTTTGAATCCCGAGCGCCGGAGCGCTCGTTCCGCCGCACCCAGTCCCTGCTCCTCATCTGCGATCGCAATGGTGGCGTGGACCGGAAGAACTCTGCGGAAACCTTCATCAGGACTTTTGTAAGGCCGCGCGAAGTAGCGCCACGAGTTGGGGAAGCGCTCGACCGAGGCCGCAATGATGCTGAAGCTGACCAGAATCATCAGCGCCACGAACCAACGCGCGTGAAAAACATCGGTCAGGCCCGCCGCGTCGAGGAAGCGCAGCATCGCCGGAGAGTAAGCGCGCGCCATATCATCGGGATCGGTCATGGGGCGCTGCAGAATCACGGTTCCGGCAGCAGAGAAGATGACGACCAGGATGATCAACACGACGCCAGTCTTGATGGAGCTGAAAGTCTGCCAGGTTTTGCGCCACGCCAAGCGTAATGGTGAAGCCATGTATTTTGCCTTTCCCCAGTGTTTCCCGGCTGCTCTCACTGCACGTTCCGCGCCAATTTGGAAGGAGTTGTCCAAGCCCCTTGGAATCAATGCATTATGCGAATCTGCGATTGCAGTTGACGGTGTTGAATGAGCCAGAACACTCATCTTCCCAGCGCCTTGCTGTGATTTCACCCAGCGTCAGGAACCGTGTAATTTGAATCGCAGAAAACAGGCTAGAATTTCGCGTAGACGGTCCAACGAATCGGGCGAGAAAGATGCGCTATTTCACCGATTCGGGTGTGGGAGAATGCCCATTCCGGGAACTGAAAATAGCTTTCCGAGATCTGAAGCGATGAAAAGACAATTTCGGAACATACTGTGTTGCAATAGTTTACAACCCAAGAGTCAGCCCTATGTCAGTTTCGGTCATGAAGGCGAGGTTCGTGCACATGCAATGGTCAGCAATGGTCCCAGGATCTTCCATGTACGCATTCATCAGAAAGCCAATCAGCCAGACTCTTCCGCGTCTTCTTAAGTTCATGGTATTCACGGGAGTAATTGCGGTGGTGCCTGCTTTTGCCAAGACACACCCCGTTCCGCTCGACCCGAAGACGGATTCGTCAAAATGTCTTGAGTGTCATGAGGACAAGACCAAGGGGAAATCAGTTCATTCGGCCATCGCAATGGGTTGTTTGAGCTGTCACCAAATTCGAACCAACAAAGAAGTTACGCACATCACGCTCACGAGTCCGGTGCCTTACAAACTGTGCCTGAGCTGCCACAGCGATAAGGACGCAACCACGATTCAGGGTCGCGTCCATCCGCCCGCAGTTCGCGACTGCCTGACCTGTCATGATCCGCACACGTCAGACAACAAGAATCAGCTGCTGAAAGCTACGTCGGGCGACAAGAAGGACAACCTCTGCCTCACGTGTCACGATATCGGTACGAATGTACCGGAAAAAGGCAGCCGCCATGCCGCGCTGGATATGGGCTGCGATACCTGCCACATAACACACAAAACGGGTCCGATCGGGAAGACCGAGTTTGATTTCCATTTGACCAAAGCACCCCCGGCCCTGTGCATCGACTGTCATGATCCGAAAACCCCCGAGCTCCAAAAAGCACATCAGAATCAGCCTTTTGAAAAAGCGGATTGTTTAACCTGTCACGACCCTCACCAGTCCGCGGCTCCGAAGCTGATGGCCAAATTTGAGCATCCGCCTTTTGCCGACAAGCAATGCGACGTTTGCCACGCTGCGCCGAAGGACGGGAAAGTAGTTTTGACCCAAACCGACGTGAAGTCCTTGTGCGTGACCTGTCACGACGACAAGGCCAAATTGATCGAGACCGCCAAAGTCCAACATCCGGGCGCCGCCGGCGATTGCACTGATTGCCACAGCCCGCACGCCAGCTCGCAACCTGGACTTCCCAAGACCAACGCGGTGGATATCTGCCTCGGTTGCCATAGTGAGATTGCCGATCTTGCCAAGAAACCCGTCCACCATCAGCCCGCATTCAGTCAGGGCTGCGCCACTTGCCACACGCCGCACGGAGGCGACAATGACCATCTGCTGCGGGCCAAGGGAAATGCGCTCTGCCTGGAGTGCCACGGTCCAGATGTCGCACCGCAGAAGCTGCCCGCCGAACACGTGCTTACCATATTTAACGGCCAAGTCAAACTGCCGGAGGACTATTTCAAGAAGAATCAAGTTCCGATTCTCCCCTTGCAGTATGGGTTGGGACATCCGGTGGCAAAGCATCCCGTAGGAGATGTGATGGATCCGGCCAATATCAACAAGATCAAGACTCACCTCTCTTGTCTGAGTTGTCATCAGCCGCATGCTTCGGCGGCGGCTGACCTGCTGGTGAAAGATCAGAAGAACAACATGGCATTCTGCGACAACTGCCACAAGAACCGAATCAACATGATGGACACGACGGACGGAAACTAGAAACAGGAGATCAATTATGGGCGCTCTTCTATCCAAATCACATCGCAGCGGCCGGGCGCTGGTAGCGCTCCTGGTTTTGCTTGCCATTGCGCTGGCTTCGCCCATGGCATTGCAGGGCAGCAACAAGAAAAAGAAGAAGACGGAAGCCGCACCGCCCCCTGAGCAGCCCAAGTTGGATATCGACACCTCCAAGCTGGTTTGGCCCAATCCTCCGAATATCGCTCGCGTCAAGTGGCTGAATTACTACGCGGGAATGAAGATCGATCGCACTCCGGCTCTCGCTACCAAGAAAAAGCAGAGCTGGATGGACCGCGTTGCCGGCACCAAGCAGGAGGACAACGTCGATAAACTCAAGACCTTTCCCTGGCAGCTCATCGGACCCTACGGCATCGCTTTCGACTCCA
This sequence comes from uncultured Acidobacteriota bacterium, assembly GCA_963719865.1. Lineage (GTDB taxonomy): Bacteria > Acidobacteriota > Terriglobia > Terriglobales > Acidobacteriaceae > Sulfotelmatobacter. Next base: position 263,733 of record CAVRDS010000069.1, on the reverse strand, counting down.
AAGGATTGGTGTATGTTGCCGACCAAAAAGTCGGGGCCATCTTCATCTTCAACACTGAAACTCACGACGCAACGCTCATCAAGAACGGGAGAGATGCCCATTTTGAGTTGATCAACGGACTCGCCATCGACGACGGCGACCGTCTTTTCGTCTCTGACGGACAACTGCATCGAGTGCTCGTTTTCAACCCCAAACACGAGGTTGAAGGTCAAATTTCCGAGGGCCTGGTCGATCCGGTGGGCTTGGCCGTCGACAACGAAAATCGCTTCCTTTATGTGGTCGATGAGCAGCAGGATCAGGTCATCGTCTACGACGCCGACAGTTTGAAAGAGCTGCGCCGCATCGGCACCACCGGCAAGAAGCACTCGCTTACCACGCCTGGCGATTTCGGCGGCGCGACCAATGTTGCGCTAGACGCCGACGGCAACATCTACGTCACCGACACCATGAACAGCCGCGTAGAGATTTTCGACGCCGAGGGCGACTTCATCAGCACTTTCGGAAAGGCGGGCGACGGCCCGGGATATCTCTTCCGTCCTAAGGGTATCGCCGTCGATAGCGATGGCCACATCTGGGTGGCCGACCAATACCAAGATCGCCTGCAGGTGTTCAACCGCGAAGGCCAATTGCTCACTTACATCGGGGATACGCATTCCAACGGTCCAGGGCAGTTCAAAGCCCTGGTCGGCGTAGCCATTGACAAGCAGAATCGCGTGTTCACCACGGAACAGTATCCCGGCCGCATGCAGATGTTCCGCTACATCACCGACGCCGAGGCCGCCACCGAAAAAACGCGACGCGAGGACGAGGCCAAGCAAAAAGCGGAAGCCAGAAGAGCCGCAGCCACTCCTCCTTCTACGTCCACTGCTCCGGCGACGCCTCCGGCCGCAGATCCGGCACCAGCGTCCGCCGAGCCTCCGGCTCAAAAGCCCGACACGAGCCCACAGAAGGATTCCGGATCCGCGAAGGCCCCGTCTTCGACGAAGCCGTAATCGCCGAGTTCGATATTGCCCTCAGTATCTCTCTGAGTGCTCCATCGTCTCTCTGGGTGCGTCATTCTCTCTGCGTGAGTCATCCCGAGCGCAGCCGTTTTTCAGGCAGAGCGAGGGATCTCGGGTGCGGCTACCTTTCCGTGCGAGACCCCTCCGCTCGCTGGTGAAAACGCGGGCGTTCGGGATGACGCCGGCGTGACAATTGAATCTCGGACCCGCGGGTCGTCGCTCTCTAAGTCCTGTGATGCCAATCACATAATTCGAATCCCTCTGCGGGAATTTCACCAGTGGCAGTGGGCCAAAAAGCACAGTGGGGCAAACTGCGCAGTTCTTGAACACTGGTTCACGAATCTTGTAACTGTCTTCGCAGGAACAGATTAGATGCGTGAGATGAGTTTTGAACACCCTTCCGGGCACTCGGTTGTCGGCGTGCATTACCAAAGGCGGAGGTGGGGCGTATGAACCGAAAAGCACCAGTCACGGTCGACCAGCTTAACGGGGAGATCCATCTCCACGCATTCGGAAATGATCATTTCGCAATAAAAGTTGCAACTCTACAGGAGGCTTTTTCCATGAAGAATGTATTTGTAGCAGTACTGCTCGTTCTGGGACTGGCGGCGTTCGCTTCAGCCCAGATCCAGGCGCCAACTTCTGACGTATTGGGCGCCCACCTCAATTATGGCCGTGGTTGCGCAGCTTGTCACGCTCCACACAATGGCGCCTGGGGCAACGGTGCCAACAAGTCAGGCGATGCATCCGCGGGGCTCTCGATTTTGTGGGGCCAGGATGTGGGCGCGCTGGAAGGCAAAACGATCATAACCGGCAGCACCAACGGGACCACCGGCTATACGGAAGTCCTGCCGGCCAACATGACCGTCGGAACCCCGGATGTGAACGGTCTTCTGACCTGCCTCAGCTGCCATGACGGCAACTATGCCAAAGGCGCAATGATGAAGAACCAGGTTTACGAGACGCTGCCCGCCAGCTACGGAACCTTTAACGCGATTCCGACCCTGCTGGGCAATGGACCCGCGGGTGCGAGCCAATACCTCGCCACTCACCCGGTGGGCCTGAACGCCACCGTATCTTGCGGCGGCCAGTATAACTGGGATTGCGTCGAGACTAACGGCACGATCGCGATGACCGGCCCGAACTCGAGCCAATTCATAAAGAACTACGGCTTCTTCGTCAGCCTCAGCGCATACAACAATACCGCTGTGGTGACCTGCACCAGCTGCCACAACCAGCACTTGATGAACGTCGTCAAGGTCACCAACGGCACAAAGTCGGGCTTGCCGAGCGGCAACTACGCGACCATGTTCTTCGTCCGTGCGCCCTACAACCCGGCCAGCGGAACTAGTGGCTCGAACCAGACCGCGCAATTCTGCCGCGAGTGCCACGGTGGAGAGGCGAACGAGTCCAACGGAAGCTACGTGATCCCGACGACCTTCTAATCTGTCGGCATCGCACGGTATTTCGCTCCGACAAGGGGAGAGAGCAGCAACTCTCCCCTTTTTTTGACCCAATTTCTGGCGGATACTGAGTAAGCTCGGAACGACAGGCTCCGAATGAGCAGCTCCTGAACAAGGAAGTTTTATGAAACGGAAACTAACCAACTCGATCCTGATTGACATGGCCTTGATTCCCCTGGCCCTGCTGGTGCCGGTTTCGGTGGCAGGGGCGCAACAGTTGGCCACGTCTCATAAGCAGACGACGCCGGCCACACAACCGGCCAACCTCAGCGTGCAGCCGGCGGATAAACCTGTGGCCCGCATTAATGGAACTGTGCTGACGGATCGAGACCTGACGCGCGAGATGTACAGCTTGTTTCCCTACGCACGGCAGCACGGCGGCGATATTCCTCCCGAGCTGCTGCCGCAGATCCGCGCGGGTGCGCTGAAGATGATCGAGTTCGAGGAACTGGTCTATCAGGATGCGGTGCGCCACGGCGTGACCGTTCCGCCGGCCAAGCTGGAGAAAGCCGAGGCCGACTTCCGCGCTCAATTCGATAGCCCCGACCAGTACCGGCAATTCCTGAATTCCGAGTTCAAGGGCTCCGAAAAAGTTCTGCATGAGAAGATTCGGCGCTCCCTGGTGATTGACGCTGCGTTGAAGACGGAAGTCGAGAACAGGTCCGCAGTGACGCTGGCCGAGGTGCGGGCTTATTACGACAAGAATCCTGCGCGGTTCGCGTATCCCGAGGCCTTCGCCATTCAGACCATCTCCTTCATTCCCCCGGAAAAGCCCACGGCGGCAAACTTGGCGGAAGCGCGCAAGCGCGCGGAGAACGCCCTGCAGCAGGCCAAAGCGACCACGAACTACGAGCAGTTCGGAATCCTGGCGGAGAAAATTTCCGAAGACGATTACCGGGTCATGATGGGAGACCACAAGGCGGTCGAGCGTTCCAAGCTGGCTCCGCAGGTGGTGCAGGCCCTGCTCGCCATCAAAGCGGGCGAGATCACCGGCATCGTCCAGGTGGAGCAGGTATACACGATCATCCGGTTGAACCAGCACATCCCCGCGGGAAAACGAACCTTCGATCAGATGAAGGATTCGCTGCGTCAGGAGCTCGAAAAGCGCAAGACCGAGGAAGTCCGGGCAGCCCTCGACAAACGCCTTCGCAAAACCGCCAAGGTAGAAGAGCTGTAAGCCCTCCGTGTCATGCAGAGCGGAGAACGAGGTCGCGGGAGCGGCCTCGTTTGGAGTCGAAGCATCCCTACCCAAAAGGCGCTGCTGGGGGTAGGGATTCCTCTCCCTCCGCTTCGCTCGGGGTCGGAATGACAAATCTTGGGTGTTGAGCAGGTGTCGGGCTGCGGTGCTTCCCACGAGCTGCGCGACTCCATCTGTCGTGCCTTCCGAACCCCGTTTCCCCGTTGCGCAGAAAGCCATATCAGCCCTCGGTTTGGTGGGTTATATGACCCAGAATAGCTTTCCACAGACCCGCGGTTTCACTCTAACCAGCTTATTAACAATCGGTTATAAGCTTCCAGATTTGGTTCGGTACGTGCATTTCTCCTCAACAGGAAAGTTGCCGCTGCCTGGCTCGCGCCGCCGGGTGGGAGCCAGAAAACGAAGGTGGGTGTTGGGTGGAAGGAATTCTGAGAAAAGCCGGTTGGGCGCTGGGCGGTCTTCTCCTGACGTTACTGCTGGCATTGCCGGTCGCCGCGCAACTGAACGTGGGAGAGTCCAGTTCGACCCTGAGCGGAACCGTTTCGGCGGGATATACGGGCGACTATGGCAACCTCATCAATTCCGATCACAGCCTTTCTGTAGGCGGAACGGCCACTCTCTCCGGTTTTTACTACAATCCCAATTTTATCTCCTACACGATTTCGCCTTTCTTGAATCAAGCGCGCGACAACTCGGCCTATCAATCCATTTCCAACGCCAGCGGGGTCAATTTCACCAGCTCGATTTTCGGCGGCAGCCATTTTCCGGGCTCAGTTTCCTACTCAAAGGCTTACGACAGCGAAGGCAGCCTCGGGATTCCCGGAGTGGCCAACTATACGACAAAGGGCAACAGCGATACCTTCGGCATCAACTGGGCAGAAACGCTGCCTGATCTCCCCAGCCTCTCGGCCAGCTTCCAGACGGGGAGCAACCAGTACTCGATTTATGGAGCGAATTCCGACGGAAGCACAGCTTCGCATTCCTTCGGTCTACGTTCGTCGTACCTGCTGAGCGGGTTCAACCTGGCCGCCTATTTTACGGCAGGCGGCTCGCACTCCGACATTCCGCAAATACTTGTCGGCTCAACGCAAAGCGAATCGGCAACCTCCAGCAACCGGGGATATGGATTTAGCGCGGGACACGAGCTTCCTATGCACGGAGGCTTCTCCAGCGACTTTAACAGCTCGTACGTAGATTCGGACTATCTCGGCGCCAGCTACAACGGCACCATCGATACGGTTACGGGCACAGCAAGTTTTCAGCCCACGCAGAAGTTGCATTACTCAGTCAGCACCAACTATTCGGACAATCTGACCGGCAGTTTGTATCAGGCCATCACGGCGACAGGAGGAGTGACGGCGCCGCCCCAACAGGGGCAGTCGTCGAACGCATTCGACCTGCTCGGCACCGCCAGCTACTCGATCCTGCCAAATCTGCAGGGGTTGGCCACGGCGGACCGCCGGCAGCAAAGTTTCCTGGGCAAGACTTACTCCGCCGACTCCTACGGCGGCGGCCTGACCTACTGGCGGTTGCTCTTCGGCGGCAGCTTCAACTCCGCTTTCACGATGACCGAGAACACAAGCAGCGCTTCCAGCGGGAACGCGCTGGGTTTCAGCGGGTCGGCCAGCTACAACAAAAGATTCGACGGCTGGGCGGCGGGAGGCTTTTTCAGTTATTCGCAGAACGTGGAGACCCTGCTCATTACCTATATGTCGTCCATCTACAGTTACGGGGGCACGATCCGGCGAGCCTTTGGACAGTTCGGATGGAACGCAGGCGCCAGCGTCAGCAAGACTGGCCTGACGACACAGAATGGAATCGCCAGCAGCAGCGAGAGTTTCAATTCCGGGATGAACTACTCAAAATGGGTTACTCTCAATGGCTCGTACTCGAAATCGAACGGGACAGGAATCGAGAGCGGCGTGGGAATCGTGGTAACGCCGACGCCGGAGCCGGTTCTGGGCAACACCGATCTCATTCTATTTGGCGGCAACAGTTTCTCGTTTGGCTTGAGCAGCAACCCGGCACGCCGGCTGACGCTGAGCGCCAGCTTCGCCAAGGCCGTGAGCAACAGCAGCCTGACCGGGATCGCTTCGGAGAGCAACACGAAGCAGATTAATACGTTTTTTCAATACCAATTTCGTAAAATGTACCTCACCGGCGGATACAGCAATCTGGTGCAGGGATTCAGCCAGTCAGGGACTGCGCCGGAGCATATATCGGCGTTTTACATAGGCGTATCGCGGTGGTTCAATTTCTTCTAAAGCGCGCACTCGCCGGAAACAGAATCAGGATGCGGTATACCCTCAAGCTGAGTGCGCTCGCGGTCGCCCTGCTGCTGCTCACCATTTCCGGTTGGGCCGCGAAGACCCCGAAAGTGGAAGCGGGGAAGCCTCCGGATTTGGAACTGGAAGGCGGCCGCAAGCTCACCTACGAGCGCAGCTTCGGCTCCGAACGGGAAGTCAAGCCCAACCGCGGCTTCTGGAACCGCGTGGTGGACGTCATCGCCGGGGAACCGGAATTCCACACCATGGTGCGGCCTTACAGCGTAGCCACAGATTCCCACGGGCGCATCATCGTGACCGATCCTGGCGCCGGCGGCGTGCACATCTTCGACTTCGCGCAGCAGAAATACAAGTTCCTCGACCGCCGCGAAAAAGGCAAGGATGCTATGCTCAGTCCGCAATGCGTCGCGGTCGATGCCCAGGACAAAATCTACGTCACCGATTCCGATACCGGCAAGATCTTCGTCTTCAACTCCAGCGGAAAGTATGAGCGGGCGATTGGCAGCCTCAAAGGTGGTGAAGGTTATTTCAAGCGGCCTACGGGAATCGCGGTGGACTCCGCGGCCCAGCGCATCTATGTAACCGACACGTTGCGCGACAAGATTTTCATGCTGGATATGCAGGGCAGCATCCTGCAGACGATCGGCAAGAATGGCGACGGCAATCTTGAGTTCAATCTGCCGACCGAGCTGCGGCTCGATGGCCAGGAACTGATTGTCGTCGATGCGATGAACTCGCGGGTGCAGCTGCTAGGACGCGACGGATCGTTTCACTCCGCCATCGGAAAACTTGGCGACAGCAGCGGAGACCTGTTTCGTCCGAAAGGGATTGGTGTCGATTCGGAAGACGATCTGTACATCGTCGATGGTGCATGGGGCGTGGTTCAGGTATTCAACCGCCAGGGAGATCTGCTCTATTACTTCGGGCAGCGGGGCACGCGTCCGGGAGAGTTCCAGCTGCCCACGGGCCTATTCATCGACCACGATGACCGGGTTTTCGTGGTCGACTCCTTTAACCACCGCATTCAGGTTTTTCACTATTTCGGTTTGAAGAAACCGGCGAAGGCGGGAATGTAATGCGTATAAGGGCCAGGGTTCTCTCAGCGTGCGCGACGATTCTGTTAGCGGGCGGAGCCCTGTTCGCTCAAGTCGCCGGCGATGTCATCGGTATGCATGACCTGGGCCCGGGCAGCAGGTCGCCCGTTACCGGCGCCCGGCCCGATTTCTGCATGTATTGCCACGAGCCGCACAGCGGAGTCGGCGGTCGTACCCCGCTGTGGAATCAGAAATTGAGCGTTCAAAGCTACACGTTGTACAGCAGCGCCACAGAGGTCAATAAAGCCGCACAGCCGATTATGGGAGCCGACAGCAATCTGTGCCTGTCCTGTCATGATGGGACGGTTGCTCCCGGAACCACAGCCGCCTATGGCAAGGTCACGATGTTCGGATCGATGTACAGCTATGACATCTTCGGCACCAACCTCCAGCCGTCACACCCTATTGCCTTGGCTTTGCCCTTGAAAGACAACATCGATCTCATTGCATCGCTCGCTGCCACCGGCAAGACAGGAGATCCAACTGGGGCGATTCGGCTGGTCAACGGCAACATCGAGTGCACGACGTGTCATAACGCTCACGTGCAGGCAAAAGATCTGATCTCGCAAAGCTTTCTCGTCCGTGACAGTTCAGGCGGCCAGATGTGCCTGGCCTGCCATGATCCCAACCGCCAAATCGCCGGTAAGGTGAATCCCATTGCGGATTGGGCGACCAGCGCGCACGCGCTTGTACAGAACAAACTTTCTCCGCAGGCCAATGTGGGAAGTTACACAACCGTAGCCCAGGATGCGTGCATCGGATGCCACGCACCCCACAATGCTCAGGGCCCAGCGCGCCTGCTGCGCGGACAAAACGAGCAGGATTGCATCGCCTGCCACAATGGCGGAAGTAACTTGACGCCGGTGGCCCCGAACGTCTTCGCTGAGTACGCTTCTCCCAAGGTCGGGCATCCATTTCCAACGACCACAAATGCTCATGACGCTGCCGAGAGTGTGCTGCTAAACAACAACCGCCATGCTACGTGCGTGGACTGCCACAACGGGCACGGGTCAGCCCAAGTGACAACGTTTCTTGGACCGCCTCTGGTCCGCGTTTCACAGAAGGATGCTGTAGGAATCAGCGCCACCAACGGAATCTCGGTGCTGGCCCCGGTGGTGAATCAATATGAAAGCTGCTTCCGTTGTCACGGCAGCAGCACCGGAAAGACGGTCCGTCCGGTCTTCGGCTACCTTCCAGTGCGGGCGGCTTCCGGAGGCGATCCGCTGAACGTCATTCCCCAGTTCAGCATCACGGCCAGCTCGAGCCATCCCGTGACCCACGTCAGCAACAGCCCGCTGCCGCAGCCGAGCCTGTTGGGGACTATGTTGAATCTTGATGGGATGACACCGGGGCGTCCCATGGGAACGCAGATTTTCTGTACCGACTGCCACAACAGCGATGACAATCGCGAATTCGGGGGCACCGGTCCCAACGGTCCGCATGGGTCCAAGTGGTTGCATATTCTGGAGCGCCGCTACGAATTCAGCCAGGCAGTCGCCCCGGGTCAGCTGGTCACAAATCTGTTCCGGACGCCCGATCTCAGCATCAACGGACCTTATGCGCTGTGCGGCAAGTGTCACAGCTTGAGCAACATCATGACGAATGCCAGCTTCAGCCAGCATCAGAGTCACATCAATGCCGGCTTCGGTTGTTCCGTATGTCACACCGCCCACGGCCTGGGAGGGATCAATCCCAATCTTAGCGGCCAGCGGCTGGTAAATTTTGACGTCAATGTGGTTGGGCAGAATGGGGCCGCGCCCATCACATACAACAGGAATACAAACACTTGCGTTCTGGCTTGTCATGGGACCGCGCATAACCCAAACGGTACCGTCACTGCCGCGCAGGCTGGTGCTCTCCTGAAAAAGTGAAGAATGGCGACTGCTCCCCAGAAAGCTGTCACCATCTTCGACAAATTTGTTTATCCCGTCGCGCTTATTGCCTCTCTGTCGATCTGGCTTCTCGCTTTGCGCGCGCCTCTCTGGCTGGATGAAACTCTGGCCTACTGGCAAGTCAGCGGAGGTTTGGCGAAGGTCTGGAGCCGGTCGGCGCTGATGCCATCGTCGATCGGCTACCTCTACACTCTCTGGGCCGCAAAATCGATCCTGGGCAGCACTGAAATCGCGCTCAAGATCCCATCCCTGTGCGCCTTGCTCGGTGCTGTCTATTTCTTATTTCGAAGCGCACGCGAGCTGTACGGTCAGGAGATCGGGTTTTTCGCGGCCATCTTTTTTGCCATTCAGTACAACGTGGTGTTTGCCGCGACTGACGCGCGTCCGTACGCATTCGCATTACTGGCTACGACGCTGGCCATCTTCGCTTTCATCCGCTGGATGAGCCGGCACGAGATGCGCCAGGCCATCTTGTTCGGCGCTGCCGCTGCGGGGATTCTTTACTTCCATTATTTGTTCGGCGCCATCCTGCCGGCCTTCGTGATTTATTACCTGGTGGTAAGGTTTCGCTCCATAAAGGAGGATCTACGGCAGCTGGCGGCTGTTTTGGGGACGTTTGTTGTGCTTGTCGTTCCGCTTATTGTGCGAGTTTTGACTCTTTACCACACCCGCGAAACCCATATCGTTCAAGCGAGGCTTCACCCGGTATTGCAGGCTCTCAACACACTTGCGCCGATGCAACTCCTGATTGGCTTCATGGTGGCTGCGGCGCTGGGCGCCTTGCTGCGGAAAATAAAAATTCCTGGCCCGGAGAGCTGGCCAACCGTTCTGTTGTTTCCTTTGCTGGCGCTGGTTCCGGCCGCAGTCCTTTGTGGGGTCGAGGCCGCTACTCCGATTCACCTGATCCAACCGCGTTATTTCCTGATTGTGGCGCCGGGCAGCGCCCTTATCTGGGCCTGGCTGACTAGTTGCATTGATTCCCGCATCGTGCGGCAGATTTTTTGCGTGGCATTGGTGGCGACCACGGTATTTGAAATCTACCAATCACCAGATTCGCGTCACCATGAAATAAACTTCAAAGAAGCGCATGCATTTGTGAATGCAAATGTCGCTCCAAACGACGGTCCCGTGCTCGTCTTCAGCGCGTTCATCGAGTCGGATTACGAGCCTCTGCCCACATTTCCCGGCAGTGAGAACGCAATGCTTTCCCAGATCGATTATTACCCGCTCAATTCCCCATGGATCTTCTTACCCATAGACCTGAACGACAAAGCAATGCAGATTGGACGTGAGGCGGTGCTGGCTGCCGCGCAGCGGCATCAGAGGTTCCTGGCTGTTGTGCCTCCTAGCTCGTATCCGACCCTCGATTGGCTTGCCGATTACACGCGGGGAGCGTTTACGGCGCAAACACTTGGAGTGTTCGACAAGGAAATCGTGGTGGTCGAGTTCCGTCCCGTGGCAGAAGGCAGTTAGCGCGGCACGAATATCACCGCCAGGCGATCTTCGTAGATTTTGTTGAAGCGCTGATCCCCGCTCAGCACATTCGCCAGCGGCTTCGCCTTCGGCAAAAGAATCACGCCCGCCTCGTTGAGATAAGGGTCGCTTACATAAGAAGCGTCGCCGTTCTCGGAACGGAAAAAGCTCATGTCCAGATCGTCCCCGTACAGATCGGTGCGGCCATCGATTGCGACTGGATAGTCGGGCATATACCAGGTGAGAAATCCGCCCCAATCAAAAGTGTTGTAGAGGGGTGGCCGCTGCGGGTTCTGGCGAAGAAAATTGACGGCCTTCACAGGGAATTCGCTGCTGATGGCGTCGTCGAGGCCCCGCATGTCGAAATCCGTGTTGCGGGCAATCAGGAACATCATCAAAGCTAGCGCTACCACCAGCCCCGCACTTTCAAAAAGAGTCGCACGGCGCTCATGCGTAGAGGGTTCGTCTACGTTGCTTGATTCGACGTTCCACGAGTCGGCAATGCAGGCCGCAGCGGCGATGCACAGGAACCATGAATCCCGCATCGTGCGGAAGGCGACGACGCTCGCTACGATTAGCAACGCCAGGGCGAAAAGGTTGACCCGCTTTCTCCTGCCCAAAGTGAAGAATGCTGCACCCGCCAGTAGCAGCTCGACGTAATTGCTGGCGGCGCGAAAGCTGAGAGACTGAAATTCGCGGATGAAAGTGTAGGGAAACGTCGAACCCGCGTAAGTAAGAGCCGTCGTATATAGATGATAGGAATAGGGTCCGATGCAGGTGGCCACAATACAAGCGAAGAGGGCGAGCAGCACTTTTCCGGAGGGAAGTCGGGAGATTTGAATCCACTCTGTCGTGAAGCCGGAACGGGTACCGAGTTGCTGCAGCACATGCACTCCGGCAAACAAACCTACGACGAAAATGCCATACACGAACTGAATGTGACAGTTTGCCCAAAGGAGAAATATCAATGGCAACCAATAAAGAAATCCCATGCGCGCGGTCCGCTGCGACACCATGAGGACCGCGAGCGTGACCGCATAGAAAATCATCGACAAAAAGACTGGCCGCGGCATCAGGCTGAACAGAAACGCGGAGCAGGTAATTGTGGCGAGGATGCACGCGAACCAGAAGCGCCCTGAGATTCGCCGAATCATCCAGAACACGGCATACGCGACAGCTACGGTCAGCAGGGTACCGAATATTCCGAGGCCGACCAGGCCAAACCACGCATAAGCGCGCGACAAGAGCACTTCGTAGCCCCAGCTATACGCGCTCCAGGGCCGGTCGGCTGCTGTTCGGGAAAGAATCCCCACGTGAGGAAATGCATGATGGTCGACAATCCAGTCGCCCACCTTGAGATGCCACCAGACGTCCAGATCAAGAACGGAAAACTTGAGGTACATCGCACGCGCGGCCAGGGCGGACAGTAAGCTGGCGAGGACGATGAGCTGCAATAGCCGTCGCTGCAGCAGTCCGCGTAGTTCTTCGGCCACGCTCATGCTGTGCGCTTCCTCACGGATATCGAACTTAATCCTTTCAGTGTCCACTTCCGACTTCATTGCGATACTGTCAAGCCGACAACGGTGATGGTCACCGGATTGGGCTGAGCCCTAGTCGTTCCTTGGACCTTGATGTTGTAGGTTCCCAGTTCTGGATTCGAAGGAGTCGAGCTCGAGTTCGCTCCTCCGCAAGCATTCAGCAGAACCAGAAAAACGGACAATCCCGCTAGCCACAGCCAGACTCTCCGCTTGTTTCGCCGTGGTTTTCGCCTTCCGGCGCCAACCAACAGAACTCCGGCCAGAGGCATGAAAACCGCGAAAGCAAAGTAGATCTCAGAGTGCGTCACGGACGGCACCTGCAGAGAGGCCGAGCCGGCGGGAACGTTGACCGAGACTGAGAATGGCGATGCTTGCGTTCCCGGCGTAACGGTGGTGATGGGCGAACCTGATGCCAAGGCGAACGAGCAGGTACCGCCTGGCGGCAGTGTAGCCTGCGAGCAAGAGAGCGTGATTGGTTGTCCGGGCACGCCCGTGTTTGCGTTCAACAGAAGCGAATAGGTGACTGATCCTCCCGGAGAGGTGGTTTGAGGCGCGGGCTCAGCGGCCGATGGATTGGTAGCAATCAGGATGGATTCAGTGCCGATGGCGCTCGAGAGGGCCTGCGACACTGCCTCGATGCTCACCGTCGCTGGCGTTGGGACGGTCGCCGGTGCGGTGTAATTGCCCGAAGCGTCGATCGTTCCCACGGTCGCATTGCCGCCGGTCACCCCGTAGACTTGCCAGGTCACCGCCGTATTGGTTGTGCCGGTTACGGTGGCGATGAAGGCCTGCGTCGTGGTTGTGAAAACTTCAGTGACTGGCGGGTTCGTACTGACTACGACGTTCACCGCGTCGCCGGCAGCAACAATCGTTGCTTGAGCCGATCCTGAGCTGGAGTTATCGGCAGCCGAGACCGCGGTTATGGTAACGGTAGCCGGCGTTGGGATCGTCGCTGGGGCTGTGAAAACTCCAGTCGCCGTGATTGTTCCCACGGTCGAGTTGCCGCCCGCTATACCGTCCACCTCCCAGGTGACGGCCGTGTTGGTGCTAGTGACAGTCGCCGTGAATTGCTCCTGAGTGCTGACTGCGACGCTAATCGGATTCGGCGTGACCGAAACGAAGATCGACGGAACCAGCTCGCGAATGCGCGCATTATCTGTGTCTGCAACGAATAGGTTGCCAGCAGCATTGCCAAATAAACCCGAGGGGAAGTTCAGTTCTGCGCTAGTCGACTGGCCCCCGTCGCCGGAGAAACCCGCTGTCAATGGAGTTCCGGCCACGGTCTGAATGAGTCCAGATGCGGCTACGACTTCGCGAATCGCCGCATTGTAGGTATCCGCGATGAAGATGTCTCCCGCAGAATCGACAAACACGCCCGAAGGAGTATCGAGTTGGGCAGCCGTGGGCGACCCGTTGTCGCCGCCGTAGCCGCGGGCGCCGGTTCCGGCAACGGTCGCGATATCTCCGGGTGGGATTGAAACTCCGGCGATTGTGATCGCATGGCTTGCGCCCGGGTTGGCCGCTACGCGGATGCGACTGTCGAAGGTGTCGGCGATGTAGATATTCTCCGAAGGATCCAGGAATACGCCGTATGGAGTCTTGAGCTGAGCGCTGGTAGCGGCGGCTCCATCACCACAGGGCGTTTGGGTTTGAGTGCACTGCCCATAGTTGCCGGCCACGGTGCTAATGATGCCGGCCGTGGTGACTTCGCGGATCACGAAGTCATCCGTGTCGGCAATAAAAATGTTTCCGGCGCTGTCTACGAAGATGCCATTCGGAGTAGCAAGTTCCGCACTGATGGCTGGACCGCTATCGCCACAGGCTGTAGCGGAGTCCGGACAGAGCTTGCCATTGCCGGCTACGCTTGCAATATCGCCAGGCTGTATAGTGACGCCTGCGATGGTGACCTGCGCGGCGCCAGGATTGACGACGCGGATGACACTGTTCCCGCTATCGGCAATGTAAATGTTGCCTGAGCTGTCCACAAACACGCCACCTGGCGCGCAAAGTTGTGCGCTGGAAGCAAGCCCGCCATCGCCGGAGTAGTCACAGGCGGTGGTCCCGGTGGGTACGTAACCGGTGGGTACGTAACCGGTGGGTACGTAATAAGATCCCGCCACGGTTCCAATATCGCCGGCCTGGATGGTCACGCCCGCGATCGTGATCGCCGCCGTCCCCGTATTCACAACCCGAATTACCGAGTTGGACGTATCTGCGATATAGGTGTTTCCTGCGCTATCAAGAGCCACGGCTCCGGGAGAGAACATTTCCGCATCGACCGCCGGTCCGCCATCGCCGGAGTAAGCCAGCTTGTTATTTCCAACCGTCGTTTGAATCTCGCTGTTGGAAGCGGTGACCTCTTCGATCACAAAATTGTCGGTGTCGGCGATGAAAATGTTTCCTGAACTATCCACCACCATGTTGCTGGGATAACTCAGGTCCGCACTTTTAGCTGCAGTGCCGTTGGGCGAGTAGCCGTCTGTGCCAAGAGTTCCTGCGACGGTGGTAAGGATGTTGGTAGTCGAGGCCGCTACTTCGCGGATCGAGAAATTATTCGTGTCAGCGATGAAGATGTTTGCCGAAGCATCGACGAACACTCCACCGGGAGCGCACAATTGCGCGGTGATTGCAGACTGGCCGTCGTTGGCAAACCCGCAAGCCGTGCCGTCCCGCGAATCGTAGTAAGCCCCGGCCACGGTTTGAATATCGCCTGCCGGAATGGCCACACCGGCAATTGTGATTTGCGCGGTGCCCGGATTCACCACCCGGATAAGGTTGTTATCGGTGTCGGCGATGAAGATGCCGCCTAAGGCGACGAATACTCCTTGCGGTAGGTCAAGCTGCGCACTCGTGGCAACTGCACCGTCGCCGGAGTCACCGCACGAGCCGGGCGTGCCGGCGACAGTCGAGATGTTGCCTGCACTGACTTCGCGGACCACGCAGTTATCCGTGTCCGCAATATAGATATTTCCTGACCCATCCACAAAAACGCCGTAAGGATCCTTGAGCTGCGCGCTGGTGGCGGACGCACCGTCTCCGGAGTAACTGCACGACGTGGGCGTGCCCGCGACAGTAGAGATGTTGCCAGCGCTCACCTCGCGAATTACACAATTGTCGGTGTCGGCGATGAAAATGTTTTCCGAGCCGTCCACAAAGATGCCTTCAGGATTGCTGAGCGTCGCACTGGTCGCGGGGCCACCGTCGCCGGAATATCCCGCAGCGCCATTGCCGGCCACCACCGTAAGGTTGCCTGACGTATCGACCTTGAAGACATGATTCGAAGTTCCATCTGCAATGTATGTGTTACCCAGCGTGTCGAGTGCGATGCTGACCGCATGTCCGATGCTCGCGTTGAGCGCGCTCATATTATTCGGGCCGCCGCCGGCAACCGTGCTGATCGCGTATTGCGCAAACAAGGCCTGCGGTGCGAAAAGGACGATTGCGAAAAGCACCAGTGCGAGAGTTGTGAAGACCAGTTTGGGGGAACGCATGATTACTTACCCTCCTGGCCGGACGTACGGTCGAGTCGCACGACCACCGTGCTCTTCGCTATCGGTCTGCCTGCGGCGTTTCCTGGGCCTGCCATCTCGAAGACAAATCGAGGGCGGAATCCCTTCTGCCACTGCTGGTAGTCCGAGCGAGAGACGATGAATTCCTCGGTGATGTCCGCCGAGGCGTGGGCGCGGAGCACGAGCGCACAGGCCCGTGAACCTCCCTTATCAGGGTGGGAGAAATCCCAAAGCGTCATCCGCTGAACGGAAAGGTCAGATGGCCCATGGTTCACCAGGTGGATGCGGATACGCACCTGCACTTGGACCCCGAGCGCTTTGTTTTGCAGCAACGAATAAGAACCAGAAACCACAGGAGCATTGCTGCCCAGCGCAAACTGGATCCCGACCAGCAAGAGTGCCGCAACCATCGGGCACGTCCTGCAGAAACGAAGAAATTTGCATCTCATGCGCACCTACCTGCCTTCCTCTGGGCTGGAAGTTGAGCTATCGGTCGACCAACGTTACTGGGCGAGCGGCTGGGCCATGGTTCCCGGCTTGACCCCTGAATGCTTCTTGGCCTCGGCGATCAACTGCTCGACCTTGTCTTTGGCTTCGTAGTTCGGGTTCGTGGCCAGCAGTTTTTCCCAATCTGCCACCGCTCCGTTGACGTCCATTTTGCCGCGCCACTTCACGAGTCCGAGATTGAAGAGGGTATTCGCCTTGTTGGGCTCGTAGCTGAGCGACTTATTGAATTCCGTGATGGCGCGGTCGGTGTCGCCCATATACCAGTACGCGGTTGCCATGTCTGTGCGCACGTCCGCGTCGGACGGCTTTATTTCCAGCGCGCGCCCGTAGTAGTCGACCGCGACAGGATATTGCTGGGCGTCGTAATAGGAGTTCGCGACGCTGACCAGCAAGTCGGGATTCTTCGGATCCACCTTCAGCTTTTCGATCAGCGGAGCCGCCTGCGCGTCTGCCATCTGCCGAAGTTGCTCCGCAGTAGGCTGGCCGTTGGCCGCGCTCATGCCGCCCGGCGCGGGGGCGCTGGCGGCTGCTACCGGCGATGCCGCCGGCGACTGCGAACCGCGAATCAACCATCCGGCCGCCACGCCCAACAGCAGGCAAATTACGGCCAGTGTATAGGCCTGTACGTCGGTCCAGATCGCACCTTTGTTTTCTGACATTCCGTTCTCCTCACCACTCGCAAACTTAGTTCGTACTGCGTTGTCCACGAACTTCGGCCAGCAAATTCTCGACTTGAGTTTTCTTCGGCGCATCGAGCTCCGGGTTTGATTTCAGCAATTGGTTCCAGGCTTCCGCAGCGCCTTTTGTGTCGCCCTTGCCTTTCCAGCGAATCATGCCCAGATTGAACAGGGAATTGGCGTCCTTGGGGTTGTAAGTGAGAGCTTGCTGCAATTGCTTCAGAGCGCCGTCAACGTCCCCTTCGTAGTACAGGCAGGAGGCCAGGTCGGTGCGAGCCGGATTGTTTTTTGGATCGGCCTGCACCGCTTTCTGAAAGTAGTTGACTGCTTCTTTGAACTGATGGGTGGCTTTGTAGATTGTGCCAACCTGATTGAGCAAATCTGAGTTTTTGGGATCGCTTTTAAGCTTAGCCAGTAGGGGCTCGGCTTGCTTGTCTGCCATTTGTTTCATCTGATCGAGGCTGGGCATTTGAGCCGGCGCCGTCATCGCACCTTGACTGGAAGCCTGCGCCACTTGGGCAGCGGGAACTGCATTGGAGGCCGAACCGCGGAACAGATATCCCAGAGCCAGCCCTATAACCAGACAGATGCCGGCCATCACGTATACCTGGGCGGGCTTCCAACCTCGTGCTGTAGCGGACGGAGCTTCGTTCACGCTCATTTCCTGTTCCTCTCTCCGTTCTTCCTGGGGCAGGTCCCACTACGCCTTAGAAGTCTGGTCGCAAGCAGTCTAGCCCATACGAGGCAAGCCGACTGCCAACTCGTCATTCGCGTGGTCATCCTTGTTTTTCAATCGCTTGCGAGGATCAGGGTGGGGCATTCGGGGGTTTGAAACACGAAACGTCGTGTTTTTCCTCGCACCCCTCTGGGCTTTTTCACGCGAATTCAGCCACAGGGTATAGTCGAGAAAATGTTCGCCGCCAACCGCGTGGGCTAGCCGCGAATTAGCCTTATAATGTGCGAGCGTTCGCCATACGGGATCCTGGCGTTGCCTGCGGTTCAGTTGCATTTATGAGCGCGTCCGTCCGAGATTCTTCTGACTTAAAGGCCGAGATCGCCCCTCTCGCCGTTGAGGTCTCGGTCGTCTTGCCGTGCCTGAATGAGCACGAGACGATCGGCATTTGCATCTCGAAGGCGATGGCTACGTTAGAGACGTCGGGCCTGAACGGAGAGGTGATTGTCGCTGACAATGGGTCGACGGACGGATCCATCGAAATTGCGCGGTCGGCCGGAGCGCGAATCGTACACGTTGAGCAACGTGGCTACGGCAACGCGCTCAAGGGAGGGATTCAGACGGCACGTGGCATTTACATTGTCATGGCCGACTCCGACGATAGCTACGATTTTCGCCATATTCCCAGGTTAGTGGAACCGTTGAGAAATGGTTCTGAACTCGTGATGGGGAATCGTTTCCGCGGTGGCATTCAGAAGGGAGCGATGCCGGTTCTGCACCGTTATCTAGGGAACCCGGTGCTAACCACGATTGGCAGGGTGTTCTTTCAGTCTTCATGCCGCGATTTTCACTGCGGATTGCGCGCTTTTCGAAAGGACAGCTATGAGCGGATGGACATTCGATCGACTGGCATGGAATTTGCCAGTGAGATGGTGGTGAAGGCCAGCTTGCTGCGTATGAAGGTTTGTGAGGTGCCGACCACCTTGTCTCCAGATGGACGCAGCCACCCGCCTCACTTGCGTACCTGGCACGATGGCTGGCGACACTTGCGATTTCTTTTGATGTACAGCCCCAGGTGGCTGTTTCTGTATCCGGGGATTGTGTCCATTTTGCTCGGACTCGCAGTTTGTACATGGCTTTTGCCGGGTCCGCGCAGAATTGGCGATGTGGTATTCGACGTTCACACTCTTGCGTATGCGTTCGGTTCCATGCTGGTCGGATTCCAACTGCTGGCGTTTGCCGTGTTCACAAAGGTCTTCGCCATTACTGAGGGACTCTTGCCCGAAGACCCTCGCTTTAACCGCTTATTTGAGTACATCAAGCTCGAAACTGGCCTGGTGGCTGGAGCATTGCTCGTGATCGTTGGAGTCGCGGGATCGGTCTTAGCCCTTTCGGACTGGACTCGGACGAGCTTCGGTCGGCTGAATTCGGAAAGCATGCTGCGCATCGTATTGCCGTCCGTTTTTGCCCTTGTGCTCGGAGCCCAGGTGATCTTCAGCAGCTTCTTTCTGAGCATCCTGGGGCTTCGCCGCCGATAATCATGAGCCCAGCGGAATTCGATCGCTTTGCCACGAGGTACGAAGAAGACCTCGCCAAATCGCTCGCGATCACAGGCGAAAGCAGAAATTTCTATGCGCAGGGAAGAATCGATTGGACCGCACATTGTTGTGAGCGGCTGGAATTTCCGGTGCGTCGGATTCTGGATTACGGCTGCGGCGACGGCGCGAATGCACCAATGCTAGCCGCCAGCTTCAAGGTGGAACAGGTGCTGGGCGTGGATGTGTCGAGTGCTTCCATCGCCTTGGCTTGCCATGCGAACTATGGCGAGCGAGTATCGTTCCTTTGCACCAGCGACTGGACGCCCGACGGCAGCACAGATCTCGCCTTCACAAATGGCGTTTTCCATCACATTCCTCCGGCAGAGAGGCAAGCCTGTCTCTCCGCCATTCGCCACGCTCTTCGTCCCGGAGGCCTGCTCGCGTTTTGGGAGAATAACCCCTGGAATCCTGGCACACGCTACGTGATGTCACAATGCGCGTTTGACGAAAACGCAATAACGATCAGTCCGCATGCGGCGCACAAAATGCTGATGCAGGCGGGCTTCAAAATTCTCCGAACTGATTCGCTTTTTTACTTCCCTCGCCAATTGCGCCTCCTACGCCCCGTCGAGCGCTGGCTGCGTGCGCTACCCTTCGGTGGTCAGTACTTGGTGCTTTGCCAGGACCCATCGCGCTGACCACAACGTCGGCGTCTTGGCTCACGCTTCTGCGGTGTTTTCATGGCGGAAAACAGCCCAACCGCAGTAAATGCCGCCTGCTGCGAAGATGATCACGAAGGCTGACGCTGGGGAACTGTAAAGCAGGTTCGCGGCCGGGAACGATGTTGTCGCGATGTACGCAAGGAGCACGATCCTTGCGACCACGGCTGCAGCGCTGGCCAGAACGAGCGCCAGAATCTCCGTCTCGATCGCAGCTACCCTCTTGAACGCGATAGCTAAGACTAAACCCAGTGTTCCTAGCACGGCCAGGACGGGCATTAAGATCGCATACAACGACGCCATCAGAGATGCAACCTTTACCTGTGGGGAAGGCGCTTCCGCCGTGGTTAATTTTGGCTCGGTGAAAGAAATGTCGTCGATGACCAGCGTCATTGACGGCGAGCTAAAGGGCCTTTTCGCAACTATTTCTTGCAGTTGGATCTCGAATGGCTGGGTTCCTGGTGTGCCCACGAGCAAGTAGCAAGAAAGAGGTACGCAGTTCGTCTCCACATCGAAACGAACAGCCTTCAGGCTTGTGCCCGGGACAATCTCATCGTCGGAGGGAAGGATGGTCGTCGAAGACGAATACTGTTCCGAGTCAGGCGAGACTACTCGCAAAGTCGGCTCGCCGAGGGTCGCACCAGCCCAGCCCGTGATGTGAAGTTCTTTCGGCGGGCTCAGCCCCCTTACCATCTGCGAGAACATCGAGATCCTGTCGGGCGGACCAATGCTAGGCAGGGCTCGGACAGGCCCGTCTTTCAGCGAAAGCATGATCTTGGCCGCAGCCAGGCTCTCGTGAATGAATTGCCTCAGATACTCCGCTCGAAACGGCGGCGCAAGAGTATTCCTTTGTGGAAGACATTCGATCGTGTGATTCGAGCAAGCCACATCAATCTGACGCGCCAAGGTTTCGTAGAATCTCATCGTCTCAGGCGCTGTTCGGTAGCCGGCGAGTACGACCGCGTCTCTCAGTTGCCATACGAACCAACCAGCTAGAACCTCACGACAGGGCTCTACCGGAATCGCTTCGCAGCTAACTTTGCGCCATCCGGTCGAGTATGGACCCTCAAGCCACGGCTTGAGTTCGAGTGCCGCGGGGCTTACAGAGTATGCCTGCAGTCGGGCGTCCACGGGGAAAGGCACATATTGTTGCCAATGCTGAGGACGGATTCGGGTTAGTGCTCCATACGCTTTCAAGAAGCTTCCCGACCGAAGCTCGTTGGTTTCGAATATCCCATAGTGCCGGTAGTTCAAGCCCGCAACGAAAGCATCGGCCCCTAAGAAGGTCAGTAAGGCGAAGACAAGAGGAACCGCTACGGCCTTTGCCTGGACTGATCGAGATGGGACCGGGCCATTTTTCTGGGAGCCGGCAAGTCCCACGA
The DNA here is from genome assembly GCA_963719865.1 of uncultured Acidobacteriota bacterium. Taxonomy (GTDB): domain Bacteria; phylum Acidobacteriota; class Terriglobia; order Terriglobales; family Acidobacteriaceae; genus Sulfotelmatobacter. The sequence goes on along the minus strand of CAVRDS010000069.1, from coordinate 242,784 downwards.
TCTTTAAAGTTCCGATAATAGCTATGATGCCCATGCTAGGGACAAGCCAGACACCCTCTTCGCGGGTAAGCCAATATGCCGCTGCTATAAGACCCAAACCGAATCCCGATATAACCGCGTGAGGGGATGCGAAGGGCTTGCTTTGTTGGCTCGGGAACCAAACCGTCGCAAACAAGACAACTACAGCGAGCGACAAACTTAGGTACAGCCCTTCGCGGATTACTCGCGCGAGTTCGGGATTCCAAACAACCGGATTGAACGCGAGAAGCAGAAAAAGAGATCCGCCAAAGTAGACATTTCCGGTTCGACGACGGACCAGTTCCGCCGTAAGTCCGGACGCAGCTAAATAAACGATTTGTTCGGCGATCTTTAGAGGCATCCTCGCAAAGTGGGCGATGGCGAGGAACGCGGAGTAGAACATCCCTTTGGCAAGCGTCATTTGATTGTAAGGACCGAGCCAATCTCCCAAGCTAAGGAAATGTGCTAGCCGAACGAAAAGGAAATCGTCCTGAGCCGAATTTCCTATGACGCGAACAGGAAAGCCTGAACGGATCCAAAGGTTGCTCGCGGCGACGAAAAACATGAAGAGCACGAAGCCAATGGTGGGGGTCGACCGCCTAACCGAGGTTTCGCTTCTCATATTCTCTGCTCAGCCGACTTTATACCATTCCTGCTCTTGCATAGAGGCGCAAGCGGGAGGCTCTCCTATGCGTACCTGGGGATGTCTTGCAGGAGGGTCGCTTTTCTGTTCCGAAGAAACTCGGGCCTGGGGCTCGCACATTGACGAGCCCTGGCCCTTCAGCAGACAAGATCTATTGCGTCTATATAGCCCCGGACGAAAAGATGGTTCGAGAACACGCGCGACAAGGAGGCTTCCCAGCGAACCGCGTCTCAAAAGTCAAGTCAATGATCGATCCGACAACCGCCGAGTAGTCGCAGGTTGAGTGACATCGGCACGAACCTAACAGAGAAGGTGGAACATCGTCGCGGTCTCAGCTACCGCGTTCGATCATTTGAAATTAAGGTTTGGACACGGCTTCTGAAACGGCTCTGGTGATATGCCTTCGTCCACCACTCGATTTCGGCATCCTTCCATCGCCTTGGCACGGGAACCCGGAGACGGTCAAATAGTTCGCACAACTCCCTGGCGCTTAGATTCGGATTAGATTTAACAATGGCTCTCCGCTTTGCCGCCCCTTCATCCATGTCATTGCGACCTCTTCATCGGTGCTATTATGACGGGCCTTGGTCCTCCGGCCAAGCCCCGCGGCGGTGCATCGTAATCGCCCTGACGATAGCTCTTGGGCCCAAAGCGCCACCTCCCGCATAGAAGCCTGTTCACCGACAGCAGCGGAAAGGTAACTGGCCGAGCCGAGACGCATCGGATGGATAATCCGAGCGTGCTGTTCTTGTTATCGCGACGGTCATCTCTGGAAAGCCCCTTTGTTTTCTGCGAATGAGTGTCCTCACAAGCTAGTGTGACCTGAATCACCGACGACGGTGTGGTGGTCGGACCATAGTGAAAATCACGTTCGCAAGTTGGTACTGAACATTGGGCCGCCCAATTCGAACGAACGTTCGAACAATACCAAGAGGTGGAGTGTGAAAGTTCCCCTCGCCGTCGCCCCCCGGAAAGAGCTCCTGCTTCAGGGCCGTCATCCCGGCTGCCATCATATCGAAGCTAGTCTGCGGTCCCTCCCATGTGCCCCCGCTATCAACCTGATGCTGGAGGATCCCGGGTTAGAGACGAAGCCTTTCCGGCTGGAGTCGGTTTCCGCTTCTGATGGTTCGCAGTTTGCCAGTGGTTAGAGACCTGTGGTCAAGGGGTAGGACACTCAGTCCGAATCCGTGTCGAATGCAGTAACAACCGATCGTAGGAAACGAGAACAGAGATTGTAGATAAAGAGAACGGGACAGCACTAATTCAAGTTCGGTAGGGAGGTGCAGCATGGCAGCTCGACTTGCCGCAGAATGGTTCTCCATTTGTGGAGGTTGCGAGGTAACGATCCTCGACATTGGCGAACCCCTGATCGACGTACTCAAACAAGTAGAAATCGTGCACATGCCAGTCCTGATGGACCACAAGCTCTACGGTCAGACTGGGGAAGGTGCGGAGATGGAAATCCCCGCAGCGGATGTCGGGCTGATCTCGGGAGGAATCCGCAGCGAAGAACACAAGAAACTGGCGCAGGAGATGCGCAAGAAATGCAAGATCCTGATTTCTCTGGGCTCTTGCGCATGCTTTGGCGGTGTGCCGGCGTTGGCAAACCAGTACAGCAGAGAAGATCTGTTGGAAAAGGTCTACAGAGACAGCGTGACCACCGAGAAAAATGGCTTGCCTCACGAGCAGATTCCTGAACTTACAGATCGGGTGTACGCGGTCCACGAAGTTGTCAAGGTGGACGCGTATCTGCCCGGATGTCCGACCACGCCAGAGATGGTAGCGGGAGCGCTGGTTGCTCTTCTGGAAGGTAAGCCGCTGCCCGCACTGGCATCGAAGAGCGTCTGTGACGAGTGTCCCACCAAGCGTGAAAAGAAGGCAGTCACCACGCTGAAACGCCGCCTCGATGCGCCGGATTTTAAGCCGGGAGCGCCGTTGAGCGAAATGCGCTGCCTCATGGAACAGGGGATCCTGTGCCTGGGGCCAGCGACCCGCGCCGGCTGCGGGGGCAGCGACGGCAATCCGCGCTGCATCCGCGCCTACATGCCCTGTGAGGGTTGCTTTGGCCCGTTGTCGGACAAAGCCAATCCCATGGTGGACATGATGGGCGCACTTTCTTCCATTGGACTCGATCCCAAGCAGATTCCGGATCGAGCCGCGACCTTCAACCGTTTTGCCGGCGCTGGCCGTCTGCGGCCGATGCCTCGGAGGTGATGCATGGCAACGACACTCGTCATTCAACCGGTCACACGCATCGAAGGCCACGCCAAGGTGACCATTCAGCTCAACGATGCCGGCAACGTGGACACCGCGCGGGTCAACGTGATTGAACTGCGCGGCTTCGAAAAATTCTGCCTCGGGAAGCCGGTGGAAGACCTACCGCGCATCACACCGCGCATCTGCGGAGTGTGCCCGTGGTCGCATCACCTGGCCTCGGCCAAGGCTTGCGATGCGGTCTTTGGAGTCGACCCGCCCCCCGCAGGCAAGAAACTGCGCGAACTCTGCAACAGCATCGCCTACATGGAAGAGCATATCCTGCACTTCTACATTCTGGCAGGGCCTGATTTTCTGCTCGGTCCCGATGCCGACTATTCCGTGCGCAATGTCATCGGCGTCCTGAAGGCAGCGCCGGACATTGCCAGAAAAGTGGTGAAGGTGAGGCACATGTGCGCCAAGATGCTGGAGACCTTGGCGGGCAAGCCCATCCATCCGCAGGCCGCTGTACCTGGCGGATTCAGCAAACCACTATCTGGGGCTGAGCGTGATCAGTTGCGCAAGCAAGCGGATGAGGGGCTGGAACTCGCCAAGTTCTCGATTGCGTTCGCCAAGGAGAACATATTTCCCAAGTACCTCGACGTGGTGAAGTCGCTGGGAGTGATCACCACCGGCTTCCTCGGCACCGTCAACGACAAAGGTGCTCTCAACCTCTACGATGGGAAGCTTCGCCTGATGACGCCGAATGGCTCCTATCAGGACTTTCCGAACGATCGCTACACAGACTACATCTCCGAGCACATCGAATCGTGGAGCTACCTGAAGTTCCCCTACGCCAAACAGTGGGGCGAAGGTTTCTCGATGGATGCCGATCATCCCAAGGGTGTGTATCGCACCAACACGCTGGCGCGCATCAACGTCTGCGACTTTATCGACACCCCGCTGGCGCAGGCGGAACTCGAGGAATTTCGCGCGAAGTTCGGGCGGCCCGCACAGTTGACGCTTCTCTACCACTGGGCGCGGCTGATCGAACTGCTCTATAACGCCGAAAACGCGATCCGGTTGCTGGACGATCCCGACATTACCAGCACCGAAACGCGGGTGAAGTGTACGCCACGAGCAGCGCGAGGCGTAGGCGTGACTGAGGCGCCGCGCGGCACGCTCATCCACGATTACACCACCGATGCCGACGGCCTGATCACCAACGTCAACCTGATCGTGGGCACCACGCACAACAACGCTCCCATCAATATGTCGGTCACACAAGCCGCCAAGAGTTTGATTCATGACGGCAAGTATGACCAGGGAGTGCTGAACAAAGTAGAAATGTCAATCCGTGCCTACGATCCGTGCTTGTCCTGCGCGACCCACCGGCTGGACGGGAAAATCTCCATTAAGCTGGATATTTTCGACGCAGAGGGCAAGTTGCTCGATACGCTCGCCAACTGAACGGCAGACAGACAAGGAGGAAACATGCGCGAGATCGATCCATTCGAGGTCGCGCAGTCCGATGTTCCCGACTTTTGTCGGAAGCCGACTTTGGTGCTGGGTGTTGGGAACATTCTGTTTGGAGATGACGGCTTCGGGTGCGCGGTAGTTGATTTTCTCGAGTCACACTATCGCGTGCCCGAATCTGTCTGCTTGCTGGACGCGGGCACCGGAGTGCGTAAGCTGTTGTTCACTCTCTGCCTGAGTCCGGTGCGCCCACGGCGCTTGCTCATCCTGGACGCCATCGATGCCGGACTCCTTCTCGGAGAGATATTCGAGATCGATCCCGCCGAGATTCCTCCGGTCAAGCTCGATGATTTCTCGCTGCACCAGTTGCCTACCTCCAATTTGTTGCGCGAGTTGCAGGAAAGCTGCGGGGTGGAAGTGCGCGTGTTGGCCTGTCAAACCGGCCCCCTGCCTGAAGAAATCTCACAGGGTCTGTCGAAAGAGATCAGCGCCGCCGTGCCGCTAGCGGCGGAGTGGTTGGTCCGCGAATATTTCCCCCGAGCTACAGCGCCGCCCGTGAAGAGGGTTTTCAGCACATCGTGTGAACAGGCTGGAGGCATGGTATGAGCCCGAATCTCTCAATGATCAGCGATGCCAAGAAGTTTATGTGGGATGGGCAGCTCTACGACAATCAAGAGGAGGCATCACGCGCTGCGAAGGCCTATCAGGAAGAAGACTTTCAGATCCAGGTCGCGGAAGATGGTGGAAAGTTCCTGGTCTACACCAGGAGGACCGCCAAGGAATCCGCGGTCACTGCGCAGTAGGTAGAGGTGGTATATGGCAGTAGGCACATTGCCGGTTCAAAGCGATCCCACCCTGCTGGCCGAAATTCGGCGATACGGAAAGTTCGATCCCACAGGCTGCTATCAGTGCGGAAGCTGCACTCTCTCTTGCGACCTGGTCGGGGACACAGCGACCTTTCCCCGCAGGAGCATTCGCTTCGCCCTGCTCGGACTAAGACAAGCGCTCGTTGAAAATCTGGACCCATGGGTCTGCCACGACTGCGGCGACTGTGCTGCGGTCTGCCCACGCCAATCGGAGCCCAGGATCTCGATGCAGACGCTGCGGCGCTTTCTTTGCGTGCAGTACGACTGGACAGGCATCGCCTCCAAATTGCTCCAGTCCAAGGCGTGGTACCTCGGCTCCTTATTTTCGGTGGCCCTTACCGTCCTGTTCCTGATCGTCGGCTATCACTTGTGGTATGTGCGGATGGCGGCGAAGGATTTCACCACCACGGCGTTGGGACTGGAACACATGTTCCCGCTGATGACCTACTACACGCTGACGGTGATCCTGGTTCCCCTGTTGCTCTTGTTCTCTCGTGTTTTTCGCATTTGGCACCTCACTATGGCTGGAGGGAGACAGCCGCGCGCTCCCCTTTCGCTCTACGTGCTCGAGGGCTGGGTTTATTTCTACCAGTCGGTGACCGATTCTTTGATGAGAAAGTGTCCGCAAAAAGGCCGATGGCTGGGGCATTGGATGATGGCTACAGGTGTGGTGATGATGCTGAGCGTCAAAGTCTTCGCTCTGCGATGGTTTCAAACGGACAATCTCTATCCTCTGTATCATCCCCAGCGCTGGCTCGGATACCTCGCAACCGGTCTCATCCTGTATGGCCTCGGAGATATCTTCATAGGCCGCTTTCGAGCGCAGAAGGAAATCTATAAGGAGTCATGTTTTCAGGACCTCATCTTTCCGATCCTGCTCGTGCTGACTGTGCTCAGCGGCCTCGCAGCCCATACATTCCGCTATGCCGGTTTTGCGCTGACCTGTCATTTCATATACGCCCTGCACATCATCATCGCGACACCGATGCTGCTGGTGGAGATGTCGTTTGGAAAGTGGTCGCACATGGTGTATCGACCGCTGGCCCTTTATTTCCTCGCGGTCAGGGAGAAAGCTGCGCAGCAGGTGCCCGTGGCGGAGGTGGTTCCCCATGCCTTCTGAGAAATCCCAAACCGTACCGGTAGGCGCTGCCTTGGTCGTGGGAGGCGGTATCGGCGGCATGCAGGCAGCCCTCGATCTCGCCAACGGTGGCATCAAGGTGTATTTGGCCGAGCGCGGCCCTGCCATTGGTGGGGTCATGGCGCAACTCGACAAAACTTTTCCCACCAACGATTGCGCGATGTGCACCATGGCGCCGCGCCTGGTCGAGATCGGCCGCCACAAGGACATCGACATTCTCACCTTGGCCGAAGTGGAACGCTTCGAGGGACAGCCGGGAAATTTCAGCGTCAGCATTAAGCAGCAGCCGCGTTTTATCGACGCGACGAAATGCACGGGCTGCGGCGCATGCGTGACGGATTGTCCAGTCACCCTGCCGTCCGAGTTCGATCAGGGATTGGGAGAGCGGAAGGCCATTTACCGGCCGTTCCCGCAAGCCGTCCCCAACATCTTTACCATTTCGCGCCGCGGGACCTCTCCCTGCCAGGCCGGATGTCCCATCCATCAGAGCGCGCAGGGCTACGTGACTCTGATCGCGCAAGGACGCTTCGACGAGGCCCTCCAGGTCATTCTGCGAGACAACCCGCTGCCGTCGATCTGCGGCCGTGTCTGCACGCACCCCTGTACCACCGCCTGCACCCGCACCGCCGTGGACGATCCGCTGAATGTGCCGGCGTTGAAGCGTTTCGTTACCGACCGCTGCCCCGATTACAAGTTGCCGCAACCCTCCGTGCCTGATCGGCCGGAGAAGATTGCCATCGTGGGCTCAGGCCCGGCCGGCCTCCTCTGCGCCTATCAGCTGCGGCAGAAAGGCTATGGCACGACGATCTTCGAGGCACTCCCGGTGGCGGGCGGGATGCTGGCCGTCGGCATTCCGTCCTTCCGTTTACCCCGGCCGCAGTTGAATGCCGAGTTGGATAGGCTGCGTGCGATCGGGATCGAGATTCTGCTGGACACGCCAGTTGGCCTTAGCATCACGTTCGAGGAATTGCGCAAGAGCTACGCCGCGGTTTTCGTCGCTATCGGCGCGCACGTGGAACGGAAGCTCGGAATTCCAGGGGAACATCTGCCGGGCGTTACGGGTGGCATAGAGTTCCTGCGGCGCGTGAACCTCACAAGTCGCGTAGCGCCAGGGCAGCGTGTGCTGGTGGTGGGAGGAGGCAACTCCGCGCTGGACGCGGCGCGCGCCGCCCTCCGCTGCGGGGCCGCAGAGGTGACGATTGTCTACCGGCGAACCCGGGCAGAAATGCCCGCCGACCAGCGCGAGATCGAAGGCGCAGAGCACGAGGGCGCCAAGTTGAGATTCCTGTCGGCACCCAAATCCTTCAAGTCGGGCCCCGACGGCCGCGTGGTTGGCTTGGAGTGTGTGAAGATGAAGCTCGGCCGCCCCGATGCCAGCGGCCGTCCAACTCCCGAAGCGATTCCCGGCTCGGAGTTCGTCGTTCCCTGCGACGCCGTCGTGGTCAGCATTGGGCAATTTCCCGATGTGAATGCCCTCGGGGAACGGCTGGGCCTGGCGACCACAAAATCGGGAATACTCCGCGCCGATCCCGAGACGCTGGAGACAGAGCTGCCCGGGGTCTTCGCCGGCGGGGATTGCGTGACTGGTCCCGACGTGGTGGTCGCAGCCATGGCCGCAGGCAAGAAGGCCGCTACCTCTATTGATCGCTGGCTCAATGGCCAAAACCTCCGTGTAGGGCGCGAACTGGAAGGCTCGTATCAGACGCAGTACGTAGTGGACACAGCTGGCGTGCTGATGCAACGCCAGATCCCCGTACAAGCCCTCGACCCCAAGACGCGCGGAAAAACGTTTGCCGAGGTCCACGTTGGCTATACGGAGGAAGAAGCGATCGCTGAAGCTAAGCGTTGCCTCGCATGCGGCATTTGCTGCGATTGCCGTACTTGCGCGACCGCCTGTCAGGCCAATGCCATCGACTACACGCAAAAGGCGGAGACCAGCGAGCTAAAGGTGGGAGCCATCGTCCTCGCGCCCGGATACGAGATCTTCGACGCCCGTTTGAAGAAGGATCTCGGGTATGGCCGCTTTCCCAATGTGCTCACGTCCCTGGAGTTCGAGCGCATCCTCTCCGCCTCCGGACCCTACTCCGGCCATGTGTGCCGGCCGTTCGACCGGCAACAGCCGAAGCGGATTGCGTTCCTGCAATGTGTGGGCTCGCGGGATTCCGACCGCGACTACTGCTCGTCCGTGTGCTGCATGTATGCCACCAAGGAAGCCATCATCGCCAAAGAGCATCTTGGCGAAGGTCTGCAATGCGACGTCTTCTTCATGGACATGCGCGCCTTCAGCAAGGGCTTCGAGCAGTATTACCGCAGAGCGCAAGAGCTCGGTGTGCACTACATCCGTTCCCGCGTGCCAAAAATCGAGGAACTCCCCGACACGCGCAACCTGATCGTCCAGTATCTCGGCGAGAACGACTGCAAGCTTTCCCAGGAATACGACCTGGTCGTTCTATCAGTGGGTATGCAGCCCCCCAAAGACGTTAAAGTCCTGGCCGAACGATTCGGCGTGGCGCTGAACCAGTTCAACTTCTGCGGGACCTCCACCTTCCGGCCCGCGGAATCTTCGCGGGAAGGAATCTTTGTGGCCGGGCCGTTCGCCGAGCCCAAAGATATTCCGGAAACTGTGATGCAGGCCTCGGCGGCGGCTTCCCAGGCGCTCTCGCTGTTGCGCGGAGCCCGCGGCACGTTGATCACTCCCAAGGTCTACCCACCCGAACGAGATGTGCATGGAGAAGAGCCGCGCATCGGAGTTTTTGTCTGCCACTGCGGGACCAATATCGCCGGCGTGGTCAATGTACCGGATGTCGTGGAGTATGCGACGACCCTGCCCAACGTCGTGTACGCGGAGAATAATCTTTATACCTGCTCCAACGATACGCAGGATCGGATCAAGGAGAAGATCGCCGAACACCATCTGAATCGCGTAGTGGTGGCCTCCTGCACTCCGCGAACCCACGAGCCCTTGTTCCGCAACACGCTGGCCGAGGCCGGTCTCAATCCCTACCTGTTTGAGATGGCCAACATCCGGGACCAGTGCTCGTGGGTGCACATGCACGAACCAGAGAAAGCCACTCAGAAATCCAAGGATCTGGTGCGCATGGCACTCGCTAAGTCCCGTCTACTGGAACCTCTCCGCCGGCAAACGGTCGGGGTGGAAAAGTCGGCTCTGGTCATCGGCGGAGGACTATCGGGCATGACTGCCGCGTTGACGCTCGCACGGCAGGGCTTTGATGCCTATCTGGTCGAGAAAGAGAATGAACTGGGCGGAAATCTGCGCCACATCCACTACTTGCTCAACGGGGACAAACCACAGGACGAATTAGCGCGCCTGCGCGACGAGGTCAAACAGAACTGCAGAATCCATGTGTTTGCCGGTGCGGCCATTGAAAAGATCGAAGGCACGATCGGCAATTTCAAGACGACCATCACGGCCGAGGGGAAAGCCACCGAGGTCACACACGGGGTTGTAATCGTGGCCACGGGCGCAAAGCAGTATCGACCGAAAGAATATCTACACGGTCAAGATGACGCTGTAATCACGCAGCGCGACCTCGAAGCACGCCTCGCTTCCGGGGATGGTTTCCTGGCGCGGGAGAGTAATCGTGCCGCGAAGACCGTCGTTATGATCCAGTGCGTAGGCTCGCGCGATGCTGACCATCCCTACTGTTCGCGGGTGTGCTGCGCCGACGCCATCAAGAATGCGCTAAAGATCAAGGCGGTCTCTCCCGAAACCAACGTGTACGTGCTCTACCGCGACATCCGCACCTACGGGTTCAAAGAGAGCTACTACACCAAGGCGCGCCAGCAAGGCGTGGTCTTCGTACGCTACGACGAGGGCTGCAAGCCCGAGGTGTCACGAAATTGCGAAGCGCTGCAGGTCGATGTCTTCGACCAGACTCTGGGCATGCCAATCAGGATCTCCGCCGACTGGGTAGTTTTGTCCGCGGGCATTCATCCTCATGAAGACAATCGGAAGATTGCCCAGTTCCTCAAAGTTCCGCTCAACAGCGAGGGATTCTTTCTCGAAGCTCACATGAAACTGCGCCCTGTAGACTTCATGACGGACGGCGTCTTTTTATGTGGGCTGGCCCATTCTCCGAAGGGCATCGACGAATCCATTCTGCAGGCTCAGGCAGCGTCGGCGCGAGCCGCGTCGGTTCTCGTCCAGGAGAGCCTGGAACTGGGAGCGAATATCTCGCACGTGGTGGATGAGAGCTGCGACGGTTGCGCCTACTGCGTGGACACGTGCCCTTACAAAGCGATCACCCTGCTGGAGTACAAATGGCAGGGCTCGGTCAAGAAAGTCGTCGAAACCAACGACTCCACCTGCAAGGGCTGTGGGTGCTGCCAGGCCACGTGTCCGAAGAAGGGCGTATTCATCCGAGGATTTACCCTCGATCAGATCGAGGCCCAGATCCACGCTGCTTTGGGAGTAGAGTGATGGACAACAACTTTGAGCCGTTGATCATCGCCTTGTGTTGCAACTGGTGCTCCTACGCCGGCGCAGATCTGGCGGGCGTTTCGCGGACCCAATACCCGCCCAGCATCCGCATCGTGCGAGTCATGTGCTCGGGAATGGTGCATCCCAACCTGGTCATTGACGCCTTCACTAAGGGCGCGGACGGCGTCCTCATCTGTGGCTGCCATCATGGAGATTGTCACTACCAGGAGGGCAATTACAAAACCGAAAAACGCGCGGAAGCCATCCGCCTGATGCTCGCCGATTTCGGTATTGAAGAGGAGCGTTTTCGCCTGGAATGGGTCTCGGCAGCCGAGGGGCCGCGGTTTGCGCAGGTGGTGCGAGAGTTCACCGAACAAGTACGGAATCTGGGAATCAGTCCCTACCGGTCGTGAAAAGTGATCAGCCAGTGGATAGCGCCGATTATCGTTTGGGTGGCAGTGATTGTAGTTGCCCTGACAATTGCAGGAGTCCTGCTCGCCGAATGAATCGGTTTGCTCGGATGGGTCGCTTGAATTGATCGCCTCCGAAAGGGAGGTGAGTCGTGGTCTTCATTATTACCGGAGCCACAGAATCAGGCAGGGACGCCATAGGCAGGCGTCTCGCAGATACTCTGGGATGGGAATTTGTCAATGCGGAGAATCTTCGACCCAAAGGCGACCACGACGCAAACCGCCGCGGCGATTCACCGGGCAACGCCGGTCCGATGTGGCGTATCGACGCGTTGTCGGCTGCCATTGACATCTGGATCTATCAGTGGCGGGATGTAGTGGTCTCGTGTGCGATGCTCATGGAAGCAGAACGCAAGCGCCTCTGCCAAAAGTCGTCCCTGGTCAAGATCGTCCGCCTGGAATCATCCCTTGCAACCGGTCGCGCCCACGTCGTTGATGGATCCGTCGGCGTTGGATCCCAATTGCATGCCAGATGGTACGAATTACAGGACCAGCGACGGTATGTGCTCACAGTCGATACATCCCGCCAGGTCGAAGAGATTGTCGCGGAGATGACGGCCGTTCTGACGTCCGCAAGGCTGCGGGTGGCAAAGTGTTGATGAACTGAGTCGGATTTGCAGCCCAGGGCAGGGTCGGGTTCCCGGAACGTATCCGCAGCACCGCGAATCGTTGAATTGGCCAGTCGGCCCATGCTCGCCTGTCGGGTACAAAGGCGCAGCGGTCAAACGGTTTTGACTCTCAAAATCGTTAGCAGTCCGACTGCCTGCTACGCGGGCAGCCTCGCCAAATAAGACTCTCACTAAAGGCGCTGTAGCAGAAGTTCGAGCCAGTTTCTTTCCCAGCTGTTTACCGCGTGTGTCCGGCAGCGCTGTGAGGCTCGTCACTGTCAAGGGTGAGCAATTGAAGTTGAATAACGGTGGCGGGCGATGGAATCGCCGACGGGAGCATATCTACACACAGGGCCATAGTAGTTGGGAAGACGCTGTCACCGCCGCGCAGGGACTTGTTTGCGTGACGTCGCGACGAAGCCAGCCATGGACTCTCTGTGACTGAGTGCGGATGCGCGGGTTGCTTTGACTGTGCCGGATGTTCCGAGGGGGAGGACGATGGAAAACGCGGTCGGTCTGGTCATGACGGGCGGCGGGGCTCGTGGTGCTTATCAAGCCGGTGTTCTCAAGCGCATTGGCGAGCTGAAACGCGTCCGAACACAGGGCAATCCTTTTCCGATCATTGGAGGCGCTTCCGCGGGAGCGATTAATGGTGCTGGTCTGGCCACGGGTTGCGACGATTTTGCTCTTGTAACTCGGCTTATTGCAGAGGCTTGGGCGACCCTCAAACCTTCTGAGATTTTTCACTGCGGGCTCTTATCCCAGGCGCAAAATTCCCTGACTTGGATGCTCGATCTCTCCTTCGGAGCAATTGTGGGGGGAGGCCATGCCCGATCGTTGTTAGATGCCACTCCCCTCCGCGGTTTTCTCCGTCGGCATCTCGACTGCGACCGGATCCAGGAAAACATCAAGCGCGGAAACCTGTACGCTCTCGCGATTTCCGCGACCAACTATAACTCTGGGAAAAGCTATCTTTTCATTCAGGGAAAGAGAGGCCATCCGATGTGGAAGCGGGTCCGGGTGGTGACGGTGGCCACGAAGATTACGGTCGACCACGTTTGCGCGTCTTCGGCGATTCCTATGCTATTCCAGCCGGTAAAGCTCAAAACCCCGCGCGGGTCCGCCTTCTTCGGGGATGGTTGTTTACGCCTGCAACAGCCGCTCAGCCCGGTGGTTCGCCTGGGGGCGGAAAAGGTTTTCGCGATCGGCGTCCGCTGCGGAAATAGAGAAAGTCAAGAGGAAGCCACCGATGAGAGAAGCCCTTCGCTGGCGCAGGTGTTGGGGGTTCTCTTGAACGTTATATTTCTGGACCATCTCGCAACTGACATCGAGCACCTGGAGCATTTGAATCAGTTGCTCAACGATGGCCACATCAAGCAGCTTGGTATTGAAGGACATGAAAAGATACGGCCATTGCGGACCCTCGTCATCACGCCTTCGGTGAACTTGTCAGATCTGGCGGGGCAACACCAGCGGGACATGCCGGCGCTGATTCATTACTTTGTATCCAGTTTGGGACGAGACGCGGCTTCCTCGGCCGATCTGATGAGTTATTTGCTGTTCACGCCCAGCTACACGCGAAGCCTCATCGAGATTGGCTACCTTGACGCCAGCGAAAGAATCGAGGAAATCGAAGAGTTTCTCTATTCTTCCAACGAAGGTGACGCTGAGAGCCCACCGGCCAGCGGAACGGAAAGGAACCTGCCTAAAGCAGGCTCAGTAACGAAACGGACGGGAAACGTGGTCAGGTCCCGCGGCTAATCATCCGCCGCGAATGCAGGCTTTGCCTGCAGCGTATTCGTGTGCGTCACTCCCAAGGTGCGCCGAGCTGCGGTCCAGTAGTTCTACGATGCCATCATCGAAGGAAAACCCATTAGCTCGACGGTGCGCCGGGAAACACGATGACGCGTGATTCGAGTCACGGAAACATAGCACGCAAGGATTGAAGAATGGGTGCGTAACTTCGCCAGCAATTCGGCTGGTGATTAGCGGCCCAGCCGGGCACGAAGGTAGCCTTGCGTTTTCCAAAACCAACCAAGCTACGGACGCTCTCGCAAATCATTTTTTTCTTTTTCTTTCTGCTGCTTCTGGTGCGTACCGAGTTCCGAGGCTCACTGACGGCTTCCAACAGCGAAATCCGTCTGCCTTATCCCGTTTCTTTCTTTTTCCAGCTTGATCCGCTGGTGGCAATTTCGAACGCGCTGGCTAGCCATGCGCTATACCGCGGCTTGCTGTGGAGCCTGGTGGTTCTGATCCCCACCATGTTTCTAGGCCGCTTTTTCTGCGGATGGATCTGTCCTCTCGGGTCGATTCATCACTTTTTCAGTAGCTTCAAATCGGAGCGCAAACGCGGGAAACAACTCATTGACTCGAACCGCTACAAACGCTGGCTGACGACTAAGTATTACTTGCTCATCGCCTCTTTAGCCGCAGCGATATTCGGCACGGGCATTGTCGGCTGGCTGGACCCGTTCTCTTTATTAGTTCGATCCATCGGCTTGTCAATCCTGCCCGCGACCAACTATGCCCTGCGCGGATCGTTGAGCCTACTCGAGCACAGCCGTTATGGATTCGTCCAGAGCATCGGCAGCGGGTTGCACTTCATCCTGGGCCTGCTGCTGCTGAGCTTTAAGCAGCCCTATTTCCGTATGGGAATCTGGCTGGGGCTGATCTTTCTCTTCCTCATTGCATTGAATTTCCGCGTCACCCGGTTCTGGTGCCGCGCACTCTGCCCGCTGGGCGCGTTGCTGGGCATCGTGTCGCGCTGGTCCGTGCTTGGACTGGTCAAGAATCCCGAGCATTGCAAGGATTGCAATCGCTGTCTTCTGCGCTGCCAGGGCGGCGACGACCCGATCGGTGGCGTGCCTTGGCATCAGTCCGAGTGCCATCTGTGTCTGAATTGCGTGGATGAGTGTCCGGAGCACGGGTTACGGTTCCAGTTTTTTCCCGGACAAGAAGCCGTGGGTGCAAACCTGCAGAGGCGGAAAGTCCTGACCGGACTGGCGGCGGGCGCTGCCCTGGTTCCGCTGGCACGCAGCACTTCCGGATTTGCCGCGGAGCACCATGAACGCCTGCTGCGTCCTCCTGGAGCGCTTGATGAAGAGTACTTTCTCTCCCGCTGCATTCGCTGCGGCGAGTGCATGAAGGTCTGCCCGAATGACGCCCTGCATCCCGCATTCTCAGAGGCTGGGATCGAAGGTCTGTGGACACCCATCCTGGTACCGCGCATCGGCTACTGCGAAACCAGTTGTGTGTTGTGCTCGCAGGTCTGTCCCACTGGAGCGATCTGGGAGATCCGGGAGAAAGACAAGGGCTGGTCCGTCGACGTGGGACGCACTGACAAGCCGGTCCGCCTCGGAACGGCTTTTTACGATCGTGGCCGGTGCTTGCCTTGGGCGATGGCGACGGATTGCATCGTGTGCGAGGAATGGTGTCCGACGTCGCCCAAGGCAATCTACCTTCGACCGGCGGAGGTGATCGATGCGGCGGGCAACCCGAAGGAAGTGAAGCAGCCTTATCTTGACCCGTCGCGCTGCGTCGGATGTGGCGCCTGTGAATACGCCTGCCCCGTGCAGGACCGTCCCGCGGTGTACGTGACCAGCGTGGGCGAAAGCCGGTCGCGCACTAACCAGATCCTGTTGAATCGGAGGAAGGGATGAGAGTTGGTACAACTCTTGCGCAGCGACTGACAGAAATTAGATCTGACGAAATTTGGATCTGACGAAATTGGCTCTGACAGATGTTTGGATCGTTGACGTGGAGTTTTCATGCAACCTGAAGCTATCCATCTAAGCCGTCGCGACGCATTGGTCAAGCTACTGCGAGTCGCTGGGGCCAGTGCCGGTGCAGCTGGGCTAGGGCTTTGGCTGAACCAACGTAGTTGGCGTCCTGAGCCCGCGCTAGCGCTGGCCGCGAAGCGCGGCCACACTGTGGCGGCCGATCCTCAGCTCCCTGAGATGGTAATCATCACCGGCGATGATCCTGCGCAATTGGCGCACCAGGCAATTGAAGAGCTCGGAGGAATCCGCCGCTTCATTGCGCGCGGCGACATCGTCCTGGTGAAACCCAACATCGGATGGGATCGCACTCCCGAGCAGGCGGCCAATACCAATCCCGACGTCGTGGCTGAAATTATCCGCCAGTGCTGGAACGCGGGGGCCAAGCGAGTCATCGTCACCGACGTAAGCTGCAACGATCCACGCCGCTGTTTTCAACGATCCGGCATTGCCGAGGCAGCGCAGCAGGCGGGAGCTGAAGTCCGCCTTCCCGATCCGTCGATGTTTAAGGAAGTGGATCTCCAGGGAGAAATTCTGCGCGCTTGGCCGGTTCTCGATCTATTTCTGAACGTCGACAAAGTCATCAATATCCCGATCGCCAAGCACCACAGCCTGACCGGCACCACGCTTGGCATGAAGAACTGGTATGGCATGCTCGGTGGGCCGCGTCATCAGCTGCATCAGAAGATTCACGAAAGCCTCGTGGACCTGGCCGACTTTGTGCGCCCGACTCTGACCGTCATCGACTGTTACCGGATCCTCGTCCGCAATGGCCCGACCGGAGGCAATCTGCAGGATGTGCTGCTGAAGAAGACGCTCGTCGCCGGAACTGATCCGGTTGCTCTGGATGCTTATGTGGCGAAGGCGTACTGGAATCTGGATGCATCCTCACTGCCTTATCTCAAGATGGCGGCCAATCGCGGGCTGGGGACGTACGAGTTCGAAAAAGTTCGAACGCTGATCAAGACTTTGTGATCTTGATCCGCTGCACTCGATGAAAGTCGAGGAAGTCAGAATGAAACTGTGGACGAAATGGACTACCGTGCTGATCGCTGCCGCGCTGACGCTGGCAACAGCCCAGGCGCAGAGTTCAGCATCCCACAATAGCGGCTCTGCTACGCGACCCGCGGATGCGTCGCAGCAGCAATTTGCCAATCTGCTGCGCGAACCTCTTCCGGCCCACGCGAGTGCGCAGGCCCCGCCTTCGTTCTATAACCCAGACAGTCTTTATCAGCAGATTGACGGTGGGGCGGATATCTATCTCCTCTATGACTTCAAGAGCCTGCTGCATCAGGATTTCAAGAGCGGCGCGGCAGAGCTCGCCGTCGACATCTACGACATGAGCGCGACCGAGAATGCGTTTGGCATTTACGCGGCGGAGCGCTCGCCGACTTACAAATTCGTGGCGATCGGTGCCGAGGGATATCGAGATCAGGGAGTCCTGAACTTCCTGCAGGGCCGCTATTACGTGAAGCTTTCCGGTTCCGGTGCCAACGCGAATGCTTTGCTCGATCAATTTGCGCGGGTTCTCTCCGGACGAATCGGCGGGACGCGTACGCTGCCGGCACTGCTGGAACGGCTTCCCCGGGAACATCGGGTTCCTCATTCCGAACAATATGTACGGAAGGATCCGTTGGGGCATGCGTTTCTGGCACCGGCGTACATCGTGGCCTACGCGCAAGCCAAGCAGGAAAGCAAACTCGTAGTTTCGGTGGCGAACAACGCGCAAGACGCCAAGTCGCGATCGGAACAACTCGCGAAGTATTTCAAGCAAAGCGGTGAGTGTGCTTCCGCACCCGAGTTGGGAGAAGGTGGAATCCGAGCAAGAAATAACTACGAGGGACGTCTGATCGCGCGCACGCAAGGGCGCTATGTCATTGCGCTGTTGAATCCGCCAGAGAACGGCGCCGAGATTTTGAAGGCGGTGGCGCGGAGCCTTCTGTAACGAACTTGAACGCAGTCGTGAAGCTGTGAAATCTGATTTCAGGAGTGAGCCATGAAAAGCGACGGAAACTGGAATCGCCGGGAATTCATCGTGAAACCGATTCTGTGGGCGGGAACGGCGAACGTGTTAGCCAAGACGAACCTGCTGCTGGCGAGCGCAGACCTCGAGACTTCAGCCTCGCCCGTGTTGCAGCGCACGCTGGGAAAGACCGGCCTGATTCTACCGGTGGTCAGCATGGGAGTGATGAATGCCGACGTGCCGGGACTGCTGCGCCGCGCGTATGAGCTGGGCATACGACACTTTGATACGGCGGCAGGTTACCAGAATGGGCGCAACGAGGAGATGGTAGGACAAGTGATTAAAGAGATGGGCGTGCGTGACAAGGTTGTGATCTCGACCAAGCAGCCGTCGCGGAAGAGTTCACAAAACGCGGCCCGAGCCAAGCGACAGTTCATCGAGGGCGTGGAAGCAAGCTTAAGAAGGCTGCAGATGGACCACGTCGACATTCTTTACCATCACTCCGTGGATTCTGTAAACGAAGCACGGGCAGAAGGACCGATCGAGGCGCTGCAGAGCCTGAAGAAAGAGGGCAAGACAAGATTCATCGGGCTATCGACACACACCACCGTGAACGTCTTGAGCGAAGCGACACGTCTGGGCCTGTTTGACGTCGCGCTGGTGATGCTGAATTACACGATGGCGCACGACACGGAAATCCTCTCTACGATCGAGAAAGCCGCCAAGAGCGGAATGGGAATTGTTGCGATGAAAACCCAGGCCGGAGGAACGGTTAAGCCGGACGCGAAGCTTCCCAAAGAATTGCCGACGGCGAGCCAAACCGCGCTGTTGAAGTGGGCGCTGAATCACGAGTTCGTGACCACGGCCATACCGGGTTTCAGCACCTACGAACATCTCGAACAAGATTTTTCTGTGGCGCGAAACTTGGCCTATACGCAGGAAGAAGAAAAGTTCTTGGCCGATAAGGCGTTCCTGGCCGAAGCAGAGTTTTGCCAGCAGTGCGGCGAATGCCGCAAGGATTGCCCGAAGCAGGTCGATATACCTCGGTTGATGAGATCCCACACGTATGCGGTGCAATACCGAAATGTCGCCATGGCGCGCGAGATGCTGGCGTCTACCGCTCCGGGCCGAGGACTGGAGGCGTGTCGCGCCTGTGAGGCGTGCTCGGTGACCTGCCGAAACACGGTGCACATAGCGCGCAAGATTGCGCAACTGAAAGCGCTACGAATCAGTCGAATACTCGCGTAGTCACGCGATTGCCGCAGGCCGCAGCATAAAATCGAAGCACCCGTCGAATGTAGTGACCGATGATAGCCGCAGCATCATTCTCCAGCGCGTCCTCGCGAATCGCCTCGTACTCGATCGGCAGATATTGGCTGAGCAGCGTCAGCGGGCATGAAAAACGGTCGAGATTCTGCAGCAGGCGTTTTACTTCTTCTTGTACGGACGGCTGGGGCCAGTAATAACGACAGCGATCGCTGAAACTGAAGGCACGCGAGAGGCGCAATTCGTCGTCGTCGCCGCGGTAGTACGAACGCCAGTACGCCGGATTGCGCAGCATCTCGGAGTCCAGTGCCTCCCGCACTTGCGACAATTTCACTTCGCGCTTATGGCCAAGGATCTCGCGCTCTATGCTGCTCAGTGCAAAGATTGCTTCCCGATACGCGAACGTAAGCCAGGGGCCAACCTTCAAAATTGCGAAATGGTCCTCCACCATCTCTGCTAGAGCGGCAGGAGACTGGTAATCGGTGGAATGGGCCTCATAGACAAGCGATGGACTTGCCGGCAATGCTGCCGATAGCGAATGTACTTTCTGGCGATCGTAGTCGAAAACCCTGGTGTCGCCGAATTCCACGGCAGGTTGAACGACCAACCCGACCACGTTCTCCCAAGCGGCCAACAGGCCATGCGCTCGGAACGCGGAGTGGAAGACGTCCAAAGTGCGATGCACATCTTCGACCGTCGTCGGGGCTGGACATTCCCCCTCTGCCACTTCTCCGCCCGGAGCCGGGACCTCCGTCCCGATGACGTAAAGCGGTCGCGGCCAACCAGTCGGCATTGCGTCGCAAGCTTGCTCTGTAGCTCGGCACAAAATGGCAGCGCGTTCTGCGACCGTCTTCTCATCGATAATCTTTGCGTCGTCAGCACACGGCATGCTGGTGTCCAGGTGGATCTTCTGATATCCCGCATGAACGCACAGACGGGCCAGATCGCAGGCCTTCGCCATGGCAGTATCCGCGGCTCCACTGCACCATGCAAATGGCCCCAGGTGGTCGGCTCCGAGCAGAACCCGAGCCGCCGGCAATCCCGCTGCGGCGGCGGTGGCGCGAATTGAATCCGCGAACTGCTGCGGCTTCATACCCGTATATCCGCCAAACTGGTTCACCTGGCTGGATGTGGACTCCACGTGGAGACAGTTGCCGTCTGCGAGCGCTTGCTGGATGGCGGCATCGAGCACTGCGGGGTGCGCAGAGCAAACTGCGTAACTGCCGACAGCCGCGCCGCTGCGATTTCGTTGCGCGATGCTTCGCAGATATTCATTCGGCCCCTGGGCCAGCGTGGGGCGATCGGTCCCAACGGGATTAGGTTTCGCATCCATCGCTTTCGCATTATAGATTCTTGAGCAGAGTAGAGAACTGTTTTGACTGCTTCGCAGTCAAGCTTGACCCCATCACCTCATCGGTAGAGTATGAGTTCCTGCTGAGATGAGAAACACACATTGGGAGATTGCTGCTGTGTCGAAAAAAATTCGAAGACTGGTTTTCAGAGTTGGACTAGCCATTACCGCTGGCACGCTGATGCCCGCGCTGCCGTGTGCGGCCCAGCAGCTGACGAACGACGCGCTGTCCCTGATCGTCAACGCGCAGGAGGGATCGTACCAACTGTCTTTGCACGGCGGCCAGCCCGTGCTCAAGTCGCATGTGGCGGCACAGGTTGACCACCAGTGGCTTCACTCGAGCGATTACCCGCGACATGAGGCTTCGGAGTCTACTTTCGAAGATGATCTCGGCCCCGGCCGACAGGTGACCGTCACTTGCAGCGGACTGGACGGGAAACCCGATCTGGTTTACGTGCTGCAGATTTACAAACAGCGCCCGTACGGCACTGTCCAGGTAAAGGTGAGAAACGGCGCGGGCAGGGAAGTAGCGGTTCAGGCCATTCGCAGCGTTGAGGCCATGGGTGAGCCGATCGTCGATCTCGGCGGTGCTCAATCGGCCGACCGGGTTCTCTCTGACAGTTTCAGCGAAGATTGGCCGGACCTCGCTCTCTACGACCTCGGGGGCGCGCCCGGCGGGATGCATCGCGGTGCAGGCAGCCAACTCATCTACAACCGCGACAGCAAACAGAGCTTATTTCTTGGCGCTCTCACCTCAGACCGATTTCTGACCCTCCTGCACCTGCAAGCTGAGGGCACGGGAGCACAAGCCAAGATCGCGTCCTATAGCGTTGAATCCACCGGAACCACAGAAATCCAGAAGGACTTCGATCTAAAAGATTCTCCCGCGAGCGACCAGGTCGAATTGAGCCTTCCTCTTAAGCCCGGGGAAGACATGGTTTCAGAGCGATTGATGTTTCAGACCGGGCCGAATTATCACCAGCAATTGCTAGCCTACGGTGAAGCGGTTCGTCGTCTGCACCATGCGCGCGTTTCTTGTGAGACTCCCATCGGTTGGTGGAGTTGGACCGTCTACTATGGCGCAATAAACGAAGGCGAAACCCTGACCAACGGCGACTGGCAAGCCGAACATCTGAAGCCATTAGGGTATAAGTATTTCCAAGTGGATGAAGGTTATCAGTATGCTCGCGGAGAATTTACAACTGCGAATGCGACGCAATTTCCAGATGGCATGCGGTTTGTCGGGCATCACCTCACTGGAGAGGGCCTGACGTTCGGCGTATGGACCGCACCGTTTGAGGTGACAAGCCGGGCTTGGGTCTACGAGCACCACAAGGATTGGCTGGTGCACAATGCTAAGGGCGAACCGATTCCCATTGGCGACGTCTGGAACCAGAAGACGGACATACTGTACGCGCTGGACACAACCCATCCCGGAGCGCAGGAATATCTGCGCCAGACCTACAGGACACTGGTCCGCGAATGGGGAGTCCGCTTCATCAAACTGGACTTCATGGATACTACGGCTATCGAGGGCTACCGCTACCGGCCCAATACGACCACTCTGGAAGCACAGCGCATCGGACTCCAGGTCATCCGTGACACCGTGGGCGATGATGTGGTCCTCGACAAAGACGGAAGTCCCATGCTCAACCCCGTGGGGCTGGTCGATACGGGCCGGATCTCCGCGGATACGGGCCACAGTTTTGAGAGGACGAGGAATGCCGCCTCCGGCATCGCTGCCCGCTTCTACATGCACCGCAATTTCTTCGTCAATGATCCGGACGCCTTCAACGTCACCGCAACCCATCTTATGGAGCATGCCCACGAACGGTCTTCGATTACGCTGGCTGCGGCCGAGGCGTCGATCGCGCTCTCCGCAGTATCCGGCGGAATGTATGAGATTGGCGATGACATGCCGGTGCTGGGCTCACAGAAGGATCGGCTGGCGCTGGTTGAAAATCGAGATTTGCTGAATATGGCCAGAGTCGGCCGCGCGTCCACGCCGTTAGACCTGATGACCTACGAACCGGAGGATGGACAGCCCAGTATTTTCTTGCTCCGGGAAGATCAACGGCAGGCCATACTGACGGTCTTCAATTGGACGAACACGGCGCGCTCGCACAGGCTAAGCCTGGCGGACCTCGGCCTGCCTGCCGGCCACACATTTGCAGCGACGGATGTGCTCAACCAGAATGAGACGGTTCCGCTCGAGGGTGACGCACTGGGACTGCAGAACCAGTCGCCCCAGTCGGTGAGGATGATCAAGCTGATTGACACAAGCGTTGCCGAAGCTGCCCCAACCGTAACGGCGCAGGTGCCCGCGACGGCCAATACCGGTGAGACGATTAATCTTTCGGCGCAGGCCGAAGCTGGCGATGTGCCCGCCGTTGCTTATCACTGGGACCTCGGCGACGGCACGAGCGCGGATGGCCGCAAGCTATCTCATGCGTACACCAACGCGGGGGAGTTCACGATCCGCCTCACCGTGGACGGAGTCGACGGTGTACCGGCCGAAAAGAATTTCTCCGTCAAGGTCTCCGGCAATTTAAAAGCGCACTCGAACCTTACCGACAATCGACGCTTCGTAGAGCCAACCGACCGCTGATCGGATTTGACGACCTCTGCGATTTCGCCGAATAAGCATTGGCCCGGGCACGTCACTAGCGGCGTCGGGACCAGGAATTCCTAACCGAAGGAGGACATGACTTCGATGCAGCGCAGAGACTTTCTCAAAAGCGGTGTTGCACTGGCCGTCGCAGCGGAACTCGGAACCAGCACAGCGCACGCATTCGTCCCCGCTCACAACTGGGCAAAATACGATTTCGGTTCTGGCCCCACGGTGACCGATCGCCTGAATCAGGGTCCTTTCCCGCAATATCCACCTGACGCCGTCATACCCACCGATGACGTGGTGATGACCACGACTCCGTCGGAAGAAGTCGTGCCGAACTATGGCAAAGGGCTGATCACCTACATCACGGCCGATATGGGTACCGAGGAAATCAAATCGGACAACATCCCTCAGGCGATTGAGGATCTGGTTCGATTCCCGCTGGGGCAGCAACTCTACATACGGCCGACCTGGCGAGAAGTCCAGCCGCGGCCCGGACGCCTCGAATTGCCCGATTACATCAAGCTCGTCTTTGATCTGGCAAAGAAAAATAACAAGCGCATCGGCCTGCGCGTGCAAATGAGCGCGCCCGACTATACCCACGAAGCTGCCCTCCCTGATTTTGTTCTCGACAAGGTACCGAAGGTCGATTTGGTGTTGAGCGACAAGGAGAACAGCCGGGAGGCGGAAAGGTATCTGCGGAATCCACACGGGAAGTATCAGCCGCGATTCGACGATCCATTCTTTCAGCAGGCCTTTAAAGATTTGGTTGGGGCATTAGCCGCGGAATTCGACGGAAATCCGCAGGTCGAGTTCATCGATACCTTCATGTACGGATTCTGGGGCGAAGGTCACACCTGGCCCTTCGCCAACAATCCCTTTCCTGACTATCAGACCGCCGAGCGGACATGGATCAACATGCTCGAAGTTCAGCTCGAGCACTTCACCAAGACTCCTTTATTGACCAATACGCAGCCGGACTACAGCCGGGTTGGCAATTCCGAACTCCTTGACCGCACGGTGCGCAGCAACAACTGGATTCGCAGTGACACCATCTTCATTGAGAACGAGCAAATTGAGGCGCTCAGCAATCGCCCGCCCTGGATCGCTGCGTTGCTGGAACAGGGGCTCCCGGGAAAGCCTCCCGACGCGGCGGCCGCGCACGAGGGAATTTCGCCGGCGGAAAACATGATTGCCCATGTGATGGATATTGGAGCGAATTACTGGTCGCTTTGGAACTTCCATC
Source organism: uncultured Acidobacteriota bacterium (assembly GCA_963719865.1). Taxonomy (GTDB): domain Bacteria; phylum Acidobacteriota; class Terriglobia; order Terriglobales; family Acidobacteriaceae; genus Sulfotelmatobacter. The sequence continues at coordinate 218,715 of CAVRDS010000069.1, read as the reverse complement.
AAATAAGCGCCCAGAACTTGGCCACCTACTACCAGGTATATCCGGCAGCGTTCGATCGAATCAATCGCCGAATTGGCTACAACGTCAGGCCGTCATTCACCTGGAGCTACGAAGACGAGGGTTACGTCGGGCTGATTATCGGCTTCGCCAATGACGGCATCGCCGGTGTTCCGGGCGTTCTGCGCATCACCGTCGAGAGTCAGGATGGAAGAGCGCTGAAGAGCGGCTGCTTGGATGCCGGGTATCCTTTGCCCGGAAAAATCCGCCAGGCGCAATTTGTGCTGCCCAAAGGAACCAAATGGGAAGGATTGAAGCTCAAAGCGGAGATCGAGGTGAAGGGCATGCGCTATCCGGTGCGTTGGGCCTGTCACCAGACGCTGAACGATGACGGCTCACTCACTCTGCGCCCCAACCTTCATCATGGCATTTGACCACACCGCGATCTGAATCTGAGGAGGTGCAATTTTGCGCAGGCGCGACCTCTTGAAGGCCAGTGCAGTTCTGGCAGGGCGAGCAGCTTTGCGCCCCGTCGAATGTGGGCGGATGTTCCTGACCACTTATGGGAGGGCTATGACTTCGGCTGCCCGACTGTTACCATAGGAGGCAATCTCGATGTGGGCCAACCGCTGGCCGGCAAATTGCGCTAGGCCTCCCTCACAAGAGCCGACGGTCATAGCTCCGAAAGGGCTGGACATGGAACCGCATCATTTATTCCTGAAGTCGGTTCTCTTGGATCGCCGACTACCCATACTCGATGAGCACTTCGGCTTGGTAGCCGCTAGGTTGTCATCTACAACTCCAGTGCAAGCCAGAACTACTACTCCCGGCTTCGCAGATCCATGTCGCGGTCGGCTGAATGTCCGGAGGAGTTCAACTGATCCGTAATATGCTTCTGCAACATGTCCCACTCGGTTCGCAAAATCATTTCCTTGATCCCGAACTTGTTTTCGCGGCGGGCATCGTCGACCCGCACCTCCATTTCGTTGTTGTGCAGGCGGAAGTCGATTTCATCGGCCAGCGGAATCAGTTGATCCGACGACCGGCCCACGATCACAAACACGACCTTGTCCGACACCAGCGTGTATTCCGGGCAAACTTCGGGGCCCATCTGCGCTGTGGGACCGCCGCCCATCGCCATAATGAATCCATGATGCGCGGGCAGGCAGTCCGTCATGCGCATTCTCACCACGGAGCCGTGTTGATAGACTCCGGCCCAGGCGCTGGGTACCAGGCAAGTCGAGCCCAAGCAAACCATCAGAGCGAGCCACATTCCGTAGCGGGCGCATTTCGTCTCAGCGGTCTTCGTCGTCATAGTTGTATCCTTTCCGGCAGTGAAAGTGCAGGTTCAAGTTATGTTTGGGAAGAATACGGAGCGAATGAAATCCCGCGGTACGGTTGGGTAACTGGTACGTGACAATGTAAGAAGCGTGCAAGTCGGCCAGCACGGCTTGCACAAGATCCACCGCATGATCGGGTAGCTGAAAAGATCGTCCTCCGGTCGATTCCGCCATCTGTTGCAGCGTGCGGCTGCCTTGCGGAGAAGAATCTTTCGAGCGATCGACGTTCACGGCATAGAGCAAGGCCCCGCTGGCGATCATCGCATCCAGCGCAGCGCGATAGGAGGCCATGCTGATGGTGTCATGCCCGTCGGAAAATAGAATCACCACTTGGCGCGCGGCGGGCGCTCGCTGGCTCGTCACCAGGCGCGCCGTGTAATTGACCGCGTCGAATAGCGGAGTCGCGCCCTCGGCCTTCGCCGCCAATAATTTCTGCCTGGTGGCTGGCGCGCGGCAGTCCTGCACGCAGAAGATTGTGGGACGCATCCCGGCAAAAGTGACAACCGAGACGCGATCGTCGGCCGAAAGCGAATCGGACGAGATCAGCTGCAGAATGTCCTGCTGTACTTCCTGAAATCGCGGCGCAATCGATTCGCTGTCGTCAACCAGAAGCACCAGATCAAGCGCGGCGTCGCTGGCCCGCGCCAAACTGCGAAAATCGCGAATAACTATATCGTCGTCGACGATGGCAAAATCGTCCTTGCTTAAATCTTTCACCGGACGGTTGCGCTCGTCGGTGGCGAAAAACGAGATCCGCACCTCCGACGTGCCCGTGTGATACGTGGTGAGCGGATTGTCACTGGTGCTGCTGGCATAGAAAAGACACGGAAAAAACGCGAGAAGAACAGCCAATGACCAGCCCTGCCGATGAGACAGCAATGCCATTACTGGGCACTTCGACAGACGGCGTCCAGACTCCAGCGTGCGAAGGTATATCGAGGTTACGACCGTCACGCGGCATTAGTTGCGTCTCAGCCAAGCGGAGTTGAATGTTTACGTGACCTCAGAGCTTGTTTCAAAAATGGGTCTGGGAAGGGCACGGCTTTTAGTCGTGCCGCCAAGTGCTGCCCCATTCAGGCGGCTTTAGCCGTTAAGGGAAATTGTTCCAACAGCTCAATCCCGGGCAAGGTCACCGTCGATTGCATGGTCGAAATCTACGTGATGCTGACTTCGGTGTACGTTCCGTACACCTGCCGCAGGGCTTCGCAGATCTCGCCCACGGTGGCGTAGGCGCGGACTGCGTCCACCATGTAGGGCATGGTGTTCGCGGAAGAAACGTTGCCGTTCAGTCCCGCCTTCGGTTCGAGGGCGGCCGCTTTCTTCAGCGCATCGAGCGCGCGCTGGACTGTCTCATTCGAGCGGCGCGCGCGCAGCGTCTTCAACTTCGCCGACTGCTGGCGAGCCACGCTTTCATCGATGTAGAGAATGTTCGGCGATTCCTCTTCGATGGCAAACTCGTTGACGCCGACGATCACTTTCTCGCGGGCCTCGGCCGCGCGCTGGTACTGGTACGACGCCTCGGCGATTTCCTTCTGCGGATAGCCGCGCTCGATCGCCTTCACCATACCTCCCATGGCGTCGAGCTTGCCGAAATAATCGAAGGCGCCATTTTCCATAGCTAGCGTTAAGGTTTCTAAAAAATAGGACCCGCCCAGCGGATCCACCGTCTGCGTCACGCCCGATTCATAGGCGATGATCTGCTGTGTGCGCAGCGCGATGCGCGCCGCTTCTTCGGTAGGAAGAGCCAGCGCTTCGTCATAGGAATCCGTGTGCAGCGATTGCGTGCCACCGAGCACCGCGGCCAGAGCCTGCAGCGCGACGCGGGCAATGTTGTTCATCGGTTGCTGCGCGGGCAGCGAAACGCCGGCGGTCTGGGTATGGAAGCGCATCAGCCAGGTGCGCTGGTTCTTCGCGCCGAAGCGGTCTTTCATCACGCGATACCAGATCTTGCGGGCGGCTCGGTATTTCGCAATCTCTTCGAAGAAATCGTTGTGCGCGTTGAAGAAGAAGCTAAGTCGCGGGCCAAACTCGTCCACATCCAGGCCGCGGCGCCGCGCCCACTCCACGTACTCGACGCCGTCATATAAGGTGAACGCCAGTTCCTGCAGCGCCGTCGATCCCGCCTCGCGAATGTGATAGCCGCTGATCGAGATGGTGTTGAAGCGCGGCGTGAACTTCGAGCCGAATTCAAAAGTGTCGATCACCAGCCGCATCGAGGGCGCCGGCGGATATATGTATTCCTTCTGCGCAATGTATTCCTTGAGAATGTCGTTCTGAATCGTGCCGGAAATCTTTTTCCAGTCCGCGCCTTGCTTCTCCGCGACTACCAGGTACATCGCCCACAGCACCGATGCCGGTGAATTGATGGTCATCGATACAGTGGTTTTCTCCAAATCGATGCCGTTAAAAAGAATTTCCATGTCCTCGAGCGAATCGATGGCGACGCCGCACTTGCCGACTTCGCCCTCGCTCGCGGGGTGGTCCGAGTCGTAGCCCATCAGCGTGGGCAGATCGAAGGCGACGGAAAGTCCGCTGCCGCCGTGCTCCAGCAAATATTTGTAGCGCTGGTTGGTTTCTTCCGGCGACGCGAAGCCCGAGAATTGCCGCATGGTGTAAAGCTTGCCGCGATATCCGGTGGCGTGAATGCCGCGCGTGAAGGGCGGTTCGCCGGGATAGCCCAGATAATTTTCCTCGCTCCAGTCCGCCGGCAAATCGGCCTGCGTGTAGAGTCTGCGAATCGGAACGCCGGAGATGGTGGTGAAGCGCGCGTCCCCGTGCTCGTCCACGTTCACGCCGGTGGGCGCGCCGATCGGTCGCTCGGGAGCTTTCTCGAGCGTCGAGGCCAGCGTGGTCTCTGCCCATTTCTTTTCCGCTTCGGAAGGATCGCGGTTCTCAAAAACATCGGCGGCAGGACTGTCAGCGACTTGCGGCGGATTGGACTTCGCGTTGGCCGGGTTGAACTGCGGGTTGATCTGATGAGACGGCTTCTTTTCCATGCGCTCCCCAGTGATCTAGTTCTGATGATAGGGAAGCGAGTGCGGTTGGAGCAAGGCAGTTTTAGTGCGCACGGAACGACCGGTCGGTCTGCCATGCCAAATGTCATCCTGGGCGAAGCGGAAGGCTCGCGAATGCGAACCTTCCGCTTCGTCAAAGGACCCATACCGCGCCGACGGCCCCGCGCGCTAGCTCCACGCTCGGCGCCCGCGTTCACCCGTCCCCACAAGAATTCCTCAACAAGCCGCGAGCACCATGGAAGTGAAAGGGGTCCTTCGACTCCGTGACGGCTTCGCCTTCGCGAAGCAGTCACTCCGCTCAGGATGACAAGGTATTTTTCTGCCGCGAGAGTTCCCACGCCTTGGCGTACTTCCACGAAACATAGACAGCGTGATAGAAGTGCAGCAGCAGTCCCTCGCGGCCGTCGAGGAATCCGAGGCGAAAAAAATAGTTGTAGATGAAGGTGAAGAGTGGCCGCAGCACGATGTTGGTCACGCTGAAACCGATCTCTCCCTTGGCCACAACCATCTCCGCACCCAGCGACGAGTAGCGGTTCATGTGCTCGATGTAGTCGGACAGGGTGGGGTAGGAATGGTGGATGAGGGCACCGACCGTGACCACGGCCGTGCGCCACGTCGTCTGGATGTCTTCATGCACGCTCCGCCTTTCATCGAAGAGTGCGTTGCCCCGGGCGAAGAGGCGGAGCTTTCGGTCAGGATAAAAGCCTCCATGCCGTACCCAGCGACCCAGGAAATAATTCTTCCGCGAGATCCAAAAAGCCTGTGGCAACGGCCCCACGTCCGTTCGGAGGTCTTCGTAAGGAACATTGAACCTAGGCGCAACGTTCCACTCGAAGGGTCCATTCGCCTCGTCGGTCATTGCCCGTCGCACGTGCGCTGCCAACTCCGGACTCAGTTCCTCATCTGCGTCGAGGCTCAAGACCCAAGCCCAGTGTGCTTTATCGATGGCGGAATTTTTCTGCGCGGCGTAGCCCTTCCACTCTTCGACGAAGACTTTCGCGCCGTGGGATTTCGCGATCTCCACCGTGCGGTCGGTTGAGCCCGCGTCGACGACGATGATCTCTCCCTTGCCGTCGGCGACCAGCGGTTCGACGCTGGCCAGCGTGCGGCCGATGTTGGCTTCCTCGTTGAATGTGATGATGACGACCGAGAGATTCATAGCGCGTATTCGGAACTTGGCATTGTCTCACGGCATGAAGTCAGAAGTAAGAAGTCAGAATGCAGAAGTCAGAAGTCTACTCGCGAGTCACGTGGCTATGTCTCTTACTTCTGCATTCTCACTTCTTACTTCTGCAGTCGCCTTCTTCCATCGCGCTTCGGAAAGCAGGAAGACAATCAGGATCACGAGCTCCGGCTCGATGGGATGGCGGTAGCGCGCGTGCGGGTAGACGAAGTAATAAATCGCCGGATAGAAGGCGACCAGCCCCGCGAAAAGCCACGCTGCTGGCCGCTTCTCACGCAGTGCGCGGGCCAATCCCCACAGTGCGAGCACAGACGTTGCCAGGAATCCTGATGTGCGGAAGTCGACGGGGGCGAGGCTGCTGGTGGCTCGCGGCACTCCGTTCCAGTAATAGAACAAGCGCTTCAGACTGATCACGGCAAAGCGAGCCGGATGCGCGCGGATCCAATCGAAGACCTGGCGCTTGCACGCATCTGCGTACGCGAGCTCGCCCATACGCTCAAACTTTTCCAGCTCCAGCTTGTTGAGATTGGGCTGAAGGTAGGCCATCAACATGCCGTCCGCATAGGGACCGTTGCCCAGGCGAAGTTGCGGGCCGAAGTCGTCGCGCAGGAAGACGAAGCGTCCAAATACCTCGTAGTTGCGAACCACCCACGGAGTCAGCATGGCGAAAAAGATAATCGATGCCAGCACAACACCCGCCAGCGAGGGCAGCCCGCGGCGGTAACGCTGGCGCCAGATCCACAGGCCGCAGAAGGGAAGGAATGCCAGCATGGTCGGATTGGCGAGGGCGCCCACGGCATACAAGGCACCGAATAGAATCCAAACTCCGTAGTCTTGGCCCGGAAAATCTTGGCCCCGGAAATCATGGCTCCGGACGAATGCGTCTCGGGTTACAGGAGTCTCTTGTAGCTTCAGCGCTAGCAGGAACAGGCAGGAGAGAACTAGCGGCGTGAAAGTCGTGTCCCACAGCCAGTGGATGGACCAATACCAGATGTAGGGATTCAACGCCCATGCGTAGGCAGACCAGACGGCGACGCGCTCGCCGAACGTTTTGCGCGCGATTAGAAAAATAGGAATCGTGGTGAGCGTTGCGAGCAGGCTGTTGATGGAGAGCAGCACCCAGGCGGAAGCGCGCGTGTAGATGCCGAACACCTTGAAGACGCCGGCCATGAGGAAAGGGTAGGGAGGTGGTTCCCAGGCGGAGGGGCCGGTGTTGCCTCCATACGGGTTGCTGAAGCCGTGGCCCTGAGCGAGGGAGCGGGCGACGCGGCCCATCTCCCACCCGAATTCGAAGTTGTCGTTGCCGGGGCGGACTCGATATTGATGGAGCACGCCGATGGCTGCGATCTGCAGCGCGAACGACAGCGGCAGCAGCCAGAGAAAGAATCTGGGCAGCGCGGGCCGAGTGGAGGTCGCCATCGCGCGTAGTGTATCAGGCGGTCGGCTGGAGAGACTTGAGGATCGCATCGGGGGCAAAGGGAGCAACAAATCGTCAAAATGTTCCTGCAGGAACATTCTTATGTACGGATATGTATGTACAAGTGGTCGAGCCATCATGCCGGTTGACGGTTCCACTGCGCCCGGGCAGCGGCTGTCGCGACAAACTGCGTCGCGACCGGACCGCCGAGGGCGGCTATCCACACAAAACCTGGGACGGACGAAGGCGTCCTTCCCCACATAGCCCTGTCCCCACATAACGCTGTCCCCATATGTTCCGGGGAGCCGGGGTGCCCGCATACGCCCTGGCCACGGGCTACATCTGGCCTCCTTGGGGCGACTGGGATGGCTGCGCTGGCGTCGATATCGGCTGGATGGGCGCTGCATCCTGGCGCGGAGCGACATAGGGAACGTTGGGCAACCGAGTGACTTGTCCGCGAGTGGCGTCGGCGATATCGATGTGCGCGTGATCGAGCAGCAATCCCGTGGCGCGATCGAGTTCGATCCGCGACTTCTCGTAGGCAGCCTTGGCCGACACCAGGTTTGATTCGCCCGTCCTGAGTGTTGCGGCGTCTTGCAGGATGGTGACCTGCGTGGTGAGTCCGACTTTCAATTTCTGCTGGTCGGCGTCGAGCGTCTGGCGGGCGAGGTCGACGGCAGATTGCGCAGCCTGCACGGCGACCCGGTTCTGTTTAACGTCGAATTGCGCATTGCGGACCTCGATGCGCACCTGATTTTCCAGCTGAATCTGGCGAACCTTCGCCTGGCGGTATTCCAGTTCGGCGCGGACCTGGTTGGATTGCGCGAGACGGTTACGCAGCGGAATACTGAGCGTGAGTCCGACCCCTTTGTCGGGGGCGGTGGAGTTCACCGTTTGGCTGAGGGTGCTGCCGTAACCAACCGAGGTGCTGCTCCGAAACGGGGGTGGAGCTTTGGCTTGATCGAAGCAGAAAGCGCTGGTGGTTGTGGCGCAATTGGGCACCAGCGGATTCACATTCCCGCCCACGCCGGAACCCCCGTAGTAGGCGAAGGCCTGCAGAGTGGGCAGCATGGCATTGCGGACAGCCTTATTGTTGATGTCGCGGGAATTCAGGTCGATGCGGCTTTCGACGAGCTCGGCGCGGTGACCGAGCGCGTCGTTGATCAGATCCTGAATGGGAGTGATGGGCTCTTCCTGCGGCAACTGCATGGCTGAAGTGGGGATGACGTCGGCTTCGGCGAGTACGGGATCTTCGATGCTGCGGCTCAGCGCGTTCTTCATCAGCAATTCCTGCAGCTGCAGATTGTTCTGCGCGACGATGAGGTTCTGTTGATCGGTGGCGACGGTGCTCTGCGCGCTCACCACTTGAATGGGCGGAACGGTGCCGACTTGCGCCTGATGACGGGCATCGTCGAGAGCTTTTTGCGCGTAGGTCAGGGACTCCTGTTGCACGCGGACGTTTTCGTAGGCGTAGACCAGATCCCAGTACATGTTCTCGATCTGATCGACGGTGGTGATGATTTGCAGGCGGAAGGCCACGTCGGAAATCTCGCGGTTATTTTTGGCGATGCGGATGAAGCGCGTACTGGGAAGGAATCCGAAGCCTTGAAGCAGATTCTGGGTGAAGCGGAACTGAAAATTCGAAGTCAACTCGGGGGTGAGCAGGCTGGTGGGATTGTTAGTGGTAGCGTGCGTGTTGTTAAAGGCGCCGGTGAGGGCTCCGCCAAAGGCGAACCCCTGCGTGTATGCGAAGTTCGACGTGTAAGCATTCTGGGCCACGATGGGGACGGGACTGAAAATGTTGACTGATTCAGTCTGGTCCTTGTCGAGCTGGAAATTTCCGGTGAGTACAGGATCGAAGCTGGTGATGGGAGCGCCAATGCCGAGGGTGGAACTGACCAGGCCATTGGTTCCCGTGCCTGCGCCGCCGGCCGCGACGGTAGTGCCGCCAGTGCCGGATCCGACAGTGCCGCCGAGCCCGCCGACGCCGCCTCCCGGAGTATTTTGGACGATGCCGGTGTTGACGCCGAGAATGTTGCCGCCGGACTTGGCACGAAGCAAATCGGCGGCCGCGATGTTCAGGTTGTAGCGGGCAATCTCGAGATCGAGATTGTTTTCGAGCGTGAGGGCGACCGCGTCGTCGATGGAGAGATATATTTTTCCATCTCGCAGGAGGGCGTCGACGCGCGCCGAGTTTCCCAAATTCGGCTGGCCGAGCGGCTCGGCCTCGTAGGGCTGCAGAAATTTTGGGAAGGCCGAGCGCGGAACGGAGTAGTCCTTGAGATGGACCGTGTCAGGCTGGGCGGGTTGTGGCGCGGCGGGAGCTGTGGACGTGAGCGAGGGATTCGCAGGCGGATTCTGTTGCGCCGAAAGCACCAGCGGTGCGGCTGCGATCGCGGCTATCCATGCGAAATAGAACAGCGAGCGCCAGGTCATCGAAAATAAACGCGGTAAAGACATGTGTTTCTCCTTAAGCGGAAAGGCAGGCTACCAATGGAAATCTGGGATTAAGAGCACACTCGGAAAGGCACCCATTAATCTTAGCGGGAGAAGTTTGGCGGAAAACGCCCGCGATTGTAAAGAATTGTTAGGCCGAACAAAGCCGAAACGCCGCTGTCGTGGAGGACAACGGCGTTTCGCGATCTAGTAAGCGACGCGAGGATCGGCACTATTGCGGTTGCTGGGCTCCTGGCGCATCCGCAGGCAGATCCTTGCGCGGGGCGACGTAGGGGACGTTGGGCAGACGCGTGACCTGGCCGCGAGCGGCATCGTCGATGCTGATGTTGTTGTGGTCGAGCAAGACGCCGACGGCGCGGTCGAGTTCGACCCGCGATTTTTCGTACGCGGCCATGGCCGAGAGCAAAGTGGACTCGGCGGTGGCCAGCGCGCTGCGGTTTTGCAGAACTGCCGTGGTGGTGGAAGTGCCGAACTGATATTTCTTTTGCTCGGCATCGAGCGACTGCCGGGCGTAGTCGACCGCGGCTTGTGCCGAATCTACGCTGGCGCGGTTCTGTTCCACGCCAAACTGCGCATTGCGGACTTCGATGCTGACTTTGTTTTCGGTCTGCTGCAGCGCCATTTGCAGCTGACGATATTCCAATTCCGAGCGGATCTGTACAGCCTGCGCGGCACGGTTTCGCAGTGGGATGTTCAGCTGCAAGCCGACGCCCTTATCGGGGCTGCTGGAGTCGATCAGCTGGTGATAGGTGCCTCCCAGGCTGGTACTAGGAAAGATCGGATCAAACGGGCTGCCTTGGCTCGCGCAACCGAAGATCTGCTGCAGCTGCGTCGGAGGATTGGCGCAGGCCTGCAGCGGATTTTGGTTCCCGCCCAGGCCCGCTCCGCCATAGTAAGCAAACAGGTCCAGGGTTGGTAGAAGGGCGCTGCGCACCGCCTTGTTGCTGAGTTCCTGGCTGTTCAGCTGAATGCGGGAGACGGCGAGTTCGGGGCGGTGGTGAAGCGCGTCGTTGACGAGATCCTCGGTGGGCTGGGGCTGCTCGTTCCCAGGGACTTCCATGGTCGAGGTGGGGATGACTTCGGCCTGGGCGAGAGCGGGATCGTGCAGCGTGCGGCTGAGGGCATTTTTCATGAGCAACTGTTCCAGCTGAAGATTTGTCTTTGCGACGGTCAAGGCCTGCTGGTCGGCGGCCACGGTGCTCTGCGCGCGTACCGACTCGATGGGCGCGAGGCTGCCAATCTCGACCTGCTTCTTGGTGTCGGAGAGCGTCTTCTCCGAGAACGCGAGCGACTCTTCTTTCACGCGCAGGTTCTCGTAGGCGTAGACCAGATCCCAATACATGTTCTCGATCTGGTCGACCGTGGTGATGACCTGCAACCGGAAAGACACATCGGAGAGTTCGCGGTTGTTCTTGGCGATGCGAATGAAACGAGTGTTCGAGGGAAATCCGAATCCCTGCAGCATGTGCTGGGTGAAGGTTGCTTTGAAGTTGGATACGATCTGCGGGCTTATGCCCTGGAAGGCGCTGTTGGTCGTGACGCGCGAATTAGTGAAGGCCACGTTCAAATTGGTACCCCAACTGAATTCCTGCTGATAGGCAAAATTCACGGTGCCGGTGTTTTGCACCAGCGCGGCGCCGATGGGTGCGACACCTTGGAAAATGTTGGTTGTGAGCTGCTTGAAGTGGTCTTCCTGGAGAGTGCCTGTCAAAATGGGATCGAAGCTGTTGAGCTGCGGTCCCAATCCCAAGGTAGAGCCGACCAGACCTCCCGCACCGGCACCCGCGCCGCCCGCGCCCAGCGTGGTTCCACCCGTGCCGGAGCCGACCTGCGCACCCAGACCGCCGACGCCGCCTCCGGGAGTATTTTGGATGATGCCGGTATTGACACCTAGAGTGGGAGAGCCGGCACGAGCGCGCAACACATCGGTGTCGGCGATGTTCAGGTTATAGCGAGCGATGGCGATGTCGAGATTGTTCTCGAGAGCGAGCGCGACGGCATCGTTCAGCGAGAGGTAGAGCTTGCCGTCGTGCATGAGCGAGTCCATCCGCGGAGTATTCGAGAGATTGGGCGGGGCCAGATGGCGGGCCGTATACGGTCCGATCGGATTCGGAAAGTGGGAAACCGGCTTGGCATAATCCATCACCGGCAAAGAATGAACCTCCGGCGTATTCCGGGGCGCGGGAGCGGAAGGCTGCTCCTGGGCCCAAGCCGTGACGGTCAGCAATGCGAATAGACTTGCAGTGGTGGCGACTCGGATGGTCGAGGCTAAACGTGCAAATGGCATCTGCTCATCTCCGATCGTTAGTACCGATAATTGTCAAATCCGATAATTAAGACGTGCAACCGAGAATGTTAGGGTTTCACCTGAGACCGCCGATCGACCCAAGATACAGTCCTGCTCAGGCATTGGTACGCAAAGCAGCGCTGAAAGGTTCCTCAAAGCCGGGACAAAAGCGCGCCTCCAGCTTCCATCTTCCGTCCGGATCTGCGGGCGGAGTTTCCAGGGACGCTCGAGATCGACATCGTCACTCAGATCGAAGCCAGAATTCCGTGGAAACGGTCTAGTATATCCGACGGGAAACGGCCACGCGGCTTCGCCATTCGCCGGCTCGCAGTGCCCGAAATGCCTTCGATGATGAGAACGCGGCATCGGACTCGAAAAGATCAGACTGGAAAGATCGCGAATGCGCACTCTCAAATTAACCGTGGCCTATGATGGGGCGGAGTTTTACGGCTGGCAGGTGCAGCCCGACCATACCACGGTACAGGGCACACTCGCCTCAGCCATTGGACGCGTCACCGGAGAAAAGGTATTGCCCCAGGGATCGGGGCGAACCGACGCCGGCGTGCACGCGCTGGCGCAGGTGGTGACGTTTATGACGGAGTCTTCGGTGCCGACGGAGAATTTTGTGAAGGCGCTGAACGATATTTTGCCGGCATCGGTGCGCGTGCTCGACGTGGCGGAGATGCCGGCCTGGTTTCATGCGCGGCATGCGGCTCGGGCAAAAAGCTATCGCTACCGGATTTATCGGGGAGCGATTTGTCCGCCATTTCTGGCGCGCTATGTGTGGCACTATCCATATCCGCTGAATGAAGAGGCGATGGAGCGGGCGGCAGGGATGGTGGTAGGAGAGAAAGATTTCACTTCGTTTGCGGCTGTTGACCCGGAGCGAGGCCGCGAGTCTGAAAACCGGTCGAACGTGCGCACGATATTTTCCTCCGCCTGGGAGCGGGTGGGAGAAGAATTGATTTACAGCGTGAAGGGATCTGGATTTCTGCACCACATGGTCAGAAATCTGGTGGGAACGTTCATGCTGGTTGGCCGGGGGACGTTGCAAGTAGACGACATCACGCGCATCCTTGAGGCGAAGGACCGGTCGGCGGCGGGAGCGACTGCGCCGGCCAGCGGATTGTATCTGGTGAGCGTGGAGTATTTGCAATCTGAGCAAGAGGATTAAATAAGATGTAGCCACGTTCTTCGAGGGGCGGTGCTTTATGCCTGGCGAGCTATAGATGATTGCGGCGAAGATTCCGTCGATGAATCCGGCGACGGGCGAAGTTCTGGGCGAGATCGAGTGCGCCAGCGAGGAGGAAGTGCTGGCCGCGGTGAGCCACGCCCGCTTGGCGCAGACGGCATGGTCTGAGCTGGGAGTGCGGCGGCGGATCGACATTTTGCGCGAGTTTCAGCGCGGCCTGCACGCGCGGAAATCGCAGATCGCGGAGGCCATCACGCGCGAGGCGGGAAAGCCGTCGGCGGAGGCGTTGGTCACCGAGGTGCTCGTGGTGCTCGATGCGGCGCGCTTCCTCATCGACAACGCCTGGGGATTGCTGCGCGATGAGGCGGTGCCCCACGGCAATCTGGTCACGAAACTGAAAAGCGGCCGGCTGGTGCGCGAACCGCACGGCGTGATCGGAATCATTTCGCCGTGGAATTATCCCTTTTCGATTCCCGCGACGGAGGCTCTGGCGGCGCTGGTGGCTGGGAATGCGGTAGTGCTGAAGCCTTCGGAATTGACTCCGCAGGTCGCGCTGGAACTGGCTTCGCTGCTGCATGCGGCGGGCGTGCCGGCGGATGTGTTCCAGGTGGTGATCGGCGAAGGTCCGGTGGGAGCGGCGTTGCTGCGATCGACGATCGACAAGCTGGTGTTCACGGGCAGCGTGACCACGGGAAAGCGGATTGCCGCGGCGGCCGCCGAGCGCTTGCTCCCTGTGGTGCTGGAGTTGGGCGGCAAAGATCCCATGCTGGTGCTGGACGATGCCGACGTGGATGTGGCGTCGAGCGCGGCGGTGTGGGGAGCATTTGTGAATGCGGGGCAAGCCTGCCTTTCCGTGGAGCGCTGCTATGTGCATCGCAGTTTGTACGAACCGTTTGCCAGCGCGTGCGCGGAGAAGACGAAGCAGTTGCGCGTCGGCAACGGCATGGATGCCCACACTGATGTGGGGCCGATGATCCGGGAGCGGCAGGTGCGCATTGTGGAAGCGCACGTGGAAGATGCCAAGGCGCGTGGGGCGCGCGTTCTGGCCGGAGGCCGGAGGCTTCCAGAGTTGGGGGCAAATTTTTATGGTCCGACCGTGCTGGCCGACGTGACTCACGACATGCGCATTATGCGCGAGGAAACTTTCGGTCCGGTGCTGCCGATCATGGCGTGCGCCGATGATGACGAAGCGGTGCGCACCGCCAACGATTCCGAATACGGATTGGCCGCGAGCGTTTGGACGCGGGACGCAAAGCGCGGAGAACGCCTGGCCCGCCGCATCCATGCCGGCACGGTGATGGTGAACGATGTGGTCTCCTGCTTCGGGATCAGTGAGGCTCCGCACGGCGGCGTGAAAGCCAGCGGCGTCGGCCGCACTCACGGGCGCTTTGGCCTGGATGAAATGGTGCGCGTGAAATATCTGGATATGGATCGCATGCCGGGAATGAAAAAAGTCTGGTGGCATGGATACGGAGAAAGTTTCCGCCGGCAGATGGAAGGATTTCTGGATATGCAATTCGCGCGGGGAGTGGGAACCCGGCTGCGAGGAGCGTGGCGAGCCGCAGGCGTGGTCAGGAGAAAGCAGTTGTAGGCAGTCAGCTGATAGTCCCTAGACGAGTCATCTTGCCGAATCAATCATCGATGCGGTCGTTGTGACTGGGCGGCTGCGAGACGACCAGAAAACGCACGGCGCTCGAGGACGGATTCCGGATCTGATGGCGGGTTCCAGGCAGGATGCGGATTCCGCTTCCCGCACGAATGAGAGTGGTTTCGCCCTCGACTTCCATGAGAACTTCGCCGGTCAGAATGTAGAAGAACTGCTGCGCGTGCTCGTGGTGATGGCGAATTTCGGCGGCTCCGGGCGGCATGAATTCTTCGATTACGCTCAGGTTCTTATCTTTCACCAGGTGCCAGCCATCGCACTCGTGGCCCCAGCGGTAGTGCTCGGCGTTGTCGCGGCTGATCGGGATGGGGCGGATGGATTTTGATCCTGAAGCAGCGGCTTGCGCAGCGGCTGGTTTTTGCGTTCTCGCCATATGCGTCTCCCGATCTCGCGGGGATGTTCGAGGAAGTCCTGCAACAATTATGATCGTAAGCTTCTCAGGAACCTAGAGTAGCAGAGGCATAGGCGCCGCGGTTTCAGCTACAATGGGCGCGTAAGGCCGAATCCGGCGGCATCGGGCCGCGCGAGCGAGGGGTACGTCCTTTGGCGACTGGCGAAGCAGTGACTTCCAATGCAGGCAACGTTTCGCAACTTCCCCACCACAAAGTGAAGGTCAAGAAGGCGGGACAGCGCGCCTGCAACGAGAAAGACGCCAAAGGAAAATTCTGCGGCGGTCACTTGAAGCTTTGGTCTTACACGAAGGACGCCGTCGAGCGCGAGTGCGGCGATATCGAGAAGGCCTGGGGACCGCATGCCGAAGTGTATCGCTGCGAGAATTGCAAAGCGCTTTACCTGCCGACTCCTGGGGAGACGAAGGTGAATGTCGCGGGGCAGGGAATGATTTCGGTATTCGGGTTGACGCTGCCGCCGAAAGAGCGGTGAGCGGTGAGCAATGAGCAGTAAGCAATGAGCAGTAAGCAATGAGCAGTAAGCAATGAGCAGTAAGCAATGAGCAGTGAGCGATGAGCAGTGAGCGATGAGCGATGAGTAACCGCACGGTAGGCATCATCTTCTAATTCTGGGGAACAACTGATCATGTTGTCGCATCCAAAGCTTATGTAGCTCGAGCTTATGTAGCTCGTCGCGCATAGCTCACAGCTCATGGCTAGTGCATGAACACTTCCGATCTCATTTACGACTGGAACCAGAATTTTCCGCCGGGGCTGAAGTTTCCCGGGCCGGTTTTGCTTAATGATGAAAGCCTGCGCGACGGGCTGCAGTCGCCCTCGGTGCGTGATCCTTCGATTCCCAAAAAAATTGAAATCCTGCACCTGATGGAAGCGTTGGGGATCAACGCCCTCGATCTGGGACTGCCCGGGGCGGGTCCGCGCGCAGTCGAGGCCGTGACGGCGCTGGCTCGCGAGATCGTCGCGCACAAGATGAAGATTCAGCCGAATTGTGCGGCGCGCACCCACGAGAACGATATTCGTCCGATCGCGGAGATCGTGCAGAAGACGGGCTTGCGCATCGAGGCGGCGACCTTCATCGGATCAAGCCCGATCCGCCGCTTCACTGAGGGCTGGACCGACGACTTTCTGCTCCATACCACCGAAAGGGCGATCAAGTACGCCGTTTCGCTCGGGCTCGACGTGATGTATGTCACCGAGGACACGAGCCGCTGCGATCCCGCAACCGTGAAGCGGTTGTATGCGGCGGCGATTGCCTGCGGCGCGCGCGCTATTTGCATCTGCGATACGGCCGGGCACGCCACCCCGATGGGCGCGCTGGCGCTGGTGCGCTTCGTGATGCAGGAAGTTGTGAAGCCTTCGGGCGAGAATGTTCGCGTGGACTGGCACGGGCACAGCGATCGCGGACTGGCCATCGCCAATTCGATGGCGGCGATTGTTGCAGGCGCGAATTGCGTGCACGCATGCGCCATCGGATTGGGCGAGCGCGTGGGCAACACGCAGATCGATCAGATGCTGGTCAACCTGAAGCTGATGGACATTGCGCCGTGGAACCAGCAGGACTTGACCAAGCTGAAACATTATTGCCAGGCCGTGTCGCAGGCGACCGGAGTGCCGATTCCCGCGAATTATCCGGTGGTGGGTGACGACGCGTTTCGCACCGCGACCGGAGTGCATGCGGCGGCGATCATCAAGGCGTATCACAAAAATGACATCGTGCTGGCCAACACTGTTTATTCCGGCGTGCCGTCGCACGTCTTCGGGCTGGACCAGATCATTGACGTTGGGCCGATGAGCGGGAAATCGAATGTGCTGTTCTGGCTGGAGCGGCACGGAATTGCCGCCGGCGACGATGTTGTGGACCGCATATACCAGCGCGCGAAGCAGAGCGATCATACCCTGACGGAAGCTGAAATTCTCGAGTGCGTGCCCGCGGCATCGACCGCGGCCTCGAGCAAGAAGTGACTCCGGCATGACCCAACCCATGCGACATGCCATTCTCGGTGCGGGAGGCGTCGGGGGGCTGATGGGCGCATGCCTGGCGCGGTCCGGCGCTGCGGTCACGCTGGTGGTGCGGGCTGAATCGCTCGCCGAATATCCTGATCAACTGCAACTGGAAAGCCCGTTCGGAAATTTCAGCGTTGCGGTTTCGCGTGCGGCGGAAGTGCCGGCCTGCGACGTTCTCTGGATTACCGTGAAGGCGACGCAGTTGGAATCGGCGCTGGAATCGTTGCGCAAGCCGGAGTCCGTTGGAGCGATCGTCCCGCTGCTCAATGGCATCGATCATATTTCGCTGCTCAACTCGAAGTACGGCACAGACAAAGTGATTCCCTCGACCATCGCCGTCGAATCGGAACGGGTCGCTCCGGGTCACATCGTTCACCGCTCGCCGTTCGCGAGGATGGGTTTCTCTTCGCGCGGGCGCGCTTTGCTGGCCGCGACTGCCGAGCAACTCCAGCAAATGGGTTTCGAGTGCCGCTTCGTTGACGACGAGCCTACGCTGATGTGGACCAAACTTATTTTTCTGGCGGCCTTCGCACTGACCACCACCGCGTCGGACAAGACCACGGGAGAAATTCTCGCTGATCCCGAATGGCGCGAGTTGGGATTGGCGTGCATGCGCGAAGCCAGCGCGGTCGCGATTGCCGAAGGCGCGAAGATTGAACCAGACGCGCTTATTGCCGGCGTGATGAAGATGCCGGGAAACATGCGCAGCTCGATGCAGAAAGACGTGGAGCAGGGCAAGACGCCGGAACTCGATGCGATTGCGGGACCGATCCTGCGCGGCGCGCGCCGCCACGGCATTGAAGTGCCGGCGACGAAGAAGCTCGTGGCCGCAGTCGAACGTAAGGCGGTCCGTGCCGTGTGACCGTTGTTGATGTCCACGCGTCGTGTGTCCATCGGTAACTTGTACCTTTCCCACATTGCGCAGTAACTTACGGGCTAGTTATTCCTGCCAAGGAGTAGTCCGGTGATTCGATTACTGCGCAGCCTGCGTTTCGTTCGTGAGAACTTCATTCCGGCCGGCCTGAGTCTGTTTTCGATCTTGTTTCTGCTGGTTTCTGCATCCGGCTTTGCCACATCCGTGGAGAAAAACACAAATCCATGCAACCTCAGCGAGGACGAACTGCAGGGGCTCAGTCATGATGCCAGCACTGAGGCCAATGCGTTGGATGCATACATCTCCACAATCTCGGAGATGGTGCACCAGGAGCGCTTCGATGCGCTGGATTGCATCGCCGACCGGGCGCGGGCAAACAAAGAACGGTTCCCCGGCGGGCATTGGAAAATTCATGAATTGTACAAGGGGCTCGACGAGCCGGTGCCGGGCAAGCATGCGACCGAGGAAGACTGGAAAGACCTGATACCGTTGCTGCAGCGTTGGGTCGAAACTCATCCGAAATCGGTGACGGCGCGAGTGGCGCTCGCCTCGGCTTGGCTGAGCTATGCCTTCGAGTCGCGGGGCAACGGCTACGCCGACACGGTCAGCCAAAACGGATGGAAGCTGTATGAGGAGCGGACTGCGAAGGCGGAACAGGTTCTTGCCGATGCGGCAACTCTTCCTGTGACGTGCCCGGAATCCTACGTGGTGAAATTGAATATTGCGCAAAACCAAAGCTGGGACAAAGACAGAATCCTCGCACTATATCGCGAATCTACAAAGTTTGAGCCTGGCTATTACTACTATGGGCGGGCGGTGGCGATGTTGCTCGAGCCCAAGTGGTTTGGGGAGGCGGAAGACACGGCGAAGTTTGTCGAGGAGGAGGCGGACCGCATTGGTGGAAAAGCAGGGGACGCTTATTATTTTCAGCTTGCGAGTACGAAAGATGTGATTTGCGGGTGCGAAGATCAGCCGAAACTCTCGCTCGAGCGCGTGGAGCGGGGCTATAGCGCGGTCGAACGGATGTATGGCGTCTCCATGCTTAACTTGAACCAGTTGGCGTTCCTGACGGTGCATCTCGGCAATAAGCCCGATGTACTGCTGGCTGATCAGACACTCGAGCGCATCGGCACCGAGTGGAGCAAGTATTCGTGGGGCGACCAGAGAACCTTCGAGCAGACGAAGGACTGGCTCCGGCAAGTACTTCCAGCGATGAAAGAGCATGCTGCGCGGGAAGCGGAAGGCGAGACAAACGCGAAAACGCCTGAGGGCGCGCACTACCAGGCGAGCATTGAAAAGGCGTACAGAGACATATTGCGCGAGTGCGTGCGCAGCGATGGCGGGGGAGTTCATCAATGGGGCGGCGAGTTCGAGACTTTGATTCTCGTGGGCGCAGCGGGGACCGTTGAGGACCTCGATACGAATTGCATGGGGCCGGTGGTCCAATGCCTGTTCACTAAGATGCGGTCCGCCCGTGAAACCAAAGCACCGCTGTTTCCTGCGCCGCCGAAGGAATCTTATTGGGTGAGGATCGACCTGGATTGGTCAGAGTTTGCCCCAGCGACCGCGCAGCGATGACCGCCATTGCTCATGCATCTCGAACGGAACCCGCGCCGCCCGTTCCCTGCGAGCAAGTTAGCATGCATGAAATTTGCGGCAAATGCTGCAGAACTCAATGTGGGGAATTCCAATCGAACCCGGACCCGGTAGATATTTAAAGTTGTTGTCCTCCTAGTGGTAACCCGAACGCAGAAACCAGCCGGCGACCACGGACGTTGGTAACACCATTTTCGTCCCTGAGAAGTTAGTCTGTCAGCAGTGACGACAAGAGTACACGGATGCTAAAAAACCCGCGTATTTGCTAGGGTTTCTGCATGGTTCGTCGTATTGTAAACTAACGCATACCTTCTCATGAGCCCGAATCCTCCGCGCGCGGAATTGCCTGACCTGGCGCCTTCGGTGCAGCAGGAAGTGGCTCGTCTGGCCGCTGCGCCTGAGGTGCGGTCGGCGTTTAACTGGTTTCGCGCGCAAGAGCCGCAGTTCCTGCAGTGGCAGATGGAGATGGCGCGCATCCCTGCGCCTCCGTTTGGGGAGTCGGCGCGGGCCGCGTGGCTGTCGGAAAAATTCCGCGACGTCGGGCTGGATGACGTCCGCATCGACGATGTGGGCAATGTGTTCGGAACGCATCCCGGATTCGGGCGGCGTTATGTGGCGTTGAGCGCGCACATCGACACGGTGTTTCCGGCGAACACGCCGCTGAACATACGGCAGCAGGGCAGCCGCATTTACGGGCCGGGAGTTTCCGACAATGGCGCGGGAGTGGCGTCGATGCTGGCGATTGCCGCCTTGTTGCGCGCGGTGCGCGTGCGGCACGCGTTGCCGTTTGTGTTTATCGGAAACGTGGGCGAAGAGGGCGAAGGCGACCTGCGCGGCATGCGGCACATATTTTCGACGCCGCGCTGGAAAGATTCGATTGCCTACAGTCTGGTGCTCGACGGCGCAGGCGCTGACACGATCGTGGCGGAGGCTTTGGGCAGCCGGAGATTTGAAGTGATCGTGCGCGGACCGGGCGGGCACTCGTGGAGCGATTTTGGCGCGCCCAATCCGATCGTGATCCTGGCCAAGGCAATTGATACTTTCACCGCGACAGTGGTTCCGACGGTGCCGAAAACGACATTCAACATCGGCGTGATCCGCGGCGGCACGTCGGTGAATTCCATTCCCGAGTCGGCGAGCATGAAGGTGGATATTCGTTCGACGTCGATGACGGAAATGGAGCGGCTCGAGCACTCGTTGCGGCGTGCGCTGAATCGTGCCGTGGAAGAAGAGACCATGGCGGTCGAGATGCGCTCGCCGGCGCAGAAACGCCCCTCGGGAGTCAGTTGCGAAGTGGTGGTGATCGGGAACCGTCCGGCAGGCGAGTTGCAGCCGGGAGCGCGCATTTTGCAAGTGCTGCGGGCGGTGGATGCGCAACTGGCAAACGCGGCACAGGTGCAGCGCGCGTCCACGGACGCGAACATTCCGCTCTCGCTGGGCCTCGAGGCCGTAGCCATCGGCGGCGGCGGATCGGGCGGCGGGGCGCACACCTTGCAGGAATGGTTCGACAGCAACGGGCGCGAACTGGGGTTGAAACGAATTTTACTGACTATTCTTGCGTTGGCGGGGGTAGGGGAATGATCGTGGGACTGGTGCGGGCCTTGTCTCGAAACGATGTGCCGTCGATGCCAGGACTCTTGGCTGGCGCTTTGTTGACCGCGTTGCTGGTGACGGCGACGAGTTCCAGCGCGCAGAATGCGGACGTGTCTGGAACATCCAAGCCCAAGGCCGATGTGATTTTTATTCACGGCAATATTTATACGGGAGTGCCCGCCAACAGCGCGTTCAGTTCGATCGCTCGCGAAGAGGCGATCGCGGTTCGCGGAGACCGGATCGAGGCGGTCGGGAAGAACACTGATATCGAAAAGTTGAAAGGTCCGCAAACTCAGGTGATCGATCTGGGTGGGCATTTTGTGATGCCGGGATTCAATGACGCGCATTTGCATTTGGCTGATGCCGGCCTGAACAGACTGAGAGTGGACTTGACCGGCGTGAAGTCGCTCGACGAATTGCGCACTCGCGTGCAGAAAAAAGTGGAGGAATCGAAAGCGGGCGAGTGGATTCTGGGCGGCGGCTGGGATGAGACTTTATGGCCGGTCAAAGCTACGCCGACCCGCTGGGACCTCGACGAAGTATCGGACGGGCATCCGGTGTTTCTGGTGCGGATTGACGGTCACATTGCCGTCGCCAATACCCGGGCATTGCAACTGGCGAGCGTCAGCTTGGCCAGCCGTGATCCGCAGGGCGGGCACATTGACCGCAACGAAGCCGGCGAACCGACCGGCATCCTGCGGGAAACCGCGCAGGGAGCGGTCGAGAATGTGATTCCCGCGCCGACTCACGAACAGCGGCGGCAGGGCATCGAGCTTGGTCTCGCCGATCTAGCGGCCCATGGGGTGACCTCGGCGCAGGATTATTCGCCGCCCTGGGAAGATTTTCAGATCTACGAAGAACTGGAAAAGGAAGGCAAGCTCACGGCGCGCATCTCGGAGTGGCTGCCGTTTGATGAGTCGGTGGAAGAGTTGACCCGGGAGCTCGACTCGCATCCGCAGTCGGACTTGATGCTCCATACCGGTATGTTGAAGGGATTCATGGATGGATCGCTGGGCTCGCACACGGCGGCGCTGCTGGAGCCCTATGCGGATGATGCGAAGAATTCCGGGCTGCCGCGCTACGAGCCCGACAAATTGAACGACATGACGACGGAGCGAGTGCTGGCGGGATTCCAGATCGGTTTCCACGCGATCGGCGACAAAGGCGTGCAGATGGCTTTGGATGCGTTTGCCGGAGCAGAGAAGGCGGCCAAAGAGGCGCACGTGAAGGCGCCCAACGGCGGCGAGGATTTCCGTTTGCGGGTCGAACACGCGCAGGTGACGACGCCGGCGCAGTTTACCCAATTCAAGCAGCTCAAAGTGATTGCTTCCATGCAGCCCAGCCATCTGCTCACCGACATGCGCTGGGCGCAGGATCGGCTGGGTCCGAAGCGGGCCGCGACTTCTTACGCGTGGCTGGCATTCCTGAACAAAGGAGTTGTCCTGGCGTTCGGAACAGATTATCCAGTCGAGCCAGTCAGCCCATTCCGCGGGCTCTACGCGGCGGTCACGAGAAAAAGTGAAGACGGCAAGCAGGAATATTTTCCGGCGCAGCGTCTCACCATGGATCAGGCCATCGCGGCCTACACCACGGGTTCGGCCTACGCCGAGTTCGAGGAGAAAGAAAAGGGCAAGCTGATTCCCGGCATGCTGGCCGACTTTGTCGTGCTGGACCACGACGTAACGTCGGTCGCGGCGGAGAAGATCGTAGGCACTAAAGTCCTGCGAACCGTGCTGGCCGGCAAGACCGTTTATGAAGGGCAGTAAGCGCTGGAGCGTTGTCCATCGCGATCAGGAGCGTTGAGCGGACCGTCTTCCCGCCTGCGAAATCAAATATCCCGTAAAACGATTTGGTGTTTCTGAGCGTCTAACGCTAGAAGGTCCCTCGGCCGTTGTATCCGTACGCCCCCCAAACGAGCAGATCGATCCCACGGTGTAAATGGGTATAATAATAGGGGCTTACAAGTTCTCGGAGGAAGTGCACATATGGACTCGGGCGCGATGTGGATGCGCATGAAGGCTCACCGCTGGGCCTACACACTCAGTATTCTGGCTACGCTGACCGTCGGCATTCTGATTGGCACGGTGATTTCCCAGGGAGTAAAGGGGAAAGAAGGGCAGCAAAAAGGGGACGCGACCCCGCTCACCTTGCCCTCTCCGCAGGTAATGTCAAATACCTTTTCCCAGATTGCCAAACAGCTGGAGCCGAGCGTCGTCAACATTAATACGGAGTCGACGATCAAGAATGTGCACCGGCGGCGTGGTGATAACGGTGGGGGCGGAGACGACGAAGATGGCGGCGGCATGGACGACTTCTTCAACCACTTTTTCGGCGCACCGGGCGGCCAAGGAGCCGGGCCTGGGGACGGGCCGATTCGTGAACGTTCGCTGGGTTCCGGAGTGATCGTCGATCCCAAGGGCTACATTGTGACCAACCGCCACGTCGTTGAGAAGGCGGACCGCATTCGCGTTCGCTTTGAGGACGATGCTCCGGGCGTGCAGCATGATGCCAAGGTGATCGGGACCGATCAGGAGACCGATCTGGCCGTGATCAAGGTGGAGGTCGATCGTCCGCTGCCGGCCGCGAAGATGGGCAATTCCGACGGCATGCAGGTGGGTGATTGGGTGCTCGCGATCGGCAGCCCGTTTGGACAAGCGGGCACGGTGACGGCGGGCATCGTTTCGGCCAAGGGCCGCGACATTGTTCCGGGACGCCAATTCCAGAGCTTCATCCAGACCGATGCGGCCATCAATCCGGGCAACTCCGGCGGACCGCTGGTCAACATGAACGGGGAAGTGATTGGCATTAACACCGCCATTCTGAGCGAGACCAATGCGTATGCCGGGATCGGATTTGCGTTGCCCTCGAAAACCGTGGTCGAAGTCTACAACCAACTGACCGGCCCCGAGCACAAAGTTTCCCGCGGGTCGATCGGAATCACATTTGACGCGGTGCAGAATCCGGCGATCGCGCGCGTGTACGGCACGGGGACGGGCGTGACCGTATCGAGCGTGGTGCCGGGCAGCCCTGCGGATCAGGCCGGGCTGAAGACCGGTGACACGATCACGGCTGTGGATGGCAGGGGCGTGAGTAAAGGGAACGATCTGGTATCGGATATTGCTTCTCGCAAGCCGGGATCGAAGGTGAAGTTGGCTTTCATCCGCAACGGCAAGGCGCAAGACGCTATGGTCACGATTGCCGATCGCGCCAAGCTGTTTGCGGCACGCCTGGGTGAAGATCAGGAGAATGACGACGAAAGCACACCCAAGCAGAGCAAATTTGGATTGACGGTTCGGAAGGTAACTCCGGAAATGGCGGAACGCCTCGACATGCCGGAGGGCAAGGGCGTGATCGTGCAGGATGTGAAGCCGAACTCGTTCGCGGAAGACGTGAACCTGGGCCGCGGCGATATCATCCTGGAGGTCAACAAGCAGCCGGTGAACAGCGAAGAGGATCTTGCCAGAATCGAATCGAGCCTGAAGAGCGGACAGGATGTGGTGTTCCTGGTGCGGCAGCGGGGCTCGTCTCGACAGGATGGCGCCATCTTCGACGCAGGCACACTTCCGTAACGTAGTTCAGCCCAACTGAAGCTGGCACTGTGCACCGAGATCGAAGAAGATGACAGTGCCGGCATCGAGTTGGGCTTCTTGTTTTTTGAAATGCGATGCCGCGGGAGTTGAAGGTCAGGCGCAGATGTTCGAGCGGGGAATTCCAATCCGAAAAACACGATTCGGTGCAGTCTGCATCGTGATCGTGGCCTGCCTGTCGCTGGTGACGGCGAGTTTCGGTCAAGATGCGGCTGGGGATACGACGCAGAAAAAACCGGCCACAACTAAGAAGACGACTTCCAGCAAGAGCAAAAGGCACCACTCTAGTTCCGCTACAACGAAGAGTTCCAGCAAGGCGCACAGCGCCTCGGGAAAGCGCTCCTCGAAAAAGCGCGCGCGAGGGCAGCAGAAAATCGATGGCGAGCGGGCGCAGGCGATTCAGGAAGCGTTGATCCGCGAGCACTATTTGAGCGGGGACGCGACCGGCACATGGAACCAGGCCAGCGAAGAAGCCATGCGGCGTTATCAGGCGGACCACGGCTGGCAAAGCAAGACGGTCCCGGACTCGCGTGCGCTGATCAAGCTGGGCCTGGGGCCGAGCAAGGATCATCTGCTGAATCCGGATAGCGCCATGACCACCGTGCCCGACGCACCTAAATCGCAGCCCATGCCGACGTCATCGTACAGCGCACCAGCGAGCGCGAATCCTGTACAGCCCGCCGCGCCGGCGGCCACTCCCGCGGCCGCTTCTTCCAGCCCGCAGTAGTTGTTTACGGCACCGCAGGCGTTCTTCGTCAATCGTTACTTGCCGCTCTTGCGGTAATTTGCCAACAACGGTCGGGGAGAATAGGGCAGAGGCAGATTATCGATAATGGCGCGCGGATTGCCTTCCACGAGGGCTTCTGCGATTTCTTCTCCGCAGATTTCGGCGGCTGCTTCGCGTGCGGTGGAAAGGATCGGAACGCGCTTGACCGTGTCGTGGGCGTCGGTTGCCAACACATGCACCGACTGATGTTCGAGCAGCCACTGGGCGGCGCGGCGGCTGCGGTCGCCCCAGAATCCCGTCAAGGACGAGCCCGTCACCTGTACCACGCAACCCTGTTCAGCCCACTCGCTGATCCGCTGCGGATGTTCGCGAAGAATCGGATTGCGCTCGGGATGGGTGACGATCACCGTGATTCCGTGATCCGCCAGCTTGGCGAAAGAATCTGTGATCTGCTGGGGGATGCTGAAGTTACTGAATTCCACCAGCATGTAGCGCGTGCTCCCGATGACATAGCGAGCGGGATGAGCCAGCGCGTCCTGCACGTTCTCGTAGGAAAGATGGAAATCGCATCCCAGCAGGATGTGGAGCGAATCCCCGACGAGTTCCTGCAGGTGGGCGACGAGCTGCTCAAGATATGCGCGGTCGTAATGATAGCGATCGTTGGCATGGGGAGTGGCCACCATGTGCGTGATGCCGTCGGCGGCAGCCGCGCGGCACATGGCCACGCACGTCTCCCAGGTCTTAGGACCATCGTCGACTTCGGGAAGAATGTGGGAATGGATATCGATCACGATCGCTGGGACACCGCGCCCGCCGCGCTATACCACGTTTGATTTAAGCAGACTTGGCGGGGAAAGAGGAAGGTCACTAATGTCACCGCGAGGACGGTAACAAACGTCCCGGCCCCACGTGCTACCAGATCGTGGGGACGGCTCGCGAATTGCGAATCTGGCGATCGGCCGTCACCAGGGGAATATCTTCTACCAACGCGGTGGCGCCGAGAACGCGGTCGACTGGATCGTTCGGATAGTTCTCGGGCAGCTCGAATGCCTGTAAGGCAATATTCCGCGTGATCGGTAGCACGATGAAACGGTCCTCGATCTCTCTCAGGACGGTCTCTGCATCGGGCGTAAGTCCGATCCGTCCGTGAGACGCAAGCCGGGCGATTTCAAGGAGCGTGATGCAGGAAACTGCCAGGCCACGTTCTTTCTTGCGCGAATCTTGAATCGCCACCCGCGCCCGGGAAGATATTCGCTCGTGCTCCTGAGCGAGCCAGATTACCACGTGCGTATCGAGCAGAATCAATAGAGATCGCCCCACTCTTCGGGACTGAAAGCCGGGGAGACGATGTCACCCTTAATTTCGATCTTGCCTTTGCCCTTCATGAAACCGAAGATATCGTCCTTTTCCGGTTCCACGGGGACGAGTTTGGCGACGGGCTTGCCACGCTTGGTGATGATGACTGCCTGACGCTTGGCCTGGACCTCGTCCATGATGGCGAGGCAGCGGGCCTTGAAGGTACCGGCGGGGATCGTTTTGGTCTTCATCCGAGGCTTATGATCATGGTCATTATACCATGGTCATGAGGAGGCATCCAAGCCGCTTCAGACCGGCTGCTTTGCACGCCGCACGACGCGACCGATGATCGAATCCTCGTCCTGCAGAGTCTTCTGAGCCTCTTTGAATGCAGGTACGGATCGGTTGAGCGAGTTGGCCCAACGGAGCAGAATCGCCATCTTTTCCTCGAAGTCGCCTTCGGCCCATGGACTAGGCTTTACTACAATGCGACCGGACCTGTAACGCTCGGAGCCCCAGAGGCGGTTTTTGTCAGCGTCGTGAAGTGAGAAATCCGTCTCGCGGTAGGCGGCGTAGTTGATTCCCTCGATAACCAGTTCGCGAGCCTCATCCGCTGTCATACTTAGTAGCCACCATGCTCGCACTGGGGTATTCGGTCACGCATTGCAATAGCGCTCGCGGATGAAATCGGCAATCGCGCCGTAGGCCTTGGTCAGTGTCTGCTCCTCCGGCAGGAAGACGATGCGGAAATGCTGCGTGCCGGGCTTCTGGCCGAAGCCGGAGCCGTGCACGACCATGACGTGCTTCTGGCGGATCAACTCCTTCACAAACACTTCGTCGCTCTCGGGGATATCGATTTTGGGGTAAGCATAAAAAGCTCCGCGCGGCGCGACGCAACTGATGCGTGGTGTCGACTCGCACCACTTCTGTGTGAGATCGCGGCGCGAACGTAATTTGCGGCGCACCTCGGTGAGATGATCCTGGGGGCCTTCGAGCGCGGGCTTGATCGCGTACTGCTCGGGATGGTTGGCGCACAGGCGCGCGCGCAGCAGCCGGTGCACGCCTTCGCAGTAGTTCTTCACCACGGCGGAGTCGCCGGAGACGATGCCCCACCCGATGCGCCATCCGGGGACGAGGTAGTTCTTCGACATGCCGCCGAATGTCACGCAGGGAACGTCGGGGGCGACTGCGGCAAAGGCCAGGTGCGGAGTGTCATCGAGAATAAGCTTGTCGTATATCTCATCGGCGAAGACGATCAGATTGTGCCGGCGCGCGAGTTCCGCGATCTGCCCGAGCATCTGCCGGGTGCACAGCGATCCTGTAGGGTTGTTGGGATTGATCAGCACGATGCCGCGCGTGTGCGGCGTAATCTTGCGCTCGATGTCGGCGAGTTCGGGCTGCCAGGCGTCTTCTTCATTCAAATCGTAAGCGTTGAGCCGGATTCCGAGCTTGCACAGAACGGCCGAGTAGAGCGGATAGTCGGGGCTCGGAGTTAATAGATCTTCGTCGGGGTTGACCAGCGCCGAGAGGCAAAGGTCGACGGTCTCGCTCACGCCGGAGGTGACGAACACGTCGCGAACCGTGGTGATGCCCTTGCGCGCCGCTTCGCCGCGAATCACCTCCAGCGCCTCGGGGATGCCGTCGGAGGGAGCGTATCCATTCTTGCCGTCGCGCATGGCTTTGTGCACGGCTTCAATGATGTGGGGCGGCGTCTGGAAGTCGAAGCTGAGCGGGTCGCCGACGTTCAGCGGGAGGACTTTGTGTCCCTGCTGGATGACTTCGTCGGCCACACAGGCGAGGTCGCGAATGGCATAGCGGACGTTATGAAGGCGGGCGGCGGCAGCGATCTCGCGGGTCTGGGTTACGGGCATAACCGAATTCTAACCGCAGAGGACGAAAAAATCTCACCGCAGAGGATGCCGAGGACGCAGAGTAGATTACTTCTCTGTCGGAGGCGCGGATGGAATCGGCTAAGCTAGCGCCACTCCCTCGAATCGCGTCCAATATCCGGCTGGCTCGGTGCCATCATGGCCGCTGTGCAGAAATCCTTCCTGGTTGACGGAGCAGATTGTTACGGACTACACGACTCCGTCGAAGGTGATTCGGACACTCCTGTCCACGCTCATTTTCAGCACTTCGATAATCTCTGTACCGTTCATCCTCACTCACTTGAGAAAACCTCTGCGTCCTCCGCGGTGAGATTTTAGTCTTCCCGGTCGATCTGCGCCTTTTGCAGCTTGTCGGAGTAATCGACGTAGACTGACTTCCACTCGGTGTAGAAATCAATCGCGCCGATGCCGCCTTCGCGGTGGCCGTTGCCGGTCGCCTTCGTGCCGCCGAAGGGCAGATGCACCTCCGCGCCGATCGTGGGCGCGTTGATATACGTAATGCCGGCGTACAGGTCGCGAATGGCTGAGAACGCCTTGTTCACGTCTTTGGTGTAGATGGCCGACGACAGTCCGTACTCGATGCCGTTGGCGATTTGGATCGCATCTTCCAGGCCTTCGCACGGAATAATCGAAACCACCGGGCCGAAGATTTCTTCCTGCGCGATGCGCATCTTCGGATCGACATCGGTGAATACGGTCGGCTCCATAAACCATCCATTCTGGTATTCGCCCTTGTCGAGGCGGTTGCCGCCGCAGACCAGCTTCGCGCCTTCGTTCTTGCCGATTTCGACGTAGCTCAAATCAGTCTCAAGCTGCTTCTGATTGATGGCCGGTCCCATCTGCACGGTTTCATCGAGCCCGTTGCCGACTTTCAGCTTTTTCGCGCGATCAACCAGGCGCTCGACGAATTCGCGATACACACCTTTCTGCACGATCATGCGACTGGTCGCGGTGCAGCGCTGGCCCGTCGTGCCGAAGGCTCCCCAAAGGCCGCCTTCGATAGCGAGATCAAGGTTGGCGTCGTCGAGAACGATCATGGGATTCTTGCCGCCAAGTTCGAGCGAGCAGTGCTTGAAACTTTGCGCTGCGATACCGCCCACGATGCGTCCGACCGCGGACGATCCGGTCAGCGAGATGGCGCGCACGTCCGGATGCTCGGCCAGAGGAGTGCCTACATCAGCGCCAAAGCCGGTCACGATGTTGATGACGCCCTTCGGCAATCCTGCATCGCTGAGCGCACGCACCAGGTTGAAAGTCGAGAGCGGCGTGTCCTGCGCGGGCTTGATCACGCACGTGTTCCCGCAGACCACTGCCGGCAGCAGCTTCCACGACGAGATCGCCATGGGGAAATTCCACGGCGTGATCATGCCGCAGACGCCGATAGGCTGCCGCACGGCCATGGCAAACTTGTTCGGCATCTCCGAAGGCACCGTGGGGCCGAACAAGCGGCGTCCTTCGCCGGCGTTGTAGTAGGCGGCGTCGATGGCTTCCTGCACGTCGCCGCGCGTTTCGGCAAGAACTTTGCCCATCTCGCGCGTCATGTCACGGGCGCATTCTTCTTTGCGTTCGATCAGGATTTCGGCTGCGCGGAAAACGATTTCGGCGCGCCGCGGTGCGGGCACTAGACGCCACTTCAAGAATGCCGCTTTTGCCGCTTCGACCGCGGCGTTCACATCGGCCTTCGCCGATTTCTGAAAAATGCCCACCAGGTCGCGCGTGTCGGCGGGATTACGATTTTCGAAAGTTTGTCCCGTGGTGGATTCCACCCACTCGCCATCGATGAAATTCTTGAAAACCCGGGTCTGGCTGTCGCTCAGATGTGCGGGCGTGGCTAAAGTATCGGTTGCCATAAGATCTCCTTAATGATTGCCAAACCTTTTGATGCTACAACTTGCAGGAAGGAGCGGCAAGCGACCGAACTTAGTTCAAAGGGCCGATTTGAAGTGCATTACTGGACGTTTGCGGGCGCGCTGCGATATGTATGGATACACCGATTCAGAAAAAGTCGCGACAGTCGATGGGTACGAGTTGCGTGGAAAGGCTTAATGGAATGGAAGAGTTCATCGGATTGCAGATCCCCCGGTCGCTGGAAGAAATTATCACCCCGCAGAATACAGCCCTGGTCGTCTACGACATGCAAGCCGGAATTACTGGGCAGGTCGCGAACGGGCAAGAGATCACGAACAAGGTTGGCAAGATCTTAGAGTCGGCGCGAAACGTTGGAGTCCGCACATTCTTCACGCGACACCTGTCCCTACCCACGGAACTGATGGGCGCTTTTCAATGCCGGACGGCTATGGCGTGGCAACGGGTGGATTCTCCGGAAAAAATCAGGCCAATGTTTTTGAGGGACAGCCCTGCGTTTCGCATCATCCCAGAACTCGAGCCGTGGCCAAGCGAAGCGATCGTGGATAAGATCACGATGTCGGCGTTCGAAGGAACGTTTCTGGAAATTGCGTTGCGGGACTGCGGCATTCGCAGCTTCATCATTGTCGGCATCGCCCTGGAGATAGGGATTGATCCGACGTGCCGGCAGGGCGCTGATCTGGGGTTCTGGCCGATTTTGGTGCGCGACGCCTGTGGTTTTGGCAATGAAGAGGCGGCGAATCATTCCCTCGCATCTTTGCAACACATGGGTGACACCATTCTCACCGACACAGATACGGTCTGCGGCCTTATGGATAAATACCTAAAGTAGAGTACGTAAAGTCGACCTGACCGAATCGGCCCTGTATTGAAGCGGCGGGCGCCTGATCACTTCGGTAACCTTCCCGGCTGATTACCTGTTCTCCCCTTTGTTTTCCTTGTGCTACCGTTTTCTTTACTCGCTTTTCACGAAGGTTCGACAGGCAAAGTGTCTTCTGACAATCGCAAACCGGGAATCCATGTCGCGTGGACGACTGTCACATACCGCAGTCTCGTCCTGCTTATTTCCGCAGTGGTGGTGGCGCTCTTCATTGCCGTGCGCGTGGCCTTCCCGCAATTCACCGAGAACAACGTCAAGAAGGCAAATGACATTGTGGGCAGGCTGCTGGAGCGCGTAGCGGGAATGGCTCCCGCGACCGGCACGGGCGTTGTGACCGCGCAGCAGGCGCACTTCACTGCGCTTGACGGAACCGTGCGGGTTAAAAAGGGCGACGGAAACAGCTGGGTGGCGGCCGATTACAACATTCCTTTGGAAAAGGGCGACGTGGTGCAGACCGGCTCCGAGGGCATGGCAAAAGTGGTCTTCAACGACGGCACCAGTTACACCGTGAAGCAGGATTCGCTGATCGTGATCGAAGAGAATTCCGCGAACGATCAGCAGCAAACCAATGTCGCGGTCGCGGTCAGCACCGGAACCGTGGATCTTTCCACCGCGACGTACAGCCAGGGATCGAAGTCGCAGGTGATCGTGGCGGGCGCGACGGCTTCATTGTCGCCCGAGTCGGCGGCGCAGGTGCACAACGATCCGAAATCGGACCAGCACGAAATCCTGATGAAAAAAGGTACGGGTGAGGTCTCGCGCAACGGTGAAACCGTCAAGCTGGCGAACTGGGAAAAAGTCACCTTCCAGGGACAGCAATCCCATTTGGAAAAGGCCAAGGAGATTGGGCCGCCTACGCCCATCGCTCCCGCCAACATGGCTCCGCTGTTTTCTTCCGGCGAGGCGACCAAGGATGTGGAGTTCTCCTGGACCCCGATGGCGAATGCAGTTGGTTACCGTCTGCGCATCTCCCGCAATCCATATTTTTCCTCTACACTGGTTGACAAAAAGATTAATACAGCCGCAGTAACGGTCACGAATCTCGGGGAAGGCGCCTATTACTGGTTGGTGCAGTCCTACGACGCGACGGGCAAGGAATCGGTGGAGAGCGAGAAGAACCGCTTCACCATCATTTCCAAGGGCAAAGAGACGGAAGCGATCGACCTGGAGCTGGATCCGTTTATTCAGCACGGGCACGTGATTGAAGTAACTGGCAAAACGCAGGTGGGAGCGCGCGTCATGGTAAACGGCAGCGAAGTTCCGATGATTGGTTCGGATGGCCAGTTCCATTACTTCACGCCGCCGTTGCCGACCGGAGAGGCCGTGATTACGGTAACCGCGCAAACCGCGCAGGGTGGCGTGAACACGCAGCAGAAAAAGATTGTGATTCAGTAGCAGTGCAAGTTTCAAAGTTTCAACGTTTCAGAGTTTCAAGGATTCAGAATCGAGTCGGTAAGGTTTCAAGTCAGGCTCCAATGCATCGAAACCTTGAAACTTTGAAACTTTGAAACTGGGTTTGGTCAGGGTGGGCTGGCATCCCGTAGAATAGGGACAGTCACCCCTGAAAAGATAAACGCCTGCCGGGATTTTTCCCGGCGGGAAGCATGGTAGAAAGACGGATTATTTCGTCATGTCAAACAACGGATTCCACTCAGGCTCAACGCGCACCCACAACTTGCGGTCGCTGTTCAGCATTTTTTCCAGCGATCTGGCGATCGATCTCGGCACCGCCAACACGCTCGTGTACGCGCGAGGGAAGGGCATCGTGGTGAACGAGCCCTCCATCGTCGCCATCAATAAGAACACGGGCGAAGTCGAGGCGGTGGGTAAAGAGGCGAAAGAGATGCTGGGCCGCACGCCCGGCAACATCGTCGCCATCAAGCCCATGAAGGATGGCGTCATCGCCGACTTCAAAGTCACCGAGAAGATGCTGAATTACTTCATTCAGAAGGCGCATAACCGCAAGATGCTGGTGCATCCGCGCATCGTGATTGGCGTGCCTTCGGAAATCACGCAGGTGGAAAAACGCGCGGTCATGGATTCCGCGTATCGCGCCAAGGCCAGCGAAGTGCACCTGGTGGAACAGGCCATGGTCGCGGCGATCGGGGCGGGCCTGCCCATCACCGAGCCCAGCGGCAACATGGTGGTCGATATCGGCGGAGGCACCACCGACATCGCGGTGATTTCTCTGAGCGGCATCGTTTATTCGCGGTCCGTGCGCATGGCCGGCAACCAGATGGACGAAGCGGTCATGAATTATCTGAAGCGGAAATACAACTTGCTGATCGGCGAGCGCACGGCCGAGCAGATCAAGATGGAAATCGGTTCGGCGCACCAGCTCGACAAGCCGATGACCATGGAGATCAAAGGCCGCAACCTGATCGAGGGTGTGCCCAAGACGATCACGGTGGACGACGGCGAAATCCGCGAGGCGTTGAGCGAGTGTGTTTCGACCATCATGAACGCGATTCGCGTCGCGCTCGAGCGGACGCCCCCGGAGCTTTCCGCCGACATCAGCGACCGCGGAATCGTGCTCACCGGCGGCGGCGCTTTGTTGAAAAATCTCGACAAGCGTATTCGCGAAGAAACTGGCTTGCCGGTTTCGATTGCCGACGACCCGCTGTGCAGCGTGGTGCTGGGCACGGGCAAAATGCTGAGCGACTTCAAGCTGCTCAGGAAAATTTCAATCGAATAACTGCGAGTTGCGAGTACCGAGTACCGGGTACCGAGCAAACTCAGAATTCTCCGTACTCGCGACTCGGTACTCGATACTGCTTTATGGAATCCGTACTCGGCCGCTACCGCAACCTGATCATCCTGGTGGGCGTGTTGTTTCTGCAGGTGCTGGGGCTGGCTGTGCAGGTGAAGCGCGGCAGCAACGAAACCCAGGATACGCGCCTGATCCGCATATGGGCGGTTGATGGTCTGGCTCCTTTCGAGCGGGCTCTGGTCTGGGGCGAGAATGGCACCGGCAACATCTGGCACAACTATTTTTATCTGCGCGGGGTGCGGGCCGAGAACCGCCAACTCAAAGAGCAGATCGAGCAGATGCGGCTGGAGCAGGTCCGCTTGAGCGAAGACGCGGCCCAGGCGCGCCGCCTGCAGAACCTGCTCGCCTTTAAAGAACAATTCGTAGCCAAAACCGTGGCTGCGCAGGTGATTGGGACCAGCGGTAGCGATTCTTCGCGGGTCGTATACATCGATAAGGGAGAGAATGCCGGCGTCGGGCGCGACATGGCCGTCATGACCGCGGACGGAATCGTAGGCAAGGTGCTGATGGTCTACCCCTCGGTCGCTCAGGTTCTGCTGATCAACGATCAGACGAGCGGTGTCGGAGTCATTCTGGGGAATACGCGGCTGCAGGGCGTACTGGCCGGGACAGTTAATGGCGAGGTCACGCTGAACGGCATCATGAGTGACGAGCAGGTGCCCGTCGGGGAGAATGTGCTGACCAGCGGCGGCGACCAGATTTTTCCCAAAGGATTGCCCGTCGGTACCGTCACCAAAGTCGGAGCGGGCAAGGACCTTTTTCTTAACATCCGAATCAAGCCCGCGGCCAACCTGAGCAAGCTGGAAGAAGTGCTGGTGCTGGTCGAAAAACAGGAAAGGCAGGCGACTGCCGACACCAACGTACGCGTGCGCGCCGCCGATATTCTTGCCCAGCGTTTGCCCTCGGTGCCGGATAAGCCCGCGGACGCAAATGCCACAACCCCCGCTGCCGGGCAGACGAAACCGGGTGGGGCAAATTCCGCAGCTGCGAATCCCATGCCGAATACCGCGACCAAGATCGCGCCGAAGACAGCGAGCGCCCCCGGTGCTGCGAATGCGCCGGCGACTAAGACCGCATCCGCTCCCGCTGCTGCGAATGCACCAGCGACCAGGACCACAACCGCTGTGCCGAATAGCACTTCGCCGAACCAGCCAGTGAAGCGTCCCGTGGCGCAGACTTCGGGGCAATCGGTTCCAGTTCCGAAGAAGAATGTGGTTGCACCGGCTGCGACGCCGACGACGACGACCCAAACCAAGCCTGCGCCTATCCAGGTTCCGACGGTTTACGCACCGGATGACCCCGCTCCGCGTGAGCACCAGCCAAGTCCGCCACCCGCCAGCGACAACAGCCCAAACTAGCGTGCCTATCACTTACACATCCGGGGAGCAGGTTGAGGTTTACCGGTTCAGCATCCCGGTCACCGTTGGCATTCCGCTGCTGGCGCTGTTCATCCAGGCTTTTGTCCCGCTGAGGTTTCCTGGCTTCGCCAAATATCTCGACCTGCCGTTGCTGGTCACGATTTTCTTCGCCATGGCCCGGCGCAGTCCCGTTGCCGGTCTGTTTACGGGCGCTTTCATCGGGCTCGCGCAAGACATGCTGGGGCACAATCCGATCGGCATCTACGGGATCGCCAAAACCGTTGTTGGATACGGCGCTTCGTCGCTGGGAGTGAAGCTCGACGTCGAAAACGCCGGAGCGCGCTTCCTGGTAACCCTCGGGTTTTATATGGTCCACTCCGCGGTCTACTTCATTGTTGCGCGCCTGCTGGTGAACATGACGCAGCACTGGAACTGGGTCCACGGAGTATTGGCGGGCTTGGCGAACGCGTTTGTGGGCATGTTCCTCTATTTCGCACTCGACAAGTTCAAGCAGAGAACGTGAAAGCAGTGGTCAGTTGCCAGTGGCCAGTTGCCAGTAAAACCCGCCGCCGGCTCTTTACTGACAACTGGCCACTGATGTCAGCCTATGACTTCCGTTACCTTTCCCGTTAACTCACTGACTGCGCCAAGCGATACAATGTTTGTAATCCCGATTTCATTCTCAGCGAGGAATAGTGACACGTTGCGGCCTCAAGCGCTCTTACCGGCTCTTCACGGGCAACTGGCAACTGGCCACTGACAACTGATGTTCGGCCGCGACGAAAAAGTATCTCCGATGCGCCTAACGGCGGCGCAGTACATCATCCTCGCCATCTTCCTGGTTCTCGCTTACCGCTTGTGGCAGTTGCAGGTGATGCAGAGCGATTACTACTCGCTGGCCGCGGAGAAGAACCGCATCCGCAACGTGCCGGTGCTGGCGCCGCGCGGCAAAATTCTCGATCGCTACGGGCGCACCATCGTCGATAACTATCCGTCGTTCTCCGCGCTGCTGCTGCGCGATTCGACGCGCGATTTGGAGGCCGACGCCGACCTGATCGCGCAGGGCTTGCATCTCGATCCCAATGAAGTGCGGGCGCGCATCCGGCGCTTCACGTCGATGCCGCAGTACCAGCCCATTTTTCTGAAAGAAGACATCACGCCCGACGACCTGCAATTCATTGAGTCTCATCGCAACGAGTTGCCCGAGCTCGACACCATCATGGCGCACCGCCGGTTGTATCCGCGTAACGGGTTCATGGCGCACCTGATCGGCTACGTCGGCGAAGTCACCGAAGACATGCTCAACCAGCCGCAGTTCGAGCTGTACAACCCGGGCGATGTGGTGGGAATTTCCGGCGTCGAGCGCCAGTACAACAATCTGCTGATGGGCACGAACGGATCTCGCCAGGCCCTGGTCGACAGCCACGGACGCGAAGTGGGACGGCTCGGCGAAACCGAAGCGATCCCCGGCAAGCCGCTGAAGCTGACCATCGACATCGATCTGCAGATCGCGGCGGAAGAGCAGTTGCAGGGCAAGAACGGCGCGATTGTCGCCATGGATCCGCACACCGGAGAAATCCTGGCCATGGCCAGCGGGCCCACGTTTGATCCCAACGATTTTGCGGTGCGCGTGTCGCGCGATGAATGGAACAAGCTGGTCAACGATCCCGACAAGCCGCTTTTGAATAAGGCGATTCAGGCGCAGTTGGCTCCCGGCTCGACCTTCAAGATCATCATGGCGATGGCGGGCTGGCAGGAGGGAATCGCGCAGACCCTGCACGTCGATTGTCACGGCAGCGCGGAATTTTACGGTCGCCGGTTTGGCTGCTGGGTGAAGGGAGGCCACGGCCCGGTTGATCTCGAGAAGGCCATCTACCAGTCGTGCGACGTTTTCTTTTACACGCTGGCGGAGAAGTTGGGCATCGAACGCATCGCAAAATACGCGACCGAACTGGGATTGGGACAAAAGACGGGCATCGATCTTCCTAACGAAGTTGCGGGCGTGATGCCGTCGGAAGAGTGGAAGATCAGGAACTTCAAGCAGAAGTGGTTTGCGGGCGAAACCATTTCGGTCGGCATCGGACAGGGAGCGGTTGCGATCACGCCGGTGCAGTTGCTGCGGGCAGTCAGCGCGATTTCCATGGGCGGAAAAATGGTGGTGCCGCACGTGATCAATCCAACGGACATGCCTCCGGCCTACGTCGAAGCCAGTCACATCACCGAAGTGAAGAATGTGCCGCTCGATCCTAACGGATGGACTTTCATTACCGACGCGATGTCGCGGGTGCTCCTGCCCGAGGGCACGGCCCCGTCCGCGCATATCCCGGGAATCGATATTGCGGGCAAGACCGGATCGGCGCAGGTAGTCTCGCTGGCAACTCGCGCCCGATTCAAGAACGCAGACGATCTGGCACAGAACGGATGGTTTGTCGGCTTCACGCCGCGGCGCAATCCGGACATTGTGGTCTGCGTCCTATTCCAGGGCGGTGAGCACGGCAGGCTGGCCGCGCGCCTCGCGACCCAGGTGATCAAGGCTTACGTCGACAAGCAGCAGCGCACCCCGCAGAAGATGGCCGAGAAGCCGAAGAGCAACGGAACGGTCGACATCGGGGGATTATGGAGCGCGCCCGAAGCCGACGGGGATAAAGACCCGCTGCAGGGCGGACGCTTTGTGCTCGATCTGCCAAAAGGGCTGGTGCTGGCGACGGCCGGCGCCGGGGATGAATTGAGTTGCGAGTACCGCGTACCGAGCGCCGAGGTCGCCGCATTCAGGCAGGGGAATGATTTGAGGTAGGGATCCTTCGACTGCGCATCAGCTTCGCTTCGCGAACCTGATGCTCCGCTCAGGATGACAGGGCTCGTAAGTAAGTGAGAGCTGGAAAGTCGAAAATGGAAACTGAGAACTGGTAACTGGTAACCGACTTGTCACGCTACGTCTCATATCGCGATTTTGACTGGTTTCTGTTGACCTTCGTGCTGCTGATCTGCGGCATGGGCGTCATGGAGATCCATAGCGCCACCATGCACACCAAGTTTGCCGGCGCGCACATCCGGCAGATCTACTGGGTGCTGGGCGGCGTCGGCGCCATGTTCCTGATCAGCCTGGTGAACTACCAGGCGCTGCTCGACCAGATTCACTGGTTCTATATCGCCGCAATCGCGTCGTTGATGGGGGTGATGATTTTTGGCCAGAAGTATCTGGGCGCGCGGCGCTGGATCAAGATGCCCGGCGGCAATCACTTCCAGCCTTCGGAATGGGTCAAGCTAATCCTGATTCTGGCCGTCGCCAAGTATTTTGCGGACATGCGGCAGCGCGAGCTTTCCTGGTCCGATTTCATGAAGGCCGGAGCGATTGTCGGCATCCCCATGCTGATGGTTCTGGCTCAGCCCGATCTCGGCACTGCCCTTACTTACGTTCCCATTGCCGTGATGGGCGTTTTTCTCGGCGGCCTGCAGTGGAAGCAGGGTCTGGCGGTCGGGCTCTTAGCCGTGGTCGGGATCAGCGCCGTCTTTCTCGTACCCAGAATTCACGTTTTGAAGACCTATCAGAAGCAGCGGCTGACCAGTTTTATCGACCCCGAACTGGATCCCAAAGGGTCGGGGTACCAAGTTGAGCAATCCGAGATTGCGGTCGGTTCCGGAGGCTTGTGGGGCGGCAAAGGCTCGCAAACACACGGCGCATTCCTGCCTGTTCCCCAAACCGACTTCATTTTTGCGGCGTTCTCCGAGGAGCATGGATTCGTAGGCGCTCTCGCGGTTCTGCTGTTATACTTCATTGTGCTGATGCGTTTGACCCAGAACGCGCAAACAGCGCCCGACCGCGCTGGCACGTTTGTGGTGATGGGTGTGGTGGCTGTGCTTAGCTTCCATATCCTGGTCAATGTCGGCATGGTGGTTGGCTTTATGCCGGTCACTGGAATACCCCTGCCGCTGATGAGTTATGGTGGGTCTTCCGTATTGTTCATGTTCCTGGCGCTGGGGATGGTTATGAATGTTCGTATGCGCCGCTTCGTGAACTAGCCGGGTGAGCCGGCTGGGAAGCAAAAGGGTTCAGGAACTGGTAGTTCCAAGAACAGGAAGACAGGCAGGAAGCAGTTTGCTGCTTCTGGGGAGCAGCCCAAAAATATCGATCGCCCTCGCGTAAAGAGGGCATTTCACCGGCCAGTCGAGCAGTCAAAGGCCGGGCAGGATTGAATAAAGCAGTCAGCCGGGCAGGGAACGGCCCCCCGACCATAATGGTCTGAGAGTGCGGTCACAACCCCGGCAACCGCGAAAAGCGATACGTGCAAAATATTCCCAAGCTTATGCAACGGTCCAGGCGGAGAGAAGATCTCTCTGTCCTGAGCCGTCCCCGGTTCGGGGCAGCATCGCGACCCTCAATCCTCCCGCTCCTAGCCTGACTCTACCCCGGGAAATCCTGTCGCGGTTTCTTTCCGAAGCTGCAGCGGGACCGGAGTATCAATGAACAAGGAATTATTTGTCTCTTCCACGCCTCACGAAACCAAGGTGGGGCTGGTGGAAGACGACCTGCTCGCGGAAGTCTATCTTGAGCGCGAGAACGAATACACACTAGCCGGCTCGGTTTACAAGGGCCGCGTCACCCGCGTGCTGCCCGGCATGCAGTCGGCCTTCGTCGACATCGGCCTGGAGCGCGATGCCTTCCTCTATGTCTCCGATTTTATGGAGTTGGAAGAGCATGACGACGATCTGACCGACGTGGTTCCGGCAAATCGCGGCGTGCAGGATTTGCGTCCGCAACCTGTGCGGACCGAGTCTCAGCCTGCCGATTCCGAGAGCGGGGAAGTCCAGATGACCGCCATGGCGGACGAAGGAACTTTCGAGGCCGAAACTT
Organism: uncultured Acidobacteriota bacterium; assembly: GCA_963719865.1. Taxonomy (GTDB): domain Bacteria; phylum Acidobacteriota; class Terriglobia; order Terriglobales; family Acidobacteriaceae; genus Sulfotelmatobacter. The sequence goes on along the minus strand of CAVRDS010000069.1, from coordinate 178,463 downwards.
TAAGCGCCGGCCCGACGCCGGTTTCCGCGGACGAAGGTGGTGAGTCGGCGAGTGGCGCAGATTCCCCGAGTCGCGGCCGCGGCAGCTGGCGCGGACGCCGCCGCCGTGGCGGACGTCGCGACGGGCGCGACCGCGGCCTAGAGCGTGGTGCTGATCGTGGTCCAGATCGTGGCGCCGACCGGTCGCCGGAATCCCGCTCGGCCCGGCCTACAGAGAGTTTCACTTCCCGTACACCCTCCGGACCTCCGGCTGGATATCAGCCGATTCTGTTGCCCGGAGAGTCCATCTCGAAATACCAGCGCTACTCGCAGCAACCGCCACAAGATGTGCAATCCCAACCGGTGGCTGATTTCTCAGTGCCGCCATCCATCGAATCGGCCGCGCCGTTAGCCGCTGCATTTCCCGAAGATGAGCCCATTTTCGCGGCTGGATCGCTCTCCGAGCCGCTGCACGAAGAACATGAAGATGCTCACCCGACGCCGGAAGAGCACGCCGAATCGGCCTCTACCTCGGCGGCGTGGAGCCAGGAATTTCGACGCCCAGAAGAGGCGAGCGCACCCGTTTCCGCCTGGGCAACCGAACCTCGCACCGTGATTGAGCGCGCCGTGATTGGGGAAGTGCACGTCGAAGAAGAAGAGCAGGTTGAGGAAGAGACTCACGAGTCGGAGGATCGGGCTCCCTCGTCGCGTTATGCGGAGCCTTCGCATTCGCGCGAAAGCGAAGCTCCGGCATTCGCCGCTCCCGGCACGCTCGAAGAAGAAACCATTGACGAAGAGGAAGAGTCGGGCACGATTCACTACCAGGCGACCTCCGATGAAGGCTACGACGAGTTCGAAGAGGAAACTCGCGCGGCGGATCAGCCCGAACACTTGAACGGAGATGCCCGCGAAACGGTAACGGATATCCACATGGCCTCGATGATCGAGTCGGGTGCGGTGCCTCCGGCGGAAGGCGCGGCCGCCGAATCCGAAGAAGACAGCGAGGAAATTGAGCTCGAAGAAGCGCAGGCCCAGGCCGAAGCTATGCTTGACGCGGAGGCTCGCGGCACCGGCACCGTGGATGCGCGCGCGGAAGTTCGCGCTCCGGCCGCGACCGCCGGATACACGCAACGCTCGCAGCGCCAGCGCTCCGGCTACGAACGCCCGGGCTATGACCGCCGCGGAGGTGGCCGCCGCGGAGGAGGCGGACGCCGCTTCCGTCGCCAGTCCGCGCCGGTTCCGCTGATCAGCGACTTGCTGAAAGAAGGCCAGGAAATTCTGGTCCAGATTGCCAAGGAGCCTATCGGCAAAAAAGGCGCGCGCATCACCAGTCACATCGCGCTGCCGGGACGCTTCCTGGTCTACATGCCTACGGTCAACCACACCGGCGTCTCGCGCAAGATTGCTTCCGAAGAAGAGCGCCAGCGCCTGAAGCGAATCATTTTGAGCGAGCGGGAAAACGGCCATGGAGGCTTCATCGTCCGCACGGCCGCGCAAAGCGCCAGCGAAGAAGAACTCCGCGCCGACATTCGGTTCCTCAAAGGCCTCTGGCAGGACATCAAGAATCGCGCCGAAAGTTCCAAGCCGCCTGCTCTGATTTATCACGATCTCAACGTAGTCGAGCGCGTGCTGCGCGACCAGGTCACCTCCGATTTCAACGTGATCTGGGTCGACACCGAGCCCGAGTACGAGCGCATTCTGCGCTTCTTCAACCGCTTCCAGCCAGGGATGGTCAAGCGAGTCAAGCTCTACACCAAGGAAACGCCCTTGTTCGAGCAGTTCGGCCTGCAGGAAGAAATGAACAAGGCGCTCAAGTCGAAAGTCTGGCTGAAGAGCGGCGGCTACATCGTCATCAACCAGACCGAAGCGCTGGTGGCGATCGACATCAATACCGGCAAATACGTTGGCAAGACGGCGCGCCTCGAAGACACCATCGTCAAAACCAACGTGGACGCCATCAAAGAAATCGTGCGGCAGATCCGGCTGCGCGATCTAGGCGGCATCATCATCATCGACTTCATCGATATGGACGAGCGCCGCAACCGCCAGCGCGTGATGCAGGCTCTGGAAGAGGAACTCCGCCACGACCGCGCGCCTTCAAAGACGCTGCAGTTCAACGATTTCGGACTGGTTGCGATTACCCGCAAGCGCGTGAAGCAATCGCTCGAGCGCACCATCGGAGCGCCGTGCCCGTACTGCCAGTCGACCGGATACGTGAAATCGGTGACCACGATCTGCAATGAGATCTACGTCGAGATGCGCAAGATCGCCAAGCACCTGGAGCATGAAGACGTCATGCTGCGCGTGCATCCCGATGTGGCGAAGGAATTGAAGTCGAACAATGCGCGGCTGCTGAACGAGATGGAAGAGTTGACCAAGCGCACCATCATCGTGAAGAGCGATCCGGCAGTACATCAGGAGCAGTTCGATATCAACTGAGCTGCGAGCGATGACCCGTGAGCCAGGTGTTTCGACGCCTGGCCACCATGTTCGACTACTCAAATCCGTTGGGACTCACGGCTGGGTGTAAGAACGCACTGCCCGGATCCGGTTTTCGATCGCTTTTTCCACCCCACGTCCAGTACATGCCCACGTACGCGTAGTTCTCGGTCTGTCCGGCAACGGAGTGTCCGTAACAGAACAGAAACTGTTCGTTCGGATTGTGCTTGAAATGGTAGTAGCCGCCAAAGTCGATCAGGGTGGAAGGCCGGGTTTGTGGAGCCGCAAGGCCTTCTGCGCCATGCGAAAACACTTCACCACCGAGTTCCAGGCGCTCGCCAAACGTATACTTCAGAAGAAAACCCTCGTACGGAAAATTCCGGTATCCGGTCTGCGGGACCACCTGATATCCCGCGCCGCCATCCAGCAGCCATTTTCCGATATTCTTTTGCAGCCACAAAGGAAGCCGATACCAGACTTTTCCCACGCCCAGTCCCTTGGAATAACTTCCCGTAGGCATCTCGAACATGGTGAAGCTGCCGATCTGCGGAATGTGTTTGGTCTCCTTGAAGTACGCAATCTTCGCGCCCAATTCCATATCCGTGAGCCCGAACTCGGTTGGACCCACTCCCGCCGGAAGAAACGCCGGATTGTTCGACGGCGCCACCACTCCCCAAGGCAAAATTGCATGCAGCTGGACCCGCGGAATCGCACCCCAGTTGAACTCGAAGGCGGGCCCGGTCGAGTCGGTCTCTACCCGAGTTCCGTCGGCCCCGCCAAAAATGTAGAACTCGTAGTGATGCAGGTCCACCGGCACCGGATCGTCCGTCTGATACGGTGGCCCCTGCGCCCACACATGGGGAACCAGCAGGACCAGGAATATGGCTAACCTAAGGCACCGCAATTTTCCAGCTATGAAGCGCAGGGAATCAGACATGATGCAGGCGGCCTTGGTCGATAATTTCAGCCAACCTGTCCGTAGTCAAATCCCGAAGAACTATATATTCGTAGCTCTTCCGAGTCCACATTTGCGGCCCAGCGTCGGACGGCGGTCCTGGCGGGTGACCCGCCTTCTGCGTTGTTTTCCTTTCCGCTATGAAACAGTGGGTGCCCCGTCCTTGCGTTTTTTGCGAGGGCGGGAGTCGGTGCAGCCGGGCCATCCGCCAATATCCAACGGGCCGCGCGGGTATAACGTCATTTGACCAAGCGCCTGAGCGTTAAAATGCATTTGGAGCCACATGAAACTTGCTGTCTTACTCCTGCTTACGTCATTGGCCGCTGCACAGTGCGAGAAACCCTCTTGGGTAGTTGAGGATGACGGAATTGCTGGTGCTGTTTCGAAGGAAGGTAAGCCGTTGAAGCATGCCAAAGTACATCTGTTCGCTCCGGACCGAGAATACAGAGCAATCACCGATGGTGAAGGCATGTTCTCAATTTGGCCTGTTGCGCTAGGCAGGTACTCGTTCGACGTCAAAGGGTGGGGAGAGGGGCAACTAGAGGTTCGAGGCTGGCACCGGGGCGGAATGAATCGACCCGGCCTTCACTTCATCAGGCACAAGAAATGTCTATCTCTCGTGCTCGTGGCTAACTGACCGAGGGCGGAGTTGGGTTCGGTAGGCATTTAAGAATTGGAAGATTGGAAATGGCGGAAACTGCCTAGCTGACGTTGGCGAGGGTCTTTACCGCGATGTCCGACTGGTTGCGCAGCTTCTGCACCGATTCGTGAATCGTACTGGCTGCCACACCGCCGCCGTTTTGCTCGGCATTCCTGGCCATGCTGCCGGCATCTTCGGTGGAACTGCTGGCCATATCGAGAAGCACGACCACCGAGTCGGCATGCAGCTTCCACAGCGACGACATTTTCTGGCTGCGCTTGAGTTCTTCGAGTTCGGTGCGGATGCGCGCTGAGATCGACACCATCCGGATCAGCGTGCGAGCCACATCCGCCCGCAAGCTTTTCTCTTCCAGATATCCGGCGCCATAGGCGTCGGCCTCGGCTAAGGTCAAAGTCAGGTTGAAGAATCGCATGGGCACGACCTGCCGGTACTTTGGGTCGGCAACGCGCACAAAGACGCGAATCGATTCTTCTACACGCCGCAGCTTACTTTCTTCCGCCGAGATTTGTTGCGCGGTGATCGCGGGCGGCTGGAACACGGGAGCCGCCGCCGGAGCCTTCGCCGCTGCAGCTACTGTCGCCGCCTTGGCCGCAGCCCCGTTTCCACCGGATGCTCTGGAACTCTGGGCCACCGGTGTCAACAGCGAGCGCCGGATTGGTGGACGCCGGTCCAGTTCCTTCTTCAATTTCGATACGCGGCGGAATTTTTCGAGCGTGCTGCCGTAATCGGCCTGCAACAGCGTTTTCTCTTCGATCGCCGCCACGTGCTCCACCGTGACTTCCACTCCATCGACGGTGGTCAAAATTGTTCCGCCCATCTCTTCCAGGGCCTGCCCGAAGTTTTTGATCTCAGAGAGAGCCTTGGCGAAGAGTTCGTCGAATTTCCTTCCAAATGCCGTGTTGTAAGCCGAAACCGTCGCCAGCACGCCGGGATGATAAAACGACGAGTCCAGCCACTGCTTCAGCTCGCGCACACGGCCGATCATGCCCGAGTCGATCAGCGCATTGAAATCGCGGAAGCGGCTGACCTCCTCCAGAAATGGATCGAAGCGGCGCAGCAACTGCACATGCTCTTCCGGCAGGGAAGGCACATCGGTGTCGGCCAGGATTTCAATCAGCGCGATTTCAAACGGAGACAGCGGCAACGCCCCGTCCAGCCCGTAACCGCTCTGCTCCCATTGGCCTGGAACCCGCGGATGACGGTACAGGAAAGTAGCGATCAGGTCGGTTTTGTCGCGATTGATGTCACTCGGTTCGCGGCGCTTCACAAAATATCGCAGCAGCGCCTCGGCCACTTCGGAATCGGTGTCGGGAGTCAGCGCCTGGCGCAGCATGGCCGGCGTGATAGCCATGTCGAGCAGATGCAGCCAGCGGTACATCCGCGACAGCGTGTTCGGCAACTCGCGCTCGGAATGGCGCAGCGCGTCCTCGTCGAGACCGCGCGGGATGGGGACTTCCCCACCGAGGGTCTCGTGCAAGAGCTTCTGATACAAGCCCTGGACGGTCGCCAAAATGGCTAGTTCAAACCGAAGATCTTCGGCCAACACCTTGCTCCCGAGAGATAGAGTTCCTTTAAAACTTTACTAATGTTCAAGTAAAGCCGAAAGGTTACCCAAGTTACTAGGGTGCGGCGGCGTGGCGGGACTCGGTTGTCGCGGGGAGTATCCGGTTTCCCGGCCGCGCGCTCAGAATGCGACGGTTTTATTGCCGTATACCAGGACGCGGTTCTCGACGTGCCAGCGCACGGCCCGCGAGAGCACGACCTTTTCCAGGTCGCGGCCCTTGCGAATGAGGTCCTCGACGGTGTCGCGATGCGAGACCCGAACCACGTCCTGCTCGATGATCGGGCCGTCGTCGAGCACCTCGGTGACGTAATGGCTGGTCGCGCCGATTAGCTTTACGCCGCGCTCAAAGGCCTGGTGATACGGCCGCGCGCCCACGAAGGCGGGCAGAAAAGAATGATGAATGTTGATGATGCGCTGCGGGTAGCGATGCACGAAGTCGTTCGACAGAATCTGCATGTAGCGCGCCAGCACCGTGAAGTCCGGATGGTGCTGGTCGATCAACGACTGGATGCGCGCCTCGGCCTCGGCCTTGTTGTCCTTCGTCACGCGAACGATTTCGTAAGGAATCTTGTAGAAATCAGCAACGGCCTGGTTGTCGGCGTGGTTAGAGATGATCAGCGGAATGTCGCAGGTCAGTTCCCCGCTGTGATGGCGGTAGAGCAAGTCCACCAGGCAGTGATCGTACTTCGAAACGAAGATGATCATGCGCTGCCGCTGCGACGATTGCGCCAGCCGCCACTTCATCTGGAAGCGAGTGGCGATCGGTGCAAAGTGCCTGCCGAAATCGGCCAGCGCCTTGTCCGCGAGATCGATGTCGAAATCTTTGGGATCGAACTCCACCCGCATTAGGAAGAGCCCGGATTCCTCGTCGGCGTGCTCATCGGCATGCAGAATGTTGCCACCGTGACGGTAGACGAAGTCGGCGATGGTCGCGACTTCGCCCTTGGCGTCGGGGCAACTGACCAGCAGGATGGCGGAGTTTTTCATGGTAGCGCCGCCGTCCCGGCGGCTGCCGCGGCGGCGTCTCGCCGCCGCAGCGAGAGCGAGACGCTCTTGCGACAGCCGGCGAGACGCCAGTGCTACTTCTTCAACGCTTTCAAAATCTCTCTTGCCGCGTTAGCTCCCGAACCCCCCGTCAATCCCGCGCCCGGATGCGTTCCGCTGCCGCATAAATACAGATTTTCAATCGGCGTACGGTACCGAGCCCAATCCAGCAGCGGGCGCATAGTGAAGAACTGGTCGAGCGCCAACTCCCCGTGGAAAATCTGTCCGCCGGTGAGGCCGTATTTTTCTTCCAGATCCAGGGGCGTGATGATCTGGTGCGTGAGAATCAGTTCCGGCAGATTGGGAGCGTACTGCGCCAGCGTCTTCACGACTGTCTGTCCAAGTTCTCTCCGCTGCTCGTCCCAATCGCTCTTCAACTTGTAGGGCGCGTACTGCATGTAGATCGACATCACGTGCTTGCCTTCAGGAGCGAGCGTGGGATCGGTCAAGGAAGGCATAGCAGCTTCCAGATACGGCTGCCGCGAGAAGTTGCCGTATTTGGACTCGTCGAAGGCACGCTCAAGATAATCAATTTCGTTGCCGATATGAATGCGTCCACGCAGCGCCGTGGAGTCCCCATTCTTCAGAGCGGTGAATTTCGGCAAGCCGGAAAGCGCGAGATTCACCTTGGCAACCGTGCCATTCCCCCGATAGTGCTGCAGCTTCTGCACGAAGTCGGGCGAAAGATGGACCGGGTCAGTCAGCTTGAGCAGCGTGCGTTTCGGGTCGGCGTTCGAGATGACCGCCTTGGCGTGAATCTCTTCTCCGGTCGAGAGAATTACGCCGGTCGCCACACCATTCTGCACGCGAATTTCGATCACTTCCGCGGCCGTTCGAATCTCTGCGCCCGCAGCCTTCGCGGCAGAGGCCATTGCCTGCGTGACTGCGCCCATGCCGCCCGCGGCAAACGACGCCGAGCCTGCCGGATGCGAATCCGCCGCTGCGCGAATCAGCAGGACCAGCGCGCTCCCCGCCGACCACGGGCCGAGAAATGTTCCGAACACGCCGCGCGCGGCAATCACTGCACGCAACAACTCCGTCTCGAAATACTCCGATGCCAGATCCGCCACCGCCATCGGTCCCCAGCGCAGCAATCGGAACATATCCTTCTTGCCCAGCTTGCGAATGGCGCGGCCGGTCTTCAGCATGCTCCACAAGTCGCCGCGGTCGGGGTGATCGATATCCGGAGGCGTGGTGGCCAGCGCTTCCGCGATCACCTTGCTGATCTTGCCTAGCGATTGCTCCAACTCCGGATACTTCCCGGCATCTTTCTGCGAAAAGGCCGCGATCTCCTGCGCCGACTTGCCCGCATCCTGATAGAGCGTGAGCGCGCGCCCATCGGGCGAAAGCGCAGTAACGCAAACTTCGGGCGTGATTAACTTCAGCCCATGCTTTTCCAATTGCATGTCGCGAACGATCTCTGGCCGAATCGGCCCCGCCGTGTGCGCTAAGGTCGAGGAGCGAAATCCGGGATGAAATTCGTCGGTCACGGCGGCGCCGCCGACTTGCGTGCTGCGTTCGAGCACCAGCGGCTTGTACCCCGCTTTGGCCAGATAAAACGCCGTGATTAGCCCGTTATGGCCGCCGCCGATGATGACGACATCCCGCTTACCGTTTTGCCCCGCCATTTAAGCCGCTCCCTTGCAGTCTTTCAGGATTTCCAGCGCCGCCAGCCGCCCGTTGGCGCCCATGATGCCGCCGCCGGGATGCGTCGCCGATCCGCACATATACAGATTCTTGATCGGAGTGCGGTACTGCGCCCATCCGGGCACCGGACGCAGGAAGAAAAGTTGCTCCAGCGAGAGCTCGCCCTGGAAAATATTGCCCTCGCTCAGGCCCCATTCGCGCTCCAGATCGAGCGGCGTGATCACCTGCTTGTGAATGATGATGTCTTTCAGATTCGGCGCGTACTGGGAAATCGTGTCGACCACGGTGTTGCCGAACGCTTCCTTCTCGGTGTCCCAACTCAGCCCGGGCGCGAGCTTGTAGGGGGCGTACTGCACGAAGCACGACATCACGTGCTTGCCCGGCGGCGCCACCGACGGATCGGTGAGAGAAGGAATCACCATGTCGATATACGGGCGCTTGGAAAAATGTCCGTACTTCGCGTCGTCGTAAGCGCGTTCCATGTACTCGACCGACGGCGAAATCGAAATCGCGCCGCGCAGATGAGCGCCCGGCCCCGGCATGCACGTGAAGTTCGGCAGCGCGTCGAGCGCCATGTTCACCTTGCCGGACGATCCGCGAAACTTGTAGCGATTGATTTCTTCCAGAAAATCGCCCGGAAGATGCTCGGGTCCCATGAACTTGGTAAAGGTGAGCCGCGGATCGACGCTGGAAGAAACTACGTCCGCATAAATCTCGTCGCCATTGGAGAGAACCACGCCTTTGGCCTTGCCGTTCTTCACGATGATCTGCGAGATGCCCGCCTGGGTGCGGATTTCGACTCCCGCCTCGCGAGCCGCATCGGCAATCGCATTCGAAATCGCGCCCGTACCACCGCGCGCAAATCCCCACGCGCGAAACGCTCCGTCAATCTCCCCCATATAGTGATGCAGTAGCACGTACGCGGTTCCGGGAGAGCGCACGCCCAGAAACGTTCCGATAATTCCCGAGGCCGACATCGTTGCCTTGAGCACGTCGGTCTCAAACCATTGATCCAGAAAATCGATGGCGGACATCGTCATGAGTTGAACTTGATTGTATTTGTCGTAGCTCGACATGCCCTGAAATCGCCGCCCGATGAAGAGCAGTTTCATCAGTTCGCGCGGATTCAACGTCGTCGGATCGGGCGGCACCATGCTCAGAATCGGCTTCACGAAGCGGCACATAGCCTGCATCGCTTTGCCGAATTCGTCATACGCTTCGGCGTCCACCCGCGAGTGGCGCGCGATCTCGCGGTGCGTCTTGCCGTGATCGTTCACCCGCCACAGATAGTCGCCGCTGGGCATCGGCGTGAAGGTGCCGTCGAGAGGAAGAATTTCCAGGCCATGGCGCGGCAGGTCAAGATCGCGAATGATCTCCGGCCGCAGCAGCGATACCACATAGGAGCAGACCGAGAACTTGAATCCCGACACGATTTCTTCCGTGCAGGCCGCGCCGCCCAGCACGTGGCGCCGCTCGAGCACCAGCACCTTCTTGCCCGCGCGCGCCAGATACGCGGAGTTGACTAGGCCATTGTGGCCGCCGCCGATGACGATGACATCGTAAGAATTAGAACCAGCCATTCGCTTTCCGCTCCTAGCTTTTTGCTTTTACGTTCAGATGTGAGGAAACGCAATGATACGCGCGCTGCAGGGAAGGCGGTAGGGAAGATCAGAGCCCGCTGGGACGGACGCTCCATTGGATGAGGCGACTCATAAGGAGCCTCATTGTAGCGCACAGAACTATTGTGGCGCTAATGAATCGCGAGATCGCGGGCGGCCCGCGAATCAAGCACGGGCAATAGGTCACCCCCGAGCGGCGTCATCCCGAAGGCCCGCGTTTTCACCAGCGGGCCGAGGGATCTCCCGCGCAGTGAATATGTTCACTCGTCACAGACATTCAAAACAGAGATGTACTAAAAGAGAGTGCATGTCAGACAAACGATACTTCGTCTACATCATGACCAACCGGTCCGAAATCCGCGGTTCTCTACTCGGGCATCACCGGTGACCTAGTCCGTCGCGTTTGGCAGCGCAAAAACAAGCTCGCACCCGGCTTCACCAGTTGCTACAATCTTACGCAACTCGTGTACTACGAACACTTCGTCTATCCGGGCGCAGCCATCCAACGTGAAAAAGAGATTAAAGGCTGGCGCCGCAGCAAGAAAATAGCGCTCATCAATTCTATGAACCCTAATGGGAGGACCTCGCCAGGGATTGGCAGAATTCGTACAAGCCGCAACCTACAGCATGAGTGCCGGGAGATCCCTCGGCCCGCTGGAGAAAACGCGGGCCTTCGGGATGACGCCGCGGTTGGGGCGGTGCAGATAGACGAAGCGCCGCGCCTGAAACGCTAAGACCCCGGGTCAAGTTGCCCCCGACTCGCCCCCTGCATATATAATCCGGCTTCGAGCACTTCATCAGCGAGGAAATATCTTGCCTATCGGAACCGCATTTCACGAGAGAACTTTTCCCCTTTGCCAGAGCCTGAGCTACCGCGAATGGTCGGGCTACTACACGGTCAGCGTCTATGAAGTGCATCACGAGCACGAGTACAACGCTATCCGCAACGCCTGCGCGCTGATCGATATTTCCCCGCTGTACAAATATCTGATTACCGGCAAAGATGCGACCCGCCTGGTGAACCGTGTGATCACCCGCGACATCAACAAGGTGAAAGTTGGCCAGGTCATTTATTGCTGCTGGTGCGACGAAGAGGGCAAGGTCATCGACGACGGCACAATTTCGCGCCTGGAAGAAAACGTCTATCGCTGGACCGCGGCCAATCCCAGCCTGCGCTGGTTCCGGCAAAACGGCCTGAACATGGACGTCCAGATCGAGGACATTTCGGAGAAAGTCGCGGCCCTCGCGCTGCAAGGGCCAACTTCGGCAAAGCTGCTGAAAGCCGTAGCCGAAGCCGACATCGCTAATCTCAAATATTTCCGCGTCACGCGCGGCAAAATCGCGGGAGTTCCCGTCGACATCTCCCGCACCGGCTATACCGGCGATCTGGGATACGAAATCTGGATGCCGCATAACGATCGTGGTGACGCCCTCAAAGTCTGGGACGCGCTCGCCGACAAGGGCAAGCAGTTCGACCTGCATGCTGCGGGCATGCTGGCACTCGACGTTGCCCGGGTCGAAGCTGGCCTGCTGCTGATCGAAGTCGACTACACCAGTTCTAAGAAAGCGCTCATCGCGTCGCAGAAGTTTTCTCCGTATGAACTGGGCTTCGCCAAGATGGTTCATTTGGAGAAAGAAAATTTCATCGGCAAGCGCGCTCTCGAGCAGGATGCGAAGAAGGGCGTACCGCGACAGTTAGTCGGCCTCGAAGTCGATTGGACCGACGTAGAGCAACTGTACGAGCGTTACGGCCTGACGCCAGCCGCTCCCGCGCAGGCCTCGCGCGTGGCCGTTCCCGTGTACGCAGGCGAGAAGCAGGTCGGCAAGGCGACGACAACGAGTTGGTCTCCAACGCTGAAGAAGATGATCGCCCTGGCCAGCGTCGAGACCGAACATTCGAAGCCGGGAACATCGCTGCAGATGGAGATCACCATCGAAGCAATCCGCCTGAAGACGAATGTGAAGGTGACCACGCTGCCGTTCTTCAATCCACCGCGGAAGACGGCGACGCCGGTGTAGTCTTGAGTTAGCGAGGTGTAGATATGACGACTCGAGTCGAACGTCAAACTGTTGATCTCTCGAAGTATCCCGACCTGGTCGTGATTTACCTGGGAATGCGGGTGAATCGCCTCTACGGAATCAAGACCCTGTTTGGATTCGGACCGAAAATATCGTCCTCGGTACAGGCGCAGCCAGATGGACTCCTGGGTCACGAGAATTTCATTTTTTCGCTGTTCCCGACGCATGCCGGCGTCCGCCAATACTGGCGCGACATGGATTCGCTGATGAAGTGGACGCGTTCCGATCCTCACCGGCAATGGTGGCAGCAGTTCCTGAAGGATTCGGGAGGCACGGGATTCTGGCACGAAACGTATCTGCGGCGCGGAGGGATGGAGGCCATCTACGACGACATTGCTCCGCGAATCGGATTCATGAGCTTCGCGCCAGTGGTGCGAGCACGAGGCCCGATGTTCGGCGCGGCCGCCCGGGCTGAAGCGGGACGTTCGACTGACGCTGTGGTCTCCGAGGCTGAGCTGTATGGCGATCCAGGGAAGCAAAACGCAGCGTAAGTAAGGGCTGATGCATTTGTCCGTGCAGCGAGCACCCCGGACGAAGGCGTCCGGGGCTACATGTTTCCGTTTGACGACATCCGCGCTGCCCGGCGCTTGCCCGCGGCGTAGATCCAAACTCCAATTAACAGCAAAGCGCCGCATCCGCCGACAATTTTGAACAGGGCCAGCGGCTTGTTCGGCTCATCCGGCTGCGGAATCAGCGACAACGCAATGGTCAACGCGGTGGTGCAGAATCCAACGCTCGCCACCAGCTTCGCTATCCCACTTCCTCCCGGCACGCGAATCACGTCTGGCCCAGCCGGCTCGCGCTGCAACTTGATCATGGCCGCAAACAAAAATAAGTAAGGAATGAAATAGGTGATCACGCCCATGCTGACCAGAACGTCGTAGGCGCCTTTGACGCTGGTCCACGCCTGCCCCAGAAAAATGAAGACCACGCCCAGCACGAATTGCGTGAGCAACGCGACCCATGGCGTCTTCCAGCGCGGATGGAGCATTCCAAAGGCCGGCGGCAGGAATCGATCTAATCCCGCCACAAACGGAAGCCGCGCCACCGCTGCCAGATAAGCTCCGGCGGCACCAATATTGCTCAGTGCAATCAGAAACGCTGCCACCGGCAACACTCCAGGAAATCCCACGCGCGAGGCCGTGGCCGAAACCGCCTGCACCAAGCCTTGCAAGCTGTTCACTTCCGTCGAAGGCAGCGCGAGCAGAACGCACACCGTTCCCAGGATGTAGCAGATCGTGACTGTCACGCCTCCCGACAACAGCGCCAACGGAATCGTGCGCCGCGCGTTCTTGATTTCTTCACCCATGAACGATGCGGTTTCGCATCCCCCGAAAGCGAACGTCAGCACCGACCAGAAAATAACATCGTTCAGATGCGTGCTTGGAGTCATGGAATGCACCGTGAACGAGGTGGCCGAGCCGAAGCGATGCCAGGCCACAAATCCCAGCACGATCACGATGCCCACCGGAATCCACATAGCCAGCGCGCCCACGTTGTGCAGCCACTTGCCGACGTCGAGTCCGACAATGTTGAGCAGCGTGGCCGCAGTGAGCGTAAGCAACGAAAAGACAATATAAAAAGTGGCGTTGCCGGAAAGATGCTGCCACGCCGCCTGCCGCATGAACAGCACGTTACTGGCGGCGAAGTAGAGCACGGCCGGGAAGTACGGCAGATTGCTGGTCCAATACGTCCACGCCGACATGAAACCTGGGAAAGCGCCGAAGGCGCGCTTGCTCCACACATACAATCCGCCTTCGCTGGGATAGCGCGACGAAAGCTCCAGCACTGAAAGCGCCAGCGGCGTGTAGAAGCAGAACCACGCTCCGATCCAGATGACGATGGAACTCGGTCCGGCGGCGGCCGCCGTCGCGATCCAGCGCAGGCTGATTCCCGTGATGACATAAAACAAGACCAGGTCGCGAAAGCCCATCACTTGCCGCGGACGGTTGGGATTCTCGGCTTCGGCGATGGAAAGGCCGGGAGAGAGAAATCGGGTTCTGTCCGTTTGCTGCTTCAGGTTGGGTTCAGCCAAGAGTGTGTCCCGCGGTCAGGCTACCGTGAGCAGGAATGAAGAGGAATAACACTTGCGCCGAGGCGCGGCAAGGCGAAAGTGCGATCTAGGTGAGGTCGGAGTAAGAACCTAAGATGAAATCAGGCCGGCTCCAGAATTTTTCATAGCACTCCGTGCAGATCCAATCGCGGCCGTTGGAGTAGCCTACGCCGTGTTCTGCATCTTCTTTTGATTCGAAGAGTTCCCAATGGCAGATACCGCAATGATCTTTCTTCCAGCCACCTTTCAGCAGCTCAAAGTTGGCAGCATCTTCAGCGAGGCTGAGGTCGAGAGAAAGGTGGCCCGTCTTCCGCTCAATCACGGCATCACGTGGCAACCACGATTGCCTCCGCCAATAGGCGTTCTGTTGCCGGTAGTGCGTAGCAGCGCCGAGTACGGCACCCAATGGGTGACGAGTTCCATGAATGTTAATAGTTTCAAGTGCGGACTGAAGTATCCGTTCTCTCACTCGATCTGCGGTCGAAGGAGAATAAGGTTCTTGCACCTGTTTGGCGAAATCGACACGCAGCTTTTCCAGATCTGTACCGAATTCATGCAGGAGTTGTGCAATAGGGCTATCCGGCTCCTGAAGTAAAGCCAGAAACAGGTGTTCAGTCCCGATGTGTTTCGAGGTCAGTCGGTCGGCCTCGTCTTTGGCGCAGTGCAGAATGTTCTTAGCCGCACGGCTCAGAGGCATATCAACTGCCGTCGAGATCGGCGTGCGCCTGGGAGTCCAACTCTCGATCCGTCCCCGAATTTCATCATAAGACGGAGCCTTTGGAGCCCAGGAAAATGCCCGTTTGTCTTCTCTAAGTAGTCCAAGCAGAAGATGCTCCGTGTCAATGGCGGGCGAGCCGAACTGGCTGGCTTCGTAGCGCGCGAAGAAGATTACACGCCGCGCTTTCTCCGTGTAGCGCTCAAACATCGTCTTACTCCGCAGTCGCTGCCTTTGCTTGCCGCTTCCAGTACAAGTAGCCCGGAATTCCGATCAGCACGATCGCCGTTCCCCAGAACGCTTGGGTGGGCCGCGTGATGATTGTATTCAAGGTCCACGCCCCGCCAATGATTACATAGATCGCCGGCAGCCACGGATATCCCGTGCAGCGATACGGCCGCGGAATGTCGGGGCGCTTCCACCGCAGCCAGAACAGCCCAATCACCGTCAGCGTGTACGACAACACCATCCCGTAGATCACATAGGTATAAAGCTGGTCGTAGCGTCCGCTCAAGGTGAGTGCGGCGGCCCAGACTCCTTGTCCGATCAGGCTGAACGCCGGCGTGCGCCACTTGGGATGAATCACCGCCATGCGCTTGAAGAACACGCCGTCCTGCGCCATGGCGAGATAGACGCGCGCCCCCGAGAGCGTGCAGGTTGCGGCCGCGCTGAAGCACGAAACCGCAATCATCATCGACAGCCACCCCGCCGCGCGTGGCGAGAACAGCGCTGCCGCCGCCGCGTGCGCGATCGTTTCGTGCACGGCAATCTCGTTCATCGGCAACGCGTACATGTACGTTAGGTTCATCGCGATATAGATCGCGCCCACCGCAAGCACTCCTAGAACCATCGCCAGCGGTACGTTCTTCCGTGGTTCCTTCACTTCGCCCGCTACCCAGGTGATGTAGACCCACCCGTCATACGCCCAGAACACGGCGATCAGTCCCACGCCCAGCGCGGAGATCAACTGCGCTGGGCCGAGGCCCGTGCTTAACGGAACTCCGTGCGCGCGGAAGTTCGACCAATTCCCCTTGCCGATCGCAAAGCCGAGCACGACGAACGCCGCCATGGCGATGAATTTGGTCCATGTGGAAACGTTCTGCAGAAGCGTGCCCCAGCGTAAGCCGACGACGTTTACGTAGGTCAGGATCGCGATCAGCAGCAGTCCGAACAAGTGCGCTCGCGTGACCGCGACTCCCGCGATCGAAAATACGATGTGCTCCTGCGACACGAAGGGAAATACGTTTCCGGTATAAGCCGCCGACGCGACGGAGAGCGCCGCGATCGATCCGCCATTGGCCACGGCAAACAGCATCCAGCCATAGAGAAACGCGATCAGATCTCCGTAGGCCTCGCGCAGATAGATGTACTGCCCGCCCGAATCGGGGAACATCGATCCCAGTTCGGCGAAGGCGAAACAGGCGCAGAGGGAAATCAGCGCTCCCAGCACCCACACCAGAAGAAAGAGGACCGGTTGCGGCAGTGGTCCGGCAATATCTTTCGCCGTAAGAAAAATCGACGAGCCGATAATGCCGCTGACCAGCAGCAGCACCGAATCGAGCAGGCTGAGCCCGCGCACCAGCGTCGGCTGCTTTCCGGTTCCGCCCCCTTCTGGCGGTTGCGTGTCCACGGCAGCCAAGACTTGGGCAGGTTCCATTATCCGATTCCGAGTTCGTCGGGCGATTCCAACGCCGTGCCGCAGCGGCGGCAAATGACCGAGCTGCAGTCTCCGCAAGTCAACGGATCGGTCACTTCCTCCGCGCAGTTGGGACAATACAGCGGGCCGGGGCTGGGCTCCGGGACGGGATTAGGAGGGTGTGTGGCCATAAGGTAGAAAACTGTAACACAAGTAGCCACCGATGTTGGGTTTTCAGCCTTCGTGTTCCTTCGTGACCTTCGTGGTTATAGAATTTAATTGCATAAACCACGAAGGCCACGAAGGTCCACGAAGGACGACATGTCAAACAAGCCGCAAACTCCCGACGAAAAGTTGCAACAGGAATTCAACCGCTGGGCTGCCGCCGGGGAAGGAGAGAAGATGGAGCGCCATCATCTCGACATCACCGAAAAGACAATCCGGCTGATGAATCTCCGTTCCGGCGAGCGCGTGCTCGATCTGGGCTGCGGTTCGGGATGGGCCACTCGGCTGCTAGCGCGGCTTGTGGGCGACGGCCCGGAAGGATTCGGGCAGGTCGTCGGCCTCGATGTTTCTGACGAAATGGTGCGCCAGGCCCGCGAGGCCTCGAAAGACTTCGAAAATATTCTTTATGTCTGGGGATCGGCGGCGCAGATTCCCTGGGAAGAAAACTTCTTCGACAAAGTGCTGTCGGTGGAATCGTTTTATTACTATGCCGATCAGGACCGGGCTTTAATGGAACTGTTTCGCGTGATGGCGCCGCGAGCCCGGCTCTTCATCCTGATCAATCTTTACAAAGACAATCCCTATTCGCTGCAATGGGTCGACATGCTGAAAGTTCCGGTGCACGTGCGCTCGGCCGCGGAATATGTCGAACTGCTCAAGAAGCATGCGTTCGAAAATGTCGAAGCCCGCCGCGTGCCCGACGACACGCCCACGCCCGACGACTACCAGACGAAATCCTTCAACAGTCTGGAGGACCTGCGGGCTTTCAAGCGCGAAGGCGCGTTGTTGCTGATCGCGTCCAAGCCCGATCTGCGAACTCCCGCACCTGGGTACACAATTTATTAGCTTGTTTCAAAAATAGGTTTGGGAAGGGCACGGCTTTCAGCCATGCCGCCAAGTTCTGTTTCATTCGCGCGGCTTTAGCCGCTGAGGAAAACAGGCGGGAGGGGCTAGTGTCTTGCGATTGGATCAGAATCGCGTTCGCTCGATCTCTTTGCGGCTTCGAGCAGCAGGAAAACGCAGAAGATCGTCATTTCCGGTTCGATCGGATGCCGGTAGCGCGGCAAGGCGTAGACGAAGTAATACACCGCCGGATAAAGCAGCATCAGCAACAGCATCAGCCACGCGCCCGGCTTGCGCTGCCGCAGCGCGCGCCCCAATCCCCAGAAAGTGAGGATGGACGACGCGAGAAAGAGCGAATCTTTCGCCGGCCCCAGCCAAACGGGATCGGTGACCTTCGGCGGCGACGCCCAGAAGATGACGAATCGCTTCACGCAAAGTCCCGCGAATCGAGCATAGTCTGCCTTGATGAAGGCCAGCGCCTGCTGCTTGCGCATCGCAATGTAAGCGATCTCGCCCATCTCCTGAACCTGCCGCATGGCGATGGGATCATGCGGAGGATCCAGATAGAGCATCAGCGTTCCGTCGGCTCCGTCGCCGTTGCCCAGGCGCAATTCGGCGCCGAAATTGTCGCGAATAAAAATGAAGCGGCCAAACGTTTCGTAGTTCCGGATCAGCCAGGGTGCAATGCATGCGAAAAAGACGACCGAGGCTAGCACCACGCCAGTGAAGGATCGCTTGCCCACTTTCGCGCGCCGGTACCACGCCCACAATCCTGCCGCAGGCAGAAACGCCAGCAGTGACGTGCCGTTCAGCGCCAGGATTCCCCACAGCAGCCCAAACTCAAACCACGGGAGCCAGCCGTCGCGCTCCTCCATGGTGAGCGTGAGCCAGAACAGAATCGCCAGAAGCAGCGCGGAGAGGCTTGTCTCCCACACCGCGCGCGTGCACCAGAACATAATGTTGGGCAGCAATGCCCAGGCCCACGCCGACCCCACCGCGACCTTTTCGGAAAACATGCGCCGCGCGATCCAAAAAATGGGCAGGCACGTCAGCGCCGAGCACGCGCTGTTGAATGTCAGCATCACGAACGCGGAGGCCTTCGAATAAATCCCGAAAATCCGAAACACTCCCGCAATCAGATACGGATACAACGGAGGCTCCCACGCGGTTGGTCCTGTCGGCGGGCCGAACTGGTTGCTGAATCCGTGTCCTGAGGCCAGCGACGCCCCGATCCGCCCCATCTCCCATCCAAAACTGAAATTGTTGTCGCTGGTCTTGAACTTGTAGGTGTGGCCGACGATGATCCAGCCCACGCGCAACAGCAGCGCGATGCTGACGATCCAAAGAGGGGAATTGCGGATCGTCTTCCATCCGCGAACCATCCATCCGAGAATCAGCGCACCAGAATTTGATTGTCGATCCGCCGCGGGCGTGGATTCCATGCGTGCTTCTATTTGTAGCTGAGCGCAACCGGGGGAGCAACTAGGTACGACCGAATCGGCTGTGCATGCCATGGTCCATCCCGATTTTCACTGGGTGCTTCCTCTGCGCAACGCCGTTCTCACAAGGCCGAATCCTGTAAAATAAACGTTCCGTCCGGAATCATCCCTCTTGACCGTGAATTTCATGATGGCTGCGTTGTTTGTGTCAATGATTGGCCCCAAGGGCATTGGTCCCTACATCCGCCAGCACTTTCTCGACACTACGTTTCGCGGTCTCTATCACGCCAATGCTTTCGATGTCGCGCTGCTCGTGCCCTATTTCATCGTGCTGATTCTGCTGGCGGGATATGGAGCTCATCGCTACATCCTGGTCTATCTCTATTACAAGCACAAAGAGAATCGCACAACAGAACCCTCCGCGCATTTTGCGGAACTGCCGCAAATTACCGTGCAACTCCCCATTTTCAACGAGCAGTACGTGGTCGAGCGCTTATTGGATGCGGTCTGCAAGTTGAATTATCCGCGAGAAAAGCTCGACATTCAGGTGCTCGACGACTCCACCGACGAGACGGTCGAGGTGGCGCGGGGCCTGGTCGAGCGCTACGCGGCGTTGGGCAATCCCATCCGCTATCTGCATCGCACCAATCGCCACGGGTACAAGGCGGGAGCGCTGGCGGAAGGATTGCTTTCGGCCACTGGGGAATTTGTCGCCATCTTCGACGCCGACTTCACCCCGCCGGAAGACTTCCTGATGCGCACCATTCATCACTTCACCGATCCCAAGATCGGCATGGTGCAGACCCGCTGGACCCACATCAACCGGAATTATTCTTTTCTGACCGAGGTTGAGGCCATCCTGCTCGACGGCCACTTCGTCCTCGAACACTCCGGGCGCGCTCGCACGGGATTGTTCTTCAACTTTAACGGCACCGCCGGCATGTGGCGTCGCACGGCCATCGACGAAGCCGGAGGCTGGCAGCACGACACTCTCACCGAAGACACCGACCTCTCCTATCGTGCGCAGCTTAAAGGATGGAAGTTCATCTACCTGCAGGATGTGGAGTGCCCCGCCGAGCTTCCGGTGGAGATGACCGCATTCAAGACGCAGCAGGCCCGCTGGGCCAAGGGATTGATCCAGACGGGAAAGAAGATTCTGCCGCGTGTCTTGTCGAGCGACGCTTCTCTGCACACGAAAATTGAAGCCTGGTATCACCTCACCGCCAACATCAGCTACCCGCTGATGATTATGCTTTCGGTCCTGCTACTGCCGGCGATGATCATCCGCTTCTACCAGGGCTGGTTTCAGATGCTGTACATCGATCTGCCTCTGTTCATGGCATCGACGTTTTCCATCTCAAGTTTCTATCTGGTCTCCCAGCGCGAATTGTTTCCGCGAAGCTGGCCGCGCGCGCTCTTGTATCTGCCGTTGCTGATGGCGCTTGGCATCGGCTTGACCATTACCAATACCAAGGCCGTGATTGAAGCCCTGATCGGCAAGCAGAGCGCCTTTGCGCGCACGCCCAAGTACAGCGTGGTTTCGAAGCAGGATAAGGTCGGCGCCACCAAATATCGCAAGCGCCTGGGATGGGTGCCCTGGCTTGAACTTATCATCGGCACCTATTTCGCGCTTACCGTTTACTACGCGGTCGAGAATGAAAATTACATCACCGTTCCATTTCTGCTGCTGTTCGTGTTCGGCTACTGGTGCACCGGACTGATGTCTTTGTTGCAGGGACGATTCAGTCACGCCTCGCTGAGAACGACGACGCACACCAAGCCGTTTCCCGTCGGGGTATAAGTTTCCGCGAACTGAATTCCCCTTCGCAACGACGCACGGATTTCGTCCGTGCTTCTGGCGTTCCCTTGACCCCTCGGTTTACAATCCAGTCGCTGAAAGTTCTCATGCACAACTTGCCGCGTGGGAGTTTCGGAAGGAGGATGCGATGCCCCGCTTGCATAGAATTCTCCACTTCGCTTCGGTCGTGATTCCAACCCTGTTGCTGCTGAGTTGTGGCAGCGCCCATGATTCCGACGAATATTTTGTGCTGGTCTCAGCTAATCTGCAGGTTCCTTATTGGAAGACGGCGGGAACTGGATTCACCAACGCCGCAGCACAGTTGAAGGTGCGCTCCGATTTCACGGGTCCGCAGAACTACGATCCCAAGGCTGAGCGCGACGCCGTCGATCAGGCGGTGCAAAAGAAAGCGACCGGAATTTTGCTCGGCGTGACCGATCCCGCTCTGCTCAAAGACAGCATCGACAAGGCCGTGGCCGCGGGCATTCCCGTGATCACCATGGACTCGGACGCGCCAACCAGCAAGCGCCTGTTTTTTATCGGCACTAATAATTACCAGGCCGGCTTTACCGGCGGCCTGCGTTTGGCGCAGGAACTCAAAGGCAAGGGCAACGTTGTCGTCTTCAGCATGCCCGATCAGTCGAACCTGCAAGAGCGTCTACGCGGCTACAAAGAAGCGCTTGCCCGCACTCCTGACGTCAAGATCACCCGCGTCGTCGACATCCAGGGAGATCCCCGCATCGCGTTTGATACCACTACTCAGATCATCGGCAAGGAGCGCGACAAGGTCGACGCCTTCGTTTGCCTCGAAGCTCAATCGGGCAAAGAGGTCGCCGGCGTGCTCGACAGCTATCACGTGATTGGCAAGCCCGTGATCGCCATGGACACCGATCAGGAGACTCTCGACTGGATCAAGAAAGGGGTCATCGCGGCCACGATCTCGCAAAAGCCCTACACCATGGCCTTCGTCGGCATGCAGATGCTCGACAATCTCTATCATCACAAACCGTCGTCGCTCGAAGCGGATTGGTCGAAAGACGGCTACTCTCCGATCCCAATGTTTGTCGATACCGGCTCGACCCTGATCGATAAAACCAACGTCGACGCCTTCATTCAGGCGGGAAAGAACCTGGCCGCTCCGAAATGATGTGACGCCAGGCTCGAACCTGTCTCATAAATGGTTTGGGAAGGGCACGGCTTCAGCCGTGCCGCTACCGGTCAGTAACAACGGGGGCTTTAGCCCCTGAGGGCCTCGCAACTCACTTTGAGCACCATTTATGAGACCAGCGCTAGGCTCATACACACTCCACCCAAAGGAATCAATTTTGATGCGCAAGCTCCTGCTGTTTCTTGTCCTGACATTAGCTTGTTCGGTGGGATACGCTCTGGATCGCCAGTCCGGCGCCGACTATCACGCGCGCCGTGAAGCGCTGGCGAAGAAAGCGGGCGGTGTGGTCGTTCTTCTGGCGCCGCTCGAACCGATGGATTCGGTCTACGCTTTTCGCCAGGAAAATAATTTCTACTATCTTTCGGGAGTAACGGTTCCGGGCGCGGGGCTACTCATTGCTCCCGCGAGCGACGCGCAGGGCAACTCTCCCGCCCGTGCCTATACGGAAATATTATTTCTGCCGCCGCGCAACTTGCGGCTGGAAAAGTTCACTGGCCCGCAGATGGGTGGCGACGACCCAAACGCTCCGCAGTTGACCGGCTTCGATCGGGTCGAGGAGACGGGTAAGCTGCCCGAGGAAGTCGCAAAGTTGCTGGCCAATCAACGGCCCGTGGTTTATACCGAACTCGCCTCGCAGGGCAGCACGCCCGCTAGTGATGACATGGTGGGATTTCTGCGCCACAGCAACGCGATGGTTTTCTTTCAGGATGTGAAGCCCATGCTCTCCTCGCTGCGCACTGTGAAGGACGCAGGCGAAATCGCTCTCCTGCAAAAAGCCGTCGACGCCTCGGTCGCCGCCCACTTCGCGGCCATGAAAGCGGTAAAGCCAGGTGTGAAAGAATACGAGATCTCGGCGCTCATGCAATATGAATGGGACAAGCGCGGCTGCGAGCGTCCTTCCTACGCGCCGATCGTCGGATCCGGAGACAACTCCACCGTTCTGCATTACTCCGAGAACACCAACACCATGAAAACCGGCGACGTCGTCGTAATCGATGCGGCCGCGGAATATTCCATGTATGCCGCCGACATCACGCGCACGCTACCCATCAACGGACACTACACCGCGCGGCAGAAAGAAATTTACGACATCGTGCTCGGAGCGCAGGAAGCCGCGATGGCCGCATTCCAGTCGGGCAAGTCCATGCTGGTGGGCGATTCAGAAAATTCGCTCAACAAGGTTGCGCGCGACTATATCAAGACTCACGGCAAGGATCTGCACGGCCAGCCCCTCGACCAGTATTTTATTCACGGCCTTGGGCACTACATCGGCCTCGACGTGCACGATCCCGGAGATTACAAAGTCCCGCTCGGCCCCGGCGTGGCCTTCACCATCGAGCCCGGAATCTATATTCCGGAAGAAAACATCGGCGTCCGCATCGAAGACGATTTCCTGGTCGGTGCCGACGGCAAGCTCATCAAGCTAAGCGCCGCGCTCCCGTCGAAAACGGAAGACGTAGAAAAGGCAATGGCCGGGAAATAGATCGAGGATCCTGAGGATCTGCATTAAACAGCACCATCAGCCGCAGCCGCGAAGCGGCGAAAGAACACAGCCCACTGCCTGCCCTGAGCTTGTCGAAGGGGCGCAAGCCGTGGGTGAACAGCGGAGAATGAGCAAAAGCCCCAGAGGGGCGAAAGAAAAGTCCCACACGAATCTGGGCGGGGTCGGTCGGCAACCACGCGGACAACGGCACGGCGCCCTATGAGATGTACTCCCGAATATATTCGTCCTTGGTATGTGCCAGTGCGCGAACATCACCATCGAACGTTACTTTCCCGTCGCGCAAAATCAGGAAGCTCATCGGCGCATCGCAATACTGCCCGCGGGGCAACGCGCGCAACTGGTTTGTTTTTTTGTCGAACTCGTGCGTCGCCATCGTAAAGGCGTCCTGCAAGCGGTGCGTGACCAGCAGCGAACTGTTGCGGTAAACGTCTCGCTGTTTCATGATCAATTCCACGATGGTATTCGACGTCACCGGATCGAGCCCTCCGGTCGGTGAATCATAGAGCAGCGACTCCGGCTGCGTGATGATGGCCCGCGCGATGGCAACCCGGCGCCGCATGCCTCCCGAAAGTTCCGAGGGAAACAAATCGAGCGTGTGTTCGAGTTCCACAAAACGCAACGTCTCGCGCACCCGCCGGTCGATTTCATCGTCATAAATGCCGTGCTCTTCCGTCAGGCGGTAGGCGACGTTTTCCCGCACCGTCAGCGAGTCAAATAAAGCGCTCTCCTGAAACACCATCCCCAACCGCGAGCGCAGAGGAAACAGCTCCTGTTCGCTCAACTTGGTGACTTCGTTGCCCAGCACCGTAATGCGTCCCGAGTCCGGGGGAAACAGGCCCAATGCCAGCTTCAAGATAGTGCTCTTGCCCGAGCCAGCCACGCCGAATATAGCTTTGGTTTCGCCTAAGGGCAGGCGGAATGAGACGCCGCGCAGCACTTGATTGTCGCCGAACGCAAGGTGCACATCCTCAAAGACGATGGCCGCTCCGCTCGCCGGCGGTCCGACATCCACGGGGCAGTCGATGGGCAGGATCGGCGCAGACATGAGTCACCTGTAAGACAGAACCGAAATCAGCAGCTTGGTCACGAAAAAGTCGGTGACCAGAATCATCACTGAGGCCGCCACCACCGCTTGCGTCGTTGCCCGGCCCACTCCTTGCGTGCCGCCGCGTGCCGTGATTCCGTAGAAACAGCCGATGGTGGCGATAATGAAACCGAATAAGGCCGGTTTGAGCAATCCCATGAAAACATCCTGAAACACCAGCACCTGCCACGCATTGCTCCAGTACTGCCGTGCATCGAGGCTGAGAAACAGCTTCGCAACCATCAGGCCACCGGCGAGCCCGACCAAATCCGAAATGATGCTCAGGAAAAAAAGCATGAACACGGTTGCCGTCACTCGCGGCGTCACCAGCTTTTTCATCGGATCGGTGCCGAGGGCGCGCATGGCATCGATCTGCTCGGTGACCACCATCGATCCCAGTTCGCTGGCCATGCCGGAAGAATTCCGCCCGGCCACCATCAGCCCGGTAAGCACCGGGCCCAGTTCGCGCACCATGGAGGTCGAGACCAGTTGGCCGATCAGTGTGATCGAGCCAAAGCGCTGCAGCGTGTTCGCGGTCTGCAGGGCCAGTACGCCGCCGGTAAAGAAGCCGGTCAGCACGACAATGGGCAGGGAACCCACGCCGATCAAGTCCGCCTGCTGCACCATGTCCGCAAAATAAAGCGGCTTGCGGAAAATGTTGGCGACGGACTGCGCGGCCAGCAGCGTGTATTCCTGAACCGCCTGGGCCTTCTCTTTGACGAATTCCGTGGGCGAGAGCAGTTCCATGCGGTTCAGAAGTCCCGCGCGCACAGAGCAGGAAGGCGCAGGGCTTCATCGCAATATAACAGAGATGGCCGCCAGCCATCAGCCGTCAGTCGGGATCGGGCTCGGACCGTTGGCCCGGCCAATGCTCGATATCTGATTATGCAGATGGCTGGCGGTTGAAATCGGGCTAGAATCCTAGACGTGAGAAGACAGGTGATGCTTCGCGCCATTCTGGCATTGGCTGCGACGGGCATGGCCGCCCAGATCGCAACCGGCATTCATCTTCAGGATGTTCGCTTCAAAGGGGACACGAGGTTGGAGGGCGTGGATTTGAAGAAATGCGCAAGCGATCTGAAATCCAAACTTTACGTCGGTACAGATTGGAGTGATTTTTTCGTGGGGACCGTCGAAACGAAGTGTCTTCTGGATAAGGGCTACTTCAAGTCGGTGGTGACGGCTTCAACCCAGCAACTGCCGGACAAGAACAACACCCATCAATTTGCCGTTACCTTCGACATTCACGCAGGTCCGCGATACCGCTTGGGGCACATCACGTTCAAAGGGAACCATGCGATCAGTGACTCGAAAGCTCTGCGCGATCTGTTCCCGCTCCACGATGGCAACATTCTGGACCGCATGGCGATTGCGAAAGGCCTCGAAAATCTGAGCGACACCTACGGAGAACTGGGATACATCAACTTCACTCCGTTTCCCTCCCTCACTTTCGACGACGAAAAGAAGCTAGGCTTCCTTGAAATCGATGTGGATGAGGGCAAGCAGTTCTACGTCAGCAGCATCGGCATACTCGGTGCAGACCCGCAGATTCTGAATGACCTGCCTCTCACAAAGGGTCAGGCCTATAACGTGCGCCTTGTTAAGTTGTTCCTACGAAAACATCTGCCCGGCGCTGATGTGAACAATCGGAAGATCCAGCAGCGTGTATTGGACGAACGAAACGGGACGGTTGCGCTTACCTTTGATTTCCGCGGCCGGACACAGTGAAACATTCGCCCGGCGTTCCCTGATTGCTGGCCATGAATCAATCGTGCGGCGGGCCAGTGGGCGCTACGATCCAGACGTATTCAAAAGTTTGAGGCCCGGTGTTCGTGACATTGTGCCTGGTCGCTGGTGGAATGTACGCCAGCATTTTCTCCCTCAGCGGCACATCGGGATGTCGTTCGATCTTGGCAACGCCACTCCCGTGAAGGATCACCAAAGCTTCCTCGTTGCCCGAAGTCGAATGCCAGCCGACGCTCTCTCCCGGCTTGAGCTTCACCGAGCCACTCCGCATCCCGCTCGTCTGTGGTGCTCCTGTGAGCAGCGGGCAGTCGCCCCCGTCACAGTCCAAGGTGAAAGTAATAGGTTCACGTTTTGCATGTTCCTGCGCCGCGATGACGCCGAACGCGAGGGAGACACAGACGAGCACAAGCTGAATGTTCCTCATGGTTATGTGAGATTTCCTCGAGCGGAAGAAATGCTAGTCTCTGCCACTCCAGATTTCAAATCTGGCAAGCTAAGCCTTCGCATAAACCACTCCGCGCGGTTGATCATTGCAGCAAGGGCAACGCGCGTCGCTTTAGTACGAATGTAATCACCTTCGCGGGATTTCGTTCGAAGTCGATTCGGCCAAGGCAGTATGCTGAATCCAAATCCATGAAATTCAAAACCTCAGCCTGTGTGATCCTGATCGCGCTGCTGGTCCACGCAGTGCACTGGTATGCTCAGGATCGCGTGAGGAGATTACTTTCGGTTGAGCCGCGCGGCTGGTCCTCTCGCGTTGAAACGACGGAAGCGCTGGATACGCCTCAGGTCCTGATGGATGAGGATGGTGGCCCAGTTGCCGTTTCGGTAAAGGACAATCCCGACGACGTTGTCAACAAGGCTGCGTGGTCTTTAGTTGCCGATACCGCGCACAGCTGTGTGTGGGAAGGCATCGATCCCAGCTATCGTACCGAGACCTTGATGGCGGTCGCCGGACGACCCGAGCGCGTGCACTGGTCAAGATCCGTGCAGAGTGGAAACCCGCCGCCGCCAAATGAGGTCATCGTTATCGGCACAGACCAATATCACCGCGACTCGGATGGCCCCTGGCAGAAGGATGCGGAGGACGGGACCCATTATGTGGTCCTGATAAACCAAATATCCATGGGGTTCTGGCTAGAGTCTCTAAACAAAGGTCTGAAGCTGATCCGCCGCGACGTCATTGACGGATCGCCCACGTTCAAATATGAGGTGCTGGTCCATCCAAGCGGAAGATTCACCCGCGACTCTATCCTCGACATCTGGATCGGAATCAAGGACGGCCTTCCCCGGCAAGTATCTAATGCGTCCGCTGAAAAAAATCTTCAACCCACAACTGATCGAGCGCGATACCTTCACCTGCTCGTACGGCGATGTCCTGATCGAAGCCCCGATCTAGCCTAGGAGGAAAGCGAATCGCTCGCCTTCACTCACCGGCCGATTCCTTGGAATCTCGCTCTGCTCGTTTGGGATTGAGCACCCTCAGGGACCAGGAAGGCCATGGTGTGACTGAGAACTGAGAACTGGCCCGCTACCCGCGCCCCTTCTTCTTAATCTCAATATTCAGCCGGCGGATCTTCTGATTCAGCGTCGACAGCGGTACATGGAATCGTTCCGCGGCTTCGGTCTGATTCCAGTTACAGCGCTCCAGCATGTCGATGATCACGCGCCGCTCGACGTCTTCGACAATCTCAAACAGCGATGCGTCCGACGGTGGATCGTGCAGTACAAGCGAAGATCCGCGGCCCATCAGCGACTCGGGGAGAAGGTCCATGCTGATCTCCGGCCCGGACGACAGCACCACGGCGCGTTCGATCACGTTCTCCAGTTCGCGCACATTTCCCGGCCACGAATAAGCCATCAGCGGGCGCAGCGCCTCGGGCGTGACGCGCGGCGCGGGACGCCCATTTTCTTCGGCGTATTTCCTCAGGAAGAACTCGACCAGCAGCGGAATATCTTCTTTGCGTTGCCGCAGCGGCGGCAGTTCCACGGTAATGACATTCAGGCGGTAGAACAGATCCTCGCGGAACCTGCCTTCACGCACCATCTGCCGCAGATCGATGTTCGTCGCGGCGATGATGCGCACGTCCACCTGTATCTCCTGAATGCCGCCCAGGTGCATGAAGCGCCGGTCCTGCAGCACGCGCAGAATCTTGGCTTGCGTCTCCAGGCCCATGGTGGCAATCTCGTCCAGAAAGAGCGTGCCCTTGTCGGCGACTTCGAACAGCCCTTTCTTCGAAGCGATCGCGCTGGTAAACGCTCCCTTCACGTGTCCGAAGAGCGTGGATTCGAGCAGATCGGTCGGCATCGATCCGGTATTCACCGGAACGAACGGCTTGTCTCGCCGCGGCGAATTCAGGTGGATCGCTTTCGCAATCACTTCCTTGCCCGTCCCGCTCTCGCCCTGCAAAAGCACGGTTGACCGGCTGTTCGCCACCTGCGCGACCAGATCGAAGATCTTCAGCATGGGCTCGCTCTTGCCCACGATGTTTTCGAAGTTGTAGCGCTGCTTAAGCGCGCGCTTGAGCTGAACGTTTTCTTCTTCGGCGCGGCGCCAGCCCACCGCGGCCCGCACGTCGGCCAGCAGTTTCTCGTTGTCCCACGGCTTCTGAACGAAGTTCGCCGCTCCCGACTGCATGGCGCGCACGGCATTCTCGACTGTGCCGTACGCCGTGATCATGATGACCGGCAGGCGCGCATCGTGCGAGCGAATCTCCGCCAGAATCTCCATCCCATTGCGCCCGGGCAGCGTCAGATCGAGCAGCACCAGATCGAACGGGTGATCGGCCATCTGCGTGAGCCCATCCTCGCCCGACGGCGCGCTATCCACTGCGAACCCCTCCATTTCAAGCAGAGTCTGAAGGGATTCGCGAATCTCGGCCTCATCGTCGATGATGAGAACCGATCCTGCCGCCGACGGACTGCTGCCGTTGCTCACGCCGCGCGCGATGACTGCTGCTTCAGACATGGACTGCCTTCCTGCTCAGTGGAAAATCCAGTGAGAAGGTTGTGCCCGCTCCGGGATTGCTTTCCACTCGAATTTTTCCGGCATGCTCTTGAATAATGCCGTAGGTGACGGAGAGTCCCAGGCCGGTGCCGCGGTTCTGGCCCTCCTTCGGTGCCGTTTTCGTCGTGAAAAACGGATCGTAGATGCGTTGAATGTGTTCCGCCGCAATGCCTGAGCCGGTGTCGGAGACCCGCACGCTGACCATTTCCCCGTTGCTAGTTGCTATCTGCAGCTTGCCGCCGCCAGGCATGGCATCTTTCGCGTTGAGAAATAGATTCAGGAAAACTTGTTGCAGCCGGCCCGGATTTCCCTGAATCGCAGAAATTCCGGTCGTCAGTTCGGACTGCACCTGGATCTTTGCCGTCTTGAACTGGTGCTCCAGCAGCGCCAGCGTGTCGGTGATGACCTTGTTGATGTCCACATCGGCGAACTCGGTGCCGCTGGTGCGCGAGAAATTCAGCAGGTTGTTGACGATCTCTGACGCCCGGAACGTCTGCCGCGTGATCTTCTCCAGCAGTCCGGACTTTTGCGGATCCCCTTGCAGTTGCTTGGCCAGCATCTGCGTGTAGGAAGAAATCACAGCCAGCGGCGTGTTGACCTCGTGCGCCACTCCGGCCGCCAGCAAGCCTATCGAAGACAGCTTGTCGGCCTGCGACAACTGCCCTTCGAGTTCCACGCGCTCGGTGATGTCATCCATGATGACCAGCCGGCCGATCACCTGGAACTTGCGCGTGACCAGCGGCGCGACCGCCACATTCACCGTGCGCGTCTCTTTCGCCGGAGTCTGCAGGCGGAACTTGTAAAGATTATTGATGCCGGCGTTCTGCCGCACCCGGTGCAGCTCCTCCACAAATTCCGGCGGAAAGATGTGCTGCACGGTTTGCGTCAGCGCCTGCCAGCGCGGAAGCGCGTACATCACTTCCATCTGCGCGTTCCAGCTTTCGATGCGGTCTTGCATGTCGAGCGCCATCACGCCCACGTTGATCGACTCGACAATGTTTTCGTTGAAATCCTTCAGCCGTTCGTATTCGGCAACCTTCTGCTGCAGCGAAGCATAGAGGCGTCCGTTCTGGATGGCGATGCCCAGATATCCGCCCAGCGTCTCCAGCAGTTCGATGTCCTCGCTGGAGAGGTAATCGCCTTTATTGGTCTTTCCCAGCCCGAGCACGGCAACTGTTCTTTGCTGGGAGCGGCAGGGAATGTAGTAATTCAGATCCAGCTTGGCAATGGCCTCCTGCGATCCCGCAGTCTCGCGCGGCACCTGGTGCGTGTTCTCGAAGAACATGTGACCGGCAGGCTGTGGCCGCGGCGCGCTCAGGAAAGTTAAATCCAGCCGTCCCACCGGGCTCATGCCCACCGACTTGGCCACCACGAACCGTTCTTCTTCGTCGTCGGAGCGCTGGAAGATTGCAATCCGGTCCACCGCCAACGTTCGTGACAGCCGATCCAGCACCGACGAGAGCAGGGCATTCAGATCGGTTTCCGAACTCAGCTCGCGGCCAAATTCAATCAACGTTTTGCGATAGTCGTAAACCGTTCGATAGAACCAGTGGTCCACCCGGTCCTGAATCCACTTGCGTACCGGATCAAACAGCAGGGCCGTCACCACCACCGCCAGGATTAGCCCCACCGGCCCGCTGGCCGGCTTCTGCATGTGAACCAGTTCGGCAACGCCGGCCACCAGGCCAAAGTACAAGCCCACCACCGTCGCCGCTGCCAGCGTATAAACCACGCCGCGCTTGAAGATCAGGTCCACATCCATCAGCCGGTAACGGAAGATGGCGTAACCGAAAGTGAGCGGCAGCAATCCCAGCGACAGCACCGAAACATTCGTCGCAATGCCCGGCACCCACGCCATGGCATGCGGAAACACATAGGAAAGTACGTACACCAGCGTGTAGGGCGCGATCGCGAGCACGGTGCCCCGCGTGACCCATTTCAACTGCTGGCGCAGGATGGTGGTGTTGGCGCGGCGGTAGCTATCCCACAGCACCGCGGCCGCAATCACGAAAAACAGCGCGCCGTAGGAAACGTCGAGACGATCCACGCTGCGGCTCAGCCGCCCGCTCGCCTCCAGCAGCCGCATGGCAGCCAGTCGCGCGCTAAGCAGCAGCGCACCTGGCACATAGGCGAAAGCCAGCATCCACCGGTGCTTCCGCACAAACTCCCGGCGCTCGGGAAACGTCAGAACGAAGTGCAGGAACAGAGCCGGTTGCAGTACCCATGCGACGATGTTGCCCCAGTAAATCGTCCAGTCGAAATCGTTCAGCTTGCCGGTGTATTTGAACGAATAAGCGATGAACGAGACCAGGCAGAAGATGTAAAAATGCGTCGATCCCGGCGCAGTCCAGCGCCGTAGCAGAACATAGATTCCGATGCCCAGGTAGATCAGCGCAATCAGCCGCAGGGAATTGTTCAGCGAGCGGTCGGCCGGCACCAGAATGACGTTGGAATCCAGCGTCACTCCATCGCGAATCAGGGAATAATCGGCTTTCGACCAGATCCCGGTGCGGTATAGCTGGCGTTCCAGCGCGGCGGTATTTTTTACGTCCTGGCCGTTCACTGTGACCAGTTCGTCGCCGGATTTTATTCCCGCCTTCGCTCCCGGACCGTTTGCCAGAATCTCGTCGGCGATCAGGCGTCCGCCTTTTTCCGTCCACTGCACACCATCGTCGGGGGCGGTGACCTTCCGCTCGGCCTGGAAGTTAAAGCCGGCGAACACCACGGCGGCCACGGTCAGCAAAAATAGCAAGACCGCAACAGAGCGTGCTTGACTTTCCCGATTCATCGGCTTCGGCACTGGCCCCGAACCCTTGGAGGGCGGAGGTGGGGGTGCGAGTTCCCACGATTTGTTAATGAGCAACTTCGCTGCCACCCTAGACTCCGCCGGAAGGAAGATTAAGCCGCGTGGAATTAGCTACTTCCAAAATTATAGATGCATTTTCGAACAGCAAGTATGTCTTTTTGGATGTTTCTGTGGGATTCTGTATTTTATTTCCCTTGCATTTGTTGGGCTTAGGTTCGCTTCTTCAATTGATGGATTGCCTCCGTGCGGGCGGAGAATGGACGTGAAATTTGGTCTACGGGATGTGGAAGATGGAATTCTTGCTCCTCGCCGCTCCGCGCTCGTCGATTTTGCCGGTTTGCCGGGGCCTATCCTGCCTTGCGGTCGCCCCCGGGGACATCGGCGGGTTCATCATCCCACTCAAACGTGAGGGCCCGCGCGCTGGTTTCGATCGGCTCCAGTTCCGGGATACCCTCCGCCACCGACGCGCCCAATTCCGCGAACTTGCGCGCTGAAACCAGCACCCGATTCTCTAACGATCCGATGGCCTGGTTATAGGCTTCCACCGCGCGGTCAAGATTCGTTCCTACGCCGGTAATATGGACCGCCAGCTTGCGCAGCCGTTCATGCAGTTCCTTGCCCAGCGCGCTGATCTGCTGCGCATTCCGCGCCAGCTTTTCCTGGCTCCAGCCGTAGTTGATGGCCTTCAGCAGCGCAATCAAAGTCGTCGGCGAGGCCGGAATCACCCGGTTCAAAACTCCGTGCTCGATCAGCCCGGTGTCCTGTTCCAGAGCCGCGCTGAAAAATGTCTCGCCCGGCAGAAACATCACCACGAACTCCGGCGTCGAATCGAACTGCTCCCAGTATTTCTTTCCGCTCAGCGTGTTGATGTGGTCGCGCACCTGCCGCGCATGATTCGCCAGACACGTTCTCCTCGTCTCTTCATCGGTCGTTTCGAACGCATCGAGAAAGGCTTGCAGCGGTGTCTTCGCATCCACTACGACTTGCTTGCCGCCCGGAAGCTTCACGACCAGATCCGGACGCAGCCGTCCCGCTTCGCTGTTTACGGTTTCCTGCTCCGCAAAATCGCAGTAGGGAAGCATGCCCGCAATTTCCACCACGCGCCGTAGCTGGATCTCTCCCCAGCGTCCGCGTACATTCGGAGTGCGCAATGCCCGCACCAGATTGCCGGTCTCCGACTGCAATTCTTTTTGCGTAGTGATCAGCGATTGCACCTGCGCCTTGAGATCCCCATACGCTTCGCCGCGCGCGATCTCCATCTGTTGAATCTGCGCGTCCACTTTGCCGAGCGACTCGCGCACTGGGGCCACCAGATCGGCAACGGCTTTTTGTCGCGCTTCCAGATCTCCTTTAGCTTCGCCCTGAAAGCGCTTCAGCGTCTCCTGCGCGATTTGTAGGAAAGAAGTGCTGTTGTTTTTCAGCGCATCCGCGGCCAGCGCTTTGAACGCGTTTCGCAGATCCTCCGCCGCCCGCGCACTGCTTTTGGTGAGTAATTCGATCTTTTCGTTGCTGGTCTTTCGTTCCAATTCGAGCGCCGATTCCAGCCTGCCGCGGCCCTCCACCAGCTTCTGCTGATCCTCCAAAAGCCGCGCCAAATCAGCCTTTGCGGCCGATAATTGCTTATCCGTCAATGACAAACGAGCCTGCAGCGCAGCACTCCGCGAGCGCAGCGCCAGCCATGCAAGCACACAGCCAAACAACAGGCCAATGCCCCCACTGATCCCTAGTTCCATAGACGCAGGTAACTTCTTTCGCCCACTCCCAACCCCTAGCCTAACACCAGCAACCAAGCTTTCAGCCTGAGCGGTTTTAAGTCCGCAAGGCTCAAATGCAAGCGATCTTCCCAGGGATCTGCTGAGTAGGCAAAATTGATGCCACGAACGTCAAGATTGCTTTTAGCGTTTCTGCTCGGCATGAGCGCCGCGAGCTTTGAGCCGGCAACGCAGCTGATGGCATTCCCCGCGCCCGGCCCGGCAGCTTCCGGCCAGCCGCAAGAAGGCAGAATTCATCCCGTCGCCGCTACTGCTCCCGACATTCCTTTTATTGATGACGAGTTCCAAACCGAGCAGCAGCTTCTGACTCTGGCCAACCAATCGCGCCATCAGGCAGGAGTTCCTCCGCTCACCCTCGATGCCGGACTTTCCCGTGCCGCCTACGAGCACGCCCAGAGCATGCTCCGCGCGCACCAACTCTCGCATCAATTTCAAGGCGAGCCCTCGTTGCCGCAACGCCTTGGCTCCTCGGCGCGCCTCCTGCTCGATCAGGAGGGAGAAAACGTTGCCCTCGACTATGACGCCGAACACGGTCACGAACATCTGATGCTTTCTCCTCCCCATCGCGCGAACCTGCTCAACCCGGCCTACAACGTGGTCGGGCTGGGCGTGGTTCGCAGCGGAGATCAGCTTTACATCGTTCAGGACTTCGGTCACGCCCTCCCCAACTATTCTGCTGTAGAGGTAAAAGACCACGTCGCTGGCGCCGTGCAGCAGAAGCGCCAGCAACTCAATCAGGCACAATTGCTGCGCCGCGATCTGCAAGACGCCGACGGCGCCGCCTGCTCCATGGCTCAGGCTGACAAGCTCGGAACCCTCCCCATTCGCAGGCTGGCCGAGCATGCGACCGTGCTCACCTACACCAGCCTGCATCCGGAAACGCTGCCCACCCAGGCAAATCACGCTATCACCAGCCACAACCTCCACAGATTTTCCGTCGGAGCTTGCTATCGGCGAACCGAAAACTATCCCACCGGTGCGTACTGGATTGTGCTCTCGCTCCAATAGCGCGCGGCCGTGCCCAACTTTAATGAGTGCTGCAGTTTGATTCCGGAGGGCGTCATCCCGACCGGAGCCGCTTTTCAGGCGGAGGGAGGGATCTCCAAGCACCCGGAACTCTGCGGCGAAGGTGTAGCCCGAGACCCCTCGCCCCGCTCCTACGCGCGGAGCTTCGGGACGCCCCCACTTTTCAAAATCGGCCACTACCCATCTCCAATTAGTCTTTAGAATCCGCCCCGAAATCGGATATCCTATATGCGTCCTTCTGCCGGCGCGCAAATCGTTCTGATCTGCCAGGCCGGTATTTCCAAATCGTAATGGGCAAGTCCGGAGACTGGGGTCATGGTTCGCGCGCAGTCGGTTCTCGCTATTTCAGGCAGAGTGATTTTCGGGCTCATTTTGTTGACCTCGGCTGAGTTGGCGGCCGCGCAAGGCGGCGGCCACGGAATCTCGATTGGCGGTGGCGTCTACACCGCGCCCAACGGCGTCGACGAGAAAGATTCGCTGAAAAATTTCCATCTGGCGTTGGCCGTGCAAGCCACGAGCCAGCAGATCACCGACTTTCAGCAGCTGGTGAAGAACACAAGCGCCGCCCACGACCAGCTCGCCGCGTTTGCTTCCGTTAAATCCCCGCGGGATGGAGTCGCGGCTCTCGATCAGTCACTGGAATCCGCGCGCTCCACAACCAAAAAATTTCAGGACGGACTTTCCGAAGAGCAGAAATCCGGCCTGAGAGAAATTCTGCGCAGGCTGGAGAAGGCCGATTCCGATCTGGCGCAGGAAGCCAAGCGCTTCGACCAGACCGTGGAATCTGGGAGCGCCGGCTCGAATGCCGCGAACCTCGATACCGCCCTCGCCAGTTTTTCGAACGCGCAGCTCGCCCTGGGACGCGAAATGGGCATCACGCTGGCCAGCGCCCAGGATGCGTCGTTCAATCTCCCGCTGGTGAAAAACCCCGTCAACCTTGGCGGACGCACGATTTCTGTAGCGGCCTCCGGTGTCCTCGCTCAGACCGCAGCACAGGGTGATCTTCGAACCTTCCGCCTCGACAGCACCCTCGATCTCACCGACCTGCAGCAGAACATCACCACGATCATGAACGCGCAACTGCGCGAGGGCAGTGCTTGTGGTGAGCGTCTGGGACTCCGCTCGGCCAACATTCTTCCCGCGCCTCCTGCGAGCCTGCTGGTGTTGCAATTGCACTTCGAGCGCTGGCTGTGCGCGGGCCAGAGTTCACCGACCGAGTTGGCGGAAAGCGATGGCTCGGTGGAAGTGAAACTGACGCCGTCCGTGCAGAATGCCGCGTTGCAGATGGCCGCCGAGTTCAGCCGCATCGACGCCACCGGCATGATGGCCGACGATCTGCGCTCCGGCGATCTGGGCGACGATCTCCGCGACAAAGTCTCAAAATCTATGCTGCTCGCCGTGCAGACGGGCGGCGATTTCAAAACTACGCTGCCCCCATCGCTGCAGAATGCCGCCACCCTCGGCACCGCCAAGTTTCAGGATGGAGGCGCTGGCATCCTGCGCATGCTTCTGACCGGCCAGGTTCGAATCTCCAACGAGCAAGCCACTGCGCTGGCCAATCAGCTGAACCAGGCCCTCTCGGCGCGCGCGGCGCAATCCGTGCAGCCGGCGCCGCCCGCGACATCTCCAGCACGATAGCGAGTGCAGTGCGTCAAACAGCGCAACACTTATAGGTTCGCGGGTTTCCCCTGTGATCCTCAGTGCACCCTGTGGTTGAAGCTCTTCACCTTCGAGCTGGAACCGCGCATCACGCGGATCGAGGCGCAATACTTAACGATCACTATTTCCGACGCAACACACTAGCTCCCCTGTGATAGCCTTGGCCTGCCCACCGTCTACGCTGCTTGTCCATGGATTTCTCTGCCCAACCCGCATCGTCGGCGCTTGCGAAGAAGATCCGCTTCGGCACCGCCGGATGGTCTTACAAAGATTGGGAAGGAGTCTTCTATCCCTCCGGGATGCAGCACAACAAGATGCATCCCCTCGAATATCTGGCCCGCTTCTTCGATACGACTGAGATCAACACTTCTTTCTACGGACCACTGAAGCCGGAACTGGCCAAGCTCTGGTGCAAGAAGGTGTCGGCAGTCAACCCGCAATTCCTGTTTACTGCCAAGCTCTATCGCGCGTTCACGCACTCTCCGCTCGCGGTCACCGAACCGACCTCGGCCGCCAGCATCCGTCCCACTGACGAGGACGAGATCAAGACCCGCGAAGGTCTCGATGCCGTGGCCGGCGAAGGACGCCTGGGCGCGCTGCTCATCCAGTTTCCCGTGTCGTTCAAGAACACGTCACTCAACCGCGAATATCTCGATCGCCTGCTGCGCCAGTTCATCGAATATCCGCGCGTGGTCGAAGTGCGCGACTC
Source organism: uncultured Acidobacteriota bacterium (assembly GCA_963719865.1). GTDB lineage: Bacteria > Acidobacteriota > Terriglobia > Terriglobales > Acidobacteriaceae > Sulfotelmatobacter. The sequence continues at coordinate 141,287 of CAVRDS010000069.1, read as the reverse complement.
CAGCTGGAACAATCCCGAAACGCTGGCCGCCTTCGCGCAGAAGAACGTCGCCTTCTGCAATATCGACCAGCCGGTGCTGGGAAAATCTCTCGGCCCAACCCAACACGTAACCGCGTCCCTGGCCTACGTGCGCCTGCATGGACGCAATTACGATCAGTGGTTCGACTCCGACAATCGCAACGACCGTTATAACTACCTCTACAAAGAGCGCGAGTTGGACGATTGGAAAGAACGAATCAGGAATGTCGCGGAAAGAGCGCAGACGACTTACGTGATCACTAACAATCACTTTGAAAGCAAGGCCGGAGTTAACGCGCTGGAGTTGAAAGCAATGGTCACCGGCAAGCGCGTAGCCGCCCCGCCGACGCTGATTCAGAAGTATCCCGAACTAAGAAAATTCGCCGACCCCTCCGACGATCCCTCGGAAGAATCAGGCCCGCAACTCTCACTCCTGGCATAAGTCGGACCTACTCTCTCGCCCCATCGTGTTAATTAGCGTAACGGCAATTGTTCCCCCAACTACCACACTCATCTACAAATTTGATCGCTATAGTAGTGAAGTTGACACGTCCCATAGCATAAGCGCACACCACAAGAGCACAGCCCTCACCCTGAACGGGACGATCAGTTCGCGAGCATGTGCAGGACGACAATCGCGAGGATGATTCCGGCTGTCAAAGTCAATAACCCTACGACCAGCATCGCGCCATTACCGCGAAGCACGACGAGCGCTTGCTTCCCGCCTTGCAGCAGGCCAGCGTCTCCACTCCAATTGTGCGCGAACATAGTGCACCCGGTAACCAACACGCCAAACGGCAAAGCGATGAGAAGGACCCAGAGAGTCCACATCCGTCCCGCATACCACATCACGATCTGCTGGGCCGTGTGCGCCGGTTCCTCTTGCAGCGGCGAAAAGTTCCGCACGACAAGCGCACCCATGAAAAGGACAGCCGGGAAAATAAGCAATGACTGCGCGGCAGGGGCGAGACGTTCGCGGGCTTTCATAGCATGCTTTATATCACAAAGTACATGACATTGCAATGCCAGCGGTTTCCGGGAAGAAAGGAACCTGGTATTGGGAGGGCTGCAGATTTGTTGATGAGTGAAATCAGGATTTTGCGTCAGGACGACCAGCTAACAGGCGTGACCCGCATCACTGACCATTCCGTAACGTCGCGCGGAAAATTAGCCGCGAAAGGTTCCCTCATCTCCCCGAAGAGCGGTTCCGCCAGTCGAGACGCACACCCCTTGAGACGAGGCGCTTTCACGGTCTCGCACGGCCAGTTCGACTTCCTCCAGGTAAACCGAAACGAAGGCGCTGCCTCGTTTCTCGCGGGTTATGTTGTGACAGCAACCGTCAGGATGGACGGATGGAGGAATCCCACTAAGGAGGGTGTTTGAAGGTATACTCTTCGCGCCGGTGTGAAGGAGGGCTATGGAGAAAGTTGGCTCATTCTCATTAAGGAATGCGTGCATCATTCTCGTGATTTGCATGGCAGCAGCGGTAGCCGCGCCCGCACAGAACTTCACTACGCTTTACCGCTTTTGCTCACTAACGAAAAACTGTACTGACGGTACCGACCCCTCGGCCGGACTAATTCAAGCCACCGACGGGAACTTTTATGGAACAACCAACGGAGGCGGCGCCAACGGGGATAACGGCACGGTCTTTAGGATCACCCCCGATGGCGCGCTGACCACGCTGCACAGCTTCGCGGGGACGGACGGCGCCCTTCCATACGGACTGATTCAAGCCACCGACGGGAACTTTTACGGGACAACAGTTGGAGGCGGCGCCAACGGGGACGGCACGGTCTTTAGGATCACCCCCGATGGCACGCTGACCACGCTGCACAGCTTCGCGGGGACGGACGGCGCCTACTTGCGCGCCGGACTGATTCAAGCCACCGACGGGAACTTTTACGGGACAACAGTTGGAGGCGGCGCCAACGGGGACGGCACGGTCTTTAGGATCACCCCCGATGGCACGCTGACCACGCTACACAGCTTTGCGGGGACGGACGGCGCCTCCCCATACGCCGGACTCATTCAGGCCACCGATGGGAACTTCTACGGCACGACCACGTACGGGGGGATTTCCAACTCCTGCAAAGACGTGACCTTCTCCGGTTGCGGCACGGTCTTTAGGATCACCCTCGATGGCACGCTGACTACGCTGCACAGCTTTTGCAGCCTAACAAACTGCACTGACGGTACCGAGCCCTTGGCCGGACTGATTCAAGCCACCGACGGGAACTTCTACGGCACGACCACGTACGGGGGGGAAACCAACTCCTGCAAAGACGTGACCTCCTCCGGTTGCGGTACGGTTTTCAGAATCACCCCCGATGGCACGCTGACCACGCTGCACAGCTTCGACATCACTGACGGCGACTTTCCATACGCCGGACCGATTCAAGCCATCGATGGGAACTTCTACGGAACCACACTCGGAGGCGGAGCCAACCCCGACTATGGCACGATTTTCGAAATCACACCGGCAGGCATGCTGGGCACGCTGTACAATTTCGGCCCGTATTGCTGCGGCGTGGGGCCCTCAACAGGGCTGATTCAAGCCACCGACGGTAGGTTTTACGGTACCACCGGCGGTTTACCGGGTGGCACGATCTTCCGTTTGGCTGCAGTCCCCGCGGTCATGCTCTCACCCACTTCGCTGAGCTTCGGCAATCAGGTTCTCGACGAGATCAGCACAGCCAGGTCAGTGACGATGAAGAACAGCGGCACGGCCCTTCTCATCATTAGCGGCGTCGCCATTGAAGGCAGTGGCTTCGCAATCTCTGCGAACGCGTGCGGCGGAGCCACGCTGGGCATAGGCAAGACGTGCAAGGTCAGTGTTACCTTTACGCCCACAGTCTTGAGCAAGCTGACGGGAACGCTTACCTTTACCGATAACGCGTCCAATAGCCCGCAGACGGTGCCTTTATCGGGCAGGGGTGTTGAGCCTGGGACACTGATGCCCGCCAGTGCTTTCTATGGGTTGCAGGCGGTGGACATGACCAGCGCAGCAAAGACATTTACCCTGGCCAACAACCAGAGCATCGCGCTGACCAGCATTGTGATCTCGACGACCGGAGACTTTGCGGTGTCGGCAACCACGTGCACGACGAGCCTGGCCGCAAAGGGCATATGTACGATCGGCGTGACCTTTACTCCGACTGCGTTGGGCACTAGGACGGGGCAGTTGAGCGTGCGCGACAGCGCCAGCAACAGCCCGCAGACGGCGGCACTGACGGGCACGGGGGCGGAGTCTGCCACGTTGATGCCGCCTAGTGCTTTCTTCCATATGTGGCCGGTGGGCACGACGAGCACAGCAGAGACGTTTACCCTGAGCAACTATCAGAGCGTAGCGCTGACCAGCATCGCGATCTCCACGACGGGAGACTTTGCGGTGTCGGCGACCACGTGCACGACGAGCCTGGCGGCCCAAAGCAAGTGCACGATCCAATTGACGTTCACGCCGACAGCGACGGGAACGCGGACTGGAAAGCTAAGCGTAAGTGATAGCGCCAGCAACAGCCCGCAAACGTCGAATCTATCGGGTGCCGGAAAATAAAATCCGCCCCGAACGGCGAATAGCCCCGCAGAGATGCGGGGCTTTCCTTCGCTGCACAAACCAGGTTGAGCGGTAACTCCTGTAAGCGGGCCGTAGTGCCCACTGAGTTCCGGCAGGCTGCGCACCGTAGTGCGCTTCACCAGGTGTCCCATTCGGTCATCAGGACGATCGATGCCTCCGGCCTTTTTTGACCTTTGCCGGGCGTCGCCGTAGGATTCAATCACGCGCCCAGGGACCACTGATTTTCAAGCCGCTGGCCCCCAAGTTGCCGGCTTTTGCTCGAACGAGGCGGACGCCGCCAGGCGCAGTAATATGTTTCTATCCCCAGGTTTCTCGACATAAGGAGCAACCACCATGTCAGAATCGACCGAATCACGATCGACCATGTCACGATCGACCGAGTCGCAGGAAGGCTTTCTTTCCCGTCGCGGCTTCTTTCGCTGGGCAAGTTCGCTGGCCGCGGTGGTGGGCGCGGCGCCCCTAGTTTCCTCCGCCAAAGCTCTTTCATCGCCGGCGGGCTCGTCAGACGGTGAGGATTACTACGCGAAGCTCGGCGTCCCGACCATCATCAACGCCGCCGGCACTTACACCACGCTAACCGCTGCCTGCATGCCTCCGGAGGTTCTGGCCGCGGTGCAGAAGTCGGCGCTTCATCCGGTGCGTTTGCACGACTTGCAGCAGAAGGCTGGCGAGTACGTTGCGCGCCGCCTCCGCTGCGAGGGCGCGGTCGTCACTTCCGGGGCTTCGGGAGCCATCAGCCTGGCGACTGCCGCTTGCCTGCAGCACGCCAACAACATCGACATTTTGGATATGCCGCAGGCGATTGACGGCCTGAAGAATCAGGTCATCGTGCAGCGCGCGCACCGCTACGAGTATGACCGTGCCATGTATCTTTGCGGAGCGCGCGTGACCGAGGTGGTCACGCTCGACGACTATAAGCGCGCGTGCGGCGCAGGCAACGCGGTGATGACGAATTTTTTCAACGCCGCCGAAGACGAAGTCGGGATCGCAGGCAGCGCGCAGATTGGCCGCGAAGAGTGGCTGCAGGTCGCGCACGAGCACAACATTCCGTGCCACCTGGATGCGGCCGCCGACATGCCTCCGATCTCGAATCTGTGGAAGTACACCGGCATGGGTTTCGACCTGGTGGCTTTTTCCGGAGGGAAGGGAATGCGCGGTCCGCAAAACGCAGGCCTCCTGCTTGGCCGGAAGGTCCTGACGGACCTGGCCCATGCGAACAATAATCCCGGAGGCGGAATCGGGCGCGGCATGAAGGTGGCGAAGGAACAGATTGTGGGCATGGTGGCGGCGGTTGACTGGGTTCTCTCGCACACCGAAGAGTCGATGCAAGGCGACTACCAGAAGCGGGTCGATCTCATTGCCAGCGCCGTGAAGGGCATCCCGTCGGTCAGAACGGAGACGGTGGTTCCACGAATCGCCAACCATGTTCCCCATCTGCTGATACGCTTCGATCCCGCGGTCACCGGCGTCACGACTGCCCAGATCGTCGACGTCTTGCGCACAGGAACGCCTTCGATTGAGCTCAACCCGAACACCGGACAAAAGCCCAACCAGGGCATCCCGGCGGACGCAAACACGCTCGTGGTTGGAGTCTGGATGTTGCAGCCCGGTGAAGATACGATCGTAGGTCAGCGAATCAGCGCGGCCCTCAAGAAAAAGGCCTGACCTCAAACCTGGGCTCGTAGTGAACGCCGGGGCATCAACCCCTTACTCAGGGAAAAATCTCAACGCGCATCCAGTCCGCGGGACGCACACGACCATACGATAAGAGGAAAAAGGGAATCCCAAGCGCACAGAGTGACGACCCCCGCAGCCGCGAGCCGATTCGCGCAACTGAGAACTGACAACTGGCCACTGGCCACTGGCGGGAGTTACGCACAGGTGCGCGACTTTGCAGCTTGGTCCCGCGCCAGGACGTAAGTCGGATCAACGATGACGTTGCCGTGGTTTGGCTCCAATTCCAATGAGTGAAGTAGGGATGTTTCAACCCATGAATCTATCGGGCACAATCAAGCCCAAGCCACGATAGCAACGTCACCGAATCGCTGAAACTCAAGTGGGGTGCGGCTCTTCACGCCATGTGAAAACTTTTGCTGTTTGTGGACAATGCTTTTCCTGCGGACGAATCTGGTTGACACGCAAGATAAGCCCGTAGTATTAGTAGCGCCCGGTGATCTCGCGACCATCTCGCGTGATTTGAGTGCTCTCTCCCCTGCGGCTCTTGCTTTTTGAACAGAACTCCATGACCGTCGCGGCCCAATACGCCGTGTGCGTTCCAGGCCGGACCTGCGCAGACATCGAGGCTTGTCCGCTTAAGCTGTGCAAACCATTCCAATCATTTGTTGCAAAGGAGATTCTATGAATTTTCCCGGGAAGTGGCTGTCCATCAGTATCAAACAAATTTCGATACTGACTTTGCTGGCAATAACTGGCTTCTCTCAGTCGGCCAGCCGAATCGCCCAGAAGGCGCAGAATCTGGGTCCAGAGGATCCTTCCAAAGTCATCACGGTAGAGGTATGGCTCAACCAGCATAACAAAGCGGCGTTCGATGAACTGGTTCGCGAGATGTATCGTCCCGGATCTCCGACGTATCATCATTTCTTGACGCATGCTCAGTATCTCTCGCGCTTCGCGCCGAGTGCAGCCGATGCGGCACAGGTAAGGGAGTATTTGACCACCCACAATCTGACGGTAACCGCTGCGGATAAATTCAATCACTACCTGGTTGCGCAAGGACGCGCGAGCGACGTTCAGAATGCTTTTAGCGTGCAATTGAGCCGCGTGAGCACAAAGGACGGCGTTCATCGTGTGACCAACCACGCGGCGTCAGTTCCCGGCGCCGTCGGCGCGTTGATTCGCAATGTGCAAGGTCTGGCCGATTTCGCACCACATCCTATGTACCGGGCAGCAGTCGACCCCAGTACGGGCAAAGCGCCGGCAGCCAGAATTTTTTCCGACGTGGCTTCTGCTCAAAATCGGTGTCTGAATGGTACGCAAACCGTGAGCTTTACTACGGCGGGTGGCCCTCCGACCGCAACCTACAATGGTAATCGCTACGCCACAAATGCCACGAACACTTGCCCCGGGTACAACCCCCCGCAGCTTCAGACTGCCTTTGGCTTGAACTCGCTCTACAACAAAGGATGGGATGGCGCCGGGCAGACGATCGTTATCATCGACGCGTACGGCTCTCCGACTATCCAGCAGGACGCAAATACCTTTTCGTCGGTTTACGGATTGCCCCCGTTAACCTCGTCGAATTTCCAGGTTTACTATCCGGGTGGAGTGACCACATGCAGCACCACCGGTGCGGATTGCAACGGCTGGGACACCGAGGTGACGATCGATGTCGAATGGGCACATGCAGTGGCTCCCGGAGCGAATATCGCACTCGTAGTGGCTCCGGATAATTCGTCGCTGGATATCGCGAATTTCTGGGCGATTGAGAATCCCGAGATTGTTACATCCTATGCCTACGGAGATTTAGGATATGTAATCTCCAACAGCTGGGGCGCGTTCGAGATTCTCGACGTGCTCTACGGCGGCCAATCGCAACTCTATACAGAGAACGCGATGACTGAATTGGCGGCCGCTCTGGGCATTTCAGACAACTTCAGTTCCGGTGATGACGGTGACAACGTACAAATCATCGCTGAAGCTTATGGCATTACCGTTCCTCCCAGCGTGCAAACGCCCGCTTCTGAACCGTATGCCACCGGAGTAGGCGGGGTCAGCCTGTTTCTCAACAGTAGTGACGGCATCATGCGTCAGACGGGATGGGGAACCAACCTGACTCGCTTGTCCTACCCAAGCCCGAATGCGCCTTACGATCCTCCGGACTCGATTGGTTTCTACGCCGGAGCGGGAGGAGGCTCGAGCGCCATCTGGTCCGAACCGGCGTTCCAGAGCAGCCTCGGCAAGAAGCAGCGGCAGGTACCGGATATTGCTCTACTTGCCGACCCCTACACCGGCGTAAACATCATTATTACGGTGAACGGGCTGCCAGCCGTGCAAGTGTGGGGAGGTACGAGTGTGGCTTGCCCACAATTCTCGGCCCTATGGGCAATAGCCAATCAGGCGGCAGGCAAGGCTGCACCGCTCGGTCAGGCTGCTGCCATGCTCTACAGCTTGCCCTCAGGTGCGATCACCGATGTCGTACCCTTTAACAACGGGTATAACGTCAAGGGGAAGATTGTCGATCCGCCGCATCCCGTGCTGGTTGAAACTCCTGCGGATTTGGCGCAGCCACTCGAGAACACGACTGTGTTCCTCAGCGCCTTGTACTACGGCAGTTCAACCCGGTGGTATGACATTACGTTTGGCACCGACACATCCTTGGTCACCGCTCCTGGATGGGACAACGTAACCGGCCTGGGCACGCCAAACGGCTTAAAGTTTGTCGAGGCTGTGGTAGCCGCTGCCGGAAACTAAGAACTAAGGGATTCGAAAACTTAGGCGGGCTGCTGTGATACGGCGGCCCGCAATTTTTTGGCATAAATCGCGGGCGCACTTTGTCGAGATCCATTCCGTTCACCAACACCAGGAAGCGAAAGTGTTGCCCTGTAGCTGATCCATGAACCATCCGGTCGGATCTGATTTCTTTTGAATGACTGGGAAGGCGGAAGCACGATAACTATCGCAATCGGGCCATGTCGCTGAGGGCTCCGGCCGCGCCTTGCAGGCCTATCGGAGGACATCGAGGACTAGTTGAAGGAGCATCATTGCAGCGAGAAAGATCCAAAGGCGCTTTCGATTGCCCTCCGGGGTAGCGGATTTCGCAGTCAATAGAAAAACGCCAGAAATCAATGAACCGAGAACAAATTCCCCTAGGGAAATCTTGCGGCTAACTGACAGCGGATGCCTCAACCAACGAAATCACGCGATCGCTGAAAGGACTAAGAAGAATGCAAAGGTCAACCTCAAATAAATAATGTATTGCTCTTGGTCCAGGGGCCGTCGCCGGGAGGGAATCTCCTCGATCATGACTAAGACAGTTTACCGGATTTCGACCAACAGCCAACTGTTCTGGAAGCTAAACGCGCAGAGCGACGATCCCCCAGCCGCAGGCAGCAGCCGACCCGTGCAACTGAGAACTGAGAACTGACAACTGGCCGCTGGGTTTAAGCTCCGACCGCCGCGTGATCGGCCATCCGTTTCTTGTTGTAGCGCAGCGCGACATTCATGAAGACACTGCCAAGGGAGGTCTCGAAGCAGATCATCAATGCTTCCATGTCTTCACTGGTCTTGTCGCCCTCTTGGGCGGTTAAAAGTAGCGGGGGATGCACGCGGAAATGGAATCCCTGGTCGTTCAAGGCGGAGATGGCGTTGCCCACAACCTGGTTCGCCAGCTCGAAGATGGTTTCCTTGATCAGCGCGTCCGACTCGGGCAGTTCAGCCCCTGCATAGTGGCTGGCCACCTTCACGGCCGTCTGCGGCTCCATATCGAGAATGATCCGGCCTTCAATGTCCCCGGTCAGCGCGATCATGCCGGCCACGCCTTTGCGGCGATAGGCATCCTCTTCCATGGTGAGATTGTCCACCTTGGTCGTTGACTGCAAACCTTGCGACAACACGGCATCCGCCGCGTTGATGAAAGGCTGGATCAGTTCCATCTTCATGGACTTACGCTCCCGCTCCTGCGGCGTTGGCTACAGATCCGTCTTCACCCAGCACATATTTGATGACTTCGTAGAGCACTTCCGGCTTCACCGGCTTCTGCACGAAATGCCGGGCACCCCGCTGCAACGCCGCCACAATGTTCTCCTGGTAACCCACCGAGGAGACCATCACGATGCGCGCTTCAGGATGCTGTTGCACAATCCGTTCGGCCGCTTCAATGCCTTCCATCTGCGGCATGGTGATGTCCATGAGCACGATGTCAGGATGGGTGCGGTCAAACTCGCTGATGGCAGTCAAGCCGTCGCCGGCTTCCGCCGCCACCTGCCCGCCGAAGGTTTCGATCATGCGGGCTAAGTTCTTACGGGCAAATACGGAGTCGTCCACGATCAAATAGCGGACCGGCTGCCCGTCTTTGCTGCGCTTTACTGGTGCAAACTGCTCCATACAGACCTCCCCTGTCTACTGCATATCATGGCCCGCTTCGCCTGAACCAGATCACGCTGGTCACAGGCGGGCGGTGCCCGATCTCTTAGTTGCCGGCGCGCACGGCCCGTCCGGCGGGATGCATGTCGCCGCTGCTCCGGCCGCACAGCGCCTGCAGCGTCGCTCCCAGCACGTCGAGCCCGACCACGCGGACGGCGTATCCTCGTTCGATCGCCGCCTTCGGCATGCCAAACACCACGCAGGATTCTTCGCTCTGCGCGATAGTCATGCCGCCTTCTTTCTTAATCGCTCCTAATCCTTCAGCGCCGTCGTCGCCCATCCCGGTCATCAGCACGCCGACTGCATTCGTTTTGAATTCTTCGGCGACGCTCCGTAACAGAACATCGGCGCTGGGACGGTGCCCGTTCACCCGCGGCTCGTCGCAGAGCACCACAATGTCTCCCAGCGGCAAGCGTTTCACTTTCATGTGCCGGCTGCCCGGGCAGATCAGCACACGCCCGGGCTGCAGCATGTCGCCCGATTGCGCTTCCTTTACCCGCAGCGGGCAGATTTCATCCAGCCGCCGCGCGAACATGTCGGTGAATCCATCCGGCATGTGCTGCACCACGGTGATGGTTGCGGGAAAATCTCCCGGCAATTGCGAAAGCACATACTCCAGCGCCTGCGGACCTCCGGTCGAAACTCCGATGGCGACGATTTTGTTCGGAGCGCCAGCGGGCGCCGGACCTTTTTCCGGCCTTTGCGGGATCCCCGAAAGCATGCGCGGCTTCAGCTTGCAGTCAGCCGCGGCCTTGACCTTGGCAATTAACTCCCGCGCCGTTTCCGCCATGTGCGCGGTCGCGTCTTTTGGCTTGGTGACGAAGTCGAATGCACCCAGCCCCAGCGCCTTCATGGTGACGCTCGCGCCCTCGGTGCTGTGCGAGCTGACCACAATCACCGGAACCGGCTGCCGCCGCATGATCTCTTTCAAGGTGTCGATGCCGTTCATGCCGGGCATCTCCAGATCGAGCGTGACCACGTTCGGCTTCAGCTCTTCGATCTTCTTCAGGCAGAACGACCCGTCCATCGCCGTTCCCACGACTTCAATTGATTCATCGGCCGCCAGCATCTGCGGAATCAGCTTGCGCATCAGCGCCGAGTCATCGACCACCAGCACGCGTATGAGGTCCTTTTTCATGCCGGACCTCCTGCCGCCGGAATCAGTGCCAGCCGCGTGCGGTCAGTCTCGGTCAGCAGCAGGCCGGAATTCGCATGTCCCATTTCCTGCGGCCGCAAGCGCGCGACATGCTCCACCACCGCGGGCAGGTTGAGAATTAACACCACTCGTCCGTCGCCCAGAATCGAGGCGCCTGACACCAGATCGGTCGAGAATGTCTGGTCGTCCAATGCCTTGATTACCAGTTCTTCTTCGCCTTCCAGCGCGTCGACAATCAATCCGTACTTCCTCTCTGCCACGGTAATGACCAGCACGAACAACTTCGATTTGCTATCCTCTGCCGGCGCCGGCCGTCCCAGCCGCAGCAACGGCAGCACCTGGTTGCGCAACTGCAGAACTTCATAGTTGTCCACCTGGTGGACTTCCGCCTCGAACGTGCGCGCGATCTCGAGCACCGCATTCAGCGGAATCGCGTACAGCCGCTGTTCCACCCAGAACAGCAGCGCCTTGATGATGGCCAGCGTCAGCGGCAGTTTCAGGCGGAACGTCGTGCCTTGCCCCAGCCGCGTCTCCAGGCTCACCGAAGCTTTCAGGCGATGCAGAACGCTCTGCACCACGTCCATGCCCACGCCCCGCCCGGAAACCTCAGTGACCTGCTCGGCCGTCGAGAAGCCCGGACGGAAGATCAGGTTAAGCGTTTCGGTCTCGGTCATCTGCGCCGCTTCGGCCGCCGTGGCCAGCCCCAGTTCGATGGCCTTGGTGCGAATCTTCTGCGCGTCGATGCCGCGCCCGTCGTCGCTAACTTCCACGACCACCTGGTTCCCCTGGTGATAGGCGTTCAGCCGCACCGTGCCTTGCTCCGGCTTGCCCAGCTTCTTGCGCTCTTCCGCCGATTCAATTCCGTGGCTGATGGCGTTGCGCACCAGGTGCGTCAAAGGCTCGGCAATGGCGTCGAGAATGCCCTTATCGAGGTCGGTGTCTTGCCCGCTGATGTCGAGTTCCACATCGCGCCCGCATTGCCGGGAAACATCGCGCACCATACGCGGAAAGCGCCGGAACAGCTGGTCCACCGGCACCATGCGGATCTTCATCACCGAGCGCTGCAGATCGTTGAGCACGCGCGCCTGAAATGCCATGGCGTCGGCAAACTTGCCGCGCAGCAATTCTTTCGGATAGCGCTTGGAGAATTCGCTCAGTGCCTGCTGCAGCATCGATTTCCCGATGATCAGCTCGCCCACCAGGTTCAGCACGCTGTCGATTCGCCCCGCATCCACGCGCAGGATGTTTTCTACAGCGCTCACCGCGGCTTCCGCAGTGGGAGCGGCCGACGGCGCCGCTTCTTCCACTTGTTCCTGTGGAGCAATTTCCTCGAGCGTCGCCAGAGGCGCGGCAACCGGAGCCTGCGCTCCCGGCGCCGCTCCCTGCAGAAGCAACTCGACGACGACTTCTTCCGCGATGGTCGGAATCCTGCACTTGGCAATGATCTGCTCCGCCGTCTGCACGCTGGCCAGAACGAATTCCACCTGCCGGGCCGCGGCAGCCGACTTCGCATCCGGACGCACTGCCAGCACCGGACCCATGCTCGCAACCGCGTTCTGGATCAGTTGCCGTCCCGCAATCGGCATGGCGCAGTGCGGATCCATCTTCACCACCACATGCAGCACGTCCTGGCCGCTGGCCTGCGCCTGCGTCATGGCCAGCTTTTCGTATTCGGTCCACTCGGCCGCGGTCTTGACTGCGGCTTTCGCCTTCTTGCGGGCGCGTGATTTTTTGGCCGCCGGGCTCGAGGTGAGTTCTTCGATCCGCTTGCTTAACTTTTTTGTGGAAGGCGGCTTGCTTCCTTTGCGGTAAGCCGCAATCATTTCTGCAAACAGGTCGGCCGCCGCGAAGGCGATTTCGGCCACTGCCGCCTGGGTCGCGCTGCCTTCCATCGACAACGCATCTTCGAACTGGTGTGCCAGTTCGCTCAACTCGCGCAGGCCGCAGGCCGCCGAGTCGCCCTTCAAGGTATGCACCGTCCGCCGGATCGAGCGCACGATCTCCTCGTCGCCGGGCTTCTTCTCCAGCTTCAAGGCTTCGTCGTTCAGCGCCTGCAACAGTTCCAGCGAAGTCTCAAAGAAGAGCTCCCGCATTTCCAGGCCGCGTTCATCGGGCGAATTCGTCATGCGCTACTCCCGCACCTCGAGCCGCTGGTACGCTGTGCCGCTGTCCTTGTGCACCATCTGGAATTTCTTGGTCAGCCCCAGCAGGCTTTCCGCATGGCCCACAAACAGGTAGCCGCCGGGATTCAGGCAGCGGTAAAACTTTTCGATCAGCCGCTTCTGCTCCGCCTCGTCGAAATACATCATCACGTTGCGGCAGAAGATCACGTCATTGCGCTGCGGCAGGTACTCGGTTTTCAGGTTATGAAAGTCGAAGTGCACCATCTCCTTCAGACCCTTCTTGATGGCGTAACGGTCGGCCACCTTGTCGAAGTAGCGCAACCGGTAGCCATAATCGACCATCGACATCTGGTGCTCGCTGTACGTCCCTTCCTGCCCCGCGCGCAGCACCGAGTAGCTGATGTCGCTGGCCAGAATTTCCAGCCGCCACGGCGGAGGCACCAGCGGCTTAGGCAGCGGCAATTCCATGGGCAGCGGATTGCGCAGGTAGTAATAGGCCAGCGCGTCGGTGATCAGCATGCCCAGGGTGTAAGCTTCTTGCCCGGTCGAGCAGCCCGCGCTCCATATGCGGATGGAATACTCCCGCCGCCCGCTCTTGTGCTTGAGCAACTCTTCGAGCACCGTCTTCTGAAACAAATCGAGCTGCGCCTTGTGCCGGAAGAAGCTGGTCTCGTTGACCGTGAGGTTTTCCAGCAGCTTGGCCAGTTCTTCCTTGCCTTGCTGGCTGATCAGCAGCCGGTAGTAGCCATAAAAGGAGTCCACACGGCATTCCTTCAGGCGGCGCAATAGCCGGTCCTGCAGGAAATGGGTACGGCGTTCGTCGAAGTGCATGCCGCACTCCTGATAGACGAGCGCCTGCAGCAACTTCAGTTCCGCGTCGGTCAATATGGGAGCTGGTGCTGCTCCGGATGTGCTCATGTATCGTTCTCGTTGAATGTCGGACTGAATCTGTAGGTTTCAAAGTTTCAAGTTTCAAAGATCAGAACTCATGACTCCAACGGAGTTGTAGATCTTTTGCCTTGCAACCCTTAAACGCTGAACCCGTGAAGGCTTTGAAACCTTGAAACTCTGAAACTTTGAAACTTTGAAACTTGAAACTCTGAAACTTATTTCCCTGCTCCCCGGGCTTCCGCCTTGGGCGCTACTTTCTTCTCCGCGGACTCGCTTTTCGCCCGCAAGCTCTCTGGCGCCAGCAGCTTGCTCATGTCGAGCAGCACCACCAACCGGCCTCCAACCTTCCCCAGCCCAGTCACGCAGTTCAGCCCGCCATCCTGAAACACGGCCGGCGGCGCTTCCACGGCGTCAGCGGGAATCTTCAGAACCTCGGAAGCCGAGTCCACGATCAATCCCGCCAGCCGTCCAGCATGTTCGACCACCAGGATCCGGTTGTGGCGCTTTACGGTGGACGACTTTTCTCCAAAACGTTTCCGCAGGTCCATCACGGAAACGATCTTGCCCCGCAGGTTGATCACGCCCTCCAGATAATCGGGCGCGTCCGGCACTGCGGTGATCTCCGGTACCCGCACGATTTCGTGCAGGGAAGTGATGGGTACGCCATAGGTCTCGCGGCCCACCTGAAAGCCCACAATGTGCAGTTCGCGGCTCATGGTCTCGGCTCTCCTCAGCGGCCCTACTGCGCTCCGGCGCTGGCCCGGCGCGCGTTGCGGTTCGCAGCATCCGAGTTGGACTGCGCCCGCGCGGATTCGGCCAGGGCGAAGCGGTCGATGAAGTCCAGCAGGCTGCGCGACATCTTCGACATCTGCTCCGACGACGCGGCCAGCTCGGTTGAACTCGAGGTCGACTGCTGCACCAGTTCGCGCATGCGTTCCATCGCTTTGACCACAGCCTGCGCTCCGGAAGCCTGCTCTTCGACAGCTGAGTTGATTTCGTGCGTGATTTCGTTCAGCCGCGTGGTGGCGCGCGCAATCTGCGACGACCCGTGCGACTGCTCGTTGGTGGCCGCGCCGATTTCCTGCGCGAACTTGTAGACCTCGGTGACCACGTTCGAGATCTTGCGCAGCGCGGCGTTCAGCTCTCCGCCCAGCTCCAGGCCTTCGTTGACGATCGAAGTCGAACGGTCCATGTTTTCGACCGCCTTGCGCGCTTCCTTCTGGATACTCTGAATGAGTTCGGAAATTTCCTTGGTCGACTGTGCCGACTTCTCGGCCAGCTTGCGCACTTCGTCGGCCACCACGGCGAAGCCCAGACCGTGTTCTCCGGCGCGGGCCGCTTCGATGGCGGCGTTCAAGGCCAGCAGGTTGGTCTGCTCGGCCAGATCGTCGATCACCTCGATGATCTTGCCGATGTCGTCCGCCCGTTGTCCCAGCGCTCCAATGATTTCGCCGGAAGAGTTGATGGTGGTGTTGATGCGGTTCAGGCCGTCGGTCGCCTTTTCCATGGTTCCAATGCCGCTGTGCACTTCTTCGCGCGAGCGGTTGGAAATATCCAGCAGAACTTTGGCGGTGTCGGCCACGCGCTGGATCGACGCCACCATCTGGTCGATCGATGCCGACGTCTCGCTCACGCTCGACGCCTGCACCTGCGTGCTCTTCACCATGTTCTGCACGTTGACGCTCATCTCGTGCATGGTGCTGGTGACTTCGTCGATGGCCGAAGACGCCTGCAATCCGATCTTGGCCGAATCGTCGGAGGCTCCCGCCACCTGGTTCGAAGCGCTGGCCACCTGCGATGAGGCGTCGCGCACGCTGCGCACCAGGCCGGCGAGGCCCTCCACCATCTTGGCGAAGGCGTTGCCCAGGGTGTCATGCGACGACCGTGGCTTCACTTCCAGAGTCAGGTCGCCGCCGGCAATCGCTTCCGAGACTCCCGCCATCTCTTTCAGATAGGTGACCATCTTGTGGAAGGTGCGGGCTAACTCGCCAATCTCGTCATCGCGGTTCAGATCGATGTTGTGCTCCAGGTCGCCGGTGTTGCCGATTGCCCGGGCCACATTCATCAGGTTGCTCAGCGGCTGGGTGATCCCCTTCGCCGTGCGGTAGGCGATTACCGATCCCAGCGACAGCGCCAGCAGCGTGCTGATCAGCGAAACCACGATGGTCCAGTTGGCCGCGCTCTTGTCCGACTGCTGCCGCTCGTCTGCGTTTTTGTGGTTTTCGCTGTCGGCAACGTCAAGCGCGTCGGTTGAGCTCTTCACCCACGACGAAGCGTCTTTCTGGAGATAATAGATCTGCAGCTCCGCCACCGTGGCATTGCCCGAATCAACGTCTTTCCGCTTCTCAATGAGGGGTTGGGCGAATTCTTTGGCCCATGATTGCTCCAGTTGTTCCACTTTCCCCAGGGAAGTCTTCACCTGCTCAGAGCTGGCTTTATTCTTCCCGTCCTCCAGCTTCTCGTTCAGAGCGCGCAGGCCCTCGTTCATGTGATCGACTTCGCGCGTGTCACCGCTCAGCAGATAGTTGCTGAGGTAGAGACGGTTCTGCATCATCTGGAAACGGACGCTGTTCGTGATCTCTACCAGCCCCAGGGATGCGGCTGCGGCATCCTTCGCGGAGCGCTCGCGCGTCACTGCCGACCAGTTCACCAGGAACAGCACCAGTACCATGGTGAGAATGATGCCGAAGTTCATGTACAACTTCTTGCCGATTGTCATGCCTGTCTCCTCCGCGGCCAAGCCATCTACCGCGGCTCAAACTTGAAGTCGATCACTCCCGTGCTTTCCGCCGGCGCCGGTTCGAAGCGCCACTTCCGGGCCGCATCCAGCGCGGCGCTCGCCAGCACCGGATGCCCGCCTACTACCCGCGCGTCTTTTACCGTGCCGTTGGGCGCCACCACCACTTCGATCTTGACCGTCCCGGAAATGTTCATCCTGCGCGCCAGTTCCGGGTATGCCGGTTGTACTCTGTTCTTTGCTCTGCGTACGATTTCGTCGTTCTGCGTTGCGGCTTGCGCTCCCGCATAACATGGACCCAGCGTTAAGGCCAGAGTCACGACGGCCAGCACAGCCGCCACATATCGTTGAGACACAATTCCTCCTTGGCATACAAACAGCGGGCAACAGCCAACGTGCAACGCCCGGGCCACCGGAACCTTCTTGAAAAAACCAAAGTAATGGGTCGTATCAATCAGAAAAGAATGAAGTTATTCCATCTGCAGAGTGAGACGCCAAGCCCGCCTCTGGATGAGACCCGTCTCATCGAACTAAAATCATGGCTGGCCTCTCACTGTGAGACAAAATCTCACGCCAGTCTCGGGATTTCACACAAAGGCACCCCATCCCCCATTTCCCTTGACTCAAATTGAGATGACAGAGTACTTTCCCAATAGATTCAAGCACTTGTGAATAACGAAAACTATTTGTCCGCGCTCGGTGCAGCCGTTGGAGTTTCTGGTGGCAGTCCCATCATTTCCCCGGAACGCAGAATTGCTCTCGGGGCGGATGAAGCCTTCCAGAAGCTCTTACGCCGTATTTCTGCCAAGGCGGTTGAACGGTCCGACGCTAACGCGCTCATTCAATTGTTCTGTCAGGCCACGCGCGAATTCTTTCAGGTCGCCGGCGTTTACTTCTGGCGCTGCCACTCCTCCGACGAACTGGTGGGAGAACAAGCCGACGGCAAGATGGCCGACCGTTTTGTCGGCATACGAATCCATCCCGAGCAAAGCGCGGTTACCGCCGAAGCCGTGCGCCAGCGCCGCACCATTTTCGCCAATCATGTGGAGTCCGTGACTTTTCCCGCCGCCATGGAATATCAAGCGCGTTCTTTGTTAGCCGCACCGGTCGTGGTACTCAACGAAGTCGTAGGAGCCGTCACCCTGCTGCATGACTCCGATGACAACTTCTTCAATGAGGAGCTTGCTTTCAAGGCAACCACCTTGGCTGGACAGCTGGGCAGCCTGCTCGAAGCCGCGCGCCTCGGAGAAGTTTCCGGCGATGCTTCGGGCGCTTTTTCGGGCGATTTTTCCGGCGGTGTTACGGGCGGTGTTACGGGAGAAGAGCAGCGCCGGGCTGAGATTCTTGCCGACGTGGCCCACGTGCTGCACGGCAGCCCCGATGTTTCCGCGGTGATCGAGGCGTTGGCTGACCGTCTCCGCCTGTTGCTGCGGACGCGGCTGGTTTGCATCCTGTTGCGCCGCGAAGGGCCGTTCGAATTGAAGGCGGTTTCTGCCGAGACGCCGCAACTGGCCACTTCCGTGCGCGCCCGGCATGATCGCCACACCGTGCGTTTTGCCGCCGACTTGGCGCAACGCGCCATCTCTGTGGGAGAGCCCATCACTCTCTCCATCGGAGCCGAGGTGCATTCGCTGGGAAACCTGGTCTCTCCCGGCATGCTGATTGCCGCGCCCTTCCGCACCTCACGAACCCAGGGCGCTATCCTCATTTACCCGCGCCCGGATGGCGCCTTCACCGCCGAAGAGAGAACGTTGGTCGCCGCCATTGCCGGTTTCGGCGGAGTCGCCGTGGCCCATGCGGAATTGCATGCCACTTCCCACGCCCAGGCCCGCGAGCTTCATCAATTACTTGAGATCTCTTCCGCGCTCAGCTCCAGCAGCGATCTCGAACATTTTCTGCAGGCCTTCGTCGTCCGCGCCTCCGACTTCCTGGGCTTTGGCCGCTGCTTCATCGCCTTGCTGGAAGAGGATCAATTCCACGTGCGCTACGGCGTCGAACGCGGCGAACCGCGCCGGCTGGAAGTCGTCTTCCCCGAAGGCATGGCCACCGCCGCTCTGCGCTCCCAGGAAATTTTCTGGACCGACGACGCGAGCCGCACGCCGGGAGCTAATCTTGAGGTCATCAGCAAATACCAGGTCCGGCAGTTCCTGGCTGTGCCGCTGTTAGGGACGAGCGGCCGGGTCCTGGGAATGTTCGCCGTTCTCGATCGGATGGATGGCACCGGCATCGCGCAGGAAGACATTCGTCGCGCCCGCGCCCTGTCGAATCAGGCTGCGGTCGTGCTCGAAGCGGCCCGCAATCTCCACCTGTCAGAGCAGCATCGCCGCCGCGCCGAAGCCCTGATTGAGCTGGCTCGCGAAATCGACGGCGCGCTGCGCTTGCCCGAATTTGCCCGCCGTTTTGTCTGCCGCACCGCCGAACTCACCGGCTCTCGCGCCGGCTTGCTCGCGGTGCAGCACGAAGGACACTGGCAGGTGGTCGCGCTGCATTCTGACGCGCCGGCCAAGCTGCTGACCGCTGCCGGTTCCCATCTGGAGCATTCCGCGGAAGTGGAAGGCCAGACCACCACGCTGCCCGCCTCGACTGTGCCCGTCCATGCTTCGTCCGTTCATCCTGCACCCGTCCATCTTCCGCCCGCCGCCCATCCTGCGCCCGTCCATGATTCCGCGCTCGATCATGAAGTGGAGCGTTCGCTGGGCGCCGCCTTGGCCGAGTTCGTAATGCGCCATTCCGACAAGGTCGTGTCCGCCTCCGCTGAACAAGTTCTAGGTGCTGACGCGGCCTCCGTTCTCGGCTGGACCGATTGCATGCTGGTTCGTCTTCCCGGGGCCAACGCCGCGCTGGCCGGACTTCTTTGTCTTTCCGGACGCTCTGCGCCTCTTCTGCAGGAAGATCGCATCTTCCTCGAAACCATGGCGGGCCACGCCGGCATGGCGCTGGAGAACGCCCGCCTGTTCACCCGTATCGAGCAGGCCAACCGCCATTGGATGGAAATCTTCGACGCCATCACCGACTTCATCGTGGTGCATGACCAGCACGATAAAGTTCTGCGCGTGAACCGCTCTCTGGCCGCGATGATCGGCGTCGCTCCCGCCGAACTGATCGGCGTCAACATGCGCGCGCTGATGGCCCTGACCAGCGATACCGCTTCCTACTCTTGCCCCTTCTGCCGCTCGCTGGGCGATGACTGCGACGAATTTGCCCACCCCGTCTTTGATCGCACTTATCTGGTCTCCACCTCGCGCGTTCACGGAGCGAACGGCGAGGGATTGCAGACCATCCACGTGCTGAAAGATATTTCCGATCGCCGCGAGGCCGAACGCCGCTACCGCGAGCTGTTCGACAACATTCAGGAAGGCCTGTTCTTCAGCACTCCCGCCGGACGCTTCGTCGAAGTCAACGACGCCATGGTGCGCATGCTCGGCTACTCCAGCCGTGAAGAGTTGCTGCAGATCGACATTCCCTCGCAGCTCTATCTCCTCCCGGACCAGCGCGAGCGCCAGACCAAGCTCATGGAGGAGCAAGGCCACCTGCGCAATTTCGAGGCGACCTTGCGCCGCAAAGATGGCTCGCCCATCCATGTCCTGATCAATGCCTTCGGCCTCTACGATAACGCCGGGCACCTGCTGCAGATCCGCGGGCTCATGCTCGATGTCACCGGATTGCGCACCTTCCAGTCGGAACTGCATCGCGAGCGCGATTTTTCCGGCAAGATTCTCAGCAACACGCAGAGCCTGATTTTGGTCGCCGATACCGCGGGCCTGATCAGCTACGCCAACCGCCGCTGGTACGATGCCGGCTTCGAACAGCGGGAGTTGCTGGGGCGCCCCTTGCTGGAGTTGGTGGCGCCAGGAGCTGCCCCTGCCTTATCCGAAGCCATCCACAAGACACTCGAGAGCCAGCAGGTCGACAATCTGGAACTCGAGATTGTGCGCCGAAGCGGTGGCGCTGGAAAATTCTCGGCCAACCTCAGCCCCATGCGCGACGAGCAGGGCATCGTCACCAGTATCGTGCTGGTGCTCACCGACATCACCGATTCCGCCGTGTTGCGCGACAAGTTGGTTCACGCGGAAAAAATGGCAGCCGTCGGCCAGCTGGTTTCCGGCGTGGCCCATGAAGTGAACAATCCCCTGACCGCGATTCTGGGCTTCGCAGATTTGCTCATGGAAAATCCCGAACTGCCCGAAACCGCGCGCAAGGATATGCGCGTGATTCTGCAGGAGGCGCAGCGCACCAAGCAGATCGTGCAGAACCTGCTCAGCTTCGCCCGCCAGATGCCGCCCCAACGCAATGCGCTGCCCTTGAACCCGATCCTGCGCCGCACCATCCAGCTGCGTTCCTACGACTTCACCAGCCACGGCGTGGAAGTGATCGAACATCTCGACGAGGGCCTGCCCGACGTGGTCGGCGACGCCCACCAGTTACAGCAGGTCTTTCTCAACATTCTGAATAATGCCTACGACGCAGTTCATGAAGTCGGACGCCCCGCTCGCATCGAGATCACCTCGACCCGGTCGGGCGATTCCGTCGAAGTCTCCTTCACCGATAACGGCAACGGCATTTCCCACCCCGACAAGATCTTCGACCCCTTCTTCACTACCAAGGAGATCGGGAAGGGAACCGGCCTCGGGCTCAGCATCTGCTATGGCATCGTGCAAGAACACGGAGGCGAGATTCTGTGTCACAACAACATTGGCGGGCAAGGCGCCACTTTTATCGTTCGCCTGCCAGTCGCATCCCACGGCGCTTCGGCCGACGTGGGCGCAGGAGTTAATCAACCATGAGCCAACCAGCCTTCAGACCTCAGACTTCGCCCGTGCTGCTCATCGAGGATGAGCCGGCAGTGATGGCCTATGTCCAGGCCGCATTGGAACGCAGCGGATATCCCGTAGTGTGCTGTGAATCCGGCGTGGACGCTTTGCGCCTGCTCGAAAACGGCTCATTCCTTGGAGTAGTTTCCGATATGCGAACCCCCGGCGGCGTTGATGGCGGCCAGGTCTACGCCTGGATCTCCCGGCATCGCCCCGACCTGGCTTCTCGCATCGTCTTCATCACCGGTGATATTGCCAACGAAGAAACGGTCGCTACCTTGCGCGAAACCGGCGCTCCCTGCGTGGAGAAGCCGTTTCGTGTCGCGCAATTTATCGACGTCATCTCCAGGACTTTTGGGAAGGCCGAGTGAATACTGCAGGCAATAAAGACGATCTCCGCATCCGTCTGTTGATCGTCGACGACGAGCAGAGCATCCGCAAACTCTGCGCCACCGTGGCGGAGGCGCTCGGATTTGTGTGCCTCGAGGCCGAGAGCGGCGAATCCGCACTGTCCCTGCTCGAAGAGCAGTCTGTGCACATGATCCTCACAGACATGGTTATGCCCCACATGTCAGGCCTGGAATTCCTGGAAAAGGTCAAAAAACTTCTACCGCGCACCGAAGTGGCGCTCATGACCGGACACGGCTCCATCGAAACCGCCGTCCAGGCCATGAAACTCGGCGCCTACGACTACATCACCAAGCCTTTTTCTCCGTTGGAAGAACTTCGCCTGTTTCTGCGCCGGATGGCCGAAAAAATTCGTCTGGTCGAAGAGAATGAATTCCTCCGCCAGCGCACCGATTCCGAAACCGCCGTCCACGGCATCATCGGCTCCTCGGCGCGCATTCAGGAAGTTCTGCGCATGGTTGCGCGCTTGAAAGACACGCGCACTCCCGTTCTCATCTACGGCGAGAGCGGCACCGGCAAGGAATTAGTCGCCCGCGCCATGCACTTCCGCGGAGCCTTTGGCGCGCGCCCCTTCGTTGCCGTCGATTGCGGATCGCTCGTCCCCACGCTCATCGAAAGCGAACTGTTCGGCTACGAGAAAGGCGCCTTCACCGGCGCGCTGAAATCGAAGCAGGGATTATTCCAGTCCGCTGACGGCGGCACTATCTTTCTCGACGAAGTGGGCGAACTGCCGCTCGAATTGCAAGCCAAGCTGCTGCGCGTGCTGCAGGAAAAAGAAGTTCGCCCCGTCGGCAGCAACCAGCGCGTCAAGGTCGACGTGCGCGTGATCGCCGCCACCAATCGCGATCTCGAAGCTGCCTACAAAAACGGAACCTTCCGTAAAGATCTCTACTTCCGCCTGAACGTGGTCACCTTATACGTTCCCGCGCTACGCGAGCGCCGCAGCGACATTCCCATGCTGGTGCACTGGTTCCTCGAACGCTACGCTCCCGGAGGCGAATTGCACGTGGCCAGCGTCGCCATGAAATCCCTGATGCAATACGACTGGCCGGGCAATGTCCGCGAGCTGGAAAACTGCGTCGAACGTGCCGTCGCTCTGGGCAACGGACGCAGCATCGACCTCGGCGACCTACCTCCTGCCATCGCTTCGGGAGCCACCATGGCCGACGCTCCGCCCATCCGGGGCTCTGAGAGATCGACCGTTCTCGATCCTGATCTCGGCGGCGTTCCGCTCCCGCCCGAAGCTTCCCGTTCTCCTCTGTCGACCACCGATCTCGAAGATATCGAACGCGCCACCATCCAGCGCGTTTTCGAGCAAGTGAAAGGCGACAAGGCTCTCGCCGGACGGATGCTCGGCATCAGCCGTGCCACCCTCTACCGCAAACTGAAGCGCTACAACATCACCGTCAGCGCCTCCGGATCGTCCGCCCAAACCCTGCAGTAATGCGGGGACAGCCGGGGTTGAATAATGTGGGGACAGCCGCCCCCGGCTGTCCGGCGGAGCGAAGCTCCGCCAGGTTTGCCCCAAGCTCACCCGCGACCGCTCCGCCGAGACTGCCCCAAGGATCCGTCCCGAGCCACCGGATTCACTTCACTACAACATCCATCCGCATCCAGGGATGAATACAGCACTCAAAGTGATGCGTCCCCTTCGACAGTCCCACGACTTGGACTGTGCTGCCTTGCAGAAGACGCGTCCTGGCCACCGCGATGCTCGAAAAGCCGCCGGCACATTCCGGAATCGTTGCCTGCCCACCGTTGAGCCCCGCAATGAAACCACCACCGAAGGCCGCGACTTCGGTGAAGGTGTGCGGCTCGCCGCCCTGATCCGTAACGCTGACCACCGTTCCTTCCTTGACCTTCAGCGTGTCTGGCTCAAAATCCCAGTTGGGGTCCGGAGTTCCCGCTGCTGCCTCGGCAAACAGGTTGGCAAATGTGGTGGATGCTCCAACGGCAATGTTCTTGCAGAAGCCCGGCCCTGCCGCCGCCGCCGCATTAAAAGTGGCCGGATCGCATTCGTCCAAGGCTACGACTTGCGCAACTCGCGGTGAATTGTCATGCGGACGAGAATCTGGCGTCCCTTGCGCCAGCGCGAGCATGGCAACGGCGACCGTCAAAATGCCGATGGCGACACAGAACTTCGCTACAGTCGTTCTCATTGTGATCTCCTACGTCGTGCTCAGGATTGTGCGTTCGCCACGGTACGGCTGACTGGCTAACCTGGGTCGTCCCCACCGCCGCGTGCGCGAGCGCCAGATTTCAGTCGCGACTCTGGCGGGAAAGCCCGCATTCGTCAATGCTCAGCGCCTCCAACCCACCCCAAAGTTTCCTCCATGGCTAACCTGCTGAAGAAAAAGGCCGCAGCGCCGTGGAGGGACAGCCGCTATCACTTATCGAGGGGGTCATCCCGAAAGCCGGCGCATTTCAGCCGGCTGAGGGATATCCTTCCCTCTGACTTCGTGGGTGGGAGATCCCTCCTTCCGCCTGAAAAGCGGCTCCGGTCGGAATGACCCCAATTCTGAATGCTTCGGCATTCCAAACTGAGTTTTCGGCGAACCGGAACTGTGATAAAGTCTGCTGAGTTTTTCGGACGTCTCCCATGGCCACCACGTCCTCACTCAGCCACACTCTCCGTTTCGATGGCTTTGAACTCGACACCCGCGCGGGACAACTGCGAAAACGCGGCGTGAAGCTGCGCTTGCGCGGCCAGCCGCTGCAAGTACTCGCGATCCTGGTGGAGCACGCCGGCGAGGTCGTGACCCGCGAAGAACTGCAGACGCAAATCTGGCCGGCGGACACCTTTGTCGATTTCGATCACGGCCTGCACAATGCCATCGCCCGTATCCGCGAAGTGTTGGGGGATTCGGCGGAGAGGCCACGCTATATCGAAACCCTGCCCCGCCGCGGATACAGGTTCATCGGCCAGGTCGAAGATTTTCGGCCGCCGCGCCTTGCCGAGCCCCCCCTCGCTAATCCCGTTCAGGGAGTGAACCTCGCCAAGCCGCAGAAGCGGAATCCGACTCTCGTCCTGATTCTTTGTGCTCTTCTAGTCCTCGGACTCGCCGCCTGGACCGTGCGCCGGTATGTGTACGCGAAAGCCGCGATTCAGCCCATACACTCCATTGCGGTCCTGCCTCTCGACAATTTGTCGGGTGATCCATCGGAGGAATTCTTCGCAGATGGCATGACCGACCAGTTGATTACCGATCTCGCCAAAGTCGGCTCGCTGCGCGTCATCTCGCGAACTTCGGTCATGCAGTACAAGGGCGCAAGAAAGGCACTGCCGGCAATCGCCCGCGAATTAAACGTTGATGCGATCGTGGAAGGATCGGTCGTTCGTTCGGGGCAACGAGTGCGGGTCACCGCCCAGCTCGTTCAGGCGCTCACCGACCAGCACCTTTGGGCAGAGACCTACGACCGCAATCTGGACGATATCCTGAAGCTCCAAGGTGAGGTGGCCGACACCATCGCGCAGCAAGTCCGCGCACAACTTACTCCGCGGCAGCAGGCTCAGATTCGCTCAGCCCACGTCGTCAACCCGGCAGCTTACGATGCCTATCTCAGAGGGCGCCTCGTCTTTGTGAATGGATACACCAAGCCCGATGCACTTCGGAAAGCGCAAGATTCCTTCGAAGAGTCGCTCCACGAGGACCCGAACTTTGCTTTGGCTTACACCGGACTGGCAGACTCTTACGTCTACTCGGCCTTTGCCGGAGCCATGCCAAGGGATAAGGCCTACCAGTCGGCCAAGGCGGCACTAGCGAAAGCAGTGCAATTGGACGACAGTATCGGTGAAGCCCACGACACGCTCGGACTGCTGAGTTCCGACTTTGACTGGGACTGGAATGCCGCCGATCGGGAGTTCAACCGCGCCATCGCTCTCGCGCCGAGCTACAGCTGCGCGCATGAAGATCGCGCCATGTTTCTCGCCTTGATGGGCCGCCGCGCCGAAGCTCTCGCGGAGATCAAACAAATCGACCAACTGGATTATGGGTCCAGTGCGGCGGGCTCTGAATCCTTCGCCTATTTCGAGCTGCGCGATTATGCGGCCTTGATTGATGCCAGCCGCAGAGGCCTGCTTTTCGACCCCAACAGCTCGTTTCAGCACTACATGCTCGGTGTCGGTTATGAAGGCACGGGCAAGCTGGCCGAAGCGATCTCTGAGTATAAGAGAGCCTCAGAGATGTCGCAGGATATTCAGAGCGCTGTGGCTCTGGCCCACGTCTATACCGCAAGCGGCGAAAAAGGCGAAGCGCAGAAGATCTTGCGCGACCTCGAGCATAAAGCGAAGCAGAGTTCAGCTTCACCCTACGCCATGGCCACAATTTATGCCGGCCTCGGGGAATCCGACAAAGCATTCGCGTCTCTCGAAGAAGCGTATACAAAGAGGTCGCTCGGGTTCCCTTCCTGGCTGCAATCTGATTCAGTGCTCGACGGCCTGCGTCCCGATCCGCGTTTCCAGAATCTTCTCGACCGCATGGGGTTGAAGAACTAGAGCCCGTCTCATAAATAGTCTTGGGAAGTGGAAGGGCTTCAGCAAATAGTTTTTGGGAAGGGCACGGCTTCAGCCGTGCCGTTATCGGTCAGTAAAAACGCGGGCTTCAGCCCCTGAGGGCCTTGCAGTTTGCTCTGGACCGTGGTTTGACAGGCCGTTCGCGACGTTTTCATACTTCTCCACCGCCACCCATTCCCGCCCTCGAAGGACTCTTATGACGAAACGCTCGCTGCTCATCTTTCTGTTCTCCGCATTCTCCACTCTCACCTTTGCTCAGGCCGTTCACCAGCCCAAACTCACTCCGCAAAACAGCGGCACCACCCAGCTTCTGATTGCGGTCAGCCCGGTCAACTCCCGCGTGGTCTGGGCCGCCGGAACCGGCGGCACTTACGTCGTCACCACCGATGGCGGAGCCACCTGGAGGGCCGCCGTCGTGCCCGGCGCCGAAAGCCTGCAGTTCCGCGATGTGCAAGCCTTCAGCGACAAAGTCGCGTACCTGCTGTCGATCGGCAATAACACCACCGATTTCAAGATCTACAAGACCACAGACGGCGGCGCTACCTGGACCATCGAGTTCACCAACGAAACCGTGAACGCCTTCTACGATTGCTTCGCCTTCTGGACACCGCGCCGCGGCCTCGCCCACAGCGACTCCGTCAGTGGAGTCTTCCCCGAACTGCGCACCACCAACGGCACGACCTGGGAATCGATCGCCGGCAACATGCCTCCGGCTCTGCCTGGCGAAGCGTCGTTCTCGGCTAGCGGCACTTGCATCACCACGCAAGGCGGACAAAATGCCTGGGTCGCAACCGGCGGCTCCGCCACCGCGCGCATTCTCGCCACGCGCGACGGCGGCGATACCTGGAACGCCTATGACACGCCGCTCGTCAGTTCGCCCAGTGCGGGCGCAATCTCGGTTGCCTTCCGCAATCCGTGGAATGGCATTGTCGGCGGTGGCGATCTGGGATCGAACAGCTCCGCCGATGCAGCCACCTCCGACGACGGCGGCGTGACTTGGACTCCGACCACTAAGCCTCCGGTGCAGGGATCGATCTTCTGTCTTTCGTATGTTCAGGGCACCGGCGGCGGCGATGCCGTCGGAGGCGATCATCAATTTGACGATCATCAATTCGACCGTACCGTCGTGATCACCGCCGAAACCGCACCCAACTTCGATTCCGGCTCAGCCGCGTGGACGCCGAATGAAGGCAAAACCTGGTTCACGCTCCCGCAGGTCAGCGGATACTGGGCGGTAGCCTTCGCCACTCCCAAAGCCGGATGGTTCGTCGGCAACAACGGTCAAATCCTGAAAATCAGCTTCTGAGGTTGCAGAAAAAAGCGCGGGGCGCAGCCCGCCCCGCGCATCAAGACTGTTACGAATGCTCGGGCTAGCTTATCGCCGGCCCAACTTCAGGTTTGCCGACAAACCACCCACAATCTGCCCTGAACAGAGTAACGCTTTGACTTCCACGGTAGTCGCGCCCTAGCATACGGCCACCTGAGGTTTCTGTGGCACAAATGATCGGCCAGACCATCTCGCATTACCGGGTTCTGGAAAAACTGGGCGGCGGCGGCATGGGCGTGGTCTACAAAGCTGAGGACACGCGACTGCACCGTTTCGTCGCGCTCAAGTTCTTGCCGGACGAAGTGGCGGGAGATGCGCAGTCGCTGGCGCGATTCAGGCGCGAGGCCCAGGCCGCCTCCGCCCTCAATCATCCCAACATCTGCACGATCCACGACATTGGCGAAGAGAATGGCCATGCCTTCATTGCGATGGAGTTCCTCGAAGGGGTGACCCTGAAGCACAGGATCGGCGGGCGTGCGATGGAAATTGACGAGATTCTGCGCCTGGGTATCGAAATTGCGGATGCGCTCGATGCCGCGCATGCCGCGGGAATCGTGCACCGCGATATCAAGCCCGCCAACATCTTTGTCACCAAGCGAGGTCACGCCAAGGTGCTCGACTTCGGCTTGGCCAAGGTGAGGGCGGACCGCTTCGAATCGTCTCAACTCGCCGGACTGCAGGCTACCGCTGAAGGCACCGACCAGCACCTCACCAGTCCTGGCACCACGCTGGGCACGGTGTCGTATATGTCGCCCGAACAGGCGCTGGGAAAGGAATTGGACCATCGCACCGATCTTTTTTCATTCGGTGCTGTGCTCTATGAGATGTCGACCGGAACGCTGCCGTTCCGCGGCGAGACCTCGGCCGCGATCTTCGACGCGATTCTCCACAAGGCTCCGGTCGCGCCGGTTCGCTTGAATCCCGATCTGCCTCCCCGGTTGGAAGAAGTCTCCAACAAGGCGCTCGAAAAGGATCGCAATCTGCGTTACCAGCAAGCCGCCGAGATGGGGACGGACCTGCAGCGCATCAAGCGCGATCTGGATTCGAGTGGGCGTCTGTTCGCCTCGAACAGCGAATCCTCAGCTTCTTCTGGCGCCTCGGCAGTCCCTGTGATCAGCGCATCCGCCGGGCAATTGTCCGGTGCCGCGAGTTCCGCGGTTGACGCATCAGCGCTCTCCAGTGCCTCGTCCACTGCCGTTGCCGCCGCCCGGCGGCACAAGACCGCCACCGGGGCCGCTGTGCTCGCCGGACTGCTGATCGCGGCCGCCGCCGTTTACGGCGTGTACACGCTTCTTCGACGCCCCGCCATCGCTCCTTTTCAGAACTTTTCCATTACCCAGCTAACCAATACCGGCAAAGTGCTGAATGCCGCCATTTCTCCGGACGGCAGGTTTCTGCTCAGCGTGCAATCCGATAACGGCAGCGAAAGCCTGTGGCTGCGAAACATTCCCACCGGCAGTGACACGCAAGTTCTCCCGGCGGCGGGGCAATCGTTCGCTTCGCTCATCTTTTCTCCGGACGGCAACTCTTTCTATTTCCGGGAGACCGCGGGCAGCGCAGAAGCGTTTAATCTTTTCCGGGCTCCGCTTCTCGGCGGTTCCCCCACCTTGCTTGCCAAGGACGTGGACGGAGGCCCGATATTTTCGCCGGACGGCAAGCTCATCGTGTATGCCCGCTACAACGACCCCGAGTTGAACAAATGGCGATTGCTGGAAGCCGACGCCGACGGCGGGAACGAGAAAGTGCTGCTTTCCGAACCCCAGCCGGGTGGCCCCGTCGCCGAACTTTCCTGGTCTCCTGATGGCAAGCGCGTCGCGATCTCAACGTTGACTTTGAACAGCAAATCTCTAAGCCAGATTCGATTCTTTGATCTTGCGCGTGGGAGCGTGCTGCCATTCGTCGCGCCCGCCGATAAAATCATTTTGGGCAACGCCTGGGCGCCAGATGGACGAGGAATCTTTGTCAACTATGTGCCCCGCGGGGAGCATCTGTCGGTCATGGAGCAGATCGGGCTGTTCTCCTACCCGGATGGCGCGTTTCGTGCCATTACGAATGACCTGACCGACCACAACTCTCTATCGATTGCGGGCGATGGCCACACGCTGGCAACTGTGCAGAAGGAGACTTCAACCCAGATCGTTCTTCTGCCGCCCAGCGGGGCCGGGCCCCTCACGCCCGTGCCCGGCATCGCTGCCCGTGAAACCCTGCCAAGCTTCTCCTGGACAGGAGACGGGCAGTTGCTCATCTCGCATGGCGATCACCTGGTCCGGCAGCACACCGATGGCACCCACGCAGTGACCATTCTCAGCGATCCGGCGGCTTGGATCAGCGCCCCTGTATCGTGTGACAACGATCGCTGGATTGCTCTGAACTGGATGGTTCACGGCGAAGGCAGCGGCAACCGACTCTGGCGGGCAAATCCCGACGGCTCCGATCCGGTGCCGCTCATTTCCGGGGATTTCGGCAGCTTCTGGGGATGCTCGCCGGATGGGAGGTGGCTGTACTACACCGATAGAATCACGAACGGTGTGTTGCGAGTCTCTGCCGGCGGCGGCAAACCCGAACTCGTACCGGGAGCGAACCCTCCCAATTCGCTCACGGCTCAGGCCACACTTTCCCCCGACGGCAGGACGCTGGCGATATTTACCCTGGTGTTGAATCCTGAATCGAAGACCTACTCCAACCGGATCGTGCTCGACAGCCTGGATTCCGGCGTCCGCAACCTCGACCTCGATCCCGCTCTGAAGGCCGTATTCCGTAGTCAAGGACCGCCCGATAGTGCCGGATTCCGCTTTTCTCCGGATGGCAGATTCATTTCCTTCGTCATTGAGGACGCGGGAGTGGACAACATTTGGATGCAGCCGGTGGACGGGTCAAAAGGGCGAAAGCTGACGAACTTCACCGACCCTGAACGGATCCAGGATTTCCGCTGGTCCCCCGACGGTAAGGTTCTAGCCCTTCTGCGTTTTCATTCTGTCTCCGATGTCATTCTCTTGCGCGACACTGGGAACAGTTCGAGCGTTGGTCAGTGATATGCCATCATCTGAGGAAATGGGAGCGATCCCCTAAAAGACTTCCAGTAGTTAGTTTCGTAACGACATCGTATCGTCCACGCAAACCGCCACGTGAGACTCCGTCTCATGCTGAGACGCCAATCCTCCCGCTCCTCCCGCGCCGCATGAACTCACGCGCGTAACTCGCTGAAAACCCGTTCACCTCGGTACTACTCCTTTCGTTCGCGGAGATGGTTCCCGTGTTGCTCCATTTTCTGGTGAACCGCGGAAACCGGCTCCCCAAAGCTCTTCCAAACCAGGAAGAGGGGGAGCCCGACCGCATTTCACCGGGTCAGAACGAGTTTGGGTTAGGAGATTTTCATCGGCTTGGCGCACTCCGCTGCAGCTACGGGTCGGGCACTGCAGAACGCCATCTCGGTGGCCGATCTCGCGCGCTTTTTCCCGGACGCGACTCCCGTGCGCATCCCGGTTCAGATTGCCCGTACCGTCGAGGGCGGCGCTATCCCGAATTTCAGCGAAAGCACCGTCATTGAATTCGGCACGTCCCGCGAAGTTCTGTTCGCTTCCAAGACCCCGCTGGAATTTGCCGACATTCTTCGCCTGCGCACCGCCGATGGCTCGCTCGATGTCGAAGTGACCGTAGTGGCCGTCCAGTACCAGCCCGGTAAGACTCTCGTGGCCGCGCGCTTTCGCCGCGACGTGCCCAACTGGATCGTGAAATCATGAATCCTTCCACACCCAAGCAAGATCTCGCAGCCCAATGGAGCTCCGCTCGCCGGCTGTATCCCATTTATTTCGAACTCGCCCGCGAGTTCGCCATCGACGTCAAGCCTTGCTCCGATCTCGAAGCCGGTGTCGACACGCCCGGCAAGGAAGCCGTTGAGCTGGCGAACCAGTGGCTGCAGCAGATGGATAACTCCATCCAGGTGCACCAGCTTCGCCAGTTCCTGCAGACCAGTTCGCTGGTCAACCAGCAGCAGTTGCTTTACTTGCTGCAACATTTTCTGGCGAAGCCCGTCAGGAACGACATCGTCCGCGACAAGGTTGACTTTCTGCTGGTGCAGTATTTCAGCCAGATCGCTCCGGCCGGGGTCCAGGACGACGAGGTAGATCTCGCCTACGTGGCCCAGGCCATGGAGCCCATCGTCAGCCAGGTCGAGCTCAAGCCTCCTGTCTGGCTGAACTCTCTCGATCGCGTGCTGGAATCGGCGCGCCGTTGCCGCTCGCTCGACGAGCTGCTGCACGGCGGCGTCCTCGAACAGGGCCGCAAAGCCAAGGGCCAGGCCGGCGAATTGTTTTATCTGCCGGTCGCGCTCGTCGCCTTCACGCGCTTCGGATATCTCATACGCCGCGCCTTCTTCCGCCTCATGCTCGGCGATCTCAATATCATTCTCGACGGATTGACCGAACTGGAGGACAAGGGCGTGCTGACCATCGATTGCCGCCGCGCCCAATTCTCCGCCCAGGAGCCGATCATCCGGCTGCGCATGATCTGCCAGTCGTGGAAGGTGATGTTTCAGGCGGAGTATTCGTCCGGATCGCCGCTCCGCATGCTGGTCGATCTGCGCGCCTCCGTCGACCACGCGCTTGGCCGCGGCAAGGTTGCGGAAGCCGCGCCAAAAGCCAAGCCAGCCATGGCAGCCAAGCCGACGACGGCAGCCGCAGCCACGGCAGCGAAACCCGGGGTCGCAGTCCGAAAAGCTGTTCCAGCCGCCAAAGTGGCGGCCGCAACCGCGAGTGCCACCGGATCGAAGCCGGCCGTGAAGACCCCCAAGGCCACTGAGTTTGAAGTGTCCGGCTCTTCCGAATGGGATCCCGATGCGGCATCAGGACCGGCAAAAAAGTAGTGGGTTCATGTGGAGCGGGCAATGTGGAGCGAGCAATGTGGGGCGGGCACTCTTGCCCGCTGCTCTTCGCCGTCATGACGTGGCCGAGAGTTGCGAGTTGCGATAAGGCCAGAAGGGAAGCGGGAAATGCCGACCGTACTGATCATCTCCGATGAAGCCGACTTTTCCCGGCGCATCACTGCCCGCTGGCAGAGCGAACGCAACGTCCCCACCTTCACTCTTCTGAGCGGGGAGTTGTGGCCGCGCTTTGCGGCCGACGTCTTCGACGTCGCCATTGTCGGCGAGTTGCGCCGCGATCTGCTCTCGGTTGTACTGGAGCCGCTGCATTCCACCGGACAGCCCATCTTCTGCGTGTGTCACGACCCCGCTACCGCGCAACTGATCCACGAGCGCTGGCCGCGGGTGACGATTCTGCGTCCCGGCGAGCACTGGCTGGAAACGCTGGTCCTGGCTGCGGCTGAGGCCGTGCACCGTTCCCGCGCCGAAGCCCGCGCCCGCGCCGCCGAACTTGCCTCCTCCAACCTTGAGCGCCAAGCCATGCTGGGGCGCTACATGCTCGAAATGCGCCACAGCATGAATAATGCGCTCACCTCGGTGCTGGGCAATTCGGATCTGCTGCTGCTTGAACCCGGCAGCTTGTCGGCCCAGACCCGCGCGCAGATTGAAACCGTTCGCAACATGGCGCTGCGCATTCACGAAATCATGCAGCGTTTTTCGTCGCTGGAAAAGGAAATGAACGTAGTCGCCCAGCAGGCAGTACAAGATTCGGGCAAGTCGTACGCAGCCAGTGCTGGTTGAGCAATGAGCCGCGAGCAGGGAGCGATGAGCAGTGGGCAGTGAGAAGGAACGCGAGCTGTAAATGAAACTTTGAAACTTTGAAACTTTGAAACTTTGAATTCAGTCCTCCCCCAGGATGCGGCCGAGATCAAATACCGGATCCGCCGCGTCATAGAGGAAGGGAATTTATGCACAGATTACTGGCAGGCGTCACCATTCTCGAGGACGAACTTTCCGAGCTGCGCCTGCTGATGGAGCGGCAGACGGGAATCCTGCTCGACTGTCCCAACAGCGCGCTGGCGGCGCACCTGGCGGAATACCTTGACCGTCACGAACTGGAATCGGCCGCCGCTCTGCTCGGTCGCCTGCGTTCTTCAGAACTCGATCCTGCCGAACTCGCGGAATTTCTCGACGGCGTGCTCAATGTGAACACCGGTTTCTTCCGTCATCCGGGAGCGATGAATGCGCTGTCCCGCCAGATCATCCCGCAACTTTATGCCCGCAAGTCGAACGAGAGTGCGGCCACGCTGCGTATATGGAGCGCCGGATGCTCCACCGGCGAAGAAGCCTATTCCATCGCGATGGCGATCTGTGAACCCCTGCCCAACGGCAACGGGAACGGCGCGAGCAATAGCAACGGTAGCAAAGAGTCCAAGCCCGCCAGCCGGAATGGTGGCATCACCGAAACTTCTGCGCCCGCTTCCTGCAAGTCGACCGCTCGGGATTGGACGATCCACATTGTCGGCAGCGATCTGCTGCCTTCCGCCATCAAGACGGCCGAGCGCGGACTCTACCCGCAATACGCTCTCGCGGGACTGCCTCCCGCCACGATTCGCGCCTGCTTTTCCAAAATTGGAACTACGATTGGAACCACGACTGGAACCACCAACGGCGGTGCAAACGGCTCGCCCGACGCCGCTCCGAATGCCTCGGCCAACGGAAATGGCAACGTCTCGATCAACAATGGCGCGTCGAACGGCAACGGCACGACCAACGGCACGCATCTTCTGGTCAAGCCGCGCCTGCGCAGCCTGGTCACCTTCAACACCATGAACCTGACCAAGCCGGTTTACATCGGACGCTTCGACTGCATCTTCTGCATGGACGTGCTGCCGCATCTCTCGCGCGCCCAGCGCATCGCCCTAATGGAGCGCCTGCATCTTTATCTCGAACCCGGCGGTTACCTGTTCCTCAGCCAGACCGAAAAACTCTGCGCCCCCAACCTGAATTTCCGCTCCGAAACCTACGACGGCTACACCTTCCACCGCAAACCGATGGCCGCCAGCGCGGCGTACGGACGATAACATCAAACAGCAGTTACACTTGGGAACCCGTGCAACTTAAACTAAACTAACTTAGCTAGGGGTGGTTTACTGGTGCCGATGAAAACCGTGAATATTCACGAAGCTAAAACCCAATTGTCCAGGCTCGTTGACGACGCCTCCAAGGGAGAGCCTTTTGTGATTGCGAAGGCAGGCAAGCCCTTGGTGAAAGTTATGGCGCTGGGCGCTCCCTCGGGAACGGAAGTCAAGCGGCTCGGCTTTCTGGCCGGACAAATTTCTGTGCCCGACGACTTCGACCGCATGGGTCAGGAAGAAATTGAGCGCCTGTTTTCGAGCGCGAAATGAAGCTTCTGCTCGATACGCACCTGCTGCTGTGGGCTGCTGGGCAACCGGATCGGCAATCGGCGACTGCCGTTTTCGTGGTCAGCAAGATTACAGGATCGACTCAGGTTTGCGCAGAAATGGATTGACCACTTCCACTCCGTCAAGCTTCTGCCCGTTCTGCAAGTCTTCAGTAAGAAGAAATCCGCAGGCTGCCGCCTTTGCGGCCGCTACTATAAGCGAATCCCAGTATGGGAGTTGATATCGGTCCTGCAGTTTCCAACCCCTCTCAATCACAGCCGCGTCCACGACGACAGGATTCCACGCAAGCAGATCGCGAACTTCCGCTCGAGCCTCGCTGGAAGCGGCAGGTTTCAGCCGCACTGCATTGACATAGAACTCATTCAGCACTTGAAAACTGACCCGACCCAGGCGACTCTTCCACAACTCGGCCCGCCAATCTCTCGCAACCTGTTGTTTGCGCGGGTCGGCGTCGTCCAGAGCGTAAAGGAATACGTTCGAATCAACGAAGACGGGAGCGGTCATGCGCTTCCTCGCGGGTCAGATACGGACGAGTGCTCCGCAGAAAAGGCTTGCGCCTTAGCGAACTCCGCATGGCCCGCTCGTAGCTGTCCTGAGCCGTCATGCGTTCCTTGAGCAATTCCCCCAGCAGCCGGGAAACGCTAGTATCCCGCCGGGCAGCCTCGATGCGCGCCCACTGGGCCACGTCCTCTTCCAGGGTGACGGTTACATTACGGAGTTGTGATTTCGGGGACACTAAAACAGTGTAACACGAAGACCGTGTCACTTCAATTCTATCGGAAAGCTGGCCGATTGAGAGTTGAGCATTCTCTGCCCATCGTCTAATAGCTCACATGCTTTCCTATCCATCGCATGAAACAGCTTGAGTAGAACCCACGCTAATGAGAAACACCTCTCTCCATCAGGCTTCTGGAAATCGACCTCACCGTAGTGGACGACGCGAGTGCGGGTGCGGTAAAAGTGATTCTGAAAATGCTGCTTAATTCCGGTTGCAGGGTCAAACCCATCAAGTTTAGGCAGTAGCCACCCCTTATTCCGCAACGCGAATTTGTCAAAGGCCTCATATGTCAGCAATTTCGACACAGCATCCAATTGTGCTCGAAACGAAGAGAAACTTTTCCAGGCGTCGTCCCACTCTTTCCGGTCTGCTTCGGTGACCGCGTGCGGGAGCTTCATGGCGTCAATGCCCTTCCATTTGAAGAAGAGAAACGCCATCTCTCCCTCAACGGCCATCGAACTCAAAAGTATGACAATCGTGACGTCGCCATCCGCAAGTTCCTGCTTGGCGCGTTCCATCAGAAGAATAGTGACCGCGTTCCCTAGGGGCCACAGGTTGCGGCTCTGGGCCCAGCACTTCGGGCACTTTGTGTACTCTGGAAGGTCGCTGCCGAGGACCTCAAGCGCAAATTTATTCTTGCAGGCCGGGCAGGTAACGGGAAGAGGCACCTTCATTGATGAGAGTATAGCGTCTAGTGCGTGCGAACGGCCCTTTACGCGAACAAAAATTCCTTTGTCCGCAGCTCCTTGATCGTATCCCTCAACTTCGCGGCCTTCTCGAACTCAAACTTCTTCGCCGCCTCCCGCATATCGCTTTCTAATTTCCCGATATACGTGTCCACTTCCTCCTGCGACTTGAACTCCGGCATGCCCTCGGCCTCGCCGCCGGTCAGGTCGGTATAATCCGCCGCCACAATCGCCGCCAGCGTCATATCCAGCGGACGCACGATCGACTCCGGCGTGATCCCATGCTCCTCGTTATAAGCCCTCTGGATGGCGCGCCGCCGCAACGTCTCGTCCATCGCGCGCTTCATCGAATCGGTCATACGGTCGGCGTAAAGAATCGCGCGCCCGTTCAGATGCCGCGCGCAGCGTCCGATGGTCTGAATCAGCGAGCCTGACGACCGCAGGAATCCTTCTTTATCAGCATCGAGAATCGCCACCAGCGAAACTTCCGGCAGGTCCAGCCCCTCGCGCAGCAGATTGATGCCGATCAATACATCGAATTCGCCCTTGCGCAGATCGCGCAAAATCTTCACCCGCTCCAGCGTCTCAATCTCGGAATGCATGTAGCGGCACTTCACTCCCACCTCGGCGTAATACTCGGCCAGGTCTTCGGACATGCGTTTCGTCAGCGTCGTGACCAGCACGCGTTCGCCCTTGGCCGCGCGCACGCGAATCTCATGCAGCAGATCGTCGATCTGTCCCTTGACCGGACGCACCTCCACTTCCGGATCGATCAGCCCCGTGGGCCGGATAATCTGCTCGATCACCACGCCCGCCGACTTGGTCAGCTCATACGGCCCCGGCGTCGCCGAAACGTAAACCAGCTGGTTCGTCCGGTGATCAAATTCCTCAAATGTCAGTGGACGGTTATCCAGCGCCGACGGCATGCGGAATCCGTACTCGACCAGCACTTCCTTCCGCGAACGATCTCCGGCATACATGCCGCGCAACTGCGGCACCGTTTGGTGCGACTCGTCGATGAACATCACATAATCGCGCGGAAAATAATCCAGCAGCGTCGGCGGAGGCTCACCCGGCAGCCGTCCCGTAAAATGCCGCGAATAATTTTCGATGCCATGGCAATAGCCCATGGCCTTGATCATCTCCAGATCGAACATCGTCCGCTGATGAATGCGCTGCGACTCGACCAGCCGTCCCTGCTTTTCTAGTTCCGCCTCCCACCATGCCAGCTCTTTCTTGATCGAATCCACCGCCGACGCGCGCGTTTCTTCTTTCATGACGTAATGCGTCTTCGGATAAATCGGCAGCCGCACGTACTTCTGCTTGACCGTGCCAAACAGCGGATCGATCTGCGTCAGCGAGGAAATCTCGTCTCCCCACAACTCGATGCGGTACGCCATGTCGTCATACGTCGGGAAGACCTCGATCACGTCGCCGCGCACGCGAAACGTCCCGCGCCGGAAATCGCTGTTGGTGCGCTCGTAAAGAATGTCGACCAGCTTGCGCGTGATGTCCTCGCGCTTGATCTTCTGGCCTTTTTCGAGAAACAGCATCATCCCGTAATACGCTTCCGGCGAGCCCAGGCCGTAGATGCAGCTTACCGACGCGACAATCAGCGCATCGTGCCGCTCAAATAAAGATCGCGTCGCCGAAAGCCGCAGCTTGTCGAGTTCATCGTTGATGGTCGCTTCTTTTTCAATATACAAATCGGCCGCCGGAACATAAGCCTCGGGCTGGTAGTAGTCGTAATACGAGACGAAATATTCCACCGCATTGTGCGGGAAGAAACTTTTGAACTCGTGATAAAGCTGCGCCGCCAGCGTCTTGTTATGCGCCATCACCAGCGTCGGGCGGTTCAGCGCCTCAATCACCTTCGCCATGGTGAACGTCTTGCCGGAACCCGTGACGCCCAGCAAAACCTGGTGTTGCTCGCGGTCAAAGATGCCGCGTGTCAAAGCCTGAATCGCCGCCGCCTGATCCCCCTGCGGTTTGTAACTGGAAACAAGTTTGAAATCCATAAATTTCAGCTGTAACCGGAACATGTACGGACGGACGCCCTCGTCCGTCCAGCCGAGCAAAGCTCGCCTCGCTCTTCGCCGCCAGCTCCACAGAACCAAATTTCAGCGACAGAGAATCTTTCTATTATAAATGCACACAGGCGTTGCAGAAGAGCTTCAACCACGAAGGGCACGAAGTTACACGAAGGAAAACATCGCAAGGATCTCCTTCGTGAACCCTCGTGCCCTTAGTGGTTGACGCTTTTTCTAGAACCCAGCCGCCGCTCCCCCGCAACCCCGAACGCCCGTTCCAGCGCAATCCCAGCGCTCCCGAGCGTACCTTCGTCAAACAGCCGTCCAATCAGCGTGACCCCATGCGGCACGCGCCGCGGCGTGGCAAACGTCGGCAGCGGATGCTCCGGGTCCGGCGCCCAATCGCTGCGCGCCTTCTGCACCTCGACAAATCCCGCCCGCAAGGTCAGCGAAGGATGCCCGGTATTGTTGCTGATCACCAGCATCTCATCGCGCAGCGAAGGCACCAGCAGCAGATCGACCTCGGAGAACACGCGCTCCATCTCTTCCGCCACTTTGCGCCGCATGCGGTCGGCCTGCACAAGATCCACTGCCGACAAAAAGCGCGCCTGCCGGAACAAATTCGGCCACGCATCGGGAACCTGCGCCTTCAGTTCGCGTAGCCCGCCGCTCAAGGTCAATTCCTCAAACGCCGCCGCGCCCTCCGCAAACAGAATCAGATTGAGGCAGTCGTAAGGCCAGTTGGGAAGCGAAACTTCCACCGGCTTCATGCCCAGCTGCTTCACCGTTTCGAGCGCAGCCCGGTCCACGTCGGTTGCCGGACGTTCCTTCATCCAGGCCGGGAAGTAGCCCACGCGCAGTCCCTGGACGCTGGCGTTGGCATCGAAGTCGAGATGGCTCGGCACGCTCGCCGTGTCATGCGCATCCGGTCCTGAGATCGCCTGCAGCACCAGCAGCGTGTCTTCCACACTGCGCGCCATCGGGCCGAGCTTGTCGAGCGACCAGCACAGCGTCATCGCGCCCGAGCGCGGCACTCGGCCGTAGGTCGGCCGCAGGCCAGTGACTCCGCAGCGCATCGACGGACTGACAATGCTCCCTCCGGTTTCGCTGCCGATCGCGAATCCGACCAGCCCCGCCGCCGTTGCCGCGCCCGGTCCGGCGCTCGATCCCGACGAGCCTTCTTGCGGCAGCCACGGATTCATCGTCTGCCCGCCAAACCATATATCGTTCAGCGCCAGCGCGCCCAGGCTCAGCTTCGCCACCAGCACCGCGCCCGCCGCATGCAGCCGCTCGACCACGGCGGCATCTTCTTTCGGGACGCGGTTGCGATACGGCTCGGCACCGTAAGTGGTCGGAATGCCCGCGGTGTCGAGCAGGTCCTTCGCTCCCCAGGGAATTCCATGCAGCGGTCCGCGATATTTTCCGGCGGCGATTTCTGCATCCGCCTGCTTGGCCTGTTGCAACGCCCTGTCTCGCGTGATGGTGATGGCGCAGCGCAGCTTGGGATTGAATCGCTCCAGCCGCTCCAGATAAATTCGCGTTAGCCGTTCTGAGCTGAGCTTTCGGCTTTCGATCCAGCGCGAAAGCTGCGTCACGCTCGCGAACGCAATGTTTTCATCTTTCGCAGGCAGGGAAGTCTCGGCGCGGCTGCGCACGAAACGATCTTTTTCTGCGACCGGCTTCATTCCCCGCAGCATGGGATTCCACGTGGTCGCCGGAGCGAGTGTGTCCTCTAACGCCAGTTTGCGCGGGCCCACGCGCCGCTCGTAGAGCGAGGCCATGGTTTTCCGCCAACTCGCCGCCGCCAATGCGCGCTCGGAGTCGGTCAGCTGAAACTGCACCAACTTCTCCGCCTCGGCGAACGTCGTCACGGAGACCTCCGGCCCAAAGGCAGGTCCGGCGCCGAACGCCGACGGAGCGCCCGGAGGCAGGGTCGACATATTCTGCGCGTGTATGCGCGAGACGGCTGCTGCCCCCAGTACTCCCAGCGAAGTGATGGTCAGAAATTCCCGGCGAGATTTCGACATGGACTCTCCAAGTGGTGAATGTGAGTACGAGCTCAGCGCGGTAAATTAAAAAACGTCATCCCAATGCAAAGGGGTCATCTCGAAGGTCCGCGCTTTCTCCAGCGGACCGAGGGATCTCCGGTGCACGAGATCCTTCCCTCCGCCTGAACCCGGCTCCGCTCAGGATGACGCCACTCTCTCAGTGCGATGCCTACGCCCCGCTCGGCCGCAGATCCACCTTCTTCGTCGTAATCGTCACCTTCGCCGGATGCAATGCGCCGCGCCAGTCATCACAAGAGGCTTCTACACTGATCGTCCCCGCCGTGCGCGTGGCCTGCACGATCGCTTGCGCCAGCCCGTTGAATAGACTTCGCATCGGGTCCTTGTCCGATTCCTGGCAATTCGGATCGCCATTGCCCACGCCGATCAGCGCGCCTTCACCCGAGACTTTGAAGCGGATCGGATGATCCGCCGTAGGAACGGCGCGCCCTGCGCGGTCGTGCGCCTCAACTTTCA
Source organism: uncultured Acidobacteriota bacterium (assembly GCA_963719865.1). Taxonomy (GTDB): domain Bacteria; phylum Acidobacteriota; class Terriglobia; order Terriglobales; family Acidobacteriaceae; genus Sulfotelmatobacter. The sequence goes on along the minus strand of CAVRDS010000069.1, from coordinate 100,324 downwards.
GGATGCAAACGTCCTCCCCGTCCGCGTTGATTTCCATGCGGTCGGCGGTCAGCCGAATGGATTCCGCGGCGCCCGTGGTTTCGCGCTTCTCGGTCAGCACAACTTTTCCGTCTTTCATGCCACGCGCTTCGAGCACGCCGGGCGCGTACGGAACTTTCCACTCCAGGTGCGTCAGCGGCACAACGCTTTTCGAGCCCAGGCTTTTGCCGTTCAAGAATAGTTCGACCGAATCCAGGTTCGAGTGCACCCACACCGCGATCGGTTCGCCCTCGCGCTGCTCCCAATTCCAGTGCGGAAACAGGTGCAGCACCGGCTCCGATCCCCACCACGCCTTGTAGTAATAAAAATTGTCCTTGGGAAAGCCGCACATGTCGACGATGCCGAACTGCGAATTAATCGACGGCCAGCCGTACGGCGTCGGCTCGCCGCGATAATCGAAGCCGGTCCAGGCGAAGCCTCCCGCCAGCCACTCGCGCGCCGCATAAAACTTCCACCACTCCTCGGCCAGCTCTGCCCACGAAGGATGCTCGGTGTCGTAGGCGCTCACCCAATTGCGCAGCTTGTCGGTCGAGTAGATGCCGCGCGTGCACACCGTGCTCGCCGTCTCCGATCCCACGCACGGCTTTCCGGGATGCGCCTTGTGCCACGCATCAGGCACGCCCAGGTTGTAATTGAAGCCCATCACGTCGAGGCCGTCGGAGAAGTGCGTATCGAAGCCTTCATTCACTGCCGCCGTGCAAAGCCGCGTGGGATCGAGCGCGTGCGCGCGCGCCACCATCTCGTCGATGACGCGTTCGCCCTGCGGATTCTTCTCGAGCATGCTTTCTTCATTTCCCATCGACCACAGGATGATCGACGGCGAGTTGCGATAGCGCTTCACCATGGCTTCGAGTTGGGCCACGCCTTCCGGCGTGGAACTCATCATGCGCGTCTCGCACATCATCATCATGCCCAGGCGGTCGCAGGCCTCCACCCACTCGGGCGTCGGCATGTTGTGCGAGGTGCGCACGGCATTCGATCCCATCTCTTTCAGCACCGCAACCCGGTAGTACTGCAGGCGGTCGGGCAGCGCGGCGCCGACTCCAGCATGATCCTGATGATTGCAGGTGCCTTTGATCGTGACTCGCTTGCCGTTGAGGAAAAATCCTTTGTCGGCGTCCCACCTGATGTCGCGAATGCCAAAGCTGATGCGCTCAGCGTCGCGCACCTTGCCGGCGCTGTCGGTAACCGTCACCAGAGCCGAATAGAGAATGGGATTTTCCGGAGACCACAACGCAGGATTGGCTAGCTTTGCGCCCGTGACAAAAATGGCGAATCGCACGATCGGCTTCACCGGCGAGTCCGAGGTCGCCACGACTTTGCCCGTTGTGTCGACAACTTGCCAGTGCACGCGACAGCTCTCGGCGTCGCTGCCTTCATATTGCACAATGGTGCCGAACTCCAGGATGGCCGTGTTATCCCTGACCTCGGCCCGTACGGCGCTTTCCCACTGCTTGAAGTGCATCGTGTCCGCCTTGGTCAGCCAGACATGCCGGTAGATGCCGGCGCCCTCATAGAACCAGCCATCGCCGAAGCTGGCATCCATGCGCACGACCAGAAAATTCTTGCCGCCATAATTCACGAAGTCGGTGAGATCGAAGCGAAAGGGCGCGTAGCCATTGTCGTTGCGGCCGATGAAGTATCCATTGAAAAAGACCAGCGCGCTGCGGAAGGCTCCATCGAACTCAATGACGATGCGACGCCCGAAATCTTCTTTGGGGACGTCGAACGCTCGCCGGTACCAGCCGACGCTGGTCTCGGGATAGCGGCGCCCGAGCGGCTTGAAGCCGTGTGATTCGAGATCTTCATCGCGCACGAAGGGCAACTCGACCGCCCAGTCGTGGGGCAGGTTGAGGCTGCGCCACTTTGAGTCATCAAATTTCGCGGTAGCGAAATCGAAATCGCCCGACTTGGCGAAATCCCCCTGCCCCATGCCGAAGGCGAGGTCGCGCCGGGGATCGGAGGCGTGTCCCTGAAAAAACTTCCAGCCAAAATCGAGCAGCAGACGCTCGCGCGGAGCCACAACCGCCGAGGCCTCCGCCGCAGCCGCGGCGGGATAGCGCGCCAGCAAAGCATGCGCGCGGCTCACAGAACCGGCAGCCAGAGTCGACGCAGACAGCGCCAGCCCGGAACGTATCAGGTCGCGACGGGTAAGAGATGACATAGCTTTTGCCTCAACCGCAATGAGATCCACGAGCGGAATCGATTCAGAAATGCTGGCGCGCGGAACCCCGCATTATAAGCGCAAGGACACGCTGCGGGATCATCCTGAACGCAGCCGTTTTTCAGGCGGAGCGAAGGATCTCCCTTACATCCGCGGACGCTTGCATAACGGGACGGCTGCATACGGGATCGCTGCACGGGAGATCCCTCGGTCCGCTGGAGAAAACGCGGCCCATCGGGATGACCCCGTTGAATGGGGCAGGAGGTAAACCCTACTTTGGATCCGGTACGTCTTTGGAATCGGGCAACTCACCCACGCCCACAATCTTGGACGAGGTGCGGAATTTCTTGTAATCGCGGAAGCTTTGTTCGATGTCCACGTCCAAGCTTTTCAGCAGCGCCAGCCGCGCATCCACTTTCACGGCTAGTTGCTGCGGCAGCCAGACTTCATCGTTCACCCGCGTCTGCTCCAGCATGAAGCGCGATCCTTTGTGGAACCTCGCCAGAAACAATCCCCAGGAAATTGTGTCGAGACACTCGACATCCATTTTCGCCAGTTGCAAGTCGCCCTGATCGATCCACACACGCCCGTGAAACTTGGGGAGGAATTTCGATTCCTTCATATGCGGCTGGAATCCCGGACGCGGCTCGCCATCGATCACCCAGGCCTCGCGGCCATTCACGGCGTCGGTTCCCATTAGTTTGAAGTCGTAGGCATCGGCGACTTCCTTGGTGAACTCGCGATCGTCCTCTCGCTGTTTTTCTTCTTTTTCTTCGCGCTTCCTGCGCTCATCCTCGGATTCGTTCTTGCGCTTGTCGATAATCTTCTGAATTTTCTCGTCTTCTTTGGCTGCCTCTTTCGCGTTCAACGGCTGGTCGTCCTTGGCAATCAGCCGCTCGACCTGCTCGCCGTAGATTTCCAGGACTTCGTAGGTTTTCACTTCGCTGGACTTGGTCTGCCCACTCTTGTCAAGCTTGTTCTCTACCTGGCGCTCGGTGTAGGTGTAGTTGCGCTGCAGCTTGTCGTTCTCCGTGTCCTTGGCAGCGACCACGCGGAATAGCTGCTGCATCTGCTCCTGCGAAAGGTTGCCGTTGGCATCAGGCGTGAGGTCGAGCTTGGGGGAATTCTCGCGAGCGTCGGCGGGCGCGGTCTCATTCGTGGTCGCCGACTCGGTTTCATTCGCCTTCGCCGAGTCGGCGGAGGGATTGGAATCTGCAGAAGGCTGCGGCTCCTGCTGCGCGAACGCCGCGACAGACAGAAGCAGGCAGAAGGTTAGAGCAAGAATTCGCATCCCCATAAGACGTATCTTAACTTCTTTAGAGGCAATCCCTATCCACCAGGATGCACAAAGAAGTAGACGTGGGGACCGTGGGCTTTCACAAAGCCGGCCTTCACAAAACGTCGTTGGCGAGAGATTGTTCGAGAGCCAGCTGCCGGCATGTCCGCCCAATCACCTCTTGCGCCGAGCTGGACTCGACGAACTGAAATCCGTAGCGGAAGGCGTTTCTCTGGCGCACCAGCGCATGCACTTCCACCGCACCCAGAGGGAGCTTCAATTCCAGCCGGACGACTTCGTCTAATGGGATTTCAATGCGCAGCATGGCGGAGATTCCCGACTCGCTGATGTCGACTGTATGCCCGCGAACCACCGGCATGTTGCGGGGATAAATGCAGATTTCCGTCTCCAGCCGGTAACGAGGGTGACGGCGAGCGTCCATTGCTTCTTTAGCATAGGCTGTTCCGAGTTGGCCGCTAAGTCCCACTTTGTCTCCACGGCCTGTGCCCGCGCGTTGAAATTCGGCTAGGCAGGCACAAAAAGGCCTTGTACTCTTTATCGGCACCGGGACGCAAAACTTTAGCCCGGCTTTCCCCATGTCCAACGACCGTGGTACGTGTCGCCCAGCCCAAAAGCCCTGTCATGCTGAGCGGAGTCGAAGCATCCCTACCTCACACCCATTCCCGCGATGGGAACGGGCGCCCCGGTTTGTGACGCTCCTCACAGCCTGCCCGCCCTGGCGAGTCAAAAATATGGGGATATGGGATGCGAGAGAAAATATTACTGCGTGTACATCATGGGCAGCCTGTCCGGCACGCTGTACATCGGCTTTAGTGGCAATCTGCACCGCCGCGTTTTCCAGCACAAGTCGCACCACTTCGAAGGATTCAGCGACAGGTACGAAGTCATCCGCTTGCTCTACTGGGAGTCCTACGACGACGTGCACAAAGCGCTAGCACGCGAAACACAATTGAAAGGCTGGAGGCGCGAGAAGAAGGTCGCGCTCATGGTGAAGAAGAATCCGCATTGGATCGATCTCGCCGCAGAGTGGTACCCCTGGATGAAGTCGGAATGGGGTAGGGATGCTTCGACTCCGCGGTGAGGCTCGCTTCGCTCCCCTCATCGCTCCGCTCAGCATGACAGTCCTATATGCGGCTTATTTGGCTTTGTACGCCTTGCCCAGACATTCGGCCTGAAACAGGCGCTCGTCGATGCGGTGCAGGCGCTTTTCCTGCGCTTTGGTCAGCAGCGGATGGTGTTTGATGTCGAACAGGTGATAGACGATGAACCAGACCGGCTTGTCGGTCGTCATCCAGTGTTGCGAGTCGAAGCGTTTCAGGTTGACGGGAACGGAGTAGCGGCGCAGGGTGCGCTCGCGCCGCAGGTTAAAGTAAATATTGAAGTAGCTGAGCGCCAGCTCGCGCAGGGTGCGGTAGACGGGCTCGCGCCAGCGGCATCCGCTGTAATTCGATTTGGCCACCGCGCCCCAGCAACCTCTTTCGCGGAAAATCGCGATCACATGGTCGGTGTCGTGATCGGCTTCGAAATCGAGCAGCAGCGGAGGATATCCGTTCACCCGCAGCGCGGCCGCCGCGAAAATTGCGCCTTCCAGGCAATGCGACGATTGTTCCGCCAGCACCTTGCGCGGCGACCATGCCGTGTCTTCCAGGTGATAGGGCATGTCGTCGAGAAAGGTCTGAATGCCGTGGGGATTTTTCAGGCTGCGCAGCTTGCGACGTTCGGCAGGAGTAAAGCCTGAAGTTCCGTTCGGATTGGCGCGCAACGGTTGCAGTTCCTCGCTAGTCAGTGACGATGGTCTTCTTCTTTTTGACCACGATCCCTGTCTTTGCGTCAAATGAAATCGTGCAGCGGGCTCCTTCTTCCTCGATGAGCCAGGTATCTCTTGGGCGCTGCCTGGCGTCGAGAGTGACGTTGTGTTGCGTGGTCGCCTTGAACACATCGTCCCGGGTCATGCCCACCGAGACTGCGTCGCACATCGAGGTGGAGTGCGGATTCATGTGCTCGGCCGCCGGTTCGTTGGACTTGCCCGCCGTTTGCGAGGTAACGCCGTTGGGAAGGAATCCGATGTAAGGACCCTTTGCAACAGGAACCGCTACGTTGGACGGTGGTCCATCGGAGCCCATGTGCCGCCGCCACAGCTCTCGGCCGTCTGCGGTAAGGGCTCGAAGCATCGTTCCCTCCGGGCAGGTTTCCTCCACGTAAAGATCAGGTCCGTTCGCGCTCGGCACCGCTTGAATCATCTTTGTGGCCTTGCAGCCCGGGGTTGGGGAATCCGACCATATCGTCGTGCCGACAGGCATGTCGCCGGCGGGACGAATCTCAATCGAGGCGTCGGCTGAGTCGCCTTCCGCAGACGCCGTGAGCAGCACGCTGGGCGCGGCTTCGCGCGCCGCAACCGTCGCCTCGTCGCCATTTACCGTGATCGCCGCTGCGTGATCCGGAGAAATTCCCCAACGTACATTGTGGCGGATGTGCCCATCCTTGCCCACCGCCCGGAAGGTACGCGTCTCGCCTACCAGCAAGGTGGCCTTGTTCGGCGATACCGTCATCGCCTCGGGCGTCTGCGCAAAAGCCCAGAGCGAGAACAGGCCGGTGCAAAGTAGGACGATCTGGAGGCGATTTCGCGAGGGCATCTGTGCGGCGCCTTTCTCTCCTCTGTGTGTACTCCGGCAGAGTGCGGCAGGAAAGTTACTTCGGAGCAGAGGAACCGCTCGGCGGGTCTCCACAAAATCTCTCTCTTCTCATTTCTCAGGTCGCTCCGACACAGACTGGAAGCAATGTAGCGTAGGTGCACGATTTCGCACGAGCGATTCAGCCGGCCGATGAGCACGCTCAGCTTAGCGTGAGGAATGCCTCGCACCGCGCTTTCCGGGAGCGGCGCGGGGAGAAGAACACTCGGGTGAAGCTTTGGATCGGGGAGAATGGGACGGCCTGTATCGGCTAGTTAAACCGATTTAACAGCCATATTTAAACGTAGTGGAATCAGTTGTTTACGGGTGATTTTTATCACAGCGCATGAGGCCTATAAGCGGCCCAGGCTAAAGGAGTTCCTGAGCTATTGCACCGCGAATGGTGCCGCCCCTCCGCGCGCCCTCTTGACACGCATCCCCGTGCAAATAATCGCGCCGTTTGTGTGGAGCGGGCACTCTTGCCCGCTTCTTCTGCGCTACCGGCATCAGCGGGCAGGAGTGCCCACTCCACATTTCGAAAAAAGTTCCGCCAGTTCGTGGGGATGATCCACCAGCATATCCGGAGATGCATCGGCCAGAGTCTGCGGCGCGAAGCCGTAGGTGACCCCGACCGTCCATAGGCCGGCATTTTTTCCGGTCTCGACGTCGGTATGCGAGTCGCCCACCATTACGGCCTGTTCGGCGGGAACGCCAATCTCTTCGAGCAGGCGGAGCGCGCCTTCGGGATCGGGCTTCTTGGTGGCGAAGCTGTTGCCGCCATACACCTGCGAAAAATAGGGCGCCAGCTTGAGCGCTTCCACAATCGCGCGGGAGGGATTCACCGGCTTGTTGGTCAGCACCGCCAATTTGCGCGGGTGCCCGTTCTTCGCATTCTGAATCTCGGAATTCTGAATCGCGGCCAGGGCTTCAACGATTCCCGGATACACAATGGTGTGATCCAGTTTGTGCTCGCGGTAGTACGAAAGGAAAAATTCCAGGCCTTTGCGGATGATCGCCTGGTCGACGGTTTCGTCGCGCAGCGCCCGCTGAATCAGGATGGGAGCGCCGTCGCCCACGTAGCTGGCGATGACGTGATCGGGGAGTTCCGGTCGTCCGATATGGCGCAGCGCAGCGTTGACCGAGTGCACCAGGTCGAGGCGCGAATCGATCAGGGTGCCGTCCAGATCGAAAATCACGAGCTTGATGGAGTGCGGATCAAAACTGCGATTAGTACGAATCATGCTCTTTCAGGATAAATGATTCGGCGGAGCGCGGGATTTTGCGGTTTGTGGTCCGACAATCAGACTGATCGTTCTTGATAACTTTCTTCGTTTCCAACCCTGCGTTACCATTTACAATCCAACAGGTTTGGACGGGCTGTCGCTAGAATCGCCACAGGGCGGGTGAGAATCTAAACGGGCAGGAACAGGAACGGATGGCTACCACAAAAACCGACCCCAAGCTGGCCATCGCGGCCAACGGCGCAAAGAAAAGCAAGTTCTATGAGGGCCTTACCCGCGAACAGCTCATCGGAGCCTACCGTCTCATGTACACCTCGCGGCGCATCGACGACCGCGAGATCCTGCTCAAGCGCCAGCAGAAAATTTACTTTCAGATGTCGGGCGCGGGGCATGAGGCGATTGGAGTTGCCGCCGGACTGGCGCTGAAAAGCGGATATGACTGGTTCTATCCCTACTATCGCGACCGCGGATTGTGCCTGGCTCTCGGGGTTCAGCCCTACGACATGTTCCTGCAGGGAGTGGGCGCGGCCAACGATCCCAGTTCCGGCGGACGGCAGATGCCTTCGCACTGGAGCTATCCCGCGCTGCACATCGTGACGCAATCTTCGCCAACCGGCTCGCAAATTCTGCAGGCAGTGGGCTGCGCGGAGGGTGGACGCTACCTGGCGCGGCATCCCAAGTCCGCCGAGTTTCCCGCAGACGCGGTGGATTACCGGCGATTCAAAACCGTCACTTCGCAGAGCGATGAAGTCACCTACGTCTCGCTGGGCGATGGCACCTCAAGCGAAGGCGAATTCTGGGAAGCGCTGAACGCGGTCGCGCTGGGCAAGCTGCCCGTGATCTTCTGCGTGGAAGATAACGGCTACGCGATTTCGGTTCCGGTGGAAGTGCAGACCGCGGGCGGCAGCATTTCGCGCCTGGTCTCGGGCTTTCCGAATTTTCATTTCGAAGAAGTCGACGGCACCGATCCGGTGGCGAGCTATGCCGCCTTCCAGCGCGCGGCCAAATATTGCCGCGAAGGACACGGGCCTGCCTTTGTCCATGCGCACGTGATTCGTCCCTATTCGCATTCGTTGTCGGATGATGAGCGGCTGTACCGTCCCGATGCCGAGCGCGAGCGTGATGCGCAGCGCGATCCGGTGAGCCGCACGCAGATGTTCCTGCTGCGCGAGGGCATCCTCGACGATAAAGGAATCAACCAGCTAGAAAAAGAAGTTGAAGCAGAACTGCAGGCCGCGGTCGATCGCGCGCTGGAGGCGTTGCCTCCCGCTCCTGAATCGGTGATGCAGTTCATTTATTCGCCGGACTTGGACCCAGCCTCTTCGGCGTTCGAAACGCAGCCGCTCGCCGCCGAGCCGGCTGCGGATGGCAAGAAGCCGCCGGAAAAACCATGGCCGACCTGATCAATGCCACGTTGCGCGATGAGATGAAGCGCGACGAGCGCATCGTGATCTTCGGCGAAGACGTGGCCGACTGCAGCCGCGAAGAATATCTGAAGCACAAGCTGGTCAAGGGAAAGGGCGGAGTCTTCAAACTAACCTTCGGCCTGCAAAACGAGTTCGGCAACGACCGCGTGTTCAATTCGCCGCTGGCCGAGGCCGCGATTGTGGGCCGCGCCACCGGCATGGCCACGCGCGGACTGAAGCCGGTGGTCGAAGTCCAGTTCTTCGACTACATCTGGCCCGCGATGATGCAACTGCGAGACGAGTTGCCGACGATCCGGTGGCGCTCGAACAACGGATTCTCCGCTCCTTGTGTGATCCGTGTTGCGATCGGCGGATATCTCACGGGCGGCGCCATTTATCATTCGCAGTGCGGCGAGAGTATCTTCACGCACATCCCCGGACTGCGCGTGGTGTTTCCCTCGAACTCGCTGGATGCTGCCGGACTGTTGCGCACGGCCATTCGTTGCGACGATCCAGTGCTGTTTCTCGAGCACAAGCGGCTGTATCGCGAATCCTACGGGCGCAGCGCGTATCCCGGGCCCGACTACATGATTCCGTTCGGCAAGGCGAAGATCGTGCATCCCGGCACGGATTTGACCGTGATCACCTACGGAGCGGTGGTCCCGCGGGCGCTGCAGGCGGCGCAGAAGCTGGAACGCGAGCAAGGCGTGAAAGTGGAATTGATCGACTTGCGCTGCTTGAATCCGTTTGACTGGGAGACGATCGCCGCGTCCGTAAAAAAGACGAATCGCGCGCTGGTGGCGTACGAAGACACGCTAAGCTGGGGATACGGCGCGGAAATCTCGGCGCGGATTGCCGACAAACTCTTCGACCAGCTTGATGCTCCGGTGCGCCGCGTGGCCGCGAAAGATACGTTCGTCGCCTACCAGCCGATTCTGGAAGACTCGATTCTTCCGCAGCCGAACGATTTGTTCCTGGCTATGAAGGATCTGGCGCAGTATTAGTTTCAGCCACGGATCTTCACGGATTCTCACGGATTTAAGACACGTTCTGATTTATCCGTGGAGATCCGCGAGGATCCGTGGCCGCATTTCCTACACTTCTTGCGCCACGCGGGCAGGGCGATCAAGCGCGGCTTCCACTTTTCCCGGGCTGCTGAACACCATCCGGTAAATTCCTCCGCCCAGCGCGCCGCCAATCAGCGGCGCTACCCAGAACATCCACAACTGCTGCAGCGCCCAGCCACCGGCGAAGATTGCCGGACCGGTGCTGCGTGCCGGGTTCACGGAAGTATTCGTGACCGGGATGCAGACCAGGTGGATGAGCGTGAGGCACAATCCGATGGCGATAGGGGCGAAGCCCTTGGGAGCGCGCTCGTCAGTCGCGCCCATGATCACGATCAGGAAGAAACATGTCAGCACGACTTCGGCGACGAAGCCCGCCAGCAGCGAGTATCCACCGGGAGAGTGGTCCGCATAGCCGTTGAGCGCGAATCCGTTGCGGATATCGAAGCCGACCGTGCCGCTGGCGATGACGTAAAGCACACCCGCTGCCGCAATCGCGCCGGCGACCTGCGCGATCACATAGGCCGCCAGATCCGAAGCAGGGAAGCGCTTGCCGACGACGAGCCCAATGCTGACCGCCGGATTGAAGTGGCCGCCCGAGATGTGTCCGACGGCATAGACCATGGTCAGCACGGTGAGCCCAAAGGCCAGCGCGACGCCGGCAAATCCGATGCCCACGGCGGGAAAGCCGGCGGCCAGCACGGCCGCTCCGCATCCGCCAAAAACCAGCCAGAATGTTCCAAAGAATTCCGCCGCTGCACGTTTGCTCATTGGCATGGGAAGCCTCCTATTGATTGAGGACGAATGTTGGCGTTTGGCCTAAAAACGAGAGAGGGCCAAAGCGTAGCACAACGGGACGCGAAAGAAGAAGGGGTGGTGGGGCCGGTTCTTGAGCGATGGCTGGCGACGGCGTTGCCACGAATCTTGCGGATTCTGAATCCTGTCGTGCTGAGCGGGACCTTGAGATCGCGCAGCAATCTCAAGGTGGAGTCGAAGCATCCCTACCCGCGTGAGCGTACTGCAGGTAGGCCGACTACGAAGGAGTAGCGCTTTCGCGCTGCTCCTTCTTCGCTCAGCATGACAGATCGCGGCGACCTCCGCTCAGCATGACAAGTTCCGGCGACGTTACGAACGCTTTCCTAGCAAGCGCTTCCTGATTGTCCGTTCTACGGGACAATGCTAGGCTCCGAAGGAGTGGGTTCTGCGTACGCCAATCCGTTGAAATCGGGTGCTCCCGGCCGCATGGCGCAGTGGATGCAGTCGGCCACGGTCGAGGTGTGGGCCAAGTTTCTGCTATCGCTGGCGGGGCTGGGGCTGGCCTTCGCCGCCGCGTTGTTTTCGACCGTGTCGCGCGACGCCGGCAACTTGTGGGCTACGGTCTTGTTGGCCTCCGCGTCGCTGGTGTTGGCCACATTTGTGGGTCTGGTGACGGTGCCTTACCTGCTGCGGCGGGTCGCGGTCGAGCGGCTGCGGGAATCGTTTGACTACGACGTGACGCGCGCCGGCATCGTGTATGTGCTGGTCACGCTGGTGATCGCGATCGCGGCCCTCAATACCGGCAACAATCTTCTCTACATCGTGGTCGCGGCCATGCTGGGTGCAATCCTGGTTTCGGGCTACGTATCCGCGTGGATCCTGCGTTATCTGGAACTCGATATCCGGTTGCCCGAGCACGTTTTCGCCGGGCGTCCGGTAGGGGGCCGGATCGTAGTGCACAATCCGCGCCGGTGGCTGCCGTCATTTTCGGTGCGCGTGGTTTCGACCCGCAAAAAAAGAAAGAAGCCGGCCAAGCAGTGGCAGTGGGAAGTGACCACGTTTGCTTTCCCGTTCAACCGTCCGAAGGAAGAGCAGTGGCTGCGTTTGCCCGACCGCCGTTTGCGGCGTGTGATTGTCGTCCCGCCTCCGCCGGGAATTTTTCAGGGGATGGCGTACTTCCCGTTTCTTCCGCCACAGGCAGAATGCTCGGCCGATCTGGAATTGCGCTTCGACCGCCGCGGATGTTACCGGGAAGACAGTTTCGGAATCGCCACCCGGTTTCCGTTTGCGTTTTTTACCAAGACGCGGCATGTGGCGCTGCCCCGGGAAGTACTGGTTTACCCGCGGATCGAGCCGACGGCGGAAGTTTTCGAAATCCTGCCGCTGGTGCGGGGCGAGTGGGAAAGCTTTGTGCGGGGCCGCGGATCGGACCTGTACCGCATCCGCGAATATCTGCCGGAGGACTCGGCTCGCCATGTGGATTGGAAGGCGACGGCGAAATCCGGATCGCTGAAGGTGCGCGAGTTTGCCCGCGAAGACGAACGCAAGCTGTGCATCGTCTTCGATAATCCGGAAGCCGGGCTGATTTCCGAGGAGAGTTACGAGAAGGCCGTCGATCTGGCCGCTGCGCTGGCCTGGCATTTCTCCACACAGGAGGCGGAAGTTTCGTACCTGGTCCCCGGACGCCCCCGCACCCGCGATCTGCATGAATTCTTAGGATGGCTGGCCGTGGTTGAACCGGAAAAAAAAGCCGCTGCGGTCTCACCTCACGATCCCTGGCGCGAAATGAATTCGAGCGCGTTCGACGAGTATCACATCGCGGTCACTGGACGCGCCCGGGGAACCGTGCCCACGGCCCTGTGGGACTCGTCGTATTTTGTTTTTGTGGCAGAGCGCGAAGCTTCGCCCGGCAATTCCGGAAGCTATTCCGGCGGCCATTCGTAAGGGGAAAGCCTTAGCGCGTCTTCGCCGGCCACTTTCACGCCCAAAACAGGAAAAAAACTCACTCTTCGCAACCTTTTTTTCTTTCCTTACATCTTGACTTCGGCATATACTCGCGCCCCGGTAAATGCTTTTGGGACTGCTCGGAACGTACCGGGGAGGTATCAAAATGCGTATCTGCGACCTGATCAAAGATCAGAACACCTATCAAGCGGAACTGGGCCAGAGCGTTCTGGAAACCGTACGCGCCATGGTGGACCGCAACATCGGCGCGGTGCCCGTTCTGCACAACGGCAAACTTGTAGGAATCTTTTCGGAGCGCGATCTGATGCGGCGCGTCGTCGCCCAAGGGCGCGACCCAAACGGCACCTGCTTGGCTGAGGTCATGACCGACGATCCGCTAACCATCAGCACCGACGAAGAACTGGAAAACTGCATGGCGCTGATGCGGCGCCACGGGTTTCGCCACCTGCCGGTCTGCCACGACGGCCAGCTCGTCGGCATGGTCTCATTGCGCGACATCCTGCTGCACGATCTGAATGAGAAGGATGACGAGGTGCGCATGATGCGCGCCTACATTCACTCGACGCCGGACGCCTGATTTTCTCCAGGCTTCGATCCAAAGCAACTTCAAAATCCCCCCCTTCGGCTACGCTCAGGGCAGGCTCTGTCGCAAAAACCGCGACCAGGGTGGGGGTCCCCGCGGCAGTGTTGACGGTCTTAATGCTCCATCTAGCACGAAGGTAACCTTGCCGAAAAGGCGCCTCCATAGGTAACGTTACTTTGAATTACTTCAGTCCATTGAACGCCCGGGTGGAAGCGGCTAACTTTAATGTGCAAGAGCCCACGCTGGGAGAGTGGTGGCGTGTGTAAGGACTCGGCATGTCTATGTCTGGCAATGGGTAGGACTGCGAACCGGGACGTATGAGCGACAGAATTAAAGTGTTCTATTACGCGCTTTGGATCCTGCACCCGATCTTGCAGATTGGGATTGGCGCATTCATGGTGCGGCGCGGTCTGGTCCGCCAATTCAAATTTTTCTTCGGCTACATCCTCACGCAGCTGGCGGTCTTTGCCGTGGTATTTCCTGCCTATTGCTGGCATAGTTATTCCGCCGCGTTCTACTTGTTTTGGGCTTGCAATGCGGTTAGCGTGGCCTTCGGCTTCCTGGTGATTCACGAAGTATTCGTCGATGTGTTCCGGTTGTTCCACACGCTCCGCGACTTGGGCACGGTGCTATTCAAATGGGCGGGCCTGGTCATGCTGCTGGTGGCGGGAGTGGTCTCGGTCTCTTCGAATTCTTCTGAAATCGCTCCGTGGATGCAGGCCATCATCACCTCGCAACGCTGCGTGCGCATCATCCAGGTGGGGATGGTTTTGTTCCTGTTGTTCTTCGCGCATTACGTGGGCATCAACCGGCGGCAACTGAGCTTCGGAATCGCCCTAGGTTTCGGCTCGTTCGCCGTGATGGAACTGATCGTGATCTGCTCGTGGGTGGGAAATCATCTGGGCAACGGCCCGGCGATCAGCCTGCTCAACATGGGCGCCTACAACAGCAGCCTGCTGTTATGGCTGGGCTATGTTTATGTGAAGCGTCCGGCGCGCGATGCGTCGTTCTCGCTGTTGCAGCCGCAACGCTGGGAGCAGAGTCTTTCCGACATTCACCATCCGGTTCCGGCAGACTCGCTGATTCCCATGTTTGAAGGCATGGTGGATCGTGCGCTCTCGCGCTCTCAGCAGCCATCGACGCCGGCCTCTTTGGAACCGGCATCGAAGGCGAAAGCTGCCGCGGCGATTAGCGGCGGTGGTATTGGGGAAATGATCCGCGTGGCGTCGAAGACTTAAGCCCCCGTTGCCGTCCTGTTCGGAATTCGTAACTCGAAGACGCTCCTGCCTAAGGGAAAATCCAAAGAAAATACAGCGAATCCTGTATTCAACAATTACCTCAAATTAGCGCCGTAATTCTTTAAATATTCGACAATTATCCGTGGTGAGCTGCGTGAGGGATGGAGCGGTTGGCAGGTTTCGGGTGTGTGCGCGGATGAAATTTCCTGAAGCGCACAGTTGACACGTGTCCTATAATTCGTGTCCGCGTAAAAAGTCTTCCGGGGAAAACCCTACGCGGATATAGGAGACGAACCCATGAAACGTGCAATCAGGATTTCCATCCTGATGGTAGGAATCGTGGGCACATTCATCGCCGCAGCCGTCCAACAGGTTCCCGCCCAGGACGGCGGCCCGCTGCTTCTGTGCCCACCGAGACAACAACATTGTTCAACTACGCCTGCACCCGCAGTAAACGCGAGTCAGACGACAACCGCAAGGTAACCAAAGTAACCAGTCGTAACTAACAGTCGTAACCACGTGATTAGGGCTCCAAACCAGGGCTTACAAAATCTCGGGCTGACGGGCAATAGAACCCGCCAGCCCTTATTTTTTGCGGGGATCTGGTTTTGCGCCGATCGGGTGCGGCAGCGATAACGATCAGGAAATGCGCGTGGCCTTGAGTAACGCGGCCTGCAGTTCGGCGGGTTGAAATACCGGCGGTTGGCAGGCGTTTCCCGAGCAAAGCACCGCGAACGATTTTCCTGCACGCAACGCAGGCAGATGCGGAATGGTTTCCGCCAACGCGGGGGGAAGATTTTCCGCCACGGCCTGACTGGCGTTCAATCGCAAGACGGATTGGTTGAAGGCAAAAGAGGCGACGGCGCGGGTTTGCAGTTTATCGGCGGCTGCTTGATCGTCTTCCTGCGCAATCACGACCACCTGCACTGGACTTTCCAGCAGATGAACGACGGCAACGCCGAAAGTTGCGGCAAAGATTCCGAACTGCTCGGCGACGCCGGAGAAAGTTTCGAGAGTCTGCTCGGCCTGGTCGCGGTAAGCGTCGGCGCCGGTGAAATGGTGCAGGCGCAGAAGCGCGATAGCCGCCATGGGATTGCCCGCGGGAGTAGGAGAATCCTGCAAGGGCTTGCGCCGCGTGGCCAGAACGCCCAGGCTTTTGCCATCTGGGGCGGGCTCACTGTCGAAGAATCCTCCGGACGTGGCATCGTAGAAACGCGCGATCATGGCGTCGGTGATGCTGCGGGCGAACTTGAAATAACTCAGGTCGGCAGTGATCTCGTAGGCATCGAGGCAGGCCAGCGCCGTGAAAGCATAATCTTCGAGCATTCCAGGGACCGCGCGGTGCTGCGCGTTTGGGTCGGAGTAGGCGACAACATGCAGCAATGAGGCTGGATGGGAAGCGCTGGGAGCTTTATAAGCCGAAGCCAGCACGCGATCGAGAGATTTCAGCGCGAACCGCCGAGCGGCGTCGAGCCCCAGCGCCCTTGCCGCCTGCAGATATGCGGAAACGCAGAGGCTGTTCCATCCCACGTACACGGTTTTGTCGACATACGGAGTCGGGCGCTGGAGGCGCGCGGCATACATTTTTTTCTTCGCGGAAGCCAGGAGTTCTTCGACGCGATCCTGCGAAAGGCTCATGCGGCGGGCGATCTCCTCGACCGAAGCCCGCACGAACAAAACGTTCTTCGCCGGATTGTGATGCATCTCCCCGATTTCGTTGATGTCGTAGTGAAGCGCGGCGACCTGGGCCTCTTCCTCGGTGAGGACGGCTTGCGCTTCGGCGAGCGTCCAGGTGAAGTAGTCGCCGTCGTCGTCCATGTTGATGTCGGCGTCTTGCGAAGCGTAGAAGCCGCCGTGCTGTCGATTGCTCAGCCACTCGTCCATCCAGCGGATGATGTCGCGAGCCACTTCGGCGAAGAAGGCCTCGCCCGTCGCCTGGTAGGCGTGCACGTAATTCTTTAGCAATTCGGAGTTGTCATAGCACATCTTTTCGAAGTGTGGCACGACCCAGCGCTCGTCGACCGAATAGCGGTGGAAGCCTCCTGCCAGCTGGTCATAGACGCCGCCGCGAGCCATGTGCTCAAGCGTGGTGACGATGACTTCCCGCAGCCGGTCTTTATTTGTGGACTCGGCGTTTGTGGACTCGGCCGCGGCGCCGCTTTTCGCATATCTCTCGATGAGGAAGTCCAATGCCGACGGATGAGGAAATTTCGGGGCCTGTCCGAAACCGCCGTGCTGCGGATCGAACATTTTCAGTGCCGATTCCTGAATGGCCGTTAGGACACTGGCGAAGACGCGTCCGCCGCGCCCGGCGAAAGATTCCGACTGCGCGATCGTGGATTCGACCATCGCAGCCTGCTCTACAACGTCGCCATGTTTTTCTTTGTAGGCGCCGGCGATGCTGAGCAGCACGCGGCGAAAGCTGGGCCGGCCGTATCCATCGCTGGGAGGGAAATAGGTTCCACCGTAAAAGGGCTTGCCGTCGGGCGTGAGGAAAGCGGTGAGGGGCCATCCGCCCTGTCCGGTGACCGCTTGCACGGCGACCTGGTAGCGGCTGTCGATATCGGGACGCTCGTCGCGATCGACCTTGATGGCGAGGAAGTGCTCGTTCACGATGGCGGCGATGGCGGGATCGTCGTAGGATTCGCGATCCATGACGTGGCACCAGTGACACCAGACGGCGCCGATGTCGAGGAGGATGGGTTTGTTCTCGCGCTGCGCGGCGGCGAAGGCCTCTTCTCCCCATTCGTGCCAGCGAATGGGCTGATGCATGGCCGAACGCAGATAAGCCGAAGATGCGCGCGCCAGAGAGTTCAGCGTGGTGGTCGTCATAGACTCAGTCTATCGTGACGATCCGCGGCGCGCCGCCATTCGGGACGAGAAATTCACAGAAAGAATGAAGGCGGCGAAAATCCGAGACATCCTGTGTTTCACTTGCGGCATCTTTCAGGCGTAAAGTACTCTGTAGTTTCAATGCTATCAGGAAGCCTTCCATGAAACTCATGTCCGCGAAAGCCGTTTCTGGAGTTCTAGTCATTTTTGTTTGTGCGGCCCTTCCCCTGTGTGGCCAGGATACAAATGCGACGCTTTCAGGGACGATCACGGATGCTTCCGGGAAGCCGGTCGCGAACGTCAGCGTTTCGGTGAAGAACTTGAGCGGCGGGCCGTCGGCTGAGGCGCAGACGGATTCGGATGGCCATTACAGCGTGGCGAATCTTGCTGCCGGCGACTATGAGGTTTCCGCCGCGGCCAATGGCAATTCCGCTGCGGCCAAGGCAACCGTTACAGCCGGAGGCTCGCAGACCGCAAGTCTGACCCTGTCGCAGGGCCAGGAGCAAACGCCTCCACCTGGAAATTTGCCGAGTGCACCGGCTCCCAACAAGACAGAGCCATCCCTGTCAGACCTGGGCTTCTCACCAGCGGAATCGCAGGCGAACGCGCGCGAGCAGGCGCTGCTCGACAAGCGCACCCACATGCTGAAGATTCACCAGCGCATGGGCCTGATCACGGCGGGGCCGCTCATAGCGACCGTCCTTACCTCCATCAATGCTGGGGGCAAGAGTGAAGGTACAGCGTCGCGTGATCTGCACGTCGCGCTGGGGGCGCTGACCGGGGATTTATACGGGATCACCGCGTATTATGCGATCCGCGCGCCGAGAATTCCGGGCACGGAGACGCGCGGCCCGATCAAAGTGCACAAGATTCTGGCGTGGGTGCACGGGCCGGGGATGATCCTGACGCCGATCCTGGGAGCCATGGCATTCAATCAGAAAAATAACGGCGAGAAGGTGCACGGCATCGCGTCGGCCCACGGGCCGGTCGCGATCGTGACGGCGGGGGCGTTTGGGGCTGCGCTGCTTGCGGTTTCGGTGAAGTTCTAGCGGAGGGGCGCTGGGGAATTTCCCACGCTGCGGTGGATTGGATAGGGGTCCTTCGACTGCGGAACTGGCCGGCTTCGCCGACCGGTTCCTTCGCTCAGGATGACAAACATGAAAGCCGATGCGCTACTTTGAATCATTTATGAATCGCAAAAAAACGCTGCTATTTTTTCTGCTCATTGCGGTTTCCGATCTTTTTGCTGCTGACCATCAGTGGGTGCTGAAGCAGAGCACGCTGACCTACCACGTTTCTCATCCGCTGCACCAGAGTGAAGGAGTGAGCCACGCCGCGCGGGGCAAGGGCGTCTGTCACGAGGGACAATGCGACTTTCTGATCGCCGTTCCCGTGAAGTCGTTCGATTCCGGCGACAGCAACCGCGACCTGCACATGCTGCAGGTCACGCGCGGGGCAGAGTTCCCCATGGTTATAGTGCGCACCCGTTTGCCCGAGACGGCGTCCGGTGATTCGACCATCAAAGCCGACCTGGAGGTGCAGTTCGCCGGACAGACGGCGCATTATCAGCAAGTGCCGTTTCAGGTGACGACCGAAGGCGGCGATAAGCACATCACGGGAACGATCCCCACGACGCTGGCGGATTTCAAAATCGATCCGCCGTCGCTGCTGACCATGCCGGTGAAGAATGAGATTCCGGTGCGCGTGGATATGACGTGGAGCCCGCAGTAGCGCGGTGAACGGACGCCGCAGTGGGCGGGTAGGGATCCTTCGACTGCGGAACTGATCGGCTTCGCCGACCGGTTCCTTCGCTCCGGATGACAAGGGCTCGGACGACAACCGCGCGGATGACGACCGCTCGGTTGATTGACTTGCTCCGATTCCGTTCCATAAGATTCTGCCATGGTCGGGCAAGTCATCTCGCATTATCGGATCATCGAAAAGCTGGGCGGTGGCGGAATGGGCATCGTCTACAAGGCCGAAGATGTCGACCTGGGCCGCTTTGTAGCCGTGAAATTCCTGCCCGACGAACTGGCGCGCGATCCGCAGGCGCTGGAGCGTTTCCGCCGCGAAGCGCGGGCGGCCTCGTCGCTGAATCATCCCAACATCTGCACCATTCACGAAATCGGCCGGCATGAAGACCTGAATTTCATCGTGATGGAGTTGCTGGAGGGCTCCACGCTGAAGCATCGCATTTCAGGGCGTCCGCTGGAATTCGGATTGCTGCTGCAGTTCGCCATCGAAATCGCCGACGCCCTCGATGCCGCCCACGCCAAAGGCATCATTCACCGCGACATCAAGCCGGCCAACATTTTCATCACGGCGCAGGGCCACGCCAAGGTTCTGGATTTCGGGCTGGCGAAATTTTCGCCCATGGCCGGACGCGGTGCTGCGAGTGAAGGCGAAACCCGCAGCTTCGATGAACCTCATTTGACCAGTCCCGGGAGCGCGGTGGGCACGGTCGCGTACATGTCGCCGGAACAGGTGCGGGGCAAGGAACTGGACCCGCGCACGGATCTATTTTCGTTCGGCGCGGTGCTCTACGAAATGGCGACCGGAGCGCTGCCTTTTCGCGGCGACACAACGGGTTTGATCTTTGACGCCATACTGAATCGCACGTTTCCCTCGCCAGCCCGACTGAATCCCGAACTGCCTGCCGAATTTGAAAGAATTATCGTCAAGGCGCTGGAGAAAGATCCCGATCTTCGCTACCAGCACGCCGCCGACATTCGCAGCGATCTGAAGCGCTTGAAACGCGATTCCGAGTCGGGTCACGATCGCTCGGGAGTTTCGACGCCTACGATGCCGGTGGGAATGGGAGACGGCGCGCAGGCCCGCGTGTCGGGAGCGACCCCTGTCCCCGGCACGAGTTCGCATTCTGCGTTCGCTTCGGGCGTGGGGGCGGTGGCCGTGCCCGCCAAAAATCCGCGGAAGCTATTCGCGATCGGAGCGGTAGCAGTGCTGGTTGTGGTGGTGGCAATTTTTGCGGTGCGTCACTTCAGTTCGAGCGGGCAATCCTCCATCGTGCCAGGGAAAATCATCCCAGTGAGCCATTGGCGCAAGCCGATCACGCACGCGATCTTATCTCCCGACGGCCATACCATCGCATTCACCTCCTACGTTCAAGGCTACAGCCAGGTGTTCGTGATGCTGACTTCGGGAGGCGATCCGCTCGAACTTACCTCCGACGAGGGCAACAAGCAATTGGACGATTTCTCCGCCGACGGCACGCAGATCTACTATGAGCGCTCGCTCGGCGCGTCGGAGGTGTGGGCCATTCCGACGCTGGGAGGAACGCCGTCGCGACTGCTGGAAGGCCGCAACGTCTTCTTTTTCCCGGACCGCAAGAGCTTCTATTACGTAAATATGCAAACCTTGAAGCTTATGCAGGCATCGGCGGACGGCTCGAACGTCAAGCCGGTTTTCGATTTGAAAAATCAGACGATGTCCGTGCGCGCGGCGCTGGTCTTTCCGGGAGGAGACTCGCTTCTGGCGGGCACGGGGCCGACCACGCCTCCGGGTACGCTGCAACTTCGGCGGTTCAGCGTGGCTACCGGGAAGGCTACCGACCTCGGGTCCATCTCCGGATCGCCGGGCTCGATCGCCTGGGGTGAGCCGGGCAAGACTCTTCTCATGAACCGCAATCTGAACGGAATCGTCAATCTCTGGCAATACAACCTGGAAGACAAAAGCCTAACGCAATTGACCTCGGGCCCGGGGCCAGACTCGAACCCGATGAAAGATCCGTCGGGCAAAGGGATCTTTTTCGTCAACGGCACGCAATCGGGATATCTGACCGTGTACGACGTCGCGAAGAAATCTTCCACCGATGTTCTTTCCGAACTGGCTTCTCAGCCCACACTCTCGCCCGACGGGAAGCGGGTAGCGTACGTCACCAATCCGGAGCCGGATCATAACGAACTCTGGGTATCCGATTTGGATGGGAACAATAAGGTAAAACTGGCATCCGCGGATGGCGGGATCGGCATTGGAAACTGGTCGGCTGACGGTTTGCGACTAGGTTTCACCAAGAATAGGTCTGACAACGATCAGAATTTCCTGATCAACGCGGATGGAACCCATCTTCAGCAACTGCCTCCCACTCTCCACTCCGTCACCTCCGGAGCCTGGAGCCCGGACGGAAAGTATTACTACGTGGGCGGTTTCCAACGGCAGGGGGTTACCGACCCTTCGACGTGGAGGGTTTCGGTTGATACCTTGTCCGTGGAACCGTTCGCGGAGGGCTGCGGCTACATCATCGACGTCTCGCCGGATGGGAATTACCTGCTGATGACGCAGTTGGGAGGCGATAAGGCCGGTATCTACGAACTTTCCACCGTCGATAAGAAATGCACGAGCCTGGTTCCCGGCGTGAGCAGTTTCTTTCCCCAATTCGGCCGCGACGGAAAATTCTTCGACTACACTATTTCCGCTCGCGGGGAAGTCGCTCTCTATCGCGTTCCCTGGTCGAGCGGCAAAGTGACCGGCGCTGCCCAGCCCGTATGGAAGCTGCCGTTCTCTTTTCCTCAAGCCTACGCCGGCAACGCCTATGATGTGTCGCACGATCTCTCAAAGATCGTTTACGTGCGTCCGGGCGGCCAGTTCGATATTTATTTGCTCTCCACGAATTAACCCAGCAGCTTTTTCGTGATCGCGCAGTACAGGTCGATGGCGTCGTGCAGTTGGCGCTTCGCAATGTACTCGCCGTCGGTGTGAGCGACGTGAATCGACCCCGGGCCGATCAGCAGCGGCTCGCCCCAATTGGTCAGCGTGGGAATATCGGTGGTGAAGGCGGCGATCATGGTGGGCAAGCCGTCGACGGTGCGCAAACGCTGGAAAGGTAATTCGAGCGGGAATGTGACTTCGACCTGATCGCCCGCGGTGGCGACGATCTCGCGACGCAAATCAGCGGTTGGGCCGATCAAGCGGTAGAGCAAGTCCGCGTGGGCATAGTCGGGGATGACGTTGGGCGCGCGGCCGCCTTCGATCAGGCCGATATTCAGAGTGCAAGGTCCAACTTCGGGATCGGCGGGCAAGGGCATGGCGCGCAACCGAGCGAGCACGGGGATCAACTTGTCGATGGCCGACTCGCCCAGTTCCGGATACGCGGAATGCGCCATGCGGCCTCTGGCCGTGACTTCGGCGCGCAGCGTTCCTTTCGAAGCCAGACCGAGACGATTTTCGGTGGGCTCGCCATTGATCAGGAACTTGCAGCTCGCGGGAGCATTCTGATTCGCAATCTGAGCGCCGAGGCTATCGCGCTCTTCGCCGACCACGAAAACCAGCCCGACGTGGATGCCTTGCGGGCGCAACTTTTCCGCAGCGGCGATCTGTGCCGCGATGATGCCTTTGGCGTCGCAGGATCCACGGCCGTAGATGTTGTCGGCGTCTTCCGATGACGGAATGAACGGCGGAACGGTGTCCATGTGCGTGGAGAGCACAACGGTGGGGTCGGGATGTTCGGGGGAAGTCGCGTAAACGTTGAAGCGCGGGCCTTCTACCGGCATCTTGCGCGTCTGGTAGCCGAGGCGGCAGAGCTCGCCAAAAAGATAATTTGCGACCGCGCCTTCGTTGCCGGTGATCGATTCGATGTCCACCAGTTGGCGGGTGAGCGTGACTGCGTCCATGGTGGAGAGAATAGCAGAGCGGGCGCGTGGCACGCGGTAGGTCATGCCCTGGCGCGCGATTGTGTAATCTGGAGTGGTGAGCTCGAACTCCACGATTCGTTCGTTCTTCCTCGATGGTCCCGCGGGACGGTTGGAGGCGCTGCTGAATGCGGGGGCGGCACGATGCCACGCATGCTGCGCTCGTGTGCCATCCGCATCCGCTGTTTGGCGGGACGCTGCACAACAAGGTCGTGTTCCACACTATGAAGGCGCTGAACAGCTTTGGGTTTCCCGTGCTGCGGATGAATTTTCGCGGCACGGGGTTGAGCCAGGGGGAACACGATCACGGAAATGGCGAAGTGGATGACGTGCGCACGGCGCTGGACTGGCTCGATGCGGAGTTTCATCTTCCGCTGATTTTCGCGGGATTTTCGTTTGGGGCGGCGGTGGGACTGCGCGCTGCTTGCGCCGATGACCGCGTGCGCGCCGCGATTGGCGTGGGGACGCCGGTTGCTCCGGTGGCGGCCGATACGGAGGAGCCTCGTGTCTACACTTACGAGTTTTTGCGCGATTGCGCGAAGCCGAAGTTGTTCGTCAGCGGGGCGCGCGATCAGTTTGGCCCGCGAGCCAAGCTGGAGGCTTTGGTGGCGTCGATTCCTGAGCCGAAGAAGCTGGTGGTGATCGAGGGTGCCGATCATTTCTTTGAAGGACGCTTGCGGGAGTTGCGCGAGGCGATTGAAGCGTGGGTGAGAGAGAATGAGCTGTGAGCGATGAGCAATGAGCCATGAGCCATGAGCTGTGACGCCTGGCTGGGACTTCGATGGAGGTAGGGGTCCTTCGACTGCGTGAGTGCTCCGCTTCGCGGAGCACTCACTTCGCTCAGGATGACAGGCTCGTTTGTTGGGCGCGAGATGGTGGCTCGCGAATCGTTACTGACTGCGCGCGGCGCGTCGCTCACCCCTCACGGCTCATCACTCACTGCTCACTCCTCACTGCGCAGCGCTCGCGGCACATTGCTCACTGCTCATAGCTCGCCGCTCATAGCTCATTACTCACCGCTCTCTTTATAATCGCTGCGCATGCCTGATGCTGCTAGCGACACGCGATTCAGCGAGATGCGCGAAACTGCGCTTTCCATTTTTCGATACGCGATCGAGCACGCTTCCATCGACAAAGGATTCGCGCGCCACATTCATTACGAACGCGGGGTCCTGCGGGTCTGCGAGGATCTTTACGATTTGCACTCGTACTCGCGGGTGCTGACCATTTCGCTGGGCAAGGCAGGGCACACGATGGTCGAGGCTCTGGCCGGACTGTTCGGAGGATCTCTCGAAGGCATTGTTGCCAGCCCGGTTGAGCCGGCAACGCAGGTGCGCGGCTTTCGCTATTTTCGCGGGGGACATCCCACGCCCAATGCCGAATCGGTGGAGGCGGCGCGTGCCATGCTGAAGGCGCTCGATGCGCTGCCCGCTTCGGCGCTGGTGATTTTTCTGATCAGCGGAGGAGGATCGTCCATTGTCGAGAGCCCGCTGGATGATGAGATCTCGCTCGCCGATCTGGCGGAGACGTATCGCGCGCTGGTGCATTCAGGAGCGCCAATTGCCGAGATGAACGCGGTGCGCAAGCATCTGTCGGCCGTGAAGGGCGGGCGGCTGGCGCGGGCAGCGTATCCGGCGCAACAGGTTTCGCTGCTGGTTTCCGATGTGCCGGAAAGCACTCCGGACGCGCTGGCTTCGGGCCCGACCATGGCGGATTCGACCACGGTGGAAGATTGCTACCGAATCGCGCAGAAGTACGAACTGGCGGCGCAGTTTCCGCAGTCGACGCGGGAGTTATTCGAGCATCGTGCGCTGGAGGAGACGCCGAAGTCGGATGATCCGGCATTCGTGCGCGCGCGCTGGTGGACCGTGCTTTCGAATCGGGCAGCGGTCGAGCAGGCGAGGGTGGCTGCCGAGCGCGCGGAATTCTTCGTGCATAGCGACAACTCCTGCGATGACTGGGACTACGACCGGGCAGCGGATTACTTGCTGGGCAGGCTGCGCGAGTTGCGCAAGCAATCCTCGCCGGTATGCCTGATTTCCGGCGGAGAAGTTACGGTGAAGGTGCGGAATGGCGGGACTGGCGGACGCAATCAGCAGTTCGCGCTGGCCTGTGCGGAGAAAATCACGGGCGAGAATATTACCGTGTTGAGCGGCGGGACGGATGGCATTGACGGAAACAGTCCGGCGGCGGGAGCGGTTGTGGACGGCAGCACCGTGGAACGGGCGCGGGCACGGGGACTCAATGTGCGCGGCGCGCTGGACTCGTTCGATGCGTATCCGGTGCTGCGGGCACTTGGGGATGCGATCGAGATTGGGCCCACGGGGAATAATTTGCGGGATTTGAGAATTCTGCTGGCTTACTGAGGCACCTGGTTTGCGGCAATGCCGCAAGGCAGGCAAAGCGGCTCTTTTACTTGACACTATAAGTCAAATTCCCCACCCTGTCGCTCAAACCGCGACAAGGGTGGGGCACACTGATTTATTGAAGCGACTTCAGGCTGTTTTCTGCAATTTGGGGCGCATCTTTTCCATGGCTTCGTCCATGCTGTGCTTCATCTCGTCCACGGAAAGATCTCTGGTGTGGGTGGCGATGGACCACTTGTGTCCGAAGGGATCGCGCAGCGTGCCGTAGCGATCTCCCCAGAATTGTTCCGCCACCGGCATTTCAACTTTGGCGCCAGCTTTGACTGCGCGGTCGAAGGCGGCGTCAACATTGTCAACGTAGATATGCAGGCCGGCGCTGGTGCCGCCGACGGATTCGGGGGAAAGTCCGCCGAACTCCGGAAATTCATCGGCCAGCATCAGGATGGAATCGCCAATTTTAATTTCGGCATGCATCACCTTGCCGTCGGGTGATTTCATTACACCGCGCTCGGTGGCGCCGAATGCCTGTTTGTAGAACTCTACGGCGCGAGCCGCGTCGCGAACGGTGAAATAGGGTGTGAGCGTGTGATAGCCCTCGGGAATTGGTTTGACTGGCATAGCGAAACTCCTTAATAGCGAAACTCCTTAGGGGGGATTTCACCGCAGTCTACACCTTTCGGGCGAACGGGAGTACACGGGAGTTTGCAGCCTTTTTGCACAAGGGGAATTGTTGGCTAATGCGGTTGAAGGAGACAGATTAGTCCAGATTGGCCGCGCTGAGCGCGAGGCGCGCTCAGGATAGCCGGCGGGACGCCGGCGCTACGATTGTCGCGCTATGACTGCTGCGCTCCGACTGCGACTAGAAGAAATGGGTTACGCCTTCTTCGAGGACTACTACTTTATCTTTGATTCCGGCGGCGCGGGCTTCCTGATCCAGCAACTGTAGAGGCTCTTCGACCGGTTCGTGCGAGAGCCGGAAGGTGCCGTAATGCATGGGAACCATCCAGCGAGACTTGAGATCCAGAAATGCCTGAGTGGCGTCGGCGGGATCGGCGTGAACATTGCGGAACTGCGGCGGATTGTAGGCGCCGATGGGAAGCAGAGCGAGTTCGGGAGCGAGACGGCGTCCGATCTCGCTGAATCCGGCAAAGTACGCGGTGTCGCCGGCGTGATAGACCGAATGCTTGCCCGCTTTGAGAACGTATCCGCCGTAGCCGCGATGCGAATCTTTCAGGATGCGCGCTCCCCAGTGCCGCGAGGGCACGTGGGTGACGGAGAGATTACCGTGGCGCGACTGCTTCCACCAATCGAGCTCGATGATTTCGGAGAAGCCGAGATCCGCGACCAGGTCGGAAACGTGGGTCGGGATAATGATGGACGGCGCGACGCCGCGCGTGCGCAGATTGTTCTGCACAATGGCGCGCAGCGACGGGCGATGCAGGTGATCGAAATGAGCGTGCGTGACCAGCACCAGATCGATCGCCGGGAGGTCGGCAATGCGTAGGCCGGGGCGACGCAGCCGCTTCAGCACAAAGAGCCAGCGCGCGAAATTGGGGTCGATCATGACGGTCCGGCCGCCAATCTGCACAAAAAAGCTGGCGTGTCCGATGAAGGTGACACCGAGTTCTCCGTGGGTGGCGAGGTCGGGCTTGTGAGTCTCGCCGGACCGCGGAGTGACCGCAGAGCGCCGCACCAGACGTCCGAACTGAGTGGCGCGTTTGCGAAGGGCCGGATTGCGAAGCGTTTGCTTGATCATCCTGCGATGGAGCGGGGCTGGGAATCTTCGTTCGCCTCAGGTTAATTCCAAGCGACTCCAAACACGGAGTAGCAAGATGAGGACATGAACTCCCAGTAAGATCTTCCCGATTCCTTGTATCTTAGATGAATTCGTGGATTCCGGCGCTGCTTTTTACTTGGCGCGCCGATGACGGCGGTAATGTTGATTCCGCGCAGAGAATGTTCTGAAGCGAGTTGGCGAAGCGCAGCGTTGCCGGCAAAATTTCTCAGCGTTTGCTTGACCTGAATCGCACAGGTCATATCTAATCGCAAACGTTCCTTTGGTTGCGCTTTTCTCAAGGACGCAAGGAGAAGTAGGCATGCGTGTAGCATTTCTGGGCTTGGGCATTATGGGGCAGGCGATGGCTTCGAACCTGGTGAAGGCGGGCCACGAAGTGACGGTGTGGAACCGCACGCCGGGGAAACTGGTGGAAGGAGCAGGAGTAGCGCAGAGTCCGGCGGCGGCGGCGCAGGGCGCCGAGGTGGTGTGGCTATGCGTCTCGGATACGGACGCGGTGGAAGAGGTGATCTTCGGCAAAGAGGGAGCGGAAGCGTCGCTGGCGCAGGGTGCGATTATCGCCGACTCGAGCACGATCTCTCCGTCGGCGACGACGAAATTTGCGGAGCGAGTTGCGGCCAAGGGCGTGGCCTGGGTGGACGCTCCGATGACAGGATCGAAGATCGGGGCGCGGGACGGGACGCTGGTATTTATTGTGGGCGGAGCCGAAGAGACGGTCGAGCGGCTGAAGCCGCTGTTCGCCGCCATGGGAAAGAAAATTTTCCGCATGGGCGAAACCGGAAAAGGACAGGCCACCAAGCTGGCGATGAATCTGCAGATCGCGCTGATCTTTGAAGGATTCGCGGAGGCGCTGACCTTGGCAACCAAGCTCGGGGTCGATACTCAACAACTGCTGTCGCTGATTGAGGCCACGATGGTGCGGTCGGGCGTGGTGGATTACAAGGGACCGTTTATTCTGCAGCGCGACTTCACGCCGAATTTTCCGCTGCGGCTGATGCATAAAGATATTCGCCTGACTCTGGAAGCGGCGAAGGAATCGCGGGTGAAGCTGCCGGCACTCGAAACGGTGGAGGAGATTTACGAAATGGCTACCGAAGACGGACACCAGGATCTGGACTACGCGGCTACGCTGACTTTGCTGGAGAAATGGGCGGGGGTGCAGGTGAAGGGTAGGGCGGCGTAGGGGTCGGTTGCTCGGGAAACTTAAACAAAAAGCTTGGACCGCAGAGTGCGCAGAGAAAATCCGCTGAGATCGCGGAGAAAACCTACGTGCTTTCTCCTCGGCGATCTCTGCGGGGGTTCTCTGCGAACTCTGCGTTTAAGGGCTTGCGCCGCGTAAAAGTCGTCTGATGGGGAGCAGGCAGATCGGGCTGCTCGGGTTGAACAATCCCCCCGGTAAGGTTCAAAATCGAAACAAAGAGCTTGGACCGCAGGGTTCGCGGAGAAAGATCGCTGAGAAGACCTACTTGCTTTCTTCTCAGCGTTCTCCGCGGGGGGCTCTCTGCGAACTCTGCGTTTAGGCGCTTTGCACCGCCTTGAAGTCAGCCCATCGGAAGTACGCGGATCGGGCTGTTCCGGTTGAATAATTTCCTGGTAAGTGCCCGATTTATTACTCCCGTAATACCGCCAGACCCGGCTATTACACAAGTATTACAGTGCCCACCTTGGCTCTCCTGATAGGTTTAGGAAAGTTACTTCAACGTCGAAGTACGGGATTGGGGACCCTTCTTGGATATGCAACTGGAAGATCTGGAAAAACGACAAGCGGAAAAAGGGGAAGTGAATTGGGTCACGGCGGCCTTCATGGCGGCGTTTCACGTCGGAGCCATTGCGGCGCTTTTCTTTTTCACGTGGAAGGCGCTGTTGGTCGCGATCTTCCTGTGGTGGGTGGCGGGCAGCCTGGGCATTGGCATGGCGTATCACCGCCTGCTGACGCACCGCGGATTCAAGACTCCGAAGTGGATGGAATATTTTCTTACCGTCTGCGCGACGCTGGCGCTGGAGGGCGGGCCGATTTTCTGGGTGGCGACGCACCGCATTCATCATCAGTTTTCCGATCAGGAGGGCGATCCGCATTCGCCGATTGACGGCAAATGGTGGGCGCACATGGGATGGATCCTGATGGGCAAGTCGATGCATCATGATGCCACGACGCTGGCGCGCTATGTTCCGGATCTGGCCAAGGACAAAGTTCACGTCTGGCTGACCAAATATCATTATGTGCCGCAGATCATTCTGGGGATCGCGCTGTTTGCCATTGGCGGGCTGCCGTGGCTGTTGTGGGGAACATTTTTCCGCACGGTCTTTTTGCTGCACGCCACGTGGCTGGTGAATTCGGCGACGCACTCCTGGGGATCGCGGCGCTTCGCGACACGCGACCTTTCCACCAACAGCTGGTGGGTGGCGCTGCTGACGTTTGGCGAGGGCTGGCACAACAATCACCACGCGCATCCGACGGCGGCGCAGCACGGGTTCACGTGGTATGAAGTTGACATGAACTGGTACGGGATTTGGGTTCTCAAGACGCTGGGCCTGGCCTGGGACATCAAGCGGGTGAAGCTGTCAGAGATCGAGCAGGGATTGGTGGCGGCTCCGAACGGGCGTCTGATTGCGCCGCCCGAGGCAGCACCCGTCGTTGCTGGAGACTAGAAGAATTCAGTGGACTTGGCCCCGGCCTTGGTGGCCGGGGTTTTCTTTTGGGCTGCGTTCAGACGCGGATGATCATGACCTCGGTGGCCTTGATCAGGGCGGCGGCGGTTTGTCCCTTCTTTAAGTGCATTTCGCGAGCAGAGGTCGCGGTGATAATGGATGTGATCTGCTGGCCGCCGATGGAAATCTTTACTTCCGCCATGAGGCCGCTGATGCGAACCGAATCGATGCGTCCCACGAGCTGATTGCGTCCGCTGACCCGGCGCAAGACCAGCTTCCGTTCATTTTCCGTTTTCCCCATCGTCCGAAACAGCAACTTGTCCACTTCGCTGCGCGGGATGCGGTGGTGACCTCCGGCGGTTTGAACGCTGCGAATCTTCTTCTTGTAGATCCATTGCTTGATGGTCGGGAAGCTGATGCCGAGCTGTAATGCTGCGTCCCGCAGATGAAACAGCTCCTCGGGGTTTCCTCCGGATTGACTGATCCTTGGCATCCGATCGAAATCCTACCGACAACTGGGGATGCGGTCAATCATGGCGGGAGACGAGGGGCGGCGATCGGGCTGCCAGGAAAAACCTTTGACCACGAAGGGCACTAAGGATCACGAAGGAATTCATGGTCGAAGACTCCTTCGTGTGACTTCGTGGCCTTCGTGGTCTTGATTTCGCTTCCGCCTCGAACTCAGTGATTTCCCTAAAACTGTGTAATTTTAGACAGTATATCTGTATCTAAGATACACTTTACGGACTTGTTTCCGTAAAACAGCGGGGAGGGTTGGATGCGTCGAATTGCTTTGCTTTTGGCAGCGCTCATTCTCTGTATTTCGTCAACGTTCTCTTGGGCGCAGGTTGGGTTCGTCGCCAATTGGCTCAACATGGTGACGAAGACGCAGGCCTCGCAGCCGCACTGGATCACTCCAATCAACACAACGACTCCTCGACTGGAACAAGAGTTTCGCTACGACATTCAATGGCAGACGCACAACAGCGGCGTCACTACCGACAACTACGGGGTGAGCAAGGGTCTGGAGATCATCCCGGCAAGGAACGTGGAGGTCATCCTCTCGGTACCTCCCTATGTCGTGAACAACCCGGATTCCCCGAACAATGGATTCGGCGACTGGCAATTCCTGTTGAAATATCGAATGGCCGCCGGAAACGAAGAGCACGGGAACTACATCCTGACCGCTTTCTACCAGATGAGTTTTCCGACAGGGCAGTACCAGCAAGGCGCATTGAGCCCGGTAATAACGCCCACCATTGCCTACGGAAAGGGCTATAAGAATTTCGACGTACAGGGGACGTTGGGGTACAGCCTGCCCACGGGAAACGTGTCGGTCATCGGACACACTTTGCCGTGGAATAATACGTTTCAGTATCACTTCTACAAGAAATTTTGGCCGGAACTGGAGGTCAACTTCAACCATTTCTACGGCGGGAACGGCAGCGTTGTCCCGAGCAGCCATCCCGGCAAGACATCGGTATATCTCACGCCGGGTCTTGTGCTTGGCAGATTTCGCATACACAATCGGATCGCGTTCACCGCTGGCGGTGGATTCGAGATTGCCGCGACCTCGTTCCATCCCACCAACCACATTCCTATTTTGTCGGCACGGTTAGTGTTCTGAGATCGGGGATGGAGGAATATGAACACACGAACGCGACATTTGATTCTGTTCCTTGCCATCGTCTCCATTTGTGAATTCGGTGCGGCGCAATCCATCACGGTTGCTGCCGCAGCAGACCTTCAATTTGCAATGCAAGATGTGGCCGCCGGATTCCAAAAGGAGACGGGAAAAGAAGTAAAGCTGATCTACGGTTCATCCGGCAACTTCTTCCAGCAGATTCAGAATGGCGCCCCGTTTGACATGTTCTTTTCCGCGAACCTCGACTACCCGAAAAGGTTGGAATCTTCCGGACTAACCATGTCTGGAAGCTACTACCAGTACGCGAGGGGCAAGATTGTGGTCTGGGTCCCTAACGATTCCAGGATCAGCATCGACTTGGGGCTGAAATCTCTCCTTGATCCCGTGGTGAAGAAGATCGCGATCGCGAACCCGCAGCACGCCCCTTACGGGCAGGCAGCCGTGGCAGCGATGCAGAGCGAGGGCGTCTACGAGAAGGTGAAGGACCGGTTGGTCCTCGGCGAAAACATATCCCAGGCGGCGTCGTTTGTGGTGTCCGGCGCAGCCGATGTCGGCGTGGTTGCACTGTCGCTTGCTTTATCTCCAAATTTGAAAGGCAAGGGACGTTACGCAGAAATTCCCGTTACTGAATACCCCCCGATCGAGCAGGCGTGCGTCATTCTTAACTCGTCCAAGGATAAAGAAACCGCAAAGCAGTTTTTGTCGTACATCAAGACCGCGGCGGTTGCCGGCACTTTGAAGCGCTACGGTTTCGACGTGGCAAATCGCTCACTCCATAAGCCGTAGAGCAGGTTATGCACATTCCTATTTTGTCGATGCGGCTAGTCTTCTGATGCAGGGATTGTCGTTGAAGACGACGTAGCCAGGATCTGCGGGGCGGAACGCGGTAAAATCGGGCTGAGCTGCCATGCGAATTTCGAGCCGCCGCGGAACGATCGTTTTCTTTCTCTGCCTGGGGATCGGGCTGGTCGCCCTGGCCGTCGCGCTGAACGTCGGCTGGATCATCCTGAACTGGCGCGAAGGCGTGCTGCTGTTTTTCGGGATCGTGTTCTTTGCGGTGATCATCGCCGGGATGGTGGTGAACACGATTTTCCTGGTGCGCGAACTGCGACGCAGCGAGCAGCACGACAGCTTCATCAACGCAGTGACCCACGAATTGAAAACTCCGGTGGCGTCGATCCGGTTGCATCTGGAGACGCTGCAACGGCGAGAATTGCCGGAAACGCGCAAGCAGGAGTTTTATCGCGTGATGCTGAGCGATGTTGACCGGCTGACCGAAACGGTCGAGCAGGTGCTGCGCGCGGGGCGGGCCGGAGACAAGAAAGCCGGGAGGGACAAGGCGGAAGTGGATTTCGGCCAGCTGGTCCACGATTGCATGGAGTCGACGCGGACGCGACATCATCTGCAGGCAGAGGCGATGCGCTACGACGGGGCGAGCAACGGCAACGGGACGCATGTGCGGGGCAACGCCGAGGATTTGCGGACCGCCGTGTCCAACGTGCTGGAGAACGCGGTGAAATATTCGGGCGATCACGTCGACGTGCAAATCCGGCTGGAGACGCCGGATAAGCGCGTCGTGTTGAGCGTGCGCGACCGTGGAGTCGGGATTGCGCAACACGATCTGAAGCGGATCTTCCGACGGTTTCACCGGGTGGGGAACCGTTCTGTGGCGCACGTGAAGGGGACGGGGCTGGGCTTGTTCATTGTGAAGGCGATCGCGAAGAAGCATGGCGGCAAGGCATTCGCCGCGAGCGAAGGCGAAGGCCTGGGAACGACCGTGGTGATCGAGCTGCCGAGGATCGAATCTCCGACAACCGATGCGGCGCGAGGTGACGCGTGAGCCGGGTGCTGGTGGTGGAGGACGAGGCGCATCTGGCGCAGGGATTACGCTTCAATCTCGAAGCGGAAGGATACGCAGCGGAGGTGGTAGGTGACGGCGAGGCAGCGACCGATCGACTACTGGAGAAGAAAGAAAAGTTTGATGTCGTCGTGCTCGACATCATGCTGCCGGGGAAGGATGGATTCAGCGTGGTCTCGGAGTTGCGGGCTGCGCGGAATTATGTGCCGGTGCTGATGTTGACGGCGAGGGGGCGTCCGGAGGACGTGCTGCAGGGATTTGCGGCGGGCGCGGACGATTATCTGGCGAAGCCGTTTGATCTGTCGATTCTGCTGGCGCGGTTGCAGGGATTATTGCGGCGCAGCCAGTGGATGCGGCCGGCGGCTGGCACGTCGAAGCCGGCCACAGGCGGAGGCGACTTCGGGACGTTCACGTTTGGAGGCAGAACGATCGATTTTGGAGCGCTGGAGCTGCGGTCGAACGACACGACGATTCATCTCACGGTGATGGAGTCGGAGTTGCTGCGGCACCTGGTGCGCAACGATGGGAAGATCGTTTCGCGGAAGCAGATTCTGGAAGAAGTGTGGGGGCTGCACGAGGACACGGATACGCGGGCGATCGATAATTTTGTGGTGCGGCTGCGGCGGTACATCGAGGATGATCCGGGGAACCCGCGGCATCTAGTGACCGTGAGGGGTGTCGGATACCGGTTCTTCGCGGAGCCGGGGAAGAAAAGCGTTTAACCGCAAAGAGCGCGGAGGAATGCCGCTGAGAGCGCAGAGAACATCTTTAACTTAACAACACTACGCTCGCTGCTCTGGACTCGGGCTACGCGCGGCAGAGTTCGGTCAGCAGCGTTTCCTGGCGTTGCTGGGCTATTCCATCGAGACGATTTAGAACCACCACATAAATTGGAATTGAGATCGCGGCTAGGATCAGAAACAGCAGAACGGCGATCCACAAATTGTTGAACGCGCGCGCAATCGAAAACACGGCGAGACCGAATCCGACAATGACGGCCTGCATCCCGAAACTGGCGAGCACCGTGGTCTGGGAGACGTTCTGGCGGCCGAAGGTCGAGAAGTCGCGCTTTCTCGGCGAATAAATCGAGAGCAGATTTCCGGCGGTGAAGTTCAGCGGTGTGGCGAACAGCAGTCCGGCAACGGTGGCGACCGTAACCGCGAGGTGGGGCGCGCCGTAGAGCCAGGTGACGGCGATCCAGGCGAAGATCGTATTGAGCACCACAATTGCGGCGTGGGTAAGATTTTTTCCCAACACAATCTGGCGGAAGGAAACCGGAGAAGCGTAGAAAAACTGCAAGCCTCCGCCATCGCCGCCGAAGCTGTTGTAGACAAGATTGGTAAGGACGAGGAGCGCGTAGGCAGCGGCTCCAGGAAAAGCCATATCGGGCGTGCGGCTCATCGCACTGGAGTGGCGCAGGGCACTCAACGGTCCCAGGCGAAAGATCACCAGCATAAAGATGGGCATGATGAGCGTGAGCAGCATGGGACCGCTGCGCGCGAGATAGCGAATTTCTTTTTCAAACACGGCCGTGACCGGCTGGGAAAATCCAGGCAGCTGCCATCCCAGTTGCGGGGCCTGGGCTTGCGTGACGGCGGCACGGGCTTCGACTTCGCTGAGATTTTCTCCGTGAAACTGGGCGCGGATGCGGAGATGCAACAGCGCTCCGACCGCCAGCGTCAGAGTTCCGAGAAAGAGCAGGGAAGTGAATCCAGTGAAAAATTTACCGTAGGCCGCCTGCGCAATGGCGTCGCTGGCGAGCCCGGGAGGCAGAACGGCCTGGACCTTGGCTCCGATTTGAAGGGCGCGGCGAACATTCTCGTGCTGGCCGCGATTCATGTGCTCCATGATCGGGCCGATGAGTTGGAAGCTCAACATAGTCAGGATGAAAAGCACGCCCATGATTTCGCGGGTGCGGCGTTGCGCCAGCCAGCGCTCGAGCCAGGCGAAGACCATCTGCATGAGCACGAGGTTGAAAAGGCCGAAAGTGACCAGTACGAGCAGGGTCCAGGGGAACAGTGCCGGGTCGGCAAAGGTTACACCTAAAAGAACTCCGATTAGCGCCACGCTGCCGATGGCGCTGGCGGGATCGAAGAAGCCGTAAGCCAGCCGCACCAGAAAATACGAGCGGTAGGTGAGCGGGAAGCGGAGCAGTTCCGAGGAATCGGGATTGTTGGTGAAGGCCGTGGCCATGACCGGGAAGAACTGCCAGAAGAAGAGAATCGGCCAGAGCAGGATGGCGAGGAATTCGGGTTGTGCGTTGGAGACGAAATACCAGGAGAAGCCGGCGGCGGCGGCAAAGGCGCCGACGCCTCCGAATGCGAAGAAAGATGTGACCAGGAGGCGGGAAGCGAGCTCGGCTTTGCCCCGGCGGCTGCGCAGGCCATTGAGGAACATCCACCAGCGCAATTGGGCGATGGCCGAAAGTTGGGACGGGACGGAGTCAGCGATTGCCATTTTGGGAGCGTTCAATTCTTGCATAAGTCGCTTGAGCGGCGCATGGAGTTTGTAAGTCATTGAGCCGGAGGATGTTGCAGGACGGGCGAGATGGGCTGTCGTTTCGCTGGAAGGCCGCGCAGCTCGCTTGTGAGCGAAGTCACAGAAGGTGGTGGGGGCGCGCACACGCGAGTCACACCATCGGTGAAAGACTAAATTTGAGTTCGGAGGTCAAGGAGAATGTCGGCGCCCGAAGGAATTCCGCTGTGGGACAGCGTGACGCATCCGTTTGCGAACGCGCTGGAGTTTGCCTTCGGTTGTCACCACACAAAGCTGAGCCGTGTCTTCACCATCCATGGACACAGCTATAAAGTCTGTTGTGATTGCGGGGCAACCTTTAATTATTCGTTGGAAAACATGTCGATGCGAGGGCGACGGAAGTTGCTGGCGACGCTGCGAGGCTTCCATGCGGGGCACCGGATCAAGAAAACCCTGCGAAGGTTGCATGGGAAGGAGTAGGTCGTAGGTCGGGGCTTGGGTGCAAGCGAGTTTTCCCACGGGGAGTTTCGTAACTCTTCTTTCGCCCCTATCGGGGCTCGCTCGTTTCCGCTTTCTTCCACCCACGGCTTGCGCCCCTTCGACAAGCTCAGGGCAGGCAGTGGGCTGCATTCTTACGCCGCTTCGCGGCTGGACAGCCGAGGGCGGCTGTCCCCACAAAAATCTTCTTCACTTCACAAGATTTCCTTCTACCGACAAAAATTCTTTTTCCTTTTTGGCGGCGACCCGGGTACTACCTGGCAACAGTTATCCCAGCCAGGAGAGTTCTTGTTCCGCCGGATGCGATCCGCCTACTATGCGCAGGAAGATTTGTTCCAGAGTTAGTTTTTCGGTGGAGACGCTGGCACCGTTGCCGGATTCGGGTTGGGGCTGCGCTTCTACTCCGGCGCGCAGTTCTTCGAGAGAGCCCTGAGCTACGAGGCGTCCCTGATGAATGATGGCGACGTGGCTGCAGAGGCGTTCGACAATTTCCAGCACATGCGAGGTTAGAAAAATGGTGGCGCCGCGGGCAATCATGCGCTGCAGCATGGATTTCAGCGTGCCTGCCGCGATGGCATCAACTCCTTCGAAGGGCTCGTCGAGGAACAAAACTTTCGGTCCGTGAATGACGGCCGCGGCCATGGCCAGCTTTTTTTGCATACCGTGGGAATAGTCGGTGACGAGTTTCTTCGGCTGATCGGCGAGTTGCATGAAATCGAGCAACTCGGCGACGCGCCGGGCGGTCGTTTCGCGATCGAGGCCGTACATGCGTCCGGCAAAGCTGAGGAATTCGGCGCCGGTGAGGCGGCCGAACAGCGCCATGCCTTCCGGGACCACTCCGATCTGGCGCTTGACTTCGACGGGATGGGCGCTGATATCGAGGCCGAGAATTTCGATGCGTCCGGAGGACGGGGCGAGCAGGCCGGTGAGCATTTTGATGGTGGTGGATTTTCCCGCGCCGTTGGGGCCGAGGAATCCGAAGAACTGTCCGGGCGCAACCTGAAGGTTGACCGATTCCACGGCCACGAGGTCTCCGAAGCGGCGGGTCAGGGCCTGGGTAGAGATGGTGGATGCGAGGTCCATCGAAGCTCCGAATCTAGCACAGACGGCGGGTTGGCGGGCGCACGTGCGCCCAAAATCAAAATCCCCACCCTAGCCGCAAAGAACACGGCTAGGATGGGGCACCCGCAGTTCAATTTCAACGGAAGCGGGTGGTGCGCCATAATGCGACGCCACAGGCTCCGAGCAGGCTTAGCATCGCTAGCGTCAGCACTCCGGCCCAACCGGCGGCGAGTTCCACGCGCGGGAATTGCGCCACCGAGGCCAGCGCGATGAAGAGCGCCGTGGTGATGAGAATCAGCAGCCAATCCAGAAACGTTCTCGATGTTGGCGTGGCACCGTAGGATCGGCCTTCGATTCCGGCTTGAACATATTCGGCTTCGACGCTGTAGCGGCGGGTTTCGCGGCCGGCGGCATCGCGCCAGGAAGAGTGTTCCCGCTCGGTGGCGGAAGATAATGCGATGGCGACGGCTCCGGCGGCCATCAGCAGCGATCCGCCGGCGACCTGCGCGTAGACGGCGTGGCTTCCGCCGCGCAGTTCGTGAAAAACCAGGACGCCCCAGAGCAGTCCCCAGAGCTGGTTGGTGTTGGAAAGCGGGATGCCGCGGCTGATGCCGACATATTTAGTCGCGTATTGCTGGAACAAGTCTCCGATGACCCAGACGAAGCCGCCGAGCATCAGCCAGAAAAGGACCGGGCGCGCGCTCGAAAGTTCGTGCCAGAGCGGCGTGGCGCCGCGGTAGCCGATCGCCAGGAGCAGCATAGTGACAACCTCGCCGACCGTGAAGAACGTGATGAACGAAAGCGGATTCATGCCGGTGAGATAGGCCTTGCGGTAGGGGATGTACATGGTGCCCCAGAGAATTCCCGCGCCCAGAGCGGCCGCAATTCCGAAGGCAGCTTTGCCGGGCGCGGCCTGATGCGACGAAGCGAAGGCAAGCAGGGTCGCGCCGGCAAACATGCAGAGCGCTCCGGCCAGCACGCCGAGCCAGCGCTTCCATCCGGCGTAATGCAATTCTTTGAAGAGCAGCACTCCCCAAAAAATACCGAGCAGGCTGTTGGTGTTCCAGAGAGGAAAAGCGATGCTGAGGCCGACGTTGCGGATGGCATAAATGGTGAGCGTGTTGGCAACGGCCCACATGCATCCGGCGAGCACGGCCCAGATGACGAGGTGCGGAGCTTGGCCGATATCGGCGCGCACGTGCGCGGTGCCGCGAATGAGGGCGGGAACGCTCCAGCGGGCGAGGAAGACGCCGAGCACCATGATGAGGGAGACCGTGATGGGCGAGATGTTGGGATTGACGAGCTTGATGGGAGCTTCGGCGCCTCCGAGCCAGGCGCCGGCGGCGAATCCGCAGAAGATGCCGAGGGCCTGCAGGCTGCGCAGACGAGTCGCGTCGACTGGAATTTGCGCTGCGGGGACTTCTCGCCGCAGGGTTGTAGGAGATACGTTCAACGGAGCTTATCCAGAAGTACGAGGCCGCCGATGAGAACGCTGAGCGGGATCCAGAAATGAAGATCGGTGACGATGGCGCGAAACAGATTGCGGCGAGTGGAGTCGTCGGAGGACATGGAATGGATAGCGTACCGGAGTGCCGTGTTAGGCGCTAGCGCAAGTTTGCGCGGTCTATTCGCCCGCACCGCGTTTGGGGAATTTGAGCGTAAAGGCGATGTTTCGGTAGCCACCGCGATGATCGGCGTCAAGTGCAAAGGAAAGCTTGGGCCGTTTCGCGGTCAGCATTCTGGCTGCCCCATTCGCAAGGTTGCGCCGCTCGCGGGATTTGCTCTTTCACTACTGCGATTGGGAGCTCTTACTCTTCTGCAAACGTCTGTGAATGTCCGGCCAAAACTCCTTCAGCCCATTCCCGAAGGCGTCGATGCCCATCTGCACGTCCCAGTTGGCAAGACTCGCTGAAAAACCCCGATCAGCGGCGCCCTCGCACTCCCATCGTTGCCGGCCGACAAGCTCGGTCACGTCTGCCTTGACAATATGATTCTCCGGGCCTAGTCTGCCTGCGTTGCAAGCGGAGCCGGTCAGTGGGTTCCATGCGGAATCACCACTGACCTACTTTTCGTTCGATTCCACGGGGGCCTATCTCTTAACGTTCGGAGGATCGTATGGCACATGGGATTATCTGGTGGATCGTTGTAGGTCTGATTGCTGGCTGGGCGGCGGGACGAATTATGAAGGGAGGCGGATACGGCACTATTGCCGATATCGCTCTCGGGATTGTGGGCGGCGTCGTTGGCGGCTGGGCCATCGGGCTGCTCGGCATCGGAGGTGGCGGCTTCATCTGGAGCATCCTGGTGGCAATCCTGGGAGCGGTCATCCTGATCTGGATTACCAGGCTCATCAAGAAAGAAGCCTAAGTAAGGTCCGCGTCATTTTCAGATGACCGTTGATCTTTACGCGGACTCTCGGAGCGAGTCTCGCGCGAGAACCTCCGACGCACTGACCTCACTGAGCAAGGGGGGCTGTCTATTTCTTTCACCGAAAGCCGTAGTGCCGCTCCAAGTCTCGATCGAGCCATCGCCAAAGCGACACCAAAGTTGGGTTGGAGATGTTTCGCGGTTTAGCAGGATGTTGAATGGTGACTTTGGCATTCATCCGAAGCACGCGTTCTTCGGGGAACTCGCGCTTGCTCGCCTGGCCGATCATCAGCCGGTAGCGAGGTGGACCGAGCTGCCTTGGCGGCATCGGCGCCGGCGATTTCTTGTATACGATGGGGATTTGCGCTCGCATCGGCAAGCTTTCGAAGGTGCTGGGAGGCGGAATTTTCTGGCCCTCCCAGTCGAAAATCTCGCAATTCGGTGCGACTCCGCCGGCGTCGTGGTGATGATCGATGACCTGAAAGACCACGAACGAGCCGGATAGCAGACGATAGGCGATCAGTTCGCCGGGTTCCCAATCGCAAGTAGAACGAAACACCTTCGCGATCTTACGAGGAGGCGGCTGCGGAGACTCGAGTTGTTTCGCAGTGGCGTGCAAAACTGCCGCACGTTTGTGTTCTAGTGGAGTTCCCCGCCAGAGACGCAGACTCGACCCATCCGCAATAACCCGAATCGCCTCCTTTTTGACACGGTCCTCCAGGCGTCCGCACTGCCATTGCGTGACGGCTAGGGCGAGCCAGAATGTCGCGGCCATGTCGGGATCCTTTTCCGATGACGGCATCCACTGCTGGAGCAAGCGATCGGTCGCCTCCGGTCCGCTAAGCCCATCACCGACCATCATTCGATAATCGGCTCGCAGATCAGCAGCATTATCGTCGGAGAAGACCGCTGTACCCCACACTCCCATCGGTCTAGTTTGCGGAGACTCACAATGAGTGTCAAATAGATTGCGTACCGTATTCGGATGGCAGCCCGCTCGGAATTGATTGCGGTCGTCACCAGGGCGAGCACCAGTGCAAAGGGAGATTTAACGCCGATCACGGGATGTTTCGACGACTATTCGAGTATTGCTCCTTTCGAGTATTGCTCCTTGTTTTGCGATATAGACTGTCGCGAAGGAGGACGCACAGCCATGACAGATTCTGGCCCGTGGTCTTCTCTGCCGCACCGCTGGCTATTCCCGCGCCGCATATCTATCTCCGTCAAATGCGTATGGCCCTGAACTCGGATCAGTGCCAGGGCAGGTCAGGAATTCGGGTATGCGCTATTCGTGGCGTAGAGACTCGATGGGATCGAGGCGCGAGGCGCGGAATGCGGGGATCATGCCGCTGATCAATCCTACGGCGCCGAGAATGATGGTGGAGGCGATCAGGGTTCCGGGAGCGATGATCAGCCGGATGTCCCCAGCGTCACCGTTCTTAGCAAACGCGCTGTATAAGGTGAGCTTTCCCACCGAGAGCGCGACTGCATAGGCGAGGATCACACCCAGCACGCCGCCCATAAACGTGATGGTCAGGGCTTCGGCGAGGAACTGAAACAGGATGTAGTGGCGTGGCGCGCCCAGCGCCTTTTGCACGCCGATCTCGCGCGTGCGCTGCGTGACCGATACCAGCATGATATTCATCAGCCCGACGCCGCCGATGCTGAGCGTCAGCGTTCCGATGAATCCCATCAGAATCTTCAAGCCGAGCGTAATGATTTGGAATTGATGGAGCTGCGTCATGAGATTGAAGACTCTGACGGCCTGCCGGTCGGCCTGGCTGAATTTGTGCTGCGTCGCCATGATGGTGCGCACGGCCGGTTCGATGCGCTCGAATTCCGGAGTCTGGTAGGTGAACCAGATCATGTCGAGATAATGCGTACTCTTGAGATCGCTCATGGTGGTGAAGGGGATGTAGACGGTGCGGTTAATGTCGTCGTTACCCTCCTGCATTTTTGCGCTGAGAACGCCGATTACTTCAAAGCTGAGGCCGTCGAGGCGAATGTATTCGCCGAGCGCATTGCGTCCGGAGAATAGTTTTTCCCTGGCCTCGGAACCGATGACCGCAACCCGGGCGCGCTGCAACTGGTCTTCCATGTTGTAGAAGCGTCCCTGGCCGAGTTTGAGCGAGCGGACGGAATAGACGTTGGGATTATTGCCGCTGACCGTGAAGGTGAAAACGCGCGTGTCGTATCCTACGTTGGATTGTTTTTCGACACACGGGGTAATGTGCGTGATCTGCGGAAGATTGGTGGCGAGGGCGTCGACGTCATCCTGCAGGAAGCGGATCTGGACTCCGGATTTTTGGCCTCCGGCCTGGGTGGAAGTTTTGCCCGGGACGACGATGACAAGCTTGGTTCCGAAGTTGGCGAAGATATTTTCGAAGGCCCGGCCGAAACCGTCGCCGTAGGCCAGCAGCATGACGACCGTGGCGATGCCCCATCCCATGCCGAGCATGGTGAGCGCGGTGCGACGGCGATTGTGACGCATGGCGTCGTACGCTTCGTGGAGCAGGTCACGGGTCAGGTTACGGAACATGGCGTCACTCCTGCCGCAGGGCTTCGACGGGCGCAAGCAAAGCCGCCCGGCGCGCGGGATAGAGGCCGGCAATCACTCCGGCGAGGGTCAGGCTGCTTAGCGCCAGCAACGCGGACATGGGAACAAGTTTTGGCGGATCAAATCCCTGCGGGCCCTGGATTCCGCTCATCAGGGCCATCAACCCTCCGGCAAAAATTACGCCGATGGCTCCGCTGCCCAGCGTCAGCAGCAATCCTTCCAGAAAAAAATGGAAGAGGATGTTGCGATTGGTGGCGCCCAGGGCCTTGCGCAGGCCGATCTCATGGGTGCGCTCGCTGACCGCGACCAGCATGATGTTGATGACGCCGATCGCGCCGAGGGCGAGCGTGACCATCCCGACCGCACCCAGGAACATGTTCATGACATCGAAGATGGTGCCGACCATCTTCGACTCCTGAATCGAATCCCACTCATCGAAGGCGTTCTGATCGGTGGGATCGAATCCGTGATTGCGGCCGATTATTTCGTGAACCGCCTTTTGTGCCAGCACATGGTCGGCGGTTACCAGCGGCTGGTACTCGATGAACGAGATTGCATTCTGATGATTTTCTCCCTTGATGGGGAAATTCTCCGCCATCACCTGAAAGGGAATGTAGCCGCGCATGTTGAGCCAGAGGTTGTCACCACGGCCGAGGTGCGGCATGCTGCCAATCACTTCGAAGCGCAGCCCGTTGATCAGGATGAACGAGCCGACCGTGGGCCGGCCAGGGAAAAGCGTCTTCTGCAGTTCGCTGCCGAGGACGATGACATTGCGGTGCTGGGTGCCGTCCAGTACATCGAGCCAACGGCCTTCTTTCAGCGGCAGGTAACTGATCTCGTTGAGATTCGGATCGGCGCCCAGGATTTCGCCGCTGCCGGTGGCGAATTCGCTGACCTCGTGCAGGTCGTTGCGGGAGATGACTGGGGAGGCATTGCGGACCAGGCCGGATTGGCGGATGTCGCGATAATCCTGGTAGGTGAGCAGATAGGAGCGGGCGGAATTCATGTCGCCCTTGATGGCGGGAGCGCGGCCGGGGAACAGGAACATGATGTCTTTGCCGAACTCCGCCAGTTCGCGCTTATTGCCGGAGCGGAAGCCTTCGCCGACTCCCACCAGCAAGAGCAGGGAACCTACGCCCCAAGCGATTCCGAACATGGTGAGGAAGGAGCGCAGCTTGTGCGACCACAAGTTGCGAATGATTTGCGCGAAGATGTCGAGTACCGTTCGCATGATCAGCTCACTTGCTGCCGGCTTAGGACTTTCTCGGTGAGCTCTGCCAGTCCTCGACGTCCTCTGCGTTGAAGCTTTTACCGCAGAGAACGCAGAGGAAGACCGCAGAGATCGCAGGGAACATCTTCAAAGATAAAAAATACGAGTCCTGAAAAGTGGGCCGCGGCTCGTCATGTTAGATGCACCGTTGCTCAGGGGATGCACCCATGCCGCTGAAAAATCGGACTTCGGCAATGGGAAGCCGGGGTTCATTCGGGCCAAGAATCCCTTCAGAGCCGATAGGCACAGAACAACTCCCTCCGGATAGAGATACGTCTACCCGGCCCTGAAAGTTCAGCTATCTCAGATAGACGGCTCAGGTTGGAAAAGGGTGGGTGAAGCGCGGTTATCGCCATCAGACCCACTTCTGGGAAGGAGTTCCCCCACTATAGGGAAATGCCCTGGCTTTCGCCAGGGCACGGGCAGAACTGCGTGATGTTTAGAACAGATTCCAGAGGAACTGGTTGTAGACTTCGTGGTGAAATTGGACTTCGGCAGGTTTAACCACCGTGCCCAGCAGTCGTGGGCAGCGGTCGGCCGAGGCCTGCTTCAAATCGGCATAGCGCGCCTTCACGTCTTCGCCCAACAGCTTGGTCGTCCAGTCGGCGTTGCGGAAATTCTCGATCGCCGTGTAGATGTTGTCCGGCAGGTAGCGCTCTTTCCCCGAGCGGAGATCCTTGATCTTCGCTGTGGTTCCTTCCAGTCCCGTTTTGAAGATTCCCAGCAGCACGAGATAGGGATTCGAGTCGGGCGCCACTGCCCGGACTTCCGTGCGCATGCTGCGCTCATTCCCGATGGGAATGCGGATCATGGCTCCGCGATCCACCGCCGAGGCCTTGAGTTGGTTGGGTGCTTCGAAGTGCGGATCGAGCCGGCGATACGCGTTGACGCTCGAGTTGAAAATGAGGCACAGGTCGTTTCCATGAGTCAGGATGCGGTCCAGGAATTCATAGCCCAGCTTGCTGAGTTTTTCTTCGCCTTTGGGATCCCAGAACAGATTCTTCCCGTTCCCGCTCACCGAAACGTTGGTGTGCATGCCGCTGCCGTTCACACCCACAACCGGCTTCGGCAGGAAGCAGGCCGTGAGTCCCATGTTGCGAGCCACTTGGCGGCAAATCAGCT
This sequence comes from uncultured Acidobacteriota bacterium, assembly GCA_963719865.1. Taxonomy (GTDB): domain Bacteria; phylum Acidobacteriota; class Terriglobia; order Terriglobales; family Acidobacteriaceae; genus Sulfotelmatobacter. The sequence continues at coordinate 55,761 of CAVRDS010000069.1, read as the reverse complement.
TGTAGAGCTGAATCTGATCGGCGGCCGCGACGACCTCGCCGTAGCCATAGTTGATTTCAAACTGCGAGGGCGCGACCTCGGGGTGGTCTTTCTCATTCTGGAAGCCCATCGAGCGCTGCACTTCGGCGGTGGTGTCGATAAAGGTGCGCAGCGGATCGCCGGGCAGCGAGTGATAGTAGCCGCCGGTGTTGACGTATTCGAACTTGCCGGTATCGTGATAGCGGCGTTCGGCGTCCGGTCCTTGGAACAGGAAGCCTTCAATTTCGTTGGCGGCGTTGAGCGTGTAGCCGTTCTTCTTATGCTGCTCGGCGGCGAACAATTTCAGCACGCTCCGAATGTCGGCGCTGTAAGGTTCGCCGTTCTTATCGATGACTTCGCCGAAAGCGAGAACCTTGCCGGGGCCGAACACGTCGGCCGGAGCCCAGTAGAATGCGCCCCAGTCGATGCCCAGGCGCAAATCGCTTTCGCGCTGTGCGGTGAAGCCGCGTATCGACGAGCCATCAAAGGTCAGGTTGTCAAAGCTCTTCAACAGGAACTTCTTGTCATAGTCGAGCATGTGCAGGCGGCCTTCAAGGTCGCTGAAGAGCACGGTCACGGCCTTGATCCGCTTTTCGTCGGTCAGATATTTCAGGCGATCTTCCTGGACCCTGCCGGGGGCGGTGCGGTTCCTGCGCTGCTCCTTTGCCTTGAGGTTGAGTTCTTCGAGTTCGTCATACGAGAGTGCCAGGAAATTGCGCAGTTCAGTGGGCATGGATGTCGTTCAGTCTCCTTCAAATGTTGAAACTATGATTTGGGCAAAAATACATCACGGAAACAGGGGAGTTGAAATGGCTGGTTTCAACACATTCGCTTGGAACACGGAAGGATAGCGCGGAGGGAGGGGTGCAGCCAATCGAAAAAGCTGATGCAAGCGATAAAAGGGATTTATTTCGAGTTAAGAATGCTGCCGACGACATAGCTTCATCTGGTGGATTGCCCAGCGCTAGCTCCGACCAGTGTCTGTCCGGCCCATTCGGGTAGAGGATGCTGGCGGCCGCAGTCGAGGCACTGCGTCGCCGGGAATTGAGTGTGGCAGTTGGGGCAGGCGGCACCTGTCGCGAAAGTGTCGAAGGGCTGGCCGCAGCGTCCGCACTTCCAGTACGGGCCAGTTGGGGGCGCGGTGTCGCAGGTGGGGCAGGAGAATCCCTGACGGCGTGGCAGTTTCGACATGCGAAGAAGAGCCTGCGCGTGCTTCAGGCCTCCCCAACAATTCATCAGCATGAAGACGGCGATCGCGGCCAGCCACACGTCTTTGCTGAAAAAGGCGAGCGCGATAAAGCCGGCGACGCCTAGCAGGCCAATAACGGTGGCTGCCATCAGGCTGCGGGCGCGGCCCAGGACGAACCACAGGAGAGAGCGAAGAATCTGGCCGCCGTCGAGCGGGTAGATCGGGAGGATATTGAAGATGAGAAGGCCTGCGTCGATGTACAAAACGGCGCGGATCAGCTTGTATATGTCGGGCATGGTGTACGCCCATCCCGAGGAGCGAGCCAGGAAATAAAGTCCTCCGAACACAGGCAACAGGGCGACATTTACCAGCGGTCCGGCAGCGATGCTCCACAGGGTCGCGCCCGGACGCGGCGGAGGATCGACGTAGGCGACGCCGCCGAGTGGCCACAGAACGATGCGGTTCGCTCGGCCTCCGACCTGGCGGCAGGCCAAGGCATGTCCAAATTCGTGGATCAGCACGATTAAAAAAATCGCCACGTATTCGAGGACGTTCCAGGTCACGGAGGAGTAGCTGCCGGCGCGGGACTCAATTTCATAGATGGCGACGACGAACCACGACCAGTGCAGGAATACGTCGATTCCCGAGAAGCGAAAAAGATGGATGGACCCCTGGCGAAGAGCCATGTGCGCAGTCTACCGTATTCGGCGCGGAAATCTGAGCGGTTTTTGTTGCCCGGTTTTCCAAAACTTCGATAACCACAAAGAACACGAAGTCACACGAAGGAAAAGCTACAGATGATTTTCCTTCGTGAAACTTCGTGTCCTTCGTGGTCGTCGCGCTGCTATTGGCGGTGGGCTGAAGCGCCGGCGGCTAGTTCGCGGAGGGTGGTCAGGAAGCCGGCGGCGGCGAGGGGATCGTCGAGAGCATCGAGGGCGATGGTCGCCGAAAACTGCGGAGACTCGGGGCGGAAGCGGACTTGCAGGACGTCCTGCTGGCGGACGGTCATCAGCGTATTGAGCTCGGAAGTTGCGTCCTCTTTCCAGTGAGTGCGCGTGGTGAGGATGATCGGGCCGGGCTCGTAAATTTCCCATTCGCGCTGCGAGCGCTTGCGCGGAGTGATGCCGTGGCTGTGGGCGCACCAGCGATGCCGCACGACTTCCAGATGGAAGCTGGGAGAACCTCCGAGATCGGCTTCAAAGGTCAGCGTTTCTTTTTGCTTACGCAGGCGGTTGACCATCCATTGCACGGGCAGCGGCCGCGGGCGGAACTTCATGGTGACGTGGGCGTTTTCAAAACTGCGGGAAGGAAAGTGCAAGCGGGCAGAGAGGCGGTAGCTGTTGAGCCAACGCGAATCGAGAATGCGTCCCTTACCGGCACACGCGGACTGAACCCAGCGGAGAGCTTCCGCGCCTCGGCGGCGATTGTAAGCGGCGAAGAGAACGTACCAGAGCCCCAGAGCCGCAATCGCACAGACAACGTCGATGACTAGAAGGCGTCCCACAAACGTCTTCGCTCACACCTCTGATGCCGATGGTACGTCCGAGGTTGCGGCTTCGGCAAGGGGGCAAAAGTGGTAGAAACGTATTTTTTTTCGGGGCCGGGTGTGGACTGTGGAAATTTGGAAAAGGGAAGCAAATCGGTTAGGCGCAGGGGGCGGCAGCGGTGTCCAAGGCGCCTGCCGGAGTGCGGCTTTACAATGGCGGCGTGGCCATAACCTTCCGCGACTTCCGGCCGGAGGATTTTGAGGCGCTTTGGCGCATGGACCAGGAATGCTTTCCGGCGGGGATCTCATATTCGAAACCGGAACTCAGGGCTTACATTCGGCAGCGGGGAGCGTTCACGCTGGTCGCGGAAGACGCCGAACACGGCGGCATTCGCGGCTTTATCGTGGGGCATAGCGGGGCGAGCGGGCATATCGTCACCGTTGATGTGAGCCCCGGCGGCAGGCGCTCGGGCATCGGGTCGATGTTGCTGCGGGCGGCCGAAGATCGCCTAAGACTCGGCGGGGCACGGGCGGTGGGCCTGGAGACGGCGGTCGACAACCTGTCGGCGTTGTCGTTCTACAAGCGCCACGGATACAGCGTCGTCCGAACCTGGCCGCGGTATTACTCGAACGGCGTCGATGCGCTGGTGCTGAAGAAAGAATTGGATGAGAAGCGTTAAACGCCGTTGGCAGAAATGATTTGCGCTGCGGCGGCTTCTCCAGATAACTTGCCTTGACCATGAAAGTTGCTATCCAAGGAGAACTGGGTTCGTTCAGCCACGAAGCGGCCGGGAAGATGCTGCCGCGGGCTACAGTCGTGCCTTGCGCGCGATCGGCGGAAGTGTTTGACCGCGTCGAAAAAGGATCGGTCGATGCGGCGGTGATTCCCATCGAGAACACGCTGGCCGGAACCGTGGCCGAACACGCCGACCTGCTGGTAGCGCGGAACGTGTTTGTGCGGGGCGAATATTTGCTGCGGATCGTCCACAACGTGATTGCTGCGCCGGGCGTGCAACTGAAGTCAGTGCGGCGCGTGCTGTCGCATCCGGTGGCGCTCGACCAGTGCCGGGATTTTTTTCGGCGGCATCCGCAGATTGAGGCCGTGCCTTTTTACGACACGGCCGGCAGCGTGAAGCACGTCATTGAGAACCAGCTGGAAGATGCGGCTGGCATCGCCGGGCGGCAGGCCGTGCGCGAGTATGGGGGGAAAGTTCTGCAAGCGGGCATCGAGGACGACAAGCGGAACTTTACAAGATTTTTTCTGATGCGATTTCAACAGCGACAGGTTTCAAAGTTTCAGGGTTTCAAGGTTTCAAAGGAAAAACCTCGGCGGCTGATTCCGGCGGGAGCGAATAAAACTTCCATCGCCTTCAAGGTGAAGAATGTGCCGGGGGCGCTGTTCAAGTCGCTGAGCGTGTTTGCGCTGCGCGACATCAGTTTGAGCAAGATCGAGTCGCGGCCCATGCGCGGGCGTCCGTGGGAGTACGTCTTCTATGTGGATTTCCTGCGCGGGGATGACGAACCGGCGCGCAACGCGCTGCGGCATCTGGGCGAAGTGGCTGAGTTTGTGAAGGTGTTGGGAGTGTATCCGGAAGCGTAGGTTAAGGTTTCAAAGTTTCAGGGTTCCAAGGTTTCAAGGACTAAGAACCAAGAGTGATAAGAGTTGTGGCCGAGCCGCGAGACCCTGAGTCTTTGAAACCTTGAAACTTTGAAACCTTGAAACTCGCCTCATCCCAATTTAGAGCTTGCACGCAGGCATCCTCCGCGTTAGCCTCTGCACCTTAGACACATTCCATAGAAGCGGTAACGGAATAGAATTCAAGCTCTTGCGGGAAGTGATTTGGCCGCGGCTGAAACCTTTCCTGTCGGGATATCATCTAAACTTGAGCGAGTTACACTCAAGGAGAAATAATGAGCCAGCAGATGCCAGTCGAGCGCACTCCTAAACCTAAGGAAACAAATGAACAAAAGGCGCTTCCCGTGCTCCCGGTGCGGGACACGGTGTTGTTCCCCCACGCCGTATTGCCACTGACGGTAGGGCGGGAAAGCTCGGTGCAGTTGATCAATTCCCTCGGGGAAGACAAGACCATCATAGTGGTGGCGCAGCGCGAGGCGCGGGTGGACGCGCCCCAGCCCAGCGATCTTTATACGGTCGGAACCTCGGCCGTGGTGCACAAAGTTGTCAAGATGCCGAACCAGAGCCTGTTTGTGTTTGCCGAGGGCCTGGAGAGGATAAAGCTGGGCGAGTTCACGCAGCTGGCGCCGTTCATGAGCGCGTATTATTCGACGCTGCCGGAAGGCGCGACGCCGCTCGCGACTTCGGAAATCGAAGCGCTGCAGCGCAACGTGCTCACGCTCTTCCAGCAAATTGTTGCCGGATCGCCGACGCTCTCGGACGAACTGTCGACGGTCGCGATGAATATTGACGAACCGGGACGGCTGGTCGACTTCATCGCATCGTCACTGCCATCGTTGTCGACGCCCGACAAGCAGGACACGCTCGAGACTCTCGACATCCATGTGCGCCTGGAAAAGATTAACCAGCACCTGGCCAAGGAACTGGAAGTCCAGCAACTACGCAACAAGATTCAGAGCGAAGTGCAGGATCGGGTGCAGCAGACGCAGCGCGAGTATTACCTGCGCGAGCAGATGAAGGCCATCCAGAAAGAACTGGGTGAGCAGGACGAAGGCCAGCGCGACGTTGAAGATCTCAAGAAGAAGATCGAAGAAGCGGGCATGCCTGATGAAGTGAAGAAAGAAGCTCTTAAGGAATTGGGGCGCTTGTCGCGCATGTCGCCGATGGCAGCCGATTATTCGCTGACGCGCAACTATATCGAGTGGCTGGCGGTGTTGCCTTGGGCGAAGACCTCGGGGCAGGAGATCGAGATTCCGAAGGCAAAGGAGATTCTCGACGCCGACCATTACGATCTCGAAAAAGTGAAAGACCGCATTCTCGATTACCTTTCGGTGCGGCGGTTGAAGCCGAATATGAAAGGACCGATCCTGTGCTTTGTGGGACCTCCGGGCGTGGGCAAGACGTCGCTCGGAAAGTCGATCGCGCGAGCTCTGGGACGCAAGTTCGTGCGGCTGTCGCTGGGCGGCGTGCACGATGAGGCCGAAATCCGCGGGCACCGTCGCACGTACATCGGCGCGCTTCCGGGGCAGATCATTCAAGGGATTCGGCGCGCGGAGACGAAAGATCCCGTCTTCATGCTGGATGAAATCGATAAAGTGGGGCGCGACTTCCGCGGCGATCCGGCTTCGGCTTTGCTGGAGGCGCTCGATCCCGAGCAGAATTCGTCGTTCCGCGATAACTATCTCGATGTGACGTTTGACCTGTCGAAGGTGCTCTTCATCACGACCGCGAACATGCTCGATCCGATTGCCGAGCCGCTGCGCGATCGCATGGAGATCATTGAACTGCAGGGCTACACGGAAGAAGAGAAAGTTCACATCGCGTTCAAATATTTGATCCCGCGACAAATCGATGAGAACGGAATCACCACCGAGCAGATCGAGTTTCCGGAAGAGGCGGTGCGCTACGTGATCCGACACTACACGCGGGAAGCGGGCGTGCGCAGCCTGGAACGCACCATCGGCACGATTTGCCGCAAGCAGGCGCGGCGCCTGGCCGAGGGCAAGAGCGAGAAGCTCATCGTTACCAAGGAAGTCGTACAGGAGTTCCTGGGCGGAATCAAGATCCGCAGCGAAGGCGAAATTGCCGAGCGCACGGAGCGGCCGGGAGTGGCTGTGGGACTGGCTTGGACTCCGTCGGGCGGCGACGTGCTCTTCGTGGAAGCCAATGCTATGAAAGGCAAAGGCGGATTCACGATGACCGGGCAGATTGGCCAGGTTATGCAGGAATCGATGCAGGCCGCGCTGACCTGGGTGCGGTCGAATGCGGATCGTCTGGGCGTGGCGGAAGATTTCTTTGCCAGCCACGACATTCACATCCACGTGCCCGCGGGCGCGATTCCGAAAGATGGTCCGTCTGCGGGCGTGACCATGGCAACGGCCCTGGTCTCGCTGCTGACCAAGAAGCGGATTACTCCGCTGCTTGCGATGACGGGAGAGATCACGCTGAGCGGGAATGTTCTGCCCGTCGGTGGAATCAAGGAAAAGGTGCTCGCCGCGAAACGCGCGGGTGTGCGCGACGTGATTCTGCCCGCGGAAAATAAAATGAACGTGGAAGAGGATCTTTCGCCGGAGCAACTGGAGAACCTCACAGTGCACTATGTGAAGACCATTGAGGAGGCTTTCAGCGTTTCGCTGCCGGAGGTAGCGGGAAGCACGGCGGCCAAGATCATTCCTCCGACGCCGCCGGTCAAAGAACCGGAGCCGGTTCACGACCGCGTTCTTACGCAGGCTTGATGTAGTTCTGGACTGAAAAGGCCAGCCTCCAAATGAGGCTGGCCTTTTCGTTTTCGCGGGCCGCATTCTTTGCAGCGCGAAGCGGGTTAGAACGTCAGCTTGGCTGCGATCTGCATCTGGCGTGCGCTGGTCGTGTAGTCGGGCAGCGTCACCGTCGACGTGCTGTAGCTGAAGTTTCCTGTAGTAAACGCGTCCGCCAGGGTGTTGTCCGGCTTGCTGAACCAGGTGCGGTTGAACAGGTTGTAGAACTCGAACCGGAACTGAAGCTTCACGTTTTCAGTGAGCGAGGTGGTCTTGGCGAAGTTCACATCCCACCGGTTGACTCCCGGCCCATACCAGTTGTTGCGCACGGTGTTGGAGGGAATGCCAAAGGGAATCGGAATGCTGCCATCTTCTGGATTGAACGCCGCCACATTGAATCCGGTGAAGACTCCGCCGTTGGCACCGATCTTGCCGGTGGAGGGAATCTGTTTCAACGTTGCGGCGTTCACCACGGTCGCGCGGTCGGAAAATCCGGTATGAAGGGTGTCCAGTGGGGCAAAGATGTCATACGGGGTTCCCGTCTGCCACTGGGCGATGCCTCCGATCTCCCAGCCTTCGAACACGCGGCCGGCAAGGCCGTGATTGAGAAAGCCCGTTCCCCGTCCGATGCGCGGCTGGTAAACGAAGTTCATGACCGCGCGCTGGCGAACGTCGAAACCCGAGTTGCCCTTCTCGCGGTACAGCGCGTAGGAATCGATGGGGTAATTGCCGTTTCCGGTGGTGGTATTCAGCGGGTCGGACGAATCGTCCATCGCGTGCGCCCAGGTGTAGGAGAGCTGTGCCTGCAGGCCGTGGAAGGCGCGCTCGGTGACCTGAGCCTGCAATCCGTTGTACCAGGAGTGGCCTGAGGTTTGGTCGGTGAAGGTGTGCAGGAATGCGTTGTTATTGACGGCATCGAAGGGCAGCGCGCCGATCTCATAGCCGTAATACAGAGCGTTGTACTGAAGGGTGGAGTTGGAGCAGCCGTAGACGTTCGTTGGGTCCGAGCAGTAGTTGACCAGATTGCTCACTATGTTCGGTTGCGGAGCATTTCCGTCCACGACACGCAAAATGCGGGTGCCGTGGTTCCCGACGTAATTCATTTCCAGCGTCAGTTTCGGAGCGATTTCATGCTGGACGCCGACGTTCCAGCTCACGACTTCCGGCGGCTTGATGTTGTTGGCGAAGATGTCTGGGAAGAGTAGGCCTCCAAGGAACGTGCTGGGGTCAAGATTGGTCACCACCGGGGAAGGGATCAGCTGCGCCGGGGCGGTTTGGTTCTGCAGTTGAGCGTTCGAGTTCGGCCCGAAGGTACTGGCCACGTAATTGTACAAGCTAGGCTGAAACGGAGGGTTGCCGCGCGCGTCGCTGACCAGGTTGCCGTAGACGCGATCACTGAACACACCGATGCCGCCGCGAATGGAGGTTTTGCCGTTCCTGTATGGATCCCAGGCGAAGCCAAAGCGCGGCTCGAAATCATTGTGGTAGCTGGCGTAAAGCTGCTGGCCCGTTCCCGGTCCGACGGGAACGAAGGTGAATCCATTGCCTCCGCCGGCCAGCGCTGGAGCGGGGCCGCTGGCGTCTTGAAACAGGTTCGAGAGATTGCCGTGCGCTTCAAACGGCACCCCGTAGTATTCCCAGCGCAAGCCGTAGGTCAACGACAAGTTGGGCAGGACCTTCCATTCGTCCTGGGCGAAGACTCCCCACTCGCGCTGGCGGAAGTCGAGCTCGTCGTTGGCTTGGCGGGCTGACGTTTTGCTGAAGAACTGGTATTGCGCCTGGCTGTTCACCAGGCCCAGAAGCGCGCTGGTGATGTCTTCGAGATCGAGATTGTCGATACCGCTTTGCAGGCCCTGCAGGGGAGCAATGCCATCCTGGCTGTAGATGTTGAAGGTGAAGGTGCCGCGCGAGCCAAAGTCGGTGAAGTTGTTGGAGTAGACGTCGCGGAATTCTCCGCCGAACTTCAGGGTGTGTTGGTTGATGACTTTGGTGAGATTGTCGCCGTACTGGTACGTGCCACTCTTCCGGCCCTGTCCGTCGGCATCTCCGAGAACCTGGCAACCAAAGCCCAGGCCATTGCCATTCAGCACGGGCAGCGTGAAATCGGCGCCGCGGCCGACTTGATCTGCGAATCCGATGCTGTCGAACAAGCCGACGCCGGTGCAGATATATCCCTGGTTGGTGCGGTTCGCGCTCAGACGGAGCTCGTTGACGATGGTGGTGGTGAAATTCGAAGTCAGATTCAGGGCAAGTCCGGAACTGCGGTCGAACGCCGCGAGCGCGCCAATGTTGCCGGGAAGGAAATCGTAGTGGCCCGAGTTGGGATCGTGGAACCAGCTGTAAATGAACCGGGCCGAGAGATTGTGCCTGTCGGTAATTTTCTGGTCGATCTTGAGGGTCGCGTCTTCATCTTTTTCACGCGACTCGCTGGGGAAAAACAGCGTGCCGGTGATGCCGTCGCCGGTCGGGGCGGTGGGCAGGGTCCCGATGGCAGAATTGTAGATTCCGAAAATCTTCTGCATCACCGGATCCAGCCCCACGCCGGTGTTGTTGTTGCCGCTATTGGGCGTAGTGACGTTCAGCGGCTGGGTGGCTCCCGTGAAAGGATTGGTGTAGGTGAAGATGCCGCTTTCGAAGGCCGATGTGGGCACGGTCGAGTTGTTGGTCAGATTGGTGACGAAACGGTCGCCTTGGTAGTTGAGGAAGAAGAAGGTTTTGTTTTTGACCAGCGGTCCGCCGAACGATCCGCCATAGATGTTGCGGATGTAGGGATTCTTGGGCTGGAGGGCGCCGGCCGTGTAATGGTTGAAGTAGTCGCGCGCGCCGAGCGCATCCCAGCGTCCGAAATAAAACGCGTCGCCGTGGAACTGGTTGCTGCCGCTGCGCGTGATCACGTCGATCACCGCGCCGTTGTTGCGGCCGAATTCCGGGGCGAAGTTGTTGGTGATGACGCGGAATTCCTGCGTGGAATCGGGATTCTGCGCGGTTAGTCCGCTTGAGCCGCCCGGAACCTCGGTGTCGTTATTGTCGGCGCCGTCGAGCATGAAATTGTTATTGCGCTCGCGGCCTCCATTCACCGAGAAACCGCCCAGGCCCGAGTCAGACTGCATCGTGCCCGGCGCCAGCAGCACCAACTGGTAGGGATCGCGCAGGATCAGCGGGAGTTCGGTCATCTGCGTGTGCTCGACGACGTTGCTGAGTTCGGCATCGGTGGTGTCGATCGGTACGACTGCGCCTTCCACCGTAATCTGCTCCGCAGTGGCGCCGACCTCGAGCTTGGCATTGACGGTGAGGTTCTGACCGACGGTGAGCTTCAGAGCGCGAAATTGCGCGGAGCGGAATCCATCTCTTTCGACCGTGAGCTGGTAGGGGCCGGCAGGGAGTTCCGAGATGGCGTAGGCGCCGGCGGCTCCAGAGAACACTTCGCGGGCCGCGTTAGTTGCGGTGTTGCGCGCGGTTACCTTGGCATGCTCGACGAGCGCACCCGTCGTATCGGAAACTGTTCCGTTAATGGAAGCAGTTTGAGCGATGGAATAAGACGCAAGCGCCAGAAGGACGAAAAGGCAGACGAGAAGGAAGGATTTTCCGCGCATCTCAAGACCTCTTTGGTTTTCAGGGTACGAGTGAAGATATGAACACACGAGTCCCTTCTCGGGAACCGGTGTGCGATCCTAGCAACAATGCAAGCGGAGAGCCACAACTATTATTCTGTTAACTATAATTGTATCAATAAGATAAGGAGATTTCGCCGGTGCTGTCTACCGAATTGCATAGCAAATTGTGCGAGCCTCGTACTGAAATGCGTAGCGTGTGCTCTGTTAGTTCCTTGATTGTTCATCAAACCCAATAGACATAACAACCTACAGTTCATCGTTCGATGTGTTTGTTTGGTAATGATTACCCCCAGCTGCTCGACCGGTCAAATGACCGAAGTACCGTACCCCAGAGTAGATTTTTGTGCTATTACCTACCGCGCGGTACGATCAAGTCGTGCCATTCCCGTTGCGTCTTCGAGGATCTGGTTCTGCAGCACGGGAGATCCTTCGCTTCGCCTGAAAAGCGGTTCCGCTCGGGATGACGCCGCTGCTGAAACGGGGCTCCGCTCGGGATGACGCCGCGCAAGAGTTGAGCGCTAGCAGCTAAGGCTAATCCCTCAGAAGAAACAAAGGCCAGCCTGGAATGGGCTGGTCTTTGGATTGGTGGCACGCCACGGCTCAATCGGTCTTATTGACAGCCAGAAAATGCGAGCGTTGCGGCCGAAGTGCTCGCGCCCGCGGTCACTGTCATCGGCGTGTTGGTGGTAGTCGAACTGGTTTGCAGGTCCGAGGGACTGCAATCAGGTGTACTGGTGCCGTCGGTGGTAAATGCGTGGGCGTCCAGCGTATAAGTGACCGCTCCCGAAGCGGGCGCAGCCGGTTTCTGGCTGGCAGCCGCGGTGAAAGCTCCGATGCTCGGATTTAGCGCGGGGACTGAGAGCGTGTACGTCGCGCAATCTGTATTGGCGGGACAACTGGCTCCTGCAGCAGTGCTCAGATTCGCGGTTGCGGAAGCTTGTGAGGCGAGCGGAATTGTTGCGAGGAGCGAAGAACTGATCGGCTGCAAGGCCGAAAGCGAGATGTCCGCGGCAGTGGCAGCGCTGCCTGTGCTGGTCGTGATTTCTCCGGTGATCGAAGCGGGACCGGTAGCGGATCCAGTCTCCGCCACGAGAGGCACCGTGCCGAGCGCGTTCCCGGGTTGCACTCCGGTAATCGCTGTGGCGGCGTAGGCGACCTGCGCGCCGCTGACTCCGGCAGCGACCACGTCATAGGTTCCGGCCGCGACGGGGCAGAACGAAAATGCGCCGGAGGAGTCTGTGACGGTTTCCATGATCACGCGATCGACTCCGGAACCGTCTGTTTGCTCAAGGGCTACAACGGTGGTGCCTCCGGTGATTGCCTGGCCGGTAATGCTGTCGACGATGGTTCCGTTGATCGAAGTGGAAGTCAGGCTCACTTCACCCGCGTGCAGCACGGGTTTGAGGCGGAACTGGCCGTTGCCTTCGGACACGATGGATTCGCAGGCGTTGAAGTCGATGTCGAGATCTTTGGTTTCTCCGGCGGCGATCACAAATTGTCCGCCGGCGATTTGGCCGGAAGGAATCTTGATTCCAGTCTTGGCTTCGCTGGACAACAGCAGAGGTTGCGCTGTGTTGGGACTGCTCGACAGCATTACGCAATTGGCGGTGCTGGCGCACACATTGTTGGTCACTGATGAGCTGTTGCTGGCGAGATTAATACGAATCTGCTGGTAGCTGCCGGGCTGCAACGCAGTCGTCGCGCCTAACGTGGCCAGGAAGCACTGGTTGTTGGCTTGGCCGAGCAGATCAATCTGCTGCGGGTTTTGGGAAAGGGAAGGCGTGAGGTCGATCCATCCGGAGTCGTTGTCCCCAGCGCTGGCACTGGCGTTAATTTGAACGTCGGTGACGGTGGCGTAGATATGGCTGAAAGCGCCTTGTGGTCCGGAGCAAGTGGCTGGATCGCTGACGCGAACATTGACCATCCCGGGCGAATTCGAGGCGGACTTGCTGCTGCTACAACTGAACAAGAAAAAGGCTGACACAAATAGTGCGATCGCAGATGTGCAAAAAACTGCAGTTTTATGCATGGAGAGCCTCCACTAACCTGGGTAGGGTGGGCATGTTACGGGGCCTGGGAAAAGTCCCCATGGCCTGGTGAGCACTCTTTGTGCCGTTGTTGCGGAAAGATCTATAACAGTCTGAGTTTTAAGAAGATGTTGAACCGGCGAGGAGATGGGGAAACACGCGAAAAGATCAGGAGAGACGCGAAAATATTCCGTGAAGCGGTAATGATTTCCGGCGCGGAGCCCGTTGTGGGCAACGGGCAGCCTTTCACCGGCTCGGGGTACACTGAGGAACGGATGCGAGTGCGAGTGCTGTTTTTCGGAATGTTGAAAGAAATGGCGGGCCGTCCTGCGGAGGAAATCGATCTGCGGGATGGGGCGTCGGTACGCGACGTGCTTGCACATTACGAGGCAAAGATCGCGGGTTTGAAACGATCCCTGCCGTTTGTGGCGATTGCCGTCAACCAGCAATATGCCGGCCCCGACACGAAATTGACTGCCAACGATGAAGTGGCGTTGTTGCCTCCGGTGAGTGGCGGATCTGCCGCAGACGTGCCCGACACGACGGCGAAGCATTACGCTCGCATCGTTCGGGAGGCAATCCAAGCACGGGCCACGGTTCAAGGGCTCGTGCGCGGCGAGGATGGAGCCGTTCTGGCGTTCGAGGGCGTGGTGCGGAACCAGACGCGCGGGCGCAAGACCATGTACCTCGTATATGAGGCTTATGAGGAAATGGCGCTGGCGCAATTGGAGAAGCTTGCGGCTGAGGCGCTCGAGAAGTTCCAGGCTCGCGACGTTGCCATTGTGCACCGGTTGGGGCGGATGGAGATTGGGGAAACCAGCGTGCTAATTGCGGTCGCGTCGTCGCATCGAGCGGCGGCGTTTGAGGCGTGCCGGTGGCTGATTGACACGCTGAAGCGGACCGTCCCCATCTGGAAAAAGGAATTCTTCGAAGACGGAGCCGTTTGGGCGGATGGCGAGCCTTTTCCGGCGGAGATTCAGCGCGCGAATTCTTGAGCCTCAGGCAGCCCGTATCTCTTGCCGGCATCTAAGTGAACGGCTTCTGCTCGGTTGCTGGATCGGTCCCGGGAAGGTCGAGGTCGCGACGTTGCAAAGGTATAATTCCATCACTCGATGAGAAAATCCGCCCCGAGCTTGCTGCTGGTGAGTCTGTTTCTTGCGGTCTGCGGCTTGCGGGCACAACAGTCTTTGCCGCCGGCTCCGCCGCAGAAGCAGCCTTCCACCACGTTGAAAGTCGATGTCAACCTGGTCAACGTGTTCGTGACTGTGACCGACGATCAAGGGTCTCCGGTAGGAGGGCTGAAGAAAGAAAATTTTGTTCTGAAAGAAGACGGCGAGGAGCAAAAGATCGCGGTCTTCGACAAGGAGTCGGCGCTGCCGCTTTCAATTGCCCTGGCGATCGACACCAGTCTGAGCACGCGGCACGATTTGCCGCTGGAGCAGGCCTCAGCGAAGCGCTTCGCGCATGCCATCATGCGTCCGGTGGATGGGCTTTCGGTGTATGGATTCAGCGAGGTAGTACTGGAAGCGACGGCCGGATACACGGCCGACCTGAAGCGCATTGACGAGAGCATCGACCACATCCGGGTGGGCGCGGCCACCGCGCTTTATGATGCCATCTATCTGATCTCGCGAAGTCTCGATCGCCGCAAGGGACGGAAGGTGATTGTGCTGATCACCGACGGCGGCGACACCATCAGCAGGGTTGACTACAAAGAAGCGGTGCGCGCGGCGGAGGAAGCGGAGGCGCTGGTGTATTCCATTATCATCGTTCCCATCGAGAACAGCGCGGGACGCGAAACGGGAGGCGAGCACGCGCTCATTCAACTCTCCGACGACACCGGAGGAAAATACTACTACGCGACTTCTACGGCGCAACTTGACGAGGCGTTTCACAAGATCAGCGACGAACTGCGCACCCAATATCTGTTGGCGTACTATCCGGCGCAGCACACGTCGTTCTCGGAGTTCCGCCGCATCCAGGTGAGCATTGCCGGGGTGCCCGAATCGGCGGAGTATCATGTACGGCACCGGGCGGGTTACTACACGGTGAAATCGGAATTTTGAAGAGATTTCCGGCAAAGCGAGATGGTTGCCGGGAGTTGGACTCATTCAAAAGATTGAGATCGGAAAACCTTTCTTCGTGACATTTCGATATAACTATGTAGGCAGCAAAAGCGAGATGCAGGGATTGATCTGCCTCCGGAGCATGGATTTCCGGAGCGTCGTCTAAATGCAAGGGGTGTGCAAGTAGAGCAGGTAGAGAAAGAAGCCCAGGTTCGTTCTGCAAAGGCGATTGGCTGCAGAGCGATCCCGCTTGTCTCATAACAACGCAGTTATTCTCAGGCGAAACTGAAGCGTTGCTGCGCGCGGCTGGCGGGCAGGGAAGAAGGGGATTTTTTTTGCCGCGAAGGGTGGCCTGCGGCCGTAAAGACAGGAATTCAAGAGCAGCATCAGGATAAGGAAGGTGGACGATGTCGATCTCGAACTTGCCTCGGCGTTTTGCACTGCGCGTTGCGCGGTACGCCGGGGCGGCCATTGTGCTAGCATCTTCGTTCGGGCTGGCGCAAGCGACGCTCGGTACCGGCAGCATTGTCGGAACCGTGACCAATCCAGGCGGCGACGAAGTGGAAGCCGCCAGGGTAACGATCACGAACAAAGGCACAGCGCAGACGGTCACCACCGCGACGACATCCACGGGCACGTACGCCTCGGGTCCGCTGAATCCCGCGCAGTATGTGGTGCGGATCGAGTCCGCGGGATTTAAGACTGCCGAGATCAGCATCATCGTGCATCTCAACAACATCAGCACCGCGAACGTGAAGCTTGAGGCTGGGCCGGCTTCTCCGGTCGTCCGGCTTCCGACTCCGACGGTACCGGCGGTGAATCTGGAGCAGCCGTCGATTCAGGCGCTGTTCACCATGTTCCAGATCAATAATTTTCCGGTTGACGGGCGGAACATCTTTGCTCTCGCCGGACTCGCGCCGAACACGCAGGCATTCGATGCAGGAACTCTGTATCCCTCCAAGCAAGGATTTACTTCGGTGACCTTCGACGGGCCCTTTGGCCGCGAGACTCGCTTCGAAATGGACGGCCTCGATGTCAGCGATGAAAAAGCGGGTGGGCCCACGCAGAACGTTCCTTTGGGCGCGGTTCAAGAATTGTCGCTGCAACAATCCCTGCCCGATATTTCTGGCGAGCTGGCATCTGCCGGATCGGTAAACATTGCGACCAAGTCGGGCAGCAACGACTTGCATGGAGATGGATTTTATTTTTTCCGTGATCAAAGCCTGGATGCCGCTCTGCCTGGCAATTTCGCCCATTCGTTCCAGAGGAATCAGTACGGAGGCTCGGTTGGAGGCCGAATCATCCCGGACAAACTATTTTTCTTTGTGAGCGCCGAGCACGTAAAACAAGCTCTGCTGCAACCAGTGGTGCCGGGCGCGCCATTTACGACGCTGGCGGGAAGTTTCAGCTCTCCGTCTAAGGAAACCGACGGAGTCGGCAAGATCGATTGGTCACCGGGAAAGTACCATGTCTTCTATCGCTTCGCCTACGATCAGAACAACTCCCTGCTTCCGTTCCTTCCCGACACCTTCCAGACGTTTGGCAATTCGAATCATGCACGCAGCCACGCCGTGGGCATCGATTTCAGCAAGGGTGGATACGAGCACAGCATTCGCCTGGGATATATGAAATTCGAGGATGACCTATCCAACGCAGTTGCCAGTTCCGGTGTTTTCGATCCGGCGCCGGGGATTGCGCTGGGCATTGGGGGCGATCCGAATTGCTTGACTCCCGGACTTGACGTGTTCTGCTCGGGCTCGAATATTCTGGCGCCACAGCAGACCCTGCAGTCCAATCTGCAGGTCGATTACAACGCAAGCCGCGTGCACAACAACCACATCTTTAGTCTGGGAGTGGGACTGAACCGCATACAGGCCGGCGGATATACCAACTTCCTCGGATCGGGTCCGCTCGTGGGCGCGCCCGATGCGTCTCCGGCATGCGCGGCGGCAGGCGATTGTCCGTTTCCAAACGGCGCCGCCAATCCATTGAATTACCCGGTCACGAATTTAAACCTGGGCAACGGCCAGGGCTTCGCCTCCGAGCACTCGGCCTTCGGGCTTCCCGGCGGCGGCTTCGGGCCGGACAACCGGATCACGTGGCACGTGCAAGATACCTGGAAGGCAACGCCGACATTCACCATGACCTTGGGACTCGGCTACGTGCGAGACACCGGGCGAACCGACAGCGACCTGGGTCCGGTGCCATTCCTCAGCAATTTCGATTTCACCAACCAGTTCTACACCTATCGCGGATTGGAAGACGCGGTGCACCAGCCCAACACGAACCTGGCTCCGCAGGCCGGCTTTACCTGGGATCCGACCGGGAAGGGCAAGACCGTGATTCGCCTCGGCGCCGGCCTGTTCTACGCCGATGCGCTCTGGAACTATAGCCAGTACGATCGTCCGGCACGGCTGGCGCATGGGCTGTTCCCGCGTTCCGTACCCGTCTGCTCGTCAGGGTCGCCGCAAACTTTGCCCTTCAGTTCGACGATCAGTTCGGCGAGCCTGTGCGGGGCGGAGGTTGGGAGCGTGGCCTCGCAGATCATCGCTCTACAGCAGCAATATCAGGCAGCGACTTTGGCGGGGGGGACTGCGAGTAACCCTGCTTATATTGCAAATGCGGGAGCGGACGGAATCGACATTACCGGCACAAGTCTGCTAGCTCCCAACTACGTCTCGCCGCGTTCGTTGCAGATGCACTTCGGGGTGCAGCGCGAAGTCCACGCCGGAGCGGTGGTAGAGTTGAATTTTCTGCGCAGCGTGTCGACCCATAGTCTGCTCGCGGTCGATACCAATCACGTGGGCGATTACCGAACTCTCAATATTGGAAACGCCAATGCGGCGATCGCGGCCGTGATCGCCAACTGCGGGGTCGGAATCACGATTACGTCGACCTATTCGGCGCTCTGTGTGAACGATCCCAGGAACGGCACGAACGACAACGGGACTTATGGGACGCCGGCCAATCCGGCGCACCCCGCCAGCATTGCCGATTACGCCGCGAATGGATTGGATTCCGGCTACGCGCTGTGCGGTGGCTTCGCTTGCCCCAAAGCGGCCTTCCCCGGTTTCAACCCCGCCGTGGGCGCGAACCAGATGCTGTTTCCTATCGGGCGCTCGGTGTACACCGGGATGCAGGCGAATTACAGGCAGGATGTGAATCGTCCCGTTCCCTTTGTGAGGCATGCAAATTTCGAGACTTCTTTCACATTCTCGCGCTACATATCGAATTCGCCGGATTCCAGTTTGATCAATTTCGCCTATGACAATGCGGACCCGCTGCGCTATCGGGGGCCGAACGGGCTGGACCGCACGTTTCAGCTTTCTTTTGCCGGCGTTATGGATTTACGGGCTCACTTCCACTTTACCCTGATGTCGCACTTCTTAAGCCCGCTGGCGACGGACCTGCGGCTTCCTACCCGCGGGGGCGCCGGCGGCATCTTTCAAACGGATGTCAGCGGCGATGGCACCGGCGACGGTTCCTTTGGCTCGAATGGAACCTTGGGCGACCTGTTGCCCACGACGAATGTCGGAGACTTCGGCCGCACGTTCGGACCACGCGGTGTGAACGGCAGAATCACCACCTTCAATTTCACCCAGGTCGGCCAGTTGACTCCGGCCGGTCAGGGGATTGTGGCCAATACGCAGATGACGCAGGCCGACTTGACGGCTCTAGGCGGCGTGATCAATGGCGGCGTGCCGTTACAGCCCGCGCCCGCGGGCGCCATCAACCAGGCCTGGTTGAAGACGTTCGATGCGGGATTGAACTGGAGTTACAAATTCAAAGAGAGGCTGGAGCTGCGTCCGGGCGTCACGGTTTTCAATGTGTTTAACTTCTCCAATTTCGAGGGCCCGTCGTCTCCCTTCACCAGCGTCCTGAACGGCGATCCGGGTTCGCCCAACGGCACGACCGCCTCTATCGAACATGGAGTGAATGGCAACTTTTTGCGAACGGGCCTGGGATCGGGCGTGAATGCAATGGGTGCGCCACGCGCCATGGAGTTTCAGCTCAAAGTGATTTTCTAGAGCTTATTGCAAGAATCTGAGCACGAATCGGCCTAGGGATTCAGTTCGCTCCGCAGGTGCTTGGATAGTTTTTCAATCTCCTTCAATTTTGCGAGCATGTCCTTGGGCAGCGTTCCGTGGCGGACGCTGGCCACATCCGATGGTATTGAGTCGGCGGCGCGGGCGAGGTCGTCCGCTTCTTTCTGCACCTGCGTGAAATCGATCCGGCGGGCCGGGAGAGTCTGCGATGGATCGGTGTCTTCGTGGTTCTGGCCCTCCGGCGGAGTGGGGAAGCGATGGCCCGAAGGGATTTGCGGAATCGCCAGCGAGACGAAGGATCCGAGCAACGCCACGACGAGCAGGCATAGGGATTTCTTCATGCTGCACCTCACACCAAGGAAGGAAATTGGGGATATTGTACTCCCGGTTGGCGCGCGGTTTGATCCTGCCGCGGCGTATGTTCAGCGTCCATTGCACTTTAGTGAGGATTTAAGTCGGCCTGCAGTTGTGTACAATCTGTGCATGGCTTTTCGGTCTCACCAGAATTCCAACGCGAAGCGCGGCCGGACTCCTCCACCGGAAGAGACGTTCGAAGAGGCGGGGTTCCTGAAATTGCTCGGAGAGAAACAAAAATCGGTTTCGGTCAAACTGATGGACGGCCAGGTGGTTCGCGGCTGGATCGAATACTACGACAGGAACATGGTGCGGTTGACACGCGAGGGTGCGCCGAACCTCTTTATTTTCAAACATGAAATCATGTACATCGCCGAAGACGGCGGGAAACGAAGCTAGATCCGACGTCCGAGGTGCGATGCCGGCAGATCATCATCCCGAAAGCTTCTTGCCGGCGATGTCGGCGATTGCGCGCGAGTCCGGGGCTTTACTCGTCGAGTATTTTCATCAAGGCCTGAAAATTGAATACAAGGGCGACGCCGATCTGGTGACGGCGGCCGATCGGGCTTCCGAGGCACTCATCCGCGAGCGCATTGCCAAACAATTTCCCTCGCATGACGTGCTCGGGGAAGAGCAGGGGCTCAACGATCGCGGCAGCGAGTACCGCTGGTATGTCGATCCGCTGGATGGCACGACCAACTTTGCTCATGGATATCCCGTGTTTTGCGTGTCGATGGCGCTGGAGTACCGCTCGGGAGCAGACGGGAAGCGCGTGGCCGGGGTGGTCTACGATCCGACGCGCGATGAGATGTTCGCGGCCGAGCACAGCAAGGGCGCGCACCTGAACGGGAAACCGATTCATGTATCGAAGACGGCACAGTTGAAGGAATGCCTGGTGGCGACTGGATTTCCCAGCCACAAGCGGCACAAGAATCCCAACATCCACTTTTATCACCAGATCACGCTGCGGACGCATGGGGTGCGGCGGGCCGGGTCGGCGGCGCTCGATTTGTGTTGCGTGGCTTCCGGGCGCTTCGATGGTTTCTGGGAATTTAATTTGAATCCGTGGGATACGGCGGCGGGAGTTTTGATTGTGGAAGAGGCTGGAGGCCGGGTCAGCCGCTTCGATGGATCTGCATTCTTGCTGGATAGCCGGGAGACGCTGGCCTCGAACGGGATCGTGCACGATGCGCTGCTGCACGAATTTTCGGAAATCTTTGCCGGACGCGAGGACGTGCTGCCCGATCCTCGGGTCTACAAAGCCTCAAGGCCATAACCACTAAGGACACGAAGTCGCACGAAGGAAATCAAGGGGTTCCCTTCGTGAACCTTCGTGTCCTTATGTGGTTATGGCAGTTTGGCGCATTACAATTGTGCCTGTGGGGACGCCGATCCGCTCCGGCGGCCGAGTCAGGAAGGCCTCAGGTTCACTGTGATCAACTCACTTCTCGAACGCAAGATTGAAAAGCGCCCGGATAAAGTCCGGCTGCAGGGACGCATCCTTTTTCTCACCGAAGATCCGGAACTCATCAAGCGGCAACTGGCGGGCGAAGACCTGGCCTGGGATACCAAGAATCCGGCGAACAATCCCAAGCTGCGCGACGACATTTCTACCGATGAAATCACGCCGGCGCATTACTGCTTTTATTTCGACGAGACGCTGGGGGAGATTCCGTATCTCGGGCTGAAATGCGGCAACGTGACGCCGATCGGGCGCGGGGACGTGAAGCGCGGCGGATTCGTGTGTGCGGTCAGCGGGAAACGGCGCGGGAAAGGTTCGAGCCGGGAGCAATCTCCATATGCGGAGATGTGCGCCGGGATTCGCGTGGTCATCGCCGAAAATATCGAACGCATCTACAAGCAGAACTGCCAGAATCTAGGATTGCTGACTTCGACTAACTTCTCGCTG
The DNA here is from genome assembly GCA_963719865.1 of uncultured Acidobacteriota bacterium. GTDB lineage: Bacteria > Acidobacteriota > Terriglobia > Terriglobales > Acidobacteriaceae > Sulfotelmatobacter. Next base: position 34,660 of record CAVRDS010000069.1, on the reverse strand, counting down.
ATCGATCGCATTCGCAGCGGGGAAGAGATTCCGCTGAGCGAGTTCACCTCCGGAGAGGATGAGATTACACGGCAGGTGATCGAGTATGGCGGGCTGTTTCCGTTCAATGTGGCGCGGATGCAGGGGAAAGCGTTCTTGCCGGCGATCAAGAGTGATGCGAAGCTCGAGATGACGGGAAATGTTCGCCGTTATCGTACGTCTCCGATGACTCTGGCCGAGAAGATTTTTGCGCGGCACATGATCAACGAGAAAGGTGACGTGGGAGTGTCGGCTGTGAAGCCCGGCGATACTGGCTTTGCGCGCGCCGATCTGCGGTTCAGCCATGAGTACGTCACGCCCATGGCGGCGATTTTCTTTGAGCACTATGTGGGCAAGGACGCCAAGGTCAACGATCCCTTAAGCATTATTTTCTTCCGCGATCACCTGACGTTTCTCGATGAAGTGATTTCCGAAGAGAAGAAAAAGCTGGGGCTGCTCGATCTGGCGACGCAACTCAAGCTCAAGCAGCAGGATTTCGCGAAGAAGCAGGGAATTCGACTGCACGGAGAATTGACCGACCGCAAAGGATCGGAAGGAATCTGCCATTCGATTGTTCTCGAGAGTTACGCGCTGCCGGGGCAGTTGAACATCGGCTCGGACTCGCATACGCCGCACGTGGGCGCGATTGGCTGCGTGGCCTTCGGCATCGGCACCACCGACGTGTTCAATTCCTGGATCACGAAGGATGTTCGCGTGAAAGTGCCGGAGTCGGTGAAGGTGGTGGTGCGCGGCAAGAGGCGTCCGAATGTGGCCGCGAAAGATTTCATCCTGAAGATTTTGAGCCTCGATTACGTGCGCAGCGGCAAGGCGCTCGCGAAGGTAATGGAATATGCCGGCGAGGCGATCGAGGAACTCAGCGTGGACGAGCGCGCGACCATGACCAACATGGCGGCCGAGATCGGCGGATTCACCGGCATCGTTGCCCCGGACAAAAAGGCGGTCGATTTTCTGATGGAGCGGCGCGGCATGGATCGCAAAAAAGCCGAGGCCATGATCGAGGGACTGTACAGCGATCCGGGTGCGCAGTATGCGCACGTGATCGAACTCAACGCGGGAGACATCACGCCCATGGTGGCGACGCCGGGCGATCCGGGAAACGGCAAATACGTTCGCGAGTTGAACACACCCGTGCCGGTGGAGATCGCGTACGGCGGCACGTGCACCGCGGGCAAGAACGAAGATATGGACATGTACGCGCTCGTGCTGGCCGACGCGCTGAAGCAGGGCAAACGGGTGGTGGATTCGGTGAAATTCTACATTCAGTTTGGCTCGCAGGAGACACGCGAATATTGCTTGCGTAAAGGATATCTGGATATTTTCCGGCAGGCGGGCGCGCACGTGATCGAGCCCAGTTGTGGTGCCTGCATCAATGCCGGGCCGGGCGTTTCGACGCGTCCGGATCAGGTGGTGATCAGCGCGCAGAACCGGAATTTTCCCGGCCGCAGCGGTCCGGGGCAAATGTACCTGGCTTCGCCACTGACGGTCGCCGCTAGCGCGGTGGCGGGATACATCGTGGAGTATGAGCCCAGTGAGAAGGCGGAAATGGCCTCAGTTTAGGCTCGCCATTCCTGGTTCATCTGTCTCCTGCAAGTGGCTGATTTTAACCGACATGGCTGAAATCAACCACCCTGTTTTTAGCAACTTTTCTGCTCCTCCGGCGTTCCAATACGTAGAGGCAATGGTGAGATGAACCGCAAGGGAGCCAGCCTCGGAGAAGGCTTCGGAAACCAGCAAAAAGCTAGGACCGGGGCCAGGGGTTCGAATATGCGTTACATGAAATATTTGGCGTTGCTGACGATCCTGATGGTGCCGTTCGCGTATTCGCAGGCGCAGGTAAGCGTTGGGATCGGAGTCGGTCCCGCCTACGCGGCTGGCCCGCCGGTCTGCGACTATGGGTACTACAACTATTATCCGTATGCTTGCGCACCCTACGGCTATTACGGTCCGGACTGGTTCGTAGGCGGCGCATTTATTGGCGCGGGCCCGTGGTATCACTGGGGGCATCCGGGATGGTTCTGGAATGGCGGATATGGCCGTGGTTGGGGTGGTGGTTACGCTCGGGGCGGCTGGGGCTACGGACATGGATGGGGCTACGGACATGAAGGATATGGGCGCGGTTACGCTCGGGGCGGCGCTTATGCCCGAGGCGGATATGGCCACGGCTTCGCAGGCAGCGGGTATCGCGGCGGCGGATTCCGCGGCGGAAATAGCTTCCATGGTGGGGGCGGATTCCACGGTGGAGGCGGGTACCACGGCGGCGGTGGCTTCCATGGTGGAGGCGGAGGCCACGGTGGGGGCGGAGGACACGGTGGTGGGCACCGGTAATTCCTCTCCTCGAAAGAGTAGACACGGCTGGCAGCATCGAGCTGCCGGCCGTTTTGTTTTCGCCTCCGGGAATTCGCTCGCTGTACCTGCTGCCGAAATTCTTGCTAGAATGGCGGGTCGCTCAACCGCTGCGGTAGTAAAATGAACGTAGAACTCTCAGGAGACTGACACCCTTATGGCCTATGTGATTGCTGAGCCGTGCATCGGCACCAAAGACACCGCATGTGTGGATGCGTGTCCGGTGGATTGCATTCATCCCAAGAAAGATGAGCCTGCCTACGCGACCGAGGAATTGCTGTATATCGATCCGGTGGAGTGCATCGACTGCGGCGCCTGCGTTCCGGTATGCCCCGTCTCGGCGATTTTTGCGCTCGACGATCTGCCGGAAAAGTGGAATGCGTTTACCGAACGGAACGCGAAATATTACGGGCGGTAAGCTAGTTCGCTATCGGCGTGCCGATGGCAAGAACGGGTTCGATGAGTGGCGTGCGTCCGCGATGGACGCGCGCCATTTCTTTTGGCGAGCCTAGTGGCGCTTGACGGCGTTTCCTAAGACCTCCGCATCCTGGCCGGTGTGAGTCTTTACCGCGTCGAGAATGCGAAGGTAGTTGTGCCGGTCCATGCGAAGCACAAGAGTCTTGGGGATCTGGTCGTGGGTGTAGTGGATCTCGAGCCAGTGAGTCTTCGAGGTCTGCATGGTGAACTCGTAGGAGAACTTGGAGATTTCCGCGTAGGGAATCGTTACCGGATTGCCTTTTCCTTTGAGGGGACGCACTTCGACGGCCTTGTCCGTATCGCTGAAGGTCAGAACGGCCTTGATACGCTTGCCGTCGGCGTTGGGAACCTTGATGCGGTTGAACGATACATCGGAAGCGACGGCATAACTTAGGGACATCAGCAACACGAGGAAGACTGGAAAGCTTTTTTTCACGATTTCGGAAGTATATCGAAAACTGCCGGACGGATAGCGGTGGGTTGATCGTGACGGACCGTCGTCGTCCCAGAAACCAGCATGCAAGTTGAATCGCCATGGCGCTGAGAGAATCGGAAGCAATCGTGTTGCGCACGTATCCGATGCGCGAGGCGGATCTGCTGGTCACGCTGTTGACTCGCGCCGAGGGGAAAGTGCGGGGCGTGGCGCGGTCGGCAAAGAAGTCGAAGCGGCGCTTCGGCGGGGCATTGGAGCCTTTGACCTACGTGCGCGCTTTCTACGACGTGCGCGAGCGGCAGGAGTTGGTCCGGCTGGATGCGTGCGAAGTGCTGGAGTCTCCGCTGGCGTCGGAAGTGAGCTATGCACGCGCGGTCGCGCTGGGACACGTCGCCGAACTGCTCGACGAATTGCTGCCGGATCGGGAAGCCAACGATGCCGTCTTCAGATTGACGCTTTCGGTGCTGCAGGTTCTGACCGGAGAGGCCATCTGGATGCCGGTCACGTATTTCGAATTATGGCTGACGCGGCTAGTGGGATTCTTGCCGGAGTTGACCGAATGTGTGGTCTGCGGGCGCAACTTGAACGGGAGCCGCGCCTATTTTCATGCGCTGGCCGACGGGTTGATGTGTGCGGAAGATAAGCGGCTGGCGTCGTCGGAGATTTCCAGCGAGTCGCGGATGCTGGCCGCGAAGATGTTTCGAGCTCCGGTGGACAGTTTTGCGGAAGTGCCTTGGCCCAAGGCGCAGGGCGCTGATCTGCGGAAGTTCCTGATTCAGATTTTGCAGCGGCATATTGAGAAAAAATTAGTGACCGCAGGCATGCTGGAAAAAATCAGCAGCGCCTGAACGTTTCTTTCGCCTCGGATTTCCTCTGCGATCTCTGCGGCATTTCTCTGCGTGCTCCGCGGGAAAAGATCCTAAACGCTGAGTGCGCTGAGAAATATCGCTGAGTTCGCAGAGAAAACCCAACCCTTTTGCAGCGGCATATTGAGAAAAAAGCTGGTCACGATGCGAATGGCGGGTTCTAGTCTTGGCCAACGCAAATCATCTAGACTCCTGCCCGATTGCAAGGCTCAATCATCGCGGCAGTATTGGCTGCCGGCTAGTTTCTGTCTCCGAATCCGTGCTTGCCGCGGCAGAGTTTGCAGTAGCGCGCCGCTTCCGTGTTGTCCACACGGTGCTGCACCGGCTTGAGGGTTCGCAGGTAAGCGAAGATAGCTTTCAGGTCATCGTCGCTGAGATTGCGAAAAAAGGCCCAGGGCATGATGTTGGACAAAGGGCGCGCCTTGACGGTCCCGGTGCGGATGACGTTGATGAACATGTTTTCGTCAAAATAGGAAATTCCAGACGGGTCAGGGGTGAGGTTCAGCGAAGCTACCGTAACCACTTGGTTCGGGTCAGGCCCCCACGCACCAGTCAGCAATCCGCCACCGGCAAAGTCCATGCCCGGGATGTTGTTACCCTGCTCATCCTGCGGAGTGTGACACGCGTCGCAGTGCCCAACCGTCACCAGGTATTTCCCGTAGGTTACGCGGTCTGACTGATCCGGTTCGGGCACGTGTGCCACGGGCGGAAGGGGCCTAAACAATTTCTTGATGTCCTCAGACAGGACTGTCTTCGGCCGCTCGATGTGGACAGGCGCCATGGAGCGCTCGAAGACAATCACCGAGGCCAGATCTTCGTCCGAGAGATTGCGGAAGTATTGATAGGGCATGAGCGGATACAGCGTGCGCCCGTCATGACCTATGCCTTGGCGCAGGGCGCGCACAAAGTCGGCGTCCTTCCACTTACCCGCTCCGTAGTCCGGATCAGGTGAGATATTCGGGGCCACGACGCGGTTGGGCTCGGGCAGACCCAACTCCGCATTGGGAAAGACATAGCCGCCGCCTTTTTTTTCGGGTATTGGCAGCGCCGGACGCTGCGTGAAGTCAACTTCCGAGTGGCAGCCAGAACATTGCGTCAGGCCTTCCACCAGATACTTCCCGCGGGCCATCCGCTCCGGCGTCCGCGGAATCGTGTCCATGTTGAGAACCGACGCGGCAGGCTGGTTTGCGGCTGCAATCGGTGCTCGCTGACATGCGTTGCACAAACAGAGAAGAACCAGCGTAATCCAGGCAATTGGAATCGCTACAGAGCACTTGCATTTCGTCTGCATACACGCCCCCAGGTTTGAATGCGACGATGTTTCTCTTTGAATTTTTGAACCCGCGCGAGTATACATAAGATTTGTGTCGGCGCAACGTCCAATCTGAAAGCCGCTAGCTGACGGCTGCCGTCTCCTTCCGATACAATCAACGATTAAGCTTTCGACGCCGAAGAAGCAGTGCATCCAGCCAAGCCCAATCCGTTGACCTTTCAGGAACTGGTTCTGCGCCTGCAGACTTTTTGGGCGGAGCGCGGGTGCGTGCTGCAGCAGCCTTACGATGTGGAAGTGGGCGCTGGGACCATGGCTCCCGAAACGTTTCTGCGCGTGCTGGGACCGAAGCCGTACAAAGTGGCGTACGTGCAGCCGTCGCGGCGTCCGGCGGATGGACGCTATGGGGAGAATCCCAACCGGCTGTTCAAGCACATGCAGCTGCAGGTGATTCTGAAGCCGCCTCCGGAAAATGTTCAGGAGTTGTACCTGGAATCGCTGGGAGCGATTGGCATCGACCTGCGTGACCACGACATCAAGTTCGAAGAAGACAACTGGGAAGCGCCCACTCTGAGCGCGTGGGGCGTCGGCTGGCAGGTGATGCTCGACGGCCTTGAGATCACGCAGTTCACCTATTTTCAGCAGTGCGGCGGCATCGACCTGTTTCCGATTTCCGCTGAGCTGACTTACGGGCTTGAGCGCATTGCGGCGTTCCTGCAGGATGTTGATTCGATCTACGACATCGTGTGGGCGAAGGATCCGGAGTCCGGCCATGTTGTGAAATACGGCGACGTGCGGTTGGCCGACGAGTTGCAGTTTTCCGTCTACAACTTTGAAGCGGCCGACGTGGACAGAGCGTGGAAGCATTTCGAGTTGTATGAGGCGGAGTGCAGGGGATTGATCGAGCAGTATGGGCAGTTCAGGGAGAGTCAAAATCCCCATCCTGTCTCTCCAAAGGACGGAGAGACAAGGGTGGGGCACCCGCTTACTATTCACCCGTTAACCGCTGGGGACAAGGCGCGGTTTCCGCTTCTGGCTGCGTATGACCTTTGCCTGAAGTGCTCGCATCTGTTCAACATTCTCGATGCGCGCGGAGCGATTTCGGTGACTGAGCGTGTGGGCGTGATTGCGCGGGTGCGGGCGCTGGCCGTCGGGATCGCGAAAGCATGGGTGGACCAGCAGAAGGACGAGCCTGCGGAGAAATCCGAAGAAGCGGAACCCGTGGCTCAGAAAAAGCCGAAGCAGAAGCGCGAAGCATTATCGCCGGTGGGCTCCTGAATTCCTGCGCGCTGTCCGAATCGGGAAGAGTTTCACTCGCTTGTGACCGATATCACATTCGGCGTTTGCAGTTGTTGAGAAACTGGATGGTTTGAAGACATGCCAGATTTCCTGCTAGAGATCGGGTGCGAAGAGATTCCGGCGCGGATGATTGACGCGGCGTCGAAAGAATTGTGCGAGCGCGTCGGATTGCTGTTGAGCCGCGAGCGGTTATCCGCAGCGGAAGTCCGCTCGTTCGATACGCCACGCCGCCTCGCGATTATGGCTTCTGGAATCTCCGCCGCGCAGGCCGATGTGGTTGAGCAGCTTACCGGGCCGTCCGTGCAGGTGGCATACAAAGATGGACAGCCGACTGCGGCCGCCCAGGCCTTCGCTAGAAAAGCCGGCGTGGACGTTGCACAACTGGAGAAAATCACCACTTCCAAGGGCGAATACATCTCGGCCCGCGTCACCAAGAAAGGACGCGGCGCGGCCGAAATTCTCAGCGAGGCTCTTCCCAAAGAAATCTCCACCATTTACTGGCCGAAGAATATGTACTGGCGCAAGCCGAATGAGCGGTTCGTGCGTCCGGTGCGCTGGCTGGTAGCGATGCTGGATGACGAGACGGTTCCGCTGGAGTTTGACGGCACTCGCGCGGGAAATCATTCGCGCGGGCACCGGATTCTTGCGGATAAATCGGTCACCATTTCGAGAGCGGGCCCGGGCTACATCGATGCGCTGCGAGCCGCGAAGGTGCTGGGCCGAGCCGAACGCGAGCACCAGATTCGCAAGGCGCTCGATGCCGCGACGCGCACGATTCCTGGCGCGCGCTGGCGCGAAGACAAAGCTTTGCTCGATACGGTCGTGAATCTGACCGAATTTCCCTCGGTGATTCTCGGCGGGTTTGATCCGCAATTCCTGGCGCTGCCGGAAGAAGTGCTGGTGACCGTGATGCGCGATCACCAGAAATATTTTGCGGTCGAAGACGCAGCGGGAAAGCTCCTGCCGCACTTTCTGGCGGTGCTGAATACGGAGAGCGATCCGAAGGGATTGATCCGGCATGGCAACGAGCGGGTGCTGCGCGCGCGCTTCAACGACGCGCGATTTTTCTGGCAGACGGACCAGAAAAAGTCGCTGCTCGAGCGGTTCGATTTGCTGAAGCATGTAACTTTTCAAAAGGATCTCGGCAGCTATTACGACAAGACGCAGCGCGTGCAGCGGCTGTGCAGCTGGCTGAGCGAACTCCTGAAGCAGCGCGGCACGACGGTGCGTCCGGGAGTGATTCACAAGGCTGTGTGCCTGGCGAAGACCGATCTCACCACGGAACTGGTCAAGGAGTTCACCGAACTGCAGGGAATTGTGGGAGGGCTCTACGCGCGAGCGCAGGAGCTGGATGCAAGCCTGCCTGAGGCCACGCGCTTCGCCATTGCGGACGCGATTTACGACCACTACAAGCCGGAGTCGACCGACGATGCGGTTCCGCGGTCGACGGAGGGCGCGGTGCTTTCGATCGGCGACAAGGCGGATACGATTGCCGGAATGTTTGCGCTGGGGCTGGTGCCGAGCGGGTCGAAGGATCCGTTTGCGCTGCGGCGGCAGGCGAATGGGATCGTGAAAGTGATTGCGGAAAAGAAGCTGCCGCTGAAGATCCTGGAACTGATGAAGGATGCGCGCGCCGGATATCAGAAGTCGGAGGCCGAGAAAAGGTTTGTCGGCGATGAGAAGTATGTCGAAGCGGCGAAGGTGTTCTTCCGGGAACGGCTGGAATTTTACCTGCGCGATGTGTGCGGGTATTCCTATGACGTGGTCAAGGCAGTGCTGGGGGCCGATTCCGATGATGTAGTCGACGCACTGGCGCGGGCCGAAGCGGTGAAGCAAGTCATGCATATGCCGGAGTTTCAGGCGATCGGCGCGGCTTGCAAACGCATGCGGAATATTTTGAAGCAAGCGGAGGAGAAGGGAATAGAACCGGCGAAAGATGTAGAGGCATTTGCCGATTCCGCCCCGGAAGAAAAAAATCTGATTGCGTACTTGAAGCGGAGCGGCCCGCGAGTAGAAGAACAGCGCAACCGAAAGCAGTATCTGGAAGCGTTGCAGTGGCTGGCTACGGCTCGCGAGCCGGTGGATGCGTTCTTCGACAAAGTGATGGTGATGGTCGAAGATGAGCGCGTGCGAGCGAACCGGCTGGCGCTGCTGCGCACTCTGTTGAGGGAGTTCTCCACGATCGCCGACTTTTCCGAAATCGTGACGGAAGGGAAGGCATGAAGACATTTTGTAATTGAGTAATTCTGTAATTTGGTAATTTGAAAGGCCACGCACCCGGTTAGTGGTTTTGTAAATTACCAAATTACCAAATTTCCCAATTACCAAATTGTCCGATTTTGAAACGAAATTCTGTACCACAAAGGACTCATACCATGGCGACGATGACTCTTCCGGAAAATGAAGTGAAGGAAAGCAAGACCAGCAAGCAATCCGCGACGAAATACGTTTACTTTTTCGGCGGCGGCAAGGCCGACGGTAACGGCAAAATGAAAGATGTGCTCGGCGGTAAAGGCGCCGGCTTGGCTGAGATGACGAACGCAGGGCTGCCCGTGCCTCCGGGGTTCACCATTCAGACCGAAGCTTGCCGCGAATACATGCGCGGCGGCCTGTCTGCCGACGTGGACAAGCAGATGGACGAGGCGCTGGCGAAACTCGAAGCTCTGCAGGGACAGAAGCTGGGTACGGGGGAGAACCCGCTGCTGGTGAGCGTGCGCTCGGGCGCGAAGTTTTCCATGCCCGGCATGATGGACACGATTCTCAACCTCGGCCTGAACGACAAGAGCGTGGACGCGCTGGCCAAGCGCAGCAACAATCCACGGTTTGCCGCGGATTCCTACCGGCGGCTGATCCAGATGTTCGGTAACGTCGTGCTCGATATTGAGAAATCGGCGTTTGATGAAGTCTTTGACGCCAAGAAGAAAAAGAAAAAAGTAAAGCTCGACACGGATCTGGACGCGAAGGATCTGCAGGAAGTGATCGTCGAGTACAAGAAGGTCGTCAAGAAGCATGCCAAGCGCGACTTCCCGCAAGATCCGCGCGAGCAGTTGGTGATGGCGCGGGATGCGGTGTTCCGCTCGTGGCAGAACGACCGCGCCAAGCACTATCGCCGCATCAATAATATCGACGACATGCTGGGAACGGCGGTGAACGTTCAGGCGATGGTGTATGGCAACCTGGGCGACACCAGCGGGACGGGTGTGGGCTTCACGAGAAATCCCGCGACCGGCACCAACGAATTCTACGGCGAGTTCCTGATGAACGCGCAGGGCGAGGACGTGGTTTCGGGCGTGCGCACGCCGGTGCCGATTCTCGAACTGCAGAAGATCATGCCCCATGTCTACGACCAGCTGCGCGAGATCACTACACGGCTGGAGAAACATTACAAGGACATGCAAGATTTCGAGTTCACCATCCAGGATGGCAAGCTCTACATGTTGCAGACGCGCAACGGCAAGCGCACGGGATTGGCCGCTGTGCGAGTGGCGATCCAGATGGTGGACGAAGGCCTGATTACGAAGGAAGAAGCGATCTTCCGCGTCGAGCCGAACCAACTCTATGACTTCCTGGTGCCGCGTTTGGATGAGAAGAGCACGAAAGTCGAAGTGCTGGCGACCGGCTTGCCGGCATCACCGGGCGCGGCGGTCGGCCAGATTGTTTTCACGGCGGATGAAGCGGTCAAGATGGCCGGGCACGACACCACGAAGAAGCCGGTGATTTTGGTGCGCGCCGAAACCACGCCGGAGGACATTCACGGCATGGAAGTCGCGAAGGGCATTCTCACCTCGCGCGGCGGCATGACTAGTCACGCCGCAGTGGTGACGCGCGGCATGGGCAAGTGCTGCGTAGCGGGCGCGGGCGATATCGATGTGAACGAGAAGGCTCGTGAGATGCGAGTGAAGGGGCAAGTCTTCAAAGAAGGCGACTGGATTTCGCTCGATGGCACGACCGGCCGCGTCATTAAAGGTAGGCTGAATACGCTTGATCCTTCGCCGGACGATCCCGAACTGCAGAAGTTCATGCAGTGGGCCGATCCGCATCGCACCATGAAAGTCCGCGCCAATGCGGACATTCCTCGCGACGCCATCCAGGCGCGGGCGTTTGGGGCGGAAGGCATCGGGCTGTGCCGCACCGAGCACATGTTCTTCGGCGAAGAGAAGATCGGTCACATGCGCACTATGATTCTCGCGGACAACGAAAAAGACCGCCGCGCGGCGCTGAAAAAGCTTTTGCCACTACAGCGAAAGGATTTCGCTGGCGTCTTCAAGGCGATGGACGGGCTGCCGGTCACGATCCGCACGCTGGATCCGCCGCTGCACGAGTTCCTGCCACGCCGCGAAGACTTGATGGTGGATATCGCGCTGCTGTCGCGATATAGCGCCAAGCAGAAGAAAGAACTCGTCGCGAAATATAAAGACTACGGGGTGAAGGGCCTGGGCGACCTGAAAAGGGCGTTGCCTCCGCTTCTCGCCCGCGTGGAGCAATTGCACGAGTTCAATCCTATGCTCGGACATCGCGGATGCCGGCTCGGCATCACCTATCCCGAGATCACCGAGATGCAGGCTCGCGCGATCTTCGAAGCAGCGGTCGATTGCACGAAGAAGGGAATCAAGGTGCTGCCGGAGGTCATGATTCCTCTCGTCGCCACCTTGAAGGAAATGGCGAACCAGGGAGCGATCGTGCGCCGCGTAGCCGCCGAAGTCTTCAAAGAGAAGGGAATGAAGGTCGACTATATGGTCGGCACCATGATCGAGTTGCCGCGGGCAGCGCTGGTGGCGGACGAGATCGCAAAAGAAGCGGAATTCTTTTCCTTCGGCACAAACGACCTGACCCAGACCACGTTCGGCTTCTCGCGCGACGACGTCAACAAGGTACTTCCGACCTACCTAGCGGAGGGCATTCTGAAGCAGGATCCGTTCGCGGCTCTCGATCAGGAGGGCGTGGGACAACTGGTGAAGATGGCGACCGAGCGCGGGCGCAAGACGCGATCGAACCTGAAGGTGGGAATCTGCGGCGAGCACGGCGGCGAGCCGTCGTCGGTGGAGTTCTGCTACCGCACCGGGCTCAATTACGTGTCCTGCTCGCCATTTCGCGTATTGACGGCGCGGCTGGCGGCGGCGCAGGCTGCCGCGGCTGAGAAGTTGAAAGTCGAAGGCGGGAGAACGAAATGAAAACCGCTGAGGGCGCGAAGGACGCTGAGGATATTTGAGGAAATTGCTATGCACGTCGATGAGATTACCGGGTCTATTGTGGATGCAGCCATGAAGGTGCATACGGCTTTGGGCCCGGGCTTACTCGAGAGCGTTTACGAAAAATGCCTGAAGCACGAACTGATTAAGCGCGGGCTAAGAGTGGAATCTCAGATTTGGGTGCCAGTAATATACGACGGCGTTGAAATCGAAGGGGGCTACAAGATCGACTTGCTTGTCGACGGACAAGTGATTGTTGAATTGAAGGTTGTCGAACAATTACCTGAGGTTCACAAGGCTCAGTTGCTGTCGTACCTAAAACTGAGCAATAAACAGGTGGGATTGCTGATCAACTTCAACGTCGTTCATCTACGGAACGGGATTCGAAGGCTGGTGAACCACTATCAAGCCTCCGCGTCCGCTGCGTCCTCCGCGGTTTTGGTTTGAATTACTGCACCCTCTGCAGGCGGGCGATCAGTTTTTGCGGAAGGGTCTCGTCTGATTCTGACCAGAGGCGCCGCGAAGTGGCGCGCGTATTCATCTCCAGCTTCTTGCTGAATTCGATCAATCGGAGCACGTTCTCGCGGATCTTGGCTTGAGTCTCGTCGGTGAGTTCGACGTTTTCCTGGACGAACAAGGAGTCCAGACCAAAATCAATTTGCATGTGGCCGGTCTCTGCCTGAGTGCCTTCGTCGAATTCTTCCCCTTGCGCGACAAACTTAACCTGACTGGGAATGAGTTGCCATTGGCCGTTCACGTCCGGGGTCCAGAGATCCCAATAGGCGTCGAAGACATAGGCGTAGTCGTCGTGCACCAGATCGGCGGCGACAAGCACTGCCTGCTCGGGCGCAACGCCAGGAGAAAAACGGCGCTCCAGAACGCTGGCTTCGTTCCAGGAAACCGGTTGCACCGCGACGTAAGTGATGCCGGGTCGCTGCTCAGAAAAAGGGAACTGCTGCAGGACCGCGAGAATGTGCGGCAGCATCGCGGGCCCCCTGAAGTCGGGAAACCACAGGCTGAGATAGAGGGGATCTGCCATAAGAAAGAGGCGATGTATTAAAGCCTCTCACCAATATTGTAATGAATATTGTAATGCGGAGGCCCGGCAAGGGCGGATCAAACCAATCTTGCTGTGACTGTACCTGCAGTGCGGGGGGGCGCCCGACCAGGAAGCAAGGGCGCGACTCAATCGTCGGCTGCTGTGCCATCACGCTGGAGGGCCGGGATGATCGCCTTTAACAAGGTTCCGTCGGCATTAAGAGGGAGGCGGGCCTGCCAGCGCAGAACGTCGTCAAAGATCTGCGCATTCGATATTGGGTGAGTTCCCTACGATGTCAGAATGAAATCAGGGGGCCTGTTGTAATCTGTTTCGGCGGAACGAAGACGATCGTCGAAATGAGAGCCGCGTTTTTCAAAACCCGCATTTTGACAGTGTGAAAAGCGGCTGCTACCATGGAACTTCCTCCGGCCCTCGTACTTCAAAGAGTCCCCGTCGTCTAGCCTGGCCTAGGACATCGCCCTTTCACGGCGGTAACACGGGTTCAAATCCCGTCGGGGACGCCAACTTTATCAACCACTTGCAAATCCCCTCCAGAATTTTGTAGGTCCGTTACAGTCCGATAAGCCTCGGTGCTTGTTTTTTCTTCGTTTTTGTCGAGCAGCAAACTCACAACTCGGCTCTGCGCGTCTCGCTTCGTTTGCGTGATCGCTTGCGCGTAGACGTTCAGAGTGACCGAGATGTTTGCGTGCCGCATTAGCTCTTGCACAACCTTCACGTCCTCGCCGTTCCCCTTGAGGAGCGTCGCGTACGTATGCCGGAACGTGTGCCAACCGAAATGGCCCACGATTCCGATTTCTTTCGCCGCTGGCTCCAGGTGCGCCTTGTACAGCGAACCCGGCCAGTACGGCAGTTTCCCTCCGCTGTGCGGACTGGCGAATACCCAGTCCTCATCAGTTGGGTATGGACTATGCAGCCGCCAGTTCCACAAAACCTTAGACAGTCGCAAATCGAGCGGAACCGGCTTGCGAGAGGCTTCGGTCTTGCAGTCCCCGACGTGTTGCATCACGATCGAGCGAATGACATGGACTTCCATCTTCTGAAAATCGATATCCTTCCACTTGAGGCCTAACAACTCCCCAACCCGAAGGCCCGTGAACACGGCGAGGAATACCATCGTGCGCGTGGGCTCCTTCAGGATGCGAAGCAGTGCCGCAATCTGCTCGATGGAAAGCACAATGGGCATCCTGGTCCGCTTGGCACTTTGACGCACCATGCGTATGGGATTCACATCAAGCCATTCCCATCTGACAGCGTGATTGAAAACCGCGCTCATGATGTTTCGAGCTTTGGCTTTGCTTCCGTTCGCATACTTGAGCGAACGAAGCCACTGCTCCACCGCGACTGCTTTGACCTCGGTTACGTGATAGCTTCCCCACCTGGGCAAAATCCACTTTCGGAAATAGCCTACGTAGGTGACCTGCGTCTTCCGCGTTTTGGTGCAGTCCGGCCCCAGCTCTTTTTCCCGGTAGTGCTCGACAAGCGTTTGAACACTGATCGGGGTCAAGCTGGTTCGCGGATTCTCAGCGTTGATGTCTGCCCGAAGTGCGGCGACGGCCTTCTGAGCCGCCGTCTCGTTCGGATATTGTTCGAGCGATCCAACCATTAGATTGCGTCGCGTCCGACTGCCATCCGCCTGGAGTTCGTACCATCGGTACTCCCAAGCCTTCCGGCCACCGGCACGCTTCACGATCTGAAGGCTGCCTTGCTGAAATCTCGTCCGTCTCATCACGATCCTCCGTGGTTAGGGACGGTACGGATAGCTGGCTAACTTTAACCTCAAATGCACCCACGCGTCGAGATCGGATGTGCGAAAGCGCCACAATTTTCCGATCCGCATGGCGCGTATCTCGCCCTTGCGGGCGAGTCGTTGAAGTGTTTTCGGGTGGATCTGCAGCAAGGCTGCTGCCTCGCGCGAATCGACTAACCTCTCGAAATGAGGGAACGGCTGGCTGACTGGCATTGCTTCGTGCATCTCGCTCATAAAACCTCCTGCAGCGAGAGTCGAGACCGGGCTGAAATCACCGCGTCGTCTGAAGGTCGGCTGTGGCGTCCGACTTCGTCCGACAGATTTCGAGCCCATTCACTACTCGGCTGGCGTTAGTCTTCGCGTCATGGGCGGACGAGAACATTATTCGTATAGAAACCGTACAAGACGCATTTTGTTGCTTCCCTTCAAAGAATCTTTTTTCTTTTTGACTTCGAACAAACTTCTCAACAAGTGCTTAAAGTGCCTAAAGCGCCTAGAAGTGCTTTTAGGTACGTTTAGGGAATCCACGGGAACATTGCAATGGCCGCACTCAACCTGCGGCTTCTTTAGCGAGGCCGTTCCGTTGATCCGCGCGAGATTTTCCCTTCTATGTATAAAAGGAACCTGCGGGAGGGAAAATATATCGAAAATATTTTCGAACGCAGTCGAACGGGACACATTCCGTAGGATTGTCTTCCATCCAGCCCTAATGGGTCGTAAGGTTGGGAGTCTTGGTCACGATCTTTGGTGCAAGCGAAACGGTGCTGCCTCTACTTCCGGTTCGCCGACCAACCGCGAACAACCTCAGTGTGCAGCCGGTAATAACAGTTGCCAATCGAGCTTAGTTGACCGCCAGCTCGGTTCGATGTTGATTCTGAACGCTGGCCCAAGCCAGCCAAGCGTCGGTCAGCGGAGGTCGAAAATTGGGAAGGAGCAAACCGCCGGTTCTGAACCATTCGTACGCCGCAGGACCGATTGAATCCCGATCGTGTCCCACCGCGAGGTCTCGAATAAAGTTCTTGCGAATCCATCGGACGGCAGCGTTGTACCACTTCTCAAAAGCCTTATTCTCGGTTTCGAAACTGGCCCAGATTCTACCCTGCGTAAGCGCAGGTTGACCGTTCCAAGATTCGAGCACAGGAGATTCATAGGTGAATTCAATGACAGGCGCCGAAAAGTCGATATTGAAATATTTCCCAGTAGCTTTCCGCGTCAACGCAGGGAGGATCGCCTGATTCCACAAACAATAATGCCCCCCTCTTTCCCAAGGACGGTTCACTTCTTGAATTTCGGCAAGCTCTGAGGAGTGCCATTCTGTGACTATCACCGGGTCACGCTCCTGCAAGAAAAGCACGAACCGGCGACAGTCCTCAGGGAGCATATGAAAACGTGTCTGTCTTCCCATTGCCAGAAAGTGTAAACGAGGAAGCGGGGAGATGGATTCGTCATCTGTTTTTGGGGTTCTGGACGAGTGACGGGCAAGACGGAGGTTGACATGGGTATTTGTACGCTGTGCCGGCCAACAACGACAGCAATCACCAGGGCTCTTACCTACAGAGGCAGGTCCCCACTAACCTAAGCATAGCCGGGGAGCGGCTCGTGTCAAGGCTCACGACCGCTTCGCGGCGCACAAGACGCGGCCTTGACACAAGCCTTACGCCCGGCCCATTTCTCCGCCATGTGGGGAATGTGCAGGTGTTGCCCTAACGCGACATCTCAAAGTCCGAGACCAAGACCCGGACCACCCAGGTCATGTTCGACGCCGACATGGGGAGTCTTTTCCGGTTCCGGTGTGTGAGTTGGAACGGAAAAATGCTGCTCTCCGAACTGCTGCCCAACTGACCCGTTCACGCCATTCATGAGGCCAACACTCTCGCCTTTTTCTACACTGTGTGCGGACATTTGTTTTCGAGCCAGTTCAATCGCGGACTGGCGCATGGTGGATACACCGACGGATTCACGAAGTAGCTCGCGGTCGCTGGTGACGACAGCGATCTCGCTCCGGCCGCGGCTGGCGGCGACATAGAACAGTTCCTTTTTCATGGCGTCTGCCGAGATGATCACGGTATCTACGGTTTTGCCCTGGCTTCGATGGGCGGTGACCGCATATCCGTGGGTGAATTCGCGATAGTTCGGAGGGAGGGTTCTTCCGTCTTCGAGGCGAATGGCACCGCCATCTAGGGAACTCACTTTGACCAGCTCTCCGTTGGTCGCCCGGAGTTCCGATCCTCGACGGTTTGCTGTGAGCATGAGGCTGTCGCCAGGGGCAACTTCAATGGGCTGGCGCTCATAAACGGAAAATGCCCGCGTTTGTTTCGGCGAGATGTTCACCTCTTCCCCGGTTTCTTTTCGCGCAACCACAGATTCCGGGCCAGCGCTCACGACTTCCAGCGACTCGTGTCGTTTTGCAAGTTTCGTGTCCCTGTGAAACTGCAGAATCTGCCCCTCTTGGTAGTTGGACAGTTCTTGTTTCTGCGCTGTCGTCCACTGGAGCGAGACGTACCGATCAAAAGAGTGGCTGACTCCCAATTCGCCGCGATCTTTCCGATCCTGGCGAATCGCGTCGGTGAGTTGCGAGATCTCAGCATGAGTGCCCGCAACTACCAGCGTATCGCGCCCTTCGGCTCGAAACTCACGATGCAGCTCCGCCACAATCTGGCCTCGGTCGAAGATGGATGCTTCGCGAATGGCTCCGAGCTTTTCCAGTTGTGCGAGCCCTTCCTCCGGTGAATGCCTCATGGTCTTTACGGCCTCGCGATAGACAGAGTTCGTCTGCCGCTGTACTTCAGTAAGGGAAATACTCTTCAGGCCAGACTCCCGTTCCAAGATACGCAAAGCATCCGAGGCCTCGACGCTGGGAATTTGTCGCGTGTCACCGGAAAAGACGATTCTGGCTCCCTGATCCTCGGCGAGGTGCAGCAAGCTTTGCATTTGCCGGCCAGAGACCATGCCTGCTTCATCGACAATCAATACCCTGCCGCGCAGCCCCTCCTGTGGTTCCTGACCCTCCAGCAGTCGAGAGACAGTCATTGAATCTCGGAAGCCGACCTTTTCCAGTTCGTCCACTGCGCTTCGCGTGGGAGCTACCGCAAGAACCTCGTGTCCGGCCTCTCTGAGGCCACGGTCAATTTCACGCAGTGTCGCCGTCTTGCCAGTACCGGCAGCGCCTCGAACATTGACCGTCAAATCGCGAGAGTCGAGTACAGCTTCGACGGCGCGCTTCTGTTCTGGACGGAGGTGGCCCGAAAGCTCAAAGTCACGCCCCTTGCCGAGGTGGTCGTAGCGGTCCAATCCTCGGTTAACCATCGCGATCATGTCGCGCTCGCGCTGGAGGCTCGCGTGTGTCGCAATTTCATCTCCAGAGGAGATGAGAGTTCCTTTCGCACGCTCAAGGGAGAGAGAGCCCTGAAGGTCGCTGAGGTCGACGTTGCCGCGCCCGTGACGAAGAGCTTCGGTCAGGACCTCATGTTCTCTGGCGACTGAGAGACGCTCGAAAATGTGCTCCTGAGAGTATGCAAGCGAGGCCTCATGCACACAGCGATTGATTTGAGGCGAATGGGATTGAGTCTGAGCTTCGTTCAAAATCTCACGAAGCATTTGCTTCTCGTCCGGGGTCATTCGTCCTTGCTGAAGGTTACGGACGTGCTCGGTCGATATCTCCTGAAGCTTGTCAGCCCGCGTTTCCCGGACGAGTACCGCAACCTCGTTGTCTGTTGGCGCACGACCACGTGAATTGGTGAACTCCAGAATGGCCGCATCCCGCTGGGCACTGCGTTGGCTGTACTTGTCGAGGAGGTCCTGGGAGAATCCTGCGATCTCGAATCCTCTGTCACGACCACGAACATCGTGACGGTTTTCAACCTCGTAGCCAACGGCGCGTACTTCGCGAGCCAGGGCATTGCGATAGACCTCGGTCAGGTAGCTGCGACGTTCGTACAGACCGGAAGCCTGCAGCGCCTTCCAACGCCCTTCAGTCCCATCGTAAGTCAGATTGGCAGCGACGGCATGAGTGTGGAGCTGAGGATCTAGCTGACGACTCGTGTCGTGAGTGTAGGAAGCTACGATCCAGTTTCCGGTGGCTCGATTTTCGTTCAGGCCGGCGAGGCGAACCCTAGTGGCCGAGTATTTTTCTGCTTCCTCTAGGGCCTCGCGCACGGCGGTTGCGTGAGCGGCGAGCAGTCTCTCATCACCGCCAACAATGGCCATGACAGAGACGGACTTCGGCGCCGAAAATGTCATGTCATAGAGGGACCGGGCCTTGCTTTGCTCCTCACCATTGCTGGCAATGCGATCTGCCCCGTGGCGTTGTCGGAGGAATTCTCCCGTTTGCGGGTCGAGACCCTGGCGCACTGCCTCGAAATCTTCGGAGGCAACCTCTCCTTTGAGCCCAAGCAGTTCAGCGCCGCGTCCGTGCCACTGGCCTTGGACGGTCCGATTCTGGTCGTAGTAGTCACTCTGTTGGAGATGGCGCTGAGCGTAGCCCTCACCCCCGGTCATGGCACGAATCGTCAACACAACGCGATGCTAGCTCTGTTCGAAATTCAAGATCAACGCAGTTTGGATGTCTTTAGGCCGTAGGGCAGGGGTCCGGTTGCATTCGGAAGCAACGGAAGCTGTAGTCGGACTACACCACTGGCTTTCCCTCAAGCAAAGCTGTGAGCCGACCCTTCACGTTCTTGTCCGGCTCTCGTTCATGGGCCTCCAACACTAGTGACGTGGCTTCAGGAGGCCATGATTCTCGCGGCCAAGCCGCTAGCGCATGAATAGCCATATTTCGGTTGCGAACGCCTGGACTGCGCAGACCAGCTTTTATCAACCTCCAACCACGTTTCGGGAAGCGGTTTAAGTGTTGAAGGACCCAGTCAAGAGTCTCATGGGGCTCAAAGCCAGGCCCCATCCCCAATTCGTCCGCAGGGCCAGTTTCGATGCGGTCAAACGGAAGAATCGCCTCCGCAAAAGACAAGACGCTGTCTATGCGGGGCTCATCTGTCTGCCGCAACAAGCGATACCAAGAGAAAGAAGAATCCAATGGAGCGGCCTTAACTCTGTCGAAGTGTATTTCCCACGTGTCAATTGACAGGCAGCTTGCAGCTGAATCGCCCTCGTAGAATCTCTGCTCATCGATGGAGTTGAGAGCTTGCATAGCCTGTTCACGCCAAGTCTGTCGGCTGAAGATGTCTTCGCAGAGCGACTGCAGATTGCGGCGACGTTCTTCGGTCCATCCGGAATCCTTCCTCTTCTCCCATCCGTTTTGCTCGGATAGAAATTGCCTCAATGCTGCAACCGTCAAGAAGTGTTTGAGCCCCAAAGCAGGACATGACCAAACGTGGTTCACATAGCTTTCACAACCGTCAACTGCATGGGCGTAGTCGTCAATATCCTCGGCCGGTCCTCCCCTAATCAGCGCGTGAATGATGTCAGCCGCTCCATCAAGGAGAGCGTCGTCCACGATCTGTGGTTTTAGAGCGTCGTGAAGTTTACCAGTACGTGCGCAAATACAGGCCAGATACTCGTCCATGACTCCGTTGCGAAACCCCTCTCGCAACATCCAGGCTTGGATTTCCGGGTTCTGGGTTTCCTTCAGACGTTCCACTGTTTGGATTCTGCCCCAGTTGCGCACAGTCTTAGCCAGTGCCCAAAGAGCTTGCTCTGGCTCAGGAGCGATGCGCGCCATGGCCGTCGCGACGTACAGCGTAAACTCTTCATTTCTTCCAATAATTGTAAGAGTCTCCAGATCTTCCGACCCGCCGACGATACCAACGACTGCAATACCGAACTTCACCGCTTCGCGATGACCTGCCCGAGTGGCGAGGTAGCGACCTAGCTCAAGCAAGTGTCCTCGGTGCAGAGGGGTCAAGGATTCATCCAATTCCCTGAGCACAAGGTCTATAGAGGGCAGAATTGATTCCTGTACGACCAAACCGTAAAGCGTAGCCAACGTTCTGCCATCGGCTCTTTCCAGCAGACTTCGCAGAGCGAGTAAAATCTCAGCGACTCGTTGCGGCTCATCTGCGCCGCGCCAGTGGTGGCCTAGCACACCGTCCCAAGCCCCACCAGTCCACTTCAGCTTGGTCATTTCTTCGAGAGACGCCTCATCAGGCAAGGGGTCGGTACCATGCAATCGAATATGCTCATAGATTGCGATCCGGTCACCCCATGGCAGCGCAAGTGATTCGAGCGACCACTTAGTCCCCCCAAACAGTGGATTCATGCGGATGAGAATAACACTCGACTTTGCCAACACTCGTAGTGGATTCCAGCTGAAAGCGATGCTATACTCGGTTTTGAAAATGACGATAAAGGCCAAATCCATTATGAGACGGCGCGTCAATCGCGCTCGGCCCTCGGGATTGGTCTGACCATTCGTTAGATTTCCAAGTTCAGATTCGATTTCCGAGGCTCCGACAAAAGTCGGGGCCTTTTGCTTTTTACGGATGTTTTTTTGGCCGGTAGCCAAGCTGGAAAGGCACGTGACTGTTACTCACGCCATGCGCAGGTTCGAATCCTGCCCGGCCAGCCAATTTTGAGGGGAACACAAGGCTCGCTAGTTCAGTAGGAAGAACGCGGCTCTCATAAAGCCGTCGCGGATGGTTCGAATCCATCGCGAGCCACCAATGGAGGGGCCTCCGGCGAGGGGCAGTGGCTTATACCCACTTCGGCGCCAGATTAGCGCGGCCAGACAGGTTCGACTCCTGTACCCTCTACCAATTTTTGTTCGCGCCGGTAGTTCAACGGACCAGAATAGTTGGCCTACACCCAACAGATGCGGGTTCAACTCCCGAACGGCGCACCAAGCAGGATTAGCTCGAAGGTCGAGCCCGCGGTCGATAACCGCGAGGTGTTGGTTCGATTCCAACATCCTGCACCATTTTGATGTTGCACATGGGTGACTGGCAGAGATGGCAGATGCACTCGCCTCTTAAGCGAGACCAGGCTGGTTCGATTCCAGCGTCACCCACCAGATTCGCGGGATTGGCAGATATGGATATGCACTCGCCTTTTAAGCGAGACGAAGTGGGTTCGATTCCCACATCCCGCACCAAGAGCAACAAAGAGGCGGCATAGCATAACGGATCAATGCTCCGAGCTTCTACCTCGGATGATGGGAGTTCAAATCTCTCTGCCGCTTCCAAATGTGGGGATGTGGTCCAACGGATGAGGGCGCAAGGCTACGAACCTTGAGATCAGAGTTCAATTCTCTGCATCCCCTCCACATTTTAATCAGGCTCGCGTGGTCTAAAGCATCATGACGCTTCGGTCCTAACGAAGAGACCCGGGTTGGATTCCCGGCGCGAGTTCCAGATGGGTGGGTAGTGTAATCGAACAACACGGCAGCGTCCGAAGCTGCAAATCCGGGTTTGACTCCCGGCCCGCCCACCAACTTGCGTGTTTAATCTGACATTCAGTAGGTCGCATCGCGGATTACGGAAGTAGTGTTTGGTATCCGTACTTCCCGGACAGCGAGTGTTTTGTCATTCTGCAGGAATCAACTGCGATGCTTTTCCGCCCGTGTCGATGTGGTTGGCATATAGGATTCGGCCCGTGGCGCCTGTACTTCCGATAGCCACCAGCGACCCGTCATTCAGGTGATAGACAAAGATAGCAATGCCGCTGCCTCCAACCTCATCTGGTTCCCCACAGCGACGCACGATGTCGGTCATCGACATAGTACGTTTCAGCTTGAGGAAGTCCGCTAAGTCCCTGGATGTCTTGACCGCCTTTGGAAACATGTCGTCGAGCGCTGCATTTTGACCAGATGTTGCTGTCAGGTACCAAGGCAGTTTACAAAGCAAACTTTGGGAGTCTGGCCGGCACATCTTCGCATTTAAGGCCGCAGCCTCCGAGAAATCCGTTACCAGTCGGCGCTGGACCTTTCCACCTGAAAGGGTGTAGAGGAGCGTGGAGTCGTCAATCTTTGCTCTTCCCGTATCGCGATAGGTAACCTCTTTGCAGCGAATCCCGAGATCCTGGAAGTCCACTGTCTTCGAATCCAAAATGCCATAGATACAATCGAAGGAGATCGTATCCCCGCCATCATTGACATCCCTCCCTACGACCAGTCCGTCTCCAGCGGCCCACCAGATATCTTTTCCGTCGCCCCATGATCGCACTTCCCACGCTGACTTCGTTGTGTCATAGCGCACCGAAGCAAATACAAGTTCGGGTTCGCACTCGGTGCAACTCAGGTACGTAAAAGTCACATCGGGAACGCGTTCTGGACCAAAGGTGCCAAGCGCGTGGAATTTCCACTTCCACATCCACTCGGCGTGCTCAATCTTCGATTTCTTCCGTGTGGTCAGGTCGAAGTTGAACGCCGAATAATACTCGTCCCATGCGTGCCCCTTACTTACCTGTTTGGCCGGCCGATGGCCAAGAATGACGAGCACCGAATGATTTACAACTCCCACTTTTTGCAGGTACTTGTATCGGTAAACATCGAGTTCATCCTGTCCTGGCTCGGGCTCATCCGGCGCAAGCTCATCATGGAAAGCTGACTGAATTTGCTGCCAGAGCTCGGGATTAGAGTTGGGATGAATCCATTGAAACGTGTTGGGCCTATCGCGGTGATCGTCAGCGGAGCCTGCCGACAACGAAGCTGCAAGAATCAAAACTAGGAATCCGAGGCCATATGAAGACCTGACGAAAGTGGTCGAAGTAATCAGTCGCATCGTTCTATCCTGATACGACTGAGGTTAGCATTTATGGTTGTATGACGAAACCGATCAAAGGCTCAATTGCGTCCAGCAGTAACTTTAAACGCCAAAACGCCCGGTGCCGGCCACTTTTGGGTATTGACGAATTTGCGGAATGATGCCAGAGTGATAACTGAGTTCCAGCAATGATACGCAAACCCCATACCGATTGCTTCCCGACACCGGCCACGTTTACGTGGCAAGGAGCGGGGGAAGGTACGTTCATGTAACGGGGGCTATCCATAGCGCGTAGTTTTTCTGAGCCTCCGATACAAATCGGGGGCTTTTGGTTTTTGGGGCGTATTTTGCCAAGCGCAAGATAGGAGGCGGCGTCGTCTAACGGCCAGGATGCGGCCCTTTCAAGGCTGAGATGGGAGTTCGATTCTCCTCGCTGCTGCCAAAGTTATGAGCACACAAATGATTGAACTCGAAGGCTTTGAGATCGAGCTTGCATCGGAGCTTTACTGCGATCGCGGCGGAGATCACCGCGAATTGGTTGATCGTGCACGTACGGATCGCAGAAGACTGGGACACAACGTCGATGAGTCGGCGGTGTTGTGCGTACAGTGCATGAAAGCAATCGCTCTGAAAGCGTGATGCCGGGTCGTCTAGTGGCAGGACCCTGGACTTTGAATCCGGGTACGGGCGTTCGAATCGCTCCCCGGCAGCCAGTTCCTTGACAACTTGAAATTCCCTCTTCGTCCAATGGCAGGACGCTGCGCTCTGAACGCGGAAATCGTGGTTCAAATCCACGGGAGGGAGCCGGAGCTATGGTCTATCGGCAGGATGGCTGACCGTCTATCAGCAGGGACGGGTTCAATTCCCGTTAGCTCCGCCATAAGATTGCGGGAGATTCGTCCAGCGGCTAGGACACTGGCCTCCAGATCCAGTTACGAGGGTTCGAGTCCTTCATCTCCCGCCAAACGCGAGCATGGTATAGCGGCTGGTGCCTCGGGCTTCCAACCCGATGACGCGAGTTCAACTCTCGCTGCTCGCTCCAGGCGGAAGTCGTCTAGTGGCCAAGACGCGACGTTGCCAACGTCGAGAGCGCGGGTTCGAGTCCCGCCTTCCGCTCCAGATTAGTAAGTCAGTGACGAGGCGGTGTAGCCAAGACAGCGAGGCATCTGCCCGCAAAGCAGAGAAGCGGGAGTGCAATTCTCCCCATCGCCTCCAGATTTGTCGCAAAGAAGTTTTGTGCTGGTGTAGCTCAGTCGGAAGAGCGCGGGCCTCGTAAGTCCGTGATCGGCGTTCGAATCGCCGCGCCAGCTCCGCTGGTATAGCTCAACGGGAAGAGCAGGCGCACGGTAAGCGCCCGACCGCAGTTCGAGGCTGCGTGCCAGCTCCAAAGTTTTGCTGGTCTAGCACAGTGGGAGTGCAGGGAGCTTGTACCTCTCCGACGAGTGTTCGATTCACTCGGCCAGCTCCAGATTTCGATGGCGGGATTGGCCGAATGGCTTAGGCACTGGATTGTGGCTCCAGTCACGAGAGTTCGATTCTCTCATCTCGCCCCAAATGGGCGGTTCGTATAAGGGGATTACCCACGGCCTGCAACCGTGAAATGCGAGTTCAAGTCTCGCACCGTCCACCAAGTTTGGCTCGGGAACTCGACGGCAGAGTGCTGGTCTGAAAAGCCAGTGGATACGGTTCAATTCCGTGCCGAGCCACCAGATGTCGGGGAGTGGCCTAGCTGGTTGAAGGCGCTGCGAGTAGGCAGATCGATGGCGAGTTGGAAGGATGCAGAGGAAACTGAAATGCTAGATCCTGAAAGTGAACAAATCCGAGAAGTGTACGCGCGGTTCGGGTTGGCAATCTATAGCGCCCAGTGCTTGGAACGGGAGCTGGCAATGCTTCTTGCTGCCTCCGGGACTCCAGAGTACTTCACTGCATGGGACTACGATGACCGCCTAGCCGGCAATTTTGATTCTACGTTTGGTGCGCTCGTAACAATGTTTGCCGGAATTGCTGGTCCTTCAGACAAACCATTGCTAGTGGAACTTGAAAAGGCCGTTAAGGAAAGGAATGAGCTGGTTCATGGATACTTTTGGAACAGATCAGTAGAGTTCACGTCGACAGGTGGGCGGACACAAATGTTGGAAGAACTCGACATACTCGTCAAGTCTTTCGACTCTCTTGATACGAGAATCTCGGCGCTGGTGAGCGATTTGGTACAGAAACAGGGCGTAACAGAAGATGTCGTGCAGGCACACTTCGAGAAGCTGATGTCGGGCATCGTGACACCACATGACCCCAAAAAGATTCAGAAGTCGGTTGTGATCACGGCGGCAGTCGAATGGCGAGTCGGAGAGACTGTTAAGTGTGGAATTCTTTTCACTTCGGATGTTGGAAATCTCGTACTGGGAGAAAGAGGGCTATGTTTAGGACCTCAAGACGTTCCAGCCGAACATCTGAAGCTAAAAACAGAATTCGCCAAAGCTCTTCCGGCGACTGTGAGCCCAAAACCTAAGAAGGCGGATCGGTGGAACTATGTGATCCCGCTAGCTAAAGGCTATGACTTGCGAGTCCGACCTGCGGAAGCGAACGGTAGACGTGTAATTCGATTCGGATTGCGACGGCGGACATCAAAGGCGAAACAATGAACATGCAAGCTTACAACGTAATCAAGCCTGACAACGGCGTGCCGATCAAGGCCTGGAGCAAGGGCGTCCCGCTTGAGGACGCTGCACGCCAGCAGCTTTTGAACGTCGCGCAGTTACCGTTCATCTATAAGTGGGTGGCGGCGATGCCGGACGTGCATTGGGGCATCGGCGCGACCGTGGGCAGCGTGATTCCGACGCGCGGTGCGATCATTCCGGCGGCGGTCGGAGTGGACATAGGCTGCGGCATGATGGCCGTGCAGACCTCTTTGCACGCCAACCATCTGCCCGACAATCTGCACGGCATCCGCACGGCGATTGAGAAGGCAGTGCCACATGGACGCACCGACAACGGACGCGCGAACGACCGCGGTGCGTGGTCGGATGCCCCATCGCACCACGCGGAGGTGTGGGCGAAGATGGAGCCAGCGTACAAGGCAGTCGTCGACAAGTATCCCAAGTTGGATCACAAGCAGCGCGTGAACCACTTGGGAACGCTCGGCACCGGGAACCACTTCATCGAGGTCTGCCTCGATGAGAACGAGAACGTCTGGTTCCTGCTGCACTCGGGATCGCGTGGTGTGGGCAATCGCTTTGGCACGTTTTTCATCGAACTGGCGAAGAACGACATGCGCCAGTGGATGATCAACCTGCCGGATCAGGACCTCGCGTACCTGCCTCAAGGCACGGAGCACTTCGAGGACTACGTCCGCGCCGTGCACTGGGCGCAGGACTACGCGCTGGCCAACCGCGAGCTGATGATGCGCAACCTGATCGCGGCGGTCCAGGGCTCGGGAGAAGTCCCGGCGTTTGAAGCCAATATGGAAGTCGTGAGCTGCCATCACAACTATGTGACCTGGGAGCACCACTACGGCGAGAACGTGCTCATCACGCGTAAGGGCGCAGTCCGTGCGCGTGAAGGTGACATGGGAATTATTCCCGGCAGCATGGGAGCGCGTTCGTACATCGTGCGCGGCAAGGGTAATCCGGAGAGTTTCACGAGTTGTAGTCATGGAGCCGGACGCGCCATGTCGCGTACGGAAGCCAAACGCCGCTTCACCGTGGACGACCATGCCAAGGCGACTGCCGGTGTGGAGTGTCGTAAGGACGCGGACGTTATCGACGAAACGCCGATGGCGTACAAGTCCATCGACGCCGTAATGGAAGCGCAGCGCGATCTGGTGGACGTGGTTCACACGTTGCGCCAGGTGGTATGCGTGAAGGGCTGAACAGGAGAGGGCTGCAAGGCCCTCTCTTCAGATCCGGGTGTAGGGTAGCGGCCACCCACATGTCTTGGGCACATGTCCACGCAGGTTCAACTCCTGCCACCCGGACCATTTCTATTCGTGCGCTGATTTGTGGCGCGGTAGTAGGGTAGGACAATACGAACGACTCATAAACGCAGGTGCAAACCCTATGGAAATCACGAATCTGTCTGCTGAACCCCTGGGGAAACTCCATTCCTGGCTCCCTCACGATCTTCAGGCGGAACAGGTTGTTTTTCTTCCGGACGCCTGCCCCGGTAAGTCTCCGCTTCCCACCGGCACCGCTGTCCTGACTCGGCAGGCGGACTGGCGTAAGTTCGCCGTGTCCGACTGCGGATGTGGGATGAGGCTCGTGCGATCCTCGGTGCAACCGAATGATCTTGATCAAGCTCGATGGGACAAAATGGCCGATTCTCTTCGGGCAAACAAAGGAGCCTTGGGGGACCTGGGAGGCGGGAACCATTTCTTGGACGCGATAGTTCCATACGATGACGGCCCATTGCATTTTCTGATTCATACCGGGTCGAGGAACGAGTCAGGACATGTGGACGATCTAATCGACAAGCCTAGCCAGTTTGATCAGGAGTTTGAACGTGTCGTGAATTGGGCGGCGGACAACCGCGCGGCCATTAACGAGAGGCTTGATTTGGTGTTTGGGGCAACTGAAGTGCTTCTCGATCTGCCACACAACACATTTGAGCAGCTAGATGATGGCCGAGTGATCATTCGAAAAGGCTCTGTTCGACTTCTTCCCGGAGCTCTGTCGGTTCTCCCTTCGCACATGTCGGGAGATGTTGTTCTTGTACAGGCTAAGAAAAAGGTGCTGGAAATTCTGAGCTCCATGAGCCACGGGACGGGGCGGGCGATGTCGCGAAGCGACTGCAAGCCTCTCGCTGATGCCTATGACTTCGCAGGTTTGCGCGAGTCAATCATGATTCCATCTGGAGTGGAAGACGCATCGTTACGCACGGACGGTCCATTCGCTTATCGCGACTTGGACGAGTGCATGGTGCTGATCCAGGACTACGTTGATGTGGTTCTGAGGTTTGGAGTCATTGGGTACATGGGACACTTATAGTCGCCACCCAAATGTTTTGGGCACATGTCCACGCAGGTTCAACTCCTGCCACCTGGATACCATTTTTGTGTTTTCGATGCAGGACATGCGCGCCAAAGCTAAAGATTACGGACCCGTATAATTCGACCATGCTGCTGACGCTCACAACTACGCATAACCCAGCGACGGACTTGGGCTTTCTGCTTCACAAGAACCCGGCAAACTTGCATTCGTTCGATCTGTCGTTTGGGAAAGCACATGTTTTCTACCCCGAAGCGACCGCGGAAAGATGCACGGCTGCCTTGCTGCTAGATGTCGATCCGATTGGACTCGTTCGTGGCAAGCGGGGTCAGCACGACGGCGGAACTCTTGATCAGTACGTGAACGACCGGCCTTACGTTCTCTCTTCCTTCCTCAGCGTCGCTATGGGCCGAGCTTTCGGCACAGCCATGTCTGGGCGCAGCAAGGGGAGGCAAGAACTGGCGGACCAAGCGATGCCGCTGACGGCAACCCTGACGGTCGTAGCTTGCCGCGCTGGTGAGGGGCTGATCCGCGAGCTATTCGAGCCTCTCGGATACACCGTGAGTACGGAGCATCATCCGCTTGACGAGAAATTTCCAGAGTGGGGAGAGGGGCCGTACTACTCGGTGACCTTGGCGGGAAATTTCCGCCTGCAGGATCTGCTCAATCATCTCTACGTGCTTGTGCCCGTGCTGGATGCTGAGAAGCACTATTGGATTGGCAATGACGAGGTTGAGAAACTCTTGCGCAAAGGGGAAGGCTGGCTGGCGTCGCATCCACACAAAGAGGCGATCGTAAAGCGGTATCTTCCACGCCAGAGGCAGTTGGCAAGAGAAGCACTCGCGAGACTAACGGAGGAAGACAACCCCGATCCTGACGCAACAGAGGAAGCTCACTCTGAAGAAGAAACGAAAATGGAGGAACCGATTCGCCTCTGGCAGCAGCGCATGGGAGCAGTGGTCGCTGTGCTTCGATCCGTCGAGGCGAAGCGCGTCCTAGACCTTGGCTGCGGAGAAGGGAAACTCCTGCGCGCACTGTTGGATGAGAAGTCGCTGACAGAGATCGTGGGTATGGATGTTTCGTACCGGAGTCTTGAGATTGCGAGCCAACGTCTGCGACTCGACCGGATGCCCACGAAGCAGAAGGAGCGACTGAAATTGATGCACGGTTCGCTGATGTATCGCGACAAGCGCCTGGCCGGGTACGACGCGGCCACGGTGGTGGAAGTCATTGAGCATCTGGATGCACCCCGGCTGGCGGCATTCGAGCGAGTTCTTTTCGAAGCGGCGCGTCCGAAAACGATCATCGTGACCACGCCCAACTGCGAGTACAACGTGAAGTTTGAAACTCTGCCAGCGGGAAAGTTTCGTCATAAAGATCACCGCTTTGAATGGACTCGGGAACAGTTCCAGCAGTGGTCTCGCCAAATGTCTGAACGGTTTGGGTACGCAGTAAGGTCTCTGCCCGTAGGAGAAGAAGATCCCCAAGTCGGTGCGCCCACGCAAATGGGGGTCTTCAGTCTTGGTTAAAAGCTCAAACTCGACTCTCCACCTGATTGTGCCCACAGGAACTCAGATCGTTTTGCGAACAGATGTTTTCGTCCATGCTTCGCAGGCAGAGTACCCGCGTGGCTCGGTAGCGGAGATCGTGCGCCCGCCCGATGACGGTGGCCACTCCTATCGCGCAAAGGTGACCGATGGAGCTGAGTTCAGCGTGCGGCGTCATGAATTCTCAATACTGAAGCAAGTAAAGGCGGGCCCAATGGGCGATCCCGCCCATGTGTTGGCAGAGTACGACCTCTACGAAAACGTGATTTATAAGTGCGTGGTCGGTTCCCAGGCCTACGGCTTGGACCGGGACAGTTCCGACGTGGACCGACGGGGCATCTACCTCGCTCCCGCAGAACTAGAGTGGTCGTTGTACGGCGTCCCAGAGCAACTCGAAAGCAGAAAGAGCGAAGAGTGCTACTGGGAATTGAAAAAGTTCATGGTTCTGGCGCTTAAGGCCAACCCAAACATTCTGGAGTGCCTCTACACGTCGATTATCGAAACGCGGACACCGATTGCGGATGAGTTGTTAGCGAGCCGAGAGATCTTCCTCTCCAAATTGGTCTATCAGACCTACAACGGTTACGTGATGTCGCAATTCAAGAAGTTAGAACAGGATCTGCGCACATCCGGTGAGATCAAATGGAAGCACGCAATGCATCTGATCCGGCTGCTGCTGGAAGGTGTGACGATACTCAGGGACGGATACGTTCCGGTGCGGATTACGGAGCACCGTGGCACTTTGCTTTCCATCCGTGACGGACAAATGAAGTGGAGTGAAGTGAACAACTGGCGACTCGCACTACATCGAGAGTTTGAAGAAGCGTTTCGCGCGACGAGGTTGCCCGACGAGCCCGATTACGCCCGGGCGAACGGTTTGCTGATAAAAGCGCGTCGCTCGACGGTCGGGGGTGCAAGCGCGTGAACGAACAGCTGCTGCTTGCGGTCAAAGAACATCCGTATCCGCTCCTATTGGCAACGATCAGCGGAGCGCATCTCTACGGGTTTCCGTCGCCTGATTCTGACTATGACCTGAGGGGTGTTCACATCCTGCCCGCAGATGAAGTGCTTGGGCTGAGCTCAGTCCGCGACACTGTGGAGGTTTCCAAGAAAGAGCCTATCGACCTCGATCTGGTGACGCATGACATCCAAAAGTTCTTTGCGCTGCTTTTGAAGTCGAACGGGTATGTTCTTGAGCAGCTGTACTCCCCACTGGTGGTGCATACGACACCGGAGCACGAAGAGTTGAAATGGATCGCGAAGAGCTGCATCACCCGCCATCACGCACATCATTATTTCGGCTTTGCCGAGAATCAATGGCGGCTGTTCCAGAAAGAGGGCACGCCGAGGGTGAAGCCCTTACTGTATGTCTTTCGCGTACTGCTGACGGGAATACACCTGATGCGGACCGGGGTAGTGGAAGCAAATTTGAATACCCTGAACGAGGAGTACAGACTGGCTTACATACCGGAGCTGATCGAGCGGAAGACACGAGGCACTGAGCACCAGAGTCTGGACTCTGTCGAAACCTCGTTTTACGCCAGCGAGTTCGATCTGCTTCGCACAAGACTGGAAGACGAGGCAAATAAAACCTCGCTCCCTGAGTCCCAAACTGCGAGAGCCGCTCTAAATGATCTGCTGGTTCGAGTGCGCTTGAAAACTGTTGGTGTTCTTAGAGAACCCGGCACACAGTGCCCAGTCTGTCTGTTGCTCTATGCCTTTCAAGAACCGGGTGGACATCAGAACTGTTCTCAATGCGGATGGGAGGACGATCCGGCTCAGCGAGCTTGTCCGGAAATGAGCGGGGGTGCTAACAAGCATTCGCTAGTGGAAGCAAGGGAGTCGTGGAGAGGCGCGAAAATCAGTCAATGAACATTACGATCCCAGAACTTTCACTTGTGGTCCTCATCGGTCCTTCCGGCTGCGGCAAGTCGAGTTTCGCTCGGGAGCACTTCAAATCTACAGAGGTTCTCTCTTCAGACTTCTGTCGCGGCCTTGTGTCAGACGACGAGAATTCCCAAGAGGCCACGAACGATGCGTTCGATGTCCTGCACTACGTTGCGCGCAAGAGGCTTGCTGCCGGCCGCCTGACCGTAGTAGACGCGACAAATGTCCAGCCCGAAGCGCGCAAGCCGCTAGTGGCACTCGCTCGCGAGTTTCATGCTTTGCCGGTGGCGATCGTTCTGAACTTGCCAGAGAAGGTCTGCCACGAACGTAATCAGAGTCGGCCCGACCGCCAGTTCGGCCCTCACGTCATCAGAAACCAGTCCCAGCAACTGCGGCGATCGCTTCGAGGACTTGAACGCGAAGGCTTCCGTCATGTCTTCGTGCTGTCGAGTCCAGAGGAGGTCTCCTCGGTCACGATCGTGCGACAGCCGCTTTGGAACAACCTGAAACATGAGCACGGACCGTTCGACATCATCGGGGACGTACACGGTTGCTACGAAGAGTTGACCGCTTTGCTTGTTCGGCTCGGTTACAAGATCAACGAAGAACCGACAGCACCAAGTGTGACTCCGCCAGATGGTCGCAGAGCGATTTTCGTTGGTGATCTGGTTGACCGCGGACCCAGGATTCCAGAAGTGCTGCGCCTGGTCATGAAAATGGTTGAAGACGGTACAGCGTTCTGCGTTCCTGGAAATCATGACATGAAGCTGATGCGGAAACTGAAGGGACGCGATGTGCAGTTGACGCACGGATTGGCCGACTCCCTTGAACAGCTTGATAAGGAGACTCCTGAATTCAAGCAGACGGTCATCAAGTTTCTCGACGATCTGGTCAGCCACTATGTGTTCGACGAAGGGAAGCTCGTTGTGGCGCACGCCGGCATGAGAGAGGAGATGCAGGGACGCGGCTCTGGCAAAGTGCGCGATTTTGCGCTCTATGGAGAGACCACCGGGGAGACGGACGAATACGGACTCCCAGTGCGTTACAACTGGGCGGCTGAGTATCGTGGCAAGGCTATGGTGGTTTATGGGCATACGCCGGTTGCCGAGCCGGAATGGCTGAACCGCACGATCAATATAGATACCGGGTGCGTGTTCGGTGGAAAACTGACTGCCCTGCGTTATCCCGAACGTGAATTGATGTCGGTGTCTGCTCTCCGAACCTATTACGAGTCGGCCAAGCCGTTCTTGTCCCAGGAGGAATTGGCGCCAGCGCTGACTGCACAACAGCAATTGGATGACCTGCTCGACATCGAGGATGTCATCGGCAAGCGGATCATTAACACGCGATTGCACCGCAACATCACGATTCGGGAAGAGAATGCGATCACAGCTCTGGAGGTGATGAGCCGATTTGCGGTAAATCCAAAGTGGCTCATCTACCTGCCGCCCACGATGTCCCCATGTGAGACCAGTAAACGTGACGGACTGCTCGAACATCCTGAAGAAGCCTTTGCCTACTACCTGCACGAGGGCGTGCACAAGGTGGTCTGCCAACAGAAGCACATGGGATCGCGAGCGGTAGTCGTTGTCTGTCGTGACGCCGATGCTGCGCGCAAGCGGTTTGGAATTATGGAAGGCGAGGCCGGAGTCTGCTACACCCGGACGGGACGGCGGTTCTTCAATGACGCGCTTCTAGAGTTGGAGTTTCTGGCGAAAGTCCGCCAAGCGGTAGAAGGGGCAGGCATTTGGGAAGAGCTGAAAACTGACTGGGTCTGCCTGGACTGCGAACTGATGCCATGGTCAGCCAAGGCACAAGAACTGTTGCGCCAGCAATATGCTCCAACCGGAGCGGCGGCCCGAGCGGCCTTGCCGGTGGCGATTGCAGCGTTGAGAGCGGCCTCGGAGAATCCGGAGATCGCGGCGCTGGCGGAACAATACCACCAACGCAAGGAAGCCGCTGGTCTCTATATCGAGGCATACCGACGGTACTGCTGGACAGTACATTCTCTCGCCGACCTGAAACTGGCGCCTTTCCATCTGCTTGCCAGCGAGGGTGCCGTTCACACCGCGAAAGATCACCTCTGGCACATGGGGACGCTTGCACGAATCTGTCAGGCCGATACTGGTCTACTACTCGCAACACCATTTCAAGTTGTGGACCTCACCGACAGGGCCGACCAGGATAAAGGAATCAAATGGTGGGAGGAGCTGACGGCAAGTGGCGGTGAAGGCATGGTTGTTAAGCCGTCGGAGTTTATGGCTAAGGGTCGGAAGGGATTGGTACAACCTGCAGTGAAGGTCCGTGGACGAGAATACCTGCGGATCATCTATGGCCCGGAATACACGCTTCCCGAGAACTTGGTGCGGCTAAAGAGCAGAGGTCTGGGCGCAAAGCGGTCGCTCGCGCTTCGGGAGTTTGCTTTGGGAGTGGAGGCGCTGGAGCGTTTCGTTCACCAAGAACCACTCCGCCGAGTTCACGAATGTGTATTCGGTGTGCTTGCCCTGGAGAGCGAGCCAGTTGACCCGAGACTATAGTCGACGCGGAAATGTTGGCGACCACCCACATGTCTTGGGCACATGTCCACGCAGGTTCAGCTCCTGCCACTCGGACCATCTCTTTTTTGCGTCACAAGGATTTGTGCCAATACGAGAGGCTCATAACCTCTAGACGCAGGTGCAAATCCTGCCCGCGCAACCACACTTCTGGATTATTTCCGAAGGCTCGTCATTCCGGAGAAAGATCCGAACTACAATGCTATGGATGGCAGGAGCGGATTGAGCGGTGAATCATGATTCGAATCACGCCCCAACATATCTACGCGTTGCGGAACTCGACCGGCAAACCATTCACCGACCTACTTGATCGTCTGC
>CAVRDS010000068.1:0-152627 GCA_963719865.1 uncultured Acidobacteriota bacterium | reverse complement strand
CAGCCATCCAGATGCACGATGCGCTCGCCGTACTGGTAATAGCGAAACGGCTCCAGTGGCAGTGGCAGCAACGTGGGTTTCTCTTCGGCAAACATGGCGGCGACCTGCCGCTTGGTGGTGCCATGGATGCGCGTGTCGGCCCAGCGTTGCTCCCAGTGATCGAGGTAGGCTTGAGCCTCGTCCAGACTCTCGAAGCGCAAACCCTTCAGCGGTGTTTTCTGCGCGTGACCGACGCCCGATTCGACTTTGCCTTTGCGGTCGGGATCTTGAATCCGGCAGGGCATGGCCACCGCGCCGTAGTGCGCCAGCACATCGCGATAGAGGGGATTGAGAACGGGATCGTAAATGTCGGGGACGAGCACGCCCTCGCGTAGATTGTCGAGCACGACGATGCGAGTGGCGCCGCCCAGCCGGCGAAAGGATCGCTCGTGCAACTCGGCCCAGATGCGCGAACTGGAGCGGAACGTCAGCAGACGAACTGACTTGCGACTGCAGCCCAACGTCATCACGAACAGCCGGGTGCGCCGATACTTGCGGCTTTCGGGATCACGCACCATCGGACCGGTGCCGTAATCGACTTGCGCCTCCTGGCCAGCCGCGGTGACGATCACGACGCGGGCTTCGGGCGTTTGCGTTCCGCGCCGCTTGCGCACGAAGCGTTGCACGCTTTGGTAGCTGCTGGCGAAGCCGTACTCGCAGACCAGATCCTGCCAGATGGCCCGCGCATTGCGGCCGCGGTTGATTCCCAAGTCGATGGCTTCTCGGTACGGCTCGCAGGCGCTGGGGCCGGGAACCAGGGCAGAGTCGGTGATCACCTCGTTCTCGTTGGCCGGTTTTGAAGTTGGTTTTGATTTTCCCTTACTAGAAAGGTTTTCGGGGTTGGGGTTGGGGTTGGGGTTGGGGTTGACGTTGGGGTCGAGGGGATCGGGACGCACCGGAATGGCCGGTTTTGCCGCGCCAAAGTCGGCGATCACTTCGTTGGCCGGTTTTGGTTCGTGCCGTCCCCAGCCACTGGGCGGACGCACTGCAATCCCCGCCGCTTTCAGGTAGGTGCTGGCGGTTTCGCGACGGACGTGGGTCGCTTGCTGGATGCGCCGCAGCGACCAACCCAGCCGTCCCAGAGCTAAGACTTGTTGTTTCTTCTCTTCGTTCAAGACATTGGCCATGCCCACGGAGCCTACAAGCCTCCGCGGGAATCAATGTCCCGGACGCTACTTTCGTTGGCCGGTTTTCAGGTGATACTCAGTGGCCGGTTTTAGGTGATCGCTGAGGCCGAAGCCTCCTGAACAGGAAATGGACGTGTAAAGGCGAGCATGTGCCCTATCATGAGATCACTGCACAAGACAAACAAGCATGACTTCGCGCATACGCGCGCAGCGATCTGATTGTAACGTCTCATTGCTGGACCGTCGCCTCCCCTTATGGGTTGTGCGCGGTGCGGGCGGCCTGGCGAAAGTTACCGGGGGGCACAGTGGGCTATGTGGGCTAAACGGGCGGGCAGAAATCAGACCGGACCAAGTTCTTCTTCTAGAAACCTACGCACTGCCGAGGCTTTCACGATGCGTTCGACTGTTCCCTTCTTGTAAGCGTGGGTGCAGACGCCCGCGAATCTGTAATTCGGCCTCCAAACTTGCAGCGGTTCACGAGGCTCCCACCACACCGCTGCCCCGCTGAAACCCCTCGGGTCCCGACTCTTTGGGTGCTTATACGGCACCAGATAATGCCGGTCTGGATCAAAATCCTTAGTTAAGAAGTTGGGGCCTGCCATAACCTGCCCCGAGAATATGTCGGGCCGGATTGCAGCCGTCACTTCCCGTCGCTTGGGTGAAACCTCGCGGTCGTCAACTACGATGTGCCTGTCGCATGGATATCCAAAAACGTGTACCAATTCATCGACGCCGGGGTCTGCCCAGTCATTCGCCATATCAACAAACTCCGAATGCGGCCCCGCTTCTGAGGGATCAATGGTAATGATTGCGAGGTCTTCCCATTGGCACCTATGGATGGCCGCATTCGGATCTTTAATCGGAATCCCGTTAACAATGTCCTGTGGTCGCAGATGGGA
Organism: uncultured Acidobacteriota bacterium; assembly: GCA_963719865.1. Taxonomy (GTDB): domain Bacteria; phylum Acidobacteriota; class Terriglobia; order Terriglobales; family Acidobacteriaceae; genus Sulfotelmatobacter. The sequence goes on along the minus strand of CAVRDS010000068.1, from coordinate 150,562 downwards.
ATCAGCAAGATACTTGTCGTCACCAAAGGGCCGCCAAAATAAACGCAGATCGCATGGCCTCGCGTCCGGGTGGATTACGTGGTCGGCGGTGAGAATGAAATAGTGATTACCCCAGCGACCAGCACAGCCAGTACCCATTTCCTCCCAGTCCATGCGAGTTGCAGGGTCTACTTTGCGAATGCTATTGATGATTCCGAGGCTGTACGTCCAAACGCGGCTTTGGCAGGCTTTCTCGGCTTCCAACAAAGTTCCGATGGGATGCTCAATCATAGCTTTGCTATCGGGAAAACCCAATTGGCTGCTTCCGCAGCTTTTCCAGCCGGGCCAGCGTGGTGCCGTGTCCGCAGCCGTTGGCCATATCTTCGATTTGGTCTTTCCCTACGCCCAGCAGTGCAAGATCACCAGCCAGTTGGTTGTAGATTTTCTCGTACACCGGGTCGCCAGCGGGCGTGCCTTTCTGCTTGTGTTCGTCCAACGCCTTCTCCAAGCTCCGGAAATATTCGACGAGTTCAGCCTGCGTGACCACGTTAGGTGAAGTTTGCGGCGCTCCGATCGGTTCTGGAATAAGTTCGAGGTTGCAGCCGGGGTCACGGCGTTCCCCGCGTTCCGTCTTAATCCTATGCCAGTATTCGCCCATGACAGTTGGCGCATCATCGACCTGTGTAACAACGCCATTCACACCAGGCATGATTACGCGGACGTGTGCGCCAACAGCGAAACGCTTCTTGGCGGGTTGCTTTTTCATTTTCCTAGCTCCCCGATTCCCATTTTCCAGTTTTTTGCTTCCACTCCCTCAGTTCTTGCTCCCACTCAGCGCTTTGCCGGATTGCTTTCTTTCCGGCTTCGGTGTTCTCCCACGCATCATCAGGCATCGTGCCAGTTTCAAACCAATATGGGCGCGTTTCGCCTTTCCACGAAACAAACTCGGTGTCACAGTGGGCGCGCGTGAGCCGGTTTGCTTCATCTACCACATTCTGTCCCACGGTTAGATAGAAGGGGCGTTTCCGGTGAGAAATGAAGAGCAAATGCTGAGGCGTCAGCGGCAACGTAACTTCTATATCTGATTGGGCAAGGCCCGGACTCCGGTAGAAAGGCGGCAATGTGTGCGCATTGGGGTTAAACCATACACAGGGCAAATCGGACGTAATAAAGCAAACTCGTCATTCGCAACAAAGACAGACATCTCCATAGCAAAGTACATTGGCGCTTGGATTTCGAGCATGGTCATCACAAGGTACTGCGGTGCTATTTCAACCAGCCTACCTGTTTGTCGTGAGGTGGATGGCTCAAGATTGTGCTGCTCCTCCATTGAGGAGACCATGTCGTGAAGCTGTTGGGTAGTTTGTTGCCAATGGTCCCCGGCGCGCTTTGTTCTGGAATGCATTGCCGCTGCAAACAAGCACAACGTCGCTCGGTCTTCCTGCGTGAGTTCCTCTTTTCGTTCGATTTTGGCGCGCACGGACACAAAGGCATTTTCGAGCCCGGCCAGTGTATTCTCGACAATCAAATTCTTTTCGCCAGTAGGCAACGTGATTGTGTAACGGTCGGTGGCTGTGAAGGATTTTTCAGGCGATTTTTTCTTCTTGCTGCCTCCGTCTCTGGCGATTCGCCAAATGTAAGGCGTCTGCGTCTCAGGCGTGCGTGGATCGCACCACGCTTTCAGGTAGCAATTCGGAATAAGGTGCTGCTTCATTTTGCTCTCTCAGATGGCCAATGCTCATCGATACATCTAGTGTAATTCTACGCCATTCGCTATTTGTTCGCCAACCGACAGTCTGGAGGCAGTTTGACTGCCGGCAGCTTGACTGTGGGAGCCCTGATTGTTATCATGGCCATGTTAATTACCGTGGCCATGTTATATATCGCGGCCATGTTAACAGGCCTTCGTTATGCCATCACATCAGCAAAATCGCGTCACAGAATTTGACAGTCTCCTGACCAAGACGCTTCAGAAGGCGGGATGGCACGTAAAGCACTCGCCGCGATCCGCAGACAACGGCGCCGACATCGTGGCTCGCAACGGCAAGAATATCTATGTCTTCCAGCTCAAGGCGTTATCAGAATCAAGGAAAGACAGAGCTATTCCCTTGATTTCACAGGCCATTCTGGAAGCCCAAAGAGCAGCTGCCCGGATTACCGGCAGCGCAACCCCCGTCGCTGTACTGGCCTCCGACCATGTTTCGGATTCCCTGTCGGAACACGTCAAAGACTTCGCCTTGCGCAATGCTCCCGATGTCGGGGTCGGAATCATTGACGCCGGAGGCTTCCGCCGTTTTGCGGGCCATGGCTTGGAAGTTCTCAATGCGGAGAGGTCGCGCGTCATCGAAGGCCCTGCCAAAGAGGCTTCGCCGGGTAACCTATTCTCTGACCTAAATCAGTGGATGCTGAAAATTCTCTTATCAAAAAGCATCCCGGATTCCTTGCTCTCTGCTCCGCGCGGACATTATGAAAATGTCTCTCAGCTCGCCGACGCAGCGGGCGTTTCCACGATGAGTGCGTTCCGTTTTGTGCGTCAGCTTTCCGAGGAAGGGTTTCTCGACGAAGTAGGCGGGATGAGGCTAGTCCGAACCGAGGAACTGCTGGAACGATGGCTGAGAGCGAGTCATTCTCGTATGCATGAAACTCCGGCCCGTTGGATCTTGAGCGGCGAAAAGGATACGTTTCATGCCGCTCTTCGATCTTATGCAAGTAGAATCCGATCCAGTGCTCAACACTCTAAGACTGACCACTTGCGCAGAGGGAAGCCCCGGCTATGCCTTGCACTATTTGCCGCTGCAGAAGCTTTGGGCTTCAAGTTCGTGCATGGAACCCAGCTGCATCTTTATGTAGAGCGGCTCGATAGGAAGGTGCTCCGAGAACTCGGCTTGTCACTTGAAGTTGCAGACCATCAGGCAGGTGTATTCGTGAGGGTGCCGAAAAATCCTGAGGCAGTGTTCCGCGCGGTAGTAGAACGCGATGGCGTGCCGGCCAGCGATATTTTGCAGGTGTGGCTTGATGTCTCAAACCATCCGGCACGCGGGAAAGATCAAGCCGCTCTTCTCCGTAAGCGAGTATTTTCCCAAATTCTTAATAAGGCAAATGCATGAATGCGAATCCCGAGTTTGCGTCGTTCGCGAGGCTCGTGGAATCTTTGACGCCGTGGCTGGACCAGGTGGTCATCATTGGGGGTTGGGCGCACCGCCTGCACCGATTGCATCCTTTAGCCCGACCACTGCAATACGAACCGCTGGCAACACTTGATGCGGATGTAGCTCTTCCGAGGCGAATCAGAGTCGCCGGAGATGAAATCTACCAGCGGCTCGCTGCGAACGGATTTGAAGCCGAGTTTCTAGGACATCACCGACCTCCCGCTGCCCACTATCGACTAACCGATCCTGGCATTCATTTCTACGCGGAATTTCTTACGCCGCTGGTAGGTGGTGCCGTAGGCAGGAGAGGAAAACAGAATGCAACGCAGAGGCTGGGCGGCGTCTCTTCGCAAAACCTCCGCTACATCGAAGTCCTTTTAGCAGCACCTTGGAGCGTTGCCCTATCAGCGGCCAACGGCTTCCCGTTCGCAAACGAAACCGGAGTGCAGATTGCCAATCCGGTCAGCTTCCTCGCACAAAAAATACTTATCTATAGGAGACGCAATCGCGACGAGCGCGCAAAGGACATTCTCTACATGCATGACACGATCGACACTTTCGCAACGAGAATCGATGATTTAAGCGCGGAATGGGTCAGGAACATTCGGCACGAGTTGCACGCCAGCAGTGTTCGCGTCGTCGAAAGCGCAGCAGCAACACTCTTTGGCGCTGTCACTGATTCGATTCGTGCCGCATCTCGAATCGTCCAGGCCAGAAATTTGACTCCCGAGGCGATTCGGGAGACCTGCAATGTTGGTTTTACGCGGATTTTCCACCCAGGACGGCAACAAAAGTAGCGACCAGCGTGTTTGTTGTCGGCCCGAAGCCCTCTTTCCAGGTGTGTAACAAGACCTAGCAGTCGGTCAATATCGGCAAATGGATCCCCCCTTTGAGGTCCTGCAGGGACCTCCGCCAGTCTTCGGCTGCAATTTTTCCAGTTGTATTTTGTTGCCCGATGCTTGTGCAGTACTTTCCATGCACTCTCCAGGCGGTCCAGATGAGCACTCCGATTTCTCAATTTTTCGTTTGGTCTCCACAAAGCTCGCGGCGTAGGCCCTGAAGTAAGTCCATACGGAGACCTTTCCTACAGCGTGGCAAGTCCCTCAACGATGCGAAAGCGTTCGTAACCACCAGCCCAGGACCACACCCAAAATCGTAAGAGCAGGCAGGATGATCAGAGCGTTTTCCCTTATCCAACGCCGGAAGGTCTTCTTGCGCTCGACCGGCGCCATCGTGAATACGCCCCGGCGTCTGAGCCACTCGATGATCGCTTCCTGAGTGATCGGCGCGAGCGCACGCCGCGCCTGATCGAAGGTCGGGTCGTGGTAACTTGACATAATCTCTACCTGAACAAACTCCGAGCTCAGGAATTCGCCGCGATGGAGATGCACACTCCTTACATTTTGTGGACGGAACCAGTCCGCTTTAAGCGGTTCAGCGGTGCTCTTTCCGAGTAACCCTTCGACTACATCGTAGATGTTGTGCTCTTGGAACTGCCGGCCCTCGGGTTTCAGCGATTCACATGCAACGACCATCAGAGCGAAGCTCAAGGTCTCGCGATCGCGCGCGCGCACCAGCGCCTCCTGCCATTTGCAACCGGCCTGCAGGAACTGCTGACGACTATCCTCCGTCAAAGCACGGTATGCGGCCCAGAGATCCGGCGCGTCTGCTGGCAGTGCCATTTCCGTGGTGGTTATATCTATCCCGCGCAGTGAAAAATCGGGGCGGGCAACTGCCCGCAGCGGCATCGCTCGGCCAGCATTGCGCGCGGGTATCTCATTTGGGTTATCTTGCTCCCAGTATCCGATGTCTCGCACTGCGCACCCAACGACCCCGCCAGTAGATGTCCGGGTCCAGATGCGGCCATCCTGTGGAACTCGAACGGCGGTGCCCATGACCACGCTCAGGAATACTGATAGTCCACGTAGATTCTTGTCGAACACCCAAATGGAGTCCGTCCGCCCCACACAATCCACCAGGGCATCGACGACGATCACTCGCGGGCCGAGCAGAGCTGTTTCATCCTGACGGGACGGTGGGCCCAGGCGCAGCGTGTCATCCAGCCACAACTCGCCGCACCACGGCAATCCGTCATATTCGAGCAGGCCCCTTCGGTAGACACGTTCTGTCGCACCAGATCCGCACCGGTCGTTGACTCGCTCAAGAAACTCCTGAGCCTCAGCCAGAGGGAACTCTGACACTCCTGCAGAGCGGGCACGTACACTCATTGGGCGATCTCGTTTTCGCTCCCAGACAACGGCCAGAGATCGCTGCGCAGCCCCGCCAGTGTTTACCGTAATGCTGCCGCTATTCTCACGGGCTTCCATTTGACCGAAGCTGCTGTTGTTCCATCCGCGCCTTTCGCACTCCGCGCTGAAATACCGCAACCAAGTGCCGGTCTGCTCGTTCGGCACGTCAAAACGGATGGGCCAGTCGCCTTGCTCGAAGCGGCGGTCCTGCACTTTTGCCAATCCGCCGCTGCCATCGGCAGTCATGACGGTCGTGAGTGACAAACGAACAGAGTAGAATATATATTGTAGAATCAAGCACTTCCACGAAGTGCCGGGATGGCGGAACTGGCAGACGCAGCGGACTCAAAAGCGGATGCTACCTATCTCTTAAGTATAAGTAAATAAACAAGATAATTGCGTGATGGCAGACGCAGCGGATTTTTAGTCCTTGGGAAGACTGGCGATCCGTAACTACACAAATTTCGGTGACTCTGAAATGGCAACTCTGGAGCCGCCTCCGATACGACACCAGCCGGGAAGACATAGAGAATAAATGTACTTGTCTTACGTGTCTCTGGCCCATTTCGGCTGCCTCGTGACTTTTTTCGAATTGGTTCATCTGTGTACTATGGTGAATCGCGGTCGGAGAGTATCCTCCGCCGAGAGAAGCCGAGTCTGCAAAAATGCCGCCCCATTTAGACAATGAGCAGTCCCTGGTGGCCGCGGCACAGGCGGGAGATTCAGACGCCTTTGCCACGCTGTTGAATCAATACAGCCGGCACATCTATCGCCTTGGTCTCAGCATTACCGGCAATCACCACGATGCGGAGGATGTCCTCCAGGAAGCGTCGCTAAAAGCCTATACCGCCCTGGCTGACTTCCAGGGGAACTCGCGCTTCTACACTTGGTTGGTGCGCATCGCGGTGAACGTGGCATTGGGCAAGCTCAGGAAACGCGCTTTGTGGAGAGAATCCTCGCTCGACGAGCCGCGAGAAGGCGAGGATGGCAGCTATATCCCGCTGGAAATCGAGAGCTGGGGCGACGATCCGGAAAAGGCCTGCCTGAATGGCGAACTGCAGCAGATCCTGGCGGAAGTCATCCAGAAGCTGGACTTAAAGTCGCGGACAATCTTCACGCTGCGCGACGTTGAGAAGTTCTCGATCGACGAGACTGCAAAGATGCTTGGCCTTTCTATCCCGGTAGTGAAGACACGCCTGTTACGGTCGCGACTAAAGTTGCGCGAAGAATTGACTAAGTATTTCGGAAAGGATGCCCGCAATGCGATGCCGACAAGTCGTCGATAAAATCTCTGAATACCTCGACGGCGACCTTGACCCCGAAGTGGTGCGAGAGTTGGAGCGTCACCTGGAGCATTGTGAGGACTGTCGCGTCGTGGTGGATACCACGCGCAAAACCGTAGAAGTTTTCTGCCATACGGAACCCGCACCTCTGCCCACCGATGTGCGCGAACGATTGAACCAATTGTTTCGAGATAAATTCCGCAATGGAGAGCCGAACTGAACCACGTTCGGTAACTTTAGAAGAAGAGCTTTGTTGCAGACGCTCCTGCGGTTAGCAGTGTGCTCCTGGACTTTCCGGTTCCTTTTCCCTTCCCAATGTGTTCGGTCGACTATCAGCTCCGGTTCTCGGCGACCCACAGTGATCGCGAAACTCGTCCCTTCAGTTTGTACCGGCGCGACCGGCACAAACTTTCAGGCATGCCGAATTTTGAGAAGGTCACGATGAAGAGGAGCTAATCAAAGTCGGGAGTGAGGCCAAGGCCTGCTGAGAACCGGTTGGCACAAGCGTAGAGCGACGTAACCAAGACAGCGTCAAAAATTGCTGCGTCATTCCATCCCAACTCTCGCAGCTTTCCAATATCATCACGCCGCATGTCACCGGGTTGAGTGCTGAGCTTCTCGCAAAACTTCAATAGCTCCATGACCTTCGGATCGAGCGGCGCGGACTTGTAGTCGATGGACAGCCGGCGCGCGAGAGGTTTTTCCATGCCCATACGGCCAAGTATCTCCAGGTGAGCAGGGAGGCAATAGCTGGACATGTTGATGGCGCTGACGACGGTGGCAATCTGTTCCTTGACAATCTTGGGCAGGCCACGCTCCTCGAACATGGCGTTCGTATAGAGATTCACTTGGTCTTGAAGCAACTGGCGATCGTGAGCCAGAGCCTGGAAATAGTTAGGCAGAAAACCCCAACGGCGAGTGACGTATTCGTAGATCTCTTTGACCTCGTGACTAGCTTGTTCTTCCGGTACGATGGGCAGAAAAGGCATCGGGACGCTCCAATGGCGCAGTGAAAGTGTTCGCGTCGGGAAACGCAAGTTTAAGGTATCGCAGGACCAATCTCACGTTCAGCGTAGTTGGATGATAGACGAATCCGACGGGGCTCCGCAATTCCACGCTTTGCTTTTCATGAGCGCGAAGTATCTCGGTTTGAAACTTATTCCGGCTGGCCTGATCTGATGTTTCATGCGAACGATTTTCGCGTTGGTGATTGCTTTCAGCCTGGTATGGACCCTTGCCACAGCGGCGCAAGAGAAACCAAACCACCTCCCCGTTGACAGTTCGGCGTATCTCAAGCGGGCGATTTCTCAGCCCGTCGATTGGTACCCGTGGGGCCCTGCGGCGTTCAGGCGAGCGAAGGAGTTGAACCGTCCGATCCTTCTGGATGTAGGAGCGGTGTGGTGTTCCTGGTGCGACCTCATGGATCGCGACACCTATACTAATCCGTCCACTGCGGATTTCATTAATCAGCATTTCGTCGCGGTAAAAGTTGACTTCGACGCTTCGCCCAATCTGGTCGCGCAGTTGCAGCGAGCCCAAGCGGTTCTCAATCTGCCAGCGGGATTGCCGCTCACATCGTTCATCACGCCGGGTGGCAAGCTGTACTTCGGGGCGGGCTACCTGCCCTCGGAACACAAGGGAGACAAATCGTCTTTTCGGGAAGCCGCCGATGAAGCGCTTGGTCGCTATGCGGACAAATCCAAGATCGGCAAAGAATCATTTCAACTGGAGTTGGAGAAATAGTCATGAAAAAAACGTTGCTGCAATTGTCTTTGCTGCTGATGCTGATGGGGCCGGAATTATTTGCAATCGACAACCTGAAACTCAACTCTCAACTCGACTATTCGAGTGACAGCCTGGACGGCCCTCTGATCACGGGAGACGATGTACAGTCTGGTTTTGCGGCGGGAAAGACTAATTACGTCATCATTTATGGTGAAGGTTGCTTCAACTCGAAGCGTCAGGCGCGACGCACCGTGGAACTGTACAACAAGTACCGGGATCGGGTGCACTTCGTGGTGGTTGACCTAGATACGAAGCGCTCGCCCGAGCAGCAGAAACTTGTCAAGCAGTATTACACAGGATACATCCCGCACGTGGTCGTGCTGGATGCCAAGGGGAATGTTCTCTACAACTCCTCTGGTGAGGTCGATTCGAAGGAGATTGAAGGACTGTTCGCGAAATCGTTCGCCGAATCAGCTGCCGGATCTGATAGCGAGCACATGGAGAGGCAGTGACTTGCGGTATCGCAGGAAGCTGGGTGGAGTCGATGTTGGCGTCAGCTGAACTCCAGAGCCAGAGTATTTTCGTACAATGGATCGGGCAATGAGGCTCACAAGTTCCTGTTGGCCGACCCTCCACGAGCTTGGCTTGCTTCCAGATCACAAGAGCCGCGACGGATATACGGATTCGCGAGGGCATGATTAGCCGAGCTTTTGTCGGACGCTCTTAAGGAGCTCCTCCGAGAATCGCGGATTCTGCACGGCGCGAGCCAGTACTACGCCACCGATCATCGCCGCTGCCCGAAAGATGGCTTCTTTCCGGTCTCCACCCTCAGCGGAGAGCATGTTCTCAAGTCCCTGCTCGAACGCGGTTTTGAGGTCAGGGGTCGAGCGAGCCACCTCCTGGGCTAGCGCGGCCATGGTGCAGCCGTCTCCCGGATTATCCCGGTGCCACCGGCTCAGGTACCGGTCAGCGAACGATCCGTTGCCCTTCTTCCTTTTGCTGCGCTGCAGGCGATCTAGGGAAACTTCTTGGCCATAGGCAACGGCAGCCGCCTGTAGTTCTTCCTTCGAACCGAAATGGGCATAGAAGGCGCCATGCGTCAGGCCAGCGGCCTTCATCACTTTGCCCACGCTTACGTTCTCAAATCCCCGCTCCCGGAACAGGCGGGAAGCCTCCTTCACAATCCGTTCATGTTTTGCGGCGGTCTCTTCCACGGGATAGCGCATAATCCTTTTTGCATCCTCCATCTATCATCTATGATAGTCATCATATCATATGCATGCGCATTGGCTGTCGATGATGCGGCATACCGAATTGAAGGTATACTTCTATTAATCTTTTGGGGGTCTAGTCATAATCACCGACCGATATCCTTTGCGAACCCAGGTGGCGATCAAATGCGGGGGCAAAACAGGGTAGGATTTTTGAGTCACCCATGGACAGGCCGAGCATGCACTGCCCGACGGTTCAGTTGGTCCTGCCCAAGGTATTGTTTGTTCGCAACCCATTCTTTCAGCCAGCTCTGTGACCGGCGCCTAGGTAGACTTCTGCTGGTCCTGTTCCTGACCGCGCTTCTGGGTCCACTGCTGTTTGGGCAGGCATCTTCCGCAGCGAACCTGCAGGTTGGCCACGATGTGTGGACCTTTAAGGAGGGGGCGCCGGAAGATGTCACTGCCCTGGCGCAGACCGCCGACGGTTTCCTCTGGCTTGGAGCTCCGACCGGGTTGTTTCGTTTTGACGGTACTCGATTCGAGCCGTTCCGGTCGCTGTTCGGCGACAAACTCCTCTCGACGAACATCTACAGCCTGTTCGCGCCAACTTCGGGCGGCCTTTGGATAGGCTACACTTTCGGAGGTTTCAGCTTCCTGAACAATGGGAGAGTGACCAATTACGGTGGCGAGATCGCCTCCTCAATTGGGACAGTTTGGAATTTTGCCCAGGACCGGGATGGGATCGTATGGGCCGCTGCAACTAGCGGCCTCTGGCGATTCGACCATTCGAGTTGGCAGCGCATCGGAGCGGAGTGGAACGTTCCGCTCGGAGCTGTCAGTGAAGTGGGGTGCGATCGACAGGGGATGCTCTGGATTTTGACAGACATCTCATCCTCTGCTACGAAGCAGCTATTTTACCTTTCGCCGAGAACCAGGAAGTTCCAGCTGGCCGAGACTAATCTGACTGCTCAGGGCTTTACGTTGGACCCTGAGAGCAACGTCGTAACCGGAGCGGCAAGCAAACTATGGGTTCACGATTCGAGTGGAAACTCCGAGGATAGGCTGCTTGCCTACCCCGTATTCAGGAAACGCTCCCTTGTAATTGTTGACCGAACGAACAGCGTCTGGATTAATCCTGAAAGGCCCCCCGACCTCCATACGATTGAGTTGGGGTAAGCTCTGCAACGTCTATTCTCAACTTTTCCGAATAGCTGGCCCGGCGTTGGCCTGCTTCTACTCCGGAGTTGCCTCGGCATCGCTCTGATCTATTTCGGAATCGCCGGCCTTGCGGCGGAACTTTCGAAGCCGGTCGCCCTCGCACAAAACTTGCTTGCGGCCGCGGGCGGCACCTTTCTGCTTACAGGCCTGTGGACGCCAGTCATGGGAGGACTGGTTGCTCTAGTGGAGGCGTGGAAGGTGCTATCTCTCCATCGTCCACTGGGCCAGCCTGCGTTGATTCACATCTTTCTCGCGATCCTAGCCGTTAGTGTGGCGATGCTGGGCCCTGGGGCATGGTCGATTGATGCACGTTTGTTCGGCAGAAAGCGCTTTGATATCGATCGGACTAGGGGGAGGAGAACGCCCCCCTAAATGGGTAAGAGCACCCTCAACCATCGAGGGACCTGATCTAGATCGATTTAGGGAAGCATTACCGGACGAAGAAGCGCCAGAATCACGGACAGAAAGCAAGACTCACGGAGTTGGGTAGTGCAGAGGCCAAGAAGCGGTGAGGCGATGAAAAGCCAAACGAATTTCCTTGAACGTCGCAAGCGCCCTCGGGTTGGTGCGATGGCATAGCCAGAGGACGTCACCTACAGCATTTTGCGTAAGAACAGCGCGCCGAGGCAAGGAAGCCGATGCCGAGACATTTCTAAAGTCAGCTCAGCCACTCGCACTGGATGAAAAAGGGGACCATTATGCGGGGGCCTCACCGACGGGATAGCGCATAAACTTTTTCTGCATCCTCCATCTATGATGGTCATCATATTACATGTATGACGACGATCATAGTTGATTGGCCGATTGTAAGAAACAAGGAGGCTTTATGAAGCTCACAGGGAAGAAGGCTCTTATTACGGGCGGTAACAGTGGCATCGGCTTGGCCACAGCACGTCTTTTCATTGCGGAAGGCGCACAGGTCGCCATTACCGGTCGCGACCAGAAAACGCTGGATGAGGCGGTTCGAGAACTCGGACCAAACGCGCGTGGCTACCGCGCCGACATCACTGTTGCGGAAGACCGCAAGCAGCTCTTCGCAGCCCTGGCCAAAGATTTCGGGAAACTCGATATTGTCTTCGCCAATGCCGGCATCTCTGGGCGGACGCCTACCGGTTCGACTGACGAGGCCATTTTTGAGAACGTGATCCACACCAACCTAAATGGCGCTTTCTTTACGGTGAATTCAGCGGCACCTCTGCTGAACGACAACGCCAGCATCATCTTTAATGGGTCGGTACACAACTATCTCGGCCAACCCGGCGTCGCCGCATATGCAGCCAGCAAGGGCGGCATCGTCTCGATGGCGCGTTCCATCGCCGCCGACCTTGCACCGCGCAACATTCGCGTGAACATCGTCGCACCCGGCGCGACGAAGACTCCCATCTGGAAGCGCGGGCCCCGCGCCTCTATATCTGCAGACGAGTCCGCCAAGCAGGCGAAGTTCTTCTCGTCTGTCATTCCGCTGGGCCGTTGGGGCGAGCCCGAAGAACTTGCCAAGGCTGTGCTCTTCCTGGCCTCGGATGATTCCTCATACGTCAATGCAGTTGAGCTGATGGTGGATGGCGGAGCCACTGGCGCCCCGTTTGGAGCTCCCATTCTTCGCGCCTGACCGCACAGGGTTAAGGCATGGAGCAAAAGTAGGAAGGAAAACAGAATCATGAGGGAAACAGCAATTGCTAACAGCGCACCCGGCGATCTTCACAACGGAGTTCGGATGTCCACGACGTCTGAAAGAGGTAGTTTGCTGGAACAGTTGCGCGCCGCGTATCAAGGGCTTGGTCGTGAGGAACGACAGCAAGTCAAAAGCCTAATGCTGACGTTATCGAGGAGCAACAGAGATTCACTGTAGTGGAAAGAGAACACTACTTCAAATTGCCCGCACCGTCGTTGGCGCGTCGTTTGGTTCCGACGAGGGCAGCGAGGACGTAGCCCCTCTCCAGGCGAAGGTGGTCGAGGTCCTCGGCCTCAGCCATTTCGAAAACATCGCCTGATGAATCGTTCCGTGGCATCTGTCTGCAAAAGGCCGAAAAAGGAGAATCAAATGAAATCGGAAAAGAAATTTCTTGTAACGGGACCGACCGGCGCAACCGGTGGTGAAACGGTTAAACAGCTACTTGAAAAGGGGCACGCCGTTCGAGCGCTTGCTCATCGGGAGGATGAAAGATCGGAACGACTCAGCAAATTGGGCGCAGAGGTCGTTTTTGGCGACCTTCTCGACATGGAATCGGTACGTTCCGCTTTTCGTGGAATTTACGGAGCGTATTTCGTTTATCCCATTCGACCGGGGATCGTGGATGCAAGTGTTCGATTTGCTCAGGCGGCAAAGGAAGCTGGCGTCAAAATCATCGTCAATATGTCACAAAAGTCGGCACGCGGAGACTCTCGAAGCCATGCCGCACTGGCACACTGGCTAGCGGAGCGTGTGTTTGACTGGTCCGGGGTGCCCGTCAGCCACATCAGACCGACACTCTTTTCGGAGTGGATGCTGTATGGGGCCGCCATGATCCGTCAGGGGACCTGGCTCGTACCATTCGGCACTGGCCGCCACGCTCCCATCGCGGGAGAAGATCAAGCCAGAGTGATTGTCGGAATTCTGGACAATCCGAAAGCGCATGCGGGGAAAACATATCCTCTTGTTGGACCGATGGAACATAACCATAAAGAAATTTCTCAGATCATTGGGAGCGTGCTCGGAAAGAAAATTTACTTCGAGCAGATTTCAATTGAGAAATATGGTGAGATCCTAAGTAGCCGGCCGCGTGGCCCGGCTCGAAATACCGCTGCTACAGCGTACGCCGAAGCTGACAAAGCTGCAGGCGCAGGCCCCGATTTCGTTCTCCAACATTTAAAAGAGATCGCTATCGACCACCAAAATGGGATTTTTAGTGGGATGAATAACTATGTCGAAGAGATTGGCGGTCGTCCTCCGATGACGGTTGAACAGTTTGTCGAAAAGCATCGCTCAGAATTTGGGGAATAAGACAATGACATCCTCCCACTGATGTACGAGGAATCGTCCGAGGCAAGGAAGAGGTCGGAACTAATTCAAAGCAGGAGGGTAACTCAATGGAAGCAATCGGATTGTTAGTCATGCTGGAAGCGCGCCGAGGCAAGGAAGCCGATGCCGAGGCATTCCTAAAGTCAGCTCAGCCACTCGCACTGGATGAAAAAGGGACCTTGAAATGGTACGCGATCAAGCTCGGGCCGGGAAAGTTTGGCATCTTCGACACCTTTGCAAATGAAGCGGGCCGCAATGCCCACTTGAGTGGCGAGATCGCGAAGGCATTGGGGGCGCGAGCCAGCGAATTACTGGCGGTTCCCCCGCAAATTGAAAAAGTGGAGGTCCTCGCAAGCACACCCGTAAAGGGCTGAGTGCGGGGTTCCGAGTCAGTAAGTAGTAAGGCGAAAGAAACAACAACCAGGGAGAAAAAATGACCATTAAGGAGAAAGAAATGAAAACCTCACAAATATATCGAGCTGATTCCGCGCCTCAAGCGCCCAAGTCAGCGCTCCGAGGCCTGATGCAAGTTCTCGGATCAACCCTTCTCGCGTGCACGCTCGTGATCGGTGTGAGCGGGTCTGCGAGTGCCAGCGGGCCTCAAGACGAAGCAGCCGTTCGCGCGCTCGGAGATAACTTTGCTAAGGCTTTTCTTCAGAAGAATGCCGAACTCCGAGCATCGCTATTCATCGAAAACGGAACCTTCGTGACGCCGCAGGGTGCCTTTCTGCAAGGGCGGGTCGCAATGGTGAACGACTTCGGTCAAGAGGCGCAAGCGGTCAGCGGCAACACGCAAGCGGCGTTCTCCAACTATCGGATCCGCTTCATCAATCCCGATGTCGCGGTCGCCGACGCGCTCCTCACCTTGCACAATGTCAACGGTCCGGACGGGGCGGTCATTCCCGTGATCCCGGTCAACTTTTTCTACGTGGCCGTGCGCCACGGGGGTCAATGGCTGATCGAGGATGGGCGCGCGCATTTCGCACCCGCGCCGCCTAATGGCATGACCGATCATGCGATGGCTGATCATGGCATGACCGATCACATGGCCGCTCACAACTAACGTGGAGAATACTTGTGCCACATTCCACGCAGCTCGACAACGAACGAAATACTACAAGCACGCCGGAGTCTGAAGCCGGCGTGCTCGTAGTTCGCAGGCACCACCTGCTGGTGCGGTGCAGCCACTGGCTGAACGTGCCAATCCTCCTGGGCCTCATCCTGAGTGGCCTGTCCATTTATTGGGCATCTCCTGTCTATCAGCACAAACCAAATCCACTGACCGGAAATACCGATCCTCTGGCGGATGTCGGTACATGGATATGTGCGCAGCTACCGGGGCTGCACCAATACAGCAGTCCGCCTGACTGGGTCTACAACCACATAAGCCTCGGTCCGGGCATGCTCGCCGTGGCTCTGCGACTTCATTGGCTCTGTGCTTATCTATTCATGCTGAACGGCCTCGTCTTCGTCATAGGGTCGGCCATGGGAGGTGGCTGGCGCTCTGTATTCCAGCAATCGCCTGGTGCCAACCTACACCAGATCGCAGATTACCCCGCTCAGGAACAATTACCTCGGAGCCACACCCGACCCCAGCTATATTCCAGAATGGCGTTTGACTCTGGACGGGCTCGCTTCCGGCTTAAGCGTTTCTTTGAACATCCGGAACCTGCTCGCCTCCTTCCAGGTGCATGAGCAAATCACCCGGCTGGTGTGCGTCGAAGGTTGGAGCGCGATTGCCTGGTGGGCCGGGCTTAGGTTTGATGATTTGCTGCGTGCTTACCCGCCAATGTCCCAGGCGAAGTGGGTCCGAATCGAATCATCGGTCAATCTCGGTCCCCGGGGGAATCCCGACCCATACTTCGTGTCGCTCGATCTCGCGACGGCTCGTCATTCGCAGACCCTGCTTGCGACTCACCTGAACGGAAAGCCTCTCACCGTGGAGCACGGAGCTCCGCTTCGCTTGGTTGCACCTGTGAAACTCGGCCTGAAGAACATCAAGGCGATTACGCGGATTACCTACACAGGGGACGAACCGCCGGACTATTGGGCAAAGCGCGGGTATTCACGCTATGACGGAATTTGAATCCCGCGAAGGAGGCAGAAGATAATTTGCGACCGCTCGGTTTCTTCTGGGGCTGGAGACCGACGTGCGACAGCAAAAGCGGCACGACAGACCTGCTGTCAGCGTGCCTACCGGCAAATCTCTGAACCGCAAATCAACCTGAGGAATGAGGGCTAATCTTTATGAGTAAAGCAATTTCATCGCAAGCGACAAAGCGCGTCACGCTGGAGGCGGAGCCACTCGATGTATCGTCCCGTACCGCCGAAGCCCAGTTTAGCGTGCCTACTACTTCCATCCACAGAGTCGAAGCCGATGGCGTCCGAGTGTTTTATCGGGCTGCCGGCGATCCTGCAGCCCCCGTAATTCTCTTGCTACATGGATTCCCGGCCTCATCGTTCATGTTCCGCGAACTGATTCCACGCCTGGCCAATCGTTACCGAGTCATCGCGCCGGATCTCCCTGGCTTTGGATTTACGGAGGTTCCGGCCGAACGAAAGTATGTTTACTCGTTCGACGGATTGGCCACGACACTCGAGGCCTTCACGGAAGCACTCAAGATCGATCGCTATGCATTGTATGTGTTCGATTATGGCGCCCCAACCGGCTTCCGTTTGGCGATGGCCCACCCCGACCGAGTCACAGCTATCGTTTCGCAAAACGGGAACGCTTATGAGGAAGGCCTTGGCGCTGCCTGGGGTCCGATCCGCAAATACTGGGCCGTGCCCACAACAGAAAACCGGGAGGTACTCCGGAAAAACGTTTTGACGCTGGAAGGAACGCGGTGGCAGTACACCCACGGCGTAGCCAATCCCGACAGCATTGCGCCAGAGGCGTACACATTGGATACGGCGTTGTTCGAACATCTTGGGAACAAGGAAATTCAGCTGGATTTGTTTCTGGATTACGCGTCGAATGTGCGGCTCTATCCGAAATTTCAGGAATATTTTCGTCGATCGAAACCCCCTTTGCTTGCGATCTGGGGCAAGAATGATCCCTTTTTCATTCCCGCGGGAGCAGAGGCATTTCGGAAAGACTTGCCGAATGCACAGGTCCAATTCCTCGATACCGGACATTTTGCGATAGAGACACACGTCGTAGAAATTGCCGCCACCATGCAAGAGTTCCTGGAAGCAAATGGCATTGGGCGTAGCGGAGATGCGGCACTTCAACAGGAATCGGGGCAGTGAGCGGGAGAGAGTGCCGAAGGGCGCTGTGTAGTCTATTGAAGCGCCCCCAGGAGATCCATATTCAGCGCGGTCGCGAAGCCCACCGTTGAAGGAATGGAGCGCGCAGGGACCACGCCTAGGGAAAATCAGTCCGTCGCCGACGGACTGTAGGCGAGCGGTTCGTATCTACGAGCGCCGTCATCGGAGTTATCGCCGATTTCGCCGCTGGAACACCCCCAATTGACTGCGCAATATTCAAGGACCTTCTATGTACGATGAGCTAGAAAAGCCCCATGCTTTAGTTTGCAACGAGGTTTGGGGCGGCAATCGAAAAGTCATTCGCACAATAAAGCTAGCTAGCCTGGTCGCATGGGTGGCCTCTGTTCCCATCAACGAGAGAGAAGGAGGAGGCGACTTGCATTATATGTCCGTCTGCGATCACGACCTGATCTCCCGCGTGGCCCTGGCCGACGTGAGCGGGCACGGCCGTGATGTGAATGCCGTGACCCGGACGCTGCGCAAGCTAATGCGCAAGAACATCAACGCCTGGGACCAGTCAGATTTCATGCGAGGGCTCAACGACACGTTTGGCCATTGCGGCAATGATGCCTATGCCACGGCAATCGTCTTGAGTTTCCATCGACTCAGGGGCCGGCTGGCGTTCAGCAACGCGGGGCACCTGCCTCCACTCTGGTATCACGCTGCCCAGCAAGCCTGGGGCTGGCTGGAGGAGGGCACTGATGCTCAATCCAAGAAAGTCTCAGGCTTACCCGTCGGCTTGATTCCTGGGGCCGATTATCGTCAGACGGTTGTGACTTTGAAGCCGTTGGATCTTCTGGTGCTCTACACAGATGGTATTACCGAAGCTGAGAACGGGAGCGGTCAGGATTTGGGACGAGAACAACTTCTGGAATGGGCTCGCCAGGCTCCAGTGGACTCTCCAAGGGCCTTGGGAGAGTCCTTGTTTCAGCGACTCGAGTTGTTTCGGGGCAGATCTCGCAACGACGATGAAACACTGCTGGTGTTGCAACGCGAAGAAGAATCTCTTCTCTCCATATTGGGCGAGGTTGCAAGCCGCAATACATTCGGCCGGCTGCGGAGGAGTCCTGAGAAAAGCCAGTCCGAACCTTCGCCGCAGTTTCGGTTTGCCCGCCGGAGCGCCACGTAGTCGTACGGATTCGGACCGGGGTTACCGCCGCCGTAATCGCTCGGTTCCTCCTCGGAGCAGATGAGGCCCTATGGATATGTTCTGTACATATCCTGAAGGCCGGGCGTGCACCACTACACTTCTCGGCACAGTCTCTCCTTGTACCAATCGTTAGCTGTCACGACGCAGACGAAGCCTTTGCGGTAAATGTAGCGAGCTTGATGATCTCCAGAATTTCCCGGCAAACTTGTGCAGGTCAGCACGGGAACGTGGTTTCGCGCGAGAATGGCGACGCCGTTCCAGGAGCGCTCTCCTTGCCAGACCGCTTCGTAACCGAGATTCCGAAGGGCCTTCACGGGAAAGGCGTCCTGCTCTGCCTTGAGCTCTTGGAGACTCACCACGTCCGGTTCAGCTTTGGCTAACCAAGCCAGAAGGTTGTCGAGCCGCTTATTGATGTTGTTAATGTTGAAGGTGGCGACTTTCACCAAGTCCCTTTCCGCGGTTCAGCTACTCTGGTGGCTGGGCAGCCTCGGTTAGCGGTGATGGCGAAGCCGAGCCAGCCCCCTGATCAATGTTTTCGTATTTGAGAATCGTAATGAACGTAGGATCGCTACTGCTCCTTGTAACGGTCTGGAATCGGATGATTCTGTAAGTCCTGCATGGACTCCAGCAGCTTAAAAGCATCATTCGCATCCAGCTTCTCCCCTGAGTAGCGGACCTCGTAAAGGCCTTGGAGATTCGACGGAGTCTTCACCCCTTCTTTGACCAACAGTATGAAACGTCGTCCGTATAGAGCCATAGCTGCACCGATTTCAGTCAGCACGTTCGGATTGAGAACTTGTACATCATTCCCATCCGAGTCTTTGAGGGTTTTCTCCACGTCAACGTGAATGATCGCAGCCCCGCAACTTCTCATCAGCCCCATGACCTTATCAGGAACAGGCTTGGAGACGGACTGCTTCTCCTGAGCAACTACGGCCTCATATTTGCCGTAGGAGATCACCTTCTTGATGGGCTCAATGAACTCCTGATTCTTGCCGTGAGTGATGAACACCCTCTTGTTCGCCTGATCCACTGTAGTCGGAGCAGATGGCACAACTACGGGTGGTTTGACGGGGGTCACTTCGACCGATTCCTCAGCCAGTTCTTCAATCGGCTCCGCAGGATCATACTTCTCATCTTCTGAAGTGCCAGTGCCAGCTCCTTCTAGAGAGACGTATGGCTTGTTATTGATCGTCGTTATCAGTCCCAGGGCCTTAGCTCCTTCGAGGATCATGTTGAAGACTGCCTCAGCTCTCTGCTCTGGAACACTCATATCACCAGCGAGAACGTTCTTCCCGATGTCCGCCTTCGGCACTGCACCACCGTCGTATTGACGGAGAAACTGTCCGACGACTCGCGGCTTAAGGAATGCCTCTCGCTTCGCGATCAGGTCGTCTCCTTCGACCTTTGGCTTGAAGACTCGAAGACCCAGTGGCGTGAGTGAAATCTGGCCAGATTGAGCACCCCCATCTGTTAACCCGTATGGGGCAGGACCAGTTACGCCCGAAAGATTGAGATCAAAGATTGACGCGGTTCTCCTCCCCATCGTTCCCACCGTGCCGACTCCAGCCGCAAGGGAACGCGATCCTCCTTCCCACATGAGTAAGCCTGCTTGGCCCTCGCTGGCGTCCCCAAAAAGTAGACTCGCGACATCGTTGCCGCCAGCTAATTTGGCGGCGCTGCCATCCTGGTTGAACGCACCAGCGAGGCTGTAATTGCCGGAATTTCCTGCTAAGCACTGCCGGTAGGTCTGGTTTGGTCCCCTGACGCCCCAACTCCAATGTGAGGAGAGGTTTCCAAAGAAGTTCCCCCACCAGTTGTTTGCGGCTACCAACGCGATTTCTTTAAGCTATCTTCATCGGATGCCCTTATCCGGTGGAGGGCCGAACTGCGAAATCGCAACGGTATAGCCGATCCAGAGTTCCAACACCACAATTGGGACATACCACAGGAAACCCAGATAAGCCAAGGTCAACAGATATACGACCACATGCAGCAGGGTCCAAGCCACAAAGAACGACATGAAAGCGGGGTTTCGGAAATTGCGTCGGTATCCCCAACCCACATATAAAAAAAAGAACAGCGCAGCCCATGCCCCGAATACCCATGCTTCGCTTACATGGTGCTTGTCGGCCAACAAGAATGCGCTGCCTCCCACTGCAATGAGTAGCAACGCGCAGACCAGCAAAGCTAACCGATCTAATAGCCTCTTGCCTCTTGTTGTCTTCACCAAGTGCATTGTCCACTCATTCCTGACTGTACTTCCTTGACAACCCCATTTAACAATACGGCGTCCCCTCCTGCCGTGATCGCGTAGGGTGTCGCCGCAACCACGTATGGTGCGGCAGTCGATGCCGAGGCACCAACCGCAGTCGCAGCCGCCAACGCAGGAGCCGCCTCGGACGCATCTGCTGCCCCGGCGTTAACCATATTGTTGACCTGTTGCACATAGAATGATGCTCCCATCGGAACTGTTTGCAAAGCCGCCCCGATCGCCTGGCCGACTTGGAGCCGCGCCGCAGTCCAAAGCTGCTTTAAGGGAGCGGCAGCGCTATCCGTGAATACCCCTAGGCATCTACCGGGGAGAAATACGGGGACAGACGGGACTGACCCCAATTGTTCTGGCGGCAAAAGCTTACCTCAGCGCCTGAAGGCGCGGTTTTATTGCGGCATTATCGGCACGAGTGAAACTCGTGCCCTTCCCGAGCTTTACTTTTCCCGACCTCCGAGGATGCGGCGCACAGTTCGGCACGGCTGAAGCCGTGCCCTGCTACGAGCCCATCCAGTTTCTACTTTGTCCTATGTTTCCATAGGCTTAACTGTCATGATAGATTCGTCATCCTAGGAGCTTGTTGAAAATATCGTTTACGCAGCGTGTGGATCCTTCTAAGAGCCGCACGCTTTGTTGTTTTGGATTTCGCTCGGCCGCCATCGGCGGCAACCGAGGGTCGGGACCGCTGATTCATGCGCTCTGCGCCCGCAGTTTCGGGATACGGATCAGGTTGAAGACCGCGCAGCTGAACACGAACAACCAATCCACCTTCGCCAGCCCGCGGAGTTTCACCTTCTTCAAAGGCCCAATCTGCTTCAGCCATCCGAACGGCTTCTCCACCAACCATCGTTTGCTTAAACTGATCGCATACCCCGGATGCCGGCTGGTTCGTTCGTCGATCGCGCCGTGTTGCCGGCGTGCTACGTGCGGCGTCACACCCAACTCGCGCACCGTGTCGACGAAGTCGCGCGTGTCATAGGCTTTGTCCGCTCCCGTCGTAATCCGACCGCTTCGCGTTCGGGTCAACTCGTACAACATTAATAAAGCCGCGTCGCGCTCCGCCCTGCCATCCGCCTGCGTGGTCATCGCTGCCGCAATCAACCCATTCCGGTTCTCCACCAAAGTATGCCCCAGATAGCTCAGCTTGGATTCCTGGCCTGCCGACTTCTTATAAAGCCGCGATTCCGGGTCGGTGCGCGAGGCGTGCGTCTGGTTGCGGCGCGACTCACCATGAAAATCTCCTCCGCTCCCCGACCCGCCCTTATCCTTGCGGCGAAAGCTCTTCTGCCCCGCCCAAGCCTCGATCAGCGTCCCGTCCACAGTGAAGTGCTCGTCCGACATCAACCCCGCCGCCTGCTCTTTGACGTGGGCGAAAAACTTCTGCGCCAGATCCTGGTTCAACAGCCGGTCGCGATTCTTGCTGAACACCGCGTGGTTCCACACCGCGTCGTCGATCTCCAAACCGACAAACCAGCGGAACAACAGGTTGTAGTTGAGCTGCTCCATCAGCAGTCGCTCGCTGCGCACCGAATAAAACACCTGCAACAGCAACGCACGCAATAACCGCTCCGGCGCAATCGACGGCCTTCCCACCTCGGAATACAGTCCATCGAAGTCCTTGGACATCTCCGCCAAGACCGCGTCCACCAGCTTCCTCACTCCGCGCAGTGGATGATCCGCTGGTATCCGATCTTCCAACGCCACATAACTGAACATCCCCGTTTGCAGTTGCTGATCGTCTCCTCGCATTCCTGTTTCTTATCACGCATCCGCAGTGGATTGGCAGTGGTTTTTCAACAACCTCCTAGATGTGTCATGACCATATGTTCCTTCAGAAACACCTGGTACATCCGGTGAGCACCTACGAATAGATCCCAGGCGCCTCATGTCCAAGCTTCTGCACGTACTCAACATACGACCCTGGATAAACAGTGGGATGGCGGTCCGTGCCGCTCTCACCGCCCAGTTCCAGCACACGTGAGCCGAGACCGCGAAGGAACATGCGGTCATGCGATACGAAGATCATGGTGCCTTCAAAATCCTTCAGGGCGTCCACCAGCATCTCCTTGGTCGCAAGATCCAGGTGATTCGTCGGTTCGTCGAGCACCAGGAAGTTCGGCGGGTTGTAGAGCATGCGCGCTATTGCCAACCGCGATTTTTCTCCTCCAGAGAGTGCGCGGATCTTCTTATCTACGTCGTCGCCGGAGAACTGGAATGCTCCTGCCAGGTTCCGCAACGCCCCAAGACCATCTTGGGGAAAATCCTGTTGCAACTGTTCGGCGACGGTGAGATCGGAATTGAGTACGTCCAGGGATTGTTGCGCGAAGTAGCCCATATACAGGCTGGCGCCGAGCCGCACGCTTCCGGCATCTGGAGCGCTGGCTCCGGCAATCATTTTAAGAAGCGTAGTTTTGCCTGCGCCATTTCTTCCCATGACGGCCCAGCGTTCTCCGCGGCGGATGGTGAGATTGAATCCTTCGTAAATCACACGCGGGCCGTAACTCTTGTGCAGATTCTCAAGGACGGCCACCTGTTCGCCGGATCGCGGAGGAACACGAAAATTAAACTTCACGACCACGCGTTTCTTTGGTAGTTCGATCTTCTCGATCTTGTCCAAGGCCTTAATTCGGCTCTGCACCTGGGCCGCTTTGGCGGCGTGTGTCCTGAAACGATCAATGAAGCGCTGTTCTTTGGCAAGCATGGACTGCTGCCGGGCGAACGTTGCCTGCTGATTGCTCTCTCGCACCGCCCTTTCGCGCTCGTAGAAGTCGTAGTCACCCGAGTAGGTGATGATTTCGCCGCCATCAATCTCTGCAATCTTTGAGACCAGACGATTCATGAACTCGCGGTCGTGTGAAGTCATGAGTAGCGCGCCGGGAAATGACTTGAGAAACTGCTCCAGCCAGATGATGGACTCGATGTCGAGGTGGTTCGTCGGTTCGTCCATCAGCAATACATCCGGCATTCCGAGCAGGACCCGTGCCAGCGCAACCCGCATTTTCCATCCGCCCGAGAGAGCCCCCACGTCGCCGTCAATCTGATCGTCCTTGAATCCCAAGCCATGCAACACTTCACGGGCTTGCGATTCGAGCGCGTAACCGCCTAAATGCTCGTACTCCTCCTGCACGTGGCCGAAGCGATCGAGGATGCGGTCCATGTCATCGGCCTTGGCGGGGTCGGACATTTCCCGCTGCAGGGCTTCGAGTTCGTGGTGCAGATCGCCGACGCGTCCGCTGCCTGCGATCGCTTCATCCAGAACCGAGCGCCCCTGCATCTCCTCGACGTCCTGGCGAAAGTAGCCGATCGTCAACTTCTTCGGGACAGAGACCGCGCCCTCGTCGGGAGTTTCCTCGCCCACCACCATCCGGAACAGCGT
This sequence comes from uncultured Acidobacteriota bacterium, assembly GCA_963719865.1. Classification (GTDB taxonomy): domain Bacteria; phylum Acidobacteriota; class Terriglobia; order Terriglobales; family Acidobacteriaceae; genus Sulfotelmatobacter. The sequence continues at coordinate 126,682 of CAVRDS010000068.1, read as the reverse complement.
TGTCTTGCCCGCCCCGTTGGGACCGACCAGCCCGACTTTTTCCCCGGGATTCAACTGAAACGAAGCATCCACGAAGAGCAACTGCTTGCCATACTGCTTATTGATGTTTGAGAAAGAGATCATTTTGAAAGAGCAACTCGCGGCACCGTGCCTCTTAAATAGTGTAGCCGCAGTGTAGCGTGGCCAGAAACTTGTCGGCCAGCGAGTGGAACATTGGGGATCAGTGAACACAAATCAGGGATCGCGAAATTCACGCTTGACATTGATCGATAATCCACTACCATATGGTTGTGGATAAATTAGGTACAACGTTTGCCGCTTTGTCTGATCCAACCCGGCGGGCAATGATCGAACGACTCTCCCATGGGCCTGCCTCTGTGCATGGATTGACGAAACCGTTTGCACTCTCGCAGCAGATGATTTCAAAACATATCGCCTACCTGGTGCGGGCGCGGATTGTAATCAAGACGAAGCGTGGACGAGAGAGTGTGTGCACGCTTAGGCCCGAGGCGATTAAGACAGTCAGGGACTGGGCGATCAGCTATCGCCGATTCTGGGAAGAGAGTTTCGACAAACTGGATGTAGTTGTAAATCAAATGAAGAAAGAGGAGGTCAGAGATGACAGAACACACGGTAAGCGAAATTGAGCGGATGGTCGTTACAAGAATTTTTGATGCCCCACGCGAGTTGGTGTGGAAGGCGTGGACAGACCCGAAATACGTGATGCAGTGGTGGGGGCCGAAGGGATTTACTGCTCCGGTTTGTCAGATGGATTTTCGCGTGGGAGGAAAATCTCTCTTCTGCATGAGAACGCCGGATGGGCAGGAGGGCTGGAATGCGGTTGAATACCACGAGATTGTTCTGCACGAGAAGATCGTTTCCTCCATGTACTTTTCGGACTCGAAGGGAAACAAGATTGCGCCTGCGGAATTAGGGATAGAAGATGAGGCTATCGATGGTGCGTACGACGTGACCATCTTTGAGGATCTCGGGAACGGCCAGACGAAACTCACCCACATTGGAAATGAACCCATGGAGAGCGCAAAAAATAGCGGTCAAATGGAAGGCTGGATCGAGCAACTCGATAAACTTGCCGCAGTTGTTGCGGGGCTAGCGCAGGCGAAATAAGAAGCTGAAGCTTTGATTCGCAAAACTCAATCGTGGAGAAAGAAATGAAAAGAATACCGTTTCTCGCTATCGTCCTGCTGGCATTCGCATTTCCCGCCCATGCCCAGGACGCGATGAAGAAAGATGCAGCCGTCAAACCTGCCGATCCGGAATTGAAAGTCGTGCTCGATTCCTGGAATGAGATTGGCCGCAAGCTGACGGCGATGGCTGAAGATTTTCCCGAGGACAAATATGATTTCAAGCCGACACCCGCGGAGCGGAGCTTCGCCGAGCAGTTGCTGCACGCGGCGGGTTCAAGCTACTACTTCACTAATCCTGTGATGGGGCAGAAGCCTCCCGCGGCAGAAGATCCGAAGCGCGACCAATACAAGTCCAAGGCCGACATCGTTGCGTTCGTCAAGAAATCCTTCGCCGATGGCGCAGCCGCCATCCAGTCGAAAGGCGAAAAAGGCCTTACGACGGAGGTTGTTTATTTCCCTGACCAGAAAGCGCGCGTTCTCGACATAGCATACGGCCTCATCGAACACAGCGGTGAACACTACGGCCAGCTCGTTGTGTACTACCGCCTCGCAGGTCTTGTGCCGCCGGAGTCGCGGCCCAAGAAGTAAAGCTCAAGACACCAGCCGGGATATGCGATGCACCTGCAAAGGATGGGCTACCCAGGGTTTATGGCTGGCTTCAAAGGGTGCGCCACCCGCCGTTGTTCCTTTATCCCATGTTGCCATGAACAAAAGAGTGCCATGCAGTCGTAAGTGAGGGGTAATTACGAAAGTAAAGCATCTAACTTAAAAGGTTTACGAACGAGATTCCTAAGCGAGTTACAACGGGAAACGAAGTCTAGAATGCGCTTAGGATGGCAGGCATCAGCATAGCTCGTCTTGAGCTCGCCATGAAGCGTATCAAGAATGTGTTGCGCACGCATGGCGCCGCCAGTGCCCGAATTCTAGCAGGCTGCTGAAAAACTACTCCTAATCCACAGCCCGACTGTGATACCAGAAGGCATGCGCGGAGAAGATCAGCAGCAGAATCACATGTTCAGTTATTTGTCGCCGGAAGCGCGGGTGCGGAAGGATCATCCGCTGCGCGCCATTCGGACCATGGTGGACGAAGTGCTCAGCCAGTTGTCGCGGCGGTTCGACGGCATGTACGCCACAGTGGGGCGTCCGTCGATTGCGCCGGAGAAGCTGTTGCGGGCCCAACTGCTGCAGATGCTGTATTCGATCCGCAGCGAGCGTTTGCTGATGGAAGAGATGGACTACAACCTGCTGTTCCGCTGGTTTGTGGGGCTGAATGCGGACGATGCCGTCTGGGACGCGACCGTGTTCACCAAGAATCGCGATCGCCTGCTGGAGGCGGATGTGGCCCAGGAGTTTCTGGTGCGGGTGGTCGAGCAAGCGCGGGCGAAGGGTCTGACCTCGGACGAGCATTTCACGGTGGACGGCACGCTGCTGGAAGCCTGGGCGGGCGCGAAGAGTTTTCAACCGAAAGACAAGCAGCCTACGCCTCCGCCTGACGATCCCGGTAATCCCACCGTGAACTTTCGCGGGGAGCAGAGGTCGAATGAGACGCATGCATCGAAAACCGATCCTGAGGCGCGGCTGGCGCGCAAAGGCGAGGGCAAAGAGTCGAAGTTGAGTTACTGCGGGAACCTGCTGGTGGAGAACAGCAACGGACTGATCGTGGACGCGGAAGTGTTTCAGGCCAATGGCACGGCGGAACGCGACGCTGCGCTGGTGATGTTGGAGAAGCTTCCCGGCATACAACCGGTGACCGTGGGCGGCGACAAAGGGTTCGACACGAGGGATTTCGTGAAAGAGTGCCGGCATCTGCGGGTGACGCCGCATGTGGCGCAGAACCTGGGACGGCGCGGCGGCAGCGCGATCGATGCCCGCACCACGCGGCACTCGGGCTACGCCATCAGCCAGAAGAAGAGGAAGCGGATCGAAGAATGCTTCGGCTGGCTGAAGACGATCGCGCTCATGCGGAAGGTTCGGCATCGTGGGGTTGGCAAAGTGCACTGGATCTTTACTTTCGCCTGCGCCGCCTACAATCTGGTGCGCATGCGGAATCTGGCCCTCGCGGTTCCAGTGGTGTAAGCCGGGGCCGACGTGTGTCTGTAACCGCATCGAGTTAGAATCAAAGGCCACACCAGCACCGGAAATCAACACGTTCGACACCATCCACGATGAACAACAGAAAGAAAAACACGCTGCCGATCGATTTTTCAGCAGCCTGCTAGAAAACAAAATCTCCGACGCAGGACCAACCAATCAACGCATTGACCCTCACCTGCTTACCAAGGCCAGAGTGTTGCTAGAAAATGTCCACGATGTAGAGGTGGTCAAGGATAAGAAAGGAACTCCGTGGTATTACCTACGGGTCATACCTGCCGAAATACTGGAGCCGCGCCTAAAAGAACTGCAAGCGTTACACGAGGAGACGCAGTCGAAGCAGTTCACGTTGCGAATGGGACAAGCGTTGGAACTTGCAGTTTCCAAGGCACTGCTCACTCAGAAGAACTTTCACACTCTCGGACATTTCACGGATATGAACGACCATGATGACTCGACCCTCTACAAGAAGGAAGAGCCGCCGTCCAATATCAGCGGGAAGACATGCGAAGGGAAACTAGACTTTGTGCTGTTCAGCGGAGCTGCCGGCTTGGCAGGCATCGAAGTCAAGAATGTGAGGGAATGGGTTTACAGCCAAAGTGATGAAGTAATCCAGATGGTGAAGAAATGCTGTGCGCTGGATGCCGTCCCTGTGCTGATCGCACGAAGGTATTCTTACGAAGCGTTCTCCATACTCACAGAGTGCGGCGTGATCGTGCATCAGATGTACAACCAGCGGTATGCCAATCACGATGCCGACTTGGCGAACCGGGTAAGAGATAAGCGGCTACTTGGCTACCACGATGTCAGGGTGGGGAATGATCCCGACGAGCGGTTGCTCAAGTTTGTGCATGTCAATCTGCCCCTGCTGATGGATGGGGCAAGGGCAAAGTTCGATATGCACCGGGAGTTACTGGATGAATACGTGAACACGGACATGGGATACCCGGAGTTTGTCGCCAAGGTCAGAGGGCGGTATGACGAGGAACGGGAACACGGGGATTATGATGGATTTGGGTGCGATGAATCGGATTCCGACCAGGGAGATGAGGACTTATGATTTATATGTATTTAGTAGTAGCTTCCCCTCCCAAGTTTCCAAAATGCGTCTCAAACTGAGAATTTAGGCCGCGCCGGCGGGTGGCAAGATGCGAAAAGGGTTTACCAGAAAACCACAAGCTGACGAGCCCGCGACGCCAGTCAAGAACTACATCACGCCGAGCGGGCTGGAGCGCCTTAAAGATGAGCACCGGTTTCTGCTCACCAGGGAACGCCCGGCCGTGACGGAGGTGGTGGCGTGGGCTGCCGGCAATGGCGATCGCAGCGATAACGCCGACTATCGGTACGGCAAGCGGCGGCTGCGGCAGATCGATGGGCGGATTCGCTTTCTCACGAAGCGAATCGAAGCCGCGGAAGTGGTGGACCCGGAAGCTCCGAGAGCGGGGCAGGCGGCGACGAGGACATTCTTCGGAGCGACCGTGCGCTATGCCAATGCCGCGGGGGCGGAGCGAGTGGTGAGCATCGTGGGCACCGACGAGGTCGATCTCAACCGCAACCACATCAGTTGGGTGTCACCTCTGGGGCGCGCGTTGATGAAGTCGGCAGCGGGTGACAGCGTAGTCCTTCAAGTGCCGGGCGGTACAGAATACCTGACCGTGCTGGAAGTGTGCTACGAGCGCATTTCTGTCGAACCGTTCCGTAAACCACCCGGATCCGAGGCCTCGGCAAAGAGATTCACTCGCCGACGCTAAATCTACCTGACGAAGAAACAGCAAGATTAGCTTATCTGCAACGGGGTGCGGGCCGCACTTCCACGCGGGCGGGACGAGTCCTCTCTCGACACAAGTTAAGATAAAAATGGTGCGAAATAGGATAATTGACGTACACCGCAATAGTATAAATACGGTGCAGCACAATCAGATCTGGACCGGTGAAAAAATGACTGGCGAGCGAGCCCTTGCCGGCGGTGCCGAAAGCTTCGCGCGTAGACGAACGCTAAGTCAATTCTCTGTCCGCAGGCAGCAGAGAGGAAAGATCTTCTGACCGGGTGCGCTGTGTGAAATTGCGAATGATAAGAATGCCATGAGGAAAGGGAAAACGCAGTGCTTGGCGCCGCTCGGCCATAGGTTCACAGACCCCAAGTGGTCCGCTTCGCGCGAAATCAAAAGATAGCAGCTCTAACGGGTGGTAGAATTTCGAACGGGTGTTCTCTTATGACCTGGCAATGGGCTCTGAGCCCGAATCGCCGGTACAGCGTTTCACGGGCAGGGCGACAAGAAGCTGTGGAAATCGGCGAAAGCCGACACACTTTATTACACAGTTTCACATTTGTCGTTTGGGATGGCAACGAAGTAGAACGCGAAATTGGCTGTTGAATCAAGCACTTCCACGAAGTGCCGGGATGGCGGAACTGGCAGACGCAGCGGACTCAAAATCCGCCGGTACTTAGTACCTTGGGGGTTCGACTCCCCCTCCCGGCACCACCGCAAATCCAAATACGCAAGGTTACAGGCGCGCCGCAGCGTTCGCAGCCCCCGGTAGGCGAGTGCCACCTTAAGGTCGTGCGGGTCGTGTGGGCCGTACTCGTCCCCCAGCCCCGGTGCGATTATCGGCCCGTACTTTTTTACGAAGGCTGCGATTGCTTCGGGTTCGTCGCGCAGGTTTGCAAAAGCAATGTGTAAGTTACTCCTGCGCTGTGGCCGGGCCAGTTCGCGAAAATGCCCGCATTTCTGCGTATCCAGATTTGGCGCTAGATGCCAAGTTCAAACCTTCCTGCACAACCACTTTACGTCACTGATTGTCATTGCCATCAAGCACAAGTATAAGCCTCAAGATAGTACTCGACGGCAAGCACAGCCGTTGCCATAAAGCCACCATGGCCACGCTGGCTGAGGAGGTGGCTCGCTCGACCCCTGAACTCAAGGCCGCGTTCGAGCAGGGACTTCAGGGCATTGTTCCGGCGAGTGGTGGGGACCGAAGAGAAGCTATCTTTCAGGCAGCGGCGATGATCGGTGGCGTAGTACTGGCTCGCGCCGAGCAGGACCCGCGACTTTCTGACGAAATCCTTGAGAGCGTCCGACAAAAGCTCGGCTGATCGTGCCCTCGCGAATCCGAATGTCGGTCGCCGCTCGTGTGATCTGAAGCAAACCAAGCTCGTGGATGCTCGGCCAGCCTGAAATTGTTCGTTCCTGCGGTTCAACTTGTTACAGACTTCACTGTATGTACACCATTTAGCTGGAGGAGTACGTTTGGGCATTGAGCACGACAGCGGCTGTGAATTGGTTTGAAGGATGGCTCGCCGCAAGCAATGCAGTTCTACTCCGGTTCTGCCTTTCTCCTTGATTATCTTGCCCGATTTGTCTCGTAGAAAAGTTCGGGAATTTTGTCTGGTGAAATCCCAGCGTAAAACTGCTTCGGGGTTCCGCTTATGGCTGTGAAGCCTGTGATCAAAGGTGTGCAACTCGTCCCGATGGGGTTCGCAAACGCCTTCCTGATCGAGGGCGACGACGGGTTGACGCTGATCGACGCTGGCTTCCCGCGCAGGGAGGCAGCCGTCTTCGGGGCGATCCGGGGGCTTGGCCGTTCGCCAGACCAGCTCAAGCACCTGATTTTTACTCACGGTCACCCTGATCACATCGGCAGTGCCGCCGCCATCGTGCGGGAAACCGGTGCGAGGACCTACATGCACCCCCTCGATATCCCTATCGCTGAGAGTGGAGGTCCTTTTCGGCCGCTGAGAGCGGCACCTGGTCTGTTGCGGCGGGTAATGTGCAAGGTGTTCTTCCATCCCGACGAGCGAGTCGCGCCGGTTGCTATCGACCAGCCTTTGACTGGCGGGGAAGTGCTGCCCATCGCTGGCGGCATCGAAGTTATTCATACTCCTGGGCATTGCGCGGGACAGGTCGCGCTACTGTGGCGTCGGGGACGAATGCTGTTCGCGGGCGATGTGTGCATGAACGTTATGGGCCTCGGTGATCCGGTCGGCTTTGAGAGTTTGAAGGAAGGCCGTGCAAGCCAGCGCAAAGTTGCCAGTCTTTCATTCGATGCTGCCGGGTTCGGTCATGGCGAGCCTATCACCCACGATGCGTCGACTCGTTTTCTCAATACGTATGGCAAACACCCAGAGGACGTGCATCAACAGCGATCCGCCGCTTAAGTGCCCCGATCCAGAGGCCGGTTGGTCGGCGACTTTGTCTAGAACGATGCAATTGCATTCTTGCGCGGCTCGTATAGTCATCTGCGGTTCGCGGCCAGTCAAATAGAACCCGGGCACTTGACTTCCGGTTACACGGCTGCCCGGAAGTTATCCAGAAACGGGCTTCGAGGAAGTTGGTCGGATTGATAAGGGGAAGTCGGCTGGTGTCCGCCTACCTGTCCAGGCGATGAGGCGACTTACTTAGATCGTGGATGTCCGAACGCGGAAGTGAAAACGACGGTAGACCACGAGTAAAATTCGACGCAATGAACGACCCAATGAAACCCAGGGCAATGTGGAGTTAGGCCGATATCTGCCCTGGAGCCTTGGCTTCTATGTGGCCGCGCTCGGCTGCCGCATGCTCGATCGTGGCAGATCTGTCCGCCCAGCAGAATGTCCCGTGACACAAAAACACAACATGAGGATGACGACGGCGCCCAACGAACCATATGTCTTGCTGCAGGTATTAAAGACGTTCGCCTGAATCGCAGAGCAGTTATGACGTAATCCTCGGGAACGCTGAACCTGGTACCGTACCGCTGATGAAAAGAGCACGCATTTGCCGAATCGTTTTCCTGATCGCGTTCACGCTATTGGCAGCTCAAGCTCCCGCGTATTCTGTTCTTACGCATGAAGAATTGATTGACCTTGCCTGGAACGATTCGATACGGCCCCTGTTGCTCGCGAGATTTCCTGGAGCAACCGAAGAGCAGCTCCGCGAAGCTCATGCCTACGCCTATGGCGGCTGCGCGATTCAGGACATGGGCTATTACCCGTTCGGCAAACGCTTTTTCAGCAACCTCACGCATTACGTCCGCACGGGAGATTTCATCGCCTGGCTTTTTCACAATGCTCGCACCCTGGACGAGTATGCCTTTGCCGTGGGCGCGCTATCCCACTACCTGGGCGACTCCATCGGACATTCGCAGGCGATCGATCTCGCCACCGCTCTGGAGTTCTCCAAGCTCAGGCAAGAATTCGGGAATTCAGTGACCTATGGAGAGAGCCCGCACGCTCACATTCGCACCGAGTTCGCCTTCGACATTGACGAGCTTACGAACCTCGAGTTCGCGCCTCCTGCCTATCTGCAACGGATCGGCTTCAAGGTTCCGAAGAAGTTTCTGGAACAGGCTTTCATCGACACTTACGGCTTCGATGTTCACCAGGTGCTGGGCCGGGCGCGCCCCGCCCTGCGCAGTTACCGCACATCGGTGCGCAGCTTCATCCCGGCATTCGCGGAAGCGGAAGTTGTGCTGCACCGTCACCAATTCCCGCCGCATCCCGACGACGAAGCGTATCGTACCTTCGCGGAGCGCGTTGCCCGCACCAATTACGAGCGCCATTGGAAGCACGCCTACAAGGGCCCGGGTATCAAAGCTCATTTGCTGGCTGTTCTTGTTTTTCTCGTCCCTAAAATCGGCGCCGCCTCGGACTTGGCCCTGAAAATTCCCACGCCGAAGACCGAGGAATGGTATCTGCAAAGCGTGAACCACACCGTGGATGTATTTCGACAAACTCTGCACAAGCATCTATCGGACGCTGATCCCCGGGTCGTGCTGCTGCCAAACATTGACCTCGATACCGGGAATCCCGCCAAGCTTGGAGACTATCCGCTGGCGGACCAAACCTATGAGCAGTTGCTTCTCCGCCTCACTTCCAAGCCGGACCGCAGCATTCGCGCGGACCTCAAGCAGAACATCCTCGAATATTACGCGAGCCTGAAGTCAGCGAACGGCGCGAATGACCGGCTTCGGCAGGAGTTGGAAACAATCAAGGCCATGAAGCCTGATCCCGATCTGAGGTGAGCGTGCGCTCGATTGAAGGAATGCTGTCCCCGTGTTTCCGACAAGGAGCGGGTTGGCGCAGCCGCAGGAATTCACGTCGCAACGGCGCGCATGATTCATTAGAATAGAGCTGGGCAGTTAATCGGTCGAGAACCGGTCCCAGGGAGTCATCATGCCTCAATGGCTTTGGGTGGTTGCTTTTGTGGTCGGCTACATCGTGCTAACCCAGTGGCTGTTGCCGAAACTGGGCGTCCCTACTTGACGAACCGCCGCTTGCGCCGGGTCGCGGCGCCAGGACGAAACCAAAATATCCGCCAAAGATTCTGTGTCTGGCTCCAAGAGTGTTGTCTCGAAGTAGGACGAGCCGCAGTCGAACATCGATTCGTGTCGATTCTGGCGATTACCGCTGCTCACGGGGATATACGGCATCCTGTTTCAGGGAACCGTGCCGCCGCTTTCAACGTAAATCATCTCAACCTCAATTCAGGAGATCCCGATGCAGAGCCGTATCACCGGAACCACCATGCCAGTCCTCGAATTCGCGCTCGAGCCGAACGAGTCCATCATCTCCGAGGCCGGAGAACTTTCCTGGATGGGCAGTTCGATTCAGATGACGACTCACACCCAATTTGCGGGCGCAGGCGGGCTGTTTGGCGTGCTCAAGCGCGTGGCCGGAGGCGGATCGCTCTTCATGACCGAGTACCGCGCCATCGGCGCTGCCGGAGAACTTGCCTTCGCCACCAAACTGCCCGGCCACATCGTTCCCGTGGAAGTTTCGCCGGGGCACGATTACATGATCCATCGCCAGGGCTTCCTCTGCGCCACGCCGCAGATTCAGATTGGCGTCGGATTCCAGCAATCCCTCGGCGCGGGCATTTTCGGCGGCGACGGCTTCCTTCTGCAGAAGGTCACCGGGCAAGGAACTGCCTGGCTTGAACTTTCCGGCGAGCTCGTCGTGCGCGATCTGCAACCCGGCGAGACCCTGCGCGTCCATCCCGGCCATGTGGGCGCTTTTCAGGCTGGCGTCTCGTTCCAGATCACGACCGTCCCCGGCATCAAGAACATGATCTTCGGCGGCGACGGCATTTTCCTCGCGGCCCTCACCGGGCCCGGAAGAATCTGGCTGCAGACTCTGCCCATCTCCAAACTCGCGCACGCCATCGAGAAGTACATCCCGCGCGAAGCCCCCAGGCAGGCCGTGGAAGGCGGCGTAGTCGGCGGGATTGTAGGCTCGATCCTCGACAACATGCGCTAACCCGCGGGCTCGGATCCCATCGGCTGGTGATGCAATCGGACAGCTTGCACTCAAATGCAATCGGTGAGTGTAATCGGGATTTTTCGCCACCTACTGAACGCTGGCTTGAATTCTGTGGTGGTTGGATCAGTCTACACAATCACTTATCGCACAAGCTGGAATGCCCCGGTTCGGTTGGCGTGAATGCACACTTTCGCTGGTGCGCCAGAGCAAACGCCTCGATGTCGCTTGGTTCCTTGAATCGCTCCTGTGTCTGGCAGTTCACCCTCACCCATTGTCCGTTGTTCCTCATTGAGCAATTATCGACATCCACAGGCAGAATGGCTCCGTTCTTCTGCACGTAAAAATCCCCTCCGAGAACTCCCGCAAGGCTGGACCACGCATGGAAGACATATATTCGCTCCGATGCCAGAGTCGGTGCACGTTGGGGAGGAGTCGGCACAGTCTGATGGCAGGCATCGGGAACATTTCCGTATGTCAGTCGAAGACCTTCCAGATTAGCACCCGTGAAGAGGCCATGCGTGCACTCGATTTCCCAAATGACACCGGATCTTTCAAAATCCGCCGGACTAGATACTTTGCTCTGGCCCGTTGGCCCCAAGATTGTGAATGTTGCTAACTTTCCTTTTCCACGCAACAAGAACGCAGGACCATTCTCTACACCGATTGAACTGGGCGGCACAGGCCAGTGATCGCAGCCGTCTATCACAAGCGTCGAAAGTAGCGCAATGAGGAATAGACCCGCTGGCATTTTCCGCATGACTAATATTTTAGGCGGCTCAGTATCGCAACGCTTGTTACTGATGTGCCGTCTTCGGGTCAGTTGTCGTAAGCAGGCCTTAGCACAAGTTTGCGCCTTTTGTTCGCCAGACGGGCGAAAGGAAAGCGCCGCTTGCCATCTCGGGTACACTATCCACAGGCGTTTCCGCGCCTTCCTTATCATGATCAACGGCAAACGTGTGGCAGTCGTCATGCCCGCCTATAACGCGGAAAAAACTCTGGAAGCCACGGTGCACGAGCTTCCCGAGTTCGTGGACGTCCGCATTCTCGTCGACGATCACAGCTGCGATCGGACCGTGCAATTGGCCCGCAGCCTCGGCCTCTATGTTTTTCAGCATGACCGCAACTACGGCTACGGACGCAACCAGCAGACTTGCTATCGCGAAGCGCTCAACGCCGGCGCGGACGTTGTCATCATGCTGCACCCCGATTACCAGTACACGCCGCTGCTCATCACGGCCATGGCCAGCATGGTGGCCTACGACGTTTATGATGTCGTCCTCGGATCGCGCATCATTGGCGGGCGCGCCCTGCGCGGCGGCATGCCGGTGTACAAGTACATCTCCAACCGCTTGCTCACCGCCTTCGAAAATCTTTTTCTCGGCGTGAAGCTTTCCGAATATCACACCGGCTACCGCGCCTTCAGCCGCCAGGTCTTGACCGAGTTGCCCCTGCTCGAAAATTCCGACGACTTTGTCTTTGACAATCAGATGCTGGCGCAGTGCGTGCATTTCGGCTTCCGCATCGGAGAAGTTTCCTGTCCCACGAAATATTTCGCGGAAGCTTCCTCGATCAATTTCCTCCGCAGCGTCGAGTACGGCCTGGGCGTGCTCGCCACCACTCTGCAGTTTGCCTTGCAGAGATTTGGACTCGCCCACTTGCCGCGCTTCAGCAAGCAAGGCCGCACACTTGAAGCGGGAAGCGAAAGCTATTACGCTGCCCGTTCGGGGACGGCGCGCTAGATATTGCGTTTCGTCTCCTCTTCACAATGCCAGAAAGCTCGCCAACTCCTCCCATCAGCACGCAACTGGGCAAGGACGAATTCTCGATCCGCAACCTGGCCCGCTTGGCCGGACTCACTCTATTCGCGTTCGTGGTCATGGGATACCATCCCGGACTCGAGGACGATTCTTTTTACCTGGCAGCCATCAAGCGTGATTTGCACCCGGCCCTGTTTCCGTACGATTCCGATTTTTTCCGCCTGCAATTTCAACTCACAATTTTCGACAAGCTCATCGCATTTTCCGTTCGGCTCACTCACCTGCCGGTCTTGTGGGATGTGTTGTTGTGGCAGTTGCTGGCGATTTTTCTCGTTCTGTTCGGCTGCTGGCGGATCGCTCGCCGCTGCTTCGCTCTGCCGGAGGCGCAGTGGGCCGCAGTCGCCTTGGTTGCCGCGCTGCTGACCCTGCCTGTGCCCGGCATTGCCATCAATCTCGCCGATCAATATCTTCACCCGCGAACCCTCGCGACCGCTGCCATCCTGGCGGCCATCGTGGCTGTGATCGATAGAAAATTCTGGCTGGCGGGTTTGCTGTTGGCAGTCGCATTCGCGATTCACGCCATCATGGCCGGCTTGGGAATTTCCTTCTGCGCATTCCTGGCGTGGACGTTGCGCGATTCAAAGATCGCGAAACCATCGCCGCTTCCGGCATTGGGCGCGCTCGTGATTCCTCTGGGCTGGCTCTTCGAGCCAACTTCCGACGCCTGGCGGCAGGCGGCGGCCACTCGCGGATTTTTATTCGTGACGCGCTGGCATTGGTATGAATGGCTGGGAGTCTTTGCCCCGCTCGCTCTGCTGTTTGCTTTTCGACGATTCGCTGCGAAGCGCTCGCTTCAGTCTGGCGATTCCGCTCTGCTTCCCATCGTGTCTGCTCTTATTTATTACGGCGTCTTTCAAGCGATAGTGGGACTGGCGATCATGCTGCCGCCCGGCCTGGAGCGCCTGCGTCCCTTTGAGCCGATGCGCTACTTGCACCTGCTGTATCTTCTCTTCTTTCTGATCATCGGCGGCTTGCTGGGCAGGTATCTGCTCGACCGCCATCGCTATCGTTGGGCGTTGCTCTTTCTCCCGCTGAGCGCAGGCATGTTCCATGCGCAGCGCCAGATGTATGCCGCGTCTCCGCATTTGGAGTTGCCGTTCGTTTCACCCGATAGCGACTGGTTGCGGGCATTCGACTGGATTCGCCTGTACACTCCCTCTGACAGCTTGTTCGCAATCGATCCCCATTACGAAACGTTGCCCGGCGAGGACTATCACGGCTTCCGCGCGCTGGCCGAGCGCAGCGTCCTTGCCGACTACGAAAAAGATGCCGGCATGGCCGCGCGCGTGCCCTTGCTGGCGCCGCGATGGCTGAAAGAAGTGACTGCCCTCAACGGATGGCGAGGTTTTCGGGCAGTAGATTTCCAGCGGCTCAAGAATGATTTTGGTGTGACGTGGTTCGTGTTGTCAGCCGCCGACGCAGAGTTCTCGAACACGCAGCCGAGTCCAGTAGTCTGTCCCTATGCCAACGATGATGTGAAAGTGTGCCGCTTGAGCCGATGAGTTCCGAAATTCGTAGTGCCGAAATTCGTAACGTCACGACGCGCTCTCCGAACCGCTATGTCTGGATGGTGCTGGTCGCTCTGGCAGTTCGGCTAGCCGTGATCCCGTTCGTCTATCAGGATTGGATGGACCCGTTCGTTCTCGAGCACTGGGCCTTTGGGTTGATTGCCCGCTCCATCGCCTCCGGCCACGGCTTCGGCAGTCCTTTCGCCCCGACTGGAGCTTCCGCGCTTCTGCCGCCGGTGTATTCCTATCTGCTGGCGGGCATCTTCAAGATCTTCGGAATCGAGACCAAGGCCTCGGTGCTTGCGGCCTTGTCGCTGAACAGCGTTTTTTCCGCGCTCACCTGCATTCCAGTTTTTCTTCTGGCGCGGCGGGCGTTCGGAGATTGCGTGGCCACATGGGCGGGCTGGGGATGGGCGTTCTCACCCTATGGCATTTACTATGGCGCGGACTGGGCGTGGTCCACGTGCCTGGTCACGCTCGAACTGGCCTGGCTCTTTCTGTTGGCCTGGCGTCTCGAAGATTCTTCGCGCACTCGCGATTGGATCCTGTTCGGCCTTTTAGGAGGGCTTGCCGCGCTGACTGAACCAGTCACCCTGTCGGTCGTCCCGCTGCTGGGGCTCTTGACGCTCTACCGCCGCTATCGACATAACTTTAATTGGAAAGCCCCAACGATTGCCGCCGCGCTGGCAGCCCTGGCCGTGATGTCCCCCTGGCTCGTGCGCAACTACGAACTCTTTCACCGCTTCATCCCCGTGCGCAGCGGCTTCGGTCTCGAACTCTACATTGGCAACAACGGATATTCCCAGCGCTGGGTGAACAGCGCGCTGCATCCGAACCACAGCGATGCCGAGCTTTCCGAGTACGAGCGCGTCGGCGAGATCGCTTACATGGATCATAAGCTGCATCAGGGCGAAGCCTACATCCACAGCCATCCCGCGTGGTTTGTCTGGATGACGTTCCGCCGTGTGGCTTACATGTGGACCGGCTACTGGAGCTTCGACCGCTCCTACCTGAAAGACGAGCCGCTCGATCCGCCCAACATCTTTCTTGATACATCCATGACCATCCTGGGCTTGCTCGGCTTGCGGAAGGTTTTTCGACGAGACTCAGGACTGGGCATGCGTTTCGCCATTGTTCTTTTCTTTTTTCCGTTGACCTATTACATCACGCACCCGGAGACATACTATTTCCGGCCGGTCGATCCGCTTATCGTGATTCTTGCCGCGGTCTTGGTGGCGGGTGGCCCGCTGAAACACGGCGAATTGCCCGCTTCCGCGAGCGGGGTTTAACATCTAATCACTCAAGATGCCTACCGCGACGGCACCGTCGATTACGCAACGCAGCTTCACCATTGGCCTCAGTGAGATTATTAATTTCGCTTACGACGCATTTTCCAGCAACAAGCTGCAGTTCACGCTAACCTCGCTGGCCATGGCGGTCGGGACGGCATCAGTGATCCTGGTGGTCACCATCGGGTTGACGGGA
Organism: uncultured Acidobacteriota bacterium; assembly: GCA_963719865.1. Lineage (GTDB taxonomy): Bacteria > Acidobacteriota > Terriglobia > Terriglobales > Acidobacteriaceae > Sulfotelmatobacter. The sequence goes on along the minus strand of CAVRDS010000068.1, from coordinate 111,396 downwards.
AAGCAATACATTCTTCGGCAGATTCAGTCCATCGGCGCCAACATGATCTACGCCGACTACCAGGGCGGACTGCAGCGCATCGACTCCACTCCTGACCCCATGACGGTGGACGACGTCTATGCAGTTCGGGCACAGGTTCCGAGCGTCGTTGCCGCGTCGCCGACCATCGCCTTGAATGACCGCATCAGCGTCGGCGGCGGCAAGCAGCGCGACATTCTTGTGCTAGGCGTCGCCCCCGAATATCAGCGCGTGCGCAATCTGATTGTGCTGGCGGGACGATTCTTCGATAACGAAGATACATCCGGCCGCAACAAGGTTGGCGTCATCACCGAGAAGCTTGCGCAAAGACTGTTCGGCACGCCCTCCGCCTCGATCGGACAGATCATCAAGCTGAGCAGCGGCCTGCCGTTCACCGTGGTCGGAGTCTTTAAAGAGAGCGTCGACACGTTCGGGCAATCCGAAATTCAGGAAGATTCGATGCTGATTCCGTACACGGTCAGCCGCTTCTTCACTCCGACGTCGGCGGTGTATGAGATTTATTTTTCCGCGGCGAGCCCGCAGGATGTGATTCCGGCAACGGCGGCGATCAAGCGCGTGCTGCAGGCGCGTCACCGGCCGGAGTCGGTTTACAACGTGCAGAATTTGACTCAACTGCTGACGGTGGCGGGTCACATCGCCGACGCGCTCACCGTGATCCTGATGCTGGTGGCCTTCGTCACACTACTGGTTAGTGGCATCGGCATCATGAACATCATGCTGGCGACAGTCACGTCCCGCATTCGCGAGATTGGCATACGTAAGGCGATCGGCGCGACCAACCGCGAAATCCGTTTCCAGTTTCTCGCCGAGGCGATTCTGATTTCTTTGACCGGAGGCATTACCGGAATCGTCACTGGCCTCGCGCTCCCTTTCTCCGTGCGCTTCTTCACCGACTACCACTTTCCAATCTCAGGCTTGTCAGCCATCATCGCCATCATCGTTTCGTCCATCGTGGGGATCATCTTCGGGACGGTGCCGGCCTCGCGCGCCTCGCAGCTTGATCCAGTGGAAAGCCTGCGCTACGAGTGAGCCAGTAAGGGCAAGAAATTTTCGCGGAAGTGTTCCTGCAGGAACATTCTTACATATTTGTATGTACAAAAACCGGCAAGTTACGGCTGGTCAGAGAGTTGCAGACTCTGTTTCTACTCAGCCAGGCGCTGGCTTACGATCGTGCGGAATTTCTGGTAGTCGGGATCAGTGTCGAGAACTGGATTCGGATCGCCGATGAGCATGGCGGCCTCGTGGCGATCAAAGGAGATTTGGAGATAAGCTTGCGCCTCCGCCGGTTGTCCTAGCGCCGCATAGGTGGTGGCCAGTTCATAGGCGTCGCCGGAGCCGCGGTCCACGAGTTCCTTCTGTACCGGCAACTCGCTTTGCCATAATCCCTTCAAGCCACCGGCAGCGAAACCTTTTTCGCGTGCGTCCGCGAGTGCGAGGCCGTCAACGTCATGGCGGAGTTCAGCCAGTCGTCGCCACTCGGCCAGGGCCCCGGGGTAATTCTTCTGCTCCCAGTAGATGCGTCCCAGATAGTCGTGCGTGGAAGAAAGGGAAGGCTCCGCCGCCTCCAATTGCTTGAGCAAAGACAATCCTTTAGTCGGTTGTCCGGCTTTCCAGAGCAGGAACCCTTTATCGGCCAGGATAGCAGTTGACGAAGGCTCAAGCCTGCGTGCTTCTTCCATCTCCACTAGAGCTTCCGATAGCCGATGGCGCGCCAGCAGGTAGGTCGCGTACCAGTGATGGGCCCGCCCAAGGTTGGGGTCTAGCTCGAGGGCGCGCTTGAATTCCCGTTCGGCAGTAACTCCCTGCCACGACCACCAGAAGGTAACGAAAGCCAGGGAGTTGTGGGCCTCTGCGGAGTTATCGTCCAGTTCAACGGCCCGCTGGGCTGCGGCCAGCGCACGGGGATAAGCCTCGCCCGGGGGCATCGTCCCGAATTCCCGCAACAGGTTATAGCAGTCGGCGAGACCGACATAGGCCTGGGCATCGCTGGGATCCTTGACGATCGCTTGCGTGAAATAATCGATGGCTTTATTAAGATCTTCGGGTGTGCGGCGATCCCAGAAGTAACGTCCTTTGAGATAGAGATCTTGAGCTTCCTCAACCTGCCCGTGTCGTGCGGCCAGGGCCTTGAAACGCACTCCACCGTGGCCGGCCGATAAGAAGACAATCAGACTGCCTGCGAGCAGAAGTGGCAACAACCACGCCGTAACGCGCGATGCGATGACATTCTTTGCGCCAAGCGCCAAGCTTCTGGGGAGCGACTGTGGGACCGATACTCGCTCCTCGGATTCGGCGCGACCGTCGATCGGAATCTCAGCTGAAGGGAATTCTTCGGCGCCGATGTCATGGCCGCGACCTTTCAGCCACGCGGCTAATTCGTCGGTATGGGCGAAGACACTACTGCGGCCGCTGCCCGGGATGCGGTGGACGGGAAGTCCACGATCAGTTTCCCAGCGCTTGACGGTGCGCTCAGCCCGGCCGAAGAAGGCGGCAATCTCCTTCCAGGAATCCAGACGCCGGCCGACGAGCGGGTCGCGGTTGGCTGCCATAAGGGAAAATGACCTGTCTTGGCCTGAAACGGCCTGACTTGTCTCTTGCCTGGGGGGCGGCAAGGCCGCCATAGTATAGCGCGACTTCGGGTATGCCGCCCCTCCCCGAAAGGGCCCCAGGGGCGGCACGATTGGGGAACATGCCTGGCACTTCGGAACATTTTGGAATCAGTCCGTTGGGAGGAATTTGCGTGTTCAGACGCTGCTCTACTCGTCTCGTCCTGGCTTCGATTTTCTGTGCGACGTTGGTTTTGCAGCTTATGGCCACGGTCTCGGCCCAAGCTCAGGACGCGCAGGAACCGGCGACGATGACCTTCACCGACCTGCACGACTTCAATCCCAGTGCAGGGGATCCGGCAAACTTTTATAACCAAGGCGTGATGCCGCAAGGCCATGACGGCGAAATATATGGGACATCGGTCGACGGGGGCACCCCGTTTAACTCCGGGACGATTTTCAAGATTAGTCCCAGCGGGACGCCCACGGTTCTGGCCAGCCTAACCGTGCTCGGCGGGGACTACCCGATCTGCGGTATGACCACCGGCACCGACGGGAATTTCTACGCCGCCACAGAATACGGAACGTCTTACGGCGCAGGCAGCATCATCCAGGTCAGTTCAGCCGGCGCTGTGAAGTACCTTTACTATTTCAAGAACGGAACCGATGGCAGCGGGCCAACTTGCGCACCCACGCAGGGCAACGATGGCAACTACTACGGAGATACGAGCGGAATATTCAAGGGTACGCAGGGCACCAGCACTTTCTATAAGATCACGCCGACGGGTACGTTCACGCTGCTGCATACTTTCGCGGCGGCGGAGGGGAACAATTGCAGTGGAATCACGCTCGGCACCGACGGCAATTTTTATGGGGCCTGTAAACTCGGTGGCGCCAACGGCTTCGGGACCCTGTTCAAGATTACGACCGCCGGCAAGGTCACCGTACTGCACAGCCTGAAGACATCCGACGGGCAGAATGAGCAAGCTGGTTTTCTGGTGCAGGCCAACGACGGCAATTTTTACGGCGAAGGCTACAACGGAGGAGCCGACAACTACGGTGTCATCTTTCAGCTCACGCCCAGCGGCGGCTACAAAGTGCTGCACAACTTTACAAGAGGAGCGGATGGCGGATACCCGTCGGCGGACCTGATGGTGGGACCCGACGGCAATCTCTACGGCACAGCCGCCGATGGCGGCAGCTCGACGGCCTGTTCCACGAGCTGCGGAGTAATCTTCAAGATCACGACCGCGGGAGCATTCTCGGTGCTCTACAACTTCGATGGTACGCACGGCGGCTACCCAGAAAGCAACCTCACGCTGCACAGCGACGGCCTGCTTTACGGTGACACGGCGGCGGGCGGCGCGAACGGGCAGGGAGTTTTCTTCAGCTTCAACGTGGGTTTCGCTCCCTTCGTTTCGCTCGTTATCACCTCGGGAAAAGTTGGGTCGACGGTTGGAATTCTGGGCCAAGGCTTCGACAGCGCGTCGGTGGTGAAGTTTAACGGCGTAGAAGCGACGAAGATCGTGCTTACAGGCACGACGTATATCACGGCGACAGTTCCGGCAGGGGCGTCCAACGGCAAGGTGACGGTGACCACCGGATCGACCACGCTGACTAGCTCGCAAAAATACATTGTGCACAACTCGTGGTCGACCGGGAAGGCGATGCCGGTAGTGGTTGATGCCGCTGCCGCCGGCTTTGTCAGCGGAAAGATTTATCTGGTGGGCGGCGGGAACGGAACCTCGGTCCTCGACAACAACCAGGTTTACAACACCGCGACGAATGCCTGGACGACGGCTGCAGCGCTGCCAAGTCCGGTATCAGCGGGGGCGAGCGCGGTTCTGAACGGGATCCTGTACATCTTCGGCGGTTACACGTCCACGAGTGCCCCTAGCAACGAGGTACAAGCCTATGACCCAGCCACGAATAAGTGGACGACGAAAGCCGCTATGCCCACTGCGCGCGGCAGCGAGGCGGCGGTGGTAGATGGCACCTCGGTTTATGTCATTGGCGGCTACGCTGCCAACAATCGCTTGAACACGGTCGAAAAATACAACACAACCACTAATACGTGGACCGAGGAAGCGCCGTTGTTGGTTGGCAGATCGGAGCCTTCTGCCGGTCTCGTCGGCAGCACAATCGTCGCCGCCGACGGATACACGACATCCGAAGATACGGGCGACAACGAGGCCTACAACATCACGACGAACAAATGGTCTGCTGAGATGGCAGATCCGAAACCGCGCAATGCGAGCTGCTTTGGAGCGATCTCCGGACAGTTGTACGTTGCCGGAGGAGGAAGTAACGGGACGCCGGAATCGACCAATGAGGCGTTCAACCCAACCAATAACAAATGGACGACGCTGTTAAGCATGCCGCAAGCCGTGATCTTTCCGGCCTCCGCCGTTGCGAATGGGCAGCTCTATTGCTTCGGCGGTGCCAACGTCGATCATGGAACCGGTACTTTCTACAACTACGTGCAGATTTACCAGCCGTAAGAGCCGGGCATGGTTTCTATTCTTGCCGTCGGGGAGGGCGGCAAGGGTAGAAGCCAGCCCGGAAGTTTAGGCTAGGAAACAGCAGCTAAAAACCACAAAGCCGGGCTGGTTGGCCCGGCTTTTTCCCGTTGTGGAACTGGTTCGGTCGGTCTTGTTTCGATCGGCGAATCAGGCTACTAAGCTTTCAAATCTGGTCTTCCCATTTTGGCAACCGAAACGCAGGAGGCTGAGGATTGTTTGCCATCAGACCTGAATTCGATTGCGACTCGGGTTCACCGGCCCGGGTGCTTACATCACATTCTTACATCACCATGGCCAAGTTCTCCAGCTCGTGCTGCAGAACCGGCAGGGCGCAACCCGCCATCTCGACGCGGCCTGCCGCATCGAGCGCTGCTTTGGGCGAGACCCCATATCCTCGGCCCATCAGGAACACCTGGAGCAATTCCGCAGCTTCGTAGGAGTCGATCATCCCACCCTGCAGCAGATCGCTTCGCAACGCCGCCAGCTCGGTCGGCGTGAACCTGTCTTTATCATTCCCCATCTTCTCGGTTTTCATGGCCGTCATCACCTCCGACTCCGACCTTCCCCACATTTTGCCTATTAGACTCATCGGCAGCTGTAGAAGTTGCATGCAATTCGGATGCCGTAATCACCCTACATTTCCTGTACGTTCCCCAAACCCTTCTAGATTCATTTAACCCTCAGATTTATCGGAAGTTGCGCCTGTTTTCATGAGGGCGGCATTCGCCTCGACGTGCCATTCGTACCTAGGGGTAATCTGGAAACTGACACTTTGTGTCGTTTTGCGATGGTGGAATCCAACCAGTGGGCGCACGAGTTCGGCCACCCGATTGTGAATGGGAAATTGGAGCTCGGACGAGATAGTCCGGGGCAGGTCGGAATTTATTTCCGGGCCAGCGCGTCCTGGGCCGCCGACTGGCTGTCGTAGAACTGGAAGAACTGCTCGACGTGGGTCACTTGGAGCGAACCGCGAACGCGATCACTGACGCCGACCAGGGCCAGGGTGCGCCCCTCTTTTTGATGGTTGACGTAGGCTCCGACCAGAGCTCCGATTCCGGCCGAATCCATGTAGGGAACTCCGGTCAAGTCGAGGATTAAATGGCGCGAAGTGTTGCCCCGCACCAGGGTCTGGAACTGAAAGAAGTTGGAGAGCGTAACCGGACCCTGCAGGCGCAAAAGGCGCTGCCCGTCGGGCATTCCACTGACATCTTCAATGTGCAACGGCTCCTGTGGCATTGGGCCATCGTAGTACGGGAATGTGAATATTGTGTTAAAGCGAGGCGGGAGTAGTAGTCGTGGGTCCAGTTTGAAGTTTGTCGGCGATATGCCCGTGGGAGATCCCTCGTCCTGCTGGTGAAAACGCGGGACTTCGGGATGACCCCTCTCAGAAATCTCGCGCCGCTTCGCGGCTGGACAGCCGGGTGCGGCTGTCCCCACACGATCTCCCGCGAGCGGAACTTACGCTGGCTGCAGAATTTTCTCCTGCGCCTGCGACATCAGGCTGTCGAACTGCGCGACGTCCAGGCAAAGGGCGTGCTGCCCGTAGCGGGCTTCCTTGCCGGTGACGTGCCAGTACGGCATCCAGCAGAATTGCCGACCTTCCGCCGCTTGCAACACGACCAGGAAGGGATAAAGAGTTACCTCTTCCTGTTCCTCTCCCAGCCACGATTCCAGTTTTTCGGGCAAAAGAGCCGAGACTACGTTGAAATCTCCGTCGCCGGCTCCCAACTGGAAGTCGAGACTCACGTGCAGCTCTCTCGTTCCGCCGCAGGCTGGGCATGGTTCCGGAGACTCTTTCGAGAGCTGATAGAGCGCGTCGAATAGTTTGTGGTGCGTAGGATATTTTTTATGACATTGAGTGCAGTTATAGTATTGTGCCGCCACGTCTGAACCTCCTTTTCCGAAAATCCGCGGAGTTCAGCGCGAGGTTCACAGCCACCCCTAAGGTTCGATCTGCGCCTCATCGATCAGCATGATGGGGATGTCGTCCTTGACGGCATAGACCCGGTGGCACTTCGTACACTTCAAGCTTTCGGGGCTTTGCCGGTACTCGAGCGCCTGCTTGCACGCTGGACAGACCAAGATTTCCAGAAGGTCTTTGGCAATCATGACGTGTGCATTGTACGACAGTAGGTGTGCGCCTCGTGTGACGGAACGCACACAGAGGTGTGAATCACCACGGAGGCACGAAGGCACGGAGAAAACGGAGCAAATCTTACTGGTTCTCCATAGATTAGATCGGGCGAAGGGACCGGTAGGTGATGCAGTTTGAACTTCGTGGGCTGTATGCGCACGGGAGATCCCTCGGCCCGCTGGTGAAAACGTGGGCCTTCGGGATGACGCCTCGCGGAAATTTCGCGCCGTGGAAATGGAACTGACCCACTACTAGGCGGCCGTTCTACTTGTTTCCTCCGTGTCTCCGTGCCTCCGTGGTCAGTGACCGCCGGATGACACTGCTCCTGGCGGTGTAAGATTTAAGATCCGGCACTGGGAAGCCGCGCCGGAAGCCCAAATCATGCCTGCCCTCATTCTGGATGGAACGAAGATCGCGCAACAGATTCGCAGCGAAGCTGCCACCGAAGCCCGAGCCATGGCCGCCGCTGGCGTTCGCCCGGGGCTCGCCGTAGTGCTGGTCGGCCATAATCCCGCATCGGAAATTTATGTTCGCGGTAAGGTGAAGGCGTGCGAGGAAGTCGGAATCTACAGCGAGAAGCTGGCCCCGCCGGAAACCGCGTCGACCGCCGAGTTGCTCGCGCTGATTGCCGAGCTGAACCGGCGCGACGAGATTGACGGTATCCTGGTGCAGCTTCCGCTGCCGCCGCAGGTGGATTCCAAAAAAGTGCTACTGGCCGTCGATCCGGCCAAAGACGTTGACGGATTCCATCCCATGAACGTTGGATTCCTTTCCACCCAGCGGCCTGGCCTGGTACCGTGCACACCCGCAGGGGTGATGGAGATCCTGAAGCGCAGCAACATTCCCATCTCCGGGCGCGAGGCGGTCGTGGTGGGACGCAGCGATATTGTCGGCAAGCCCGCGGCCATGCTGCTGATCAATGCCAACGCCACGGTAACCGTCTGCCATTCGAAGACGCATGATCTGCCGGGAGTGTGTCGACGGGCCGACATTCTGGTGGCGGCCATCGGCCGCGCCGGCATGATTACCAGCGACTTCGTGAAGCCCGGCGCGACCGTTATCGACGTCGGGATGAATACGATCACCGATGAGAGAGAGTTCCAGAAGTTCTTCGCCGGCAATGCCAAGCGGGAGGAGACTTTTCGCAAGAAAGGCTCAACTCTGGTCGGCGACGTGCATCCCGAAGTTGCGGAAGTTGCCGGTGCCATGACCCCGGTCCCAGGCGGCGTCGGCCCGCTTACGATTGCGATGTTGATGTTTAATACGGTGAAAGCAGCGAAGATGCGGCGGGGAAGTGGCGTGCCGGAGCTGTCGCGGGCGTAAGCTCTACTAGGGAGTCACAGAGATACGGAGAAGAAAACGGCCAAGACATCGTTCGAAACTGGCTCGGTTCGGACTCCTGCATTGTGGAGCTGCGCCTCTCCGGGGCTCCGCATTTACGCGGTGAAAACAATGTTGCAACTCTCATGCTGAAAGTCGGGCTCACTGGCGGGATTGCCTCGGGGAAGTCTGTGGTGGGCGAGATTTTTGTCGGGCTGGGCGCGTACCTCGTCCAGGCGGACCGGATCGCGCACTCGCTGATGAGCCCGGGCGAGGCCGTTTATAACGAAGTCGTCCGGCATTTTGGACGAGACATTCTCAATCGCGACGGAAGCGTGAATCGCGCCAAGCTGGCGGAGGCTGCCTTCGGACCTGCTGCTGCAGGCAAGACTGCCTCGCGCATTGAAGAGTTGAATCGCATCGTGCATCCGGCCGTCATTCGCAGCCAGAATGAATGGATGAACGCCATTGAGGCTCAGCATCCGCAGGGCGTCGCCATAGTTGAGGCCGCGCTGATTCTCGAGGCCGGCGCCGCGGATCACTTCGATCGCATGGTCGTCGTGACCTGCAATCCTGAGCAGCGGGCGGTGCGCTTCGCTGCCCGGCAGAAGGTGGATCTCGAATCGGCTCGCAAAGAAGTCGCCCGCAGGATGGCCGCGCAGCTTCCCGACGAAGAAAAAATCAGGGCCGCTGATTTCGTTATCGACAACTCCGCAACGCTCGAGAGCACCCGCGAACAGGTGGGACGAGTGTGGCAGCAGTTGAGCCAGGAAGCAGAGGCCGGCGCGGGCGCCACGCGCGAGGAATCCCGGTAGATCCGTCCCTACCTCGATTCGATCTGCGTAGGCTGCACTTCGGATAGAATGCCGGGATGAAGCCCAAAACGCTTTACCTCGTCCTCTGCATCCTGGGCCTCGTCGTTCCCTACGCGGAATTCGTTCCATGGGCGCTACAGCACGGATTGAATCTCCCGCTGTTTGTCCGCGAACTCTTCGCGAACCGCATTGGCGCGTTCTTTGGTATGGACGTTCTCGTCTCGGCCGTTGTGCTTATCGCGTTCACGCGAATCGAAAGTAGGCGTGCCGGGATTCGACATCGCTGGCTGGTCATTCTTGCGGTCCTGACCGTGGGAGTCTCGCTCGGACTGCCACTCTTTCTTTATTTGCGGGAGCAGCGACTTGAAAGCGGCATAGCCGCGACCGCGTGACCACGGAGCGTGCTCAAGCCGCCCGCATTGATTAGAATTGACGCAGGGACCTTTTTGCTCCCCGACATCGTACTAGTGTGGTGCGTCGGAAATAGTGATGGTTAACTATTGCGCCTCGATCCGCGTGATCCGCGGTGTCCTGCGAGGAGGTCAAGGGCTTTAACCACAGGGTGCACAGAGGATCACAGGGGAAACCGGGACCTATAAGTGTCGATCGGTTTGACGCACTACGCTAGTCTTTGCTCTTATCGAAATCGGACGGTTCGAACTATGAAACTTTTGCGGCCTTTGCTCCTCGCGCTGGCGATTGCCGGAGCATTCTTTTACTTCACGACCTGGCGCTCCAACTCGCGGGGCGAATTGCACTCGACGAACTGGTTTGCCCAGCCCGCGCAAGTCGAGATCACCGAAGCTGCTCCCAATGAGTCCCTCGACAGCGAAGAGCAGAACAATATTTCCGTCTATAAGAAGAACATTCCGTCCGTAGTGAATGTGACGTCGCGTGCCATGACGTTTGACTTCTTCTACGGCCTGGTCCCGCAGGAAGGACAGGGCTCGGGATTCGTGATCGATAAAGAAGGGCACATCCTCACCAACTATCACGTGATCGCCGATGCGCGCCAGGTAGAAGTCACGCTACACAATCGCAAAAAATACAAGGCCACCGTCGTAGGGACCGATCCACCGCATGATCTGGCGGTCATCCAAATCAAGGCTCCGGACCTGGTTCCGGCCATACTCGGCGATTCGCGGAACCTGCAGGTCGGGCAGAAGGTTTATGCCATCGGCAATCCTTTTGGCTTGGCGGGCACGATGACGCGGGGAATCGTCAGCTCGATTCGCCCGGTTCGCGAGCCTAACGGCGCCATGATCGACGAAGCCATTCAGACCGATGCCGCCATCAACCCCGGCAACTCGGGTGGGCCGCTGATGAACTGGCACGGCGAAGTGATCGGGATCAACACGATGATCCTTTCGAGCGTCGGCCAGAACGCGGGCATCGGCTTCGCCATTCCGATCAACACGGCCAAAGCAGTGCTCAACGACCTTATGACTCTTGGGCGCGTTCGGCGTCCTGCCCTTGGCGTGCGCACGATTGCGATCACTCCGGAGCTGGCGGACGAAATCGGCCTGCCGGTCGACTACGGATTGCTCATCATTCAGGTCACGCCGGGGGGATCGGCGGATCAGGCTGGATTGCGCGCCGGCACCGAGCGCGCCTACCTCGGCAATACTCCGATCATGCTGGGCGGAGATTTGATCGTGGCGATCGACGGTCAAAAGATACAAGACGAGCAGGATCTGGCGCAGATGATGGACAATCACCGCGCCGGGGATACGGTAAAGATTACGATTTTCCGGAATAAGAAAAAGATGGATGTGACCGTGGCCCTGGGCGAAGCACGGCAGCAGGTGTGAAAAGCTATCACCACGAAGGACACGAGTCTCACGAAGGTGCTTTTGGCCAAAGTTTCCTTCGTGATACTTGGTGTTCTTCGTGGTAAAGGGTTTTCGTGCGGCGCCATCGCATATTGAAACGATGCATACGGAAAGTTTCATGATGCAAGGCAAACACGTCCGACTGGAACCGTTGCAGTCCCATCACGTAGACGGTTTAGTCGCGGCTGCGGGCAACGACCGCGAACTCTATCGCTGGAGTCCCGTGCCTCAGAGCAAAGATGAGGCGAAGGCCTACGTGGAAACAGCGCTTGCTTGGCGCGATGCCGGCACCGCCGTTTCATTCGCCATCGTGCGAGCGCAAGAGGGCCTGGTCATCGGATCCACGCGCTTCTTTAATATCGAGCGATGGATGTGGCCGCCAAGTCATCCATCGCACGGACGCAAGACGCCGGACGCCTGCGAGATCGGATACACCTGGTACGCCCGTTCCGCCATCCGAAGCGCGGCCAACACCGAAACAAAGTTTCTGATGCTGCGTCACGCCTTCGAAAACTGGAAGGTTCTGCGCGTCTGCTTTCACACCGATGTGCGAAACCAGCGTTCTCGTGCCGCAATCGAGCGCATCGGCGGGCAGTTTGAAGGAATCCTGCGCGCCCACCGCATGGCCGCGGACTTCATCCCACGAGATTCCGCGCGGTTTTCCATCGTTGCCGCGGAGTGGCCGCAAGTGAAGCAACGACTGCTTCAGTTCATCGAGCGCTGAAGCAGTCGAAGGTTCATTGGTCGGACTCTTTCAGGAAACGGTCGTGGCAAAAGAAACTGCGATCTCCAGGATTTATCCCGATTCATTCCGGCAAGAATGTCGATGGATCGTCACATTTGACTCTGCTGGCTTGGTCGGCTAGCCTCAATTGTCTCTGCAATTGTGAACCCTCAACCTCGCATGCCATTTTTGCGTAAATCATTTTCACGTAAATCGTTTTCAAGTAAATCCTGGGTACTGCTTTTTGTTGCTGCCCTTTTACTTGCGGTCGCGCCTTCCGCTCCGGCCTCGACTCATCCTGTGCGAGCACCGCACGGCATGGTGGTTACCGTGCACGCTCTGGTCTCGCAGGTGGGAGTCGACATTCTCCAGGAGGGCGGCAATGCCGTGGATGCAGCCGTCGCAACCGGGTTCGCGCTGGCCGTGGTGCATCCTCCCGCGGGAAACATTGGCGGCGGCGGATTCATGCTGATCCGTATGGCCGACGGCAAGACGCATTTTCTCGACTACCGCGAAAAAGCTCCAGCGGCCGCCACTCGCGATATGTATCTCGACCCGCAGGGCAACGTGATCGAAGATGCCAGCGAGATTGGATACAAATCGATCGGCGTGCCCGGTTCCGTCGCCGGGATGGTCTACGCCGAACAGAAATATGGCAAGCTCACTCTGAAGCAGGTCATGGCCCCGGCGATCAAGTTTGCGCGCGACGGCTATCCGCTTACCTGGAACGAAGCCGCCGATCTGCATGATCAATATCTGGCGAAGTTTCCGGAGTCGCATCGCGTCTTCCAGCGCGATGGCAATTACTACAAGCCGGGAGAAATGTTCCGCCAGCCTGATCTCGCCCGAACGCTGGAGCGAATCGCCGAAAAACCCGACGACTTTTACCACGGCGCTCTCGCCCGGGAAATCGCAGCCGCTATGCAAAAGGGCGGCGGGCTCATCACCGTGGACGATCTGGCTCATTACGAAGTGAAAGAGCGCGAGCCCGTGCGCGGCACCTACCGCGGATTCGAAGTCATTAGCGCGCCTCCGCCTTCGTCCGGCGGAATCGTGTTGATCGAATCGCTCAACATTCTCGAAGGCTACGATCTGGCGAAGATGCAAAGCCGCTCATCGGAATCCATTCACTTCACCGTGGAAGCCTTCCGTCGAGCGTTCTTCGATCGCGCTGAATTTCTGGGTGATCCTGATTTTTCAAAAATCCCGGTCTCGCAGCTCATAGACAAGAAATATGCTGCCGCCTGGCGCGATTCGATCAATCCCGCGCAGGCCTCGCCCAGTAAAGAGTTGAAGCGGCCGTCGGTTTTCAACGAACTGGAGCAATACGCCGCCGCTCATCCACTGGCAGCGCCGCTTCCTGAATCCAATCACACCACGCATTACTCCGTAATAGACGCTGAAGGCAATGCCGTTGCCGTTACTACCACCATCAACGACTGGTTCGGATCCCGCGTCACCGCCGATGGGCTCGGTTTCTTGCTCAATGACGAGATGGATGACTTCTCCGCCAAGCCCGGAGTGCCCAATTCCGACGGCCTGATTCAAGGCGCGGCTAACGCGATCGGGCCGGGCAAGCGTCCGCTCTCCTCGATGACTCCCACGATTGTGGTTCACGATGGTAAAACGGTGATGGTCCTCGGCTCACCGGGTAGCTCGAAAATCATCACCACTGTAGCCAACGTATTGATGGGTGTCGTCGACTACGGCATGAACCTGCAGGAAGCGGTGGATGCTCCGCGATTTCATAATCAGTGGCTGCCGGACGCCGTCAACGTGGAAAAATACTTTTCTCCCGATACATTGAACGCGCTGCGAAAGATGGGATACAACGTTCAAATCGGTTTGGGCAGCGGTGACCAGATTTCGCCCTATTGGAGCGACGCCGAGTGCATCGCCGTCGATCCCAAGACAGGTGACCGTCTGGGTGCCACCGATAGGCGGAACAGCAACGGCAAGGCTGTAGGATACTAGTACGGCAATTGTAGATGGTTGCGTCTGATTGTGGAATGGCAGGCAGTTTGTGTTTGGGATCATTCCACAATCAACATTCATCGTTCAATAATTTCCCGAGGGCTCGCATGCAGAGAGCGGTTTCAACCTATCTATTCGTGAAAGAACGGCTGCACCCGGGAATCCTGGACGGACTGGTGCGCAGCGGTGTGCAGGCGATCGAAATTTTTGCCGCGCGCCAGCATATGGACTACGCCAATCGAAAAGCGCATGTCAAGGAAATTGCCGAGTGGTTCCGCAGCAGTGGAATCCCGCTGAACTCCGTCCATTCGCCGCTTTACGCCGATTACGAGTGGGGACGCGCGGGTGCGCCGCCGCTCAACATCTCTTCAACCGATCGCGCCAACCGCATCGAGGCTATGGACGAGATCAAGCGCGCGCTCGAAATCGCCGAGCAGATCCCGTTTCGCTTCCTGGTGCAGCATCTGGGCGCGCCCAATGAAAGTTTTGATGAGAAGAAGTTCGAGGCGGCGATGACCTCCATTGAGCACCTGCGCGCCTTTGCCAAGCCGCTCGGGGTCCGAATTTTGCTGGAAAATATTCCCAACGACCTTTCGACACCGGATCGCCTGGTGGAAATGATTCGGGGCGCGCATTTCGATGATGTCGGAGTGTGCTTCGATTTCGGGCACGCCCACATCATGAATTCGGTGAGCGAATCGTTTGAAATTTTGCGCCAGCACATCCGGTCGACCCACGTCCACGACAATGCCAAAGATAAAGACTTGCACCTGTGGCCGGGGCAGGGAACCATTAACTGGAAAGAAGCGATGGAATTGCTGCGTTCGGCGCCGCAAACCCCGCCTCTGTTGCTGGAACTTGGCGAAGATGAGAAAGTGAATCCGCTGGAAAGACTAGCAGAGACATTCGACAAGCTGGAAGCGAACTAAGTTTCAAAGTTTCGAAGGTTTCAGAGTTTCAAAGTAACTTGGGATATCGGCTTCGTGTGTTCTCCTTGAAACCTTGAAACTCTGAAACCTTGAAACCTGATTTTTATGCCACCTGTCACTACGATTTCAGAAATCGGCAAGCATGATGGCCAGTCGGTCACTGTCCGCGGCTGGCTCTATAACCTGCGCGAGAGCGGAAAGCTTTTGTTCCCGCAATTTCGCGACGGTTCCGGAATTATCCAGGGCGTCGTTCCCAAGAACGCAGTCACGCCTGAGGTCTTCGACGCGATTAAGACGCTGACCCAGGAATCGAGCGTGATTGTCGAGGGCAAAGTCCGCGCCGACAAGCGCGCGCCGGGTGGCTACGAACTGGATGTCGCCAATGTGCAGGTCATCCAGCGCGTGCCCGAGTCCGATCCTTACCCCATCACTCCCAAAGAGCATGGCACGGATTTCCTGATGGAGCACCGCCATCTGTGGGTGCGCTCGCAGCGCCAGGCGGCCATTCTGCGGGTTCGCGCCGAAATCATCAAGGCGGCGCGCGACTTTTTCGATGAGCGCGGATTCACGCTGACCGATCCGCCAATCATCACTCCCGCAGCCTGCGAAGGCACCACCACGCTGTTTCCCGTGGACTATTTCGACGAGCAGGCGTATCTCACCCAGTCCGGCCAACTCTATGTCGAGGCGACCGCCATGGCGCTGGGTAAAGTCTATTCCTTCGGCCCAACCTTTCGCGCGGAGAAATCCAAAACCCGCCGCCACCTGACCGAATTCTGGATGGTCGAACCGGAAGTTGCGTATGCGCAACTCGACGACGTCATGGAACTCGCCGAGGGATTGATCAGCTTCATCGTCAAGCGCTGTCTCGAGAAGCGCCGCGCGGACCTGCATATCATCGGCCGCGACATGGCCAAGCTCGAAAAAATCAAGCCGCCATTTCCGCGCATCAGTTATGACGACGCAGTGAAAAATCTGCAGGAAGGCCACGCCAAGGGCGCGCTCGAATCCAAGTTCGAATGGGGCGGCGATCTCGGTTCGCCCGATGAAACTTATCTCTCTGCCCAGTTTGACAAGCCGGTGATGGTGCATCGTTATCCCGCCAAGGTCAAAGCGTTCTACATGGAGCCCGATCCGCAGCGGCCTGAGCTCGCGCTTTGCGTCGACGTGCTCGCGCCCGAGGGCTACGGAGAGATCATCGGTGGTTCGCAGCGCATGGCGTCACACGAATTGCTGCTGCAGCGCATTCACGAGCATGGTTTGCCGGAAGAAGCCTTCAAGTGGTATCTCGACCTGCGGAAATTCGGCAGCGTTCCGCATGGCGGCTTCGGCATGGGCATCGAGCGCGCCGTTGCGTGGATTTGCGGCCTGGAGCACGTGCGCGAAACCATTCCGTTCCCGAGGATGCTGTACCGGCTCTACCCGTAACAATTTGGTAATTGGGGAATTTTGTAATTTGGGAATTTGGATGTAGTGTTCAATTACAAAATTACCCGATTACAAAATTACAAAATTTACCCCGAGTCCATGACGACATCGACGACCTCAGCCAACATCTCTCCCCGCCAGATTCGTGTCATTGGTGTTCCCCTTGATCTCGGCCAATCCCGCCGTGGCGTTGATATGGGACCATCCGCCGTTCGCGTCGCCGGTCTCGAAGCGCGACTGGAAGCGCTCGGTCATGAAGTCGAGGATGGCGGCAACGTCCCGGTCGCCATTCCGGAGCAGAAAAAAGAAGGCGCCGCCAACGCCAAGTATTTGAAAGAGATTACCGCAACCTGCACCAAGCACGCTGAACTCGTGTTCAAGACTCTCGAAGCCGGCAAAGTTCCGCTCGCGCTCGGTGGAGATCATTCCATGGCGGCCGGCACTGTTTCCGGCGTGGCCGAGTTTTATCGTAAGCACAACCAGCGCATCGGGCTGATCTGGATCGATGCTCATACCGACATCAACACTCCCGATTCGTCGCCCAGCGGAAATGTGCACGGGATGCCGCTCGCCGCATTGATGGGCCTGTGGCGGGGCGATCTTGCCAACATTTATGATTTTTCTCCGAAAGTGAAGCCGGAGAACTGTGTGCTGGTCGGGGTGCGCGATATCGATGCGGTCGAAAAGGAAAATGTCCGCCGCGCCGGCATCGGAGTCTTCACCATGCGCGACATCGACGAGCGCGGCATGCGCACCGTGATGGAAGAAGCTCTGCGCCTCGCTGGTCGGGGCACTGCCGGGTACCACATTTCCCTCGACATGGACTGGGTCGATCCCGAGGACGCTCCCGGCGTCGGCACTCCGGTTCGCGGTGGCGCTACCTACCGCGAGGCGCACCTTGCCATGGAAATCATTGCCGATCACGGCCGCATGCTCAGCTTCGAAATCGTCGAAGTGAATCCTGTGATCGACGAACACAACCGTACCGCCGATCTGGCGGTGGAACTGGCGCTGTCGGCCTTCGGCAAAAAAATTCTCTAACGGGCAGCGAATAGCCGGGCCAACTTAATGGCCACGGATTCACGCGGATTCTCACGGATAAATCTTTTTTTGTTTTTCGATCCGTGTGAATCCGCGCAGATCCGTGGCTAGAATTGCCCCTCGAACCATCCCTGCGATTGACGGAATCCTTCTTCCGCGTCCACACTAAACCGTCATGGAAAAGCTTCGCGTCGGCATCTTATTCGGCGGGCGCAGTGGGGAGCACGAAGTCTCGCTGCTCTCAGCCGCCTCCGTTCTGAACGCAATCGACAAAGATAAATATGAAGTCGTGCCCATCGGCATCACCAAAGACGGACGCTGGCTCACCGCCGAGCATGCTGAGAATCTTCTCGCCGGCAAACTGATGCTGGAGCCGCGCCACCTTCGTGCCGGCGATCCTGATATGACGCAACCGGCGGCTGTCCTCGCCCGCGGCGAAGCTGTAGTCGTTCCCCCGGAGCCGGCGCACCGACAGAACGGGTTGATGCCTTTTCAGACGGATGCCGCGATGATGCGCCGCGCCTCGGACCGCGCCATTAACGTCGACGTCATCTTCCCGGTGCTGCACGGCACGTTTGGCGAGGATGGCACCATCCAGGGCCTGCTCGAACTCGCTGACATTCCTTACGTGGGCTCCGGCGTCCTCGGCTCCGCGGCCGGCATGGACAAAGACATCATGAAGTCGCTGTTCATCGCCGCCAAAATTCCCATCGTGAAGCACGTCACCGTTTTGCGCAGCGCGTGGGAGAAGGATCCGAAGAAAGTCGAGAGAGCGGTGGCCAGGCTGAAGTATCCCGTCTTCGTAAAGCCCGCCAATCTCGGCTCGTCGGTCGGCATCAGCAAGGCGCACAATCGTAAGGAACTCGGGCCCGCCATCGAAGAGGCTGCGAAGTTCGATCGCAAGATTGTGATCGAGCAAGGCGTCGGCGGCAACAAACAAAAGGCGCGCGAGATCGAATGCTCTGTGCTCGGCAACGACGACCCTGTGGCTTCCGTCCCCGGAGAAATTGTCCCGATCAAAGAGTTCTACGATTACAACGCGAAGTACCTTGACGAAGGCTCGAAGCTCATCATCCCGGCAAAGCTGACCAAGGCGCAGACCAAGAAAGTTCAGGAGCTGGCCGTTAAGGCGTTTAAGGCCGTCGATTGCTCGGGGCTGGCGCGCGTGGATTTCTTGATGGATCCCAAGACCCGCAAGATTTTTCTCAATGAGATCAACACCATGCCCGGATTCACCGCCATCAGCATGTATCCCAAGCTGTGGGCGGCGTCCGGCGTGGAGTACTCCGATCTGATCGACCGCCTCATTCAACTCGGCATCGAGCGCCATGAGGATAAGAAGAAGAATCAGTACAGCCGGTGAAATTGTTGAATTTTGATTGTTGATTGTTGAATGAAGACGCGCCCCGCCCCTTGCGTTGATCAATCCGCACATTTTTTTTTCGTGCGCCTGCTCGTAAAGCATTCATTCTTAACGGTTTGCCTGGGCACTAATTAACTAGGCTAACCCATAATAGGGGATTCTAGTGCTAGATAATAAGCGTGCAAACTTTAGGCCACGATCCCAATACGGCGCGACTCCGCTTCGATAGCCACCAAGATGCGCTCGACTTCGCCCGCGATTGCGTAGAGCGCAGTAAATGCTTGTTCGTCGGGGACAATTTCTGCGAGCGTTACAAGAAATCGGAAATCGAACTCTGCGTCGAACTGAGCATCGTGTCTAGTGATGAAAAATTCCATCTCATTTTTTCCGCTATCCCAGACCCACGGTCCCTTAAACTTTTCGAGGGTTATCGATATAGGGCCTCCGGTTCCACGAACTTTCCCATGCAAGGTGATAGGCACGGCTGCAAGAGAAAGAATGAGAGCATGCTTGTTTCTGTTGCAAGCGAGGTTCAGTGCTGCGAGGATGTCGTTCCCTCCCTTGTAAGGCTTCAACCCTCGAAGAAGCGGCAGAATCTCTCTCGGAATATTGGTGCGGCCTTTAAGGGCGTTTTCAAGGGAGAGAGCACTTCCAGCGAATGGAAAGTAAGCAGAGTCGATGCTTTTTCCGGGAAAAGCAGCGGTAGCGACGGCAAACATCGCATGGTCAAGGGACGCCCGGATATTGTCTACGGCATCTCCAGCGATCATGGAGAGTTGGCAAGGAAGGGCATGTTCCAAGCGGAGTTTATGAATCGCCTGATCGGGCTTGTTCGGGTGTGGCTCAGTAACAATTTTGCCGGGGCTTACTTTCAAGAAGATGCCGATCTCCCGTTCGAGTTCGGCAACGTGTTTCCGACCCCATGCGAGTTTCTGATGGGCACTGGCGAATAAAATTGACATAAATGGGAGCACACTGAAATGTCTACTTCTCCAACTATTTACGCCGAAAGAATCATGACCGTGCTGCACTCCGCAGACACTAATACCTCAAGAGCCGCGCTGCATATAGCGGAGACACTGCTAGAACACAAAGTCAACGCCGAGGCCGCGGGTTCGCTAGACGAACTATTGCAGTCGGAGCGATGCCAAGCTTTATCTGAGTAACAGCTACCGCATACTGAGCAAGCTGCTCAAGCGAGTGAGCAATGCTCTTAAGGGCGGCTACTGTCTCTTCCTCTTGTACTGGAGTCATTCTATGTCTCCTAATTTTGAGGTTTGCAGAGTGCGCTATGATAGTTATATGAAGTCTATTCCCGATCCGAACACGACACCACAGCAAAAGATAGAGCTCTTCAACAGCGCTCTACGGAAAGTGCTCACAGTCTCGAAAGACGATCTAAAACAGGCGGAGGTAGAAGATGAGAAGATACGCCGCTTGCGGAAGGGGAAACCTGGACCTAAGTCTTCTTCGACTTCGGCCCACGCTTCCGATAGCGAGTCCTAGAAAGGTATTTCTTTATCCTTGCCTGTGAGTTCGGCGAAGGTGAGCCGCTTGCCAGAGACCTGCGAGAGTGCCAGCAAGAAACGATCTGAGTCCTTCAGTGGATTGTCTTTCGTAGCGCGATTGTTGAAGCGGAACACTTGCTCATCAACGTAGCGCTCAAGATGGAACGGTTCTACCGCAACGTAAGTCCCCTTTAGATTTCTTTTCAGCAAAGACCAGAAGTTTTCGAGCCCATTCGTGTGAACCTGTCCGCGCACATATTCCTCAGCGTGATTCACGAATTCATGGACGTATTTCTCTTTCAGGTTGTCGTAATGCACGGCATTGTCGGAGTAGACGTGAGAGCCGTACTTTACATTTCGGGGCTGGCCCATCCTTTGCGGGTTAAGACATAGTTTGTGGTTGGGGGCTGGTCCAGACTTGCTCCCGCATGCACCACCACGAGGTCGGCTGCTCCACGCTTCGCGATGTTTGAGGCGTGGCCACGATGCTGCCGAGTCAGAGATTTTGATCTTTAACGCCGTTCCTGTCGCGAAATGAAAATCTCCCGCTACCGTCCCCACGAATGCCCAGCCTCGAAAATCGCGAAGGCTGGGGCAACCGATGTCGGGGAGGGGGCTGGCTCACCATTTCCGGATTCAGACGTATTTTGTGGTTGGGGGCTGGCCCAAACTTTCTCCCGCATGCACCACCACGAGGCCGGCTGCTCCACGCTTCGCGATGTTTGAAGCGTGGCACGATGCTGCCGAGTCAGAGATTTTGATCTTTAACGTCGTTCCTGTCGCGAAATGAAAATCTCCCGCTACCATCCCCACGAATGCCCAGCCTCGAAAATCGCGAAGGCTGGGGCAACCGATGTCGGGAGGGGGTTGGCTCACCATTTCCGGATTAGGACATATTTTGTGGTTGGGGGCTGGCCCAGACTTGCTCCCGCATGCACCACGACGAGGCTGGCTGCTCCCCGCTTCGCGATGTTTGAAGCGTGGCCACGATGCTGCCGAGTCGGAGATTTTGATCTTTAACGTCGTTCCTGTCGCGGAATGAAAATCTCCCGCTACCATCCCCACGAATGCCCAGCCTCGAAAATCGCGAAGGCTGGGGCAACCGATGTCGGGAGGGGAACTGGCTCACCATTTCCGGATTAGGACATTGTTTGTGGTTGCCCCACCCTTCCCGCGTTCTGTGCGGGAGGGTGGGCCTTTCCGAAGGTCGACGGCACGCCCATTCTTTCTCGCCTGCGAGCCGTCGACGGGCACTCGATCTCCACTCTGCCCTCGTTTCCCGTTGCCCACGCGAGAAAACTGCTCCAAGTCCAGTCCTCCGGATTGCGCACCAGTCCGCGGTGCACCGGGTTGCGATGGATGTAGCGCAGTTTCTCGATCCGCTTCTGTTCGGTCCACACTGGAAAATCGTAATAACGAACCTGCCAGAAACGCCGTAGATCGGGAGGGCGCAGTTTGTGGGAAGTGGTCTGTTTGAGCATCTGGATCGCGACCGACAGTGGGGCACGCTCCGGTTCGCTGATGAGCAGGTGCACGTGTTCGGGCATGACTACGTATCCGGTGATGTAACATCCGTACCATTTACGGACGCGCTCCAGTTCATGCTCGAAGGTCTCCCGCGCCGCAACTGAGTCGAGTAGTTTTCTGCGCTGATAGCAACTGAAGGTGATGAAATGCAGGCAACCCTGATTCTGATAACGTTTGGGCTTCGCTGACATCGGGTACAGTGTAACTCCACAATATCTCTGCAAAGGGCACAGATGCAGCCATGGGGTAACCTCGATTCCTGAATCCGGAAAGTTGTGTTGAGCCTCCCCACCCTCCCGCACAGAACGCGGGAAGGGTGGGGCAACCACAGCCAGGGCTATCTGGATTCCTGAATGCGGAAAGTTGTGGTGACCCTCCCCCACCCTCCCGCACAGAACGCGGGAAGGGTGGGGCAACCACAACCAGGGTCTTGACTGAGAAGGGTGGCGAGACACGGGCGACTTTCCCCCTTGACGCCCGCTGCTCCATTCGGTAACATCGTCAGAACAAGTTCGCTTTTCGACTTTGGTCGGGGGGCGGACCTGAATTTCATGCAGAGTGGCTGAGGGACGAGCCCTGAGACGCCACGGCAACCGATCCTGGATCATATATCCCGGATGTCTGGTGCCAACTCTCTCCTGGAAACAGGGAACATGGGATTCGGCAAGCGCGCTGTATTTGCTTTCCGATAGCCTCTTTTCCTTTTCCTGGAAAAAGAGGCCATTTGCTTTTATGGCCGCTTTTCCCGGCTCGTCGTCAGCTATTCGCTGAAAAAGCAGGTTTCAAAGTTGCAGAGTTTCAAGGTTTCGAAGTCATCGCTGCATGCGCAAAAACTTTGAAACCTATGAAACTTTGAAACTTTTTAGGAAAGCGAGTAGCAACATGTCTCATTGCGAACTGCGGTGCCGCGAATGTGGACGGACATGGGGAAACCAGCCCCGCTCCATCTGCGACGAGTGTTTCTCCCCTCTGGAAGTCGCTTACGACTACGACGCGCTAAAGACGTCCGTCAGCCGTGAGCGCATCTCGCAGCGGCCGCCGAATATGTGGCGCTACTCCGAACTTTTGCCCCTCCCCCAGGGCTTTACCCCGCGTTTGCCGGTTGGATTCACGCCGCTGTTTCAGGCTCCGCAGTTGGCGGAGAAGTTGACGGGAACGACGGCTGCCGCGGGTAATCTCTATGTCAAGAACGATGCGGTGTGCTTGCCGACGTTGAGCTTTAAAGATCGCGTGGTCGCGGTCGCGTTGTCGCAGGCCAAGGCGTTCGGGTTCGACACCGTTTCCTGTTCGTCCACAGGGAACCTGGCGAACGCCGTTGCCGCGCACGCCGCGCGCGAAGGCCTGAAGGCGTGGATCTTCATTCCCTCCGATCTGGAGCCTGCGAAGATTCTCGGTACGAACGTATTCGGCGCGAAGGTCGTGCGCATCGCGGGTAACTATGATCAAGTGAACCGGCTGTGCTCGCAGATCGCCGACGAGCATCGCTGGGGATTTGTCAACGTGAACCTTCGTCCTTATTACGCGGAAGGATCGAAGACCGTGGGCTTTGAAATCGCCGAACAACTGGGATGGCGGCTGCCCGATAACATCGTTTGTCCGATGGCTGGCGGCTCGCTGATCACAAAAATCAAAAAGGCGTTCGACGAACTGATCAAGCTTGGGTTGGTCGAGCCGAAAGAAGTGAAATTCTTCGGCGCGCAGGCGACGGGATGTTCTCCGATTTCGACCGCGGTGAAAACTGGCAGTTCTGAGATTGAGCCGCAGAAGCCGAACACGATCGCGCGCTCGCTTGCCATCGGCAATCCCGCCGACGGTCACTACGCCATCAAGACCATCAAGAACAGCGGAGGATGGAGCGAGGACGTTAGCGATCCGGAAGTGATCGATTCGATCCGCCTGCTCGCAGAAAGCGAAGGCATCTTCACCGAGACTGCTGGCGGCGTGACGGTGGGAACGGCCGGCAAGCTCTATCGCCAGGACCGCATTCTGCCCGACGAAACCACCGTTCTCTGCATCACCGGAAATGGCTTGAAGACTACCGACGTGCTGGCCGGGGTTTATCAGACCGAGCGTCCGATCGCGCCGAAGCTGACGGAATTCGAAGCTTACCTGCAGCGCACGCTGGATTTGTCGGAAGTTCCCGGCGTGATTGCTGCCGCAGAGGAAGCCGCAAGCATAGGAGCGTAACCATGCCGATCACCGTACAAATTCCGACAGCACTGCGACGCCACACCGATGGCGTTGGTTCGATTACCTGCGCGGCTGCGAATCTGGGAGAATTGTTCTCAGTACTCGACCAAAAGTTCCCCGCGCTCAAGCCGCATCTGCGCGACGACCAGGGCCAGATTCGCCGCTTCCTCAACGTCTATGTGAACGAGGAGGACATACGCTTTCTGGGCGGACCAACGTACGCGTTCCAGGAAGGCGACGAAGTCCTGCTGGTGCCCTCGATTGCCGGTGGAGCGGAATAGGTTGGAATGCAGAAGTTAGAAGTCAGAATGCAGAAGTAAACGCAGCTTCTGGGACTTACTTCTGCATTTTGCCTTCATCCTTCTGACTCAGTGTTGTGTTTCCGCCGAAACGTCTCCGGTCGATAGGTGCAGCGTCTTCGAGCGATCGATCACCCACTGCGGAAACACGGGCGCGCCCTGCGGAATCTTGCCTTGCGTGATCGCCCAGTGCTCGAGCCAGCCGGTGCCCTCTTCTCCCACATACGTGTCCGGCAGGCTGTATGCGGGATCGCTCAAGGCTTCTTCCAGCGTGATGAAGCGATATCCGCGTTTGCGGAGAACGTCGAGCAGTTCGGCGATGTGGTCGGCTTCCAGATTGCTGGCATGAAGCAGAAGAACTTGCTTCGGCTCGTAGCCGACAACCTTCGCCGAGAGTTGCTCGTCATAGGCGAACACCGCATCGTGATAGGCAAGATAATCCTTCACAATTTTCTGCCGCAGATCTGCGTCGTTGCGCTTCTTCGCATCTTCGTAGAGCCCGGCAAACATCCAGTCCCAGCCGTCGAGGGTCACGGGAGCGATGCGGTATCCGCGCTGGGTTAGAAATTCTTCGGCTTTGCGCCGGGTCAGCAGATCGCGACCCGTGTCGAGATAAGGATGGCGGAAGTAGCGCAGCCTCATTTTGTGCTGCGCCAAAAGAATCCTGATCACGCTCTCGCCCTGCACGACCTCGTCTTCCCAATCCTTCAATTCGATCTGATTCAGCGAGGCGTGGCTGAAGGTGTGATTGCCCAACTCGAAACCATCGTCAAGCCACATCTGGAGAAGCTTGATGCGCTCGTCGACTTCTCCGAGCCTGTAGAGCTTGCGCTCGTTGACGAAGCCGACGACGGGAATCTTCTGGTCGTGCAATGTGCCCAGCAGTTTCGTAGTCATGGCGGTGAGCTGGCTTGCCGGCAGTTTGTCGGCCATGCCTCCAGGAAGATCGTCGATGGTCACTGCCACCTGGCGATCGGGCTTTGCAGATTGGGCCGTCAGAGAAATGGAGAGGAACAGGAGTATGAAAACGGTGTGCCACGATTTCATGCAATTCTCCCTTTGATTAAAGATGACAGCAGAAACGCTATTAGAACACGGAGACGCCGGTTGGAAGTGGCGAGGAATTTATCTGCAGGCTGGAGTTTCCGAGCGGTTGGGCACACAAAAAAACTGGAATCGAAGGTGTTGGTGTATAATCTAACTAACTGGTTAATTAGTGATCGAGGTGCCCCAGATGGCTCGCCTGCTTCGACACCGTCACGTTCTGCATCACCGCATGGGCACACGCGGCCAGCCGGAGGAAAGCCGCGCCACAATCCTGAAAGCCGCCGCCCACGAGTTTGCGCAGCACGGAATCGCCGGAGCCCGCACCGACGCGATTGCCCGCGAGGCTCGCGTCAACAAGGCGCTGCTCTATTACTACTTCAAAGACAAAGAGACGCTGTACGGCGCCGTACTGGACAATGTGTTCTCCGGGTTGAAAGACACGGTGCTTCGTGTGCTCGACGGGAATGAGTCTCCGCGCGACAAGATCATGGCTTACGTGGGAGCCTACTTCGATTTCATCGCGTCGAACCAGCTTTATCCGCGGCTGATGCAGCGCGAGATGATGCGGGCGCGCGAAGGGCAGTCGCAGCACATCGACAAAGTTATCAAGAACTACATTCAGCCGATTTTTGCCCGTGTCAGCGAAGTCATGCGGGAGGGAATTGAGCGCGGTGAATTCCGCAACGTCAACCCAGTCCATTTCGTGCCGTCGATGGTCGCGATGATCGTGTTTTATTTCAGCAGCGCTCCCATGATGCAAAAGATTGTGGGCTTCAATCCGCTGACGCCGGAGCGGATTGCGGAGCGGCGGGCGGCGGTGCTGGATTTTATTTCCGCCGCGTTGTTTCGTCCCAGAAACAATGCCAGTCGTTCCAGAAACGACACAAGTCAAGGAGCACGCTCATGAGCGCGCGCAACCGATTTCTGATTCTGCTCGGCATCATCTTTGTGATTGCCGCAACTTACTACTATTTTTCCACGGATCATTCGCGCGACCTGGTATTGATCGGCACGGTGGACGCGAACCAGGTGATCGTGAGCGCGCAGGTCGAAGGCCGCATCCAGCGGTTGCTAGTGGATGAAGGTACGCCGGTGAAGGCCGGGGATCTGATTGCCGTGCTCGATCGGTCGGAACTGTTGGCGCAGGACGCCGCCGCCACAGCAAACATCGCGAGTTTGCAGCACAAGGTTGCGGAGATGCAGCACACGGAGAAGTCGACCTCCGGATCGACCTCGAGCGACGTGGCCAATGCGCAAGCGAAGTTGTCTTCGGCTAAAGCGCAATTGCTGCAGGCGCAGGCTGCACTGGACCGGACCGAGAGCGACAGCCGGCGGGTCATCGAGCTTGCCAAAGCTGGAATTGATTCTGATCAGGAGCGAGTGCAGGCGGAAACGAATCTGCAGGCCGCGCAGGCGACAGTGCAAGCGCAAAAGGATATGGTCAGCGCTGCCGCGGCAGACTTGAAAGCTGCGATCGCACGCACCTATCAAGCCAACGCGGCGAAGAGCACGGTGGCTTCAACTGAAGCGGACCTGAAGAACGCAATCGCGCAGAAGAACCAGGCCACAGTCCGGCTGGGATACACCAATGTTTACGCTCCTGTGACGGGAACGGTCTCGGTGCGGGCGGCGCGGCAAGGAGAAGTCGTGGCCATCGGGGCTCCCATAGTCACGATTGTCGATCTTACGGACACCTGGGCGCGGGTGGCGATTCCGGAGACTTATGCCGACCATATCGGCTACGGCGACGTGTTGCGCGTGCGTTTGCCGGGAGGGACGATCACCAGCGGCAAAGTTTTCTTTAAAGGCGTAGAAGGTGATTTCGCCACGCAGCGCGATGTGAGCCGCATGAAGCGAGACATCAAGACGATCGTGCTGAAAGTGCGGCTCGACAATCCCAAGGGCGCATACGTTCCCGGCATGACGGCCGAAGTGCTGGTGTCGCCGCAGCAGATCAAAGGCGGAGGCACGCAGAGCGCGAACGCGGCGGAGCAACAATGACGGAAACTTCCAATCCGAAACCGAATCCGGCGACCGCTGGGTCCGCAAACTCGCTGCTGGAGAAGCCGCTGTACGATCCGACGGCGCCCTCCGCGATCGAGGTCGAACATATCGTCAAGAAGTACGGCGACTTCACGGCCGTGGATGACGTTTCGTTCAACGTGAAAGAGGGCGAGATCTTCGGGCTGCTCGGACCGAACGGCGCAGGGAAGTCGACGTTGATTCGCATGATGACCACACTGATTCCCATCACCTCGGGAAAAGCGCGCGTCTCCGGACACGATGTGGCGAAGGAGCCGAATGCGGCGCGCAGAATGATCGGCGTGATTCCGCAAGCCCTGACCAGCGATCTCGACTTAACCGTCGCAGAGAACATGAACATTTACGCCAAGTTGTACGACGTTCCGGCGAAGGAGCGGGCGAAGTCGATCGACGAACTGCTGCAACTGGTCGACCTGGTGAAGTGGCGGGATGCGGCGACCAAGACGCTTTCCGGCGGCATGCGGCGTCGGCTCGAGATTGCGCGGGGACTGGTGCACCATCCGAAAATCTTTTTTCTGGATGAGCCGACCACCGGGCTCGATCCGGTCTCGCGCGTTGCGGTTTGGGAGATGCTGGGAAACATCAAAGAACACCGGCAACTGACGATCCTGATTACCACGCACTACATGGATGAAGCAGACCGGCTGTGCGATCGGATCGCGATTGTGGATCACGGCAAGCTGGTGGCCCTCGATAATCCCATGGCGCTGAAAGCGAGCGTGCCGGGATCGAATGTGATTGAGGCGCAATTCGAGAATCCACCTGGCGATTGGGAGCAGAAGTTGCACGCGCTGGATGACGTGACTTCAGTACAACACGAAGGCGGCGGCATGTATCGCGTGCTGACCGGCAACGGGTCGCGGACGACCACCGAACTGGTCGAAATGGCCGTTAAGTCCGGGGTCGCAGTGAAGTCGCTCTCGGTGCAGAATACGACGCTCGATGATGTATTCGTCCATTACACGGGGAGACAGCTGCGCGACGAACTGCAGAAAGCTTATGCCTTCGTCATGCCGCAGCGGCCGGGGTTGCAGCCGTAGCCTCGGTGATCAATTTCAAAACGTCACCACAGGGGACACAGGGGCTCACAGGGGAAAGCTAGGGAGTTGCAATGAATCGAATGATGGCGATTGTCGAGCGCGAGATGCGCAAGTTCTTCCGGTCACCGGCGCTGATGCTGGCGTCGATGATTTTTCCCCTGGTGCAGTTGATTATTCTGGGGAACGCATTCGGCGGAAAGATTCACGACGCCAAGATTGCGTTTGTCGATGAAGACGGCGGCCCGCAGGCCGTGCGCATTCGCGAGGCGTTCGACTCCGTGCGGGTTAACATCCGCACATTTGTTCCTATCGATTACGACGACGAGAAAAAAGCGGTTCGGGATGTGCGCGACGGAAAGCTGCAAGGCGCGGTGATTATCCCGCCGCAGTACTCGCAGCACGTCTATGAAGAGAACCATCCGCGCATCGGACTGGTGGTGGATAACAGCGACAACTTCATGAGTTCAGCGGTGGAATCAGAGTTGACCGATTTGACCAACGCGCTGAACCAGCCGACCGTGTCGCCTCGCATTCTGCAGCAGACGGCGCTCGATATTGTCGAACTCTATCCTTACATCGAGTACATGAAGTATCTGCTGCCCGGGTCGCTGGTGCTGGCGATGTTTGTGTCGGTGATGATCGGCGGCGGCATGCTCTACATCGACGATAAAGCGCGTGGCGTGCATGAAGGCTACCTGGTTACGCCGATCACGAAGCTGGAACTGGTGTTGGGGCTGAATCTAGCGGGCGCGATCAAGGCGGTGATGACCGGAGCGATCATTGTTGTCATCGGGTCGATGATGGCGGGCGTGGGAACGATTTTCAATCCGGTCACCGTGATCGGATTGGTGATCATGATCGTGCTGACTTCGTTGGCCTTCAACACCATGATGTTTCTGCTGATGGTGCGCATTGAAGATCCGCTGGTGCCGCGGGCGATGTTCGGCATCCTTAACACGCTGCTGTTTTTTCCCAGCGGCTCGGTGTATCCGATCCAAGCATTTCCGCCATGGCTGCGCGCAATTGCGAAATGTGATCCCTTCACGTATGCGGTGGATGGGTTCAAATGTCTGCTGTTGAAAGAGACCAATCTATCGGCCGTGTGGGGAGACATGCTGTTCCTCAGCGTCTTCGCCGCGGTCACGCTGGGGATTGCGATTCCGCTGTTCAAACGGACGCTGTAGGGGATTGAGTAATTGGGAAATTTGGTAATTGGGTAATTTGAGCCGCAGACCCGCCCCGTGTTTTCAATTACTCAATTACAAATGACCCAATTTCTGGTAGTGGGCTGTTTTGAATTTGTTCGGCATTGCTGATGCGGCATGGCATAATGTGCCTCGCAAACGCGATATGATAAGTGAGAAGAACATAGTTCGGCTCTACGGCTTCCTTTTCGCCATCTTTGCGCCTCCAGCCACATTGATTGTCTATGGTATTTGGCGCAGCATGCCGGCTTGGCTCATCGCGTTGACTCTGATCGCACTCTTGGTCGGTTTTTATCGTTTAGGAATCTTGTATGGGAATCGGCCAGCCGAAGTGCGCAAGAAAGTTCCGATCAGCAGCCAAGAACTCCGTAGAAGAAGAAAGAGATTTTACGATTGGCTTGCTTCTCAGGGACGCCACTAACTTCAAACAGGCCACTACCCAATTTCTCAATGCTCCTTGGGGAACTTTTCACTTGTCTGCCGTGTCCGTTATGCTAGAGGCATGACGCTCCTGGACGCGAAGGAATACGATCCGCAAAAAGCGCGCAAACGGAATCTTCGGATTTTCTGGACGATCGGCATCGCTTTGATCGTGTTCTGCCTGGGCTGGTGGTTCCGGTACTGGCCGCAGGAGCGGATGGTCGGGCATTTCTTCCAGGCTCTGCAGCGGCAGGATTATAACGCCGCATACGGCATCTGGATGCACGATCCGGAGTGGCAGAAACATCCGGGCCAGTACCCGAAATATCCGTTCAACGAGTTTTATCGCGATTGGGGACCGGGCGGCGAGTGGGGATTGATCAAGACTGAAAAAGTTTATGGCGCGAGCACGTGTCCGGGACCGGGCAGCGGCGTAGTGGTAGATGTTGTCGTGAACGATCGCTCAGAGCACGCACAGGTGTGGGTCGAGAAAACCGACAACACGCTCAGTTTTCCCCCTTGCGAGCTGATCTTTCACTGACCGGCTGTACTGAACTGCTGGCACTGAAACGCTGGCACTGAACCGATGAAAAAAACAACGGCCCACTCGATGTCGACATGGGCCGTCTTGCCCGGGGTAGAACCTACTTTCCCAACTTTCCGTTGCTGGAGCCGACGCCGGTGCAGAAGTCCCAACCGGCGCCCGCGGTGTATCCCGCATAGGGGCCGCAATAGCCGGACGCAATGTCGCTGAAGTCCGCGGCAACGCCGATCTTGCCATAAATGGCCGTCAACTCCGCGTTCGACGAGGTGTAGAAACTTCCGGCGAGGTTGAGAATTCCAGCCAGGGCCGGCGAGGCCACGCTGGTTCCCCCTACAATGTTCCATCCACCGACATTCGAGTCGTAGACCCAAACGCCGGTCACAGGATTGGAGTCGAACGACAGGTCGGGAACGCCACGGTAATTTCCGACCATGGACAAAATTTTGCTTTGAAAGCTGGGACGCGGCTCCAGCGCGCTGACGCCGCCGCCAGCTGAATCCCACGGACCTTCCGCCACATAGTTACCGGTCGCAGGATTGCGGCGCACGGTTGTGCCTCCCGCCGAGACTACGTTTGGCGACGTGCCGGGCCAACTCGTGCCGGGATAGTCGCCCGCAGAAGCGAGAAACACGACGCCGGCCTTCACGAAGTGCGAGTCATACGCCGTTTCACCGTAGAATTCGCTGCCTCCCCAACTGTTCGATACTTCTCCGCCGCCCGCGGCATTGACCATTTTGGCGGCCACGTCTTCGGCGGCCATCAGGTCCTTAAAGCTGTTCGCCGCCGCCTCCACCAGGACGATCTTGGCCTCGGGCGCCATGGCGTGGGCCCACTGCACATCGAGGGATTCTTCAAATTCCCATCCCATGTCGTAGGGCGGCTGTACTCCGCTGGCATAAACCACCTGGAAACTGGCCGGCGGCAAACCGAACTGCATGGAGAATTTTGCCAGGTCGCTGGCGGCATTCGGCGCGTTGTAGGCGTCGACGATCGCGATCATTCGGGCGCCGCCTACGGGAATTTTCGTCACCGTGTTCGGGTTGCAGCCTGTAACAGCTGTGACCAGTCCGTAAACACAGGCCAACGACGCCGGCGTCTCATAGGCGTATCCGGCATAAGGAGGGCCTGACATCTGCTCGTTTTGCAAAAACTCCTTGGGCAGGAAGACCTGAATATTCGTGTGGGCAGACCTCCCAACGTCGATGGGCTTTTCAATACTCGAATCGGGGACCAGCACCTTGCCGCTGGTGGGCTTGATCTGGGCCGTGGCGAGCCCACCAACCACCAGCAACGCGAATGTCATGCCAGCGAATCTCTTGATCTTCATCGAGTGCAGCTTCCCTTCTCAGTTTTCGCAGGATGGACCGCGGCTCGCATGCATCGGCGTACAGGGAGGCCCTCTGAATATGGGCCAGACCCGCTGGTCCATTTCAAGAGGCCTTCTCAGCCAAGATAAGAGCTGGTCATGAATGGAGTGTGAGGGAGCAACTCGAGGCGAACAAGATCACGGCCGAGGTACTAGACTGGTGACGCTCGTATTGGAAAGCGCTCATCCTAAGCGCTGCACGGTGTTCAACAGCGAGGCTTCGTCCCCGACATTGAGGCAAGTTTTCGAGCGGTCAATCTGGCGCATCAGTCCACACAGAACTTTTCCCGGACCAACTTCGATGAACGTCTGGACGCCTTGCGCGATTAGCAGGCGCATGCATTGATCCCATTGCACGGCGCCGGTGACCTGGCAAACTAATGTGTCGAGAGCGCGAATATCATCCGTTACGAGGGCCGCATCCACGTTGCAAGCCACGGGATAAACCGGCTTCTGCATCTTGATTTTTTCGAGGTCGGTCTTCAGGCGATCCTGCGCCGGTTGCATGAGCGAACAATGGAAGGGAGCGCTGACCGGGAGAATCTTGGCGCGCTTGGCGCCGCACTCGTCGGCAAGTTTCGTGGCACGCTCGACCGCCGCAGTATTGCCGGAGATGACGATCTGTTCGGGCGAGTTGATGTTGGCGGGCGAGCAGACCTGGTTCTGGGCCGCGTCCGCGCAAACCGCAGTGACTTTTTCGAGGTCCATGCCGAGGATCGCGGCCATGGTGCCTTCGCCCACGGGAACTGCCTCTTGCATATATTTGCCGCGATTGCGGACCGTGCGCACGGCTTCGCCAAAGCTGAAAGTTCCGGAAGCGACGTGCGCCGAGTATTCGCCGAGACTGTGTCCGGCAACGAAGCAGGGCTTGGGCATGCGGGTTTCCAACACGCGCAGCGCTGCGATCGAAGTAGTGAGAATCGCGGGCTGAGTGATTTCGGTGAGACGCAACTGGTCTTCGGGACCCTCGAAGCAGAGTTGCGACAATTTGTAGCCGAGGGCTTCGTCCGCTTCCGCAAAAGTTTGCCGGGCCACGGGATATTTCTCGGCGAGTTCCTTGCCCATGCCGATGACTTGAGACCCCTGGCCGGGGAAAAGCAGTGCGATCGTGTTTTCGCTCATGGATACGATTCAGTTGGAATGTGTGACTTCTTCGTGCGAAGCGGGATGCAACGCGGCGAGTCCGCGCTCGATGGAATCGTTGATTCCGCGCCGGGAAAATTCCGCGGCCACGCGTACTGCGTTCTTCATTGCGTTAGCGTTTGAGGATCCGTGCGTGATGATGCAGACGCCCTTGAGTCCCAGCAGCGGCGCGCCGCCGTATTCGGTGTGATCGAGGCGCTTCTTGAAATCGGTGAAGGCGCTGCGGGAGAGCAGGGCTCCGACCTGGCGCGTGATGGTTGCCTTCAACGATTCTTTCAGCGCGGTGCGAACCAGGTTGGCGACTCCTTCAGAAATTTTGAGGGCGACATTGCCGACGAAACCGTCGGCGACGATCACGTCGACCTCGCCGTTGTAGAGGTCGCGGCCTTCTACGTTGCCGATAAAGTTCAGAGGCAGCTGTTTGAGCAGTTGAAAAGCCTCACGGGTAAGATCGTTGCCCTTGCTTTCTTCTTCGCCGATGGAGAGCAGGCCCACGCGAGGTCCGAGGGAGCCCGGCTTTTTGCCGTACATCGCGCGGAAGTAAACGTCGCCCATCACGGCGAATTGCTCGAGATTCTGCGCCGAGCAATCGACGTTGGCGCCCACATCGAGCAGCATGGCGGGATTGCCGGGAGCGGTGGGAAAGACCGCCGCGAGCGCGGGGCGATCGACCCCGGACACCGCGCCCAGGACGACTTTTGCGGTAGCCATGGCCGCGCCGGTATTGCCGGCGGTAACGAAACCAGAAGCCTGTCCTTCGCGCACCATCCGCAGGCCCACACGCATGGAAGAATCGCGCTTGGCGCGAATCGCCTCCACCTTGTCGTCCATGGTGATGTATTCGCTGGCGTGGACAGTTTCGATAGGGAGGCGCGCGGCCGCAGAGTGGCGGTCGAGTTCGGCCTTGACGATTTCTTCGGGGCCGACCAGCACGACGCGCACGCCATATTGGCGCGCGGCCTGGATCGCTCCCTCGATTTCAGGCTTGGGAGCGCGGTCGGAACCCATCGCATCCAGTGCGATGACGCTAGGCATGGCTTATGAGTTAGCTGGCTTCTTCGACGTCGAGAACTTCGCGTCCCTTATAGTATCCGCACTTGGGGCAGGCGCGGTGCGGCATTTTTTTCTCGTGACAGTTGGGGCACTCGGAAAGGCTGTGGCTTTTCAGAGCATCGTGGGCGCGCCGGGTGGAGGTGCGCTTCTGGGAGTGGCGACGTTTTGGATTCGGCATGGTGGTTAATTCCTTTTGCGGGGCCTCAGGCCTGCCGCTGAAAAATCGGGGCACCCTTATTGGGTGCTGGTCCTAAATCAGTTTTCGAGCCGGCTGCGGACATCTTTCAAGGCCGCCCAGCGCGGATCTTCTGTTTCCGTTGAGCAAGAACATTGTTCCTGGTTCAAATTCTTGCCGCAATGCGGGCAGAGCCCTTTGCAATCGGCGCGGCACGTGACCTTCAAAGGCAGCGCCAGCAGCACTTGCTCGCGCAGCACGTCTTCGAGCAGCAGGCCGTTTCCTTGATAATATCCGATCTCGGCTTCCGCATCGGTCACGGAAAGCTCGTCACGGCCGGCGTCGGTTCCGAGCGGACGATACAGCAACTCAAAATCCCGCTGGATGTCTTGCTTGACCGGTTCCAGGCAGCGGGCGCATTGCAACTCGAGGCCAGTTTTCAGCGATCCGCGCAGGCGGATGTCTCGAATGACTTCGTGCTTGCCGTGATGCTCCTCGACCACCTCTGCGTGTCCGGACGTTTTCAGGACGGTGCGCTGCCAGGCTTCGTCTCCGAGGTCGATGACACCGGGCTGAAACTCCTCCTCGAAATCGAGAGGATGAAGTTCCAATTCTTTGATGTCGAGGAACATAGCGAACCCTCCGCGGCTATCGCGCCAGCACCAGCCCGCGGAAGCACGCCAAGAGGCGTAAGTACCGCAAGGAGCAAGACTTAGGATAAAGGCGGAGGAGGGGGAGTGTCAAGAAGTACGGAGTTGGATTGTGCCTAGGGAGATGCTAGGATATCCCTAGGAGCCCCCTATGGCTACGCTCTATGTCGAGAATGTTCCAGAGGATGTTTACAAGGCGCTTCGCAAGCGTGCGAGAGAAAATCACAAGTCCATGGCCGCTGAAGTCATCGCGCTGCTGAAGCAGAACATTCCGACCGAAGCCGAGTTAAAGCGGCGTCGCGAGTTTTACGACCGGCTTGCCGAACTCCGCGCCAAGACGCCTCTGACACCTGGCCCGTTCCCCTCGGCCGAGGAAATGATTCGCGAGGATCGGGAGCGGTGATCACGCTGGTTCTTGATGCCAGCGTCGCGCTGAAGTGGGCGTTGCCGGCGGCCAATGAGCCTCTCACCAATGAGTCTTTGCGCTTGTTCCAGCGCTACCGCGACGGGGAAGTGGATTTCGTTGTTCCGGATATTTTTTGGGCAGAGTTGGGAAATGTTCTATGGAAAGGCGCACGGCGGGGGCGCTGGGACCGCAACGATGCCGAGAACGCGGTCGCGGATTTCAGGGCTCGCCAGTTTACGACCGTGGCTTCGATTGCGCTGCTACCGGAGGCTTTAACGATTGCGTTCGCTTACGATCGAAGCCTCTATGACTGTTTATACGTAGCATTAGGAGTTCAGGCCGGATCGGATTTGATTACCGCCGATGAGCGCCTGGCGAATGTGCTGGCCGCGCGGTTTCCGGTGAAGTGGCTGGGTGCGTTGTGATCTTTATTGCTCTTGATCTCAGCGCAAGCCCAAGGCTTTCACTGTGCTTTCATCCAGCGTGGCCTTGCCGTCTTTCTTTGTGACGACGCCGAAGCTGCCGGAGTAATCCCACATCGCCCAGCCGATGTTGTGGCGTTCGAGCGAGGTGCGGACGTCTTTGATCCAGGCGGCGCGGTCCAGGGGTTCCGCATGCCGGTACACGCCGAACTCGTTGCAGACGAGCGGCACGTTGTTTCGCTTGGCCCAGTCGGCCGCCTGGTTGATCTCGGCCTCGATGCGCGAAGCACCCCAATGGTCTTGCCCATAACGAATCACATCGAGACGGTGCACCGCATCGGGCAATGATTCGGCCACTTGCGCCGCATTCTGCGGGTTTGAGGGATAGTGCAAGCCTTCGAGCCAGTGCCAGTAGTACACGCTCCAGGTTGCTCCCTGATGCGTGAAGATGTGAGGTTCGTAGAAATGGAAGACGTAGATGACGTTGGGATCGCGGAGCGGCTCGAGCGAAATAAGGTCACCGTCGTCGTCCCAGCGCGCGCCGGTGGCGAGGATCGTATGCGTCGACGAACCCTGGCGGATGGCGGCAGCCAACGTTGCTTCCACTCCGTACCAGCGATAGGAATCGCTCATCTCCGGCTCGTTCAGGATCTCGAAAAAAATGCGCTCGGAATCCCAGGAAGCGTAGTGCTTGACCACCATGCGCCAGAAATCCGCGAAACGCTCGACGAACTCATCGTCTTTGAGGCGCGTTTTGAAATCTGAATCAGG
Organism: uncultured Acidobacteriota bacterium; assembly: GCA_963719865.1. Taxonomy (GTDB): domain Bacteria; phylum Acidobacteriota; class Terriglobia; order Terriglobales; family Acidobacteriaceae; genus Sulfotelmatobacter. Next base: position 74,920 of record CAVRDS010000068.1, on the reverse strand, counting down.
ATGCATGTCGAGTTCGACGGCGAGACCCGCGTCGAGAATCATCTTCATGGCAGTGTCTAGATAACCGAAATATTCTGCGGTGCCTCCCTGGCGCTGAGCGGCGTCCATCATTGGCTGCGGATTCACGCTCAGGCGCACGTGATCGAAGCCAGCCGATTTGATCAAGGCAATGTCGGCGGAAGTTGTCCAGGATTCGAAATGCTCCTTGGTGTATCCCTTGGGATCGTAGACTTGCGCGAACCATTCGCTGAGGTTGATGCCGCGGCGCAAGTGGGCGAGGCGGGAGGCGGGAACGGACGATGCCGGAGGGCTTTGGGCTAGCGCTAGGGGAGCGAGTAGCAGGATGGCGAAGATGCAATTGCGGAACATGAGGTCTCCTGAAAGTCGCGAGGTCCGTGTTACTGGCGGCACGGAGGGCGAGACGCCCCTTCGAGACTTTGCTCTGTTGAAAATCCCCACTTCTCGCAAAAGCGGCGAGAAATGGGGCACCCATTTTCAGTTGCTTCGGTGGGCCGAAGGCCCATGACTCCTCAGGGCAGGCTCTCCGAACAGTCCGCGGGACGCCTGCGCTACGCGATCAACTTAGAATCGGCAGCGCTCGGATGCGCTTCTTCGTCGCTGAATAAATGGCATTGCACAGCGCTGGGGCTACCGGAGGCACCGAGGGCTCGCCGATTCCTGTCGGCACTTCTTGGCTTGCGACCGCGTAAACCTCTACGGCTGGGGTTTCGTCCATACGGAGTGGTGCGTAATCGTCGAAGTTGCCCTGAACGACTTGTCCTTTATCGATCGTGATCTTAGCTCGCAGCGCATTTGCCAAGCCGTATACGATCCCACCTTGAATCTGCTGCTCCAGGATGCTGGGATTCACCACCTGTCCGCAATCGACCACGGCCACGACGCGATGAACGCGCGGCTGCTCGTTTTCCATGCTGATCTCGACCACCTCGGCCATGTACGAAGCGAAGCAGCCGAAGCAGGCCACGCCGCGGTAGCGGCCGGCGGGCAAGGGCTTGTCCCATCCTGACTTCTCGGCGGCAAGCTGCAAGGCTGCGCGGAAACGCGCCGTGTGCCAGGTGGTGGTGAAGTAGGGAAGATCCTGATCTTTCGCGAGCAAGTGCAAGCGATACTGCAGTGGATCTTTGCTCGCCACGACTGCGAGTTCGTCGATGAAACTTTCGAGCGCGAATGCCGCTTGCAGCGCGTAGACCGAACGCATCCAGCCGAGGGGCACAGGCGTTTCGGTCAATACAAATTCGATGTTGTAATTGGGTAAGCCGTAAACCGGGCCGGCCTCGTCAGGGAGATCGGGATCCACGCCGTTCGGAACAGGCTGACCTTTTTGTCCGCTGATCGAGGGCGCGATGATGCGATGGGTCAGGGCAACCGGAAAGCCCGATCCATCGAGCGTGGCGCTGAGTTGATGCAGGCTGGCCGGCCGGTACGTCGAGAAGCGCATGTCATCTTCGCGAGTCCAGATCACTTTGACTGGAGCGTTGATGGCTTTCGAGACCAGCGCGGCTTCGACGGCGTAGTCATGCTCGAGACGGCGGCCGAAGCCTCCGCCCATCAGCGTGACATTCACCTTCACCTGATCGGGATCGAGCCCGATCGCAGTCGCAACTGAATCGCGGCAATCTTGCGGAACCTGCGTCGGAGCCCAGAGTTCGCACTTCGTGCCTTGGAAATGCGCCGTGCAGTTTCCCGGCTCCATGGGCGCGTGCGCCATGAAGGGCAGCGTGTATTCGGCGGAGATGTGCCGGCCGGAAACTTTTGCGGGCTCGCCGGCGGAGTACATGTTCACTGCCTTTTTCGAGGCCGCCTGCTTGAGCGAAGCCATGATCGCGGCTGTGTTGAGATCTTTGTTCGGACCATCGTCCCAGGTGACGTTGAGCACGCGCCGGCCTTCCATCGCGCCCCAGACGCTATCGGCGACTACCGCAACAGCTGAATCGCCGATCTTGCCGACATTGGTTACGCCGGAAATCTTCTTCGATTCTTTGTCGTCGAAACTCGAAACCTTTCCGCCGATAGTGGGACAGCGCGAAAGCACGGCATATTTCATCCCGGACAAACGGAAGTCGATGCCGAAAACGGCGTCGCCCTTGACCTTGTCCGGAGTGTCAAGCCGCGCCAGGCGCTGGCCAACGATCTTGTAGTCTTTGCTCTGCTTCAGCGGAACGTCGGTGGGAATCGGCAGAGTCGAAGCCTTGGCGGCGAGATCTCCATAACTCAGGTTGCGATTGGAGGCCGCGTGCTTGACGTGACTGTTTTCCGCGGTGCAGCCGGATCGGGGAACATTCCAGGTCAACGCCGCGGCGGAGATCAGCATCTCGCGGGCGGCCGCGCCGGCTTTGCGCATCGGATCCCAGGTGGTGCGGATGCTGGCGCTACCTCCGGTGGTCTGATCGCCGAAAAGCGTGCTGGCTCCTGCCTGCTCAATTTCGATCTGCTTCCAATCGGCCTCGAGTTCTTCGGCGAGAATCATGGGCAGCGCGGTGCGTACGCCCTGGCCCATCTCGGAGCGCGCGACCACGATGGTGACTTTGTTGTCGCGAGTGATTCGCAGATAGGCGTTGGGAGAAAAAGATTTCTTGCCGGACTCGTTGCCGTGCGGCAGATAGAAGCCGATGACGAGTCCAGCGCCGGCGGCGATTCCGGCTCCCACAAATTCGCGGCGGGAAAGCGGGCTCATCGCGCACCTCCGTCGCCGGCAGCGCGGTGAATCGCTTTGCGAATCCGTTCATAGGTTCCGCAGCGGCAGAGGTTGCCATTCATGGCCTGCGTAATTTGCTCGTCGGTCGGATGCGGCGTCTTCGCCAGCAGAGCAGCCGCCGACATGATTTGTCCAGTCTGGCAATAGCCGCATTGCGGCACCTCTTCGGTGATCCAGGCGGCCTGCAAGACGTGCAGCCCGTTGGCGGAGAGGCCTTCAATCGTCGTGATACTTTTGCCCGCAACTTGCGACACGGGAGTCGAGCAGGAGCGGATGGCGCTGCCCTCGACGTGCACGGTGCACGAGCCGCACAATCCGGCGCCGCAGCCAAATTTTGTTCCGGTAAGTTCCAGCGTGTCGCGCAGAACCCAAAGTAGAGGAGTTTCGGGGGAAACGGTAACTTTCTTCTCACTGCCGTTGATGCGGAGTGTGATGTCGGCCATGTTCGTCCAGGGTGTGAGTTTGGGAACTGCACAACATGGTATCAGGGGATGGCGCCAAGCGGCTTGGGCAAAAGTGGCTAAGAAACTTAGTTGGGCGAAGGCGGATAGTCGGTCAATTACGCCGAGCGCTCATGGCCTCGGTTTCTTATTTCAATTCTGCCAGCTTCTGGTTCGCCAATTGTCCTGCTTCGTTGCCCGGATTTTCTTTCTTGATCTGCTCGTAAATTCGCTTGGCATCGAGCGGCTGGTTGGAGTTCTGGTAAAGATCGGCCAGTTGCAATTGCGCGGTCACTTTGTTCACGGAGATCGTGGGTTTGCTGATCAGTTCCTGATAAATAGTGGCGGCATCTTTAACGCGGTTGGTTTGTCCGTAGAGCGAGGCCAGAGCATCTTTGGCAAGGGAAGCGACTTCATGATTGCCGGCCGATGCCACTTGCTTGAAATCACGTTCGGCCGAGGCGTTATCAGACAGAGTCTCGGCGGTGACGCCCAGGAAATAGTGCGCCATATCGGCGGTGCGGGTGTGAGGATATTTATCCACAATCGCCTGAAACTGCTTGTGGGCAGCTTGGGCGCGGTCTTTCGCCGAGGTAAATGTCGGGAAATCGGGTTGTTCCGGAGCACCCGCGGGACGGAGTTGCGTATCCATGGTGCGAACGGCGATTGCCAGGTCCAGGCTTGCCTTTTCATCCTGTGTGTTCAGGTAGTACCAGCCGCCGACGACGGCGCCGATCACCACGACCGCGGCGACAACCGAGATGATGAGGGTGGAGCGGTGTTCGACGGTCCAATCGGCCGTCTTTTCCGCGGCTTCCATGGTGACGCGGCTGAAGGCGTCCTGTTTTAGCTGATGGCGGGTTTCTGCGCGCACAAACTTCCCTTCTGCTGGTAGGAATGGCTGGACAAACAACCAGTCTAGCAGCGGTGAAAGATGGCGTCAAAAAAAGGGCAGCGCTCCCGGACCGCCGGTAGGTTCCGAATGTTTCAGTCTCAAGCTCAAGATTCCGACTAGTTCCAAGTGATCGAGGAGACGGTCGTCCACTTTGGCAGGATCTCATGTGATGGACCACCCGGCAAAAAGCGCGACAAGATTCCGCATCCGGCGGATCATTCTTCCACGTCGAACCTGCGAGTGTGCTTCCTGACTTCGCCCTCGAAACGCCCCTGCCCGTTCAGCAGCGGCGAGAACGAAATCGGACGACCTCCATTTCGGCTCTTCACGTACGTTGCGCCCGTGTTCTTTCCTCTCCTCACCCAGACGACGTCATGCCAAGCGATGACGCGATCCTGTCGAAGCCAGCGATGGAGGTGAACGCCTTCTTGGTCGGTCGAAACCTGTTTGGGCTCTGCGAGAAGAATCGCGGCCAATACCGCTAGGGGAATGAGTACCGCGTAAGCTCCCTCGCGATTCCGGACAGCTCCCACAAAGACCAACACTATGAAGGCAACCAGCGCCAAGATGACGATCTCGATCAGTATGTGCATACGAGGATTCAGAGGAAATACTAGGGTCCCACCTTCTTCCCGTGGGCGAGAATTCCTGGCTGACCGCCGGAGCCACCAAAACAGGAGCATGAAGGGCGCCACGGCCAGAATTCTCAGGAGAATGGCACCCAAAAGGAAGGCGATATCTTTCACACGGACACTCCTACCCGCGGGAGGACAGCCGAGGTGTTAAGGGCCTTCTTCCGCGATGACCGACTACTTCAGCGTAACCAGCCTGTCCACCAACTCCGAATAATCTTTTTTCTCGATGCCGTGGACTTGCTTGTTGTATTCGTCCACCTTCGAGGAATAGTTCATTGAGCAGAATTTGGGACCGCACATGGAGCAGAACGCGGCTTCTTTGTAGTAATCATCGGGCAGAGTCTCGTCGTGCATCGAACGCGCGGTCTCGGGATCGAGCGAGAGCGCGAACTGTTTTTCCCAGTCGAATTTGTAGCGGGCGTAGCTGAGGGCGTCGTCGCGGTCGCGGGCGCCCGGGCGTTGGCGGGCGATATCGGCGGCGTGGGCGGAAATTTTGTAGGCGATGATGCCGTCCTTCACGTCTTTTTCGTTAGGCAGGCCCAGATGCTCTTTGGGCGTGACATAGCAGAGCATGGCGGCGCCGTACCATCCGATCATGGCCGCGCCGATGGCGCTGGTGATGTGGTCGTAGCCGGGAGCGATGTCGGTGACCAGAGGGCCGAGCGTGTAGAACGGGGCTTCGTAGCAGAGCTCGACTTCTTTTTCGACCTGCTCCTTGATCTTGTCCATGGAGACGTGGCCGGGACCCTCGATCATGACCTGCACGTCTTCCTGCCAGGCCTTTTTGGTGAGCTCGCCTAACGTTTTGAGTTCGGCGAACTGGGCCTCGTCGCTGGCGTCGGCCACGCAGCCGGGGCGGAGTCCGTCGCCGAGCGAGAAGCTGACGTCGTATTTTTTGAAAATCTTGACGATGTCGTCGAAGCGTTCGTAAAGGAAATTCTGTTTGTGGTTGTAGGCCATCCACTGGGCGAGGATGGCGCCGCCGCGGCTGACGATGCCGGTGATGCGCTTCGAGATCAGCGGCAGATATTGGATCAACACGCCGGCATGGATGGTCATGTAATCGACGCCTTGCGCGGCTTGCTCTTCGATGACTTCGAGCATGACTTCCGCATTGAGGTCTTCGACGCGCTTCACGCGGGCGATGGCTTCATAGATGGGCACGGTGCCGATGGGCACCGGCGAATGGCGGAGGATGGCTTCGCGAATCTCGTGGATATTGCCGCCGGTGGAGAGATCCATCACCGTATCGGCGCCGTAGTGGACAGCGGTATGGAGCTTCTTCAATTCTTCATTGACTTCCGAGGTCACGGCGGAGTTGCCGATGTTGGCGTTGATCTTGCAGAGGCTGGCCACGCCGATGGCCATGGGCTCGAGCTCGGGATGGTTGATGTTGGCGGGGATGATCATGCGCCCGCGGGCCACTTCGTCGCGAACGAGTTCGGGCGCGAGCTTTTCCTTGTGCGCGATGAACGACATCTCTTCCGTGATCACGCTCTGGCGAGCGTAGTGCATCTGGGAAAAATTGCCGTCGGTGTTCTGTTGCTTGCGGCGCGAGATCCAGTCTGCGCGCGGCTTGGGGACGACGTATCCCTCGCCATTCGAACCATTCTTGGAAGTCATAACCAGGCCAACCTCAATCGGAATTCTCTGATTCCCGATTATAACCGCCGGACGCGCCGTGCGCCCGCAACAATCCCGTGTTGTTTATTGTTTAGACCATTTACGCAATCGGATTCGAGGCTTAGAATCTTTGCGGTTCTTAAAAGGAGTTCTTCCATGCGTCTGCTGCGTCTCCTCCCAATCGTGTGCCTGCTTGGGACTTTCACATTTTCGCAATCTTCTTCTTCACTCAAGCCCGCGCCGGGCTTCAGCCTCGACACCATCGATAAAAGCATGGATCCGTGCGTCGACTTTTATCAGTACGCATGCGGGAACTGGATCAAGAATACCGAGATACCCGCGGACCAGTCGCAATGGGTGAGCTTTGTCGAGTTGCGCGACCGCAACATGGGCATCGAGCACGACATCCTGGAGAAAGCGGCGGCGGGCGGGCCGGGACGAAACGCCATCGATCAGAAAATCGGCGATCTCTACGGCTCGTGCATGGACGAGAAGACGGTCAACCAAAAGGGAATCGCGGCGTTGAAGCCGGAGTTGGACCGGCTGAATTCGGTGAAGGACAAGCAGGGGCTGATCGACGAGATCGCGCACGTGCATCTGATCGGGCCGAACCCGCTATTCAATTTTTATTCATCGTCCGATCTGCACAGCGCCGATCACGTAATCGCGTACATCGATCAGGGCGGCCTGAGCCTGCCCGACCGAGATTACTACCTTAAGGACGACGGGAAGAATCCGGAGATTCGGAAACAGTTTGTGGCGTACATGAACGCAGTATTCGTGCAGATGGCGAAGGATCTCAACGGCGGCGCGGATACAGGAACGGTTTCGTCGACGCAAGACGCCGATACTGTGCTTCGTATTGAAACCGCCCTGGCCAAGGCGGAAATGGATCGTACAGCGCGGCGGGATCCCAAGAACCGCGATCATAAGATGTCGCGCGAACAGGCGGCGGCCTTGGGCCCTAATTTTAAATTGGACCGCTATTTTCAGGATATTAATGCGCCGAAGTTCAGTGAACTGAATGTGACCAATCCGGAATTTTTCAAGCAGGTCAATGCGGTGCTGGAGACGGAGTCGCTGGATTCGCTGAAAACCTACGTGCGGTGGCACCTGCTCGATGCGGCGGCGCCATGGCTCTCTGAGCCGTATGTCCAGGCAAACTTCAAGTTCCAGCAGGCGCTGAGCGGACAGAAGGAAATTCAGGCTCGCTGGAAGCGGTGCGTCAATTTAACGGATCGTGAATTGGGCGAGGCCCTCGGGCAAAGATATGTAGAGACTGCATTTCCTCCGGAGAGCAAGGCGCGCATGCTGAAGATGGTTGGGGAGTTGGAGAAATCGCTGGGCGAGGACATCCAGAATCTCTCGTGGATGAGCGACGAGACCAAGAAGCAGGCCGCGATCAAGCTGAAAGCGATCAACAACAAAATTGGCTATCCGGATGTGTGGCGCGACTACAGTTCGGTAGTGATCGAGCCGGGAGATCTGGTGGGTAACGTGCAGCGGGCGAACGAGTTCGAATCGAAACGCGAGATCAACAAGATCGACAAACCGCTCGACCGCAAGGAGTGGGGCATGACTCCACCCACCGTGAACGCGTACTACAGTGCGTCGTTTAACGAGATTGTGTTTCCGGCGGGAATTCTGCAGCCGCCGTTTTTCGATCCGAAGATGGACGACGCGGTGAACTTCGGCGGCATCGGTCTAGTGATTGGGCACGAACTCACGCATGGGTTCGACGATCAGGGGCGGAAATTCGATCCGCAAGGGAACTACCACGATTGGTGGACCAAGCAAGATGGCGAAGAATTCGAAAAGCGTGTGAGCTGCGTGGCGAACGAGTATTCGAATTTTGTGGCCGTCGATGACTTGAAGCTGAATGGGCGGCTCACCCTCGGCGAGAATACTGCGGACAATGGCGGCGCACGGATTGCGTTGGCAGCGCTGGAACATCTGATTGCCGAGGATAAAACTGGAAAAGAGCGCGAGAAGATTGACGGCTACACGCCCGAGCAGCGCTACTTCCTGGGATTCGGGCGCGTGTGGTGCGAGAAGCGACGTCCGGAGGTGGCGCGGATGCGAGTGCTCACGGACCCACATTCTCCGGGGAAGTACCGCGTCGATGGTGTGGTGCAGAATATGCCGGAGTTCCAGAAGGCATGGAGCTGCAAGGCCGGGCAGCCCATGGTGTCGGAGAACGCTTGCCACGTGTGGTGAGGGCGGCCCGATCTACTCTCAAGCTAAGATCAAAGAACCGAAAGTCAAAATACCCATCCTGTCGCACAAAACGCGACGAGGGTGGGGTACCCGTGTTTATAGCGAAACGAATGACAGCCGCGTGCGAGGCCGGGACGGCCTTGCGACAGCCGGCGAGACACCGGCGCTACGTTTCGTCGCTACGGTTTTGCGTCGCCGAGGGCGGCCGTTGCGAGGCTGCCCCCGAGGCCCATAGTTTCGACGGCCGACGAGGGTACGATCACCATCGAGCCGCGCTCCTTAATAGCTTCATACAACATGTTCATGGCGCGCAGGTGCAGCGCCACGGGATTCTCGGTGTAGGAGTTTGAGGCCTGCACAAAGCTGTCGGCGATTTCCTTTTCGGCTTGGCCGAGGATGATGCGAGCTTGACGTTCACGCTCGGCTTGGGCCTGGCGCGACATAGCATCCTCCAGTCCTTGCGGAATTCTCACATCGCGGATTTCCACCGACTGCACCGTGATGCCCCAGGGATTCGTCTTCTCATCGAGAATCCGCTGCAGTTCGCGGCCCAGCGTTTCGCGCTCGGTAATCATCTGGGCCAGTTCGTGGCGGCCAATGGATTCGCGCAGTCCGGTCTGCGCGCTCAAGGTGATCGCTTGCACAAAGTCCTCGACTTCGAGAATGCACTTCTCCGCATTCCATACCATCCAGAAAACGATGGCGTCGACATTTACCGGAACCGTGTCGCGGGTCAGCGTGGATTCCGCCGAGACGCTGGCCACGCGGACCCGCTGGTCCATAGGGGCTGAGCGTTTCGATGATCGGGATAATGTGGCACAGGCCGGGGCCGCGCAGTCCGACATAGCGGCCGAGGCGCAGGATTGCGACCTTCTCCCACTGGCGCACGACCTTGATGGCGAAAAGAAAATAAAGCCCGACGACTACTCCAAGGATGGCCGCCGCCGGTTGATGCGTAGCTTGCCAGGCAGCAAAGCCCGACAGAGCGCATACGGCAAACAGCAACAAAGCTACGCCATTGAATTCCTGGATGCGAATTTTAGGTATCATGACGATCTCCTTTGCGCGGAAGCAGGTAGCAAGTCGCGCAGACGTTCGATCAAACCTTCGACAGTGAATCCGGCAGCCCCCACGCGGGCGGCGAACTCGCCCGCCATCTGGCCGAGCTGGCGATCCCGCTCGGCCGAGTTCTTTTCCACCTTCTTGTTAGCGACAAACGTTCCAGTGCCCTGGTGAGTTTCGAGCAGGCCGCCGAGTTCGAGTTCGCGATAGGCGCGCAGCACGGTGTTGGGATTGATTTCTAGGTCGACGGCCAGCTGCCGCACGGTGGGCAACTGGTCGCCGGCAGCGAGCGAGCCCGAGGCCATGCCAGATCGCACCTGATCGATCAGCTGGCGGTAGACCGGAACGCCGCTGTGCAGGTCGAGCGCAAACCGGAACGGCCGCGGACGGGCGGGGCGCGAATTGGAGCGGTCAGTCATATAGAACAATAGTGTTCTATATGATTAGTACATTGAAGTCAAGCCAAAAATTCTGGTGCTGGGAACTTGGTGGATCAAGGTTCGGCGGGAGAATTTAGGCGCGCGAGGCAGACGGTTGCGCTCGAAGCGAATGAAACCAAAGAAATCAACTCTGTTTTGTCAGGCTGTGTGATTGCCCAGCGAGCGAAGAACTCTCGGTTGGCAACGCTCGCGGGCTAGTTCGCGCGGTTGATTGAGTTCGTCTCTACCTGGGTCATACTCTTTGCCGGAGTGGACGCGGGAGCGGCGCCCGGTGCGCCTGGCTGCGGAGCATATTTTGAAGCGCACTTGGCCTGCAATTGCTTGGCATGAAACACGCCGTCGCGGCCAAAACTGCCGTCCGCCAGGGCTTGCGATTCATCTTTGAATGTGTCTGGAGGCGCCTCCGTACCGGTGTAGTCGACGGCAAGATTCTGATCTTCTTCCACCAGCACAAACTGCACGTGGGTTCCCGCGCGCTTGATCGATCCCGGCTGGACGTTGCCGGCGACGCGCAGGCGCTTGGAATAGGCGCCGTCGCCCATCTTGTGCAGTTCTTTGATGGTGACGTAGTAGCTCTTGCTGTCCTGCACGCCGGTGTAGGCCAGATAGCCGAGCAGCAGCAGAATGACTGCCGTGGCCGCTCCGAACTTCAAATAAATGTTGGCTTGACTCGACATAAGAAAATCCCCAGACGAGAACTTGTGTTTAGACTTTACGCGCCGGGAAGCGGGGAATCAAGATGCTCCGCGGAACGGTGGCGCTCAGTTCCAAGAAGCTGGTCCTTCTCTTCCATCTTCATTTTCATTCTGTTTCCTGCGGCCTCCTTAGCGGTCACAGGTAAAAAGCTTAACCGCAGAGGGCGCAGAGGATTCGCAGAGATCGCTGAGGAACTCCTGCCGCGGAAGGTTTACACTGCTCGGTCCTAATTGCAGCATGTTCGAACTGATTGAACCGAAGGAGCGAAAGCGATGCCTGACCGAGCTCTGAAATTCTCATATTTGTTAATGCGCGTGGTCGTAGTGATTCTGCTCTTGCACGCTGGTGTGGCGACGCTGATGGCGCAGTCTCATCCGGATGCGAAAGAACTACTGCGCCAGATGACTCTCGAGGAAAAAATTGCTCAGCTCTCGCAGATTCCCGGGCTGCCGACTGCCGAATTTACTCAGCAGGTCGGTGATGCCAAGCAGTTCGTGCGGAAGTATGGCGCCGGTTCGGTGTTGTGGGTGCGGGAGTCGAAAGAGATCAACGAGTGGCAGCATCTTGCGGTGGATGAATCGCGACTGCATATCCCAATTTTGTTTGGGCTCGACGTAATTCACGGCTATCACACGATTTTTCCCTCGCCGATCGCGATGGCTTCGTCGTGGGATCCGAAGCTGGTGGAAGCGGCGCAGGCCGTGGCGGCTCGCGAAGCCCGCGCGGCAGGGATTGCCTGGACGTTTGCGCCCATGCTCGACATTGCGCGCGACGCGCGGTGGGGACGCATGGTCGAGGGAGCGGGAGAGGATCCCTATCTCGGCGCGGCCATCGCGCGGGCCCAGGTGCTCGGGTTTCAAGGCTCGAGTCTGGGGACGCCGGAGCACGTGCTGGCCTGCGCGAAACATTTTGCCGGCTATGGCGCCGCCGATGGCGGACGCGACTACGATTCGTCCTACATCCCGGAAGAAGAAATGTGGAATGTGTATCTGCCGCCGTTCAAAGCCGCGGCAGACGCGGGTGTGGGCAGCTTCATGAGCGCGTACATGGACTTGAATGACATTCCGGCCAGCGGCAACCGGTGGCTGCTGCACGATGTGCTGCGCGAAACCTGGGGATACAAGGGATTTGTCGTGAGCGACGCCGTCGCGGTGCACAGCCTGATCACGCACGGTTATGCGAGCGACGGCCGGGACGCGGCTTACAAGGCGTTCTCCGCCGGATTGGATATGGACATGGCGAGTGGCACTTATATCGCGAACCTGGCAGGGGAAGTAAAACAGGGGCGCATATCGATGCAGCAGATTGACGACGCGGTAATGCTAATTCTGGAAACGAAAATCCGCCTCGGATTGTTTGAGCATCCGTACGTGGATGAGTTGCGCCTGCAAGGAGTGCTGAATGCTCCGGAAAGGCTGGAAGTGGCGCGGAAAGCGGTGCAGCGCTCGGTGGTATTGCTGCGGAATGAACAGAAGCTGCTGCCGCTTAATAAAAATCAGATCCGGTCGATTTCGGTGATTGGCCCTTTGGCCGACGCGCAATTGGATGCGCTCGACATGTGGGGGACGAGTGTGAAGCCGGGGCCTACGATCGATGTGGTGCAGGGAATTAAAAACAAGGTGGGAGACAGTGTGCGCGTCGAATTTGCGCACGGCCCGAACATAAGCCGAAATATTCCTTCCTTTTTCGAAGGCACTCCATTGATCCCGGCGAAGGAGGAGCCGGCGCAAACCGCGGACGAAGCGCGTAACGCGATTGATGATGCGGTGGCTGCGGCGAAGCGAAGCGACGTTGCGGTGCTCGTGCTGGGCGAGATTGCACTGATGAGTGGAGGGGCCGCGTCGCGTTCGTCGCTGAAACTTTCCGGCCGGCAACAGGAGTTGCTTGAGGCCGTGGCCGCGACCGGAAAGCCGGTGGTACTGGTGCTGATCAACGGGCGCCCGCTGGATATTTCGTGGGCGGCGGAGCACGTGCCGGCCATTCTGGAAGCGTGGTATCCAGGAAACGAAGCGGGCGACGGCATCGCCGATGTGCTGTTTGGGGACGCGAATCCAGCCGGGCACCTGCCCGTGAGCTGGCCGCGAAGTTCCGGAGAACTTCCCATCTACTACAATCACAATCGCACGCACGCTCCGGAAGAAGCGCCCGATTTCAAATCCCGCTATTGGGACAATCTCAGTACGCCGCTCTACCCGTTTGGATATGGACTGAGCTATACAGCTTTCTCGTTTGACGATCTGAAGCTGAGCCAGACGGAGGCCAAAGTTGGCGCTACTCTCGACGTCTCGGTCGACGTGACCAACACGGGAAGCCGCGCCGGAGACGCAGTCGCGCAGCTCTACATTCACCAGCGAGCCGGCAGCGCGTCGCGGCCGGTGCGGCAGCTCAAGGGCTTTCAACGCGTCACTCTCGCCGCGGGATTCAAACAAACGCTCCACTTCAAACTCGGGCCAGAAGAGCTTCAGTTCTGGAGCCCGGCTAGTCGTCAGTGGGTGGTCGAGCCGCAACAGTTTGATGTATGGGTGGGAGAGGATTCCACGGCTAAGTTGCACAGCGAGTTCCGCCTCACTCCGTAGATCAAAATAGTCCTTATTGCGTGGAGCGCGCACTCTTGCCCGCTGGCCTGCAGCGGCAAAGAGCCAGCGGGCAAAAGTGCCCGCTCCACAGGCACTCCGTTACAATTGAGAGCACATCTTAAGAAGGCGGAACGAACCTAATCCTATGATTCATCCCTGGCACGATGTAACTCCCGGAGACAAGCTTCCGCAGGAATTCGATTGCGTGATTGAAATTCCGTTCGGATCGAGCGTGAAGTACGAGCTCGACAAATCGAGCGGCTTGATCCGGCTGGACCGCATTCTTTATTCGGCGGTGTATTATCCGGCGAATTATGGGTTCATCCCGCAGACTTTGGCGGAGGATGAAGACCCGCTCGATGTGCTCGTGCTGTGCCAGGAACCGGTGGTGCCACTGACGATCATTCACGCGCGCACGATCGGGCTGATGACGATGATCGATTCGGGCAAGAAGGATCATAAGATCATCGCGGTCGCGACGCAGGATCCGGAATTTAATTCTTACCGCGAGGCCGCGGAGATGCCGCCTCATCGTCTGCTGATGCTGCGCCGCTTCTTTCAGGACTACAAGCAGCTCGAGGGCAAAGCCGTGGAGGTGGATGAAATACGTCCGCCCGCCGAGGCTTATCCCATCGTGCTGGACGCGCTGCACCGTTACAGCGAGCAGCGGCGCAAAGGATTCAAGGCGGCGAAGTAGGCACTTTTGCCAATCATCCGGCGGCCAAGGCCAGCCCCTTTGCAAATCCCGAGCAAAATGCATAGATTCGCTATCGAGTTATGACTCAGGCCGCTTCGTCTTCCGTCATCATGGTTGAAAACGTCATCAAGCAGTTCGGGCGTTTCGCCGCTCTGCGCGGCGTTACCGCCGAATTTGATGCCGGGCGGTTTCACGCCATCCTCGGCGATAACGGGGCGGGGAAGACGACTCTGCTGCGGGCGCTGGCGGGACTGGCGCATCCCACGCAGGGATCAATTTCAATTTTCGGGAAAAGCCCGCAGGCAGCGTGCCGCGACCTCGGGTACATGGCTCATCCCTCGCTGCTCTACGACGAAATGAGCGGCATGGAGAATCTACGTTACTTCGCGCGGCTCTATGGCATTGCCGGCGATGAACGCTGTGCTGAAGCGATTCGCGCTGTCGGGCTCGATCCGGAACTTACGCGCGGCGTAGGGCAATATTCGCAAGGAATGCGGCAGCGGATGTCATTGGCGCGCGCGATTTTGCATGATCCCAAGGTCTTGCTGCTCGATGAGCCGTTCTCGAATGTGGATGTGCACTCGGCGCGAGAGATGGTCGGCCTGCTCAAAGGAATGCGCGACGCGGGCAAGACGATTTTTGTGGTCACGCATCAGGCGCTTCTGCTCGATGGCGTTGCGGATGAGTTTGTCTGGATGCAGGCGGGGCAGATCGTGGACCGTACGGCAACCGTGATGCGCGATTCGGTGACGCGCGAGGGTGTGCAATGAACTCGCTCTGGGCTCTCACGCTGGCCACGCTGGTGAAAGACATCCGGCTGGAATGGCGTTCCAAAGACGCGCTGAACTCGATGCTGTTTTTCTCGCTGCTTGTGGTGGTGATCTTTGTGTTCTCGTTCGATCCGCTGGCGGAAGAGTCGCGGCATATCGTGGGGGGACTGGTATGGGTGGCGTTTCTGTTTGCGGCCGTGGTAGCGCTCAATCAAACCTGGGCCCGCGAACTGCGCAACCAGGTGCTGGATGCATACCGGGTTTCTCCGGCGCCGGCCAATGCGCTGTTCATCGCCAAGGCCGTGGGGAATTTTATTTTTGTCAGCGTGCTGGAAGCGCTGATGACGCCGCTGTTCGTGATTTTCTATAACCTGCACGTGCTTGGTCCGGCGTGGCAATTGATTCCGCTCGCGCTGCTGGGCACGTGGGCGCTGGTGGTGAATGGGACGTTTTTCGCGGCGATGTCGCTGCGCACCCGCAACCGCGAGATTATGCTGCCGCTGCTGCTGTTTCCCGTCTCGATTCCGGCGGTGCTGGGAATGGTGGCCGGCACGACCGCGGTCCTGACCGGAGAGAACTCGGCGCACTTCTACATCGTGTTGCTTCTCACCTACGATGTAGTGTTTACTACAGCTTGTGTGGGGTTGTTCGGAACGATCTTGCAGGCGGAATGAAACGGCTTTTCCCCATCCTCTCGATTCTGACGGCGATCTTCCTGGCCTATGCCCTATACCAGGCGCTGGTTGTGGCGCCGACGGATGCGCTGCAGGGCGACGTCTACCGCATCATTTACTATCACGTGCCATCCGCGTGGACGGCGTTTCTGCTGTTCTTCATCAACTTCATCGCGTCGGTCGAATACCTGGTCAATGCAAAACCATCCAGCCGCACCGCGGCCAAATGGATTGTGATTGCGATCGGCGTCTTGGGAGTGATCGCAACATTTCTTCCGCAGGTGCAGGCGCTTCTGCCCACGGGAATGCGGCCGAGCGCGGTTGCG
This sequence comes from uncultured Acidobacteriota bacterium, assembly GCA_963719865.1. Lineage (GTDB taxonomy): Bacteria > Acidobacteriota > Terriglobia > Terriglobales > Acidobacteriaceae > Sulfotelmatobacter. The sequence goes on along the minus strand of CAVRDS010000068.1, from coordinate 59,153 downwards.
ACCACAGCCCTCGCGATTCCAGCATTTTATTTTCTGGTGGGATGGTTATTCCCGGGGGAAAAATTGGACGTGCTCGCCGTGACCAGCGCGGAAGTGGGCGTAGTGTTTTGCACGATCGTTCTGGTGACGGGACCGATCTGGGCGCGGCCGGTGTGGGGGATCTGGTGGGCGCCGGGCGACATCCGGCTGACTTCGACGCTGGTGCTGTGGCTGATTTATGTGAGTTACCTGGCGCTGCGCCGGTTTTCGAGCAGTGCGCAGACGCAGATGATGGCGGCGGCTCTGGCGGTGTTTGGCGCTCTGGATGTGCCGCTGGTGTATTTTTCGATCTGGTTTTTCCGCACGCAGCATCCCCAGCCGGTGATCGGCGGAGGAGGCTCGATGGATCCCCGCATGCTGCACACCCTGCTGATCAGTTGGATGGCGTTTCTGTGCTTCGCTTTTCTGGTGGCATGGTCACGCTTCCGGCTGGAATTGTTGCAGAGGGAAGTAGAGCAGGCTCACGCCATGGAGTCGCTGGCTGGAGCAGGCGTTGCGGCGAAGGCCAGCCTGCCATTGAATCGGAGCGCGAGATGAAGAACGCAGGATTTCTGTTTGCCGCTTACATTGCAACCTGGCTCATTCACGGATCGTATCTGGCGAGCCTCGTGCGGCGATTCGCCCGGTTGCGGCAACAGTTCAAGGAACTGGGAAAAGGGAAGTAGAACGGATCCGCGTGCGGAGCGCAAACGAGTTCTGCGAATCCTCAGCGCCCTCTGCGGTCAAAACCTTTTTACCGCAGAGCACGCGGAGAAAAGGCTCGCTGAGAGCGCTGAGAACTGAATTTTAGCCTCACATCCTGACTCACTCGCTGACGGAGGGCTCGGGGACGTTTGGTTCCTTGATTCCGTATTTGGCCAGGCACCACAGTGCGCGAAAGCCGTCTTTCCAGCTGATTTTCTTGCCTTCCGCGTAGGTGCGACCCCAATAGCTGATGCCGACTTCATAGACGCGCAGGTTGCGCCTGGCGATCTTCACCGTGACTTCCGGCTCGAATCCGAAGCGGTTTTCTTCCAGCGGGATCGCCTGGATGACCTCGCGGCGGAAAACCTTGTAGCAGGTCTCCATGTCGGTCATGTTGAGGTTGGTGATCATGTTGGAGAGCAGGGTGAGAATCGAGTTGCCGACCGAATGCCAGAAATAGAGCACGCGGTGCGGACCGCCGCCGAGAAAGCGCGAGCCGTAGACCACATCGGCCTGCCCGCCTTCGAGCGGTTCGAGCATCCGAGGATAATCGTTGGGATCGTATTCCAGGTCGGCGTCCTGGATGATTACGTAGTCGCCGGTAGCTTCCTGAATGCCACGGCGCAGGGCCGCGCCCTTGCCCATATTGTGGGGCTGCAGGAAGACGCGCATCTGGGGCCAGCGGGTTTGCAACTCCGCGAGAATTTCACGCGAGCCGTCGCGCGAGCCGTCATCCACACAAAGCAGCTCAATTTCCAGGTTAACCGAAAGAACGCGTTCCACAACCAGGCGCAGAGTCGCCTTCTCGTTGTAGACCGGCATTACGACTGAGAGCTTCATTCCGCCCGGGACTCCTCGATCAGTTTAATAATCTCCATCATTCCGGAGACGAGGTTGCACGGACCCCGAAGAAAAGTAGGGCAAGGCACCCTCAATTTGCGGTCTTCCATTCATTCTGCAGGGCGGCCAGGAAGTCAGGAGCGCCGTTGGAACGAAGGAATTCGTAGTTTTCGATCATGGCCGCCACGCCGACGCGAGCCGATGGAAGCGGATTTTCGACCCGGATCACGCGGGAGTGAAAGCGAACTCGTACTGCATCGGTCAGGGTGATGTGCGGGGGAAAAGTAAGCGTGACTTCCAGCTTGGCGCCGGCTGCCACGGCGCGGTCGAGATAAAGGAACACGCCGCGCGCGCTGACATTTTGCGTCTCGGTGTGGACCTCGCTGGCGCCTTCCACGCGCACAATGGCCGGGAGGCGCATGTCGAAGCGCCGCATCGCCCGCCGTTCCTGTGAATTCGGTTGCATGTCCGCTACCAGCGTTGTGTCCGAAGAAAAGCGCATCGCAAACGTCAGCACTGCCAAAGACTTAGCGAATCTCTACGTCCTCAATGTATAAAATTACCAGCACTTTGCAACTGCAAAATGGCAATCGGAACTGACTCGGTTAATCTGTCCTGATTTTGGAACAAGCCTATCGTTCGCGTCGGCGGGGAGGAGATTACGAGCAAAGGCTGACATTAGCCGAGCAATCGCGCTGCCACAGCATATCTGGACGATAGGGGCCGTTTTCTGCGGATTCGAGTTTCTGCAAGCGGGCTGGCTGCATTGGCGTGCAAATCTTTGCAAGCCGAGGGACAACTGGCAGGTCGTGAGGAATTCGTGCGGTTCCCGCTATTTTTGCCCGAAGCTCCGGCATCTTTCCTCATAGGCGGCTGCATCTGACGAATCTTGGAGCCAGCGGGGGCGCAGGCGGCTTGACTTGCCTATCCTTCAGATGTTTAAGTATTTATTTAATTTTTTCCGCCAGTTCCAGTGACAGCTAGCTGCGGGCGAAGCTCGCCTGAGAAGGGGCGCAGGCGAGGCCCGGATTGATTCGTGTGCGCAATCCATCTCACCACTGACCTGAGCGAAAGCAATTGAGCGTACGACTGGGCGACAAACTGATCTGATTGCATCGGAGGAACGCGTGAACGTAGATGGCCGCTGGTGGAGAACGTCTGTGGTTGGAGGTCGTGTCATGGCGGGAGGGTTGATCTTGCTCGCCGCCGGATACGCTGTTCTCGGGATCGGATTTCGCCCACGCCAGGGGATGGCGAACGCCGTTCCATCTTCGGCTGAAGTGACTGCGTCAAGACTGCTTGCTGCATCGCAGCCCGCACCGGCCCAGGCCAGCGCGGAAGCACAAGTTCAGGCTCGTTCTCTGCTCTCCGGATTGCCCCTGATCTTCGAACCGAATCAAGGGCAAGCCCATCTCGATCTGGCCGACGCCCGCGCGAAGTTCGTGGCTCGCGGTTCGAGATACAGCATTTTTCTCGGCTCCGAAGGAGCCATTCTCAGTCTGGCTTCAAAAGTTCAACCGAAGCGGAAGTCCGGCAAACAGGATGAACCCCCGCAGGTGCGCGTCACCTCGATCGAGATGAAACTGGCGGGCGCCAATCCCAACCCCAACATGCGCGCGCTCGAACCTCTGCCCGGCCGGTCCAACTATTTCATCGGCAACGATCCGGCAAAATGGCGGACTGGCGTGCCCCAATTCGCGCGGGTGAGTTATGAAGACGTCTATCCCGGAATCAATCTCGTTTTCTACGGGAACCAGGGACATCTGGAATATGACTTCAAGGTGGCTCCCGGTTCTGATCCCACGGCGGCCGAGTTGGAGTTTAAAGGGGCTAGGCACCTTGCACTGCAGAATGGAAATCTGGTCGTCGAGAACGAAGACGGAGATGTTCAGCTGGAGGCACCCCGGGTCTACCAGGAGATCGGCGGGCGGCAACAGACGGTGGAAGGCAAATTCGTTTTGCGCGGAGACAATCGCGCCGGGTTCGCCATTGGAGCCTATGATCGCTCGCGCGAACTGATCATCGACCCGATCGTGAATTTCTCCACCTACTTTGGCGGAAGCCTGGACGAGCACTCCACCACGGTTGCGGTGGATGGCAGCTTCAACATTTACATCACCGGCTCGACCACGTCGCCGGATATTCCGGTCACTCCAAATCCAGGCGTATTCCAGACCACGCTCAATGGTACGCAAAACGTGTATGTGGCCAAGATCACGCCGCCTTTGAGCGCCATCCCGGCAGTTCTGGATTACGCTACCTACATCGGCGGCAATGGAATGGACACTCCCATCGGCATCAAGGTTGATGGCGCGGGAGACGCGTTTATTGTGGGGTCAACTTCGTCGACGAATTTCCCGCACACCCAAACTGCCTATCAGGCGACGCCCCTGGCGACGGGAACGCATGTGTTCGTGAGCGAATTGAACGGCGGTCCCACGCCAGCGGCGGCTTCGACGTTGTTGTATTCGTCATACCTTTCGGGCAATGGCACGCAGGATCTTGCGAGCGGCATGACGATTGACGCCGCCGGAGACGTCTATATCACCGGAACCACGAACTCGAACAACACGGCCGATGTGAGCGCGGGTATTCAGTTTCCTGCCAGCAGCATCGGTGTAGTCGGCCAGCAAGGCTCGGGACAGGCCTTCCAGGCGATTTCGAATTCGGCAATTCAGTTCTTCGTCAGCGTGGTCAACACTGCGGCTTCGGGCGTGGAGAGCATTCTGTACTCGACGTACTTTGGCGGAGCGGTCTTCTCCCGTCCGCTGACGGCGACAGGCGGAGGCATAGCCGTCGATCCCAATAACAACATCTATTTCAGCGGAACCACAAATTTTCAATACATAGGATGTTCGGGCTGCAGTGCCGGAGATTTCCCCATTCTGAATGCATATCAGCCGTGCCTGGATCAGCCGCAGAAGACCACTTATGTGAATCCTATAGTGTGCAACTACACCGGCGCCACTCCGCCTACCGACACTACGAAGCCTGATGCATTTGTGGCCAAGCTGAGCGTGTTCAACAAGGCTCCGGGGCAGCAGTTGCAGTGGTCGACGTACCTGGGAGGAGCTGGAACGGACTCGAGTTCAGGAGTGGGGCTCGATCCCGGAGCAGCGAACGTGTACCTCGTAGGAACAACGAATTCCCCCGACATCGCCACAGGTGTGAACACGTTGAGCACCTCGGCGGCGTACCAGCCGTGCCTGGATCAACCGGGTGTGGCGTTGGGTGCTTGTGCTACGCTCACCAATCCTGCGTATGACGCTTTTGTGGCGCGGTTATCCAATCCAACCAACACCAACACGGGAACTCCGGTCTTTGTGGCGCTGAATTATTTTTCTTATCTCGGAGGCAGCGCGGACGAAAACGGTCTTGCCATTACCGTCGACTCCAACAGTGGAGCGCTGGTCACCGGATGGACGCAGTCTGCCAATTTTCCAGTCTCGCCAGCTCCCAATCCCATTCAAGGAGCGCTCACCGGTTTCCAGGATGCATTCATGGCCCGGCTGAATACGGCGGCAGTGATCGGCCAGACCATAACCGCATCCTGGGCCAACTACTTTGGCGGCACTACTCCGGATGCGGGTTCAGCCAGCGCGATGACCGCGGGCACTGGCATCACGCTTGACGTCAACCAGAACGCCTATATCGCGGGCGAGACCAATACTACAGACCTCTACACTCAGAAGGCTCTGTACGCGACCAATAAAGGCGGCTATGACGCTTTTGTGACGCAATTGGGAACGGCATTAAGCTTGTCGATTCAGGGTGTGCTGACGCTGGGCAACAACCAGGTTTATATCAGCGCCGGCAATCAGGCGACATTTACCTATACGATCACCAACAACGGGCCGGATCTGGCGAACAACATTGCAGTCACCGATAATTTTAATCAGGCGATCACGGGCATCCCGCTTACGTTTGTATCCGCCACGGCCAGTACTGGCACCTGCGGCGGAGCCACTACAAATTTCGTGGTGAGCTGCAGCCTGGGTTCGCTGCAGTCCGGTTCGACTGCCACCGTGGTCATTGTGGTCGTGCCCAACGCCAACGCCAGCGGGACCTCGCCACAGTCTTTCAATGGCGGCACTGTGCAGGTCACCGCACAGGGCAACATTGTTCTGGCCTCGACGTCGGTACCGGCAGCCATGTCGGACTACAACATGTTTATCAGTCCGCTCAACCAGAGTGTGCCGATCGCCGGAGATACGGCCAGCTATCAGATTCAATTGACGCCCCACCCGCTGTACGTGCAGAACATTACCCTGTCATGCGCCAACGCTCCTACCGGGTCGCAATGCAACTTCAGCCCACAAAGCTCTGTGGCATTGCAGAGCACGAGCGGCGCGACCGTCACCATGAACATCACAACGACGGTGCGTCCGATTGTCATTCCGACGACGATCGTGTTCGGCCGGTATTTCTTTGCCGCCTGGCTGGCCTTTCCCGGATTGATCGTGCTAAGCCTGGGGATCAAAGGCGACCGGCGGCGGCGCCGGATCATGGGCATCACGATGCTCTGCTGGACGCTTTTCTCCCTTGTGCTGCTGCCAGCATGCAATCAGGCAGTGGTGCAGCCACCGGTCAGCGGAACGCTGGCCGGAAGCTACACCATTCTGGTGACCGCAGCTTCGGGCAGCGATTCGAAAACGCAGAGTGTGGGGCTGATCGTCCCCTAAAGATCGTCCGGTAGAGCAAAGTGAATTAGAGGACTAGCGATCCAAAGAAAAAAGCCCGCGGGCACCGAGCCGCGGGCTTTACTCTTAGAGGAGAGTCGTCAGGCGCCTGCAGACAGCTTGTGATGGCCTTTCGACTCCGCGATGCCATACTGGCGGATCTTATACAGCAAGGCCTTGTAGCTGATCTGGAGGATGGCCGCCGCTTGCTTGCGATTCCAATTGGTCTGTTCCAGGGCTTGGGCAATGGCTTGAGCTTCGGCCTCATCCTTGGCCGAGCGGGCCAGCGATTTCAATCCGCCTGCCTCTGACGATCGAAACCCAGAGTCCCCGGAGCTGCCTCCGTTGCCGTCGTTCTTGGGCAGCAGTTCGGTGACGGCTAAATTCTCGTCGCCAAGAATTAAATAGCGCTTCAGAAAATTGTTTAGCTCGCGAAGATTGCCGGGCCAGGAGTGATTCTGGCACGCCTGCAGCAGCTTCGGAGACAGCGGCAAAGGCGCGCGCGCGTAGCGCTCGGCCATGCGGCTCATGGAGTGCTTGAGCAGGATCGGAATCTCTTCCTTGCGGTCGCGCAGCGGCGGAAGGCTGAGCGTGAATGCGTTGAGGCGATAGTAGAGATCTTCGCGCAGGCGCTTGTTGGCGAGCGCCTCGGGAATGTTGATGTTGGTGGCAGCGAGGATGCGAACGTCGACCTTGATCACCGAACGGCTGCCCAGACGGGAGAATTGCTGATCCTGCAAAACGTGCAGCAGCTTGGCTTGCAATAGCGGAGGCATTTCCCCGATCTCGTCGAGCAGGATGGTGCCCCGGTTGCAAAGCTCGAACTTGCCCGGTTTCGCGTGGTTTGCGCCGGTGAAGGCGCCGGGTTCGTATCCGAACAACTCGCTCTCCAGAAGATCGGCGGGAACGGCGGCGCAATTCACTTTCAGGAAGGTGCGGTGAGCGCGCGGCGAAAGCTTGTGAATCAGCCGCGCCAGAACTTCTTTGCCGGTGCCGCTCTCGCCCAGCAGCAAGACAGGAATGTCGACATTGGCCACCAGGGCGGCTTGCGAGCGAATCTTGCGCATCGCCGGACTGGCCGCGATGAAGAATACGTCTTCGGCGAGTTCCTCGACTTCGCCGCCGACTGCTTGCTTGCCTTGCCCCAGGCTGAGATCGATGACCGCGTCCAATTCCGCTTTCTGGAAAGGCTTGGTGAGATAGTCCTGTGCTCCCAGTTTCATCGCCTGCACAACTTTGCGCGTGTCGTTCACGCAGGAGAGCATGACGACTTTCACGCCCGGCTGCTTCTGACGAAGCTGCTCCAGAGTTTGCAAACCGTCGATGCCCGGCATCAACACGTCGAGCAGAACGAGATCGGGTTGCAATCCTTTGTCGACACGTTCCAGCGCTTCCTCGCCGGTGGTCGCAGTTTCGACTTTGTAGTCGTCGACTTCGAGCAGCGTCTTGATGTACCGCAGCATGCCCGGTTCATCATCGACCAGCAGGATTTTGGCGGTTTGCTTCATCTACTTTTTCCCCTTGCCGGCCGCCGCAACCGCCGGTTTGTACGGAATAAGGAAAGAAAATTTGCAGCCTGCGCCAGGATCACTTTCCACCCAGATCTTGCCGCTCATGCCCTGTACCAGGCGGCGCGCGATGGCCAGACCGAGCCCCATGCCTTCCTGATTTTCCGTGCCGGGAAGGCGAAAGAAATCGTCGAAAACTTCGAGATGAAACTCCGCCGGAATCCCGGGACCAGTATCGGAGACGCTGACCTTGACGGAGTTCGGGTGGGTTACGTTCTGGCGCCGCCGCTCCGAAGTGGAAGGCTGGGATGCCGCACGACGTTCCCACATATATGGCTCCGCATGCAACCACACCGTACCACCCTGCGGTGTGAATTTGGATGAATTCTCCAGCAGGTTCGATATGATGCGTTCCAGCTTGGGACCATCGAAAGGAAAAAGCGGCAATTTGTCATTTCCGAGGAAATAAAGCGCGATGCCTTTTTCCTGAAAGCGACTTGACCAGAGGCGGCAGACGCCAGAAAGGCAATCGTTGACGTTGCCCATATCGAAGCGCATGCGCAGGCCGCCGGTCTCCAGCGCGCTGTAGGTCAGGAAATCCTGAATAAATTGTTGCAGCCGCTTTCCGCTGTCCCGCATGTCCTGCAGGACTTCTTTCTGGCGATCGCTGAGCGAACCCAGCTTTTCACTGTGCAAGAGTTCGACATACCCATTCAGGATGGAGAGCGGAGTTTTCAGATCATGGGCGGCCGAAGCCAAAGCATTGGTGGTCCGCTGAAGGCGCTCGCGCAGTTCCTTATATTCCTGCAGCAGGTTCTCGGGACTGGGGACGTCGCCGTCAGCCCCGGTCGCGACTGCGGACGGCGTTTCAGGGGCGACTCGGGCGTCGGAAACACACGTATTCTTATGCGCAGAGGCCATGAGGAAATACCACAGGTTGACACAGGGAGGGAGGAATCCGCACTCGACCTGTCAACATGAGTGTCGGTAAGCAAATCGTAAGGCAGAGCATGTTGCTTGTCAACGAAAAATGAAACCGAATTACCCAAGTGTAGCAAAACTCTGCACTTTGGGGCCGTTGACTAGGATGGTTCCCAAACCTCCAGGACCGAACGAAAGGCGAACATAAGGGCCGAAAACTACCGACTGGATGGGCGATTTGCCGTCAAACCGCCCGGAGTCCCAGTAGTCGTCCCCGGACTCCTACGGTATTTGCCTGAGATTTGGCCACTGATGTGCTCCTTAAGTAGGGCTTAAGGCCATCGCGGAGAGGTCTGCATGATTGGGACAAGTCGGGAGACTGAGCGGCGTAAGTGGGCGAGGTTGCCGCTGGCGATTCCCGTTTTCGTGCGCAGCCGCGACAGCAAGGGTAAGGAATTTCTGGAATTTGCCACCGCTCTCAACGTCAGTGCAGGGGGAATGTTGGTGGCGATCCGCCGAGTATTGCCGCCCATCGCGCAACTGCGGCTGGAGATCCCAAGTGCACCGGTCGCAGCATTGGCTCCCCTGCCCAAAGCGGCGCGAACCCTTCTGGCCAAGACCCTCCGCACTACGCCCGCGGAGGGTTATTATTTGCTTGGATTAAAATTCTCCAGACCGCTCGCGCTCGCTCCCACGCCGACTACCCGCCGAAGGAAACTAACTTCAACCGTGTGAAAATGTTTGCGCATTGGTTACCGAAAAATGTTACTCTTGGCATCACAGATTGATTACCCTGGCTTGGGCTCCGCATTCTTTCGTAAGTTGATAGTCTTCAAGTACATAGTCTAGATTGGAAGGTTCAATCTAGGGGTGCAAGATGTGGCGTTCTGGATGCACCGTTACGGTTGAGTTCTCTCCCCCAGACAGCACAAACCATCCATGACTACTACCAGTGTGAACACGCTAGTCCAGCCTTTGGGAGAGATGCCGCCCGAGTCGATCGTTTTTGGGCGCACGGATGCGATGCAGGCCGTCCGTGACCGGTTAACGAAACTAGCGGGCGCAAACGTCCCCGTACTGATCCAGGGAGAAAGCGGCACTGGAAAAGACATTATTGCCCGCATGATTCATGCGGCGTCGCCATGGCGAACCGGGCCCTGGGTGAAAGTAAATTGTCCTGCCATCCCGGGGACCCTGCTCGAGAGTGAACTGTTCGGCTACGAGAAGGGAGCTTTCACGGGCGCTTATGGAGTGAAGCCGGGCCGTGTGGAAATGGCGCACCGGGGAACGCTGTTTCTGGACGAAATTTCCGAACTGGATATGTCCCTGCAGTCGAAGTTGCTGCAACTGCTGCAGGATGGACAGTTCTGCCGAATCGGCGCGCAAGAAGACAAGAAAGTCGAAGTGCGAGTGGTGTGCGCCACCAATCGCAAGCTGGAACAGGAAATTGAAAACGGAACTTTCCGTTCTGACCTCTTCTATCGCATCAACGTCGTGAATCTGTATATGCCACCGCTGCGGCAGCGGGCCAGCGATATTCCGGAACTCGTGGAGTACTTTCTCGAGCATCACAACCGGAAATACAACTGCCGGGCCAAACCGCTCTCCGGCGAAATGATGGGTGCGCTACGCAAGTATCATTGGCCGGGCAACATTCGCGAGCTGGAAAATCTGATCAAGCGCTACGTGATCCTGGGCAACGAAGAAGTGATCTCGGCCGACCTGGCGCCGCGCAGCACTGATTTCTTTAATACCGAGATTCCGGTCGACGGGCAGATTTCTCTGAAGAAATTGACGCGCCAGGCGGTTCGTGAGTTGGAACGAAAGGTGATTTTGAAAGTTCTACAGAATCATCACTGGAATCGCAAGCAGGCGGCACGTGCTCTGAGCATCAGCTATCGCGCATTGCTGTACAAGATTCGCGATGCCGGCTTGCCCTCCAACCGGGTTGTCAAGCAGCAACAGCAGAACGATGCCCCCAAGCAGGAGATTGCGGCCGATTAAATTCCGTTGGTCCGCGCAGATTTGTAAAAGACCCCGCCTCAGGGCGGGGTTTCGATTTTCCGCAAACTGGGGGCGGCGGCGCTAGCTGCGCAATTCTGAAAGAGCTTTCCGGGCGTCAGTGTTATCCGGGCTCAGCTTCAGGGCTTTTTCCAGTTGTTGGCGCGCCAGGGAAATCTGGTTCGCTTTCTGATAGGCGAGGCCGAGATGATAATGAACAACCGGATCGTCGGGCCCTCCGTTCTTTTCATTCAGGCGCAACGCTTCCTGAAACTGATTGATCGCCGATTGATAGATTCCCTTGTGATAGTAGGCCCAGCCCAGTGTATCGGCGAAACTAGGGGAGTCGGGCATGCCTCTGCGGGCGGTTTGCGCCATGTTCATGGCAACGTCCACATTTCCGCCCTGCTCCAGAATCACGTAGGCAAGATTGTTGGAGGCCAGCGGATTGTCGGGCGAAATGGCGAGCGCCTGCTGGTACATGGCTTTGGCCTGATCCCAGTTCTGCTGATCGGAATAGAGCTGCCCGGCTAGAATGAAGAAACGAACTTCCCGCGGATGGTCTTTGGCCGCGTTTAAATAGAGAGAGAGGGCTTGATCGGCGTTGTGCTGCTGCACTTCCACCCGGCCCAGTTTTTCAATGGCATCCACGTTGTTCTTATCGAGAGCGATGGCTTTCTCGAGCGCAGTGTGGGCGCCGGGATAGTCCTTCTTTCCATCGTAGAGCGCAGTCGCGAGCAGATCATAGAAATTGCTAACCTGGGGGGACTTGGCGATCTGCGTGTTGGCCGCGGCAATCGCTTTGTCGTAATTCTTCTGCGCCACATCAACATGCATCAGGCCGCTGAGTCCATTGGTGGAAGCTGGATCTTTCTCGAGGGCCTGTTGATAGAACTTCTCCGCTTCCGGGAAATGCTTCTGGGTGTACTGGATTGCACCCAGTTCGATGTACGGAGCCGGACTTTGCGGAGCGCGTTTCATGGCCTCTTCCGAGTCATGTTGGGCTTCGCTGTAGTTCTGACTCTGCAGTTCCGCCTGGCTTCGCAAGAGATAGCCATCACCGGAATAAGGGTGTGCCGTGACGATCTGCTGCGCGGTATCGAGAGCTGCCTGATTTTCGCCGCGGCCGAGTTCCAGGGTGGCCAGCGCTTTCTGTGCCTGGATCAAATTCGGGTCAACGTGAACCGCGGCCTGCCATTCGGACTCTGCGCGCCCCGCATCGCCCTGCTGTGAGTAGGCGATTCCCATATGGTAATGAGCGGTGGCGTTGTCGGGATCGTTGTGCAGCGCTCCTTGCAAAGATTCCACCGCGCCCCTCGGGTCATTTTGAGCGATTTGGATCTGGCCCTTGCAGATCAGCCCGTCCACGTCGTGGGGATTGGATTTCAAAATTTCATTATTCAGCTTGGTGGCTTCTTCGAGACGGTTCTTCAGAATGAGCAGCTGAACGTAGTTCTTCTTGGCCCGGATGTCTTTCGGATGCTCTTCGTGCAGGGAGGCGAATTCTGCGACGGCCTTATCCAGATCGCCCACGGCGTAGTAGTAATCGCCGAGCATACGGTAGCCTTCGGGATTGCTGGCGAGATCGTTCTTGGTTTGGCGCAAGAAGGATTCGATCTCGTCCTTCTTGCCTTCCTGTATAAGCACGGGAACGAGAGCGGCGCGGGGCGCCGGATTTTTCGGATCCATCGCGATGGCGTGCTTGAATTGTTGGTCCGCTTCCGCAAGGCGATTATGAGAAGCGTAGAAACCGCCCAGCAGCAGCTGCGCATTCATCGATTTGGGATCGACCTGAATGGCTCTCTTGTAACTGGCTTCGGCTTGATCAGGCAGACTGGATTGCAGTTGAATCAGCGCCAGCAGAAGATAAGATTCCGACCGGTTAGGGTCGAGTGCGATGGACTGCTGCGCCTCCTGGATGGCCGGACCCAAATTCTTTTGCGCAAGATCGTAATAAGCCCAGGCCTCGTGGGTCTCAGGAGTGTTCGGTTGTTTCTCGCGCAGTAAATCGAGATGGGTCTTGGCTTGCTTGAGCGCGTCCTGGACCGCTGAACCATCCGGGTTTCGCACTCCCGATAGAAGATCGGCGATGTCGGCATGCGCCCGATAATTATCCGGCGCCAACTCGACGGTGCGATTGAGCTCCTGGAAAGCATGATTCTTGTCGCCCAATTTCAGATAAGTCTGGCTCAACTGATAGTGAGCCTGGGCAAAACGGGGGTCGATCTGTACGGCATTCAAGTACTGAATCACGGCCTCGCGATACTTGCCTTCGGCAAAATACTTCTCCCCGCTGTCGAAGTATTTCTGCTTGCGAACGTTAGGATCGCGGGAGCAGCCCGTGAATAGGGCGGCAATGACGCAGCAGGAAAGCAACAGCCGGATGGTGATCGAACGACGCATAGATGGATTCTCCAACGGGGGACGCAGAAAGCGCGCGAAGGTGCGCAGACTCTGCACAATCATGATACTGCAAGCGTAACCCTCGAAAACAGTTACTGGAGTCACTTGCGGGCAGTCGCTCCAGAATCCCGGCTCAGCGCGGAATGTAATTTTGTAGTCTCGGAACCACGGCATCGACAAAAGGCATCATGCGCTCTTGTGCCTTGTCGACGCTCTCGCCCGGTAACAGCGGAGTGGTGACGCGCACCAAGGAGCCATCGCTGCGATTCAACGCGATGGAATCCGCAACCAGGTAATACTTGGCCCAGTATTCGCTGGCGACGCCCCGATCGTGAGCCCAATACCAGTACAAGACGAGTTGTCGGGATTCCCCCTTGGCGATTACATACCGGTTGACCGGGAAGGGCGAATGACCGGGCACCGCTAGCGCTAGGCGACCGGATTCGACCGGCGCCCAGCCCGCTCCCGGCAGACAGTTCTTGGGCGAGTGAATGGTGTCGCCGGCGCGCTGGCTGGGAAAGTAAGCGATGAATAAATCGAGGTACGGCTCACTTCGGTCCTCAAGATTATAAATCCGCAAAAGGAAGTCGCCCGGGCCGAGAACCTGGAGAGTGTCCTTGTCGATGGGCACGTCGGTTCCCGTCCATGCTCCCAGTTGTTGCGGAAATGACTGCAGAGATTGGCGGGGAGGGAACACTTCGCCGCGGGAATGAGCCCGCAGAAAGATCGCCGTCGCAACGATCAGCACGGAAGCGCAAAGGAAGCGTGCCATTGCAAGCCTCACGATTTCTGATTCCTCTCTGGCCAAATCCAGCCGATCAGCGCGTGCAGGCCGTAGAGCAGGAGTAGGGAGATCACAAAGATGATCCATCCCCAGGATGCATGAAAATATCCCTCAGCTTTTTCGGGATCCCAATACTGCACCAGCAGACCGGTGCCGATGATGCGTACACTGTTCGCCGCGACCGCGATCGGTATGGATGCGACCGCCAGCAGATATCGCACCCACAGCCTTTTTTCCATCAGATATCCGTAAATGATGGCCAGGGTTACCAACGACATCAGCGAGCGAATTCCGCTGCAGGCTTCCGCGACTTCCAGAGCCATGGAAGGCAGGTTGATGACGTTTCCTTCCCGCAGAATGGGCACGCCGAAAAACGGCAGAATCGCCGCCGAAACCCGCGAGGCCAACAACTGCAGCGGGAAGGTAATCTGGTTGAAAATGATAGCCGGCAACGGAATCATCAAAAATAGAAATGCCCAGGGAAACAGCAGAGCCCGGAAGAAGGTCCAGCCGCAGAACAGGACAATCAGCCCGGCCAGCACGATCAACAGAGAAGATCGTGCGAGAAACAGCTCCGCTCCCATCTGACCCACAATGAGCACGCACATCCCGACGGCGATGATTCCCAGACCGAGCCAGGATGGTCTTGACGTCAGCTGTGACAGCCGGACTCGTTCCTGCCAGACTACAAAGACCGAGAACAGGGGCACAAAGAAGCCATGCGAGAAATTTGGGTCTTGCCACCACTGTGCGACCAGATGTCCCAGCACGGACCAATAGAGCGCGAGGGTCAGAAGTCCTAATACCCCGAACTGCCAGAACGGCACGACCCCGGTGGCCGGTTGTTGCTGGTGAACGGTTGCGATCTCGGGATGGGCGAGTTGGCTCACAGTCCAAAGTATAAATTGCGCGGGGAAAGGCTCAGAATAAGGGAAACCGCCCTCTCAGTGCAATGACGGTCTGAGTTCGTGAGCGCCCCAACGGCACTATCCCTTCGTGGCAGCGTTCCCCTCTCGATGTACGTCCGCGACGGTTGTGACCATGCCAAGCCGTGGGAACCTGAGTATAATGGGACCACGAACGTCGCCAGTCGAACTGACAAGGTCCCCATCACACTCCAGTAACTCGGACCTCAATTACTCCGGTACCGTTTTGAGATTGGCCGGCTCTTTTATGCTACGGGCGTGAGGACGAATTCCTTCTGCGATTTCGATCCCTCATCGACCAAATTTCAGCTGCGGCGATGAGAAAAGTTTTTCCCATAGTTGCGGCAAAGCGTAAGAAAACGAGTCTGATAATGGCCCGAAATCTCGCCTGCTCAACTTGGTACATGTATAACCAAATCATTGAAAATAAATACGTTATGTGAGATTGTGCAATAGTGGGGGAAGGCGTGATTTTCGGCTACCTTCTTGCTACAACTTTTGGGGAAGGAGTCCTGTCGGAAGTTCCTGTCTTACCAGCCTAAAGGGCAAAAATGAGTAAATCTTCGGGTGAACCCGGAAATGGAAAAGCGATTGCCGGTGGCGATGCGCTCTCGACGGATGAGATGACGACCTTCGTCGAGGGTGTGAGCCTGAGCATGCGACCGGTGACAGCCGTGATCCGGGAACTGGCGCAAAGCGATGTCCCAGTATTGCTGCTGGCCGAGCGGGGCGCTGGCAAGCACGCGACGGCGCAGCGAATTCATGAGTTGTCGCGCCGCAGCGCGCAGCCCTTTCGCTGGTTTTGCTGCGCGACGTTGAAACCCGTCGATTTGGAAGATTTTCAGAAATCTGGAGAAGCGCAGGACGGCGCGGGCACGGTGTTCCTGGAGGAGCTTGCCGATCTCAACTCCGAGTGCCAGGGATATCTGCAGAGCGCGTTGTCGAAAGCGTCGAATGGAGCCGGCCGGAAGTTTGTCAGGTTCATTTGCGGCAGTGCTCGCGATCTGGAACTGGAAGTGAAGGCTCGCCGCTTGCGCGAAGATCTTTACTACCGCATCAGCGGCGTCTGTTTGCGATTGCCTCCATTACGCCAGCGCCGGGAAGACATTCCGGTCATGACGCGCTATTTTCTGAGCAAACACGCGCAGGAATTTCGGCGGGAGAGTCCGAACTTGAGTGCCGAGACGTGGCGGCTGTTCCAGGATTATTCCTGGCCGGGAAATTTACGGGAATTGGAAGATGCGGCGCGCATCCTGGTCGTCTTAGGGGACGAGCAACTGGCCATGGGGGGCCTGCGCGCTCTGCTCAGCACAGCGCCGCCACCCGGCAAGAGCAAAGGAATTTCTTTAAAGGCAGCTTCGCGGGCGGCATCGCATGAAGCCGAGAAAGAGCTGATTCTCAAAGTGCTCACGCGCACGCGCTGGAACCGGCGGCGAGCCGCCGCGGAGCTGCAGATCAGTTACAAGGCGCTGCTCTACAAGCTGAAGCAGATTGGATACGAAGGTTATGGAGCGCAATAGCTCCACCGGAGAGAGTATGAAGAAAGTGGTGAAACTGGCCGTGCTGCTGTGCGCGATGTTGCTCGCGGCGGGGATTCTGGCGCAGTCGAGCGACCAGCCGAAAGCTGCCGAGAACAAGACCGACAAACCGCCAGAGACGGCGCCGGAGACGGGAGCGGCTTCCGATTATATGATTGGCTCCGATGACGTACTGCACATTTCGGTGTGGAAAGAGCCGGATCTGTCCGAGCAACTTCCCGTTCGTCCGGACGGAAAGATCTCGATGCCGCTGCTCAATGACGTGCAGGCGGCCGGACTGACTCCGCTGCAGTTGAAAGATTCGATTACCGAGAAACTGAAGAAATACATGGCCGACCCACGCGTCACGGTGGTCGTCCTTGCCATGAATAGCCGCCGGATTTTCGTGACTGGCGAAGTTGTGCACAGCGGGCCCATCACACTGTTGCCGCACATGACCGTGCTGCAGGCCTTAGCGCAGGCGGGCTTCACCCAATTTGCCAATATCAAGGCGATCTATCTGCTGCGCACAGACCATGGCAAGCAGGAGAAGCTGCCGTTCAATTACAAGGAAGTAGTCAAAGGCAATCACCCGGAGGAGAACATTCTTCTCAAGCCGGGTGACACGCTGGTGGTCCCGTAAGGAAGCGATGAGTAGACGACACATCATCTGGATCGCAGGCATGCTGGCTTGTACTCTCGCTGGAGCGTGGGCGCAGGACAGTTCAACTCCGCCCACCGAAGCACCTTCGCAGAGCGGACAACCGGACCAGCAGGAACCCGTCCCCGCGTACGGACAGCAGGGCAGCGCGGCGATCAACAGCGAAAATCCTCCGCTCTCAGGATTGGACTTGCCTTCGCTCGAGCCGCATGCGGCCCCACTCAGCTACCTGCAGCCGGGAGCAACCTTCAGTGAGTCGGCGGTTACTAACGGTGCTAACGGTCTGGGCGGCGGGACGAATTTCACTTCCATCACCCGAGGCTTGGGAAGCGTCACGCTTCGCCGGCTCTGGAGTAATTACGATTTGGCCTTGGATTACATGGGCGGAGCGGGCTATTACGACATTCAGGGGCAGGGTTTGACGCTGCTGCAGCAGATGGATATAGAGCAGAGGATCAACTGGAAACGCGGCAACTTGTCGTTGCGCGATAGTTTTAGCTACCTGCCGGAAGGAAACTTCGGGGCGTCGTATGGAGCGTTGGGGTCTACCGGAATTAGTTCTCTGGGCCAAACTCCTTTCAGTGCTTTTTTTGGCGGAGCTCAACTTGGAACTTTGGGTCTGGCTCCGCGCATCGTGAATCTGAGTTTGGTCGACATCAGCCAGATGCTCACGCCAAAGTCGGCGCTTACCGCCGCGGGAGGATATGCGTTCACTCACTTCTACGGCAGCGATGCGACTACTGGCACATCGTTTATCGGTACTTCGCAGGTCTCCGCGCAGGCGGGCTATAACCGCGTTTTGACTTCGCATACGCAGATGGCGTTGGTCTACGGGTATCAAGCCTTTGACTTCTCCGTTGATGGAACGGCGTTCCACTCCCACGTCATTCAAGGGATGTATGGACACCGGATCAGCGGGCGCATGGATTTGCTGCTGGGCGCCGGGCCGCAGATCACGCTGATCGACACTCAGGAAGCGGCCTGCAGCAACAACCTGCTCTCGCTTTTTGAGTGCATCCCGTTTGGCGCCACTATCGAATCGGTCGCCAACAAGCAAACCTCGCTGGGAGTCGCGGCGCGGGGTCGTCTGCGTTATCAGTTGACCAAAACGATGCTTGACTTGGATTACCAGCGTTTTGAGACGGCAGGATCGGGCATCTTCGCGGGTGCCCAGACAAACATAATCCGACTCTCCGCCACCCGCCCGATTTCGCGCGCGTGGAGGGGATTCGTCGATATCGGATACTCAAGAAATGATCGCCTTCAGCCGCTCACGCCCGAGCAGGTTATGCAATGCGCCCTGCACCAGTCTGGAACACCCGCAGCCATCTGCCCGGCGAACGATGCAGCCTCCTACAGCTATGGATTCGCCGGATTAGGTATGCGGCGGCATTTTGGGCGCACCTTCGATGCCTTTATGACGTACCAGTTCAACGAACTTTCGTTTGACCAGTCCTATTGTGTGAACACTTCGGTGTGCAACCGAATTTCGAATCAGAATGTCATTACGTTTGGTTTGGATTGGACTCCCCGGCCGATCCGGTTGGATTGATTTCAGGGCTGCGCTTTCCCGCTAGACGGCGGGAACGGGCCAGAATGGATACGAGTGATGATTGTGAACCGCGAACTAACCATGGACGATTATCTGGCGATGCTGCGCCGCCGGGCGAAGGTCATCTTGATCCCAGTATTGCTGGCGCCGCTCGTTGGTTTTCTGATCTCCTTCGTTGTCCCTCCAAAGTACACCTCGCAGTCTTTGATCCTGGTAGAGGGGCAAAAAGTTCCGGAAGCCATGGTGCAGCCGGTGGTGTCGGATGATCTGCAGACCCGTATTCAGATGTTACGAGCGGTTGCGACCAGCGATTCGGAAATGCGCCCGGTGCTCACCAGCCTCTTTCCCAACCGCAGCAGCCAGCAGATCGATGGCATGCTCGACGACATGCGGAACCAGGCGGATCTGATCGGAGTTCCGTTCTCCGACCTTTCGCAGATCACGGGTTCCAACGTGAAGAAGAAACCCGGACAGGTCACGTCGCCCGGCTTCTTCGTCTCCTATACCGCCCCGAATCCCCGGGAAGCGCAGCAGGTTTGCGAAGCCTTGACTTCGAAAATTATTGCCAAGAACTTGAAGTTCATTCAGGACAATGCGAAGGGCACCGTGGATGTGCTGAGCCAGGGCCTGGAGAATGCTAAGAACAATCTGGACGCGATGGATGCCAAGATGGCGGAGTTCAAAAAGCAGCACGCGGGCCAGCTTCCGGGTGACGAAGAGAACAACCTGAAACTGTTGGAAACGTTAAGCACCCAGTTGGAAGCGAACACACAAAACCTGAATCGCGCGCAGCAGGACAAGGCCTATACCGAGTCACTGCTGGCGCAGCAGTTGGCGGCGTGGAAGTCATCACAGTCCTCCACCAATCCGGAGACGCTGGAAAAGCAGCTTTCCGATCTGCAGTCCCAGCTGTTGCAGTTGCAGGCGCGCTATACCAACGATCATCCTGACGTAATCAAAACCAAGGCGGATATCGCGGAAGTGAAAGCCAAACTGGCGGACGTGAACAAGGCATCCACGGACGCCAGCGACACAGTGATCGATAAAGGTTCGGCGTCCGAACCCGTGGAGATCCGGCAAATGCGCATTCAACTCCATCAGTACGAGGATGCAATTGCGGCTGCCACGCGGGAGCAAAAAAGATTGCAGCCCGAAATCGCGGCCCTGCAGGGCCGGGTTTCGCTGAGTCCGGCCGTCGAGGAGCAATACGAGCAACTCACTCGCGACTACAGCACCGCAAAGAAGAGCTATGACGATTTGCTCGCCGATAAAGGCAAAGCGGACATGACTGCGAACATGACCAGCCAGGCCCAGGGCGAGCGCATGGACGAAATTCAACCTGCCAGTTTTCCCGACTCGCAGAGTTTTCCCAACCGTCTGCTCTTTGCCGCGGGCGGTCTCGCCGCGGGACTGGCTCTGGGCTTTGGGATCACTCTGTGGCTGGAGTTGCGCGATAACTCCATTCGGACGGAAGCCGATGCCGAGGCGGCTCTACAATTGCCGCTGCTGGTTGCAGTGCCCTGGGTCGGAGCTGAAGTTGAGAAAACTAAGAATGGCAGGTTCTGGCACAAAAAGAAGAAGCCTGACATGGAAAAGGAGACGGTTTCAATTTAAGCGCGGCCGCCTCGGACACGACCTATGTACAAAGAGTTTTACGGACTACGGGCAAACCCGTTCAATGTCAATCCCGACCCGCGTTATCTGTTTCTAACGCGCCACACGGAAGAGGCATTGGCTTGCCTGACCTACGGGATTCAGAGCAGGAAGGGTTTTGTCCTGCTTACGGGGGAAGTGGGCACAGGCAAGACCACGCTCATCAACAAGTTGCTGGAATGGTTGCGGCTACAGCAGGTGGCGACGGCGTTCATTTTCAATTCGCGGATGAACGTGCCGCAGTTTCTGGATTACATGATGGCGGATTTCGGCATCCCTTGCGATTCCCGCGCCAAGAGCCAGATTCTGCTGCGTCTTTATAACTGGCTGCTGGATCGCTATCGCGCTGGAGAAACCGCGGTGCTCATCGTCGACGAGGCGCAGAACCTGTCCGAAGAAGTGCTGGAGGAGATCCGGATGCTCACGAATCTGGAAACCTTCACGGAAAAGCTGTTGCAGATCGTTCTGGTCGGCCAGCCCGAGCTGGAGCAGAAGCTGAAGCAACCGCAGCTGCGCCAGTTGCGCCAGCGCTTAACGCTGCGGGCGAAAACGCATGCGCTGACCCT
The DNA here is from genome assembly GCA_963719865.1 of uncultured Acidobacteriota bacterium. Classification (GTDB taxonomy): domain Bacteria; phylum Acidobacteriota; class Terriglobia; order Terriglobales; family Acidobacteriaceae; genus Sulfotelmatobacter. The sequence goes on along the minus strand of CAVRDS010000068.1, from coordinate 38,419 downwards.
GGACGAAACCAAGGCCTACGTGCAGCAGCGGCTGCGCATCGCCGGCTCCAACGGGCAGCAGATTTTCGAACCCGAATCAGTGGTCGCAATTCACCGCTACGCTTCGGGAATTCCGCGCGTCATCAATCTCCTGTGCGAGCACTGCCTGGTGAGTGCGTTCGTGGACCAGCAGAAGATCATAGCACCGGCGGTGGTGGACGGAGTGGCGCGGGATTTCGATCTGGCGGATCACGTCAGCTCCGCCGCTGCTGCCGTCGCTGGCCCGGTTACACCCGTTCCAGGCGCGGAGAAGTTCGATGTAGTGGATGCTTTGCGGTCGCTGGCCACGCTCGCGGACCGTTTGCGACAGGAAGAAAAGGACCTCCCCGAGGAAAGGAAACTATGAGTCGAATTCATGAAGCCTTAAAAAAAGCCGAACAGGAACGTGCGGCAACTCAGGGAGGCGGGGTACCGCCCGGCTACGCGCCAGTCTCCGTGGCGGACACGACCGCAGTGGAGGATCGGCCTTCTTCGGTTCCCGTAGCGTCTCTTGCCGACCAGGGCATGCCGAGTTTTACCAGCCCGTTCAGCGTCGACACTCTGTTGTCGCGTTGCGCGCAAACCGAGTGGAAACCTGACTTGTCGACCATGCTGTTCATGAACGGCAACGACGGCGCCGAAGGAACCGAACAGTACCGAACGCTTCGCTCCCGGCTCTACCACATGCGCGAGAAGATGACGCTCAAGACTTTGCTGATCACGAGCGCCTTGCCAAAGGAAGGCAAGTCGTTCACCGCTGCCAATCTGGCGCAGGTGATGGTCCGGCAGCATGGCCGAAGGGTGCTGCTCATCGATGCCGACCTGCGCGCGCCACGCCTGCACCTCATGCTGGGAACGACGGCGGGTCCCGGCCTGTCCGAGTACCTGCAGGGCAAGAACGACGAGTTTTCCATCATGCAGCGGGGGAATCGGGAGAATCTGTTTTTCATCCCCAGCGGCACTGGCCTCGAAGATCCTGCGGAAATGGTGGGCAACGGACGCTTGAAGATGTTGCTGCAGCGGGTCGAACCGTTGTTCGATTGGATCATTATTGACTCGCCACCAGCGATTCCCGTGTCCGACGCCAGTATGCTGGCTAAGGCCTGCGACGGTGTGTTGATGGTGGTACGTTCCAATGCCACGCCCTCCGACGTCGCCTCCAAGGCTCGCATGGAATTCCCTGATCAGGCGCTGGTCGGAGTCGTGCTCAACGGCACCCACAAAGATGTGGCACCGTATGCCCGCTATTACTACGAGGCTTACCAGAAGAACAGGACCGAGTCCTAGGGGGGAACGTGATCCGGCTCTTCAACGTGTATTACCCAATACGGACCCTGGTACTCCTGCTGGGGGAAGCCTTGATCGTAGGACTTTCGTTCGTATTGGGAACGTTGTGGAGCGCCGACAGTTTGCTGCGGGTCAATAACGACTTGTTTATTGAGGGTGGCTTACTGAGGATCATCGGTCTCACTGGGGTCGTATTATTGCTCTCCCACGGATTCGATTTGTATGACTCATCCCGACTTGGGGTGAGAATGGATCAGGCGTTCCGCATTCTGTTTGTCCTGGGTCTGGTGGCGATCGCACTGGGCGGTGTCATTTATTTCGTGCCCGGTTTCCTGCCCGGAAACAATTCCGCGATATTTGGGGTGGTGATCCTTACCGTTTTGCTGTTCGGCTGGCGATCGGTCTATTCATGGCTGGTCTGCCGGCCCTTTTTGTGCGAGCGCGTATACGTCCTTGGTACCGGCGACCGGGCCCTCCGTCTGGTGAATGGACTACGCGCACCAGGGTTGGGAATCGACGTCGTAGGCTGGACGGGAAACGTCGAAGGCGAACTGACGCGCGAGAAAGTGGCGTCCCACCTGGTTGGATTGGCGAAGGATAAAGGGGTCCATCGAGTGATTGTGGCCATGCCCAACCGGCGCGGAACTCTTCCTGTGGAAGAGTTGCTGGCCTTGCGGCTCAATGGCGTGAAAGTAGAAGAGGCAACCTCATGGCTGGAAAAAATCTCCGGGCGCATTGAAGTGGAGCAGCTCTACCCCAGTTGGTTCATCTTCGCGGAGGGATTCCGGTTTAGCATCATCAACCGCATTTTCCGGCGGCTCCTGAATTTGACCGCAGCCCTGATCGGGCTGACGCTTGCATTGCCCCTGTTACCGTTTATTGCCCTGGCCGTCAGACTCGGCTCGAAAGGCCCCGTGTTTTACCGGCAACGACGAGTAGGCCAAGGAGGGGAGATTTTTTACTGCTATAAATTCCGCACCATGCGGCAGGATGCAGAGGCTGATACAGGCGCGACCTGGGCCTCCGATGACGATCCTCGAATCACCCGAGTGGGAAAGGTATTACGCTCCTCGCGCCTGGATGAGATTCCGCAAATGTGGTGTGTTCTGAAGGGCGATATGCATTTTGTCGGACCGCGTCCTGAAAGGCCGGAGTTTGTGGAGTGGCTGAGCCGCGAGATTCCCTACTACGGAGTGCGCAACTTGGTGCGTCCCGGGATTACGGGATGGGCTCAGATACAGTACAAGTACGGCAACACGGTAGACGATGCACGCGAGAAGCTCCAGTACGACCTGTTCTACATCAAGAACGCTTCCATGGGGCTGGATCTCCTGATCCTGTTTCAGACGATCAAGATCGTCCTGCTCGGCCGGGGAGCGCAATGATGCAAGGAATTTGGGAGGACCGGCTCCAGAAAAGCGAACCAAAAGCGACGGGCCAATCGAGAATCCGGGCGGCCCGCGTCTACGAGCGGTCGGAGTTCGGCTACTGGGTGATGGTGGTCTTCTCTTTCCTGTATTACTTCCGGCCAGGTGACATTATCCCAGGCGTCGGTGTATTGCACCCTGCAAGAATTACGGCTGTGTTCGCGGTGGTGGCATTGTTGATGGGCGCGAACAAAATCCGACCTAAACGACTTCCTGCCGAAATCAAGATCATCTTCGCGATGTTTGGATGGATGGTTCTGACGATTCCATTTGCCTACTGGCGAGGCGGCAGTTTTCAACAGGTGTTCTTCGAATTTTCCAAGGCGCTGATTGTCACATTAACACTCATCGTGACCGTAACCCGCAAGGTTGAGTTACGGCGCCTGATGCTGGTGCAAGCTCTGGGAGTGGGGCTAATGACGATCGCCGCCGTCATTGTCAATAACCGGACGCAAGGACGCCTGGCCGGGGTTGGCGACGCATTGCTGTCCAACCCCAACGATCTCGCCATCAACGTCGCGTTGAATTGGCCGCTATGCCTGCTTTTCCTAATCACAGTTCGGAGCGTCGCAGCGAAACTGTTCTGGGCGATCAGTATGCTGATCATGATTTACGCGTTGATTCAGACTTACTCGAGAGCCGGATTTCTGGCTCTCATGGTGGCCCTCGTATTTTGCCTCTGGGAGTTTGGCATTCGCAGGAAAAAGCTGTACGTTCTGGGCGTAGCGTTCATCTGTCTGGTGGGCACAGTCGCAGTGGCTCCCGGGAACTACATTGCACGTCTGGAAACTCTGGTGGGCAGATTCCAGCAGGGTGATTACGACCGTGGCTCGGCTGAGGCTCGATATGTATTGCTGATCCAAAGCCTGAAAGTAACCGCGACCCATCCCATATTTGGTGTGGGGCCAGGGAATTTCCCCTCCTACACCGGTCTGTGGCGCGTCACTCACAATACTTATACGCAATTCAGTTCGGAGTGCGGAATCCCGGTGCTGCTGCTGTTTCTTCTTCTGCTGCGGCGGGTCTTCCTCAACCTGCGATACTTGCGGAAAATTCCGCGCACGCCCGATACGGATGAGATGCATCTTTATGCCGGTGCTCTTATGGCGTCGTTCGGCGCATATCTTTTGGGCGCTTTTTTCTCCAGCACTGGATTTGAGCTGTTCCCCTATTACATGGTCGTATACACGACCTTGCTGTACCGCTTGACCCTCATGGAACAAGAACGGAAGACCACAAGCAAGGTGAGGACGCCGATTGAGGTTCGTCCGCGAGCGTACACTCTGGCGTGATGTGGGGTAGTGTCCATGGATAAGGGGTGGAATTCCTTGGAAAATGTGGTTGCGGTCGCACGCACCAAATCCAGCTACGAGTGTTGCGATGACCGTAGCTGTGCTTCCGAGATCGGCGGGGCCACCACTTCAGCCGAAGTTGCTCTCCACCAGTTGTTTCGCACTTGGCGCCTTGATTTGGACCGTTACGGCACATCGGGTTGGAACCCGCTTGCAGCCTTAATTCCCACCGGTTCCAGAGTTGTGATCAAGCCGAACTGGGTATTTCATGAGAACCAGAGGGGCGCCGGTCTAGAGTGTCTGGTCACCCATAGCAGCATCGTTGAGGGGGTGGCCAAGTATGTTGGCCTCACCAACCCTGCACAGTTGGTCATCGGCGACGCACCCGTCCAGGGATGCGACTTCGGACAATTGCGAAAGCGGGCAGGGATTGACGGTTTAGAAGATCGCCTCCGCCGGCGTGGGCTGCAATTCAGCATTACCGATTTTCGTCGCACCATTCTTGCCGGCAACTCTCTGGAGCGCCAGAGGTCGGAAGGAGTGCGCGATCTGGAAAACTTTGTCCTGTTTGATCTTAAGCAAGACAGCCTGCTCGAAGCGCTGGCCGAGGACGCGTCCAAGTTCCGAGTCACCATGTACAATCCGGAATTGCTGCATCGCACCCACGCGGCAGGCCGGCATCAATATCTGATTGCCAGAGAAGTCATCGCCGCCAATGTGGTGGTCAATCTTCCGAAGCTGAAATCGCACAGAAAAGCTTGTGTGACGGGCGCACTAAAGAATCTAGTGGGCATCAACGGCAATAAGGAGTACTTGCCCCATCACCGCAAGGGAGGCTCGGAAAGCGGCGGAGACTGCTACGTCGGCCGGCCCGGATGGAAGCGGGCGACAGAAGATTTGTTAGACGCCGCGAATCGCCGCCCTCCCGGCACGACCCAAGCGGCATTCGCCTGGATGGCTGGAACCGCTGAAAGAATCGCGGCCAAGTTCGGGGCGGACGAGAATCTCGAGGGATCGTGGTATGGGAACGATACCATCTGGCGCACCTGTCTGGACCTGCAGAGAATCCTGCGCTATGGGAGGCTCGACGGTTCCCTTGCCGCGGCTCCGCAACGAACCGTCATCTCAATCACGGATGCGATGATCGGCGGCGAAGGCGAAGGTCCCTTGGGCAATACGCCCATGCCCAGTGGTTTTGTTACTGGTGCATTGAATGTTGCAGCAGCGGAATGGATTCACGCGCGCTTGATGGGCTTCGATCCGAGGAAGATACCGTTGATTCGCGAGGCGTTCGGAAGCTTCGCGTACCCCTTAACGAATTTTGCGCCCAATGCCATCCGCGTATGGATGACGGAAACGGAGAAGTCCTCCGCGGAGGTCTTCCCATTTGAAGGGCGGGCCTTTGTGCCGCCCCGCGGCTGGCAAGGCCATTGCGAACTCGTGGAAGACGGCCTTCCGGCACGCCCCCAATTCACCAAACCGTTGTTTATTCGGGTGACCGAGTAAGCCATGATTCCGCAAGCAATCAGCAGCCAGTGGTGGCGTAGATACCTGAAGCGAAACGCAACCTCTTGGGCCGACCTGAGCCATTTCCCCCAGCTTCGTCCCGATGAGCAGCGTAGACAGCTGGGCGAACGACTACTGCGGCAGATTCGTTATTTTGGAACCCGAGCGGATGCTCTCCCCGAATGGCGAGAGGCAGCCCGCATCGAACATCCAGAAGATCTGCTTCGCATCTGGGCCGACCTGCCGGTCGTCACTAAGAACGATCTTCGCAACCGCTTTCCGGCAGCAGAAATTGGGCAACGTTTCAATCTTGCCGGACAGGCAAACTGCACCGGCGGGTCCACGGGTGAGCCCGTCCATTTTTTTCACGATGCTGAGATGTTGCGAAGCATTCTGGGATCAATCACCTTCAGTTCCATTTCCATGGGATGGCTTCCAGGAATGCCGACCATTATTGTGTGGGGCTCGGAGCGTGATGTCAAAAAAGAGATCACCTTGCGCAATCGACTGCACGGGCGGCTGCGGAACGAATTCCTGGTGGACGGCTACAACCTTTCTGACCACACCCTTGATCTGGTTCTCAAAAACATCGGTGGGAGCCCAGTTGCCATTTACGGGTTCACCTCCATGCTCGAATTTGTTGCGCGCCGAGTCCTTGAGACAAAAAGAGAGGTTCGGCCTGGCATGGTACGAGCCGCATGGAACGGCGGCGAAATGCTGTTTCCTGAGCAGAGTGAAATTTTTCGGCAAGCCTTCAAGGTCCCGCTTTTCAACCGATATGGAGGTCGCGAGCTCGGGGTGATGGCCTGTCAATTCACCGAAGGTGGCCCGTTGAATGTGATACGTCCCCGGCTTTTTCTCGAGATCCTGAACGATCGTGGCCGACCGGCTGCCCCGGGAGAAATTGGCCGGCTAGTATGGACCAGCACGGTTTGCCGAGGAACTCCATTCCTTCGCTATGATGTTGAGGATTGCGGCACGTTTCGGGAGTGCGATTCGAACGAGTCGGGCGTAAACGCCATCGAGTTGCTTCACGGAAGAGTTGGCGGACTGCTGCAACTGCCGGGGCAGCGCAAGATCAGCAATTTGTATTGGAATCATTTCTTCAAAGAAGTCAAAGAAGTTGCGCAGTTTCAGGTGATCTTGCGGAAGGACGGACGCCTGCGGATTCTTCTTCGAGGAAACGGTTTTTCCGAGCAGAGGGAAGCCACGGTTCGTGGTTTGCTCGCCCACTTCCTGGGGGATACGCCGGTCGATCTGCAATGGGTGGAGCGCATTCCTCTGACCAAGGAAGGGAAATTGGTCCAGGCGTATCGGGAGGCTTGAGTAACCGTTGCTTGTGGTGTAGTTGCAGTGGAGTGGCGCACGATGCGTTTATCTATATCCTGGAATCACATTCCCGTCATCTTCCAACAATGTTAAGACATATCCGCCGGGCAGTTTTGCAACTCCAACGAAGCGCCGGAGTCTTCCGCCTGGTGGCGGACAGCCAGTGGCGGAGGAATCGGCTGCTGATTCTCTGTTACCACGGAATCTCCCGCTACGATGAGCACGTGTGGCGGCCCAGTTTGTATATGCACCCCGAGGTTCTCCGGCAGCGATTGGAGATTCTGAAACAAGGTCGCTACAACGTGTTGCGATTGGGAGAAGCGCTGCAGCGCCTGCAGACCGAAGACCTGCCGCCGAGGAGCGTGACCATTACGTTTGACGATGGCGGCTATGACTTCTACGCCACTGGTTTCCCAGTTATAAAAAGCTTTGGATTTCCTGTCACCGTGTATCAAAACACCTACTACGGCGATTATCACAAGCCGATCTTTAATGTAGTGTGCTCCTATCTGCTATGGAAAGGGCGGGATCGTATTCTGCGGAATCCGAAAGAGCTGGGGCTCACCGATCCTCTGGACCTGAGGACTGAAACCAGCCGCGCCCAGATTGTACGGAAATTGGTTCTGGATGCAGATGCGAGCAACCTGACCGGAGTTCAGAAGAACGACCTGGCTGCCAAGCTGGCCAAGAGTCTCGACATTTCCTACGATGAAATAGTATCGAGCCGGATATTCCAGCTAATGAATTCGTCCGAGCGGGCCGAGCTCGCGGCCGCGGGAGTCGACTTCCAACTGCATACCCACCGCCATCGAACTCCTCTGGAAGAAGGCCTATTCCGCAAGGAGGTTCAGGACAATCGGCGCAGTCTGCAGCAGTTAGGCGAGACGGCGATCCATTTCTGCTATCCGAGCGGCATTTATCGGCCCGAATTCTCGACTTGGCTGCAAAAGGAGAACGTGGTCTCTGCCACGACTTGCGATAGCGGCTTGGCCAGCAAGCGCAGCAATCCTTTTCTGTTACCTCGTTTTGTAGATACATCGCTGCGCAGTGAGATTGAATTTGAGGCATGGTTGACTGGGCTGGGCGCTTTGATGACGCTTCGGAAGGCAGCCTCGCAGATTGTTCCTGCTGGCCGCCGGGAGCGCATCGCAGGCCAACGATGCCGTCCATTCGGCTCTCACGAACGAAGCCAGGAGGAAATGATTGGCGCGAATATTAGTGCTGGACGGCCATAGCCCAGCAACTCTGGCATTCACGCGATCTCTAGGCCGGGCAAAACATTGGGTCGCGGTGGGCTCGCATCAGGGCAGCGATGCACCCGCCGAATTCTCTCGCCACTCCCGGCTGAGCACAACATATCCAGTTCCTTCCGAAGATGCGTCGGGTTTCGTCGAAACAGTGCTGGAGTTTGCTCGCAAGAACGAGATCGAGCTGATCATTCCGGTAACAGACTTAACGATCGGCCCGCTGTCAAAGTACCGAGATCAGTTTCAAGGAGTGTCCCACCTGGCCGTGGGCGCGCATGCGGCGCTTCAGGTCGCAGCCGACAAATTCCAGACTGTCTGCCTGGCGCGCGAGTTGGGAATACCCGTCCCGGAAACAACTCTGGTTTCTTCGCTCGACGACCTCGAAGGGACAGTTGGAAACTTAGTTCGAAACATGGGTTTCCCGGTAGTGGTGAAAGATCGTTTCTCCACGCGTTGGAAAGGGAATCGTGCGGTCATAGGGTCCGTGGCCTACGCCTATTCGATGGACGACCTCAAACAAAAAGTGGAACACAGGCTGAAGGAAGCTGGGGATGCACTGGTCCAACAGTTCGTACAGGGCGAGGGCGTCGGCTTCTCCTGTCTGGCGGCAGAAACGAATGTTTACCTCCCCTTTATGTGGTCGCGCCTTCGCGAGATAGACCCTCGGGGTTCGGGGAGCAGTGCGCAAAGGTCGATTCCAGTAATGGCCGGGGTCCAGGAAACCAGCGGCGCTCTGGTCAGGCGCGTAGGGCTGGAGGGGATCTGCATGGTGGAATTCAAACGGCCGCACCATGGCGGGCCCCCGGTGTTGATGGAAATTAACGCACGCCCCTGGGGATCAATACCGCTGCCGATAGCGTGCGGGATCGATTATCCACGTCTCTGGGTGGATTGGCTGCTAACCGGCAAGTTGCCGCCCCATGAAATCGAATACAAGAAGGGTATTACGTGTCGCCGTTTGGTGAGCGAACTTACGCACCTGGCACACACCTTCCACGGCACACCTCCAGGCTGGCCCGTGCCTTATCCAGGTTTCCTTCAAACCTTGCTGAAGATTTCGGTGCCGTGGTATCCCGGTATGCGCTACGCCGACGTTTGGTTCAGCGATCCTTCTCCCGGGGTCGCCGGTCTGGCACGCTGGTTCGGTAGTCACTTGCAGCGATCGAAACCGAAACCAAAATCAGTGGCGTAGAACGTCTTGCAGAACGCGAGAGAACGTTTCGGCTACCTTGGGCCAGCTGTAATTCTCCTGAACCAGAATCCTGGCGGCCGTTCCTAATCGGCGCCGCCGGTTGGAATCGCGCAGCAGGGTAATCACCGACGAGGCAAAATCGTCGGGCGAGTCGGCCAAGAGAATGTTCTCCCCATTCTGTACCGGCAGGCCCTCCGCGCCCACCGATGTAGAAACGACCGCTTTGCCCATCGACATGGCTTCAAAAATCTTGAGCCGCGTGCCGCCGCCTATGCGCAGCGGAACAATGCAAACCGAGCCGCGCGCCAGGAACGGCCGGATGTCCTCGACCCAGCCCGTGAGACTCACCGACTTTTCTGTTTCAACGAGTGACTGCAGTTTGCGGGAAGGATTTCGGCCCACGACTTCCAGAGACACGGCGGGGCACTGCTGTTTGATCAAAGGCAGGATGGCTTCGACAAAAAAGAAGATCGCGTCTTCGTTCGGAAGCCAATCCATCGAGCCGGTGAAGACCAGGGAGTCCGGGATTTCTTCTGCCGGCAGGGGCTGGAAATAGTCGACGTCGACGCCGGTGGGAATCACCGTTATCTTTTTCGGGTCGAGGAAAGTCGCAAACGCATCACGATCGGTTTCAGAAACCGTGAGCACCCGGTCGGCAAGGCGGAGATATCGCCGTTCCGCGGCTTCCATCTTTCGCCACTCCCACCACGAGATCGCTTTCCACACGGGATTGGTTGCAACTTCATAGTGACGCCGCCAGATAACAGCTTCTACATTGTGCGTGAACAGCACCTTGGGAATAGGACTATCCCACGGGATGACGCCTGCCGGCGACACGAAATCGCAAACTATAACGTCGTAAGTCTCCTGTTGAAGCAGTGCCCGTAATTTGTGTCGCACCTCGGAACGACAATATTTGGTAATCAGGTAAGGTTGGAAAGAGAGCAGACGAATGCCATAGTCAAGCATGTCGGCGCGGCTTTTCGACACGGGCAGAGAGAGCGGCACCGAGACCACCCGGTCAAACATATTCTTCAAGGCAGGGTGGGCGTCATTCTGGTGTGCGGCATGGAAGGAAAAGAAGGTGACCGAATGGTGGCGCGCCAGCTCTCGCAGAATGTTGTAGCTGCGGATTTTTCCACCGGTATCTGGCGGTACCAGGCCGCCGGCTTTTACCCACAGGATCTTCATGGCGCCGTGCCTACCAGCAAATCCCTTCGTAATTACCTGACATTACCGGCCGCGATCCACGTTCGAGGTTCACCAGGTCGATGACAACGTGGTCCGGTCGCAGGCACGAGTTAAGTTCGTTGCCATTCAATCCGCGGGTGGCAATGACGACGACCTCGGCGCCCCTGACCACCTCGGAAAGGCTGGCCGAAAGCAAAGAGCCGATGTGGGGGATGACTTCCTCGATGTACAGACGGTTGGAGCCAATCAAGTGCCCCAGGGAAACATTGTCATCCCAGATGCGAATCTGCCGGCCTTCACCCAGAAGACGCTTGACCAGTTGGACCTGAGGGCTTTCCCGAAGATCGTCGGTGGCGGCTTTGAAGCTCAATCCCAGCATGCCCACTTTCTTTTTGCCGGTGGCAAGAACCATGTCGACGGCACGATCGAGATGCTGGTCGTTGCTGGGAAGAATCGACTGAAATAAAGGAAGATTCAGGTCCAGTTCTTTGGCGCGATAGTTCAGCGCTCGGACGTCTTTGGGCAGACATGATCCACCGAACGCGAACCCGGGTTTCAGATATGTGGGCGAAATGTTGAGCTTGGTATCGGCAGTGAAGATTTCGACCACGGCTGCGGCATCGACCGACAACTCTTTGGCCAGAGTTCCCATTTCATTGGCGAAAGAAACCTTTACGGCATGCCACGCGTTGCAAACGTACTTAACCATTTCCGCGGAGCGGAACGAAGTTTCGAAAATCCGTCCTGGAGCCCATTTGTAGAGTTCGCGCAATGTGCCGCTGTGCTTTGGCTCGGAGGCCCCGATGACGGTAACCGCCGGCTCGAGAAAATCCGCAACGGCCGTCCCCTCCCGCATGAACTCGGGATTGACGCAGACGCCGAAATCCTGGCCAAGCTTCTTGCCAGACGATTTTTCCAGAGTCGGAACCACGATAGTCTCGGCGGTCCCGGGCAAAACGGTGCTGCGCAGAACGATCAGATGAAATCCGTTTTTCTTCTTCAGGACCTGTCCGATTTCGCGGCAAACCGGTTCGATGTGACCAAGATCGAGTTTTCCATTGCGCAAACTCGGCGTTCCTACGCAGAGAAAGGAAAGGTCGCTGTGCAGCACGGCGTATTCCGAGTCTGAAGTCGCATGCAGGCGGCCGGTCTTGTGGCCCTCAGAGATCAGATCACCCAAGTTCGGTTCCACGATGGGACTGCGCCCGGCTTGCATGGCTTCAACCTTGGGCGAGCTTAGGTCGACTCCAATGACGTTGTGTCCTTTATGCGCGAGGCAGGCCGCAGTGACGGTGCCCACGTAGCCTAACCCGAATACGCTGATCGATGGACTCATGGGTTTCTATTTCCTTTTCTGACAAACCAACATAGGCTCTGAGGGTCACGCAACCAGTGAGCGCACTCCGGCCCAAACCCAGGGGCTGCCGGATTGTGTAAAACCATGCAGTTCAATGACATGCAAGGCGACTAGTCTCTGGCGCTAAATTTTTCAAAAAGCGTCAACCACTAAGGACACTAAGCTTCCCGAAGGAAACCATTGCAAGTTTTTTCCTGCGTGTACCTTTGTGTCCTTCGTGGTCGACACTCTTCTGAAGGAATTCTCTTAGGTCTGCACTTTTCAGGCCCGCCAGACCGAAACTACAGATAATATTTAAACACACGTAGCTGCGATTTACGGAGGCCGGAGGAAACGCGCCGGTAACTAACTTCCTCAGGGGAGCGCTGTAGCGCACGGATAGGCGCGCTCGCTGAACTCATCGATGATCAGCAGCTATTCTTCCAAAAGATGAAGAACCTGGTAAAAAGGGCAGTGGTGCGGAGCGGTCTGCTGCAAGTGGCTGGGCGCCTGCGGGTCGCGGGTGCAGCCATTCTTATGTACCACTCCGTCATGGAGGATCCCGGGTCGCAGGAGGCCTATCTCGGAGAGATTATCCATTCCCGAAAGGTCTTTCGCGCACAGGTGGAATTACTCGCGCGACGATTCCGTCCCATGAGCCTCGAAGAAGTCGGGCGCCTCGTAAAGGGAGAAGAGGAACTTCCAGATCGCGCTGTCGTGGTGACGTTTGACGACGGATATACAGATAACTATGAGATTGCGGCTCCGGTCCTGAACGAGATGGGAGTCCCAGCAACTTTTTACGCGACGGTCGACTGCGTGGAACGGCGCACGCTGCCTTGGCCGGCACGATTACGATTCATCTTTCGTAATACTAAAAAAACAAGTTGGACCGACTCTTCTGGGGCAATTTGGCCGCTGTCGAGCAATGAGGAGCGGGAAAAGGCGCTGCTGCGTTCCTGCGACGAATGTTGCCCTCTGACTGACACGGTCCAGGAGAAGTATGTTGTCAACCTCACCGAGGAACTGGGCGCCCAGGTACCCGCCGAATCGGGAGCCCTGATGATGAGCTACGATCAGATGCGGGCATTAGTAAAGCAGGGGCATATCGTCGGTTCCCACACTATGACTCACCCGAACATGGCGTTTGTAAAACCCGAAGTCGCTCGCCGCGAATTGACCGAGTCCAAGCAGCGTCTGGAGCAAGAACTCGGAGGCGCGGTCTCGCATTTTGCCTATCCCTGTCCTGCCTTATCGCCGCACTGGACGGAGCAAACCGTGGCGGCAAGCCGGGCTGCGGGGTACGAAACTGCCGTTACTACAAATGTGGGGTTGGCACGTAGGGGCGACGATCCTCTCCGGCTGCAGCGCATTGGGGCCAGCGGAACCGTAGAAGGGTTGCAATGGAGCTTGGAAACGGGCTTCGCCGGGCATCTCAGGTAGAGCCGCTCTCCCTAGGGAATCACACACCGGCACACCTTTGCGAGTCTTTCGTGGAAATGCCTACTCAGGTAGGGCAAAGGAATCAGGCCCACGCATCCCAAATACTTCAGCACCCGGACCGACTTGTGTCTCAGGGGGTCCGGGTGCTGTTTTCGTTCCGAATGTTATGGTCGTCGGCGGACCGCACAATCCAGGTGCAGCGAGATGCGACCAGTTATCGAACTCCTGCAATGTTCGTATTCAGGATGCTGATGTCAGCGCCCAGAGCGGTTTGCCCCGCAACATCCAATTGAATATATGGACTGGAAGAAAGCAGTTGGTAATCGCCGCCATTCCCGCCGTTAAAATCCGTGAATCCGACGGCACCGTCGTTTGCGGCGAAGAAATTACCCGTTGGCCACGGGCCTTGCGTGCTCGGATAGGCCACAACGACATTGTTCCTAACCGTATACGAAGTCCAGCATTGATTGAATGTGGCCAAGGGCTGCCCCGATTTCGCACAGGCGCCGGTATACTTTCCACCCGTCGACCAGACTGAATCCCGGCCTGCACCCACAATATTATTGGTGAATGCAATATTGAACGGCAGCTTGGGATTTCGGTAATCCGAACCGACCAGGAGCAGGGTCTTGCTGGGATCGGTGAGCATGGTCACGTGATTGATAGTAAGGTTGTTTAGCGGCGTATTTTCCGCAAGGCCACTCGAAATCTGGAACCCAATTCCATCCCCGTTGTATTCGGAAGCATTCATATTGTCCACCGTTACATCATGAATGCTGATGCGTTCGCTAGCGATCGAGTCTACCGCCCCCCCAGTCGGTAGCGGAAATTGCGATGCGCAAATCTGGAACCCGGAGCCCACGTGGCTGAAGGTGTTGTAGCGGACGGTAATATCACGATCCGCCGCCCAAGACCCACGCGGGGTAATTACCATGCTCCATCCCACTTGCGAAAAGCCTCCCCAGCTATTCTCCAGCACGTTGCCTTCGAGCAGGAGACGCTCTCCGTTCTTTATCTCAAAAAGGTTCTTGGCGATGAACTTGACGCCAATGAAATTGGGACTTCCCGGCATCCAGGTCAGCGGCTTAAACATGTGATTCCTGCGGATTTCAATGTCACCTGGCACCGTGGAACCGAGTGCTCCCCCGAACATCACGTTCTCTGCCGCGGCTTCGAGGAAATTATTCACGATCTTGTAGGAGCCGACTGGTAAGAGACTATTCCCTCCGTTAATAGTTTGGGAGTCAGTGCATGCACCGGTGTCCGATATGCAGTGAAAATCGTTGAGATACGAGTCGATCACCGCGACGTTGGTGCTGTCGCCCAAGTAAATTCCGCGGGTGGTCTCATCCAACGCCGTACCATGAATCCAGACACGATCGAAGATCAGATGATCCGCTGTGCTGATGGTTTTGACGAGGCCGAAGACAATCCCCGTCCCGGCTCGGCGAGTGATCTCCAGCCCGATGATCCGATAATAGTTGGCTTCGGGAGCGACGGTAATGGCGCCGGCCCCGTTTGCGATCTCGACCTTCGCCAGCACATTGTGCGCCAACGAGCAGTTATACGCCGGTCGGCCCGGAAGAGAGGAGACACCCGCGTAACATGGGGTAAGCCGCGTTCCCTCGGCAGGCAAACTGCTGTCGGGGGCGCTCGTGCGGACCGTAATCCAATGTTGCGCGTCGCAGTTCTTGGCCGGGAGCGTAATCGGTCCTTTGAAGGTTGCACCAGCCTGCAACAGGATCACGTCGCCGCACGCGGCATTCTCCAGGGCGATATTTGCATTGCCGCCAGCGGCAACCAGCGTCTGTTTGCCGCCAGATGGAGTGTTCGATAACGCGGTATTGATGCACCTTTGCGGCAAGGTGGCGGGACCATCGTTCGTCCCAAAATTCGCTTGATCGCCAGCCCCGCAATATTTGTTGTCCGCGCTGCTAGATCCCACTGACGAGGGCTGGGGCTGAGGCTGAGGCGCGGGCGATGACGGCGTAATCGTGATGGTGGCTGTACCTTGGGCGCTCGGATCCGCCAGGCTGGTTGCCTTCACAGTGGTTATTTGCGTCGCGGTCAGCGATGGTGCTGTGAAAAGGCCGGACGTCGAAATCTTTCCGGCAGCGGTGGTCCATTGGACAGCCGTATTGCTGGTACCACGAATGCTGGCGGTAAACTGCTCGGTTCCGCCAGACGATACAGTTTCGGTCAACGGAGAAACCACAACGGTCACAACGGTCATCGCACTGACTTTCAGCGAGAGTGGTTTCTGTCCACTGCTGCCCTTGGAGTCGCTGACTGACACTGTGAAAGAGTAGTTGCTGGCGTTCGCTGGCTTTCCGGAGATCGCTCCGGTGGTCGTGTTTAGGGAAAGCCCAGGGGGCAGGGTACCGGCAGAGATCGAAAACTGATAAGGAGGAGGCCCGCCGCTGACCGAAAGCACGGCATTGTAGGGGCTTCCCTGGACTGCGGAAGGCAAACTGGATGAGATCTGAAGATCGTGCGCTGTCGAACTGTCGGCGGCTTGCCCCGAAATTGCACACGAAGAAGTTAGGGTAGCAACCAGAAGAACAACACCAAGTGTTACGTGCCAGGTGCGCAGACGTGGGGAATCGAATTCGGGTCTAATGCAGTTTAGGGGGGTGGCCGTCATCAAAAAACACCTCAAAATGTCGGTTGGGGACCCTTCGGCTAGTCCTTCAGCGACCTTAACCCGTAGTGATGGAGAGTCGCTAGATCACTATGGACATTGGCCTAGTGGGAAACCAGAAGTACAGGGAGTGTCCGGAATCGCGGCGGGGAAAAGACTTTGGTACTTTTATTGCTCCGAGGGTGTTGCGCGAGTGGATTCGCTCGGGTTCTTGGGAGTTGGCAGCAAAGTGATCAAACTTGGCGACGAAATGCTCAGCAAACCTCGGCCCGCTTTACTTGCCAGGGCTGCAGTTCGCGGTGCAGCGAGCCCAGCCCCTCCGACTGAGAAGAGTCAGCGGACTCCCGCAATGGCCGCACGGATGGCGTCAATATCTGCCCCCACGTCTTTACCGTCCGAAGCCTTGCCTTTGAAGGGGCTGGCCGCCGACAACCGATCGTCTGCGTCTTCGCGATTGAGATCCGCAAACCCGACCGCGTCCATATCCTTCACCAGGAAATTTCCCGGCGGCCAGGGCCCTTGGCCATTCGGGTAATCAATGACGACATTATTTGTTACCCGGAAGGATTTCCAGCAATTCTCGAACGTTATTGCTGGTTGTCCGGACTTGGGGCAAGTCCCCAGCCCGGTCGTCCAAACGGAATACTGGCCCGCAGGAACAATATTGTCAGTGAAGCTGATGGCATCGGGGAGACGTGGGTTTTCTGGGGCCACGCCCACAATGATTAGATTCTTGATTCTCCCCCGAGTATTAACCGTTATGTGCTTGATGACGACATTGTTCAGGGGCGCGTTATTCCGGAACCCGCTCGAAATCTGGAAGACAATTCCATACCCGTTGTAGGTGTCAGCGTCCACATCCTCCAGCAAGTCGTCGTGAATGCTCCAGCGCTGAGCGGCCAGAGAGTCGTTCTGGTCTAATTTCGAAGCGGCTAATTGCATACCCGATCCAGTGTGGCGAATCAGGTTGAGTCGAATCGTAACGTCTTGTACTGCTGCCCACGGCCCACGGGGCGTGAGGAGGATGCCAAAGCCTACTTGGCTGTAACCGCCCCAGGAGTTCTCCATGAAATTGCCTTCGAACAGGACACGTTCCGCATTCTTGAGCTCGAACAGATTTTTGACGATGAAATTCTTGCCGACGAAATTGGGCCGCCCGGGCTGCCAACTGAGGGGCTTGAACATGTAATTGCGCCGAATCTCGATGTCAGCCGGGACCTGCGATGCGCGCGCACCACCGAACATGACATTCTCCGCGGCGGCCTCGAGATAATTGTTCACGATCTTGTATACGCCCGCAGGAACATTACTATTCCCGCCGTTGATGGCCTGGGAGTCAGTGCACGCGCCGGTCCTGGCGATGCAGTGGAAATCGTTGAAGTAGGAATCGACGATTCCAACATAGCTGCTGCCCCCCAGATAGACACCGCGCACATTTTCATCGAGGGGAGTTCCGTGAATCCAGGAGCGATCAATGATGACGTGGTCGACCCCGTCTTCGAACCGAATCAAGGCATACACCGTGCCCGTCCCGGCAGTTCTGGTCAATTCCAGCCCGATGATCCGGTAATGATTGGCTCCTTCCGCAACGGTGATGGCGCCCGCACCTGCCTTGAGCTCGACCCGGGCCAGTGCATTCTTGGGCGTGGGACAAGGGTAGGGCGGCCGATCGGGAAGGGACGCCTGCCCGGCATAACAGGGCGTCAGGCGCGTGCCCTCGGGCGGCAAGTCAGAGTCCGCGCTCGTACGGATCGTGATCCAGTGCGCGGCATCGCACTTCTTCGGGGGCAGGGTAAAAGGTGCAAATGTTTTGCCCGCTTGCAGGACGATCGTGTCGCCGCAGGAGGCTGATTGCAGCGCCGGCTCCACACCCTTTGGGTCCGACACCTTGATTTCTTTGCCGTGCGATGGTGAGGAAGTCAGCGCTGTATTGATACACCGGTTGGGCAACGCGGCGGGGCCGTCTTTGGCGGCACCGAAATCGGGAGTGTCGCCGGGTTGGCAATATCGGTTGTCGGCTTGCGCCATAGCCGTTGTGCCGCCAATGAGCAGCGCAAGCAATAGCAGTTTCTTGATCATTCCGACTTGAAAATGAGACCAAGTTCTCATGGGATATACCTGTTTTTGAAAAGGCTGAGACGCAATGACGAGCGCGAAGCCTTCCTTTGTAGACTAACAAAAAGCCTATATTGTGAACATGCGGGATAACCCCATCTACTCCGTTCTCGTTCCAGATGAAATGGAGATCGTCATCTTCTAGCCGGGCGTGGCTCTAGCCAGAACGAGGCTGGTTCCCCAGTTGATCGAGCTCTACCCGGGATGGAATCGCACGGCCGTGTCGCAGAGCCTGGTATACCCAGGCAAACAGTGCAGAATTGATCATGCAGAAGTAGTAAGGGAGACGGAGGATTTTTGGTCGAAGACTGAATATGCCGCCCAGGACCGCAAGACCGTAGAAGAGCAGTTGAC
Source organism: uncultured Acidobacteriota bacterium (assembly GCA_963719865.1). Taxonomy (GTDB): domain Bacteria; phylum Acidobacteriota; class Terriglobia; order Terriglobales; family Acidobacteriaceae; genus Sulfotelmatobacter. The sequence continues at coordinate 20,041 of CAVRDS010000068.1, read as the reverse complement.
CGACCAGCAACCAGTTGTAAGGGAATTGGCCGCGCAGAACTACATTGGCAGCCAGGGCCACCAGCATGAACAGTGGAACGAGCAGCCGACCCGTCTTGTGTGACAGCAAGCAGAACAGCACGAACGGCCTGGGCGGCCACAGCAGGCTCTTGATCTCCCGCAATTGCTCGATGTTTCCAGCCGTGATTCGTACCCGGCGAGAAAATCCTTCCATTTCGTGGGCTTCTTCATACGCGATTGCGGCGGGCTCGTATGCGACGCGGTAGCCCTGCTCGAGGATGCGAATGGGAATCGTGAAATCGTCGTTGATCGTGCCTGGCGATGGGAACGGATACAGTTCGCGGCGGATCGCATAGAGCGATCCGTGCGCGCCCGTAAATGCGCCCAGCTTGGCCTCCATTACCTTCAGGAAGGTTTCGTACTTCCAATAGAGATCTTCTTGTGATCCGAGGCGGGCCTGATCCTTTTTCAATAGCCGGTAAACTCCGCTGGCTGCGCCGATCCGAGGGTCGCTGAAGTTTTGCACCAGAATGCGAATCGAGTTCGGAGCCAGCATGCTGGAGGCATCAGAAAAAGCTACGATCTCTCCGCGTAACTGCGGCACGGCGTCGTTCAGAACCACGGTCTTGCCGCGATTTATTTCCCAGTTGAGAAGGCGAACGCGTCCGCCTGATTCCGCCTCGGCCAGAGAACAGACGATTTGTGCGGTCGCGTCCTTCGAACCGTCGGAGGCGACGACAATTTCCAGTTTGTCGGCCGGGTAATCGAGCGCGAGACCGTTGCGAATTTTGTCCGCGATCACTGCGGCTTCGTTGTACGCGGCTACGAGCAGCGAAACCGAGGGCTCAACCGGCTGTCGGCTGGCCGAAGAGCCAAAAATCGCCTGCAGTCCCCACAGCAGAATGGGGTAACCAACGTAGACGTAGACCGGGAATCCGACGGCGATCCAGAACCAGAGTCTCGCCATCGCCTTAGATTGCCGTGGACCGCACGCAGTGCAGTTGGCCCAGGATCTCGTGCGAATCCACGCGGAAGCCGGCGCGCTGCAGGTAGTCTTCCACTTGCGGCAGGGAAAAGAAGTAGACCGGGCAGCCATCCGCCTTCAGCCGTATCTTGCGAATGGCAGCGCGCACAGTGCCGGCACGGGGCCAGGCGGACAGGAAGGTCTTCTTCGTAATCCCACGGATGACCTGCAACCTAGGCAGCGGGTCTGCGACGTAGTCCCAGAATCCGATGGCAATCACCATGTCGAACTTTTCGTTCGTCTTCCAGTCGAGCACATCGCTCAACACGAAGTTACAGCGATCCGCGACGCCCTCTTTCTCCGCCAGTTGCCCAGCCAGTTTGAGCATCTCCGGCGCAAAGTCGAGGCCGGTTACCTGCGCGCCGCGCTGCGCGAGGCTAGCGACAAAGCGACCGGAGCCGCACCCGACATCGCATATCTTGGTTCCGCTCGCATCGCCCGCCTGGTTCATCACCCATTCATAACGCTGGTAGATGTCGCGGCGCAGCCAACGGTCCAGGCCGCGCGAGAACGGGTTCTTTTTGCCGGTATAGATGGCATCGAATTTATACGCAATGTCGTTCCAGTATTGCGCGATCTGTTGGGTTTCGTCAGTTTTTGTGTTGGTTCCAGGCATAGAAGTCAAATTCCTTGGCCGAGTCGGCGAGTCCGCTCTCGCGGAAACTGGTGTATTTTCCTGCTTGAAGCACGCTCTGAAAACGGTCAAACGTCCGTGACAAATTCGTATAGTGGCGAAGGCGCGATTTCAAACTTACCGGCAAAGTCGGCTGTTCGGGATCCACCTCCCAGGGATGGATGTAGATCACGATGGGCACACCTTCTTTCTGCACCCTTTGCAACCCCATGCGCGTGTAGAGCCGGGGCAGCAGGCGCAGATAGCCGCCGCCGCCCACCGGCATGTTGTGTCCCGCCAGGCGAAAGGTGGTGATGGGGAATTCCGTCATAGGGCCAGAAGGCGTCTGAAAACGGAACGGCGAGCGCGGCGCACCCGGCATCCCATAGCGGTCATGACGTATGGGATAAATACTGGAGTCGTAAGTGAATCCCAGTTCGGCCAGGATTTCCAGCGCCCAGACCGAGCGATCGATCACAGAGTAAGTGGGTGCGCGATATCCATATACGGGTTGGCCGGCTGCTTGTTCGATGACGTTTTTGGCACGCCGTGTGTCTTCCCGAAATTCGGCGCGATCCAGTTTGTAGATCAAGCGATGCCAGTACGAATGACACGCCAGCTCATGCCCGCCCGCCGCGATCTCGCGCACCAGACCGGGGAAGCGTTCCGCCACCCATCCCAGGACAAAGAAGGTGCCGTGCAGGTTGAGATCGCCCAGCAACTCCAGCAGGCGGCGAGTGTTTCCTTCCACCCGGCTGGCATAGCTATCCCAGCGGCTGCGGTCCACCACTCCGGAGAAGACTTCAGCGTGGAAGTAGTCCTCGACGTCCACCGACACGACGTTCTTGGTCATTTCTTCTGCCATTCTTCGTGGATCGACCCCAAAGCCCTTTGTTCTAGTATTGCCCAGGGATATGCAAGTTGAACATTATTTTCCTGCGCCAGGTTAGAACCCAAGTAACCCAATTACGTACGTCCTTGACCACGGGACCAAGGCGTTCGGTGATTCATCCGTGCGGGCAAATTGCAGCCTGTAAACAGCCTTGAATTTCTTTAGCACTGCACCGTTTTGGCATCCACAGTCTTCCCATTTTCGGGAGTGAGCAACGGGGGAAACATTGACCTAATCAGATTACGAATGCAGGTTTGCAGTTGCCGGGCGCAGAATCGGGCCGTCTCCAGATCCCCAGTATAGGGATCCGGAATCTCACGGTACCGCCAGGGCCCTTCCGCATACGCGCTGAGCATATAGATTTTTTTCCGGAAGCCGGGATATAGGGTCAGCAACTCAGCCTTGTTCTGAAAATCCATCGCAAAAATACAATCTGCACCTTCTATCATATTCTGAGTCAAAGGCTTGGCCCGGTGCTCAGCCAGCGAAATACCAAGCTCCGCAGAAGCCTCTTGTGCCCGGGGATGCGCTTCGCTTCCGGCGGAGGCATGCAGCCCGGCGGACATGATCCGGACTTGCGGCTCCGTTCCCGCATCGCCTAAAGCCTTCCTCATAAGGAACTCTGCCATGGCGCTGCGCATGATGTTGCCATAGCAGACGAAAACGAAAGAGCGTGCGGACGGTGGAACGAGTCGCTGGTTGTCCGTCCGGATTCGCAGTAAGTCCAGTACATACAATCGGGCATAGATTCGGCCGGCTCCCGGCCGGAGGCGACGCACGATGTCCCGCTCCCTAAGCAGGAAATCGGGTACGAATTTTCGCAGCACATCTTTCGCCGCGCTGGCGATGGTTTGCGGCGTCTCCTGGGTCAAGAAATCTCTCCCTGGGAAACCGTGGCAGCAGCAAGCGGCCGAGAAACCAACTCGTATCCCAAGCGCTGCATCACTTCGCCCCACGCCGATTCAATGGCGGCAACAGACTCGGGAGCGAGTTGCGATTTCCATCCGCCGCTGATAGCGGAGCGCACAAAGGGTTTATCGCTGCGTGTTCCCTTCGTCAGAACCCATTGGCCGGCTTCCTGTTTCTCGAGGGCGCGCATTCTTTCCGGCGAACTCAGTTCAATGGTTCGCTGTAGGGCTTTCGGGCTGGCGTCGATCTTGTGGAAGGAGCAGTGTTCGAGAAACGCCGCGATGCCGGCCAGCACGGTCGCGGGGTCCCGCTTCATATCCTCATAGCGAAGCATGAGGAACCCCGGAGTCCCTTGGCGCAGCGCCGTCCAACTGAATACGTTGTCCCGCCAGGAGCCGAACAGACGGTCAAACTCGCCCGCGATAAAGCGTGGGACAAAGCTGGCCATGGGGTAATCCTCGGGAAGGTTTCGCGCCTTCACGTTGTGGTGATAAAAAGAGATCGCCACATCGCGGGGATCGCGCACGATGTAGATCACGCGCGGATAGTGCGGCTGAAAACACTCGTGACTTTTCAGCAAACGCGGGCGCTCAAGTGCGCGCATGAAGCGATCGGGGTTGAAGTAGATTTCCGGGATTCTGGATTCGATATTGGCAAACGTGACCGGGTCTTTCTGCCAGAGCAAATTGCCTACGAGAAAGCGGGTCCAGGTGTTGCCGGATCTGGGATAGGAAACCAGGAAAACGTCATCGGGAAAGACAGTCACTCCACGGCCTGCAATCTGGCGTCCGGTGAGAACGCGGCCCGTTGTTGCCAGCGCGCCCAGCACTCTGCGAACGGTTTCCCGGAACGATTCCATGCATCCTCAGCGGCTCGCGAATTCGCGAGTGGTTCTCACCTTACGCTTCGTCCTGGTACGTCCCCACCAGGGCGAGAGTCACTTCGTCCTCTTCATTGGCCCCCAAGTGTCCTACATCCCAGGCACGACCTGCCCAGAAGGCCCAACCCAGGCCGGCGGCGTACACCAGGCCCGCTATCCCTACTTGTAGCAGAAGCTGGAGAAAGCGATGAGGAATGAACCAGCGCTGCATGAGCAAAAGAGCCGCTACCACAGGGGCGCATAACATGAGGGGCAACGAAAACGCGCGATAAAGATAAGTTCTGATCCTGATTCCGAGCAAGCGGCAAAGATGCTGGGGCAGAAAGAAAATCATCGAGCAGGTCAGGGGAATGGCCGTGCCGATGGCGTCTCCCACAATGCCGTAGGGCCGCACCAGAATGATGCTGAGAATCAGGTTCGCGGCGCCTTCGGCCAGCGCCACGTAGGCCCAAGTGCGGTGTTTGGCCATCCCCCACAAGGTGCGTCCGGAAGCGGCCTGCGCCAGCATCAGCGTGACTGGAAAAATAAGGATCAGCAGCACGGGGTAACTAACCGCAATGTACTTCGGACCAACCCAGACCTCAATGATGGACTTGCCCAGGATCGTGAGCAGAGCCGTAATCGGGAAAATAATGAATGCGCAGGCACGGTTACCGAGGACGAAGATTTTTCGCAGGCCATCCAGGTCGCCCTTGGCCTGGGACTGGCTCGACATGGGCACGAAGAGCTGGGCCAGGCTGCTCACGGTTTCCGCGGCATAGTCCACTAGGCGAGAGCCGATGGTGAAGTAGGTGACGGCTACCGCCGAAACAAACTTGGCAATGACGAGGGCGTCCGTCTTGAAGCGCAAGCGCTGGGCCACGATGATCAGAAACGTGGTCCCGCTGTAGCTTGCGATCCGGCGCATGCTGGATCGACTCACATAGTGCAGTCCAAACCGTAGTGGCAGGTGGCGGAATACGTTAGTGGCGTTGACCACTTGGCCGAGCAGCGGCAGGGTGATCGTAATCAAAGCCACGGTCAGCAACCCGCGTCCATGCCGCAGGGCGACGACGATGAGCAGGGCGCGCAAAAGAGTCGAACACGTATTCGTGAGATTGAGCAGGTAGAAGCGCTGCAATCCTTCCAGAATTCCGCTGAACACGCCCATAGGGAATCCCAGGGAAACCGAGGTTCCCACCATCAAGAGCAGCCAACGTGCAGTAGGCACGAACCCGGCAGGGATTTTGGGGAAAATGGAATGCACATAATAGGTCATGATCAGAGTCGCGGTCATCGTCACAATGCCGATGCTGGTATAACCGAACATGGCCGTATTCACGAGCCGGAACAGATCGTCGCGCTCGTCGGTGGCGGAGTATTTAGCGATGTAGCGAACGATGGAAGATCGAATGCCGAGGTCGAAAAGTCCGTAATACCCGGTGAGAGAGAAGATTAAGATCCACAACCCGAACGCTTCGTCCCCCAGACGATGAAGGATGTAGGGAGAAAGAAATATACCTACTAAGACGTTGATGCCCAGGGCAAACCAACTCGACCCAACGTTTCTTATGATGTCGCGTTTTCCCATGGCACTGGGCCCTAATACCGCCGGCCGGGCAGGTGGCGAAGGCTCCAGATCTGAGCCCCCTCCAGCAGTGCGGCAAGCTTTCCCGTCGCTCTGGGCGCAATGGCCAATCCAGCCAATATCAGACTTAGTTTGGACCGGTGAAAATAGGCATTGGCTTCTCGAAAGAGGCTCTTGGCCTTATCAAACTCACGCAAGTGGAGTCTGTATCTGCCCTCCTCAAGCAAATACAGAGCCTTATACTCCGTTGCCCGGCTCTGAACCAGATCTCGATCTGGCTGGGAGAGTGGCAGAGTTCGGAGCGCCTTCTCGAGGATGATCCAAGCCGCCTCATTCATTGCGGCCTGTGAAGCGCCCAGAGATCCAGGACGTCCGCCATTCAAGCGGACCTGCACTTTCCGCGTGTACCCGATTTTGGCACCATGGAAGGCCGCTCGTAGCCACATATCGTAATCATCGCAGCGCATCAGGGTCTCATCGAACCAATCTGCCCGCTGCAGTGCTGTTCTACGGCAAACCACGGTTGAGACTGGAATGTGGCAGCGCTCCAACACGAGAGCCTGAAAATTTGCTTTCCCGTTTGAAGGACAGCGCCTCATGAACTCGTGGGGATGGTCCGGATCGCCTACCGCCAGGCCGTTGCAGTACACCAGATCTAAAGTTGGATCTTGCTCGAAGAGCTTCATCTGCTCGGCCAGGTGTTCCGGCAGCCAAACGTCATCCGAATCGAGAAAGGCCAGGAATTGGCCGCGGGAGTTTCTGATCGCGGTATTTCTGGCTCCCGCGCAGCGCTTGTTCGGTTGTTTTATGTAGACAATCTTGTCGGCATGCTTTTCCAGATACGGCGCCAGTACCTGTTCCAGTTGCGGCGTATCTGGCGATCCATCGTTTACCAGGACAATCTCGAAATCCTGGAAAGTCTGCTGGAATACGGAGTCCAGGCAGGCGCCAATCAACGGCGCCGTATTGTAGGACGGCATGATGACACTGACGACAGGAGTCCGTTGCGGCGATGGATGTGACATAGTCTGCTCGTTAAGAACTGTGGAACACTGTTTCCATTTCTCCCGCAAGGATGTTGTTCACCGCCTCCACGCCCATCATTACGGAGTGGTCCATGTTGCCGATCTCGTAGCGCCAAGCCCCAAACCGGCCGCGAGAGTAAATCCCTTTCTCGATAAGTGCTGGTTGAAGCATAGCAAGCGCCTGGTCACGCTTTAGAGTCGGAATCGGATAGGAGTACTGCACCTTGCGATGGTAGCGAGAGACGATGCGGCTCCGATCACCCGGTTCCAGCATGCCCGCACGAATCAATCCGTCCACTACCTTGTCGGTAATCTTCGCCGGGTCGGGGGACTCGTCAATTTTGTAAGACATTTCACACATCAGAGAACTGTAACGCTCCGTGTCTCCGCCCGGAACGTTAAACGAGGAGTAATGAGAAAAGAAAGTGGCGCGGTAGCAGGGCATCTCCGTATCGGCAAAGTAGATCCAGCATTTGCCGGTTTCGATTTTCTTTTCCAGCCCCAGGCCAATGACCAGCAAATTGTTATGGCAAAGATCGGCAGCAGCTTCGGACAACTTCCCATCTTTGGATTCGAGCATTGCGACCAGCAGGTCGAGAGGCGAAGTGGAGATCAGGACGTCGTAACTATCTCCGCTCCCATCTTCGAAAGACACACGCCGCTGACGGTCGTCCACGGCGGTCAATTTCTTGGATGTTTTGATCTTGTCTGGGAAGCACTTCACCATGCGGCGATAGATTTCACCGGTCCCGCCGTACAGCGGAAAACGGAACTTGCTGTTCGGTCCCCAACCCGCATCGTCCCGGTCGTACAAGACGTTTTCCAGCAGGCGCCGAAAGTCCACCGTGGCTACGCGCTCCGCAATCCACGATCTTGACATCTGGTCCAGAGGGGTAGTCCAGACTTTCGAATTGTAAGGAAACATGAATTCCTCAGCGATGCCTTGGCCGAACGTGCCCAGAATCCAATCTCGAAAGTTTGTCGCGTCCCCAGACTTGCCGTTGGCGGCAGCCTTTGCGGCGCCCAGAAGGCAACTGACTTGCTGTGGTTTTGGCAGATAACGCAGATTGTTCTGGAAGGGATATGGGATCCAGGATTCCCCCTTCACGATCCAGCTTTCGCGGATGAGGTGGTTCTCCTCTTGCCCGAGCATGTCATCGACAAGTTTGTCGAAGTAGGGATAGTGCGAAAAGATGACATGGCCGCCTTCGTCCCACACAAATCCATGCTCGTCCACATGAGAACAGGAGTGTCCGCCCACGTAGTCCGCTTTTTCGTACAGAACCCAGTTTTCGTAGCCGAGTTCGTTCAGCCGGTAAGCGGCGCCCAGACCGGTGGGCCCGCCTCCGATGATTACGATTTTCTTCTGGCTCATGAATTCAATTCGCCCCGGAAAGGTCTTAGGAGTGATCCGACAGAACTCCTCGATCCGCCTTGTACTCCTGGCTGACGGGATAACCCAGGAGTTCCATGACTGGTCCCCACGCCTCTTCAATTACGGCTACCGACTCGGGCGGAAGCTTCTTCCTCCATTGACCAGACTTCGCGGCACGCACAAATGGAATGTCCTTGCGGCTGTCTTTAGTGGTGACCCACTGATTCGCTTGCTGGGCCTCAAGCTTTCTCATGTTGTCGGCCGAACTGAGCTCGACCGCCTTGGTGATCCTCTCCGGCGTGGCATTCAGATTCAGAAACTCCGCGATCCGGGTCATCTCGTGATGCGTGTCCTCCAGAAGATCCTCGTATCGCACCAGCAGGAATTCGCGACTGTGACCCCGCGCTCCCAGCCAACTCATCACGTTCTCTCCCCAGGAGGCTGGTGTGCCGAGAAAGCCATCCTTCAGGCGGCTGATCTGAAATATGTTCTTCGAGTTCACCATCCAACTGCCGGCGTGCTCTCCCCAGGTTCCGAAGTACTCGTCAGTTTTCATGAATCGTTCGGTGGTGTAGGTTTGAATCGGATAACCGTCCGGGATATTCCTTTCCTTCAGGTCGTAGTGGTAGGCGGAAACCACCACGTCCCTCGGATCGCGCACAATGTAGACCACCCGGTGATAACGCGGATCAAAGCATTCGTGGCTCTTGATCACTCGAGGGCTCGGGATTTTCTTGAGGGCCTTCCTGGATTTTGCATAGATATCCGGTACTTTTCGCTCTACGTTGGCAAAAGTGATGCGCTCGTCCGGATTCATCAAGTTTCCCAGTAGGAATCTGGTCCAGGTGTTGCCTGACTTGGGATAGGAAACGAGGAAAATGTCGTCGGGCAGAACGAAAAATCCCCGGCCAGCCTGATCTCTCTCTAAAACGTAATTGATGGCGTAAAGCGCCTTGATGAATGCATCTTTCATATGTCTGAACCCTGATTCCCAGCTCCGCCCCTTTCAAAAAACTATACATGCCCAACTGGCATTTGCATTGCACCGGTACATTGCACGTACACAGCACCGTCGTTCGACTGCTGATGTTCTGATGTTCCGATCTTCTAATCAGTGGCTTGCGGCAAGGTGTGGATCGAGGAGTTCAACTCCGAGTTGGTTGCAAACTCTAACCAAACCGACACACGTATTTTTTGATACGCTTGCCCTGCCAGTGATTTGCAATTGTTTCAACTGTGTGGCCGCAATTCAAATACCTTTCGTACTATCCTATATCTCCATGAAAACACACTAGTTGATTTGCATGGCGACCAAGGGGAGTGATACGTCTCTTGCGCCACCCATGAGAGAACTTTTTCCCAACCTGAGGTCACGTCCGCGCATGTGTCCCGACCATGGGGGATGACCTGTGAGCGTCGCCAGCAAAGGCTTTCGTAGTTGAGCCCCGCTGGCCATTAGGCCAGAAAGAAGCGAATCGCGTCGGTTACAACGTAATGGCGTGTTGTCTAGAGTCGCGACAAATCCGCCGGCGCTAATGCTACCGGCCACCAACGCCATGACGTCGATGAGACTGCCGACGACAAAGCCAACCAGGATTTTCGTCGCCAACAGGCATCGTCGATTGGTTCCTGTTTTACGCTGGGGCTCCATTCACACCGATGAAGCCTTCGCGCTCCAGATGCAAAACAATTTCCTGGGCGGCTTCTTCGGCCGACAGTTCGCCGGTGTTGATTGTGACGTCAGCATCCGCCGGAACTTCGTAGGGGTCGGAGATCCCGGTGAATTCCTTGAGAATGCCGGCGCGAGCTTTGGCGTACAGGCCTTTGCGGTCGCGCTGCTCGCAGACCTCGACCGTGGTCGCAATGTGCACCAGAATGAATCCTCCGTAAGGCTCAATCATCTGACGCACGTGCTTGCGGGTCGCGTCATAGGGGGCGATGGGCGCGCAAATGGCGATGCCGCCATTCTTGGTAATTTCTGAAGCGACATAACCGATGCGGCGGATGTTGATGTCGCGATGCTCTTTCGAGAATCCGAGTTCCGAGGAAAGATGCTTGCGCACCAGATCGCCGTCGAGCAAGGTCACCGGACGTCCACCGACTTCCAGGAACTTCGTCATCAAGACGTTGGCGATCGTGGACTTTCCCGAGCCCGAGAGTCCGGTAAAGAAGATAGTCACACCCTGCTTAGCGCGTGGCGGAAAGCTGCGGCGCAGTTCGTGCACAACTTCCGGATAGGTGAACCAGCCGGGAATGTCGCGCCCTTCGTTCAATCTCTGCCGGAGTTCCGTTCCCGAGATGTTCAGAACGCGGTCGGTCTTCTTCACTTCGTCGTCGGGGATGTAGCGGTCTTCCGCTTCCAGGTAGACCATCATGCTGAAGGGCACCATGGTGACGCCAATCTCGGACTCGTGCTTCTTGAAAACTTCCTGAGCCTCATAAGGACCGTAGAACGGCTTGCCGTTCTCATCTTTGCCCGGGCCGGCGTGATCGCGGCCCACAATGAGATGAGTGCAGCCATGGTTCTTGCGGATCAGCGCGTGCCACATGGCTTCGCGCGGGCCGCCCATGCGCATGGCGAGAGGTAGCAGCGAAAGCTTCTGCGTTCCCTGCGGGTATTTGGAACTCAACAATTGATAGCAGCGCACGCGGGTGTAGTAATCCACATCCCCGGGTTTCGTCATTCCGACCACGGGATGGATCAAAAGGTTGGCTTCCACTTGCTTCGCTGCGCGGAAGGTGAGTTCCACGTGAGCGCGGTGCATGGGGTTGCGAGTCTGAAAGGCAACCACGCGGCGCCATCCCAAGCGAGCAAACTCAGCGCGCAATTCCTGCGGAGTAAAGCGCAACGTACGGAAATCGTAATGCGAGGGCGCCTGCAGACCTTCCACCCGCCCGCCCACATACCAAGGGTTGGCTTTGTTGATCGCATAGTCGGCGCCGGGATGCAGTTTGCTGGTGGTCTTAAACACTGCTTTGGCCTCGGCGGCACGATCCGGCTGCCAGACTTCCTCGACGTCCAAAACCGCCAGCATGACGCCCTCGGCATCGCGCAACGCGACTTTGCTGCTCCCGGGCTTGAGCTTTTTGGCAAATTCCTCGGTTACATCCAGCGTAATCGGCATGGGCCAGAGAACTCCGCTGGCCAGACGCATGTTCTGGCAGACGCCCTCGTAGTCAGCCTTGGTCATGAAGCCGCGCAGAGGAGAGAAGCCTCCGCTCATAAGTAGTTCCAGATCGCAAATTTGGCGTGCCGTAAGGTCCCACGACGGCCACTCGCGAGAGTGGGCTTTCAGTTCCGCAGCCCTTTCCGGGGCTGCCATTAAGTTGACAAGTTCTCCACCGTGCGGAGCAATCAAATGACTAGTCGAAGCAGACAATTGCGTAAACCTCCCAGGTTCGCTGATTTTGGATTAAGTGCATGTAAATTCAATGTCTCGTAGCAGAATCTAACGATGAACTGTCGGACTTCCTATTCGGGAGGGACATGCTAACGAAATCGTAACCCCATTGTGGATCCAACGACCAATGTAGTCTCAGTGTATACCAAAGAAATCGCTGCATTAAGGCTCGCAAGTGCCATACCGGATAAGGCCTTTCCATTGTACGGTAACTCGATAGGGATAAAGGCTAAACCTGATGTTTTCGATGGTTCGCCTGATCCTGAATCGCGTCATGTGCAAATCATTGCGCTGTGAAGAAAGATTTGTTCTGTTGACGGATGTTCAGATCGGGCGTCGTCGGGCGCTGAGGGAAGTTTTTAGTTCCCAGCACTCCGACAGCTTTATGGCTCCAAAAGTGCTAACGATTGCTTTAGGGCACGTTCACCGGATGGGGCCGTAACGTGTTACGTCGAGTAGTTGGGGCCCAAAAAGATGTTCTGAATTGTAGTCGATAGCAGGAGAAATTCGTATGCGACTGTCCCGGAGTAGCAAGGTACCTTCCTTGTGCAAGATCACAACTGAACTGGCCCTCGGCGAATGGCGGAGGCGCGAATGGACGTTATCTGCAAAATCTTGCATAGTCTGCTCGGTGCAAATCTTGCTACTGGCATCGTTGTTGACCGCGTTGGCCGCGGTGCAACTGGTGGCTCAGACGGCCGTCACCACTTGGCACTACGATGTCGGGCGAACCAGTGCAAATACCAGCGAGGTTCTCCTCGCACCGTCAAATGTAAATGTCCGAAGTTTCGGAAAATTGTCCACCCAGCCGGTGGACGGTATCGTTGTGGGGCATCCGCTTTACCTTCCTGGAGTGAATATTCCTAATCAGGGAACCCACAACGTCGTCTACGTTGCAACGATGCACGACAGCGTGTATGCCTTCGATGCTGACAATCCCGATTCCGGGCCCCTGTGGATGACCAGCATCCTTGCCTACAGTGCGCCAGGAGCGACCCCGGTGTCCACCACCGTTCAAAAGAACACAGGAATTGGCTGGACTGAAGTGGGGATCATTTCTACTATGGTCATCGATCCGTCCAGCGGCACTCTTTACCTGGTTGCCGAAACCTATGAAAGCGGAAACGTGGTGCATCGTCTGCACGCGCTTGACGTGACCACTGGACTGGAGACGTTGGGTGGACCCACTACCATCGCCGCAACCTTTACCCTGAACGGCTACACTTCTACGTTCGCTGACCTCTATCAGATGAACCGGCCGGGACTGCTTCTGGCCAATGGCCACGTCTACATTGCGCTTGGTTCCAATGGCAGTAGCTGGTACAGCCAGGGTTGGGTGATGTCCTACAATGCTTCCACCTTGCAACAAGAGGGAGCCTTTGATGACGAACCGGGCAAGAACATGATTGGGGCTGGGATTTGGCAGAAAGGGGCAGGCATTTCCGCAGACAGCGACGGTAACATCTATGCGGAGACTGCGGAAGGCCCTTTCGCGTCCGGTACGAACTTCCCCGTGAGCGTGTTCAAACTCAGCCAGGTTGGCACGACTCTTTCCTTAGCAGACTGGTTCACGCCCTATAACTATCCATACCTTTGCAGCAACGATCGGGATTTGAACGATGGCGTTTTGATCCTGCCCGACCAGCCGGGACCAGTTACGCATGAATTGATTGCCGTCGGCAAGGAGGGAACCGTCTATGTCCTGAACCGCGACAATATGGGGCAGCTGTGCTCGACTTGTACCACGGCTGATACCCAGATCGTGCAAGAGTTGTATAAGGCGGTGGGGCCGGAAAGCGGAACACCTGTCTATTGGAATAATAATGTCTATTTCACCGGGCAAGGCTCTCCAGTCATGGCCTTCACTCTGAACAATGGTTCCTTGACGGTTCCCCCGACCGCACAATCTGCCAAAATGGGCGGCGGTGGACACGCACTGATCACTTCCAATGGGACTAGCAATGGCATTCTTTGGTTTAACAACCCTCTGACTGCCATGGACCCCATCACCATGAAAGTCCTGTATACCAGCAATCAGGCTGCGAATGGTCGCGATACGCTTCCACCTATCGCTCACTTTGCAACGCCTGTGGTTGCCGACGGAAAGGTATTTGAAGGAACCCAGAACAGCCTCGTGATCTATGGACTATTCCCAGGTTTGTCGGTGGTCGGAGGCAGCGGGCAGTCGGCGAGCGTGGCTTCGCCCCTTCCCATCCCATTGAGCGTACAGGTGATGAATCCGTACACAGGGCAGGTCTTTCCCGGAGTCACCGTAACTTTCAGCGACGGCGGAAAGGGCGGCAGCTTCAACCCTTCCACCGTTATTACGGACCAAAACGGTTCGGCTTCGAGTGTCTATACCTTGCCCGCGAAATCGGGTTCTTACGCATTGACCGCTTCCGCGTCCGGCTATGCGTCGGGGACTTTCACGGAAACAGCGCTTCCCGCTCTGGCCACGACTTTGTTGAGTTTCAAGGGCTCTGGCCAAACTGTCCCCGTCAACACAACCCTGCCTATTCCCCTGGTCACGAAGGCTAGCGACTCCTACGGCAACGGGATTCCCGGCGTAGCAGTGACCTACAGTGACAGTGGCGTGGGTGGAGTCTTCTCAGCTAATCCTGTGAACACTGACAGCCGGGGGCTGGCGACGGTGAATTACACGACTCCCACTGCCGTCGGTACGGTCAAGATCACCGGCAACGTGACCGGACTTAGCCCTGCGAGATTCCACGAAGCGGTTACGTCCGGCCCGGCGGCTAATATTGTCACGACCTCAGGAGACGGCCAGTCCGCCCCGCCCAGCACCCAACTGGCACAGGCACTGGTTGTGAAAGTCACGGACCAGTATGGAAATGCAGTTTCTGGGGCTAGCGTTACTTTTGCAGATGGAGGCGCTGGAGGGAGTTTCGCCTCAAACCCAGTGCTGACTACTTCGAGTGGACTTGCCAGCGATAACTACACTAGTCCTCCGAATACTGGAACGGTAACGGTGCACGCAACGGTGAGTGGAGTTTCGGCTGCGGCAAATTTCACGGTCACCGTGCAGTGACACTTGACTTCTCGAAGGCCTCTGGAAACGTTACGGGTGACTGGAGAGAGGACCGAGTCGCTCTCCGCACGATCGAGTTTCGGTCCCGTGGTGAGTTCGTATCCCAGTTTCTGCATGGTTGCTCCCCATGCCTGTTCAATCGCGGCCACGGATTTCTCTGAGAGCTTCTTGCGCCAGCCGCCGGACTTGGCATCGCGGATAAAACGAATATCTTGGCGGCTGTCTTTTGTCATGCGCCAATCCTTGGACTGCTTCTCCTCCAGCGAGCGCATGTTGCTTGCCGAACTTCGCGTGATGGCCTGTTCGATCACGTCCGCGGTCGGATGAATGCCCAAAACCGCCGACCATTTCGCTAGTTCGGTGCGGGGATCCGCCTGCAGGTCTTCGTACCGCGTGAGACAAAAGGAAGGTCTGCCGTGGCGCAGGTTGATCCAACTCAGAACGTGATCTTCCCAACAGCCGAAGCGGTCCGCAAAGGGAACGATATCGGCCCTGAGAAAGCGCGTGACGAAATCGTCCATCGGATAACCATCCGCGATGATGCGCAGTTTGAGAGCGAAGTAGTAGAAGGACACCGCGACATCCCGCGGGTCTCGCACGATGTAGATCACATGCGGGTAACCCGGATGGAATGCTTCGTGGCTTTTGAGGACGCGGGGCGAAGGCAAAGAACGAAGGGCGCGGTCGGACACCGCCGCCCCGCCCCAGCAGCCCCGCACCGAGGTCGCACAGGTTGCGCAGCCCGGACTGACACGACGGACACTTGCCGCACGACGGGATGAACGACAGCACAACGTGGTCGCCCGGCGCGAGATCCTCGACCCCGGGTCCCACCTCGGTCACGATGCCGGCGCCCTCATGGCCACCGAGGACCGGGAAGCCGGCCATCGGGATGCCGCCGGTGACCAGGTGGTGGTCGGAGTGGCACGTCCGAGGCTTCCATCGCGATCTTGACCTCGTCCTTGCGGGGGTCTCCGATCTCGATCTCCTCGATCGACCACGGCTGATTGAACTTGCAGATGAGAGCGCCCTTGGTCTTCATCTTGAGTTCCTCCACTTGTTCGCTTGTTGGATGTGCCGACAGGTAGCGTGGCGTGACCCGCGCCACGGTGAGAGTGAGCTTACGCGGGCAACGAAAGCCCGGTTCTTCAACTCCACCAGAGAGCAACAGCGGCCATCGGTGCAGGATCGCTACCACAGGGAGACCGGCGATTTGCCGAGCGGGAAGTAGCCCGGGACCTTCTCGCCGGCGATGCCGCGCTCGATGCGCTTTTGCATGCCGGCGCTGAGCTTCCGGCCTTGATCAGGTCCATGTTGCAGAGCGCCGACACATGACCGAAGTCGAAGAAGTCACGTTGCCAATTCCATTTGCCGCGACCGGCGTAGCGAAACCAGCTGCCACCGATGCCGTAGACCTCCTGCTCCGTGCCGTCTGCGTCGGTGGCCACCTGTTCCAGAAGCCGACCACCTCGCCGATGCGGTCGTCGATGATCACTCGCTGGTAGGGGTAGCGCCAGCCTTCCAGGCCCTCCATTTCCTGGCCCAGCGCAATGTCGCGGATCTCGCCGATGCCGACACACATCACGTCCTCTTTGGGGCCGATGTTCCAGCCGTAGGTGGCGTCGTCGGTGTAGAAGTCGGCCAGCCCGCCAGTCACCTTCCCTTCGGCCTCGCGGTTGGCCTCCAGCCAGCGCTCGACGATGTCTTCGAGTTCCTCGCGGGGAAATGCGGGCACGCCTAATCTCCTGTCTCTCGGATGGATAGTGCTCGGGTGGGGCAGGCCGACACGGCCTGCTCTCGGGCCGGGCCTCCTCGGGCGGCTCGCTGTTGAGGATTTCGACCTGCCCGTGTTTGGGCACCCGGAAATAGTCCGGCGCCTCCACCTCGCACATGGCGTGGCCTTGACACAGGTCCAGGTCGACTTCCACTCGAAAATTGGATGAAGAGCCCATCGTGACTTCCTACTTCCGGCGGCGGTAGCGCACCTTGGCGGGCTGGGCCAGCTGCACCACCATCTTGGAGTGGTCGTTGCGGTAGCTTCTCGGGCGGCTGCGCCATCTCGAACTCGTACTCGCGCAACAACACCGAGAAGATTGCCTTGATCTGCATGGTGGCGAATGCGGCTCCGACACAGCGGTGGCAGCCCCCGCGCCGAACGGAATCCAGGTCCACCGGTTGATCAGGTCCTCTTGTCGAGGCTGCTCGTAGCGCTCGGGCACGAAACCGTCCGGGTCGGGAAGTCCTAGGGGATGCGGTTGGAAATCGCGGGGGACGTGGCGACCAGATCGCCCGGTGGATCGGATAGCCTTCGACCTCGAACTCGCCCTTCGGCCACCCGCATCAGAATGATCAGCGGCGGGTGCCGCCGCAGCGTTTCCTTCAGCACGTTCTCCAGCCGCGGAATCTGGCGCAGCGCGTGGAAACTCACCGACTGCCCATCGGAGTACAGCTCGTCGAGCTCCTTGATGACCCCGGCGTACATGTCGGGCTGGCGCAGCAGCTCGATCAGTGTCCACGACGCGGTGCCCGAGCTGGTGTGGTGCCCGGCGAACATCATCGAGATGAACATGCCGGTGATCTCGTCGGCGGTGAACCGCGGGTTACCCGCCTCGTCCTTGACCGTGATCAGCACGTCGAGCATGTCGCGGTCGTTCTTGTCGGCCGGCGGGCTGGCGATGCGGCTGTCCATGATCTCGGCCACCAGCGCGACCAACCCCTTCCGGGCCTCGTCGCGGCGCCGGAAGCTCTCGATCGGCAGGTGGGCGTCGACGTAGGCCAGCGGGTCGGTGCCGCGCTCCAGCTCGTGGTACAGGTGCGCGAACCTGCTGTCGAGCGCCTCGCGGAACTTCCTGCCGATCAGGCACGCGACGACGTGTAGATGGTCAGCTCGGCGAAGAAGTCCAGCAGGTCGATTTCACCTTCCTCGCCGAGCCGGCGATCATCCGGCGGACCTCACCTCGATCGTGGTCGCGTGGCCCTTCATCCCGCGCAATGCGGCGTTGTGCAGCATCTCTTTGCGGCGCTCCGGGTCGGCGTCGAATACGACGCCCTTGCCGAAGATCGGCGTCATGAACGGGTATGCCTCGGCCTGGTCCAGATCACTGTGGGACAAACCGGAAGAAGAATTCGTTGGCCTCCGCACCGGAGAGCAGGACCACCTGCTTGCCGGCGAGCTGGAAGATGCAGTTCGCCGCACTCTTCGCGAACCCGCTTCATCAGGCCGATCGGGTCGGTGCGGAACTCTTCGAGGTGCCCGTGCTCTTGTTCTCCGCCAGAAACGCGGGGGACTTCTCTCAGTTCTTGGCTCGTCATGACGACTCCGGATATTTCAGTTGCTGACGCTCTTTCGGTGAGGACCGAAGCGGTGCCTCGGGCTGGACCTCCAGCGAGGCGATGTATCCGCCGCGGTGGTCTCGGCGACAAACGCGATCGCCCTGGCGACTCAAGGTCGGCGACTGCCGTCATCATGTCGGGATATTCCTGACATGATACATGTAGATTTCTATTGACATGTGTTGTATGATTGGAGAGCTCTTGGGCAAGGATCTCTATTTGATGAGCAGCAAGAACTGGCTTGGTTGCGATTCCCTCCTAGATCGGGTCAACGCTCTGACCTCAACCGCGTTGGATCTTTCGAGCTCTCGCTGCTACCAGGAGATGGAGCAACCGTAACTGTACCAGTCTCGTTCGAGTGATCCTAGATCTTGTGCATTCCGGGTCGCGAAGGTCAGTTTGGACGCGAGTAGGAGTGCGCGAAGAACCGGGTTTTGATGACGGACCAATTTCGATGAAATTTCTACTTTGTCGCCGCCGGTTGCGGGGTCGAAGGTGAACTTTCCACCGGAGTCCAACGGGGTGCAACTTGGACATGCATGATTCCGCATGGCCCAACGGAAGTCCTACAATGGGCGCCTCCGCTCTCCCTCTCGGAGGCGCCCTATGGAAGCAAACACCTACGTCGGACTGGACATCCACCGAAAGTCGATCGTCGCCACTGCCCTCGACGCACGAGGAGAGACCGTCGGGGAAGCGAAGATCGGACCCACGACCACCGAGCTGACGGCCTTTCTGCGCGGACTGCCCGGCACCAAGCACGTGGTGATGGAGCCCTGCACGATCTGGGAGCCTCTCTATGAGTCCCTCGAGGAGGAGGGCATCGAGACTCTGCTCACCAACCCCTTGCGCACTCGACTGATCGCGGACGCGACGATCAAGACCGACCGAGTGGACTCCCAAGCGCTGGCCACTCTGCTCCGTCTCCAAGCGATTCCTCAGATCTTCGTACCGGACGCCGAGACTCGGAGCGCCCTGCGCCACCTGGTTCGCGAGCGCTACTTCTACCGACGTAAGGCCACTTCGGTGCTCAACCGAGCCTATGCCCAGCTGATCCATCAGAGGGATCGAGTATCCGGACCGCGCTCTGCGCACGGTGGCGGGCCGCAAGCGCATCCGGACCCTGGGACTCCCCGACGTCAACCCGTGCGATCGACACCATCGAGTACCTTCGGGAGAAGACGAAGGAACTCGACCGAAGGTCCACGACGCCTATCTGCGCATGCCCGACGCACAATGGCTGAAGACCATCCCTGGGGTCGGCGAGCTCGCCGCCGTCACTCTGGCGGCGTTCCTCTGCCCATCGAACGGTTCCCCACCATCGATCGGCTCTATCGTCGTATGTGGGACTCGCCCCCTCCACCCATCAGTCCGGAGAGTTCTGCTACCAGGGCAAGCTGAAGTGGGACTCCAGCGAACTCCTCCAGTGGCTGCTGGTCGAGCTCTCCTGGACCCACCGCCAGCGCGCCCCTCGGGGGACGGTGGCGAAGCTCGGGGACTCGAGTCAGCCGCCGCCGAGGGAAGGGCAAAGGCACCGTGGCCGCGGCGCACAAGCTCCTGAAGATCCTCTACGCAATTCTCAAGGAGAAGCGCGCCTATCGTCCTCACGCTCCAGAGCGGCCGGCCGCGATGCAAGACGTGCAGGACCCCTCCGGGTCGCTGCGATTGCAACTTGTGCGGGGGACCGCCCTGGGGTCCACCGCCGCGGACCGTCTTAGTGCGCTTTGAGGCGCGAATAGCCTAGTGCGGGTTGGACACACGCTTCGAACGGAGGACGCCCCGAGCGACCCCTACCCCACCGAGAATCGGCTCGGTCAGTCATTCGCAGAGATCCCAGCGGAATCAACATAGCCAGTCCTTGCAACCTGCAATTCATGATAGTTCGGAGTGGCTGGCCGAACCGGTCCGGGCGAACAACCAGGAGAGCGTAGATCGCGCTGCCTCGGGACGCGCTCGATTCAATCCGTCATTCG